>NZ_LMSW01000011.1:1276302-1422929 GCF_001429645.1 Terrabacter sp. Soil810
CCGGTGGACGGGGCAGTCGGGCTACTCGCCCTCGAGGCCGAGGCTGAAGGCCGCGTCGAGGTCGTGCGAGGAGTAGGTGCGGAAGGCGATGTGGGTCGACGTGCCGACAATGCCCTGCACCTTGTTGAGCCGGTCGGCGATGACGTCGGCGAACTCCTCGTGCGCCTTGACCCGCACCATGGCGATGAGGTCGGCGTCGCCCGTCACCGAGTAGACCTCGGACACGGCCGGGATGTCGGCGATGGCCTCGGCCACCTCCGGGATGCGGTCGACCTCGCAGCTGATCATGACGATGGCGGTGATCACGAGAACACCCTAGCCGGGCCTACCCGGCGCGGCGCAGGCCACCGCCCCGGCCCGCGCGACCCGGTCGGCCGCCGGTGGTCGTGCCCGCGCGTGACCCCGGGACGTCGTGGTCGAACCCGACGACATCGTGCGCCGAGGCGACGGCGGGCTCGAGCTCGCTGCGTACGGAGCCGGCGCCGCCGACCGGGCAGGTCCAGGACCCCTCGAGCTCGACGATGCGCACGCCCGGAGCCTCGAGCCAGCGAAGCAGGATCTCGGTCTCCTCGGTGAGCGCCGAGGGCCGGTCGGGCGTGGGAGCCGGCACGACCTCGGCGGTGGCCTGCATCGAGTGGACGTAGGGCATCGGGTCGGCGCCTCGCGGACTGACGACGACGCCTGCCATGCGGCCGTGGCGGATGGCGACGAGCTCCCACCCGCCGAGGTCGCTGCGGCGTGCGGCGATGATCTCGGGGGAGCGCACGAGGGGGGCGAGTCGTTGCGCCCGGGCCGCCCCCCGGACGAGCTGGAGGAAACGGTCGCGCACCCGGGCCGCGTCCTCGAAGCGCTCCTGGGAGGCCAGCTCCTCCAGCCGGGCGCGGAGCAGCTCGGCGCCCGGTCGGGCGTTGCCGGTGAAGATGGCGCGGCACTCTGCGACGACGACGGCGTAGTCGCCCTCGGACTGCGCCCCGGTGCACGGGGCGCCGCAGCGACCCATGTCGGCCAGGGCGCAGGCGGTGCCGCGGCCCGTGAGCCGGCCGGTGCACTGACGCAGCGGCACGACCTCGTGGACCGCGTCGATGGCCGCCTGGGCGGTGGCCCGGGACCGGAACGGGCCGATGTAGTGGGCGTCGTCGTCGCGCACCTGCCTGACGATCGACAGGCGCGGGAAGCGCTCCTGCGTGAGCTTGACCCACATGACCTTGCGGCCGTCCTTGGAGCGTCGGTTGAAGCGTGGCTTGTGCTCGTCGATGAGCCGCAGCTCACGCACCTGCGCCTCGAGCGAGGTCTGGCACACGACGGGGTGGACGACGTGGGCGAGCCGCACCATCTCGGCCATCCGGCTGCGTTGCTCGGAGGCGGTGAAGTAGGTGCGCACGCGGGTGCGGATGTCGCGGCTCGTGCCGACGTAGAGGACGCGGTTGCTGCCGTCCTTGAAGAGGTAGACGCCGGGAGCGCTCGGCAGCGGGTCTGCGAGGAACCGCTTGCGCCGCTGCGAGGGGGTGACCCGCGAGCTGTAGCTGGAGAGCTCCTCGAGCGTGTGCACCCCGAGGTTGCCGACGCGCTCGATGAGCCCGTGGAGCACGTCGACCGTGGCGCGCGCGTCGTGCAGGGCCCGGTGGTCGGGGGCGGTCGTGGAGCCGAAGACCTGGGCGAGCGAGGAGAGGCGGTGGTTCGGAGACTCGTCGCGCACGACGAGCTGACGGGCCAGCTGGAGGGTGTCGAGGACGGGGAAGCCGGGCCACGGTGCGCCGACGCGGGCGGCGGCAGCCTTGAGGAAGCCGATGTCGAAGCCGGCGTTGTGGGCGACGAGGACGCTGCCGGCGGCGAACTCGAGGAAGGCGGGCAACGCGCTGTCGATGCGCGGAGCGTCGCGGACCATCGTGTCGGTGATGCCCGTGAGGACGGAGATGAACGCCGGGATGGGCTCGGCCGGGTTGACGAGGGTCTGGAACTCGCCGAGGACCTCGCCGCCGCGCACCTTGACGGCGCCGATCTCGGTGATGCCGCACTGGGCGGGTGACCCGCCTGTCGTCTCGAGGTCCACGACGACGAACGTGACGCCGGCAAGGGGGGTGCCGAGGTCGTCGAACGTCGCCTGGATCGCTTGCATGACCTCGACGGTATGCCGGGGCGCCGACAATGCCCCGGAGGCGCGTCGGTCGCAAGCCCTTCTGCCACAAGGGGTCCGGGCCGCGTCCCCCTTCGTCGCGGGGTCGCGCCCCACGTCCGTGGCCACCGGTCCACGACCGGACGGCACGCCGGCAGGTCGGGCGCACTGCCCGGCCTGAGGTCCGCCGGTGGGTGGGCAGTGTCGGTGGGGCCGCTTAGCGTCCTTCACGACAGATCGCAACGAGAGACGAAGGGTTGGACCACGATGATGCTCGTCGACTGCCAGACCTGCCCGGTGCGGGACGTCCACTGCGCAGACTGCATGGTGACCGCGCTGACGGCGATCCCGCTGCGTCCGGGCGCGACCCCGCCCGGCGCCGACACCGACGGCCACGGGCGCACGGGCGCACGGGCGGGCCGTCCGCGCGCCGTCGGCGACACCCGCGAGGTCGACGGGGTCGTGACGGCGCCCCTCGACCGTGCCGAGCGACGGGCCGTGTCGGCCTTCGTCGCGGCGGGCCTCGTCAACGTGACCACGGCCAACGCGGCGCGGGCGGAGCTCGACCCCGTCGAGGTCGAGACCCGCCACCGAGCACGACGGGCCGTGTGAGCCCTCCGGGCAACCGGCGCCGCGACCTGTCGGTGCGACAGGTCGCCGCGACAGGTCCGCGTGACACGATGTCGCCGTGTGCAGCCTCCGTCGTCGAAGCCCTGCGCGGGACGCGGCCTCGGCGGTCCTGGCCGGAATCACGTCCCTGACGCTCGTTGCCTGCACGCCGGCCGGTCCTGGCGCAGGCGTGTCGACGTCCACGGCAGGTGCGCCGACCCCACCCGTTGGCGCGACGGCCGTCGCCTCCGACGTCACTGCGGAGGCGTGGGCGAGCGCCCGTCAGCGCGCGGTCACGAACCTGCTGCGCACCCGGTTCGCCGCCGTCGAGCGGGCCGACGAGGCCGGCTGGCTCGCGCCGTTGCAGGGCTCTTCGTCCACGCCGTTGCGGATGACGCAGGCCGCCGTCCTCGACCGCATGACCCGCATGGCGGTGGGGAGCGTCCGGCTCGTCGGTGTGCGCGAGACCACCGCGCCGGTCCCGGCGGCCCGCGGGACGGCGGTCGCGTGGGACGTCAGGGCGAGCCTCACCTACAGGCTCCGAGGCTTCGACTCCGGTCCGCGATCCTTCGACCTCGACCTCACCCTCAAGGCTGACCCGTCGAACCCGTCCGGTCTGCTCATCACGGCGTCGTCACCCTCCGGACGGCCGCAGCCCTGGGACCTCACGGGTCTCGTCGTGCGGCGGTCGGACACCGCCCTGGTGCTGGCCGTGGGCGACGACGAGCGGGTCGAGGAGGTGGTCCGTCGCGCACGGACGGCGGCCTCGCGTGTCGCGGC
Source organism: Terrabacter sp. Soil810 (assembly GCF_001429645.1). NCBI lineage: Bacteria > Bacillati > Actinomycetota > Actinomycetes > Micrococcales > Intrasporangiaceae > Terrabacter > Terrabacter sp. Soil810. The sequence goes on from NZ_LMSW01000011.1 coordinate 1,279,805, forward strand.
CGTCTGGGACGGGGTGCGGCCCGCCGTCTGGATCGCCCCGGCCACCGATGCCGACGCCGCGAGGCTGCTCGGGCGCGCGGCCGACGACCTCTCCGGCGTCGCCGCCGCCACGGACGGTCCGCTGACGCCGGGGGAGCGAGCGGGGGCCGACCGCATCGTGCTCGTCCCCGGGGCCTGGTCGTCCCTGCGCCCTGACGGGCGCGACGTCGTCATGACGCACGAGCTGACCCACGCCACCGTGCGCGCGTCGACCACCCGGGCGGTGCCGGTCTGGCTGTCCGAGGGCTTCGCCGAGCTCGTCGCGTACGAGCCCATCGACCTGCCCGAGGCGACCGTCGTCGCGCCGGCGCTCGAGCGGGTCCGGGCGTCCGGCCTGCCGCAGGCGCTGCCGGCGGACGCGGACTTCGACCCGGGCACGCACGCGCTGCCGGCGGCATACGGCCTGTCCCTCCTGGCGTTGCGCACCCTGGCGGACGCGCACGGCACCCAGGCCGTCGTCCGTCTCTACCGAGCCGCGGCGGGCGGGCTCGACGTCCCGACGTCCCGGATCGACGACAAGGAGGCCGCCGTCGACGCGGCCCTGCGCGCCACGACCGGCATGACGCGTGCCGCGTTCGTGCGGGACTGGCAGGCGCGCATCCGCGACCTGCTGCGCTGAGCGGGTCAGGCGTAGAGCTTCTCGACCTCGTCGGCGTAGTCCTTCATGACGACGTTGCGCTTCAGCTTCAGCGAGGGCGTCAGGTAGCCGTTGGCCTCGGTGAAGTCACCCGGCAGGACGGCGAACTTGCGGATCGACTCGGCCTTGGAGACGGCCTCGTTGGCCCGGTCGACGGCCTCCTGCAGCGCTTCGAGCACTTTCGGCTCGGTGCGAGCCTGGTCGAGGGACACGCCCTCGACGCCGTGCGACTTGGCCCAGAGCGGCCACATCTCCTCGTCGAGCGTCACGAGCACGGCGACGAACGGCTTCTGGTCGCCGACGACGATGCACTGGGAGACGAGCGGGTGAGCGCGCAGCCGGTCCTCCAACACCGCCGGGGCGACGTTCTTGCCGCCCGCCGTCACGAGGATCTCCTTCTTGCGCCCGGTGATCCGCAGGTAGCCGTCGTCGTCCATCTCGCCGATGTCACCGGTGTGGAACCACCCGTCGACGATGGCGTCGGCCGTCGCCGTCGGGTTGGCGTGGTAGCTGCTGAAGACGCCGACCCCCTTGAGGAGGATCTCGCCGTCGTCGGCGATGCGGATGCCGGTGCCGGGCAGCGGCGGTCCGACGGTGCCGATCTTGATCTTGTCGGGCGTGTTGACCGCGACCGGGGCCGTGGTCTCGGTCAGGCCGTAGCCCTCGAGGATGACGACCCCGATGCCGCGGTAGAAGTGGCCGAGCCGGGTGCCGAGCGGTGCTCCGCCGGACACGGCGTAGCGCACGTGCCCGCCCATGGCCGCGCGCAGCTTGCCGTAGACGAGGCGGTCGAAGATCGCGTGCTGGAGGCGCAGCAGCAGGCCGGGCCCACCGGAGTCGAGGGCCTCGCTGTAGGCGATGGCGACCGTGGCCGCCCGCAGGAAGATCTTCCCCTTGCCCTCGGAGGACGCCTTGGCCTCGGCCGAGTTGAAGATCTTCTCGAAGACACGCGGGACGGCGAGCACGAAGGTCGGCTGGAAGCCGGCGAAGTCGTCGAGCAGGGTCTTGATGTCGGCCGAGTGGCCCATCCGGGCACGGCCCGCGACGCAGAGCACCTCGATGAAGCGTGCGAAGACGTGGGCGAGCGGCAAGAAGAGCAGCGTCGAGGCGTTGTCGCTGAGGACGACCTGACCGAGCTTCTCGATGGCGTTCTCGGCGAGGTCGAGGAAGTTGCCGTGGGTCAGCTCGCAGCCCTTGGGCCGCCCCGTCGTGCCCGACGTGTAGATGATGGTGGCGACCGACCGGCGGTCGAGGCCGTCGCGACGAGCGGCGAGGTCGGTGTCGGAGACGTCCCGCCCCTTCTCGCGCAGAGCCTCGAGCCCGCCGCCGTCGATGGTCACGACGTCGCGGAGCGAGGGCAGGTCGCCCCTGACCTGCTCGACGGTGGACCGGTGGGCATCGGTCTCGACGACGACGACGTGCGCGTCGGAGTCGGAGAGGATCCACTGGACCTGCTCCGCGGAGGACGTCTCGTAGATCGGCACGACCACGGCGCCCGCACTCCAGGCGGCGAAGTCGACGAGGGTCCACTCGTAGCGGGTGCGTGACATGAGGGCCACCCGGTCGCCGGGCTGGAGGCCCTCGGCGACGAGGCCCTTGGCGACGGCCGCGACGTCGTCGGCGAACTGGGCCCAGGTCACGTGGGTCCACCCACCGGAGGGCGTCTTGCGGGAGAACGCGGTCTCGCTCGCGCTCTCCTTGGCGTTGCGCACGGGGAGGTCCGCGAGGCTTCCCTCCGTCGTGACGGGGGCAAGTGGTGCGACGACGTTGTCCTTCACTGTCACTCCTGATGGCGGGGCGGGGAACTGTGCTGCACCTTACCGATCGGTAACCGCGCAGACCACGTCACCGTGATCACAGGGCGTGGTCCGAGGTCGGGCGCGCCACCCGTCGGCGCAGGGCTGCCGTCGTCCCCATCTTGGCACGTGCCCGACGCGCCGTGACACCCGCGGGGACAACCACCCGACGGGCCGTTGGTGACGCGATAGCCTTCGGCGCATGGCCGATCGCACCGAGTCCTCCATCGTCATCGACGCCCCGCCCGGCGAGGTGCTCGACGTCATCGCGGACTTCGAGGCCTACCCCGAGTGGGCGGGTGAGGTGAAGAACGTCAACGTCCTCGCCGAGGAGGGCGACGGCTGGGCCGACCAGGTGCAGTTCACGCTCGACGCCGGCGCCATCAAGGACACCTACGTCCTCGACTACGAGTGGGACGTCGTCGAGGACGGCACCGGGGTCGTCTCCTGGTCACTCGTGTCGGCCCACGTCCTCAAGGCCATGATCGGCTCGTACACCCTCGCGAGTGACGGCACGGGCACGAAGGTGACCTACCGCCTGTCGGTCGACGTCAAGATCCCCATGATCGGGCTGCTCAAGCGCAAGGCGGAGAAGGTCATCGTCGACACCGCGCTCAAGGAGCTGAAGAAGCGCGTCGAGGCCTGACCGACCGTGACCCCGAACGACGGTCCAGGCGCAGCCCCGGCCGACCCCGACCAGCGCGACCAGCGCGACCAGTCCGAGCCGACGAACGAGACCGGGTCGACGCGCCCCGGCGACCCTCCGCCCCCCGGCAGCGTCGCCGCCGAGGCCGCGCTGCTCGTCGAGCTGCTCTCACGCCGCAGCTGGTCGAGCACCTCGGGTATGCCGTCCGGCAGCTCCCGGGGTGAGCGTGCAGGGAGCGCCGCGCACGACCACGACGCGGACGCGGGTCACACGACGGGGGACCCGACGGGTCCCGGAACCGCCGGCCGACCCGACGGGCCGGCGGGGGAGTGCACCTGCGGGGGCACGACACCTGCCGCGTGCCGCGTGTGTCCCGTCTGCCAGCTCATCGCGTTCGTCCAGCAGGTCAACCCCGACACCATCGAGAAGGTCGCCGACTTCGTCGGCTTCGCGGCCACGGCCCTGCGCGACCTCGCGACCGCCCAGCGGGAGCGACGGGCCGAGCCCGACACGACCGGGACCGACACGAGCGAGACCCACCCCGCTGAGACCCACACCGACGAGACCGGGCCCGGAGGCAGCGCATGAGCAGGCGACTCGCGATCGGCATCGACATCGGCGGCACGAAGGTCGCCGGTGGTGTCGTCGACGAGTCAGGGGCCATCACCCACCGCACCCGTCGTGACACGCCGCACCGCTCGACCTCGCCCGCGGTCGTCGAGAACACCATCGTCGAGTCGGTCGAGGAGCTGCTGGGCCAGGTCGACCCCGACGACGTCGTCGCCGTCGGCATCGGCGCCGCGGGCTTCGTCGCCGAGGACCGGGCCACCGTCGTCTTCGCGCCGCACCTGTCCTGGCGCAACGAGCCGCTGCGCGATGCGTTGTCCCAGCGCATCGCGCTGCCCATCACCGTCGACAACGACGCCAATGCCGCGGCGTGGGCCGAAGCGACCTTCGGCGCCGCCCGGGGCGAGTCGCACGTCGTCGTCATCACCCTCGGCACGGGCATCGGGGGCGCCCTCATCATCGACGGCAACGTCCAGCGCGGGCGGCACGGCATCGCCGGCGAGTTCGGCCACATGCAGATCATGCCGGGCGGCGCACGCTGCGAGTGCGGCAACCGTGGCTGCTGGGAGCAGTACGCCAGCGGCAACGCGCTCGTGCGCGAGGCCCGCGCCATGATCGAGGCCGGGTCGCCCGTCGTCGCCGACCTGCTCGCCCGTCTCGGTGGCGACGCCAGCGCGCTGACCGGCCCCTTCATCACCGAGGCCGCCCGCGAGGGTGACCCGACCGCGCGCGAGCTGCTCGCCGACATCGGCGAGTGGCTGGGCATCGGGCTGGCCAACCTCGCCTCGGCCTTCGACCCGGGCCTCTTCGTCATCGGCGGCGGCGTCAGCGCGGCCGACGAGATGCTCATCGGACCGGCCCGCGAGGCCTTCCGTCGTCAGCTCCCGGGCCGCGGCTACCGGCCGGAGGCGCGGATCGTGCGCGCCGTGCTCGGCAGCGACGCCGGCCTCATCGGCGCGGCCGAGCTGGCGCGCGCCGGCCGCTGAACCCGTGGGTCCGGGCCGACCGGAGCACGTGCTGCGGGTCATGAGCTACAACGTCCACGACCTGCTCGACGACCGGGCTGCGGCCGTCCGTGTCGTGCGGGCCGTCGGGCCCGACGTGCTGTGCCTGCAGGAGGTGCCCCGTCGGCTCACGACGGAGCTGCGGCTCCCGCCCTTTGCGCGCGACTGCGGCCTGGCCCGGCACCGTGGACGCCTCGGCACCGGTGGCACGGCGGTGCTCACGGCGCCGAGGGTGGTCGTCCACGGTGTCCTGCGTGGTCGCCTGCGGGTCCGCTTCCCCGACCGCACCAGGGGGTATGCCGCTGCGACCGTCTCGCTCCCGGCGGGCGGTCGGTCGGGTCCCGCCGTCACCGTCGTCAGCATGCACCTCGGGCTTCGGGCGTCCGAGCGGGCGAGGCACGCCGCGGCCGTGCTCGCCGCGCTCGACGGAGGCGGCGGGGTCGGTGATCGCGCCGTCATCGCGGGGGACCTCAACGAGGGACCCGGCGGGACGGCATACGACCTCATCGCCGCGCGCTACGCGCCGGTGTCCGGCGACGCACCGACGTTTCCCGCACGTCGACCACACACCGCGCTCGACGTGGTCTTCGCCGGTCCGGGGCTGCAGGTCGTCCGGTCCGCGCCGACGCACGTGGACGAGCGGGACCTCGAGGCGGGCTCGGACCACCGGCCGGTGTGGGTCGACCTCGACCCCACGGCAGCCGCCTGACGGCCGGGGAGCAGCCTGGCGAGGCTAGACCCGGGTGCCGTCGTCGAACGGGTCGCGCTCCGTGCCGCCGCGCAGGACGAGGAGCACGAAGCCGACGACGATCATGGCCAGGGCCGTGACGACCCACCAGTCGCTGCCGTCCCGGTCGAAGAAGAGGACGTAGAGCAGCAGGAGCGGGCCACCGACGAGCCCGCCGACGATCGCCCAGAACATCGGGTCGGTCTCGGCCGAGGGGAGGTCGATCTCGGACGGCGGGACGAAGTGGTCGTCGCCGTCCGACGGGTCGTCGGCGGCGTCGCGGCGCGACGTGGGGCCGCGCCACGCGTGGGACGTCGTCGGGGCGATCGGCAGCTCGAGCAGACCGGACGACGCCGACGGGCTCGCGCCGCCGGGGCCGGGCTGCTGTGGCGGCGCCGCGGGGTCGACGCCACGGCCGTCGTCGGGGCGGCGCTCGACGGGGGAGTGCTCCGAGTCGGGTGCGGACGGCGTGCCGGCCTGGGCGGTCCCGGCGTCCGGGTCAGCGAGCGACACCGGGTGGGACGCCGGATCGGAGGGCTCCGCGGGCGACGCGGTGGTGTCCGGCGCCGTGGTGTCACGGCGCTGCGGCTCGGGGGCCTCGTCATCCCATCCGGCGATGATGCGCGCGAACTCCGCGTCGAGGTCGCGGTCACCCATCGCAGTCCTCCCCGGCCGTCGGGCGGGGGAGTGCGGCAGACACGCCGAAGGCCCCTGCGGCGTCGGGACGGACCGTCACGGTGGGGCTCCTCGGGCGAAGCGACTGGACCTGCTGATCCTCGCATGCGCCGCCGTCGGTGCGCGAGTGTCGTAGAGTTCGAGCCGTCACAGACGGAAGGCGGACACGGTTGTTCTACTGGTTCCTCAAGACGATCGTCATCGGGCCGATCATCAAGCTCCTCTTCCGTCCGTGGGTGGAGGGGGAGGAGAACATCCCCGAGGAGGGTGCCGCAATCTTCGCGAGCAACCACCTGTCCTTCTCCGACTCGATCTTCCTCCCGCTCGTGGTGTCCCGTCGCGTCACCTTCCTCGCGAAGAGCGACTACTTCACCGGGCGCGGCATCAAGGGCCGGCTCACCGCCGCCTTCTTCAAGGGCGTGGGCCAGCTGCCCGTCGACCGGTCGGGTGGCAAGGCGAGCAACGCGGCGCTCAGCTCGGGGCTGAAGGTCCTGGGTCGCGGCGACCTGCTGGGCATCTACCCCGAAGGCACCCGCTCGCCCGACGGCCGCCTCTACCGCGGCCGCACCGGCGTGGCGCGGATGGCGCTCGAGGGCAGGGTCACCGTGATCCCGGTGGCCATGATCGGGACCGACAAGGCGCAGCCCACCGGCAAGGTCATCCCGCGCATCATGCGGGTCGGGGTGCGGGTCGGCAAGCCGCTCGACTTCTCCCGCTACGAGGGCATGGAGGACGACCGCTTCGTCCTGCGCTCGATCACCGACGAGATCATGTACGAGCTGATGCTCCTGTCGGGCCGGGAGTACGTCGACATGTACGCCACGTCGATGAAGGACCGCCTCGTCTCCGCGGCCCGGGCCAAGGCCCGCGAGCTCCAGGAGGCCGCCAAGCCCGGCAGTGCCGCGCCCGAGCTCGAGGAGGCGCTCGACGCCGCCGAGGGCAAGTCCCGTCAGGCGCCGGCGTCCACGCCGTCCACGCCGTCCACGCCGGCGGCCGATGACGCGGACCCCACGGACGCCCGGTCCGACGACGACGACGGCGACACTCCCGTCGTGGCGGCGTCCTGAGGCCATGGACCCCACGCGCCGCGGCGCTGGTCCGGACCACGAGGGTGGTCCCGGCGCCGAGGTGATGCCGGCCCCGGTGCCGCCCCTCGACGGCGTGGCCGTGGCCGCCGACGCGACGGTGGCCGCGTCGACGGTGGCGGTCCTCGACGACGAGCACGCCATCGTGCGCGGGCTGTGGCGAGGAGTCGACGTCTTCCGCTGCCTCGCCCTCGCGTATGCCGTGTGGTCGGTCTGGGAGCGTCACGAGCAGATCGCCCACCTCGTCGGGGCGGTCGCCATCCTCGCCGTCCTCGCCGGCTGGACTCTGGCCGTCACGCTGCGGCCGGTGCGCACGGTCCGCGCCTACACGATCGAGCTGGCCATCGGCTGCTCCGCGATCCTTGCGACGCGGCTCGTCGACGACCCCGAGGTCATCACGGCCGGCGCCAAGACGATCCCCTCGATCTGGCCGACCGCCGCCGTCGTCGGGTTCGCCGTGCTCCGGGGCTGGCGCGGTGGTCTCGCCGCCGCCTCGCTCGTCGCGGCCTGCTCCTTCGTCGAGGTGGTCCAACCGACCCCCAACACCATCACCAACTCGATCTTCGGCCTCCTGCTCGGCGGCTGCATCGGCTACTGCGTCGACCTCGCCCGCTCGAGCCACGCGGCGCTCGCCGAGGCGATGCGGCTCGACGCCGCGCGCGCCGAGCGTGACCGGCTCGCCCGGACCGTCCACGACGGGGTGCTCCAGACGCTCGCCTTCATCAACCGGCGGGCGACCGACATCGGCGGGGAGACGGCGCGGCTCGGAGCGATGGCCGGCGAGCAGGAGCGGATCCTGCGCACCCTGGTGAGCCAGACGGACCTCTCCGAGGTGGGGCGCGCCCTGAGCGGCGACGTCGACCTGCGCGGCCTGCTGCGCCACGTCGAGGGCGAGGGCGTCCAGCTCGTCTCGCCCGCCGACGCGGTACTGCTGCCCCGACGGGTCGCCGACGAGGTGGTCGCCGCCGTGGAGGCTGCCCTGGACAACGTCCGCAAGCACGCGGGTGACGACGCCCGGGCCTGGGTGTTGCTCGACGACGACGGCGACGAGATCGCCGTGACGATCCGCGACTCCGGTCGCGGCGTGCCGTCCGGGCGGCTCGAGGAGGCCGTCGGTCAGGGACGTCTCGGCGTCTCGTCGAGCATCCTCGGTCGGCTCGCCGACCTCGGCGGCACCGCGAGCATCACGTCGGGACCCGCGGGCGGGACGACCGTCGAGCTGCGGATCCCCAATCGCCGGACGGCGCGCCCGACGAACCGGCACCATGGTCGCCGGACGGACACGACGACCGACCGGACGACCGACCGGGCGAGCGAGGCCCGGACCAGGGGACGAGGAGCATCGTGACGGACCAGGAGGAGGCCATGCCGCAGCAGGGGAGCAGCACGCCGCCCGAACACATCCGGGTCGTCGTCGCCGACGACCACCCGATGTGGCGTGACGCCGTCGCCCGTGACCTCGCCGACGCCGGGTTCGAGGTCCTCGCGACCGCGGACGACGGCCGGTCGGCCGTGGCCCGGACACGCGCGACCGTGCCCGACGTCCTCGTCCTCGACCTCAACCTCCCGGGCCTGTCCGGCGCCCAGGTGTGCGCCGCCCTCGCCGCCGCCGAGGTACCGACCCGCATCCTCATCCTCTCGGCGAGCGGCGACCACCAGGACGTCCTCGACGCCGTCAAGGCCGGCGCGTTGGGCTACCTCGTGAAGTCGGCCGGCCGGGAGGAGTTCCTCGCCGCGGTCCGCGCGACGGCAGCCGGCGAGCCGGTCTTCACGCCGGGTCTCGCCGGCCTCGTGCTCGGCGAGTTCAGGCGGGTCAAGGCCGCCGGTGGCGGGAGCCCGGAGCGGCCCATCCCCGAGCTCACCGACCGCGAGACCGAGATCCTCAAGTACGTCGCGACCGGCATGGGCTACAAGGAGATCGCGGCGACGCTCTTCCTCTCGCACCGCACCGTCCAGAACCACGTCCAGAACATCTTCGGCAAGCTCCAGATGCACAACCGCGTCGAGCTCGTCCGCTTCGCGATGGAACGCGGCCTCGACCTCGGCGACCCGACGTGAGCCCACCGGCCCCCGCGAGGGGGCCGAACGGCATACGTCATCGGTGACTCGGCGCGCGCCGGAGGTTTCGGGATGCGGACCCGGGCGGGAGCACCCCCGCGCGACGTCTACGCTGTCGGGGTGAACACGAGGACCGTCACCGCCGATGCCGGCCTCGAACCCGTTGACGGGTCCGAGGCCCTCGCAGCCCTCACGGCCGCGGCCACCGAGCTCGAGGCCCAGCAGCAGCCTGCCTGGCCCGACACGGCTGCCCTGGCCGAGGTGATCGAGACCCTCGCCTCGTATCCTCCGCTCGTCTTCGCGGGCGAGTGCGACATCCTCACCGACCGGATGGCCAAGGCCGCCGTCGGCGAGGCCTTCGTGCTCCAGGGCGGCGACTGCGCCGAGACCTTCGCCTCCGCGACCGCCGACAACATCCGCGACCGCATCAAGACGATCCTGCAGATGGCCGCCGTGCTCACCTACGGCGCCTCCGTCCCCGTCATCAAGATCGGGCGCATGGCCGGGCAGTACGCCAAGCCGCGCAGCTCGACGGTCGAGACCCGTGAGGGCGTCACCCTGCCCGCCTTCCGCGGCGACATGGTCAACGACTTCGCCTTCCACGAGACCGCCCGCATCCCCGACCCGCAGCGCCTCGTCCGCGCCTACCACGCGAGCTCGGCGACGCTGAACCTCGTGCGCGCCTTCACGACAGGCGGATTCGCCGACCTCCGCCACGTCCACGACTGGAACCGCGGCTTCGTGGCCAACTCGGCCAACCAGCGCTACGAGAAGATCGCCAAGGACATCGACAAGGCGATGCGCTTCATGTGGGCCTGTGGCGCCGACTTCGACGCCATGCGCACCGTCGAGTTCTACGCCGCCCACGAGGCGCTGCTGCTCGACTACGAACGCCCCCTGACGCGCATCGACTCGCGCTCCGGCCGCCTCTACGACACGTCGGGGCACTTCGTCTGGGTCGGCGAGCGCACGCGCCAGCTCGACGGCGCGCACGTCGACTTCGTCTCGCGCATCAGCAACCCGATCGGCGTCAAGCTCGGGCCCAAGGCCGACATCGACGAGGTGCTGCGCCTCATCGACAAGGTCGACCCGAACCGCACGCCCGGCCGCCTGACGTTCATCACCCGCATGGGTGCCGGCACGATCCGCGACGCGCTGCCGGCGCTCGTCGACAAGGTGACCGCCTCCGGTGCCACCGTGACGTGGATCTGCGACCCGATGCACGGCAACACGTTCGAGAGCCCCTCGGGCTACAAGACGCGCGACTTCGAGGACATCGTCGAGGAGGTGCGCGGCTTCTTCGAGGTGCACCAGTCCCTCGGGACGATCCCCGGTGGCATCCACGTCGAGCTCACCGGCAACGACGTCACGGAGTGCCTCGGCGGCGCGGAGAAGATCATCGACTCCGACCTCGAGAAGCGCTACGAGTCCGTGTGCGATCCGCGTCTGAACCACCAGCAGTCGCTCGAGCTCGCGTTCCTCGTCGCCGAGATGCTCGGCCAGGCCTGAGTGGTGGCGGCCACGAGCCCCTACCGGGCGGACCTGCTCAGCGACACCCTGACCCGCCCGACCGAGGCCATGCGCGATGCCATGGCGCGCGCGGAGGTCGGCGACGACGTCTTCGGTGAGGACCCGACGCTGCGCGCCCTCGAGGAGCGCGTCGCCGGGATGCTCGGGCACGAGGCCGCGCTCTTCACGCCCTCGGGCTCGATGGCCAACCAGCTCGGCGTGCGGGTGCACGTCAGGCCCGGGGAGGAGCTCATCGGCGACTCCCTCGCCCATGTCGTGCGGGCCGAGCTCGGGGCGGCCGCCGTGCTCTCGGGCATCTCGTCGCGCACCTGGGTGTCCGAGCGTGGCCGGTTCCGGGCCGGCGACGCGGCGTCGCTCATGATCACCGGTGTCGGGCCCTACCAGGTCTGCACGTCCCTGGTGATCGTCGAGAACACCCACAACTTCGGCGGCGGCACCGTGCAGTCGCTCGACGAGATCCGGCGGGCCCGCGAGGTGACGCGCGAGCGAGGCGTCGCCATGCACCTCGACGGGGCGCGGCTCTTCAACGCCCACGTCGCCTCCGGCGTGCCGATCGGGGACTACGGTCGCGAGTTCGACACCGTCTCGATCTGCCTGAGCAAGGGCCTCGGGGCGCCCGTCGGCAGCGTGCTCGTGGGCTCTGCCGATGCCATGGCCGAGTCGCGCATCTGGCGCAAGCGCTTCGGTGGCGGGATGAGGCAGGCCGGGATCCTCGCTGCCGCAGGGCTTTTCGCCCTCGACCACAACGTCGACCGCCTGGCCGACGACCATGCCCGAGCGCGACGCGCGGCCGAGGCGATGGCCGAGTCGGCTCCCGGCGCCGTCGACCTCGCCACGGTCGAGACCAACATCGTCATCGTCGACGTGGCCGCGGTGGGCTGGACGTCCGCCGCCTTCGTCGAGGCAGCCCTCGCCGCCGGCGTGAGGACGTATGCCGTGGGGCCGGGTGCCGTGCGCCTCGTCTGGCACCTCGATGTCGACGACGCGGGCACCGACGTCGCGATCGACGTCCTCACGGGCCTGCTGCGCTCGGCGCCCACCGCCGCCTGACCCGAGCCCCGACTCCTCGCACCGAACGCCGCGTTCGGTGCCGAACTCACTGGTAGAACAGCGCTTTCGCCACCGAACGCCGCGTTCGGCGGGGAGGGCAGGTGGGGGTCAGACCTCGTGGTGGAGGGCCTCGGCCGGCAGCTCACCCGGGCGTCGGCGCGCGAGGAGCTCGACGGCATACATCGCCGTGAGCACGAGCGCGCCGCCGACCACCATCCGCAGCGTCGCGGTCTCGTCGCCGAGCGTCACCGCGAAGAACGCCGCGAAGACCGGCTCGAGGGTCATGACGATCGCTGCCCGCGTGGCCGGCATGTGCGCCTGCGCCCACGTCTGCACCCACAGCGCGAGGATGCTCGCGAAGACGACCATGTAGAGCACCGACGCCCACTGGGCCGGCGTGCTCGGCAGGATGACGCCGCCGGGCACCGCACCGACGACGCACAGCAGCGCGATGACGACCATCTGGACCACGGACAGTCCGGTCGCGATCTCGGACGCGCTGTAGCGGCCGAGACCCACGATGTGCAGTGCGTAGAGGGCGGCGGCGAGGAGGGTGATCGCCTCTCCGACGCCGACGGAGAGCCCGTTGAGGGACAGCAGCGCCAGGCCCACGGTCGCGAGCCCGACCGCGGCCCAGGTGGACCCGGCCACGCGTTCGCGCAGCAGCACGGCGGTGAAGACCGGGGTGAGCACGACGTAGGTGCCCGTGATGAAGCCCGACACGGACGCCGGGGTCGTCGCGAGCCCCTGCGTCTGGAAGATCTGGGCCAGACCGTACAGCGCACCGAGGCCGACGCCGACGAGGACCTGCTGGCGGCTCAGGGCGCGCACCGGTCGCCAGAACACGATGAGCATGATGACGGCCGACAGGCTGAAGCGCACCGCGAGGAAGTCCACGGGAGGCACGGTCTCGAGGAGGTTGCGGATGAGGAAGAACGTCGAGCCCCACACGGCCGTCAGGGCGACGAGGAGCAGAGTGGCCAGGCGCGTGCGCGCCGCAGGGGTCACGGGCGGCCTCAGACGATCGTCAGGCTGATCGTGCTGCCCTTGGGCACGGACGTGCCGGCGGCGAGGCTCTGGGCCCGGACCTTCTTCTCGAAGAGCTCACCGAAGGGGTACTGCTTGTCGACCTTGAAGCCGAGGTCGGTGAGCGTCTTCTCGGCGGCGGTGTCCGGCTGGTCGACGACGTTGGGGACCTGGACCATGACCGGACCCTTGGACACGACCACCGTGACGGCGTCGCCCCGGTGCAGGGTCCCCTTGTCGGGCGACTGGGAGACGACCTGCCCTGCGGGGACGGCGTCGCTGTTGACGTCCTCGCCACGACGCACCGTGAGCCCGGCCTTCGTGATGGCGGCGGACGCGGCGTCGAACGGCGCGCCGGTGACCGTGGGCACCTCGATCGGCTGGCGGCCCCTGGAGACGACGACGGACACGGCGGTGTTGCGCCTGACCGACTCGCCGGGCGCGGGGTCCTGGGAGATGACGACGCCCTCGGGCACGGTCTCGCTCCAGTCCTGCGCCCGGTCGCCGAGCCGGAGGGTCAGGGGTGACAGGGCCGCCCCGGCGCCGTTCAGCCTGGTCCCGACGAGCTTCGGGACGGCATACCTCTCCCTGCCCTTGGAGACGACGACGCGGACCGTGGACTCCTTGCCGAGCTCGCTGCCCGCACCGGGCTCGACGCGCAGGACGACTCCCTTGGCCTTGCCCTCGGAGAACTCCTCGACGGTCTCGACCGACAGGGAGGCCTGCTCCATCGCTCCCACGGCCTGCGAGATCGGCTGGCCGACGACGGCCGGCACGACGGTCGAGCCACCGGGCCCCATCGTGAACCACCACCCACCGAACGCGCCGCCGACCAGGACCAGGACGGCCGCCAGCCAGAGGGGCCAACGTCCCCGACGCCCGGCCCGTCGGTCGATCGGCATGGCCGCGGTGTGCTCGAGCGCGGGAGCGTCGTCGTGGACGGGCAGCCCGGCGAGCGCTGCACGCCCGACCTCGTTGGGTCGCGTGCGGTGACGCTCCGGGGCAGTCGGCAGGTCGGCCCGCCGTGGTCGAGCGGCGGGGGAGGCCTGCGTCGTCGACGAGTCCGCCGGCAGCACCGACGTCGTGGCGGGGTCGGGCACGACCGCGGTCCCGCGCCGGTCGAGCTCGTCCGCCGAGAGGCCACGCCGCACCGCGCGCAGCGCGGCCACGAACGCCGCGGCCGAGTCGAAACGGTCCTCCGGCTCCAGCGCCGTCGCGTGGGCGACGAGGTCGTCGAGCTCGGCCGGAACCCCCGGCACGACGGAGCTCGGGGTGACGATCGAGCCGTGGACGTGGTTGTACGCGATCTGGATCGGGGTGCCGCCCGTGACGGCCTTGCGCCCCGTGAGCATCTCGAAGAGGAGCAGGCCCGCGGCGTACACGTCGCTGCGCGTGTCGGCGACGCCGCGCTCGACCTGCTCCGGGGAGAGGTAGGAGACGGTGCCCAGCAGGACACCCGTCTGGCTCGTCGCGGCCTGGTTGGTGATGGCGCGAGCGAGGCCGAAGTCGGCGACCTTGACCTCGCCGTCGCGGCGCACGATGACGTTCTCGGGCTTGACGTCGCGGTGGATCATGCCGGCCACGTGGGCGGCCCGCAGCGCGAGGAGGATCGGCTCGAGGATGGCGAGGGCCTCACGGGCGGTGAGCGGCGCCTCCTCGTGGATGACGTCGCGCAGGGTCTTGCCCTCGACGAGCTCCATCGCGAGGAAGACCTCGCCGTCGTCCTCGCCCTGGTCGAAGACGGCGACGACGTTCGGGTGGCTGAGCCGCGCGGCGGACCGGGCCTCGGCGCGGAACCGCTCGACGAAGACGTCGTCGGTCGCGAGCCCGGGGCGCATGATCTTGAGGGCCACCTCCCGGTCGAGGCGTCCGTCCAGCGCCACGTAGACAGAGGCCATGCCTCCGTCTGCGAGGTGGGAGAGGATGCGGTACCGGCCGTCGATCACCCGACCGACGAGGGCGTCCGCCACGCTGGACGTCACGGAGCGAAGTTTACGGGCTGGCCCGGCGCATCCCGCGCAGGCCAGCCGCGGCGGGGTCTCGCGGTGCGGGCGCGTCGCCCGCCCGGTGCGCGCGCCGCGTCATGGGCACCGCGAGACCCTCCGCCTGCGCTCCGCGCCTGAGGGCCCCTCCGGCGACCTCCTCGACGGACGGCCCCGGACGCGGAGCGGCCCTGTCAGAGGCGGTCGTAGACGGCCATGACGTTGGCCACGTACTTCTTCGTGTCCTCGTACAGGCCCTTGGTGCGGACCGAGTAGAGGCCCTGGTAGTAGCCGGCGATGGCCTGCTCGCGCGAGTCGGCGCTGGCCTGGAGGGCGCGGATGATGAGGACACCACCGGTGATGTTGTCCTGCGCGTCGAAGCGGTCGAGGGTCCGGCCCGCGAGCTGCGAGGCCCAGGTCTGGGAGACCGGCATGAGCTGCATGACGCCGACGGCGTTCGTGTAGGAGACGGCGCGCTGGTACCACCCGGACTCGAGCCAGCCGATGGCGAGTGCGAGCTTCGGGTCGACGCCGTGTCGGGTCGCGGTCGCGCGGATCATCGCTGCGGTGTCGGTGCGGCTGGGCACGTCCATGGCCGCGAGCTTCGCCTTGCTCGCGGCGACGGCCTGCGCGGTCTTGCTGGGGTACTGGTAGCCCGGCGCGGGGGCCGGGGCGGGGGCCGGCGTCGCCGGCGCAGGCGCCGAGACGGTGCCGGGGATGACGATCTTCTGGCCCACGTAGATGCGGCTCGCATCAGCCAGCTTGTTCGCCGCGAGCAGCTTGGTCAGCGAGACGCCGTGGCGCTGGGCGATGACGCTCATGCTGTCGCCGGCCTTGACGACGTAGATCGAGCCCACACCGCCCGGCGTCGCCGGTGTGGAGTGCGCCGGCGTGGGGGGCGCCGGCGTGGCCGGCACGCTGATCCGCTGCCCGACGAAGATGAGTCCGGCGTTGGCGAGCCGGTTCGCGGCGAGGAGCTTGGTCAGCGACACCCCGTAACGCGTGGCGATCCCGCTCATGGTCTCGCCCGAGCGCACCACGTGGATGACGGTGGCGGTCGTGCTCGCCGGGCGGGCCTGTGCCGGCGTCGACGTGGCGGATCTGGTCGGGGTCGACGACGGACGGCCGGGGACGAGCAGCTTCTGCCCCGGGTGGATCACCGATCCGCCCGCGGTGAGCCGGTTCTTCTCGACGATCGCCCGGATGGTCGTGTGGTGCGCGAGGGCGAGGTGCCAGAGCGTGTCGCCCGGGCGGACCGTGACGGTCGTCCACGGGGTGGCGGCCACGGGGGCCACGGCAGCGTGTGCGGGCAGGGCGAGCGCGGCGACGTCGGCGAAGGGCATGGGGGTGGAGTCCTTTCCTGGAGCCCAGCTGAGTTCGAGAGCGTGGAGGGGCGTTCGGAAGGGGTTCGGTGGCGTGCGTGGTGGTGCTGGTGGTTGCTCTGGTGCTGCGGAGGTGCTGTGTGACGCTTGTGAGCCGAGTGGCGCCTGTGACGATAGCGCACAATTGAGCACTAAAGCATAAATACAACGCTGTAATTCGCCCCGGGCCGCTCGCGTCAGCCTCGCCGGGAGGTGTGCGCGGGCCGGTCGGGACGGTGGCAGACTCTCGTCCTGTGAGCGAGACCCCCGAACTGCAGCCCGACGTGCCCACCACCCGCGACCTGGAGTCGCTCGTCGGGGAGTGGCTGACCGTTCCCGACGCCGCCGAGCGGCTCGGCCTGCAGCTGTCGCAGGTGCGTCAGCTGATCGCCGACCGCGACGTCCTCGCGGCCCGGATCGGCGAGCGGCGCGTCGTCGCGATCCCGGCGAAGTTCTTCGACGAGACCGGACCCCGGCCCGAGCTGCGCGGCACCTTCACCGTCCTCGCCGACGGCGGCATGGACGACGACGAGATCATCGAGTGGCTGCACACGCCGGACGCGACGCTGCCCGTCGAGGGTGCGCCCATTGACGCCATGCTGGCCGGGCACAAGACCGAGATCCGGCGCCGCGCGCAGGAGCTCGCCTTCTGACGCGCGGTCGGTCAGGTCCCGACGGGACCGCCCGGACGCAGACGTATGCCGGGTGGCCCGTTCGTCAGGACCGGCGGGCTGTCGAGACCGCGACGAGCGCCTCGAGCACCTCGAGCGCCGACGGGTCGTAGGCGCCTGTCGCGCGAGCCCGGTCGACCGCGGCGCAGGCCTCGCCGGCCAACGCGGTGATGAGGCTCTCGACCCGGTCGACAGCACCGGTGTCGACGAGGATCCGGCGGATCGCCTCGACACCAGCGAGCTCGAGGTCGTCGCGTCCGAGGAGGCTCTCGACCGTCTGACGGTCGGTCTCGGACGCCGTGTCGAGGGCGTGAGCCACGAGCACGGTGCGCTTGCCCTCGCGCAGGTCGTCGCCCGCGGGTTTGCCGGTGGCCTCGGGGTCGCCGAAGACGCCGAGCAGGTCGTCGCGCAGCTGGAACGCCTCCCCGAGGGCGAGGCCGTAGTCCGACAGCGGAGCGAGCGACCCGTCGGGCGCGCCACCGACGAGGGCGCCGATGAGGAGGGGGTGCTCGATGGTGTACTTCGCGCTCTTGAAGCGGATCACCTTGCGGGCCGAGGCGATCCGGGCGTCGAGGTCGAGCCCCTCCCAGCCACGGGCCGATTCGAGCAGGTCGAGGAACTGGCCGCCCATGAGCTGCGTGCGCATCGAGTCGAAGAGCTGTCGGCCGCGGGCGAGCTCGTGGGCCGGCAGGCCGCACGTCGCGTACAGCTCGTCGCACCACGTCAGGCACAGGTCACCGGCGAGGATCGCGGTGCCCTCGCCGAAACGGTCGGGGTCGCCCGCCCAGCCACGCGCCTGGTGCAGCGAGGCGACGGCGCGGTGCGCGGACGGCATACCCCGCCTCGTGTCGCTGCGGTCCATGACGTCGTCGTGGAGGAGGGCGGCGCCCTGGAAGAACTCCATGCTCGCCGCCAGGCGCACAAGCGCGTCGGAGTCGGGGCCACCGGCGGCGCGGTAGCCCCAGTAGAGGAAGCCGGCGCGCAGCCCCTTGCCGCCGGTCAGCAGGCCGGACACGGCCGACACGAGCGGGGCGGTCTCCTCGCCGATCGCGGCCAGCGACTGCGTGGCCCCGGCGATCTGCCCGTCGATCGCCTGCTGCACCCGACGGCGCAGGACGTCGAGGTCGGTGGGGGTCTGCACGGGGTCCTCCATCGAGTCGCGGGAATCGTGGTCAGCCTACGCGGCGCGAGGGTGCGGTCGTGAACAGCCCGGACGCGGCGGACGCGCGCGGCTTATGGTGTGCGGCATGGCACACGGCACGGCATCCTCGATGGCACGGGCGGAGCGGTTCACGCGGTCCATCCCGGCGATGATCGAGGCCGACACCCCGACGTTCAGCTTCGAGTTCTTCCCGCCGAAGGACGACGCCTCCGAGGCGCAGCTCTGGGACGCCATCCGGCGCCTCGAGAAGGTCTCACCGAGCTTCGTGTCGATCACCTACGGCGCTGGTGGGGGCACCCGCGACCGCACGGTGCGCCTCACCCAGCGCGTCCTCGAGGCGACCTCGCTGACGCCCATGGCGCACCTGACGTGCGTCGGCCACTCCGTCGCCGAGCTGCGCGGCATCGTCGGGTCGTATGCCGCCGCGGGGGTCCGCAACATCCTGGCCCTGCGCGGTGACCCCCAGGGCGGCCTCGGCCAGCCGTGGGTCGCCCACCCCGAGGGCCTCGACCACGCCGACGAGCTCGTCGCGCTGGTTCGCGGGCTCGGTGACTTCACCGTCGGTGTCGCGGCCTTCCCCGACGGACACCCGGAGTCGGGTGACATCGGCGAGGACGCCGAGACCCTCGTGCGCAAGGAGCGGGCCGGCGCTGAGTTCGCGATCACCCAGATGGTCTTCGACGTCGACCACTACCTCCGCCTGCGCGACGAGCTCGTGCGACGCGGGTCGCGGCTACCCGTCGTCCCGGCGATCATGCCGATCACCAACGCGCGCCAGGTCGTGCGCATGGCACAGCTCGCGGGTCAGCCGATGCCGACCGCCGTGACCGACCGCCTCGAGCGCCACGGCGACGACGCGGCCGGCGTGCGCGCCGAGGGCATGGCGATCGCGACCGAGTCGTCGCGCCGCCTGCTCGACGAGGGCGCGCCCGGCATCCACTTCATCACGATGAACCGCTCGTCGGCGACGCTCGAGGTCTTCGGCAACCTCTGACCCGAGGTCGGGCCGGGGCCGCCTGCGGATCAGTCGGCATCTGGTGGTGTCGTCAGGTCGTGGCGGACGGGGTGGCAGAGCTGCCCGGCGTCGAGGTGGACCCACCTTGCTGGCCCTGGGGGCCGTCGCCGTCGTGGTCACCGCCGCGGCCGCCGGGACCACCCGATCCGCCCGGTCCACCCTCTTGGAGGGCCGTCACGGCGAAGGAAGCGTCGACCTGCACCGTGATGTGGGTGCCGTCGGTGCGCACCATGTGGGCCTCGTAGACGCCGTCCGAGTCGGTCTCGACGCGCTCGATCGTCGCGGTCGGCTCCTTGGCCTTGGCGGCTGCCGTCACCTTGGCGGCGGTGTCACCCGTGAGGAGCTTCTCGTCGGAGCGCATCGGCTTGCTCGGGTCGGTGTTGCCGTTGCCGTTGCCCGTGCCCTCGCCGAGCTGTCCGTGGGTGCCGCTGGTCGAGGTGGCCGTGCTGCCCGTCTCGTCCGCGCTGGCGAGGGCGGCCCCGCCGAGCGCGAGCGCCGACGCGGCCACGATGCCGGCGCCTGCCAGCGCGATGGTCTTGTTCCTCATGCGTTCCACTCCTTCGATGGGCTGGCCTCGTGCCAGCTGTGTCCACCGTCGGCAACGGCACTGTGTCCCCGCCGTCGTCAGGGTGGGGAGGCCCTGTGAGGGGTCCGCAGACCTGTGGGGGCCACGTCCCGGGGACGTCCGGGCTCACCGGAACGGCCGGTCAGGTCTCCTGGTCGAAGGGTCGCTCGAGACGCTCGTCGTCCCGGGCCGGCGACGGCGGTGGTGGCGCCGCGGTCCCGCGGCGCTCCCGGCGCTCGGGGGGCTCGGGGGGCTCGGGGGGCTCGGGGGGCACGGCGATGCCCACGCGTTCGCCCCACGCGTCATAGCGACGCTTGTAGCGGCGGATGCGACCGGCCAGCTTGTAGACGAGGAAGGCGCCGAGCACGAGGAAGAGCAGGGCGATGGCCGCGGCCCACCACGGGTGGGCGATGGCGAGAGCCGTGACGCCGGTGACCGTGACGTCCTCGGTGGTGCTGACGAGGATGTTGCTCGCCGGCTCGGGCGAGGTGTTGACCGCGGCGCGCAGACCGGCCTTGATGCCGTGCGAGATGAGAGCCGTGACGCCGCCGGTGGCCGCGCCGATCGCGGCGTCGAGGCTCGCCGTCTCGTGGCCGATGAGGTAGCCGATCGTCGCCCCGACCGCCGGCCGGACGACCGTGTGCACCGAGTCCCAGGCGGAGTCGATGTAGGGGATCTTGTCGGCGAACATCTCGAGCACGAAGAGGATCCCGGCGCCGACGAGCACGTCGGTGCGTGCCAGGGCGTTCGGGATCTGGCTCAGGTGGAAGACCTTGTCCGCGAGCCCGAGGACGAGCACGACCGCGTACGCGTTGATTCCGCTGCCCCACCCGGTGGTGAAGGCCATGGGGATGAGCTCGGCGCCCACGACGCTCCTTCGGTCGCGCGCCGGTCGCGGATGCGCCGGTGCGGCTGTGGCCCGGCCGGTCGGCCGAGCCCAGGTCCAACGTCCCTGACGCTCCCGTATTCCCGGGGGCGGCGCAACGGGGCGCGCTGCCCCGGACACCGGGGCAGCGGAACGGGCCCGATCCGTGAGCGGACGGGACCCCTGCACCCCTCCGTTCGCGGACCGAACCCGCAGCCCCACTCTGCAGGCGACCATGACGGGACGACCTGAGCACGGCTACTCAGATCGGTCCGGAGTGGGACGGAACGGGCAGGCGCCGGCAGCCCCGGGGCGCCGGCCCGAGAGGACGTCCGAGTGGCTCGCGGACCGTCTTGACAGGCTGTCGGCGGCAGGGGTTAGGCTTCGAGTATCGAACAGGTGTTCGAACGTCGTTCTCCCGGTGAGTGCTCGGAGGTGAGGTTCGAGCCGGTGTCCGAGTCAGTCAGGTTGTCAGTCAGGTTGTCAGTTCAAGTCGTCGGTTGGTGTCGGACTGCTCGTGTGGGGCGCGGGTGGTCCGGGTCGTGATGTCGGCCTCGACGTGTCCGAGGGAGACGTGTCGTGGTGCGTAGGTTCAGTGACGCCGTGCAGGTGAGAGTGCGCGAGCGGGAACAGCAGGAACAGCAGGAGCGGTCCGTGGTGGGCCGGCCGGGTGACTCGGCCAACAGACCCGCCCGCTCGGCCGGGCCCTCGGGACCCTCAGAGCCTTCGGGGCCCTCCGAGGACGGCGGGTACCTCGAACCACCGCCCGAGGCGTTCATCTGGCGCGGTCGCCTCTACGTCGTGCGTGGCGTCCTCGCCCAGTGGCGCGAGCGGCGGGCCTGGTGGCACGACGCGCTCGAGGCCGACGAGGCGCAGGTGCATCCCGGCGAGACGCTCGTCGCCGCTGCGAGCGAGCAGCACGTCTGGCGCGTCGAGGCGAGCCCGGGCTGGTCGTTCGCGCCCGGGGTCTACGACCTCGCCCACGACGAGTCCCCGCGCGGCGACCGGTGGTCGCTCGTCCGGGTCGCCGACTGAGCCCATGAGACGAGAGAGGAGAGGAACCACCATGACTGCAGCCCACCACGTGCGCCGTCCGCCCATCTCGGTCGCCGTGCTCGACCTGCTCGAGCGAGGTCGCGCGACCCTCGAGGCCGCCTGCCGCACGAGCGACGCGTCCGAGCGCTACCGCGACGCCCACCTCGGGGCCCTGCGCGCCGCCGCGGCCCTCGTTGCCTCCCGCACCGTCCCGTCGCCGCGTTCGCGACCGCGCAGCGTGTGGCAGGTGCTGCCCGGGGTGGCCCCGGAGCTGGGGGAGTGGGCGGCCTTCTTCGCGGCCTGCTCGGCCCACCGGTCGGTCATCGACCGCGGCGGTCACATCAGTGCACGCGAGTCCGACGACCTGCTGCGCCAGGCCGAGATGTTCCTCGAGATCGTCCAGGACCTCCTCGGCGTCCCGGCGACGATCCCGCTGCCGCAGTCGATCACCCCCGTCTCGAGGAGCCGGGCGAGCGGGGCGTGACGACCGGTATGACCACGACCACCACCATCACCAGCGGCCTCACCGGCGGCATCGCCGGCGGCACCGAGAGCTTCGTGCACCTGCACGTCGCGTCCGGGTACTCCATGCGCTACGGCACGGCCAAGCCGCACCAGCTCGTCGAGCGCGCCGCAGCGTTCGGGCAGCCCGCTCTCGCCCTGACCGACCGCGACGGGCTCTACGGCGCCGTGAAGTTCGTCCGTTCCTGCATGGAGCACGACGTCGCGCCGATCCTCGGTGTCGACCTCGCCCTCGGACCCGAGCAGCCCGAGCGCCGGCGCGGACGCCCCGCGCGCACCCCGGTGCGCGGTGGCGCCCTCGTCGACCCGCGGCTCCCGCGTGTCACCGTGCTGGCCCGGGGCAGCAGCACCGGTCTCGCCCCGGGCGCGGGGTGGGCGGCGCTCTGCCGTCTCGTCACCGCGACCCACCTGCGCGGCGAGCGCGGCAACCCCGTCACGACCGCAAGCCTCGTCGCCGAGCACGCGCGCCTGCTGCCCACCCCGCCCGTCGCCGAGGACGACCGACCCGACGGACGAGGCGGACGGCATACGCCGTCGGTGACGGACGGTGGGCCCTCCCGGCTCGTCGTGCTCCTCGGACCCGACTCCGACGTCGGCCGAGCCGTGCTCGCCAAGCGACGCGACCACGCCAGGGCGGCGCTCGAGCGCTGGGTCGCGCTGCTACCGCGCGGCGCCGTCGTCGTCGAGGTCGTGTGCCACGGCGGACCCGAGCACCAGCCCGGCAGCCTCGGACAGGCCGGACGCATGCTCGCGCTCGCCCGCGAGGTCGGCGTGCCGAGCGTCATCACGGCCGCGGTACGCCACACCGACCCGCAGGACGCCGCCATCGTCGACGTCCTCGACGCCGCCCGCCGGCTCGTCGCGCTCGACGCGCGCCACCTCGACCGCGTCACGACGGCAGGGCACCTCTCGCCGACACCCCTCATGCACGCGCTCGCCCTCGACGTCGTCCAGGTCTCGGGGCCGGGGCTCGTCGGCGGCGGGTCGCTCGCCCGCGAGCAGGCACGCGAGCTGCTCGCCCGCACGACGGCGCTCGCCGCCGAGTGCGTCCAGGACCCACGGGCCGACCTCGGCATCGGCTCGGTCCACCTGCCCGAGCCCGGCGTCCTCGGCATCCGGCCCGGCACCAACCCGCACCGCGTCCTCGCGCGCCGGTGCCGCGAGTCGATCGCGACCCGCTATCCAGGTCGCACCGAGGACGAGCTCGGCGCCGTCAGCGACCGGCTCGAGGACGAGCTCGGCGTCATCGAGACCCTCGGCTACGCGACGTACTTCCTCACCGTCGCGCAGGTCTGCGACCTCATCCGCGAGATGGGGGTGCGGGTCGCGGCCCGCGGGTCGGGGGCCGGGTCGCTCGTCAACTACCTCCTCGGCATCTCCGGCGTCGACCCGATGCGACACGGGCTGCTCATGGAGCGCTTCTGCTCACCGCTGCGGGCCGAGCTGCCCGACATCGACATCGACGTCGAGTCGGCCCGGCGCACCGAGATCTACGAGCGCATCCTCGACCACTTCGGCGGCGACCGCGTCACGTGCGTCTCGATGATGGACACCTACCGGGTGCGCCACGCGATCCGCGACGCCGGGGCCGCGCTCGGACTGCCGCCGCCCGAGATCGACGCCATGGCCAAGGCCTTCCCGCACATCGCCGCCCGCAACGTGCGCAACGCCCTGGCCGAGCTGCCTGAGCTCCGGGCGAGCGGCCTCGACGTGCCACGCCTGCAGCTGATGTTCGACATCGTGGAGCGCCTCGACGGCCTGCCCCGGCACATCGCGCTGCACCCGTGCGGAGTCGTGCTGTCCGACTCCGTCCTGCTCGACCGCACGCCCGTCGAGGCGAGCTGGCTCGGCTTCCCGATGAGCCAGTTCGACAAGGACGACGTCGAGGAGATGGGGCTGCTCAAGCTCGACGTCCTCGGCATCCGGATGCAGTCGGCGATGGCCCACGCCGTCGTCGAGGTCGAGCGTGTCGACGGCGACCACATCGACCTCGACGACGAGTCGCAGGTGCCCTTCGACGACGAGCCGACCTTCGAGCTCGTCCGCTCGACGAAGACCCTCGGCTGCTTCCAGATCGAGAGTCCCGGGCAGCGCGAGCTCATCGGCAAGTTCGGGCCGCGCACCTTCGACGACCTCATCATCGACATCTCGCTCTTCCGCCCGGGTCCGGTCAAGAGCGACATGATCATCCCGTTCCTCAACGCGAGGCAGGGCTGGAAGGACCCGTCCTACCTCCACCCGTCGCTCGTCCCGGCGCTCGAGGAGACCGAGGGCGTCGTCGTCTTCCACGAGCAGGTGCTCATGATCGTCGCCGAGACGACCGGCGTGACCCTCGCCCAGGCCGACGAGGTGCGTCGCGCGCTCGGCACACCCGACGGGCAGAAGCGCATCGAGGCGTGGTGGCGACCCGCCGCCCGCGACCGCGGCTACGCGCCCGAGGTCGCCGACAAGATCTGGGAGGTCCTCAAGGCGTTCGCGTCGTTCGGCTTCTGCAAGGCGCACGCCGCGGCGTTCGCGCTGCCGACCTACCAGTCGGCCTGGCTCAAGACGCACCACCCGGCGGCCTTCCTCGCCGGGGTGCTGACCCACGACCCCGGCATGTACCCCAAGCGCCTCATCCTCGACGACGCCCGCACCTTCGGCATCGCGATCCTCGGTCTCGACGTCAACGTCTCGACCGGCGCCTACCGTTTCGAACGCACCGACGACGGCGGGGAGGCCATCCGCCTCTCGCTCGCCGACGTCCACGGCATCAGCGAGGCCGAGGTGGCGCAGATCGTCGCGGGCCAGCCCTACTCCAGCCTCTCCGACTTCTGGCAGCGTGCCCACGTGTCACGACCCGTCGCCGAGAAGCTCGTGCTCGCCGGGGGGTTCGACTCGCTGCACGACATCGACCTCGGTGGCCCGTCCCGTCTCGACGAGAGCGGGGCCGGGGTCGTGGGTCGTGCCCGCGGCGGCCTCGGCCGTCGCGGCCGGGTCACCCGGCGCGACCTGCTGCTCCACGTCGCCGAGCTCGACCGATGGTCCTCCTCGCAGCGGTCGTCGCGCCGGTCCTCCCATCGGGTCTCGGCCGCGAGCCGGTCGTCGGGACCGGCCGGGTCACGCGGGCGGGTCACGTCCGTCTCGGCCACGGGAGACATCCGGGCCCTCGCCGCGGCCCAGTCGCAGGCCTCCGCCGGGGCTCCCGAGCAGATCGCGACCCAGCTGACGCTCGACCTCGGCGACACGCCACGCCTCACCGCGACGAGCGGCCTGCCCGAGATGACCGGTCCGGAGCGCGTCCGCGCCGAGCTCGAGGTGCTCGGCCTCGACGCGAGCGGCCACGTCGTCGACTTCTACCGCCCGCTGCTCGACGCGCTCGGCGTGACCCGGGCGCGCGACCTGCTCTCCGGACGCAGTGGCCGCGAGGTCCTCGTCGCCGGGGTCAAGGTCGCCACCCAGACCCCGCCGATCCGCACCGGACGCCGCGTCGTGTTCCTCACGCTCGACGACGCCACCGGCCCGGCCGACCTCACCTTCTTCGAGGACGTCCAGGGCCCGTATGCCGCCACCGTCTTCCACTCGTGGCTGCTGCTCTGCCGCGGTCTCGTGCGACGCACCGGCCCGCGCGGCGTCTCCATCCGGGCCACCGGTGCGTGGGAGCTCTCGGCCCTGCAGGACGCGTGGACCTCCGGAGGCGTCACCGCCGTCCGCGACGCGCTCGAGGCCGCCGACCGGTCGGCATGGGAGCGCGCCACCGCGCTCGCCGGACCGGACGGGACGGGCGGCGGGGTCGGTGAGGGACCGGACGGCCGGCGGGTGCTCGTCCACGCCTCGGGGTTCAAGCAGTCGCCCTATGCCGACATCAAGCCGGCGGGAGACGACGTCAGGGGACCGCGAGGCACGAGCGGGCTCGTGCCCGGCGAGACCGTGGGCGGCCCGCCACGCAAGCTGTGGCACGCGAGTCCGGGAAGCTCGGGGCACTAGGGTGATGACGCACACGAACCACACGCGGCACCACGCGTACCACGTTCCCAGACGGAGGATCCCGTGCCCGACGAGCAGCGCCCCCAGCGACGTGGAGGGGTCCGGCCGTCGGCCGTCGTCTCGGCCGTGGGCCGGATCGCCGACGAGTGCTCGCAGCGGCTCGGCCGTCCGCTCGAGGTGCTCGACCTCGGGGGCGGCACGGGCGGTGTCGCCGTCCCGCTCGCCGAGGCCGGTCACCGCGTCATCGTCGTCGACCCCAGCCCCGACGCGCTCGCGTCGCTGGCCCGCCGGGCCCGTGAGGCCGGCATCGTCGACCGCATCACCGCGGTCCAGGGCGACGGCGACTCCCTCGAATCCGTCCTCGCCGGTCGTCGCGTCGACCTCGCCTGCTGCCACGGCACACTCGAGTTCGTCGACGACCCCGCCGCCACGCTCCACGCCGTCGCGCAGGTGCTGGGGGAGGGCGGTGTCCTGTCGCTGCTCGTCTCCGGCCGGCTGTCCGTCGTCTTCGCCAAGGCCATCGCCGGCGAGTTCGGCCAGGCCCGGGCGGCGCTCGTCGACCCGTCCGGCCGCTGGGGGAGCACCGACCCGCTGCCGCGCCGCTTCGACGTCGAGCAGCTCGAGACACTCCTCGCCGACGCCGGCTTCACCGACGTCCGGGTGCGCGGCACCAACATCCTCGGCCACCTCGTCCCGGCCTCGCTCATCGACTCCGAGGCCGACCGCGTCGCCCTGGCCGAGCTCGACGAGCTGCTCGTCACCGGACCGGGGCGCGAGTTCCTCCGGACCCTCGGCAATGCCCTCCACGTCGTCGCGCGCCGCGACTGACCGCGCCCTCGTGAGCGCGTCGACCCGTCCGGCGGGCCGACGATGAGCCGCCGCCAGTTCACCGCGCCGACCAGGGCGGGCTCCGAGCCGCCCGACGACTCCGGGTGCACCGTCCTGCACGTCGACATGGACGCCTTCTACGCGTCCGCCTCGCTCATCTCGCGTCCCGAGCTGCGGGGCCGGCCCGTCATCATCGGTGGCGCGAGCGGGCGGTCCGTCGTGCTGTCGGCCACCTACGAGGCGCGCGCCTTCGGCGTCACCTCGGCCATGCCGATGGCTCGGGCCCAGCGGCTGTGCCCGCAGGCGGTCATCATCGAGCCCGACCACCGCCGCTACGCCGCCATCTCCGAAGCCGTCATGGCGACCTTCGCGATGATCACCGACAGCGTCGAGCCCCTCTCCCTCGACGAGGCCTTCCTCGACGTCTCCGGGGCCGTACGCCGACTGGGCCGCCCGACGCAGATCGCCGAGCAGCTGCGCGACACCATCGCCGACGAGCAGGGCATCACCTGCTCCGTGGGGGTGGCCCCGACGAAGTTCGTCGCCAAGCTCGCCTCCAACCTCGCCAAGCCCGACGGGCTCATCGTCGTGCCGCGCGAGGAGGTCGTCTCGTTCCTGCACCAGCTGCCCGTCGGCGCGATCTGGGGCGTCGGCGACAAGACCGAGGAGCACCTGCACCGCCTGGGCCTGCGCACCGTCGCCGATCTCGCGCACACGCCCGTCGAGACGCTCCAGCGTGCCCTCGGCGACGTCGCCGGCCGGAGCCTGCACGACCTCGCGTGGGGCCGTGACCCGCGGTCCGTCGTGCCCGAGCGGCGTGAGAAGTCGATCGGTGCCGACGAGACCTTCGCCCACGACATCGACGACCCCGTACGCATCCACCGTGAGCTGCTGCGCCTCGCCGACCGCACCGCGGCCCGCGCCCGCTCCGCCGGGATGACGGGGCGCACCGTCTCGATCAAGGTGCGCTTCGCCGACTTCACGACGATCACCCGCGCCAAGACCCTGCGCCACCACACGGACGTCTCCCGCGACATCTTCGCGACGGCCCGCGAGCTCTACGACCGCCTCGGACTCCAGCGCGCCCGCATCCGGCTCGTCGGGGTCCGCCTCGAAGGGCTCGTCCCGTCGGCCGTCGCGCCCATCCAGGCCACCCTCGACGAGCCCGAACACGGGTGGCGCGAGGCCGACCGCGCGGTCGACCGGGCGAGCGCCAGATTCGGTGCCGGATCGGTGCGTCCAGCATCACTGATGCCCGACCGGCCCTCGGGTTCCCAACGCGAGCGGCGAGACATATCCTGAAGGAAAGAAGTCCGCGTCGGCCGTTTCCGACATACGATTCGGGCACAGTCGATTTCGCACCAGGGAGGTGCCGGGTGGCACTCTCGGAACACGAGGAAGCACTCCTCCAGCAGATGGAGGAAGCCCTCTACGCCGAAGACCCTCGATTCGCATCGCGGATCGAGAAGACGAAGTCGCGCGGTCTCGGTCGCGGACGGCTCGTCGCCGGCGTCGTAGCCGCGGTCATCGGACTCGCCCTCGTGGTCTTCTCAGCGATGAGCAGCAGCATCTGGCTCGGTGCGGTCGGCTTCGCGATCATGGTCGCCGGCATCGTCTACGCCATCACTCCGTCGAAGACGAAGCTCGCCGCCGTCGCCAACGACGGCACCACCAAGCCGCGGGCCGGCAAGGCCAAGGCCGCGTCCGCCAAGCAGGCCACCTTCATGGAGCGCCTCGAGGAGCGGTGGGAGAAGCGCCGCCGCGACCAGTGGTGACGCGCCCCTGACGACACGGCGCACACCGGTGCAGCGCACACATCACACTGACGGATACCGTCGGGGTCCTGCGTCGTGTCAGGAGCGCGTGAGGGGCGTGCGTCGCCGGGCGACCTGCACTCAGGGCCGGGTGACGTAGACCCCGACACCCCAGGTCGCGATCATGGCGAACGCCGTCGCGAGCTCGATGCCCATGTTGAGGGCGACCGCGCGGATGGCCTGCGTCGTCGCGTGCCAGGCCGGTGCGTGCCCCCGGTGCTTGACCAGCTCGAGGACGTAGATCGTGAGGACGAAGCCGAGCGGGCCACCCACGACGGGCACGACGAAGAAGCCCACCACCGCGACGACCAGCGCCACGGCGACGATGACCCCGTCGACCCCTGCGGTCTTCATCCGGCGCCCCGGGACGGTGTACTGCGCGACGAGGCCCACGGCATACAACAGGGTCGAGATGCCGAGGACGAGCCAACCCGGCCCGTCCTGACGCTCCATCGCCCACACGAGCGTCGCACCCCACACCAGCAGCAGCCCCGGAAGCACCGGGACGACGATGCCGACGGTGCCCACGAGCATCGCGAGGAGAACGAGGACGTTCGTCGCGGTGATCACGGGGCAGCCGTCGGCGGCGTTCGGATCAGGATGGGGTCAGGAAGGGCCGGGTCGGAGATCGCCTCTGGGCTCAGCGTTCGTCCACGGGAGCGGATCCCGGGATCTCGGTGAGTCGTTCCGTCTCGTCGCGGATGTCGAGAGCCTTGTCCTTCAGCGCCGGGAGGTGCTCCCGACCGTGGTGCGCGCAGAAGAGCAGCTCTCCGCCGGAAACGAGGCGGGCGCGGATGTAGGCCTGGGCCCCACATCGGTCGCAGCGGTCAGCAGCAGTCAGTTCGGGTGCCAGTGCTGTCGTCATCGTATTTCGCCTCTTTCCTCCCTCGGGGGTCCCCCGGAGGGAAACCCTGCCATGTACCTACGACGCCCGATCGGTCCATCCGGTGGACCTCTCGCGCTTCGTGGACGTTCCAACAGTGAATCACGTCGAAACCTTCCCGATGACGAGGCTCGGTGATTGAGACGCCCGGCGGGTCGACATCGTTACGTGTCAGTGATTCGCCGCGCCCCGCAGATACGGATTGGCACACCTCGCGCCGGTGGGGCGCGCGGGGCTGTCGGGGCCCGTGTCCGGGTCGTCCGTGAGGTCGGTCACCCGAGGCCCAGCGAGCCTCCCGGGAGCCGTCGGCGGCGGTGGCTAGGCTTCCCCTGCCAGCCCTCCACAGCCCGACCGCTGGCCGCTCACCGACCGAAAGAGAACGACACACCGTGGCCTCCGCCTCACGACCCGCTCCCTCCGGCAACGGCGACTACACCGCCCGCCACCTCCAGGTCCTCGAGGGCCTCGAGGCCGTGCGCAAGCGCCCCGGCATGTACATCGGCTCGACCGACCAGCGCGGCCTCATGCACTGCCTCTGGGAGATCATCGACAACGCGGTCGACGAGGCCCTCGCCGGCGTGTGCACCGACATCGAGGTCATCCTCGGCGGAGACGGGTCCATCGAGGTCCGCGACAACGGCCGAGGCATCCCCGTCGACATCGAGCCGCGCACCGGTCTGTCCGGCGTGGAGGTCGTGTTCACCAAGCTGCACGCGGGCGGCAAGTTCGGTGGCGCCTCGTACGCCGCCACCGGTGGGCTCCACGGCGTCGGCGCCTCCGTCGTCAACGCGCTGTCCGCGCGGCTCGACGTGGCCGTCGACCGGGTCGGCAAGACGTACGGCATGAGCTTCCGACGGGGCGAGCCCGGCACGTTCGGCGACCGGACGTCCGTGCACTCGCCCGACTCGGAGTTCACGCCCTACGAGAAGAAGAGCGCGCTGCCCGTCGTCGGCAAGGCCAAGCGGGGCGTCACGGGCTCCCGCGTGCGCTTCTGGCCCGACCGCCAGATCTTCCTCAAGGACGCCGAGCTCGACTACGACGCCATCCTCGGCCGGGCCCGGCAGACCTCGTTCCTCGTGCCCGGGCTGCGCCTCGTCATCCGCGACGAGCGACGGCTCAAGGGCACGCCCGGCGAGGACGGCCCGGTCGAGGAGGTCTTCCAGCACGACGGCGGCATCACCGACTTCGTCGAGTTCCTCGCGCCCGACACCCCGATCACCGACGTCTGGCGCCTCGAGGGCTCCGGCACCTTCACCGAGACGGTCCCGGTCCTCGACGTCAACGGCCACATGACCCCGACCGAGCTCGAGCGCGAGTGCGCCGTCGAGGTCGCGCTGCGCTGGGGCCAGGGCTACGACACGAAGGTCCAGTCCTTCGTCAACATCATCACGACGCCCAAGGGCGGCACGCACGTCACCGGCTTCGAGCAGTCGATCGTCAAGGTCTTCCGCAAGCAGCTGGAGCTCAACGCGCGGCGCCTCAAGGTCGGCAACGACAAGCCCGAGAAGGACGACATCCTCGCCGGCATGACCGCCGTCGTGACGGTGCGCCTGGCCGAGCCGCAGTTCGAGGGCCAGACCAAGGAGGTGCTCGGCACCAACGCCGTGCGCGCCATCGTGGCCAAGGTCGTCGAGAAGGAGCTGACCGACCGCCTCACGTCGACCAAGCGCGGCGACAAGGCGCAGGCGTCGCTCCTCCTCGAGAAGGTGGTCTCCGAGATGAAGTCGCGCATCAGCGCCCGGCTGCACAAGGAGACCCAGCGTCGCAAGAACGCCCTCGAGAGCTCGACGCTCCCGTCCAAGCTGCGCGACTGCCGGACCACCGACGTCGAGCGCTCCGAGCTGTTCATCGTCGAGGGCGACTCGGCGATGGGCACCGCCAAGGAGGCGCGCAACTCCGAGTTCCAGGCGTTGCTTCCGATCCGCGGCAAGATCCTCAACGTCCAGAAGGCGTCGGTCTCCGACATGCTCAAGAACGCCGAGTGCGCCTCGATCATCCAGGTGATCGGTGCCGGCTCGGGCCGCAGCTTCGACCTCGGCGCCGCACGCTACGGCAAGGTCATCATCATGACCGACGCCGACGTCGACGGGGCCCACATCCGCACCCTGCTGCTGACGCTCTTCTTCCGCTACATGCGTCCGCTGGTCGACGCCGGTCGGGTCTACGCGGCCATGCCCCCGCTGCACCGGCTCGAGGTCATCAACGCCGGCGCGAAGAAGAACGAGCTGATCTACACCTTCAACGAGCCGGAGATGCGCCGCACCCTGGCCCGTCTCGAGAAGTCGGGCAAGAAGATCAAGCAGCCGATGCAGCGCTACAAGGGCCTCGGCGAGATGGACGCCGACCAGCTCGCCGACACGACGATGGACCCGCGCCAACGCACCCTGCGCAAGGTGACGATGCGAGACCTCGAGGCCGCCGAGCGCGTCTTCGAGCTGCTCATGGGCAACGAGGTCGCGCCGCGCAAGGACTTCATCATCGAGTCCGCGGCCGAGGTCGACCGCGAGCGCATCGACGCCTGACGGGCCGTTCGAGGCCCCCGGAGTGTCCGCGGGGTGACGGGACCACCCGCGCGGCACAGCCAGCCGTGCTTACGATGTGTCCCTGCCGGCGCGACTCCCTCCGCCGGTACGCGTCGAGCAAGGGAATCGATGGTGGGCAACGTCAACGCCGAGGAGTCGGTCGCCGGCGAACACTCCGGCACGCGCGAGGATCCGGGCGCCCGGCCCGACGCGCCCCGTGCCGTCCCGACGGACGGGGTCGACGGCCATACCTTCACCGTCGCGCTCCCCGGCCCCGCCGCCGAGTCCGCCGAGTCCGCCGAGTCCGCCGAGTCCGCCCCCTTCGCGGTCCCGGACGACGCCGTGGTCCCTGACGAGCCGGACCAGCTCTCCGGCTCTCCGGCGGCGCCGGACGAGGACGTCGCCGTCGCCGGCATCGACACGGCCCCCGACCGCACCGCCCCGGCCCCGGCGCGCTACCTGACGCCGGACGAGCTGCACTGGGCCGGTGAGACCATCGAGGCCATCTCGACCGCGTTCGCCTCGAAGGTCGTCGGCCAGGCGCGGTTGCAGGAGACCCTGCTCATCGCCCTGCTGACGGGTGGCCACGTGCTCCTCGAGAGCGTCCCGGGCCTGGCCAAGACGACCGCGGCCCAGACGATCGCGCAGGCCGTGGGCGGGAAGTTCCACCGCATCCAGTGCACCCCCGACCTGCTGCCCAGCGACATCGTCGGCACGCAGGTCTACAACCAGCACTCCGGCACGTTCGAGACCCAGCTCGGTCCCGTGCACGCCAACTTCGTCCTGCTCGACGAGATCAACCGCAGCAGCGCCAAGACGCAGTCGGCCATGCTCGAGGCGATGCAGGAGCGCCAGACCTCGATCGGCGACAAGAGCTACGCCCTGCCCGACCCCTTCCTCGTCCTCGCGACCCAGAACCCCATCGAGCAGGAGGGCACCTACCCGCTGCCCGAGGCACAGATGGACCGCTTCATGCTCAAGGACGTCCTCGACTACCCGTCGCCGGCCGAGGAGGCGGAGGTGCTGCGGCGCATCGACTCCGGCATCTTCCTCACCGCCTCCGAGCCGGTCGTGTCCGTCGCCGACGTCAAGCGGCTGCAGGCGCTCGTGGGCCGGGTCTACATTGACCCCGCCATCATCAACTACGTCGTCGGCATCGGCTACGTCACGCGGCACCCGCGCGACTACATCGAGCCGCGCCTCGCCGGCTACGTCGACTTCGGGGCGAGCCCGCGGGCGAGCATCGCCTTCACGAGCGCCGCCCGCGCGCGTGCGCTCGTCGACGGCCGCAACCACGTCGTCCCCGACGACGTCAAGGCGCTGACGCACCGGGTGCTGCGGCACCGCGTCACGCTCGGCTTCGAGGCCGCGGCCGACGAGGTGGCCGTCGAGAGCATCATCGACGCGATGGTCAACGGGATCCGCACGCCCTGACCAGGGCACCGGACGAGGACTCGACATGACGACGACGCTGCTGACGAGGGTGAAGAGCAAGCTCTTCGTCCACGCGCGCCGCAAGTCACGCAGCCTGCTCGAGGGGGAGTACGCCTCCGTCTTCCACGGCCGCAGCCTCGACTACGACGACCTGCGCGACTACGTCCCGGGTGACGAGGTGCGCGACATCGACTGGCGCGCCACGGCCCGCAACCAGTCGCCCCTCGTCAAGCGCTACGTCGCGAGCCGCAAGCAGAACCTCATGCTCGTCGTCGACACCGGTCGCGGGATGGCGGCCACGACCCGCAGCGGAGAGCCGAAGAAGTCCGTGGCCATCGCGACGGCCGGTCTCGTCGGCTACCTCGCTCAGCGTCACGGCGACCTCGTCGGGCTCGTGCGCGGCACCGCCGGCTCGACCGTCGCGCACGACCTGCGTGGCTCCGAGGCGCACCTCGAGCTGCTCCTGCGCGCCGTCGACGCCGCGACCGTCCTCGACGGCGACCAGAGCAACCTCGCGACGCAGCTGCGCTGGATCGTGCGCAACGTCCGCCGCCGTCTCGTGCTGCTCGTCGTCGCCGACGACAAGGAGCTCGACCCGGCGCTCGACGAGCTGCTGCGCCGGCTCCACGTCCAGCACGAGATCCTCTGGGTCACGGTCGAGGACGCCGACCCGACCGCCATCGACGGCGACCGGACGGCATACGACGTCGCCGACACCTACACCCTGCCGACGTTGGTCCGGCTCGACCCTCGGGTGCGGGCCGCGTACGCCGCCTCCGTCGCCGACCGGGTGCGGCGCACGTCCGAGCTGCTCGACCGGCGCGGCATCAACCACGCCCGCCTCGGATCGTCCGACGAGGTCGTCGCGACGGTCTTCGCCCTGCTCGAGAGGCAGCGCCGTGCTCGCCGCTGACGCGCCGCCGCCGGGCTTCTACGCCCCCGACCCGTACGCCGCGAAGTGGCTCTGGATCGGCGTCGGCGCCCTGGCCCTCGTCGCTGCCTGGTACGTCTGGGTGTGGTGGTCGACCCGGGAGAAGAAGGTCGTGGTGCCGCCGCGCGTCACCCCGGACCGGCTGAGCCGGCTTCGCGCCGACTACACGAGACAGATCGACCTCGTGCTCGACCGTGCGGCAGTGGGGGAGATCAGCCAGCGCCGCGCCCACCAGCAGCTCAGCGTGCTCGTGCGCCACTTCGTCCAGGAGGTGTCGGGCATCCACGCGCCGACGATGACGCTCACCGAGCTCAACGCGCGGGGATCACGCATGACGCCCGTCTCCGAGGTCGTCGGCACGCTCTACCCGGGTGAGTTCGGCCCGCGTGAGACGGCCACCCTCGTCGGGGCCGGCACCGTCGCCAAGCAGGTGGTGGCGCGATGGAGCTGAACGGTCTGGACCTCAAGTGGCCGGGGGTGCTCGGCCTCGGCACGCTCCTCGCCGCCCTGCTCGCGTATGCCGTCTACCGCCTGATGTCCCGCCGCCAGGCCCGCGCGTCGGCGGCGGTCGCCAACTCGACCGCGCTGACCGAGCTGCCGGAGTACCGCCGGGCCCTTCGCCGGCACCGGATCCGGATGGCGGTGCTCGCCTCGAGCGCCCTGCTCCTCGGCGGGGCAGCCCTGGTCGGGGCGGCCCGCCCTCTGGACACGACCGTCGACAAGCCGCAGACCCGCAGTCGCGACATCATGCTGTGTCTCGACATCTCCGGCTCGATGGCCGCCTACGACGCGACGCTCGTGTCGACCTTCAAGACGCTCGTCTCGAGCTTCGAGGGCGAGCGCATCGGTCTCGTCATCTTCAACTCCTCGGCCGCGACGGTCTTCCCGCTCACCGACGACTACGACTTCATCAACGGCGAGCTCGACTCGGCGGGGCGGGCGCTGAGCGGCGACCCGGAGTACGACTCCTTCTTCGCGGGCACCTTCAACGGGCGGGGCACCTCGCTCATCGGTGACGGTCTCGCGACGTGCGTCTCGAGCTTCGACAAGGTCGACCTCCAGCGCGCCCGCTCGGTCGTCTTCGCCACCGACAACCATCTCGCCGGCCGACCGATCATCGACGTCGACCAGGCCGGTGAGCTGGCCAAGGCCAAGGGGGTGCGCGTCTACGGTCTCAACCCCGAGGAGGACGGGGCCGACGAGGAGGCGGTGCGGATGCGCGACATCGTCGCCGGCACCGGGGGGCGGTACTTCCCGATGAGCGACCAGGCTGCCATCACGGGCATCGTCGACGCGGTCCAGGCCCAGGAGGCGACGCTCATCGACGCCGCCTCTCGCTCGCTCTACTCCGACAACCCGACGCTGCCGATCGCGCTCGCCGGGATCGGGCTCATCGGCGTCATCGGGGCGAGCCGGAGGTGGGCCTCGTGAGCCTCCTGCCCGTCGCGCCGTGGCCCGTGCTGCTCGTCCTCGCCGTGGGGGCGCTGGCTGCCGTGTGGTGGAACCCGTCGTCGCGCTCGGTGCCGGGGGAGTCACGGGCGACGCACTGGCGCCTCACGGCCGCCGTGGTGCTCCTCGGGGTCGCCGCGCTGCGCCCCGCCGTTCCCGGCGAACAGGTCGACACCACGGCCGCGAACCTCAACGTGTACTTCGTCGTCGACACGACGAGCAGCATCATCGCCGAGGACTACGGCGACGGCCGTCCGCGCATCGAGGGCGTCTCCGCCGACATCTCCGCGATCGCGGAGGCGCTGCCGGGCGCACGCTACTCCGTCGTGACGTTCGACCAGGCGGCGCGGGTGCGGCTTCCCCTGACGACCGACACCACGGCACTCGACGCGGCCGTCGAGACCCTCCTGCCCGAGTCCTACGAGGTGTCCAAGGGCACGTCCGTGACCGAGGCCGGCGCCCGCCTCAAGACACTGCTCCAACAGGCCGACGCCCGCACCCCCGAGCGCGGCCGCGTCGTCTTCTACCTCGGCGACGGCGAGCAGACCGCGCAGGAGCCCCCGGCCCCGTTCGACATCGACAAGCGGCTCATCAACGGCGGGGCGGTCCTCGGCTACGGCACGACCGAGGGTGGTCGGATGAAGGCCACACGGTCCCGCTTCGACGCGACCCGCGACTACATCAAGGACCCCGCCACGGGTGAGGACGCCCGCTCGGTCGTCAGCGAGGACACCCTGCGCACCATCGGCGACCAGCTCGGTCTCACCTACCTGCACCGCGAGGCGGGCGACGCCATCGGCCCCGCCGTGGACGGCATCGACCTCGAGCGCTTCGGCACGAGCGAGCAGATCGAGAAGCAGAAGGTCATCGCCCGCCGAGAGCTCTACTGGCCGCTGCTCCTCGGGGTGGCCGGCATCGCGGCGTGGGAGGTCGGCGCCGGCATCACGGCGCTCGTGCAGACCCGCCGCCGGAGGGAGACCCGCCCATGACGCTCCTCGACGACAGGCCGGCGCGCGCCGACGACGCCGCGGAGACGGGCGTACGCGGCCGCTTCCGACTGCGCCGGCGTGCCCGACGCCCCCTCCCGCCGCACCTGCGCCGGCGACGCCGGCGGCTCCTGCTGGCGTCTGCTCCCGTCGTCGTCCTGCTCCTCCTCGTGGCGGCCCGGCTCGTCTCGCTCAACCTCGTGCACGCGCAGACGCTCGCCGCCTACGAGGCCGGCGACAAGCCCAACACGCTGACCTGGGGTGAGCGCCAGGGGTGGGTCAACGTCGTCGAGTCGTTCCGGTCGCCGTTCGCGATCGGAGACGCCCACGTCCTCTCCGGCCACTTCGAGCTCGCCCGTCCGTGGTTCGAGCAGGCCTTCGAGCAGGTCCCGAAGGGCGGGATCGACGACTGCAAGGTGCGCGTCAACCTCGGCCTGACCTACGAGGCCCTCGGCGACGCTGCGAAGGCGCGCGAGCGCACCGACGAGTGGAAGCAGTACTACGACAAGGGCATCACCATCACCAAGGAACGCCCGCCGCTCTGCGACGCACCCGAGGGGGGCCAGACCGGCGAGCAGCTCCAGCAGGCACAGCAGCGGATGGAGGAGAAGAACTCCGAGGCGCCGCAGGACCAGCAACCGCCGGACGACCCCCAGCAGCAGCCCGGTCCGAACCAGCCGTCCGCTCCCACGCCCGACCCGGGCAACACGCCCAGCCAGGAGGAGCAGGACTACCTCCAGGAGCAGCAGCGCCAGAACACCATCGAGCGCAACGAGCAGCAGCAGCAGGGCACCGACGACACGGTGCCCGGCGACGGTTCGCAGGGCGTCCCCAAGCCCTGGTGAGCAGACCCGTCGTGGTGCCGGGCTAGAACCACGCCTCGAGGATCGTCGCCCGGTGCTCGAGCACCTCGATCGCCTTCTTGCCGCACGACTCGGGGCGCGTGCGCCCCGCGGGTTCGCGCGTGACGCGGACCTGCCAGCGGCGCCCGTCGGCGTGGGTGACGATGACGTCCCACCCGCCGTCGACCACCTCGGGCGCGTCGGCCCAGAGGGCGGCCAGCAGGGTCTCGCCCGTCTCCGCGCGCACGTGCGACTCGGCACACTGTGACGGACCGGTCACCCCGGACCGACCCCGGTCGTGGAGCGGGCCGAGCAGCTCGGCGGGCAGGTGCCCGGTCTCGCTCGCACCGAGCAGCCACTCAGAGGCACGGTCGTCGAGACGTGCGAAGGTCTGCCCCCACGGCAGGAGGACGGCGGTCGGCGCGAAACGGTGACCGCCGGTGTGCGACACCTCCCACGCACGGCCGGGAGCGATCCTCGCGGCGTGAGCGGCGAGCGGTCGCCCGCGCACGGCGCAGCAGACGTCGCGACGCCCGTTGGTGCACACGAGCAGGGCCGGTGCAGCGGGTCGTGAGCCCAGGAGCGAGGCCTGCACCAGCGCACGGCTGCCGCGGGCGAGCGCACCCCAGTCGAGGCCGAGCAGGTCGCCGACGTGGTCGACCTCGGCCGTGAGCAGCCAGGCGTCCTCCGGCCGGGCCCCGGCGTGGGCGACGAGGACGTGACGGGGGCCATCGTGGGCTGGGTGGCCACCCGGGCGCCGGACGAGCATGAAGCGCCCGCCCGCCCGGCTGGTGCGCCCGTCGAGCTCGGCCCCGAGGTCGCGGTCGAGGTGCGACTCGCGGGCGGCATCTCGCCCCCAGGGTCCGGGCTGCTCGACGATGACGAAGAAGCGGGCGGTCGCGGCCGTGCCGTAGGCGCTCGTGCCGTCGTGGTCCCACTGCACCGAGCACGCGTCGGACGCCGGGGTGCCGTAGCCGGTCGTCGCGGGGTGCTCGTCGTGCTCGGGCTCGTGGTGCTGTGCCTCGGCGCCGGCCGGGACGGGAACGGCCGCGGACAGGGCGTCGACGACGGACGTCACCGTCGCCGAGGCAGCCGCGCCGGCGGCAGCGGCGGCCCGTCGGGCGGCCTTTCCTCCCGACGACCGGCTCATGAACCGGCCCCGTCGTCCCCGGCGTCGGGTGCGGCGACGTCAGCGCCGTCCGTCGATGTCTCCGCCTCCGGGTCGGCCGGAGGAGCGGCGACGTGTGCGATGACCGCGGTCGTCGGGACGCCCGAGCCGTCACGTCGGCCGTCGGCCGCGGGCAGCTCGACGGCGACACCGTTGGCTGCCGCCGCGCGAGCCGGGGTGTTGCCTGCGAAGGCGAGCACGAGCGTGTCCTCTCCCTTGAGGAAACGGTGGCAGCGCACGCCCCCGGTGGCGCGCCCCTTCGGGGGGTACTCGGCATACGGCGTCACCTTGAGCGACCCGCCCTCGGTGCCGGGCAGCGCGCCCGACGAGCCCGACGACGTCACGACGACGCCCTCGCGGGCCGGGTCGGCGACACCGAAGAACGCCACCCGGGCGCCCGCGGCGAGCTTGATGCCGGCCATGCCGCCGGCGCTGCGTCCCTGGGGCCGCACGGTGCGGGCCGGGAAGCGCAGCAGCTGCGCGTCGGTGGTGACGAAGACGAGGTCGAGGTCCTCGCGGGCGGCCACGGCGGCGCCGACGACGCGGTCACCGTCCTTGAGGCTGATGACGTCCCAGTCGTTGCTCCTGGGCGCCTCGGAGGTGACCCGCTTGACGACACCGGCGGCCGTGCCGACGGCGAAGACGGGTGCGTCGGGACCGATGGGCACGATGGTCACCGGCTCCTCGCCCTTGCCGAGGTCGACGTACGCCGCCAGGGGCGCACCACCCGAGAGGCTGGGGGCGCCGTTGGTCGGCGGGAGCGTCGGCAGGTCGAGAGCCGAGAGACGCACCATCCGGCCGGCGCTCGTCACGAGCCCGAACTCCCCTCGGGCGGTCGTGCGGACCGCACCGATGACGACGTCGTGCTTCGAGCGCGAGCCCTCGGCCGTGACGGGCTCGGCCGTCCCGGTGCGCGCCAGCAGTCCCGTCGAGCTCAGGAGCACCCAGCACGGGTCGTCGGCGATCTCGAGCGGCGAGGCCGCCGTCGCCGTCGCGCTGGCGCCCGAGCTCTCGAGGAGCACCGTGCGACGCGGGGTGCCGTGCGCCTTGGCGACGTCGGCGAGCTCGGTCGACACGAGCTTGAGCAGCAGCTTCTCGTTGTCGAGCAGCGCTCGCAGCTCCTCGATGGCGCGTTCGAGCTCGGCCTTCTCGTTCTCGAGCTCGAGGCGCGAGAACTTCGTGAGGCGGCGCAGCTGGAGGTCGAGGATGTAGGTCGCCTGGGCCTCGGACAGGTCGAAGACGTCCATGAGCCGCGCCCGGGCCGTGGCCGCGTCGTCGGAGCTGCGGATGACCTGGATGACCTCGTCGATGTCGACGATGGCGATGAGCAGGCCCTCGACGAGGTGCAGCCGCTCCTCGCGCTTGGCCAGGCGGTGGGCGGTGCGGCGGCGCACGACGTCGGTGCGGAAGTCGACGTAGACCTTGAGCAGGTCCTTGAGGCCCATGGTGCGTGGCTGGCCCTCGACGAGCGCGACGTTGTTGATGCCGAAGTTCTCCTCCATCGGCGTCAGCTTGTAGAGCTGCTCGAGGACGGCGTCGGGGTTGAAGCCGTTCTTGATCTCGATGACGAGACGCAGGCCGTGCTGGCGGTCGGAGAGGTCCTTGAGGTCGGCGATGCCCTGCAGCTTCTTGCCCTGGACGAGGTCCTTGACCTTGTCGATGACCTTCTCGGGGCCGACGAGGTAGGGCAGCTCGGTGACGACGATGCCCTTGCGGCGGGCGGTGATCGACTCGATGCGAGCCGTCGCACGGGTCCTGAAGCTGCCGCGGCCGGTGAGGTAGGCGTCACGGATGCCCTCGAGCCCGACGATCTTGCCGCCGCAGGGCAGGTCGGGCCCCGGGACGAACTTCATGAGGTCCTCGAGCGAGCACGTCGGGTTGGCGATGAGGTGCCGCGCGGCGCCGATCACCTCGACGAGGTTGTGCGGGGGCATGTTCGTCGCCATGCCGACGGCGATGCCCGCCGCGCCGTTGACGAGGAGGTTGGGGTACGCCGCGGGCATGACACCGGGCTGGAGCTGGGTGTCGTCGTAGTTCGGGACGAAGTCGACGGTGTCCTCGTCGAGGCCCGCGACCATGAGGAGGGCGGCGTTCGCCATCCGTGCCTCGGTGTAACGAGCCGCCGCCGGGCCGTCGTCGAGCGAGCCGAAGTTGCCGTGGCCGTCGACGAGGGGCAGGCGCAGGGTGAAGGGCTGGGCCATGCGCACGAGGGCGTCGTAGATCGCCTGGTCGCCGTGCGGGTGGTACTTGCCCATGACCTCGCCGACGACGCGCTGGCTCTTGACGTGGCCGCGGTCGGGGCGCAGCCCGAGCTCGTTGGCCCCGTAGAGGATCCGTCGCTGGACGGGCTTGAGGCCGTCCCGGGCGTCGGGCAGGGCCCGGCTGTAGATGACGCTGTAGGAGTACTCGAGGAAGGCGTTCTGCATCTCCTCCTCGACGTCGATGCCGACGATCTTCTCCTCGAAGTCCTCCGGTGGAGGCGGGGGGGTCTTTCCACGGGCCATGCCGGGTGGTGCTCCTTGCCGCTAGCGGGTGAACACCCCATCTTCGCGCAGGGTGGTCACGCCTCCTCACCTGCCACGCCGAAACGGCCCCAGTGGGACACCTCGCGGCCGTTGCGCCGGTGCCGACGCAGGCTGGGGCTCCTGGGTCCCGGGACGGCATACCCGATTGACACGACGCCCACGATGCTCCGGCTGGGCGGGATGTCGAAGGCCTCGCGGACGGTGTCGTGGCGCTCCGGGGGCACCCCGAAGAAGAGGCTGCCGAGCCCCTCGTCGGTGGCGGTCAGCAGGATGAGCAGCGACGCCATGCCCGTGTCGACGTCCCAGTAGGGCACCGGCCAGTGGGCCTCGTCGCGGTCGGTCCAGCCCTTGTCGGGCGCCGCATAGCGGTCGAGGTAGGCGTCCTTGTGCGACAGGCACAGCACGAGCACCGGAGCGGCCCGTATGCCGTCGAGCCAGGGGTCGCTCGCCTCGCCGGGGTCCGTCGTGGCCTCCCAGAAGGCGTCGCGCTCGGCCGGCGTGGTGAGCACGAGGAAGTCCCAGCCCTGGCTGAAGCCGGCGCTGGGGGAGCGCACCGCGTTGGCCAGGCACCGCTCGACGACCTCCCGGGGGACCGCCCGGTCGGGGTCATAGCGGCGGACCATGCGTCGGGAGCGGACGACCTCGGTGAACTCCATGCGACCACACTGCCATCTCCTGAGGTCGTGCAGCCCGACGTGACACGATGACCTCATGGAGGGTGGCGAGCTCAGCGACGACACCGGTGCGATCGAGCGGGTCTCGGCGCAGGCCACGGGTGCCCCCGTCGAGTGGGAGGCCGACGTCGTCCTCCGGGACGGCACCGTGGCGCACGTCCGGCCGATCACGCCCGACGACGCCGACGGCATCCGCCACTTCCACAGCCTCCAGTCGGAGGAGTCGATCTACCTGCGGTTCTTCGCGCCGCTGCGCGAGCTGAGCGCCCGCGACCTCCACCGGTTCACGCACGTCGACCACCACGACCGGGTCGCCCTCGTCGCGACCCTCGA
This sequence comes from Terrabacter sp. Soil810, assembly GCF_001429645.1. NCBI lineage: Bacteria > Bacillati > Actinomycetota > Actinomycetes > Micrococcales > Intrasporangiaceae > Terrabacter > Terrabacter sp. Soil810. The sequence goes on from NZ_LMSW01000011.1 coordinate 1,322,178, forward strand.
CGGCGAGATCATCGGCATCGGCCGCTACGACCGCATCGACCCGACGTCGGCGGAGGTCGCCTTCAACATCTCGGACCACTACCAGGGCAAGGGCATCGGGTCGGTCATGCTCGAGCACCTGGCCGCCATCGCACAGGAGATGGGGATCAACCGGTTCGTCGCCGAGGTGCTGCCGCAGAACCGCAAGATGCTCACCGTCTTCAAGGAGGCGGGCTACGAGGTCACGCACCACATCGAGGACGGCGTCGTCGAGGTCTCCTTCGACATCTCGCCGACCGAGCAGAGCAAGGCCGTCCAGCTCTCGCGCGAGCACCGCGCCGAGTCGCGGAGCATGCACACGATCCTCTTCCCCGAGCGCGTCGCGATCATCGGCGCCAGCCGGCGTGAGGAGTCGATCGGCGCGCTGGTCATGCGCAACATCCTCGCCGCGGGCTACCGGGGCGAGCTCTACCCGATCCACCGGGTGGCCGACCGGATCCAGGGGCTCACGGCCTACCCGAGCATCCACGACGTGCCCGAGCCCGTCGACCTCGCCGTCGTCGTGGTCCCCGCGGCGCAGGCCATCGACGTCGTCAAGGACTGCGGCAAGGCCGGGGTCAAGGCGCTGCTCGTGCTGTCCGCTGGGTTCGCCGAGGCCGGTGAGGAAGGGATCCGCTTGCAGGAGAAGCTCCGTCGTCGGGTGCGTCGCGCCGGCATGCGTGTCGTCGGCCCCAACAGCTTCGGCCTCATCAACAACGACCCCTCGGTGCGCCTCAACGCCACGCTCGCCTCTGTCATCCCCGAGTCGGGTCGTCTCGGGCTCTTCGCCCAGAGCGGCGCGCTCGGCGTCGCGGTGCTCGCCTCGGCGGCGCGACGGGGCCTCGGCATCTCGGTGTTCGCGTCGGCCGGCAACCGGGTCGACGTCTCGGGCAACGACCTCATGCAGTACTGGATCGACGACCAGGAGACCGACACGGTCGGGCTCTACCTCGAGTCGATGGGCAACCCACGCAAGTTCTCGCGCATCGCCCGGGCGCTCGCGGCGGTCAAGCCGGTCGTCGTGGTCAGCTCCGGGGTGTCGAGCTTCGCCGCCCCTCCCGGGCACCGCACGAGGGTGACCAACGTGCCGCCCCAGGCGTTCGACGCCCTGCTGCGCCAGGCCGGCGTCATCCGCGTCGAGAACGTCCACCAGCTCTTCGACGTCGCCCAGCTGACGCTCCACCAACCGCTGCCGAAGGGCGACCGTGTCGCCATCGTCGGCAACTCCGACGCCCTCGGTGCGCTCAGCGCGAGTGCCTGCGTCAGCTGGGGGCTCAAGGTGACGCACGGACCGGTCTCGCTGCCGCCGCAGGCGTCGGCCGAGGAGTTCGCCGCGGCCCTGGACGCCGCCTTCGCCGACCCGGAGGTCGACAGCGTCGTCGCGGCCTTCATCCCACCTCTCGTGACGCAGGACGAGGAGGTGCACATGGCGGTGCGCACCATCGTTGCCGATCACGAGAAGCCGTGTGTCGCAACGTTCCTCGGCATGCGTGGTGTGGGTGACGGCCTCGCCTACGAGCAGCACGGCGTGCGGCGCTCCGTGCCGGCGTACTCCATGCCCGAGGACGGCATCCGCGCGCTCAACGCCGTCACCCGCTATGCCCTGTGGCGCCAGCGCGACCGCGGCACCCAGGTCGCCCCGGTGGGCATCGACCGGGTGCGCGCCGAGTCGCTCCTCGACGGCTACCTCGCGGGCAGTCCCGAGGGTCGCGCGCTGACGCGCGACGAGGCGCGAGAGCTGCTCGGCGCCTACGGCATACGCGTCTGGTCGGCCGTGGAGGTCTCGGGCGTCGACGCCGCGGTGGCCGCCGCCGAGGAGCTGACCTACCCCGTCATCCTCAAGTCGACGTCGCCGGTGGTGCGCCACCAGCCCGGACTCGTCGGCGTCCGCGGCGACCTCGTCGACGCCGAGGCCGTCCGCGACGCCCACACGTCGTTGACGCAGCGTCTCGGGCCCCTGGGGGCCGACCGGTTCGTCGTGCAGCGCATGGCGGTCCCCGGGGTGTCCTGCGTCATCCGCGCGAGCGAGGACCCGCTCTTCGGCCCGGTCGTCAGCTTCTCCGTCGCCGGCCCACCCACCGAGCTGCTCGGCGACGTCGCCCACCGCATCCCGCCGCTCACCGACGTCGACGTCACCGACCTCATCGACGGCGTCAAGGCGGCGCCGCTGCTCAGCGGCCACCGCGGCGCCGCGCCGGTGCACCGGGCGGCGCTCGCCGACCTCATCGCGCGGCTGTCGGTGCTCGCCGACGACCACCCCGAGCTCTCGTCGGTCGAGCTCAACCCGGTCAACGCGTGGACCGGTGGTGTCGACGTGCTCGGCGCAGAGGTCGTCGTGCGGCCGCCCCTCGTGCGCAAGGACCCCGGTCGCCGTCGGATGACCTGACGGCGCGGGCGTGTGGACCGCTCGGAGGGGTCATGCCGGCGCGGGTGCAAGGATGGGGGCATGCGACGCGTCACCCCGGGCACCGGCCGAGCCCTACCCGAAGACCTCACCGAGGCGATCACCCGAGCCGGCTACTACCCCTCGCTCGTCTGTGACGTCGTCGAGTCGGCGATCGCCGACGACGAGGTCGTCTCGCACCTCGTGCACCAGGAGACGACCTTCGACCACGAGACGGTGCGTCGCCACGTCACCGTGCTCGTCGTCACGCCGCTCCGGCTCGTCATCGCCCACGCCGACGACCACGCCGAGTCCGAGGACAAGCTCATGGCGACGGCCACGACCGAGACGGTGCCCCTCGCCGCGGTCCGTGGCGTCATGCTGACGCACGTCGTGGCGCAGCCCGACACCTTCGCCCCCGGCACGCACGGGCGGGACCTCACGCTGACCCTCGGGTGGGGCGCCGTGAGCCGGCTCGACATGATCCCGGCGCAGTGTGGCGATCCCGACTGCACGGCCGACCACGGCTTCGAGGGCACGATCGCCTCCGACGACATCTCGCTGCGCATCAGCTCGGCCGCCGACGGCGAGGACGCCGTGGGTCGCGCGATGAGCTTCGCCCGGGTGCTCTCCGCGAGCATCGGTGGCGGCACGGCCCGCTGACGCCGGCGCCGTGGCCGACCACGTGACCGCTCACGCCCCGACCCCGACCGACTGGTCGGCGGGCACCTTGGCATCCGTGCTGCCGTCGGTCGCCGACCGCCTCGGGGTGCAGCGGTATGCCGGCCGTGACGTCTTCGACCTGCCCGCGGTCCCGCGCACCGTTGTCGTGCTCGTCGACGGGCTCGGCCACGACCTGCTGCGCCAGCGCAGCGGCCACGCGCCCTTCCTCCGCAGCCACCTGGGCACCGCGCACCGGGTGCCGTGCGGCTTCCCGACGACGACCGCGACCTCGATGGGGACCTTCGGCACCGGACTGCCGCCGGGCTCGCACGGGCTCGTCGGCATGCAGGTGCTCGACCCGGCCACCGACCGGCTGCTCAACGAGCTGTCGTGGGAGGACGGGCCCGACCCGCGCGCCTGGCAGCCCAACGAGACGGTCTTCGAGGCCGCCGAGAACGCCGGTGTCCCGGTGACGATGGTGGGGCCTCACTACTTCGACGGTTCGGGCCTGACCACCGCCGCCCTGCGCGGCGGACGGTTCCGGGCCGCACGCACGCTCGACGACCGCGTGGCCGCCGCCGTGTCTGCAGTGCGGGCCACACCGCGCGCCCTCGTCTACCTCTACTGGGGCGACGTCGACAAGGTCGGCCACGTCCACGGCTGCCAGTCGTGGCAGTGGGGTGACGAGGTCGAGTCGGTCGACGCCGCCCTGCGCCAGCTCGCCGCTCGCGTCCCCGACGACACGTCGATCGTCGTCACGGCGGACCACGGCATGGTCGACGTCCCCTTCCATTACCGCATCGACCTCGTGCACGAGCCGGGCCTCATGGCGGGCGTGCGCCACCTCGGCGGGGAGCCGCGCAACCTGCAGCTCTACGCCGAGGCCGGTGCCGCCCCGGACGTCGAGGCTGCCTGGACGGCGCGCCTCGGCGACCGCGCACGGATCCTGACGCGCGAGCGGGCCGTCGACGAGGGCTGGTTCGGCCCAGTGCGGGCCGGCGTCGAGGGCCGCATCGGTGACCTCCTCGTCGTGACGGAGGGCTCCTTCGCGGTCGTGCACTCGGGGCTCATGCGCCGCGAGGTGGTCGCTCTGCTCGGCCTGCACGGCTCGACGAGCGATGCGGAACTCGCCGTGCCGGTGGTCGTGGTGCCACCCCGCCGGGGCGCCTAGGGTGGTGCCTCGTGGCTGAGCTCGTCTTCTTCTCCGGGACCATGGACTGCGGCAAGTCGACCCTCGCCCTCCAGATGGACCACAACCACGGCGCGCGGGGTCGCGTGGGCCTCATCTTCACCAAGATGGACCGTGCCGGCACCAACGTGCTCAGCTCCCGACTCGGTCTGTCCACGGGTGCGCTCGAGGTCCGCGACGACCTCGACTTCTGGGAGGCGATCGTCGACAGGGCCACGGCCGGCACGCGCATCGACTACCTCATCTGCGACGAGGCGCAGTTCTACACCTCTGACCAGGTGGAGCAGCTCGCGCGGATCGTCGACGAGATGGACGTCGACGTCTTCGCCTTCGGCATCACCGCGGACTTCCGCACCGAGCTCTTCCCCGGGAGCAAGCGGCTCATCGAGCTCGCCGACCGCGTGCAGGTGCTCCAGGTCGAGGCGCTCTGCTGGTGCGGCCGTCGGGCGACGACCAACGCGCGGGTCATGGACGGGGTCATGGTCGTCGAGGGTGAGCAGGTCGTCGTCGGCGACACGAAGCCCGGCACGACCGGCCTCGTCGAGTACGAGGTGCTCTGCCGCCGCCACTACATGCGCCGGATGACGTCGCACGCGGCGCGTGCCGCGGCCATCTCGCCCGAGGTGCTGCCGTTCGACCTCGACGTGTGCCCGCTGCCGCCGCTGCCGATCACCCAGGCCGACTGAGCCGCCGCGCCGTCTACCGAGGGCGTATGCCGTCCGGCGGGCTCGGAGGGCGCCGCACCCGGGCGCCGCGGTCCCCGAATGGTGGGCCTTGGGCCCGGTCGCGGACCGATCCAGTGGCCGCGGCCCCCGAATGGTGGTCGGGTCAGAGGGACGGGGTTTCGTTCAGTCGTTCTTGCGGCCGAACATGATGTCGTCCCAGCTCGGCACACTGGGCCGTCCCGACTTGCGCGCCGGAGGCGCGGGGCGGGGGACGGGCTTGGCGGCCGGCGCAGCGGCCCGCTGCTCGACGACGTCGTAGGCGGTGTCGTCCTCGGGGCCGTCGGCCTCGACGGGAGAGTCGTGACCGGGGGAGGGCGTGTCGTGGACCGCGGGGACGCGTGACAGCGGCCGCGGCTCCTCGCGTCGGCGTGCTCCCGGACGCAGCGGCCGCTCGACGGGGACCGGGTCCGGGTCCGGGTCCGCGAGGACCTCGGTAGCGGCGTCCTCGAGGTCGTCTGATGCCGCGTCTGCAGCACCAGCGACGGCCCCCTCGGCCGGCTCGTCCGCAGCGGGCTCGTGGGCGGGCTCGTGGGCGGGCTCGGCCGGCGTCGCCGACACGTCCGCCACGTCGGGCTGGGCGGCGGAGGTCGTCTGGTGCTCGGGCGCCTGCCGCACCGGCTGGGTGGGCTCGGTGCGCCGCGCCTTGCGCCGGGCGGCGTCGACCCCGACGCGCTGCTCGACCGACCCGGTCTTGACCACCTCAGGGTCGTCCTCGGGATGCGTGTGCGCCGGGGGCGGCAGCTCCTCGCGGGGGTCGCCCGCGAGCTCCTGCAGGGGCAGGGCCTCCTCGGGCGCCTCGTCCAGACCCGGGACCTCGGTGGACTTGGGACGGCGACGACGACCGCGCTGGGCGCTGCGTTCGCGCATGGCGGCCATGAGGTCGACGGTCTCGCCCTCGCGGCGCCGCATCGTCGACGCGCCCACGCCCCCCTCGGCCTCGACGTCGTAGACGCGGCTCGGACGGTTGGAGGCGCTGAGGTGCGGGGCCGGGATCGGGCCGGGTGCCTGCTGGTCCTCGTCCTCGCTGAGCCATCGGGCCTCGTCGTCGACGGCCGTGACGGTGCGGGCGAGTGGGTCGAACTGCCAGACGGCCTCCCGCTCGCGACCACCGGCGGTGAAGAGGAGCAGGACGGTCCAGGCGCCCTTGTCGGTGCGACGTGAGTCCCACCGGGTCCTGACGGAGTCGATCTCGCGGGTGCGCAGGCGCTCGGTGACGCGCTCGTCGAGGGTCGGGGCCGCGCCGTGCGAGCCTCCACGCGGCCGGAGCCGGACCTGGCGGGCGAGGCCGGCGATGTGCTCGCGCTCGGCGAGGATCGGGCCCTCGTAGCGGTGGACCTTCTCGACCGGCCAGTCCGCGCGCTCGGCGACCTCCTCGGCCGTCATGCCGGCGCGGACCATCGCCTGGACGTCCTTGGGCCGCAGCCCACCGGAGATCTCGATCTGGAGCTGGCCCAGCCGCGGTCGGTCGCGCCGCGCCGCGGCCCGGAGCGACTCGTCGAGCGGGACGGAGAAGCGGTTGCCCTCGTCGTCGGCCAGCAGCAGGTGCAATCCGTCCTCGTGGACGCCGACGAGCCTGAGGTGCTGCATGGGTGGGTCTCCCGGTACCGAGTCTGCGTGGTCCTGCCGTGATGGTGCTCCGGTCTCTCGTGCCGGCCGGTGCGCCGTGCTGTCGAGCATGCCACCGGCCCGGGTGCCCACCAAAGCGACCACGCCGCACGGGTACCGTTTGCTCTGGCATGCCTACCACTTTCGCGTCCGCGCAGCTCGCCCTCGACCTCGTCGGCGTGTTCGTCTTCGCGCTCTCCGGTGGGCTCGTCGCCGTCAAGAAGCGTTTCGACCTCTTCGGGGTGCTCGTGCTCGCCTGCGCCGCGGCCCTCGGCGGCGGCATCGTGCGCGACCTGCTCATCGGCGACATCCCGCCCGTCGGCATCAGCGACTGGCGCCTGCTGACCGCCGCGACGCTCGGTGGACTCGTCACCTTCCTCTTCCACCCGGGTGTCGAGCGCATCACCCGCTTCGTCCGGGTGCTCGACGCGGCCGGTCTCGCGGCCTTCGCCGTGTCGGGCAGTCTCAAGGCCGTGACGACGCCCGGGGTGTCGCCCATCGCGGCCGTCCTCGTCGGGGTCATCACGGCCGTCGGGGGTGGGGTGGCGCGCGACCTGCTGGCCGGCCAGGTGCCCGAGGTCCTGCGCCGCGAGCTGTACGCCGTGCCGGCCATGCTCGGGTCGGTCCTCGTCGTCGTCGCAGCCCAGCTCGGGTCGCTCCAGGACTGGGTGCTCTGGACCGCGGCGGGTCTCGTCTTCGCCCTGCGGATGCTCGCCGTCCGTCTCGACCTCAACGCCCCCACCCCGTTGCGCTCCAACCCGACCTGACGCGCTCGGCGCACCACGGGCGACCGGCCCCACGAACCCTGCTCACCCACCGATGGCGGAGACATGACACCAGACGCACCACCGACGCCCGACCCGACCCAGCCCTCGCCGCTCGCTCCGTACGACGCCGTGATCCTGCTCGGCTTCGGCGGTCCGGAGGGTCCCGAGGAGGTCATGCCCTTCCTGCGCCGGGTCACGGCCGGCCGGGGCATCCCGGACGCGCGCCTCGAGGCCGTCGGCGAGCACTACCACCACTTCGGCGGTCGCAGCCCGATCAACGACCAGAACCGCGCGCTCATCGCGGCCCTGCGCGCCGAGCTCGACGCGCGCGGCATCGACACGCCGATCGTCTGGGGCAACCGCAACAGCGAGCCCTTCATCGACGACGCGCTGCGCGAGAGCCACGCCGCCGGACACCGCCGGGTCGTCGCGCTGACGACGAGCGCCTACTCGTGCTACTCCTCCTGTCGCCAGTACCGCGAGAACCTCGCCGACGCCGCGACCACGGTGGCGGACGACGGCGTCGAGCTGCAGATCGACAAGGTCGCGCAGTACGCCGCGCGTCCCGGCTTCGCGGAGGCCAACGCCGGCAAGCTCGTCCGCTCGCTCCGTGCTCTCGACGGCGCCCCCGACTCCGAGATCGCGCTGCTCTTCGTGACGCACTCGATCCCCGACGCCATGGACGACACGTCAGGGCCGGGGGACGGGGAGGGCAACCTCTACCAGCGTCAGCACCTCGCGCTCGCGTCGCAGCTCACCGACGAGGCGAACCGGGTCCTGGGGCGAGACCTCACGGGTGAGCTCGTCTTCTGCTCGCGCTCCGGTCCCCCGACCCAGCCGTGGCTCGAGCCCGACGTCAACGACCGCATGCGTGAGCTGGCGGCCGCGGGCGTCCGCACCGTCGTGACGGCCCCGATCGGCTTCGTCAGCGACCACATGGAGGTCGTCTACGACCTCGACACCGAGGCGCAGGAGACGGCCGACGAGCTCGGCCTCACGCACCTGCGCGTCCCGACGGTCGGCACGGACGCGGTCTTCGTGCGCGATCTCGTCGACGCGCTGCTCGAGCGCGCGGCGGAGGCCCGCGGCGAGGTGGTGCCGCAGTTCGAGGGCAGGATGCCCTCGGTGTGCGCGCCCGGCTGCTGCCCCAACCTGCGCCAGGCCCGACCGGCCCTGTGCGGCAGCGACTGAGGGGCACCGCGATGACCACCACACGCCCCGTGCCCGCCCTGCCCGAAGGAGTCACCGTCGAGGAGCTCGAGCGGCTCTGCGTCGAGCTCGCCGTGCAGGCCTCGCGCTTCATCCGCGACGAGCGCCCGCCCCGGATGGGTGTCGCCGCGACGAAGTCGACCGAGACCGACGTCGTGACCGTCATGGACCGACGATCCGAGGAGCTGCTCCACCGGCTCATCCAGGCGGCCCGCCCCGACGACGGCATCCTCGGGGAGGAGGGTGCCGACGTCACCGGCACCTCAGGCCTGACGTGGGTCGTCGACCCCATCGACGGCACGGTCAACTACCTCTACGAGATCCCGGCGTATGCCGTGTCCGTGGCCGTCGTCGTCGGCGACGCCCGGTCGCAGGGCGGTTGGACGCCGGTCGCGGGCGCCGTCGCCGACCCGTGCCGGCGTCTCGTCCATCACGCCGGTCGGGGCACCGGTGCCTGGACCAGCCCCGAGGACCCGGCCGAGGGCGTGGCCCCGACCCGGCTCTCGGTCTCGTCGGAGGACCGCCTCGCCCGCACGCTGCTCGCGACCGGCTTCGGCTACGCCCCGGAGGTACGAGCCCGCCAGGCCGAGGTGCTCCTGCGGGTCCTGCCCCTCGTCCGCGACATCCGGCGCATCGGCAGCGCAGCCCTCGACCTCGTCCGCGTCGCCGACGGCTCCGTCGACGCCTACGCCGAGGCGGGGCTCAACGCCTGGGACCTCGCAGCGGGGTGGCTGGTCGTCGAGGAGGCCGGAGGTGTCGTCGTCGGTGCCGGGGACGGCCCCGACTCCTCGCCCGGCGCAGCCCTCACCGTCGCTGCCGGGCCCGCTCTCGTCGAGCAGGTGCGCGCCCTCTTCGGCGCGCCGGAGGGCGCAGCCGACTGACCGTCACGTTCTCGGGCGAGGGCACACGACGAACGCCCCACCCGGCCGAGCCGGGTGGGGCGTTCTGTCGTCCTGGGGGAGCGGACGGCATACGCCCGCTCGTGTCGTGTGGTGTGTCGCCGGGACGGCGCTCAGGCCGCCTGGAACGGCTCGAGCTCGGGGACGCGGATGCCGTTCTCCGTGGCCAGACGGGCAAACGACTCCAGCTCGCCGGTGTGCACCTGCACGCGGTAGTCGTCCCCCGCCTGTCGCGCGTCGGCGAGGTCGCCCAGCGCGTCGTTGACACGTTGCCTGATCTGGTCGACGAACTCGGTCATGGGTGCCACCTCCGGGCCTGGGGTTGTCGATCGGTCGAGTCCGGAGACCCTACCGCGCCGTAGGAACCCCAATGTGCACCCGCGATGGTCGACGGATGGCAAAGCGCAGGTGAACTGTTGGTCCGAAAAGGGCAGGTGTGGGCGGTGCCGGCGGGTCCCGTCTCAGGCCTTGGCTCGGGCGACGTGACAACGCGGTGGGGATCGGGCACCATACGCGCACGCGGACATGTTTCGTCGCTGTTAACAACGCCGTTGACCGCACGGGGTTTCTCGGGAACAAGCACGAGCCCACGAGCGTTCTCCGCGTCACAGACCGCAAGGCGCAGCACGAGTAGAAGTGAGACAACGAGATGGCAACTGATTACGACGCGCCACGCAAGACTGACGACGACCTGAGCGAAGACTCCATCGAGGAGCTGAAGTCCCGTCGGGTCGACAAGACGTCGTCCAGCGTGGACGTCGACGAGACCGAGCAGGCCGAGGGCTTCGAGCTCCCCGGCGCCGACCTCTCCGGCGAGGAGCTGTCGGTGCGCGTCCTGCCCAAGCAGGCCGACGAGTTCACCTGTGGGCGTTGTTTCCTGGTCCACCACCGCAGCCAGCTCGCCAAGGAGAGCAACGGCATGATGATCTGCACGGAGTGCGCGGCCTGAGCGCATTCCACCCCGGGCAGCACCACGGCCAGGAGCAAGTAGGGTCGGTCCTCGTGACCGACCCTTGTGCTGTCCCGGTCCGGAGGCTCGACCCCGACCTGCCCCTGCCCGGCTACGCGCACCCCGGTGACGCCGGCGCCGACCTCTGTTCACGTGTCGACGTGACCATCGCCCCGGGGGAGCGGGTGCTCGTCCCGACGGGCGTCGCCCTGGCCCTGCCGGCAGGTCACGCGGGGTTCGTGCACCCACGCTCGGGGCTGGCGGCCCGCCACGGCATCTCGATCGTCAACGCCCCCGGGACCGTCGACGAGGGCTACCGGGGGGAGATCCTCGTCAACCTCGTCAACCTCGACCCGCGCGAGCCGTTCACGGTCCGACGGGGCGACCGGATCGCCCAGCTCGTCGTCCAGCGCGTCGAGCGGGCGCGGTTCGTCGAGGTCGATTCGCTCGACGAGACCCGTCGGGGGGACACTGGACACGGATCCACCGGTGGGTTCGGTCCCGCGGGCGCCGCCTCGCCGACAGCGGGGGAGACGCCCACCGGGGCGTGATCATCGGATACGGTTCGCCGGGCGCTGCGTCAGCGCCGCGACGACCACCTCTCCGGCCGGGCACGACGCCCGCCGGGCAGCAGGACTCTAAGGACGGAATGACGTGGGACTCTTCAGCCGGGGCAAGTCGAAGGACCGCCCGGACGGCGGTGCCGTGGACGCGGACCTGACCGACGACCTCGACCAGGACGAATTCGGCCCGGGTGCCGGGCTCGACGGGGAGGCCGACGGTGACGGCGTCGCCGCGGTCACATCCCGCCCGCTCGATCGCAGCGAGGTCGAGGACGACTCCGACTACCTCAACCTCGGCGCCATCTGGCTGCGCGGGCAGCAGGGCATGGAGCTGCGCCTCGAGGTCAACGAGCAGGAGCAGCAGATCACCGGAGTGACCGCCGTCATCGGCGAGTCGGCCGTGCAGCTGCAGGCGTTCGCCGCACCGCGCACCGAGGGCGTCTGGATCGACATCCGCAACGAGATCGCCGCGAGCATCGTCGATGCCGGTGGCACCGCCGAGGTCCTCACCGGCGAGTTCGGCGAGGAGCTGCTGACGCGGATGCCCCAGGCCGGCCCGGACGGCCGGACCGTCTTCATGCCGGCCCGTTTCGTCGGCGTCGACGGGCCCCGCTGGTTCCTCCGCGCCGTGGTCTCGGGCCGGGCCGCGATCGAGCCCGCTGCCGCCGAGGCGGTGCACGACGTCATCCGCACGACGGTCATCGACCGTGGCGAGGAGGCCATGCCGCCACGCGAGCTGCTGCCGCTGCGCCTGCCCGACGCCGACGGCGCCGCCCAGGCGGGCGAGCCCGGTGACGCCGACGCGGCCGGCGGGCCCGACCTCAACCCGTTCGAACGCGGCCCCGAGATCACCGAGGTCCGTTGATGACCGGCCCGTGCCCCGCACCGCGTCCCGCCGGGACGCGCTCGTGACCACGGGCCAGCCCGGCGCGCTGCGTCGCCTCACCGAGCGCCTGACGCGCTCGTCGCACGAGCACGAGGCCGCCGAGCTGCGCCGTGAGTCCTCGGACCTCGTGGGCGTCGTGCACATCGGCGACGCTCCCCAGCGCATCACCGTCACCGTGCGCGGTGAGGTGCGGTCCGTGACCCTGCGCCCCCGTGAGGAGACGCCCGCGCTCGACGTGGAGGTCTGGGACGGCACGGAGTCGCTGCACCTCGTGTGGCTCGGCCGTCGGCGCATCGCCGGCATCGTGCCCGGGTGCAAGATCCAGGCCACGGGCCGCATCACCACCCGCCGGAAGGTCAAGACGATGTTCAACCCGGCCTACGAGATCATCGGCCGGGCGGGGCAGGCGCATGGCTGACGCCGAGGGCAGGACCACCGTGCCGAGCGGCGAGGGTGAGGGCGCGGGTGAGGGCGACGCGATCGTCCGCTCCGAGGCCGACCTGCGCCGCTACGACACCGTCGAGGAGCTGCTGCGCGACAAGCTGTCCGAGGCTCTCGGTGGCTGGCGCGGCGCCGTCGAGTCGGCCGTGCCCACCCTCGCCTTCGCGCTCGTGTGGGCCCGCACCGAGAACCTCCGCACGTCGCTGATCGTGGCCGGCGTCCTCGTGGGCGTCCTCCTCCTCGTGCGGCTCGCCCAGCGCCAGGACCCTCGTTTCATCGCGTATGCCGCTGCGGGCGTGGGCATCTCCGCCTTCTTCGCGCTCCGGTCGGGTCGGGCCGAGGACGCCTTCCTGCCTGGAATGCTCCAGAACGCCGGGCTGCTCGTGCTGCTGCTCGTGACGAACCTGACCCGGTGGCCGCTCTTCGGCTTCGTCGTCGGGGTGGCCGAGCCCGAGGCTTTCGCGGAGGACCCTACGTGGTGGCGGCGTCACTCGGGCATCGTCACGGTCGCCGCCCGGCTGGCCTGGGTGCTCATCGCGCTCAACGTGGTGCGGCTCTCGATCATGGTGCCGCTCTACCTCGCCGAGCAGGTCGCCGCGCTGGGCGTGGCCAAGGTCGTCCTCGGCTGGCCCGCCTACCTGCTCGCCATCACGGCGATGGGGGCCATCCTGCTCCGCGGCCGCACCCCGATCGACCCCTCGAGGATCGCCTGACGGTCGCCGCCGGCGATTCGGGGTCAGTCCTCGAGGGTCGTGTGGTGCCGCTCGCCCGGCGCGACGAGGTCCTGGAGGCGGTCCTCCTGCTCCGTCGTCGTGATGAAGAGCAGCTCGTCACCGGCCTCGATCGCGTCGTCGGGCGTGGGGGCGAGCGGTCGCTCCTCGCGGATGATCGCGACGAGCACGGTGTCGGTGGGCCAGTCGACGTCGCCCACGCGGCGCCCGGCGAACGGGCTGCCGTCGGGCAGGGTGATCTCGACCATCGAGGCCCGGCCCTGCTGGAACTCGAAGATGCGCACGAGGTCGCCGATGCTCACGGCCTCCTCGATGAGGGCCGTCATGAGACGGGGCGTCGACACCGCGACGTCGACGCCCCACGACTCGTCGAACATCCACTCGTTCTTGGGGTTGTTGACGCGCGCGACGGTGCGCGGGACGCCGAACTCGGTCTTGGCGAGGAGCGAGAGCACGAGGTTGGCCTTGTCGTCGCCGGTGGCGGCGACGCACACGTCGGACTCCTCGAGCCGAGCCTCCTCGAGCGCGGCGAGCTCGCACGCGTCGGCGAGCAGCCACGAGGCCTCGGGCACGCGGGAGGCCTGGACGTCGTCGGCGTCCTTGTCGATGAGCAGCACCTGGTGGCCGTTGCCGAGCAGCTCACGGGCGATGGAGCGGCCGACGCTTCCGGCTCCGGCGATGACGACGCGCATGGGGTTTCTTCTCCTGTGCCGGTCAGTGGGCGGCCGGGGCCTGGTCGCAGAGCCGCTCGACGCGAGCGAGGTCGTCGCGCGGGACGGTGAGGTGCACGAGGTCGCCCTGCTGGACGACCATGTCGGGCCGGGGGAGCGTGCCCTCGCCGAGCCGGGTGACGTAGGCGACCCGGGCCCCGGTCTGCTCCTCGAGGTCGGTGAAGTGCCGCCCGATCCAGCCCTCGGCGAGGGGGACCTCGGCGATGACGATCTTGCCGCTCGGGTCGGTCAGCTCGGGCACGGCGCCCTGGGGCAGCAACCGCTGGATCATCTGGTCGGAGGTCCAGCGCACGGTGGCGACGGTCGGGATGCCGAGGCGCTGGTAGACCATGGCGCGCTGGGGGTCGTAGATGCGAGCCGCGACGTGCTCGACCCCGAACGTCTCGCGCGCGACGCGGGCGGCGAGGATGTTGGAGTTGTCGCCGCTGCTGACGGCCGCGAACGCGTAGGCCTCCCGGATGCCGGCGGCGATGAGGGTGTCACGGTCGAAACCGATGCCCGTGACCGTCTGGCCCTCGAAGGAGGTGCCCAGCCGCCGGAACGCGGAGGCGTCCGCGTCGATGATGGCGACGTCGTGGCCGTTGCGGCCCAGGGTGCGGGCGAGAGTCGACCCGACGCGGCCGCAACCCATGATGACGAAGTGCACGGACGCGACGCTACACCGTGAGCCCATCGCCCACCCCGCAGGTCACGCAGGCTGCCCGGGCGGGCGAAACGGTCGGGACGGCATACGCTCTCGGGGCCGTGTCCACGACGTCCCGAGTGGGTCAGTGCAGCGGAACGATCCGTCATACAGTTGCGTCGTGCCCGGTACCGGTTCGCTGTTCAAGCGCCTCCTCCTCGGTCGCGCGATGCGCAGCGACAAGCTCGGGGAGACCCTCCTGCCCAAGCGGCTCGCGCTGCCGATCTTCGCGAGCGACGCGCTCTCCTCGGTGGCCTACGCGCCCGACGAGATCCTGCTCATGCTGGGCCTCGCCGGTGGGACCTTCGTCGCGACGCACAGCTGGCAGGTCACGATCGCGGTCGTCCTCGTCATGGTCGTCGTCGTGGCGTCGTACCGGCAGAACGTCCACGCCTACCCCTCGGGCGGCGGCGACTACGAGGTCGCGACCGTCAACCTCGGACCCCGGGCGGGACTCACCGTCGCCAGCGCCCTCCTCGTCGACTACGTGCTCACCGTCGCGGTGTCGATCTCGTCCGGCGTGCAGAACGCCGCCACAGTGCTCGGGTTCGTGCGCGGGCACGAGGTCATCGTCGCCGTGGCCCTCATCGCCTTCCTCACGGCGATGAACCTGCGCGGCGTCCGGGAGTCGGGCAAGGCCTTCGCCGTGCCCGTCTACGCCTTCATGCTGGCCATCATCGGCATGGGCATCTACGGCTTCTTCCAGCACTTCACCGGCAGCCTCACCCCGGCCGAGAGCGCGGGCCTGACGCTCAAGCCCGAGGAGGGCCAGGGCCTCACCGGGCTCGCCGCGGCGTTCCTCCTGCTCCGGGCCTTCTCGTCCGGCTGCGCCGCCCTCACCGGCGTCGAGGCCATCAGCAACGGCGTGCCGGCCTTCAAGAAGCCGAAGAGCACCAACGCCGCGACGACCCTGCTGCTCATGGGGACGCTGTCGATCGTCATGCTCGGGTCGATCATCGCGCTCAGCCAGTGGACCGGCGTCAAGATCGCGGACGACCCCGGCGCCCAGCTGCTGCGCGACGGGCAGCCGGTCGGCGACTCCTACGTGCAGCACACGGCGATCGGCCAGCTCGCCGAGTCCGTCTTCTCGAACTTCCCGATCGGCGTCGTCTTCGTCTCGATCGTCACCGGCCTGATCCTCGTCCTGGCTGCCAACACGGCGTTCAACGGCTTCCCGGTGCTCGGCTCGATCCTTGCCCGCGACGGCTACCTGCCGCGGCAGATGCACACGCGCGGCGACCGGCTCGCCTTCAGCAACGGGATCCTCATCCTGGCCGGGGCCGCCATCGTCCTCGTGATCGTCTTCAAGGCCGAGGTCACCGCGCTGATCCAGCTCTACATCGTCGGGGTGTTCGTCTCCTTCACCACCTCACAGGTCGGGATGGTGCGGCACTGGACGCGCCACCTCAGGCTCGAGCGCAACCCCAAGGAACGGGCGCGGATGCAGCGCTCGCGCGTCATCAACGCCGTCGGTGCCGCCATGTCGGCGACGGTGCTCATCGTCGTGCTCGTCACGAAGTTCCAGGCGGGCGCGAAGTACGCGATCCTCGCGATGGTCGTCCTCTTCGCGCTCATGCTCGGGATCAAGAAGCACTACAACCGAGTCCGCGACGAGCTGGCGATCGACTGGGACGTCGAGCGCCCGATGCTGCCGAGCCACGTGCACGCCATCGTCTGCATCTCCAAGGTGCACAAGCCGACGATGCGCGCGCTGGCGTACGCCCGGGCGAGCCGCCCCTCCTACCTCGAGGCGGTCACCGTCGACGTCGACCCCGACGAGACCCAGGCGCTGCTCGACGAGTGGGACAAGCGCGAGATCCCGGTCCCGCTCAAGGTGCTGTCCTCGCCGTACCGCCAGATCACCAAGCCGATCCTCGACTACGTCCGCTCGATCCGCAGCGGCAACCCGCGCGACATCGTCACCGTCTACCTGCCGGAGTACGTCCTCGGGAAGTGGTGGGAGCAGGTGCTCCACAACCAGAGCGCCCTGCGGCTCAAGGCCCGGCTGCTCTTCACCCCGGGTGTCATGGTCGTCAGCGTCCCGTGGCAGCTCCAGTCGTCCGAGGGCGCCGAGCGCGACTGGATCGACGAGCCGCCGATCAGCGGGTCCGTGCGCGGCGGGGCGCTGTGAGCGGTCGCCAGAACCGCGAGCGCGCCGCCGGCGGAGAGTCGCTCGTGGGCCGGGAGTGGACCGTCGAGGTCGGCCCCGTCGCCCACGGCGGTCACTGCGTGGCCCGGCACGAGGGGCAGGTCGTCTTCGTCCGCCACACGCTGCCCGGCGAGCGCGTCGTCGCGCGCGTCACCGAGGGGCGCGTCGGTGACAGCTTCGTCCGCGCCGATGCTGTCGACGTGCTCGAAGCAGCGCCCGGACGCGTCGAGGCCCCGTGCCCTTATGCCGTCCCGGGAGGCTGCGGCGGCTGCGACTTCCAGCACGCGTCGCTCGACACGCAGCGGGCGCTCAAGTCGGCCGTCGTGCGCGAGCAGTTCGCGCGCGTTGCCGGTCTCGACGTCGACGTCGACGTCCAACCGGTGCCCGGCGACGAGGCGGGCCTGCGGTGGCGCACCCGCGTCGAGTTCGCTGTCGACGGAGCCGGGAGGGCCGGGTTGCGCGGCCACCGGTCGCGTGACGTCGTGCCCGTCGACGACTGCCTGATCGCCACCCGCAGGGTCATCGACTCCGGGGTGCTCGACACCCAGTGGCCCGACCTCGAGTCGGTCGACGTCGTCGATGCCGTGCACCCCGAGGAGCCCGTGCTCGTCCCGCTGCCCGCGCCAGAGGGAGGGGGCGGCGGCGGTCTCGTCGGCGAGCTCGCTCGCGACGGGGACTGGGAGGGCGAGTACGTCGTCGCCGCGCGGGGCTTCTGGCAGGTGCACCCGGGTGCGGCCTCGACGTTCCTGACCCGCGTGACGACGCTGCTCGGGGCCGAGCCAGGCGACCGCGTCCTCGACCTCTACGCCGGGTCGGGACTGTTCACGATGCGCCTCGCTGAGCTCGTCGCGCCCGACGGCGTCGTCCTCGGCGTCGAGGGCGACCGCCGAGCCGTCGAGAACGGGTCGGCCAACACCGAGCACCTCGACAACGTCGAGTGGCGTGCCAACCGCGTCGACCGGGAGCTGCGCTGGCTCGTCGGACAGGACGTCACCGCCGACCTCGTGGTGCTCGACCCTCCCCGCACCGGCGCCGGCAAGGACGTCATGGGGCTGCTCGCGCAGATGGGCCCGCGCCGCGTCGTCTACGTCGCCTGCGACCCGTCGGCCCTGGCCCGAGACGTCAAGGCGGCCGGCACCCATGGCTACGACCTGGTCTCGCTCGAGGCCTGGGACGCCTTCCCGATGACCCACCACGTCGAGTGCATCGCCGTGCTGGAGCCACGAGGCGAGTCGACGCGACCTCAGGCCTGACGGCCGGGCGGTCCCCGCCCTGGGCGGGCTCCTCCTCCTCGTCGACGGGTCATCGGCGTGGTCCGTGGGCGCCACACGCTCACGGGCGAGCCGGTGTCAGGGGCGCCGCTCCATGCGGTGCTCGGGGGGCTCGTCGGGGGGCCAGTCGTCCGGGACGCCCATGTCGACGAATCCAGCCCGTTCATAGGACTTCCTCGCGGGCGTGTTGTCGCTGCGGACCATCAGGTAGGTCGTCCTGCCCTGAGCCGCCGCCCAGTCCGCGACCGCGTCGATGAGCCGGCCGGCGACACCCGTGCCTCGTGCAGCGGGGGCCACCCACATCGAGATGAGCTCGACCCACGCCTCGCCGACAGGTTGTCCGCTGACGACACCGAGATCTGTCGTCGCTTCGTGCGCCAGGAGCGTCAAGGGAACCAGGGTCAGGCGGGACTGCCAGCGCTCGGGCGGGGCGTCGACCCAGTCGGCATGTCGCGAACCGAAGGCCGCTGGAGACTCGGACAGCGAGGCCAGCCGCACCCTACGGAACCTCTCCCAGTCGGCGGGTCCGATCCGTGTGATGTCCACCTGGCGAACCTAGCAAGAGCCCTGCGGGGCCAGACGTCCGGAACCGGGCCTGGGTGGCCGTCGGTGCGCGTCTGCCACGACAGTGACTGTCGGTGGCTCGTACCAGTGTTCGATCATGGAGTTGGGGGGCGCCATCGAGAGCAGCGAGGTCGCTGGCGTGCTTGCGTTCCTCACCCAGATCCCTGCCGATGTCTTCGATGCGCTGGCGCCGGTCGCGCAGGCAGCCGTCGTGTGTCGCGTGGTGCCGGAGCGCCTGCGCACCCTCGACACGGCGAGCGCCGAGGCGGTCCTTGCCGTCGCGCAACGCGCGATGAACGTCCTCAGCGCCGTCCAGGACCTGGCCCTGGCCGCCTGCGTGCGCCGTGAGGAGCTCGATCTCGCAGACCTCGACGGGGACTGGGCCGACGGGTCCGAGTACCGCCCGTCGTCGGTGAAGATCGTCGCCTCCAGCGTCGCGCCCATCCTGCGTTCGACCCCCCGTGGCGCCGAGTCGCGGGTCTCGGATGCCCTCTGCCTCGTCGAGGACCTCCCGCGCACTCTGGCGTCCGCGCTCGACGGGCGGCTCACCCCGCGGCAGACCGGCGTCCTGGTGGACCGGGCCGGACTCGTCGCGGTCGATGGCCGCCCGGCCTTCGACGCCGTCGTCGTCGAGGGAGGCGGGGTGGAGTCGTTGACACCCGCTCGGCTCCGACGAGAGTGCGAGCGTGCCGCCATGGCGATCGACCCGGCGGCCGTTCATCGTCGATCGGAGCACGGTCTGCGTGACCGCTTCGTCCGGGTGGAGCCGGGACTCGACCCGGGTACGACGTGGTGGAAGGCCTCGCTGCCCGCGCGGGACTCGATGCAGGCGTGGGGTGCCGTCGACGAGCTGGCTCACGAGTACGTGCGCGCTGATCCTGCCCGTTCGATCGACCAGGCCCGGGCGGACGCCTTCCTCGACCTGCTGCTGGGCAGCGCTCAGGTGTCCACGACCGTCGAGCTGGTCGTGCCCACCTTCACCGACCCCGCGATGGACGATCAGCGCAGCGCTCCGCCCCAAGGTCATGGCCATGCTGTCCCAGACACCGCTTGCGCAGACCCTCCCTCCTCCATGCCGCTGGCTGACCTGCGTCCCGGCGCCCCGTCTCGTCAGCAGGGTCCGCCGTATGGCCCCAACCTGCCGGCATCGGTCGACGCCTGTTCCGACGACCTGGGACTCATCGCGGGTCCCCGGCTCGCGTCGGAGCACGCGATCGGGTCCGAGCTCTTCGAGCGCGAGAGACGATGGCGACCGCCGAACGTCGGCGTCCGACATCCACGGTTCGGCTGGATGCTCTCGGCGGTGCTGGCAGAGGTTCTGTCCGACCCTGATGTCGTGCTGCGCGTGACTCGAGCAGACGCGTTGACCGGCGTCACGGTCGCGCGTGACCCAGCCAGGTATCGACCCAATGCCGCTCTCTCCCAGCGGATTCGAGACCGCGACCGCACCTGTCGTTTCCCGGGGTGCGGCGTCGCGGCACGACGGTGCGACCTCGACCATGTCGTGCCCTTCCCCGGCGGCTCGACCTCCGAGTCCAACCTCGTCTGCCTGTGCCGCAGCCACCACGGCTTCAAGCACCACGCCGGCTGGACGCTGACCATGGATGCCGACGGCACATGCACATGGACCTCGCCGACCGGACGCTCCTACGTGACCCGCCCGGCGGACCTGAGGCTCGACGCTGCATGAGCCAGCCTCAGCGTGAGGCTGGGTGACCACGGACGGGCCGGCGACGCAGCCACCGTTGCCTCCCGAGGACCTGCTCGCGTGACCGTGTGACGGCGTGGGGCCACGCCCGGGGAGGGCCGGGGTCGAGAGGTGTCGCTGCCACGAGACCATGGGGGCATGTCGTTCAGCTACCCCGTGGCCGTGAAGTTCTCCGAGATCGACTTTGCGGGCGTCGTCTTCAACTCCCACTACCTGATGTGGTGCGAGGACGCGAAGATGGCGTTCCTCGACCACCTCGGCTACGGGCCCTACCGCTTCACCGACGAGCACCGGCTCGCGCTGGTGCGTCACGCCGAGATCGACTGGACCGCCAGCCTCAAGCCGCTCGACCACGCGGACATCCGCGTCGTCGTCGACCGGATCGGCACCTCGTCGTTCACCCTCCGCCACGAGATCTGGCGCCGGGGCGAGCACCCGCTGCTCACGGCCACGTGCGTCATCACCTACGTGTGGTTCGACACCGAGGCCGGCGAGAAGGCCGCCCTCGACCCACACTTCCGCGAGGCCCTGACCAGCGCGGACGCCGGCGACGGGCACCGGTGAAGGCCTTCTGGCCCGGCTCCCGCGGTGCTAGCGTCGACGCACGTGCTCGGCATCGGGTGGAGGCGACATGGATGCGTTCATGAAGTTCGACGGCATCGAGGGCAGCAGCCAGAGCAAGGACCACAAGGGCGCGGTCGACGTGCTCTCGTGGAACTGGGGCGTGACGACCCCGACGAACGGCTCGGGCAGCGGCGGTTCGTCCGGCCGCCCACGAGCCCACGAGTTCCGGATCGTCCACCACTACGATCTCGCGTCGCCGCACCTCGCGTCGTTCGCCGCGACCGGCAAGCACCTCAAGGACGCGACGCTCAACGTCGCCCACTCCGGTGCGCGCAAGGACTTCCTCACGGTGACGATGAAGGACCTCGTCGTGACCGAGGTGCTCGTGTCGGGTGACGAGGACGACGTCGACGAGGAGGTGGCCCTCCAGCCCGCGTGGATCCGCTTCGACTACGCCGAGCCCGGGCCCGGTGGTGGTGCGTCGGGCCGGACCTCCAGCGTCACGTGGGACATCCGATCGAACAAGATGGGCTGACCACCGGCTCCGGGCACGTGGACGGGCGCCGGGACGCGCTCGACGTCGTGATCGAGAGCGCGCTGGAGCGGCTGCGCGCAGGTGACGGTGCAGGGGCCGAGTCGGCCCTGGCCGAAGCGCCGGAAGGACACGACGACGTACGCGTGCTGCACCCTCGAGCCGCCGCTGCGCACCTGCGTGGGGACGTCGAGGCCGCCGAGCGGCTGATCTCCGCCGCTCTCGCGGCGACCACGGATCCAGTGGTGGTCGCGAGCCTGCACAACGACCTCGGCAACATGCGCCTGGAGGCCGGGGACCCGGCGGCCGCCGCGGAGGCGTACGCGGCCAGCCTCGCCGTCCATCCGGACGACGCCCCGACGTGGGCCAACCTCGCCACGGCGCTGCGGATGGCCGACGACCCGGTCGGTGCCGGCCGGGCCGGGCTCAGGGCCCTCGAGCTCGAGCCGCAGGGTGCGCTGGGACGGGCGGCCGTGACCGCGGCCGTGCTGTCCCTGTCGGGTCGTGGCCGGGAGGGCGACGCGCTCGACCTCGTGCGTCGGTGGGTGCGACTCGACCCCGACCACCCGGGCGCCCGGCACCGTCTCGCGGCCCTCGGCGGCCTGCCTGTCCCCGACCGTGCACCCGACGAATACGTCGAGACGCTCTTCGACGCCACGGCCGACGCGTTCGACCCGCACCTCGCAGGCCTGCGCTACCGCGCACCGGACCTCGTCGTCGACCGGGTCGCCGCGCTCGTCGGTGAGCCGGCCGGCGACCTCGACGTGGCCGACCTCGGCTGCGGCACCGGCCTCGTCGGGGTGCTCGTGCGGCCCTGGGCGCAGACCCTCGTCGGGTGCGACCTGTCGACCAACATGCTCCGGCACGCGCAGGTTCGCGGCTGCTACGACGTGCTGCACCGGGCGGAGCTCGGCGCGTTCCTCAGGGCCCAGCCCACGGCATACGACCTCGTCGTCTGCGCCGACACGTTCTGCTACCTCGGCGACCTCCGCGCCGTGACGGCCGCGGCTGCGCACGCGCTGCGGCCGGGCGGCGCCGTGGTCGCGACGGTCGAGCGGCTCACCGACCCGACGGGGGAGTGGCGGCTGATGCCGTCGGGACGCTACGCGCACGCCGAGGAGCACCTTCGGGCCGCCTCGTGCGCGGCCGGTCTGGAGGAGGTCGTGACCACCCCCGTGCACCTGCGTCTCGAGGCGGGCGTCCCGGTCGAGGGCCTGCTGTGGTCAGCCCGTCGGCCCTCCCGGAAGGGCCACCGGACAGGGGGCGACAACAGCGCGAGCGGAGGGAAGGATGGGCGGGTAGGGGTGGACTGACAAGGTCGAACGCGTGTGGTTAGATATATCTTGACGTCAAGATAAATCGAGCACCGTGACATCAGAGTTGCTGGAAGGAGCCCGTCGTGGGCAGTGTTGACAGCTTCAAGGCCAAGGGGACCCTCGAGGTCGATGGTCAGTCCTACGAGATCTACCGGCTCGCAGGCGTGAAGGGGCAGGAGACCCTGCCGTACAGCCTCAAGGTCCTCCTCGAGAACCTCCTGCGCACCGAGGACGGCGCGAACATCACCGCCGACCACATCAACGCCGTGGGTTCGTGGGACGAGAATGCCGAGCCCGACACCGAGATCCAGTTCACGCCCGCCCGCGTGATCATGCAGGACTTCACCGGCGTGCCCTGTGTCGTCGACCTCGCCACCATGCGTGAGGCCGTCGCCGACCTCGGCGGCGACCCGGCCAAGATCAACCCCCTCGCGCCGGCCGAGCTCGTCATCGACCACTCCGTCATCATCGACGTCTTCGGCCGTGCCGACGCCTTCGAGCGCAACGTCGAGATCGAGTACCAGCGCAACCGCGAGCGCTACCAGTTCCTGCGCTGGGGCCAGACGGCCTTCGACGACTTCAAGGTCGTCCCGCCGGGCACCGGCATCGTCCACCAGGTCAACATCGAGCACCTGGCCCGCACCGTCATGGTCCGCGAGATCGACGGCGAGCGCGTGGCCTACCCCGACACCTGCGTCGGCACCGACTCCCACACCACGATGGTCAACGGCCTCGGCGTGCTCGGCTGGGGCGTCGGCGGCATCGAGGCCGAGGCGGCCATGCTCGGCCAGCCCGTCTCGATGCTCATCCCGCGCGTCGTCGGCTTCAAGCTGAGCGGTTCGATCCCCGTCGCCGCCACCGCCACCGACGTCGTCCTCACGATCACCGAGATGCTCCGCAAGCACGGCGTCGTCGGCAAGTTCGTCGAGTTCTACGGCGAGGGCGTCTCGCAGGTGCCGCTCGCCAACCGCGCGACCATCGGCAACATGAGCCCCGAGTTCGGCTCGACCTGCGCGATCTTCCCGATCGACGAGGTCACCCTCGACTACCTGCGCCTCACGGGTCGCTCGGACGAGAGCGTCGCCCTCGTCGAGGCGTACGCCAAGGAGCAGGGGATGTGGCTCAAGGCCGGTCCGGACCAGCCCGAGGCCCGCTACAGCGAGTACCTCGAGCTCGACCTGTCGACGGTCGTCCCGTCGATCGCCGGCCCCAAGCGTCCCCAGGACCGCATCGCGCTCACCGATGCCAAGGACGCCTTCCGCAAGGTGCTCCCGACGTACGTCGCGCACGAGGAGGGTGACGCGGGTGCCGCCTCGTCCTTCCCGGCCAGCGACCCGACGCCGCAGGGCACCGTCGAGGGCACGAACGGCGGCGACCGCCCGGCCGACTCCGGTGGCGTCAGCGGCCGCCCGTCGAAGAAGGTGTCGGTCACCGACGCCGAGGGCCGCGAGTTCGAGATCGACCACGGCATCGTCTCGATCGCCTCGATCACGAGCTGCACCAACACGTCCAACCCGTCGGTCATGATGGCGGCCGCGATGCTCGCCAAGAGCGCCGTCGAAAAGGGCCTCTCGGTCGCCCCGTGGGTCAAGACGTCGATGGCTCCCGGCTCGAAGGTCGTCACGGGCTACTACGACAAGGCCGGCATGTGGCCCTACCTCGAGAAGCTGGGCTTCCACCTCGTCGGCTACGGCTGCACGACGTGCATCGGCAACTCGGGCCCGCTCAACGACGAGATCTCCAAGGCGATCAACGACAACGACCTCGCCGTCACGTCGGTCCTCTCGGGCAACCGCAACTTCGAGGGCCGCATCAACCCCGACGTGAAGATGAACTACCTCGCGAGCCCGCCGCTCGTCATCGCCTACGCCCTCGCAGGGACGATGGACTTCGACTTCGCGTCGCAGCCCCTCGGTCAGGACACCGACGGCAAGGATGTCTTCCTCGAGGACATCTGGCCGGCGCCGGCCGACGTCGAGCGCACCATCGCGGCCTCGATCAGCCAGGAGATGTTCACCGAGGACTACGCCGACGTGTTCGCCGGCGACGAGCGCTGGAAGTCGCTGCCGACGCCCGAGGGCGACACCTTCGCGTGGGACGGCGAGTCGACCTACGTCCGCAAGCCGCCGTACTTCGACGGCATGTCGATGGACACGACCCCGGTCGCCGACATCGACGGCGCTCGCGTGCTCGCCAAGCTCGGTGACTCGGTCACGACCGACCACATCAGCCCGGCCGGTGCCATCAAGAACGACAGCCCCGCGGGCAGGTACCTCGCCGACCACGGCATCGAGCGCAAGGACTTCAACTCCTACGGCTCGCGCCGCGGCAACCACGAGGTCATGATCCGCGGCACGTTCGCCAACATCCGCCTGAAGAACCTCCTCCTCGACGGCGTCGAGGGCGGCTTCACGCGCGACTTCACCAACGGCGGAGAGCAGTCGACGATCTACGACGCCGCGCAGCGCTACGCCGAGGCGGGCACGCCGCTCGTGATCCTCTCGGGCAAGGAGTACGGCTCCGGCTCGTCGCGCGACTGGGCTGCCAAGGGCACGAGCCTGCTCGGCGTCAAGGCCGTCATCGCCGAGAGCTACGAGCGCATCCACCGCTCCAACCTCATCGGCATGGGCGTCATCCCGCTGCAGTACCCAGCCGGCCAGAACGCCGACTCGCTCGGCCTCGAGGGCACCGAGACCTTCTCGATCACCGGCATCACGGCCCTCAACGAGGGCTCGACGCCGAAGACCGTCAAGGTCGTCGCCACCAAGGAGTCGGGCGAGACGGTCGAGTTCGACGCCGTCGTGCGCATCGACACCCCCGGTGAGGCCGACTACTACCGCAACGGCGGCATCCTCCAGTACGTCCTGCGGTCGCTGGTCACCAGCTGACCCGCATCGCAGCACGGCCCGACGGGCCCGTATGCCGTACGCCACGGCATGCGGGCCCGTCGGCGTGGGCGCGGGGCGTGCCAGGGACCCGGCGGGGTGGCATGCGCGGGCGGGTGGCATGCTCGTCGCGTGAGCGAGCGACACGCGGTCCTGACCGTCTGGGAGACCGGCTTCGCCTGGTCGGCGTCGCCCGATGTCGCCTACGCCGACGTGCACGTCGAGGGGTCCGAACCCGTGACCTACCGCGCCCGTGTCTGGGAGTCGCCGGTCGTCGAGTCGCCTTTCGCTGCAACCGAGCTCATCCCGTCATGGAACGCCCGCACGCCTGCCGGGACGTGGCTGCACGTCGAGGGCCGGGTCGGCGACGAGTCCGGGTGGACCCCGTGGTTCACCTTCGCCCGATGGGCCGAGGACGACCCGGCGGGGGAGTCGCCGATCACCCGGACGACGCTGCGCGGCCAGGCCTTCGACGCCGGGCGCGTCTCGACGGACACGTGGCTCTCGGCGGCCGGCCGGGGCGTCGAGCGGTGGCAGCTGCGCGTGACTGCTCTCGCCCGTCCCGGTGACGAGATCGCCTGGCCCACGGTGTCCCTCGTGGCCGGGGCGGCCTCGCGCTTCGAGATCACCCCTGACGAGCCGACCAGCGAGCCGGGCCCGGGCCGAGGCCACGAGGTGGGGGTCCCGCCGCACTCGCAGCGCCTGCACGTCGACACCTTCCCCGAATGGGACAACGGCGGGCGGTCGTGGTGCTCACCGACGTCGACGACGATGCTCCTCGAGCACTGGGAGCGCGCTCCCGGCCGCGACGACGTGGCATGGGTCGGCCACGACACGGACCCCGAGGTGGTGCACGGTGTGCGCCGCGTCTACGACCGCTCGTACGGCGGAGCGGGCAACTGGGCGTTCAACACGGCGTACGCCGGCGCGCGCGGCCTGCGGGCCTTCGTCACGCGGCTGCGCGACCTGAACGAGGCCGAGGCGTTCGTCGCGTCCGGTATCCCGCTCGTCGTGTCGGTGAGCTTCCGCGAGGACGAGCTCGACGGTGCCGGCTACGCGACCGAGGGCCACCTGCTGACCATCGTCGGCTTCACGGCCGAGGGTGACGTGGTCTCGAACGACCCGAACTCGCACCGGATCGCGAGCAACGACGAGGTGCGCACGGTCTACCGCCGCGACCAGCTCGAGCGGGTCTGGCTCGGCACGAACGGCGGCCTGACCTATGTCATGCACCCCGCCGACGTGGCGCTGCCGACGTCGCCGGCCGAGGCGAACTGGCGCTGACGCGTCATTTTCCTCCCCGGACTGTCCTCATCGCGAGAATTTCCGACGCAGAACCCCCATGCGGCGAGGACCGGGTGTTGACTGGCCGCGCGATCCCCCTCCGGAAGGTGTGCCATGCCCAGCCGCTCCACCGTCTCTGCCGCCCCGTTCCAGCCCAGCCGCCGCTCGGTGCTCGCCACCGCCGCCGCAGGTGCCGCCCTCGTCGGCGTCACCGCCGCACCGCGTGCCCGCGCGGCCACGCCGAAGAAGGGTGCCGCCGAGCGCCACGTCCACTACGCCTCGTGGTCCGGCGCCGACCTCGCCTTCGGACCGTTCGACCACACGATCGACTACACCGACCCGCACGCCACGGCCGGCACGCCGGTCACGTACGAGTACGCGACGTGGACCTCTCCCGTCGTCCCCCCGGGCTTCGGACTGACCGAGCTCGTCGCCTCGTGGAAGGCCGCGACGCCGGGAGGGTCGTGGGTGGAGGTGCGCGTCCGAGGCACCAGTGCCGGCACGACGACGAAGGACTACGTGCTCGGGCGATGGGCGGCCGAGGACCCCGCCGACGGAGGTGGCATCCACCGCACCTCCCTCGCCGGCCAGGGCGACACGGTGGCCACCGTCTACACCGACACGCTCGCCACCCGAAAAGGCTTCAGCCTGACCGACTGGCAGCTCGAGGTCCGGCTCCTGCGTCCGCAGGGCAGCGCCGACACCCCGTCCGTGTCCGTCGTCGGGGCGATGGCCTCGGCCCTGCCCGACGCGAAGAAGGTGCCGCGCAGCCCCAACGGGCCCGCCTGCGGCACGACCCTCGACGTGCCCACGTACTCGCAGGAGGTCCACGTCGGGCACTACCCGCAGTGGGACAACGGCGGCGAGGCGTGGTGCTCACCGACCTCGACGTCGATGGTCGTCGCCTACTGGGGCGCCGGTCCGTCATCCGCCGAGACCGCCTGGGTCGACCCTCCCGTCGACGCCCAGGTCGACTTCACGGCGCGCAACGTCTTCGACTACGCCTACGACGGCGCCGGCAACTGGCCGTTCAACACGGCGTACGCCGCGACCCGCGGAGACCTCCACGGCTTCGTCACCCGGTTGCGCACCCTCACCGAGGCCGAGGAGTTCATCGCCGCCGGCATCCCGCTCGTCGTGTCCGTCTCGTTCAAGAAGGGCGAGCTCACGGGCGCCGGCTACGGCACGAACGGCCACCTCATGGTCGTCGTGGGCTTCACCGAGTCCGGCGACGTCGTGTGCAACGACCCCGCCTCGCACCTCGTCGCGAGCAACGACCAGGTGCGCGTCGTCTACGACCGGGAGGAGTTCGAGAACGTCTGGGTGCCGCACAGCGGCGGGATCGTCTACGTCATCCGGCCCGCGGGCCGGGCCCTGCCGCCGGCCCTGGCACACGAGCCCAACTGGTGACCTGGGCCCGGGCGTGACGCGTCAGCGGCCGAGTCC
Organism: Terrabacter sp. Soil810; assembly: GCF_001429645.1. Classification (NCBI taxonomy): domain Bacteria; kingdom Bacillati; phylum Actinomycetota; class Actinomycetes; order Micrococcales; family Intrasporangiaceae; genus Terrabacter; species Terrabacter sp. Soil810. The sequence goes on from NZ_LMSW01000011.1 coordinate 1,350,338, forward strand.
CGACCTGGGGTCGCGGTCGGTGATGCAGTAGAGGGCGCCCGTCGGGTCCCGCAGGGTCGTCCACCCTGCACCGTGGTCGGCGACGAACACCGCGCCCAGACCCCGGTGCCGGGCGGTCTCGGTGGGTCGGTCGTCGCAGGCCAGGTCGAGGTGCCCCCTGACCTGCCCCGTCGCCGGCTCACCGAGCCGCTGGAGCAGGAGCCGGATCGGGATGCCGTCCGGGCGCACGAGGTGGCGGAACTCCGGCCGTCTCACCGAGCCGCGCACCGGCCACCCGGTCAGCTCGGTCCAGAACGTGCACTCGTCGTCGTAGCCGTCGTGGGGGATGTCGAGGCACACCTGGTCGACGACACTCTCGTGCGCCTGCGGCCAGCGGGTCGGCCACGGCCGCTGGGCGAGGGGCTCGTGGACGAAGCAGAAGACGAAGCCGCCGGGCGAGCGGAGCACGACGTAGCCGTGCTCCGACCGGTGGACGACCTCGGCGCCCAGGACCTCGGCCCGGGCCGCCGACTCGGCCGCGGACGTGACGTGCAGGTCGAGGTGCACCCCCGGGGCGGTGGACTCGCCGTCACCGGCGGCGGTGCGCTGGATCTTGAGGTAGGGGTCACCGACCGGCGGCAGCAGCGTCGTGAACTCCGCATGGTCCCCACGAGGCGTCGACACGGCATACCCCGTCACCGCCGACCAGAAGTGGGTTCCGGCCGCATGGACGTCGGGCGGCAGGTCGAGGAAGGCGGTGACCCAGCTGACCGTCGTCATGGTCCGAGCCTAGGCGAGGCAGACTGGGAGCATGCCGACTCCGACCTCCTCCGGCTCCCGGGGGCACACCCCGCCCGGGTGGCCGCCGGGAGTCCCGCCGGCCCACACGCCCGGCTGGGAGGAGCGCGCCGTGCTGTGGCTGCTCGACCAGTGCCCCCCGGACTACCGGGCGTACGACGGGTGGCGGCGTCACCCGATCGCGCTCGCCTGGCTGGCCGGTCGGCACCTCGACGGACAGGTCGTCGCGATGCGCGACGCGTGGCGGGAGGCGCGCGTGGCCATCGGGCCGCACGTGCCGGCGGAGGCCCTGACCGAGATCCTCGGGCAGATCGAGGCCGAGGGGATCCGGCTGCTCGCCGCCTCGCGGTCGGCGCGGCTGCTCCACGAGGCGCTGCAGGGCAAGGTCTTCGCGCCGCGCCTGTGACGGCGTCCAGGCGGTCGTGTGGAGGTTGTGTGACGGGGCCGACGGCGGTCTGCACGCACCGTTGGGAGCCGCCACGCGTTGACCCGTAGACTCGATCGACCCACCCGAGTGGGTGGACGACCACCGAGAGGACGACGCAGCGTGGCCCTGCTGGAGACGATCACGAGCCCGGCGGCGCTCAAGGCGCTGCCCGCGACCCAGCTGCCGGCCCTGGCGGAGGAGATCCGCACCTTCCTCGTCACCGAGGTCTCCAAGACCGGCGGACACCTCGGCCCGAACCTCGGGGTCGTCGAGCTGACGATCGCGCTGCACCGCGTCTTCGACTCCCCGCACGACACGCTCGTCTTCGACACGGGCCACCAGTCCTACGTGCACAAGCTGCTGACCGGGCGCCACGACTTCAGCAAGCTGAAGAAGCAGGGTGGTCTGTCCGGCTACCCGAGCCGCGCCGAGTCCGAGCACGACGTCGTCGAGAACTCGCACGCCTCGACCGCCCTCTCGTGGGCCGACGGCATCGCCAAGGGCCGGCGCCTGAGCGGCGAGCCCGACCGCCACACCGTGGCCGTCATCGGTGACGGTGCCCTCACGGGCGGCATGGCCTGGGAGGCGATCAACAACATCGCCGTCGACAAGACCCTCCCGCTCGTCATCGTCGTCAACGACAACGAGCGCTCCTACGCCCCGACCATCGGCGGCCTGGCCGACCACCTCGCGACGCTCCGCACGACGCGCGGCTACGAGCGCTTCCTCGAGTGGGGCAAGCGCTCGCTGGCCAAGACCCCGGTCGTCGGCGGCGCGATGTTCGAGACCCTCCACGGGGTCAAGAAGGGCATCAAGGACATCGTCGCGCCGCAGGGCATGTTCGAGGACCTCGGCCTGAAGTACCTCGGCCCCGTCGACGGCCACGACGAGCAGGCGCTCGAGCGGGCGCTGAGCAAGGCCAAGGACTTCGGTGGTCCCGTCATCGTCCACGTCATCACGCAGAAGGGCCGCGGCTACCAGCCGGCCATCGACGACGAGGCCGACCAGTTCCACGGCGTCGGCAAGTTCAACCCCGAGACCGGGCTGCCGTTCGAGGTCTCGGGGCGCATCTGGACCGACGAGTTCAACGAGGAGATGGTGGCGATCGGGCGCGACCGCCCCGACGTCGTCGCCCTCACGGCCGCCATGCTCATCCCGGTCGGCCTCGACGGCTTCGCGGCCGCCTACCCCGACCGGGTCTTCGACGTCGGCATCGCCGAACAGCACGCCGTCACGATGGCGTCCGGGCTCGCGTACGCCGGCATGCACCCGGTCGTCGCCGTCTACGCGACGTTCCTCAACCGGGCCTTCGACCAGCTTCTCATGGACTGCGCCCTCCACGGGGCCGGCATCACCGTCATCCTCGACCGGGCCGGTGTCACCGGCAGTGACGGCGCCTCCCACAACGGCATGTGGGACATGACCCTGACCTCGATCGTGCCCGGCCTGCGCCTGGCCGCACCCCGCGACGGCGAACAGGTGCGCAAGCAGCTGCGCGAGGCGGTCGACGTCTCCGACGGCCCGACGGTCATCCGCTTCCCCAAGGGCGACGTCGCCGACCCCCTGACCGCGGTGCGCTCGATCGGTGACGTCGACGTGCTCTTCGAGAACGCCGGCGACGACGTCGACCTGCTCGTCGTCGGGGTCGGCGCGTTCGCCGGGCTCGCCATCGAGGCGGGCGAGAAGATCGCGGCGCACGGTCGCACGGTCCGCGTCGTCGACCCACGGTGGGTGCTGCCCGTGAGCGACGACGTCGTCGCCCTCGCGCGGCGAGCAGGCGCCGTGGCCGTGGTCGAGGACAACCTCGTCAGCGGGGGCGTCGGCGCGGCCGTCACCCTCGCACTGCGTCAGGCCGAGGTCGACGTGCCCGTGCACACCTACGGCATCCCGAAGCGATTCCTCGACCACGCGTCGCGCGGCCAGATCCTCGAGGAGCTCGGACTGACCGGTGACCAGGTCGTCGCTGACCTCGAACCCCGCCTCTGACCGACCGTCCCACCCTCTCCCGAGGTGCATCGGGCCTGCGCCCGGTGATGAGTTCTCGCGCCTCCACCCGTCACACCTACGACGGGACACGACGAGAGGGAGGATGACGTGATGAGCGCGGACCTGCGGGTGGAGGAGCTGGGCGTGAGCGGTGCGGGCGGGAGCCGGCTGGACGAGGTCGACGAGCCGGAGTTCGCGAGGCTGGTGGCGCGACACCGCCGGGAGCTGCACGTGCACTGCTACCGGATGCTCGGGTCGTTCGAGGACGCCGAGGACACCGTGCAGGAGACGTTCCTGCGGGCCTGGCGGCGGCGGGAGACCTTCGAAGGGCGCTCGACGTTCCGGGCCTGGCTGTACCGGATCGCCACCAATGCCTGCCTGGACCTGCTGGCCACGCGCCGCCCGGAGCCGGCGACCGGCGGCGAGGTGCCGTGGCTGCAGCCCTACCCCGACCGGCTGCTCGACGAGCTGCCGGCCGACGTCGCGGACGAGCCGGAGACCGTCGCCGTGGCGCGCGAGACGATCGAGCTCGCGTACCTCGTCGCGGTGCAGCACCTCGCGCCGCGCCCACGGGCGGTGCTCATCCTGCGGGACGTGCTCGGCTGGCCGGCGAAGGACGTCGGGGAGCTGCTCGGGGACTCCGTCAACTCGGTGAACAGCGCGCTGCAGCGCGCCCGGGCCGGCATGCGGGAGCACCTGCCCACCGAGCGGCAGGACTGGACCGGCGCCGAGGAGGACGCCGGGACCCGAGAGCTGGTGCGGCGCTTCACCGACGCGAGTGTCGCCAAGGACATCGACCGGCTCGCCGCGCTCGTGCGTGACGACGTGCGCTGCTCGATGCCGCCCACGCCGGGCCTGGTCGTCGGCCGCGACGCGGTGGTGGCCGACTGGGTCGAGAGCGGCTTCGAGGACCTCGGGAACCTGCGCACCGTCCTCACGTCCGTGAACCGGCAGCCCGCCGTCGCCTTCTACCTGTGGCAGGAGGGAGCGGGCGCGTACCTCCCGCTGACGATCGACGTCCTGCGCGTCACCGGTTCGGCGATCACCGAGATCGTGACGTTCCACGCCGACCAGTTCCCGCGTCTCGGCCTGCCGGAGCGCTTGCCGGCCCTCGGCTCGGAGTAGCCCCCGGACCGGACGCGCGGGCGGCGGCAGCGGAGGTCTGCCGCCGCCCGCGCGGGTGCCCGACCCGAGCCGTGGGCGCGGCGGAGGTCAGAGCGTGGCGGTGTCGATGACGAAGCGGTAGCGCACGTCCGACGCCAGGACCCGCTCGTACGCCTCGTTGACCTGGTCGGCCGCGATGACCTCCACCTCGGCGCCGATGCCGTGCTCGGCACAGAAGTCGAGCATCTCCTGGGTCAGGGCGATGCCGCCGATCATGGAGCCCGCGAAGGAGCGGCGCGCCCCGATCAGGGAGAACACGTTGACGCTCAGGGGCTCGGCCGGTGCGCCGACGTTGACGAGCGTGCCGTCCACGGCGAGCAGCCCGAGGTAGGCATCGAGGTCGATCCTGGCGCTGACCGTGTTGATGATGAGGTCGAACCGGCCGGCCAGCTGCTCGAACGTCGACGGGTCGGAGGTGGCGTGGTACTCGTCGGCGCCGAGGCGCAGGCCGTCCTCCTGCTTCTTCAGCGACTGCGAGAGCACGGTGACCTCGGCGCCGAGGGCGTGGGCGATCTTGACGGCCATGTGCCCGAGGCCGCCGAGTCCGACGATCGCGACCTTCCTGCCGGGACCGGCGCCCCACCGTCGCAGCGGGGCGTAGGTGGTGATGCCCGCGCAGAGCAGGGGGGCTGCCGCAGCGGGGTCGATGCCCTCAGGCACGCTCAGCACGTAGCTCGCGTCGACGACCACGTGGGTGGAGTAGCCGCCCTGGGTCGTGGTCCCGTCCCGGTCGGTCGCGGCATACGTGCCGACCATTCCGTTCTCGCAGTACTGCTCGTCGCCGCGACGGCAGTTCGCACACTCGCCGCAGGAGCTGACCATGCAGCCGACACCCACTCGGTCGCCGACCCGGTGGCGGGTCACGTCGGACCCCACCTCGGTGACGACGCCGACGATCTCGTGACCGGGAACCACCGGGAAGGGCTGGGGGCCCCAGTCGCCGTTGACGGTGTGGATGTCCGAGTGGCAGATGCCGGCGAACTCGATCTGGATGAGGACGTCGTCGGGTCCGACGGCACGGCGCTCGATGACGGTGGGGGCCAGGGGCTGGCCGGCGGCCGGTGCGGCATAGGCGTTGACGCGCATGCGAAAGGTTCCTTCGTGTGTGGGGGTGTCGCTGGGTGGGGGGTCTGGCTGGGTGGGGTGTGGGTGGGGGAGGCGCAGGGGTGCTCAGGCGCCGTACTCGTCGTCCGTGACGTGGTCCAGCCAGGTCACGACCCGGCCCTGCTCGTCGGCTTCCTGGATCGCGACGTGCGCCATGAAGCGTGCGGAGGTCGCACCGTGCCAGTGCTCCTCGCCGGGCTCGATGTAGACGACGTCCCCCGGGCGGATCTGCTGAACCTCGCCGCCCCGGCGGGCGACGTATCCCACTCCGTCGGTGACGTACAGGGTCTGTCCCTTGGGGTGGTGGTGCCACGCGGTCCGGGCGCCGGGGGTGAAACGGACGTGGGCGCAACCGACGGCCGACTGCTCGTCGGGGTTGCGGATGCCGTCGACGTAGACGGTGCCGGTGAACCAGTCCGCGGGACCCTCGGTGGTCTGACCGCCGCTCTGGGTGAACTTCATGTGGGGTGCACTTCCTTCTCGTCACGGTCCGGAGCGCCGGAGCGCCGCTCGGACCTCGTTGCGGGTGTCGGGGGAGCTCGTGGGGTGGGCCGCCGCGACACCGTGGCGTGTCGCGCCTACGACCTGCCCGCCCGCTTGATCTCGTCAGCCAGGTGGCGGGCCTCGCCGGACAGGAGCTCCGCCCGTCCGTCGTCGCCGGCGGCCACGGCGTGCCAGTAGTCGATCTTCAGGGCGACGTACCGCTGCCGGAGCACCAGCTGCCGGGCCTCCGACGCCAGGCGACGCTGCTGCTGGGTGAGCAGCTCGACCTGTTCGCCGGCGGCGGACGGGCCGAGGTGCCCGTTGGCGACGTACGTGCGCATGTCGCTCACGGACATCCCGGTGGCGGCGAGGCAGGCGACCCACATGATCTGGTCGAGGTCCTCCTCGTCGTAGACCCGGTGGCCGCTGCTCACCCCGCGGCCGACCGGGGCGATGACACCGATGGACTCGTAGTAGCGCAGCGTGCTGGCCGGCAGGCCGGTCAACGCCGCGGCCTCCTTGATGGTGTACTCGTGCCGGGTGGTCTCTGCGCTCACCTCCACCACGCTAGGAACTTCAAGTACTCGAAGTCAAAGCCCCGCACGTCCTCTCCGGACGACACGCGGGTGTGCCGCTGGGCCGGCAAGGGCGCCCGGCCTCCGACCCACAGGTGGCTGTGAGACACATGGCGACCCCTGCTTTGTGGTCTCCGAGACCACCGTGGGCCGTTCGAGGCTGAACTACTTTCGCCGAAACGGTTGGGCGTCAACGGATCTCGTTGCAGCAAAGGCGCGAGCGCCCGCCAGAGGTGGAGGACATCGGTGTCCAAGCGGTGGAGTCTCGCGCTCGCGAGCGCCATGATCACGCTGTCGGTCGCAGCCTGCGGCTCTCCCGGCCAGCCGGGCGCAGCGCCCGCCGACAACGGCACGGGAGCCGCCTCGGGCGGCGCCGGCGAGCCGTACAAGGTGGGTCTCGTCTACTCGAAGTCCGGACCGCTCGCGAGCTACGGCGAGCAGTACCGTCAGGGCCTCACGGCGGGCATCGACTACGCCACCAAGGGGACCGGCGCGGTCGCCGGCCACACGATCCAGATCACCGAGCAGGACGACGCGGGTGACCCGGCCAAGGCCGTCGCCTCGGCGACCGACCTCATCGGGCAGGGCAACACGATCATCGCCGGCTCGACCTCCAGCGGCGTGGCCCTGCAGGTCGCCCCGCTCGCCAAGGACAACAAGGTGCTCTTCATCTCCGGCCCGGCCGCCGCCGACGCCGTGACCGGAGCGAACCGCTACACGTTCCGCTCGGGCCGGCAGACCTACCAGGACGTCGCGACCGCGGGCACCATGCTCGGTGACGTCAAGGGCAAGAAGGTCACGGTGCTGGCGCAGGACAGTGCCTTCGGCAAGGCCAACGTCGCTGCCGTGACGGCGATCCTCGGTGCCAAGGGCGCGACGGTCAGCGCCGTGGAGGTGCCCTCGGCGGCGACCGACCTGACGCCGTTCGCGACCAAGGTCAAGGGGGCTGCCCCCGACCTCCTCTTCGTCGCCTGGGCCGGCGCCAACGCCACGGCGATGTGGACGACCCTCGGCCAGCAGGGCGTCTTCGACTCGACGAAGGTCGTCACCGGCCTCGACATCAAGGCGACGCACGCCCTCTTCGGCGAGGTCGCGACGAAGATCGACTTCCTCTCCCACTTCTTCGATGGCGCGGCGGACAACGCCGCCTACCAGGCCCTCGATGCCGGGCTGAAGAAGCAGGGCGCCACTGTTGACCTCTTCACCAACGACGGCTTCGTCGCGGGCCAGATGATCGTCCACGCGCTCGAGGCGGGCGGCGGTGACGTCGACAAGATGGTCACCGCCCTGGAGGGGTGGACGTTCGACGGACCCAAGGGCTCCCTCGAGATCCGGGCCGAGGACCACGCCCTCCTGCAGCCGATGTTCACGGCGAACCTGAAGAAGGACGGCAGCAACGTCGTGCCGCAGCTCGTCGACACGCTCGACGCAGCAACCGTCGCGCCGCCCGTCACACCCTTCAAGTGATCGGACACCTTCCGACGTGATCAGCGCAGAGGCGGTCGGCTGGAAGGTCGGCGGCGCCCAGATCCTCGACGACGTCTCCCTGACCGTGGGGGCTGGTGAGCTGCTCGGCATCATCGGCCCCAACGGGGCGGGCAAGTCATCGTTCGTCAACATCCTCAGTGGGGTGACCAGGCCGTCGACCGGTCGGATCACCTTGCAGGAGAAGGACGTCACGGGAGCCAGCGCCACCAGGCGCGCCCGGATGGGACTGGCGCGCTCCTTCCAGACGTCCGCCCTCTTCGACGGCCTGTCGGCGGGGGAGAACGTCCGGCTCGCCGTCCAGGCGGTCGGCGGCGCCTCCTTCTCGCCCTTCCGGGCCGCAGGGTCGGCGTCGTCGGGCGTCATCGAGTCGCTCCTCGCCCGGGTGCGTATGCCGGGTCGCGCGGACACGCTCGCGGGTGACCTCTCGCACGGCGACCGTCGCAAGCTCGAGCTCGCGATGGCCCTCGCATCCGACCCTGCGGTGCTGCTCCTCGACGAGCCGATGGCCGGCGTCTCGGCCGAGGACGTGGACGGGCTGACCGAGATCATCGGCGAGGTCCGTGACTCGGGGGTGGCCGTGGCGATGGTCGAGCACCACATGCACGTCGTCCTCGGCCTGGCCGACCGCGTGGCCGTCCTACACCACGGGCAGCTGCTCGCGGTCGGTGCGCCGACCGAGGTGACGGGCGACGAGCGGGTCCAGCAGGCCTACCTGGGAGAAGCACTGTGAGCGATCAGAACCCGTCGGTCGGAGGCGACGGCGCCGTGCTGCCCGTCCTCAGCCTCGACGACGTCCATGTCCGCTACGGCGGGTCGCACATCCTCCAGGGTGTGTCCTTCGACGTGCCGGCGACCGGCGTGACGGCGCTGCTGGGCCGCAACGGCGTCGGCAAGACGACGACCCTCAGGTCGATCATCGGTCTGGCACCACGCACGGGACGCATCCTGCTGCAGGGCAGAGAGATCCAGGGCCTGACGACGGCGCGGATCGTGCGTGGCGGGATCGGCTACGTGCCGGAGGACCGGGAGGTCTTCGGCGGCCTGACCGTCGACGAGAACCTCCGGCTCGTCGACCCCGTCCGCGGTGTCGACGCCGACGTGGTGGCGCGGCTCTTCCCCGACCTCGTCCCGCGCCGGGCACAGCGGGCCGGCACGCTCTCGGGCGGCCAGCAGCAGATGGTCGCGCTCGCCCGGGTCCTGCTGCGCGAGAACGCCCTCCTGCTCGTCGACGAGCCCACGAAGGGCCTGGCCCCCAAGCTCGTCACCGAGGTCGCCGACGTGCTCGCCGAGGTGGCACGCACGACCCCGGTCCTCCTCGTCGAGCAGAACCTCCAGCTCGTGCGTCGCATCGCGGACCGCGTCGTCGTCCTCGACGCCGGCACCGTCGTGCACCGCGGGGCCGCGGCCGACCTCGTGGCCGACGCCGACCTGACGCGTGAGCTCCTCGGGGTCTCGATGCGACGGGAGGGAGCAGCGTGAGCGACCTCGTCCTGCTCCTCGTCACGGGTCTCGGGCTGGGCGCCCTCTACTTCATCGCCGCGAGCGGCCTCAGCCTCATCTACGGCCTCATGGGAGTGCTCAACTTCGCCCACGGCGTCTTCATGACCGCGGGGGCGTATGCCGCCTGGCTGACGATGGGGGCCCTGCCTGCCGCGTGGCCGGTGGCGGGCCGACTCGGGGTCGGGGTCGTCGCTGCCATCGCGCTCGGGGCCGTCGTCGGCCTCGTCGTCGAGGTCGTCCTCATCCGGCCGCTCTACCGCCACCACATCCAGCAGGTCCTTGTCACCGTGGGCCTCTCGCTCGCGGGCGTTGCTGCGGCCCAAGGCATCTGGGGCGCCGACCCACGCCCCGTCGACAAGCCGGTCTGGATGAGCGGCACGACCGAGGTCCTCGGCGCACGCCTGCCGAACGACCGGTTCGTCTACCTCCTCGTCGCGCTCGCCCTCTTCGGCGGGCTGCTCGCCCTGCTCCACCTGACTCGCCTCGGCCTCGTGATCCGGGCCGGCGTCGAGAACCGGACGATGGTCGAGGCGCTGGGCATCAACGTCCACCGCACGTTCACCATCGTCTTCGCGCTCGGTGGAGCCGCGGCCGGCCTCGCGGGGGTGCTCTACTCGCAGTACGCCGGTGCCGTGTCACCCGCGCAGGGCGGCTCGCTGCTCATCTTCGCCTTCATCGTCGTCGTCATCGGCGGCATGGGCTCCCTGACGGGGACCGCCGTCGCAGCCGTGGTCGTCGGGCTCGTCCAGCAGCTCGCCAACTACTACGCCGCGAGCGGGGTCGGCGACCTGTCGGTCGTGCTGCTCCTCGCACTGGTCCTCCTGCTCCGACCGACCTCCCTGAAGGGAGCGACGGCATGACGTCGCCCACCGACCACCTCACGGACACGCATACGCCCTCGGTGACCCCGGACGGAGAGGGTGAGGCCACGGCCTCGACGACGCCCACGGCGTCGGGGGAGGGGAGCCACGCCGCGCGACGTGTCGTCCGGGCGCTGCCCGCCGTCGTCGGCCTGGCGGTGCTCGCCTACCTGCCCTACGTCCCCATCGAGCTGCCGGGCGTCCTGCCGGGACGGGTCAACGGTCCCGGCTCGATGCAGCTGCTCGCGACGTGCCTCGTCATCGGCGGGATCGCGCTGAGCTACGACGTCCTCTTCGGTCGCACGGGCCTGCTCAGCTTCGGGCACGCCCTGTTCGTCGCTGCCGGCAGCTACCTGCTGACGATCTCGCTCTCCACCTGGGCACTGCCCCTTGCGCTCGCGGTGCCCGTCGCGCTGGGCCTGTCCACGCTGCTCGCCGTCGTCGTGGGCGGCATCGCCCTGCGCGTCGGCGGCATCGCCTTCGCGATGGTCACCCTCGCCTTCGCCCAGGCCGCGTCGATCATCGTCATGCGCAACCCGGGAGGCGTGACCGGGGGCGAGGAGGGGCGCCCCCTCGACCGCGCGGCCGTGCCCGACGTGCTCGTCGGCGTCGCCAACGCGCCGTACCGCTTCTGGCTCGCCCTGGCCTTCGTCGTCGTCGCCTGGGCCGTCGTCACGCTGCTCGTGCGGTCACGAGCCGGCCACGCGATGGCGGCGGTACGCGAGAACGAGCAGCGCGCCGCGGTCCTCGGCTTCGGGACGTACCGGGTCAAGCTCCTCGCCATCGTCGTCGGGTCGTTCCTCGGCGCCCTCGGTGGCGTCGTCCACGCCCTCGTGCTCGGTGGTTCCAACCCCCACCTGACCACGTCGGAGTTCACGCTCTCGCTGCTCGTCATGGTCGTCCTCGGTGGAGCGGGAAGCCGCTGGGGCGCCGTCATCGGAGGGGTGCTCTACACCTACGCGGACGCGCGGCTCGTCGAGGTGAGCAACGCCGCCGTCCTGCAGGACCTGCCCGTCGTCGTGCGCCAGGTGCTGTCACAGCCGCTCTTCATCCTCGGCGTCTTCTTCGTCGTCGTGGTCTACTTCGCACCATCGGGCCTGACCGGGCTCGGTGGGAGACTGATCAGGAGGTCAGGGTCACGATGAGCACCACGCCGTCCGCCTTCGTCATCGAGCTGCCCGAGGGGAGCCTCGCCATCCACGACCTCAGCCTCGGGACTCCGGCAGCCGACGCGCCCGTGGTGCTCGCCGTCCACGGCATCACGGCCAACGGCCTCTCGTGGCGACGGGTGGCCGACGAGATCGGCCGCCGCCACGGTCCCGGTGGCGTCCGGTTCCTCGCCCCCGACCTGCGCGGGCGCGGTGACAGCCGGTCGGCTCCCGGTCCGTACGGTCTGGGCGCCCACGTCGACGACCTGACCTCCATCGCGACCGTGTTCGGCTCGGCCCCGGTCCTCGTCGGACACTCCATGGGTGCCTTCATCGCGGCCCTGGCCGCGGCCCGCCACCCCGACCGGTTCCCCGCGGCCGCGCTCGTCGACGGAGGTCTCGCCTTCCCCGTGCCCGACGACCTCGACGTCGACGCCGCCCTCCAGTCGGTGATCGGTCCGGCCATGGACCGGCTGTCGATGCGCTTCGCCGACCCCGCGGCATACCTCGCCTTCTGGTCCGGGCACCCCGCCCTCGGTCCGGTGCTCGACGGACCCGGCGGCGATGCCGCACGGGCCTACATCGAGCACGACCTCGTGCACGACCCCGCGGACGGGCAGTGGCACAGCACGTGCGTCCTGGACGCCGTGCGGGCCGACGGGGCCGACGTCATGGCAGACCCGGAGACCCATGCCGGCCTGCGGACCGCGGTCGAGCACGGCGTCCGGACCGAGCTCGTGTGGGCCGAGCGCGGCCTGCTCGACGAGCCTCAGGGGCTCTACGACGAGTCCCGGCTGGCGGCGCTGCACGTCCCGGACGGTGTGCGGACCACACGTGTCGACGCCAACCACTACGACGTCATCCTCGGCGACCGTGGGGTCACGGCCGTCGCCGACGCCGTGGACCGGCTGCTCGCCGGCTGACGACGAGCGGATCACCGTCTGCGGGTGATGTCGGCGGGGACGACGGCGTCCGATCCTGCTCGCATGAACGGGATGAACGTCAACGCAGACACCTTCGCGCGCGCGGAGACGGACCGGATGTTCACCGCGCTCGCCGCGGACGCCGGCGGCGTCAACCGCCTCAACCACTCGCGTACGCCGACGCCCCTGACGCACCAGCCGGTGATCCGGATGAACCGCGACACGCTCTACAGCGCCGCCGTCGTCGACCTCAGCGAGGGCGCGGTGCTCACACTGCCCGACACCGGAGGGCGCTACCTCTCGGCGATGGTCGTGAACCGCGACCACTACGTCAACGCCGTGCTCCACGAGCCGGGTCGGCACGAGGTGACGACGGAGCGCTACGACACCGACTACGTCCTCGTCGCGATCCGGACCTTCGTCGACCCCACTGATCCCGACGACGTCGCGGCGGTCAACGCACTGCAGGACCGGATCGCCCTCACGGCTGCCTCGGCCCGCCCGTTCACGGCCCCGGCCTGGGATGCTGCGTCGCTGGACCGCACGCGGTCTGCCCTGCTCGAGCTCGGCAAGGGGTATGCCGGCTTCGACGGCGCGTTCGGGGCGCGCCAGGACGTCGATCCCGTCCGTCACCTCGTCGGGACGGCTGCCGGGTGGGGTGGGCTGCCATCGGGTGAGGCGACGTACGTCAACGTCGATCCGGGCCTGCCGCCGGGGGAGTACCAGCTCACGGTGCGGGAGGTGCCGGTCGACGGCTTCTGGTCGATCTCGCTCTACAACGCGGACGGCTACTTCGACGACGACGGGAGCGCGGTGAGCGTCAACGACCTCACCGCCGAGCGTGATCCCGACGGCTCGGTGACGGTCCACTTCGGTGGGTGTGGTGACGGCCGGACCAACTGCCTCGGCATCAAGGACGGCTGGAACTACCTCGTGCGCCTCTACCGGCCACGTTCCGAGGTGCTCGACGGGTCGTGGACCTTCCCCGAGATCACGGTCTCGCGGTGACGGGCGGGCCAGGGGTCAGGCCGGGGCCTGGAGGGCGCGCAGGCGCAGCGCGATCTGCAGCTCGAGCGAGTGGTCGGGATGCTGCCAGGTCTCCCCGAGCAGCGCTGCGATGCGCTCGAGGCGCTGCGAGACCGTGTTGACGTGGACGTGCAGCGTGCCGGCGGCGTGCCGGGGGCTGCCACCGGCCGCGTAGTACGCCGCCAGGGTGCCCACGAGGTCTGTGCCGCGCCGCTCGTCGTAGTCGAGGACGGGGCCCAGGAGCTTGCGGACGTACTCGTCGACGTCGGGAGCGGATCCGACGATGAGACCGGCGAAGCCGAGCTGGGTCGCCGCAGCGCCCTTGCCCCGGTGGCCGAGCGCGATGAGCGCGCCGACGGTGCGGTGCCCCTCCTCGTGCGCCTCGCTCACGTCGTCGACGTCGCTGACCGGACCGACGCCGGCCACGGTGACGCACGTGCGCTTGCCGATGCGTGCGGCGACGGCGCGGGCCAGGCCGTCGGCGTCGGTCCCGGGCACGAGCGCGATGACGTCGCCGTCGTGGGAGCCGACGAGCGAGGCCTCGCCGGTGGCTGCGCTCGCGGAGATGAGAAGGGCCCGGTGGCCGGTCGGTTCGTCGCCCCGGAGCACGAGCAGGCAGAAGGGCTTCTGCGGGTCGAAGCCGACGGCGCGGGCGAGCGTCAGGCGTTCCTCCCGGGAGCCCCGTGCGCTCACGAGGTCGCTGACGAGGCGGTTGCGCGCGGACTGCCGGGCGTCTGCGGCCTGCCGCTCGAAGAGCAGGACGAGGGCCGTGACGACCCCGGCGCGCTCGACGGTGCGCTGGTCGGAGTCGCTGAGGGTCAGGCCGCCGACATAGATCGCGCCGAGCCGTTCGCGCGCAGCGGTGACGGCCACGGCATAGACGCCGTCGCGCTCGACGAGGCGACCGGCACCGAGGTCGGGGATGGCGTCGAGGGCGGCGAAGGGGTCGCTCCCGGTGTCGTCGTGCGCCGGGGCAGGACCGGACGCACTGTGCCGGTGGCCGTGCTCGTCGACGAGCACGGCCCAGCCGCCCAGCAGCTCGGCGAGGGCGTGGGTGATGTCGTCGACGCCGCCGCCACCGAGCACGAGGGAGGCGAAGCGGTCGTGCGCGGCGGCCGCCTTCTCCACGCCCTCGGCGTACTGCCGGACCGTCTCGTGGGCGTCCGACAGGGCGGCCAGGGCGTTCTCGGCGTCGGCGAGGGCGCGGGTCTGCACCAGGGTGACCGCGGCCAGGGTGGCGAGGTTGCCGAGGAGGCCGACCTCCTCGCGGGTGAACGGGCGCGAGGACCGGTTGGCGGCGAAGAGCACGCCGACGAAGTGCTTCTCGACGATGAGCGGCGTCCCGCAGATCGCGATGATGCCCTCCTCGCCGACGGCGCCGTCGATCGCGTTGGTGTGGCGGAAGCGCTCGTCGGCCCAGTAGTCGGCCGTCCAGTAGGGCTTGTGCGTCGAGGCGACGAGGCCGCCGAGGCCGGCGCCCAGCGCGAGCCGCACCGACTGGAACACCGCCGAGACGGAACCGTCGGTGGCTCGCATGAAGGTGTCGCCGGCGTCGGGGTCGTAGAGCGTCAGGTAGGCGAGGTCGGTGCCGACGAGGCGGCGTGCCCGGCGCACGATCGCGTCGAGCACCGAGCCCGGGTCGCTCTCGGTCGCGAGCTCGCGGGCCGTGTCGAGCAGGGCGGCCAGGCCGGCCTCGCGGTGCTGGTGGACCTCTCGGGCGCTCGCGATCCGCAGCGCGAGGTCCCGCGCCTCGCTCGGGGCGTCGGCGGCGGCGATCTCGGCGACCGGTGCGTCGGCGGCCAGCAGCTCGAGCAGGCCGACGACCTGGTCGGCCTGCTCAGCACCCGCCTGGTCGGCGGGCTGCGTCTCGCTGCGGGTGGCCACGGGCAGATCCTAGGCGGGGTCGGGACTCGATGGGCGGGCGGTCGGGGCGGCGACGCGGGGTCGCGGGCGGGGTCGTCGGCGTCGAGGCGCGCTCAGTGCGCGGTCCAGCCGCCGTCCATCGAGAAGGACGTGCCGGTGATCGAGCCGGAGGCCGGACCACACAGGAAGAGCGTCAGCGCCGCGACCTCGTCAGGCTCCACGAGGCGCTTGACCGCGACGGGCGCCAGCATGACCTTCTCGACGACCTCGGACTCGGGGATGCCGTGGGTGCGGGCCTGGTCGGCGATCTGCTTCTCCACCAAGGGCGTCCGCACGTACGCGGGGTTGATGCACGTCGACGTGACGCCGTGCGGGGCTCCCTCGAGCGCGACGACCTTCGAGAGTCCCTCGAGCCCGTGCTTGGCGGTGACGTAGGCCGACTTGAAGGCGCTGGCGCGCAGGCCGTGGACGCTGGAGATGTTGACGACGCGACCCCAGCCACGGTCGTACATGTGGGGCAGGCTCTGTCGGATCAGCCGGAACGGCGAGACGAGCATGAGGTCGAGGATGAAGTCGAAGCGGTCGAGCGGGAAGTCCTCGATCGGGCTCACGTGCTGGATGCCGGCGTTGTTGACGAGGATGTCGACCTCGGTCGGCAGGTCGGTCAGCGCCTCGAGGTCGGCGAGGTCCGCCGCGATCGTGGCGATGCCCGAGCCCTCGGCGAGCGAGGCGAGGCCCTCCTCGTCGCGGTCGACGGCGTGCACCTTGGCTCCGGCGGCCGCGAGGGCGACGGCCACGCTCGCGCCGATGCCGCTCGCGGCGCCGGTGACGAGGGCCGTGCGCCCGGTCAGGTCGATGGGGTCGTTGACCGCCAGGGAGCCGCGTCGGAAGCGGTCCGGGGCGTCGTCGCGTGCGTCGTCGGGGGCGTCGGCCATGCGGGAAGACTAGGTACGGGGGTCCGGGCCACCTGTGTGGCGGACGAACACAAAACCCCCGATCCCATGTGGACCGACATCACGTCCCGGACCACGCCGGGACGGTGCCGGGACCTTTGCCTCTGGCGGCGCCGACGCCGCGGCCCGGATGCTGGAGAGGTGCAGACCGTGGCCAGGACGAACGGGGGGTCGGTCCGGGGCGCCGTCACCGAGGGCGTCCACAAGTTCCTCGGGGTTCCGTATGCCGCCCCGCCCGTCGGTGCCGACCGGCTCCAGCCGCCGAGGCCCCATCCACCGTGGGAGGGCGTGCGCGACGCGACCCGCCCCGGGGCGGAGCCCCCGCAGGTCGCACCCCCGCGCACCGGCGGCCCCGGTGCCGGTGCCGCGGAGGACTGGGACGACGTCGGCGACGCGTTCGGGGCGGTGGAGCGGGGGGACCCCTCGACGGACTGCCTCAACCTCAACATCTGGACGCCGGATCTCGGCGCTGCCGGCCTGCCGGTGATGGTGTGGATCCAGGGCGGGATGTTCGAGCTGAGCTCGACCGCGGTGTACGACGGGACCTCCTTCGCCCGGGACGGCGTCGTGTGCGTCGTCATCAACTGGCGTCCGGGAGCCGAGGGCTTCCTCTACCTCGACGACGGGATCGCCGACCTCGGCCTCCTCGACCAGGTGGCGGCTCTCGAGTGGGTCCGCGACAACATCGCCGGCTTCGGTGGCGACCCGGGCAACGTCACCGTGTTCGGGGAGTCGGCCGGGGCGATGAGCATCGGCTGCCTGTTGGCCATGCCCCGGGCCACGGGCCTCTTCCGGCGAGCGATCCTGCAGAGCGGTGCGGGGCACCACGTGATCGCACCGCCCGACGCGCTCGCGATCGCCCGCGACCTGGCCACCCGGCTCGGCGTGGCCCCGACCCGCGCCGCGATCGCCGGCGCCGGTGTCCCGCGGCTGCTCGCCGCGCAGGCCGCGCTGAAGCAGGACCTCCTTGCGCACCCGGACCCCGGGCGCTGGGGCCTCGACGTCGTGACGAGCACCATGCCGTGGCAGCCCACCGTGGACGGCACGGTCCTGCCCGCTCCGCCGGTCGAGTGCATCGCCGCAGGGTCGGCCGACGGCGTCGACGTCCTCATCGGGACGAACACCGACGACTGGAGGCTGTGGCTGATCGTCAGTGGAGCGATGTCCGGGATCACCGAGGAGGTCCTCGCCGGCCCGGTCGGAACCTATGGGCACCAGTGCCTCGCGGCCTACGGCCTCGCGGCTCAGAGCGCCCTGCCGGCGTACCGGGAGCGCTGTCCCGGTGCGAGTCCCGGTGACCTGCTGGCCGCGGTGCAGACGGACTGGTGGATGCGCATCCCGGCCCTCCGCCTCGCCGAGGCCCACTGGGCGGCGCCCGCACGGACGTTCATGTACGAGTTCGCGTGGCCGTCGCTCGGACTCGGAGCGGTCCATGCTCTCGAGGTCCCCTTCGTCTTCGACACGGCCCGGCCGGACGCCCCGCTCTTCGGGCCGCTGCTCGGGCCCGACCCGCCGCAGGAGCTGGCGCGGACGATGCACTCCGCGTGGATCTCGTTCGCGACGACCGGTGACCCGGGCTGGCCCGCCTACGAGCGCGTCGGACGCGCCACGATGCACCTCGACACCACCTCGTCGGTCGTGCACGACCCCCGGGCGTGGGAGCGTGCCTTCTGGAAGGACCTCCGGTGACCGCGGGCCGAGGCCGAGACCCGGGCTACGTGGTCCAGCGGGTCCCTCGTGACCGCCGGCCGGTGCTCGACCGGTTGGCGGGAGCGAGCCGACGGTTCCAGGTGCACGCGCTCGTCGAGCTCGACGTGAGCGAAGCCCGTGCGCGGATCCACAGAGCGCGGGAACCCCTGACCTGGACCGCCTTCGTCATCGCCAGCGTGGCGCGGGCTGTGGCGCTGCATCCGGAGGTCAACGCCCGGATGTCGGGCAGCAGCGTCGTCACCTTCGACCGCGTCGACATCGGCGCCACGGTCGAGCGGCCGGGGCGGGGGCGTCCCGTGCTCGACGTCGTGGTCGTGCAGGGAGCCGACCGCTTGGGCTGCGTCGAGATCACCCGGCAGCTGCATGAAGCGAAGGTGGGCCCGGCCCCGCGGCATCCACAGCGGGGCCTCGTCGCGCAGGTGCTGCGCCTACCCGGTCCACTCCGGCGCACGGCGATCCGGCTGGCCGCCAGGCGGCCGTCCGTGTCGGCGACCTTCGGCCCGGCGGTCGGAGTGACGTCGATCGGGATGTTCACCCACGGGTGGGGATGGGCGATCCCGCTGGCGCCGCTCACGGTCATCGCCACGGTCGGTGCCGTCGTCGAGCGGCCCGTGGTCGTCGACGGCGTCGTGGTGGCCAGACCGATGCTGCCGCTCACGCTGAGCTTCGACCATGCCGTGGTCGACGGCGCGCCGGCGGCCCGGTTCGTCGAGACGTTACGTGGCCTGGTGGAGACGGCGGCCGCCCTGGACGAGACGCCAGCAGCGCCTCCGGACGATCGGGATCAGATGTCGCGGAAGACCTCGATCGTCGCGCCGAGGGCGTTGAGGCGCTCGGCGAGGTCCTCGTAGCCGCGGTTGATGACGTAGACGTTGCGCAGCACCGACGTGCCCGGCGCGGCGAGCATCGCGAGCAGCACGACGACGCCGGGACGCAGCGCCGGCGGGCACACGACCTCGGCCGCGCGCCAGCGGGTCGGGCCCTCGACGATGACGCGGTGGGGGTCGAGCAGCTGCACCTTGGCGCCGACCTTCGTCAGCTCGGTGAGGTAGATGGCCCGGTTCTCGTAGACCCAGTCGTGGATCATCGTGCTGCCCTCGGCGACGGCCCCGATGAGCGCGAAGAACGGCAGGTTGTCGATGTTGAGGCCCGGGAACGGCATCGGGTGGATCTTGTCGGTCGGCGCGTGGAGCGGCCCGGGGATCGTCGTGAGGTCGACGAGACGCGTCTTGCCGTTGGCCGAGGTGTACTCCGGCGTCAGGTCGTACTTCATCCCCATGCCGTCGAGGGTCGCGAGCTCGATCTCGATGAACTCGATCGGCACCCGACGGATCGTGATCGAGCTGTCGGTGACGACGGCGGCGGCGATGAGGCTCATCGCCTCGATGGGGTCCTCGCTGGGGGAGTACTCCACGTCGACGTCGATCTCGGCGACGCCGTGGACCGTCAGGGTCGTCGTGCCGATGCCGTCGATGCGCACGCCGAGCTTCTCGAGGAAGAAGCACAGGTCCTGGACCATGTAGTTGGGGCTCGCGTTGCGGATGACCGTGGTGCCGGGGTGGCGCGCGGCCGCCATGAGGACGTTCTCGGTGACGGTGTCGCCGCGCTCGGTGAGCACGATGGCCCGATCGGGGCTGACGGTGCGGTCGGAGCGCGCCTCGTAGAAGCCGTGCGTCGCGGTGACCTCGAGCCCGAACGCGCGCAGCGCGGCCAGGTGGGGCTCGACGGTGCGAGTGCCGAGGTCGCAGCCGCCGGCGTACGGCAGCTGGAAGGCGTCGTGCTCGTGGAGCAGCGGCCCGAGGAACATGATGACGGTGCGGGTGCGGCGGGCGGCCGCGACGTCGATGTCGTCGAGGTTGAGCTCGGCCGGCGGGATGATCTCCAGGTCGTTGCTGTCGGGCAGCCAGCGCGTCTTGACGCCGATGGAGGCGAGCACCTCGAGGATGCGGTTGACCTCCTCGATGCGGGCCAGGCTGCGCAGGGTGGTGCGGCCGCGGTTGAGCAGGGCCGCGCACAGGAGCGCGACGGCGGCGTTCTTGGAGGTCTTGACGTCGATCGAGCCGGTGAGCTTCTGGCCACCGACGATGCGCAGGTGCTGCGGGCCGGAGTGGCCGAGCGAGACGAACTCGGAGTCGAGGGCGTCGCCGATCTTGGCCAGCATGTCGAGGCTGAGGTTCTGCTTGCCCTGCTCGATGCGGGTGACGGCGCCCTGCGAGGTACCGAGGAGGTCCGCGAGGTCCGACTGGGTCATCCCCTTGTGGCGTCGCGCGTCGCGGATGAGTCCGCCGATCCGGGTCAGATAGGTCTGAGGCACGACGTCGAGGCTAACTCATATATGAGTTACGGCAAATCCGCCGCACGGCCGGAGGCCACGGACCGAGACGTCCCCGGGGTCCGTGGCCTCCGAACAGCGATGGCGTATGCCGTGTGGCTGGGTCAGCCGCGCGCGTTGGCGACGCCCTCTGGCAGGAAGCGCGAGCCGGTCACGGCCTCGGCGACGCCGGTGCGGTCGAGGAGCGGCGTGATGCCGCCGTTCCAGAACTGGAAGCCCGCGCCGGTGATCATCGCCAGGTCGATGTCCATGGGAGCCTGCGCGACGCCCTCGTCGAGCATCCGGCGGGCCTCGTCGGCCAGGACCGTGAGGACGCGCTGGCGCACCTGCGCGAGGTCGAGCACGACCGGCTCGGTCGGCTTCTCGATGAGCTCGGCCACCTCGGGATCGAGCACCGGACGACCCGAGCTCAGGTCGTAGAAGCCGCGCTTGCCGGCCGCGACGATCCGCTGGAGCGTCGGCGAGGCGTAGAACCGGTCGGGGAACGCCTGCACGAGGGTCTCGCCGTTGTGCAGCGCGATGGCCGGGCCGACGAGCCCGATGAGGACGAAGGGCGGCATCGGCGCGAGGCCCGCGAAGGCCCGGTCGACGACCTCGATCGGCGTGCCCTCGTCGAGGATCTTCGCGGCCTCGCCCATGAAGCGGCCGAGGAGGCGGTTGACGATGAACGAGGGCCGGTCGGCCGCACGGATGCAGGTCTTCCTCAGCGCCTTGCCGACGGCGAACGCCGTGGCGAGCGTGGGGTCGTCGGTGCGCTCGCCGGGGATGATCTCGAGCA
Organism: Terrabacter sp. Soil810; assembly: GCF_001429645.1. Lineage (NCBI taxonomy): Bacteria > Bacillati > Actinomycetota > Actinomycetes > Micrococcales > Intrasporangiaceae > Terrabacter > Terrabacter sp. Soil810. Next base: position 1,371,435 of record NZ_LMSW01000011.1, read on the forward strand.
ACGGCATGACGGCGACCGGGTTGAAGAAGTGGAAGCCGACGACGCGCTCCGGGTGCTCGAGCCCTGAGGCCATCTCGGCGATCGACAGGCTCGAGGTGTTCGTCGCCAGCACGCACTCGGGGGAGACGACGGCCTCGACCTCGGCGAAGACCTGCTGCTTGACCGACATCTCCTCGAAGACCGCCTCGATGACGAAGTCGGCGTCGGCGAAGCCCTCCTTGCTCGTCGACCCGCTCACGAGAGCCTTGTACCGGTTCAGCTTGTCGGGACTCAGGCGGCCCTTGCCGGCGAGCTTGTCGAGCTCGGCGTGGACGTAGCCGACGCCCTTGGCGACGCGCTCGTCGTCGATGTCGGTCAGCACGACCGGCACCTGGAGGCGCTGGATGAAGAGCAGCGCGAGCTGGCTGGCCATGAGTCCGGCGCCGACGATGCCGACCTTCGTGACGGGACGCGCGAGGGCCTTGTCGGGGGCTCCGGCGGGACGCTTGGCCCGCTTCTGCACGAGGTCGAAGGCGTAGAGACCGGCGCGCAGCTCGTCGCTCATGAGCAGGTCGGCGAGCACCTCGTCCTCGGCGGCGAAGCCCTCCTCGCGGGTCGCGGTGCGGGCGGCGGCGAGCAGGTCGAGCGCGGCATACGGGCTCTTCGCCTGACGGCCCGTCTTGACGTCGGCGAGCCCCTTGGCCTTGGCGATCGCGGCGTTCCACGTCGTCTCGTCGCGGTCGACCTCTGGGCGCTCGACGGTGACCTCGCCCGAGAGGACGCGCGCGGCCCAGGCGACGGACTCCTCGAGGAAGTCGGCCGGCTCGAAGAGCGCGTCGGCCATCCCGAGGCGGTAGGCGTCCACGCCCTTGAGCATGCGGTTCTGGCTCAGCGGGTTGTCGATGACGACCGTGATCGCCTTCTCGACACCGACGAGGTTGGGCAGCATCCAGCAGCCTCCCCAGCCGGGGACGAGGCCGAGGAAGACCTCGGGCAGGGCGACGGCAGGGACGCCGGCGCTCATGGTGCGGTAGGTCGCCGACAGCGCCAGCTCGACGCCGCCGCCCATGGCGGCGCCGTTGACGAAGGCGAACGTCGGGACCGGCAGGTCGGAGAAGGCGGCGTATGCCGCGTGGCCGGCCCGGGCGATCTCGAGCGCCTGGTCGCGCGACCGGATGAACGGCACGCCGGTGAGGTCAGCGCCGACGGCGAAGATGAACGGCTTGCCCGTGACGGCGACCGCGACGATCTCGCCGGCCTCGGCGCGCTCCCGCAGGCGCGCGACCGTGGCGGTGAGACCGGCGATCGACTGCGGCCCGAAGGTGTTGGGCTTCGTGTGGTCGAAGCCGTTGTCGAGGGTGACGAGGGCCAGCGTGCCGGCGCCGTCGGGCAGGGCGACGTCGCGCACGGGCGTGTGCGTCACGACCTCGGTCGCGAAGTCGGCTGCGGGGGTGGCCTTCTCGGTCGTGGTGGCGCTCACTGGGCGATCTCCTCGTGGGCCGTGCTCGTCGTCGTGGAGGACTCGTAGTCCTCGTGGTGCGGGTTCTCCCAGATGACGGCGCCGCCCATGCCGATGCCGATGCACATGGCGGTCAGGCCGTAGCGCACCTCGGGGTGCTCCTCGAACTGGCGCGAGAGCTGGGTCATGAGGCGCACGCCCGAGCTGGCGAGCGGGTGCCCGGTGGCGATGGCGCCGCCGTACTCGTTGACGCGCGGGTCGTCGTCGGCGATGCCGAAGTGGTCGAGGAAGGCGAGCACCTGGACGGCGAAGGCCTCGTTGAGCTCGAAGAGGCCGATGTCGTCGATGGTGAGGCCCGCCTTGGCGAGGGCCTTCTCCGTCGCCGGCACCGGACCGACGCCCATGACCTCCGGCTCGACACCGACGAACGAGAACGACACGAGGCGCATCCGCACCGGCAGCCCGAGATCGGTCGCGGCCTGCTCGGAGGCGAGCAGGCACGCGGTCGCGCCGTCGTTGAGCCCGGCCGCGTTGCCCGCGGTGACGTTGCCGTGCGCACGGAACGGTGTCTTGAGCAGGCCGAGCTCGTCGACCGTCGTGCCGGGGCGCAGTGGCTCGTCGGCGGTCGCGAGGCCCCAGCCCAGCTCGGCGTGCCGCGTCGCGACGGTGACGAGGTCGCGCTGGATCTTGCCGTCGGCGTACGCCTGGGCGAGCTTGTCCTGGCTGCCGACCGCGAAGGCGTCGGACCGCTGCTTGGTCAGGTGCGGGAAGCGGTCGTGGAGGTTCTCGGCGGTCTTGCCCATGACGAGCGCGTCGGGGTCGACGATCTTCTCGGCGACGATGCGCGGGTTGGGGTCGACGCCCTCGCCCATGGGATGGCGGCCCATGTGCTCGACGCCGCCGGCGATGGCGATGTCGTAGGCACCGAAGGCGATCGAGCTCGCCGTGTTGGTGACGGCGGTCATGGCCCCGGCACACATGCGGTCGACGGAGTAGCCGGGGGTCGTGTTCGGCAGGCCCGAGAGCAGCGCCGCGGTGCGGCCGAGGGTGAGGCCCTGGTCGCCGATCTGGGTGGTCGCGGCGATGGCGACCTCCTCGACCCTGCCCTTGGGCAGGTTCGGGTTGCGGTGCAGCAGCTCGCGGATGCACCGGACGACGAGGTCGTCGGCGCGGGTCTGGGCGTACATGCCCTTGTCGCCGGCCTTGCCGAACGGCGTCCGGACGCCGTCGACGAAGACGACCTCATTGAGTGCGCGGGGCACGGTGCCTCCCAGTGGATCGAGGGTGATCGCTGCGGATCAGGGTCGGTGGCCGGCTCGGACGCCGGCGTCGGGCCGCGACGGACGCGACCTCCTCGATACTACTTCTCGGTAACTTCCGGGCCAACGGGCCTCCGGGTGACCATCCTCACCACACCCTCGACCACGAGGGCGGCCCTCAGGCGGGTGGGTTCTCGCTGCAGGCGAGGGCGATGAGCGGCGCGGTGATCGTCGTCTGCCAGCGCCGGGCGCCCATGCCTGACAGGGCCTCGGCCACGTCGGAGGTCGACGGGGCGGCCGGCCCCTCCCAGAGGAAGCGGCGCAGCAGGTCGGGGGTCAGGAGGTTCTCGACCGGCACGGCCAGCTCCTCGGAGATCGCGCCGAGCAGCTCCCGGGCACGCGCGAGGCGGGCCGCGGCGACGGGGTCGCGGTCGGCCCACGCCTTGGGCGGCGGCGGCCCGCTCGGCGGGAGCGCCAGGACGGGCAGGTCGGCCTCGGGGAGCGCGAGCGCCCGCGCGACGACCTCGAGGATCGCCTCCTGGTGGCGGCGCACCGAGCGCGCGAGCCGGGGCTCGGCGGAGCCAACGGTGCGCGGCGGCTTCGTCGCACGCTGGTTGGCGATGGCGATCTCGCTGATCGCGGCGTCCGGCAGGACCCGTCCGGGTGAGGTGTCGCGCTGCTGGGCCGCCGCATCGCGCCAGAGCCACAGCTCGCGCACGATGGCGAGGCCGCGGCGGCCACGCACCTTGTGCATGCCCGACGTCCGCCGCCACGGGTCGACGCGTGGCTCGGGACCGGTGAAGTCGAGCAGGTGCTCGAACTCCTCCGCGGCCCACGCCGCCTTGCCCTGCGAGGCGAGCTCGGCGGCCACCGCGTCACGGAGGTCGACGAGCACCTCGACGTCGAGGGCGGCATACCGCAGCCACGGCTCGGGCAGCGGACGCACGGACCAGTCGACCGCCGAGTGCTCCTTGGCGAGCTGGAGGCCGAGGTAGTGCTCGACCATGGCGCCCAGCCCGACCCGAGGCAGTCCGGCGAGCCGGCCGCCGAGCTCGGTGTCGAAGAGCGACTGCGGGTGGAGGCCGACCTCGGCGAGGCACGGGAGGTCCTGGGTGGCCGCGTGCAGGATCCACTCGGCGTCGCCGATGGCCTCGCCGACGGGGGAGAGGTCGGGACAGGCGATGGGGTCGATGAGCCAGGACCCGGAGCCCTCGCGCCTGATCTGGACGAGGTAGGCGCGCTGGCCGTAGCGGTAGCCGGACGCCCGCTCGGCGTCGATGCCGACCGGACCCGTGCCGGAGCCGATGGCCTCGGCCGCGCGCATCAGGGTGCGCTCGTCGACGACGACGTCGGGCACCCCGTCACGGGGGTGGGTCAGCGGGACGAGGTCTGGTGCGAGGTCGGCGGGCTGGTCGGCGTCGAGGTCGTCGGCGGGCTCGTTCGGCTCTGCCGTCACCGTCGCTGCCCCGGGAGGGGGACGACGCCGTCGGGCAGGGGCGGGATGCCGGCGATGGTGCAGAGCATGTCGGCCCAGGCGCGCAGGTGGTCGACGGCATCTCCGCCGACCGGTGTCCACGAGGCGCGGATCTCCATCTCGACGCTGGCCTCGCGGTCCGCGAGTCCCGCGAAGCTCTCGCTCACGACACGCGTCACCGTGCCCGCCTCGGCCGTCCAGCCGAGGTTGCGGTTGGCCAGGGAGTCGGTGAGCCACGACCAGCCGACGGCCCCGAGCATCGGGTCGCCGGCCAGCTCGGGCTCGAGCTCGGCCCGCGCGAACGTGACGATGCGCCACTGGCCGTCCCACGTGTCGGGGGCCGCCGGGTCGTGCAGCAGCACGAAGCGACCGGTGGCGAGGTCGTCGTCGGGGTCGGCGACGTCGATGATGTCGGCGGTCAGGGCTGCGGCATACGGCGCGATGCGCGTGGGCGCGGGCACCTCGGTCAGCCGCACCTCGGAGCGCAGACGGACGTCCCGCAGGGCGCTGAGCGTCCTGGCGAAGACCGCGCCGTGGTTGCCCGGCAACGTTCGCGTGTGCACCAGATGAGGGTATGCCGGAGTCGGGCGATCTGTCCTCAGGGCGCGCCGGATGCGCGTGGCGCGGGGGCACGCGCCCGCCGTGGCAGGATTGACCGGTGCCGACCACTGCCCCGCCAGACACCCGCCAGAGCGACCTCGTCCGCGCTGCGCGCCGCGAGTCGGTGACCCGGACGCCGGTGTGGTTCATGCGCCAGGCCGGGCGTTCGCTGCCGGAGTACCGCGCCGTCCGTGAGGGCATCCCGATGCTCGAGTCGTGCATGCGCCCCGAGCTCGTCACCGAGATCACGCTGCAGCCCGTGCGGCGCCACGGTGTCGACGCGGCCATCTTCTTCAGCGACATCGTCGTGCCGCTCAAGGCCATCGGCGTCGACCTCGACATCGTCCCCGGGGTCGGGCCCGTCGTGGCCCACCCGATCCGCACCGCGGCCGACCTCGACCAGCTCGTCCCGCTGACGCCGGAGCACGTCCCCTTCGTCACCGAGGCCGTGGGCCAGCTCGTCCGCGAGCTCGGCGACACCCCGCTCATCGGGTTCGCCGGTGCGCCGTTCACCCTCGCCTCCTACCTCGTCGAGGGTGGCCCCTCGAAGAACCACGAGAAGACCAAGGCGCTCATGCAGGGCGACCCCGGACTGTGGGACGCCCTCTGCGCCCGGCTCGCCCAGATCTCGGGGGAGTTCCTTCGCGTGCAGGCGCAGGCCGGGGCCAGCGCCGTCCAGCTCTTCGACTCCTGGGCCGGCGCGCTGTCCAAGGCCGACTACGCCGCCCGCGCCATGCCGCACTCCGCGGTCGCGCTCGCGGCCGTCGAGGACCTCGACGTGCCCCGCATCCACTTCGGGGTCGGCACCGGCGAGCTGCTCGCCCTCATGGGTGAGGCGGGCGCCGAGGTCGTCGGCGTCGACTACCGCGTCTCGCTCACCGACGCCGTGGAGCGGCTCGGGCCGACGTATGCCGTCCAGGGCAACCTCGACCCGGCCCTGCTCTTCGCACCGTGGGACGCTCTCGAACGACGGGTCCGCGAGATCGTCGAGGAGGGACGGCACGCGCCCGGCCACATCTTCAACCTCGGTCACGGCGTGCTGCCCAACGTGGACCCCGACGTGCTGACCCGGGTCACCGCGCTCGTCCACGAGTGCTCGAGCCGCCGATGACGACGGCGGCACCGTCAGTCGCTCGTTCCAGCCTCACCATGCTCGGTGGGTCTGTCGCATCGCGCGTGCTCGGGGTCGTGCGCAACGGTCTCATCACCGCGATCATCGGTGCCCAGCTGGCGGGTGACGCCTTCTCCCTGGCCAACACGCTCCCCAACGTGCTCTACGTCCTCGCGGCGGGCGGCATCCTCAACGCGGTGCTCATCCCGTCGCTGGCGCGGGCGATGAAGCTCGAGGACGGCGGCCAGGAGTTCACCGACCGTGTCATCACGGTGGCCCTCGCCGGGATGGCGCTCCTCACGGTCCTCGTCATGGCGGGTGCGGGGGGCTTCGTCTGGCTCCTGGCGCGCAGCTCCTCACCCGAGTTCAAGGACCTCGCGCTCGCCTTCTCGCTCATCTGCCTGCCGCAGATCTTCTTCTACGGCCTCTTCGCCCTGCTCGGCCAGATCCTCAACGCCCGTGGTCGCTTCGGGGCGTTCGCGTGGGCGCCGTTCATCGCCAACGTCGTCGCCGTCACCGGCCTCGTCCTCTTCCTCGTCGTCTTCCCCAAGCCCGGACCCCTGGGTGCGAGCGGGCGCGACCGCCCGCGCGACCCGTCCGAGTGGACCGGCCCGATGATCTGGCTCTTCGCGGGCTCCGCGACGCTGTCGGTCGTGGTCCAGGCCCTCTCGCTCGTGCCGGCCCTGCGACGCACCGGGTTCCACTACCGGCCGCGGTGGGGTGTGCGGGGTGTCGGGCTGGGCGGGGTGAGCCGGCTGGCGCTCTGGGCCTTCGGCGGGCTCGCCGTCTCACAGGTCGGCTTCTTCATCAGCCAGGGCGTCCTCAACAACGCCACGGCCTCCGCCAAGCAGCTGGGCCTCGAGGACGCGGCGCGCGGCCCGGCGGCGTACGCCATCGCCTTCACCCTCTTCATGCTGCCGCACGCCTTCATCACCGTCTCGATCATCACGGCGCTCTTCCCCCGCTTCTCGGCCGCGGCCGCCTCGGGCGACACGGAGAGTCTGCGCCGGGACTTCCGCACCGGTCTGACGCTGCCGCTCGTGGCCAACGTGCCGATCATGGTCGCGGTCATCGTCCTGGCCAACCCCATCGTCGCCCTGCTCAACCCCGGGATCGACGCGCGCTCCATCGAGGTCTCGGCCAGCGTCCTCATCATCATGATCCTCGGGCTCGTCCCGTTCGGGCTCGACCTGCTCTGCTACCGGGCGTTCTTCGCCCTCGAGGACGGCAGGCCGACGGTCGTCATGCAGGTGCTGCTCACCGGGATCAGCGCCCTCGCCGGCGCCGTCACGTTCTTCATCAACCCGGTCTGGGCGATCGGGATCATGGCGATGGGGCAGACGGTGGGCAACGTCGTCAGCTCGGCCGTCGGTCTCCTCCTGCTCCGTCGACGCACGGGGCCGCTCGGTCTCTCCGCAGGCCTCGTCACCGCGTCACGCGTCGGGGTCGCCGCAGCGGTCGCGGGAGTCGTCGCCTGGGGCGTCACCCTCGTCCTCGACCCGATCACCGGCGCCACCGTCGACCGCACGACGTCCGCCCTCAAACGGATGTTCGCCAGCGCACTCGAGATCGGCCTCGTCGGGCTCGTCTTCACCGTCATCTACCTCGGGATCGCGCACGCCATGCACGTGCGCGAGGTGCGCCAGGTGGGGGACATGGTCCGTCGGCGACTCGGCCGCTGACCGAGCCACCGACGGCCATCGGGCTGCCCGCGCCGCCCACGGCGCCCGACCTCAGTCGCTCGACGTCGGCCCCGGGGTCGTCCCGGGGGTCGGTCCGGGGGTCGGTCCGGCGGACGCGGCGGCGGGGGCCCCGGCGGGCTGCGCTGCTGGGGCGGCACCGGCGGCACCGGCCCCGTGGGAGGTCGCGGACGGCATACCCGCGGTGTGGCGACGCCACAGGCGCAGGCCGAGCAGCGTGAGCGGCACGAGCAGCACGAGCCACGGCAGGAGCGCCGCGAGCCCGGTGAGGATGACGGTGAGGGAGCCGAGGAAGCTCTCCCACGCGGTGCGCAGCCCACTGCCGAGACCGCTCTCGGTCTGCACAGGCGTCGTCGCATCGGTCCACAGCGTCACGGTCACGTCGCTCATCGTGGTCATCGCGTCGAGCTGCGCCAGACGCTGCGTCAACGAGTCGAGCTCGGCCTGACGCCGGGTCAGCTCGCTCTCGAGCAAGATGACCTGCTGGAGGTCCGTCGTCTTGGTGAGCAGGGCGCGCACGCGGTTGATCCCGTCCTGCATCGGCTCGATGCGCGCCTTGGTGTCGACGTAGGTGTCGGTGACGTCCTGGGACTGCGACGAGCGGTAGGACACCGTCCCGATCCTGGACAGCTGGGTCAGCACGGTGTCGAGGGCCTTGGCCGGGACGCTGAGCACCATCCGCGCCTCGTCCACGCCGACGCTCGGCACGGACGAGCCCGACTCGAGCCGCGGGTCGACGCCGCCCGGTCCCGTCGGGCCGCCCGTGGGGTCGACCGAGGTGACGACGTTCTCCGACGTCACCTGACCGCCGGCGTCGGTGGCGATCACGCGGACCCGCGCTGCTGACCCCGTGAGGTCGGTGACCTTGATGCCGAGCCACGCGGAGCGCGCGATCTTCGGCTCGACGACCGCGACCGAGCCCGCCACACCGGACCCGAGGGAGCCCGTGTCGGAGGCCGGGGACTTGGCCCCCGCCGTGGCGTCGGGCGCAGGAGCGACGTCCGGGCCGACCACCCCGCTGCCGGTCACCGCGCCGCGGCTCGCCTCACCGGCTGACTCCCCTGACGAGGAGGCGCCCGAGGACGCCGCGCCGTGGAGGGCCTTGATGCCCAACGGGACCGAGAGGGCGAGCACCGCGACGACCACGGCGACCACCGCCAGCAGACGCCGCCGGCCGGGAGGGAGCTGGGCGAGACGCGGCAGGTGTGGCGTGGCGGTCATGGCGAGCCTTTCGACGGGTCGCCTCCCGTGGCGTACCGGGTGGTGGTGCTGTGGTGCGCACGGTGTGCGTGGCGACGTCCCTTGTCACCAGAGACACACGGCAGGACCTGATCGTTGCGCCGCGGGGGGTGCCCGCCTGCGGCGGGGCGACGAGAAGCGCGGGGGCACCCATGCGCTCGACACTCCCTCGTCGGCCGGGCCCGGGCCAAACCGCCGGCGACGGGATGGGAGAGTGTCGCCATGGGCAGGACGGTGGCGGTCATCGGCGGTGGCATCAGCGGACTGGCGGCCGCCTGGGAGCTCAGTCGCCCGGGAACCGACGTCTCCGTCACGGTCCTCGAGGGCTCCGAGCGACTGGGTGGGAAGCTGCGGCTCGAGACGGTCGGCGGGGTGCGCATCGACGTCGGTGCGGAGTCGGTGATGGCCCGTCGCCCCGAGGCACTCACTCTCGTCGAGGAGCTCGGCGTCGCACCCCTGACCACGCACCCCGGTCCCGCCGGCGCATCGATCGTCTCGCGGGGGAGGCGGTGGCCGATGCCCCGCGGCACCGTGATGGGTGTGCCCGCCGACCCGGAGTCGGTGCGCGGGCTGCTCACCGACGACGAGGTGGAGCGCCTCGCGCACGAGACCGTCGAGGGCCCGGTCGTCGGCGACGTCTCGGTGGGCGACCTCGTGGACGCCCGGCTCGGTCGTGCCGTGACCGACCGCCTCGTCGAGCCGCTCCTCGCCGGCGTCTACGCCGGCCACGCCCGGGAGATCTCCGCCGAGCAGGCCGTCCCGGCGCTCGCGGCCGCCGCGCACGAGGGTCGGTCGCTGCTCGACGTGGCCCGCGCCGCGGCCGAGTCCGCAGCGCACGGACCCCTGGCGGGTCGACCCGTCTTCGCCTCGCTCGTCGGCGGTCTCGGGACGCTGGCCGAGCTGCTCGAGCGCGAGCTGGTGGCCGCCGGTGTCGACGTGCGCCGGGGCGCGGTGGCGCGCGGCCTTCGTCGCGACGGCGACGGCTGGATCGTGTCGACGGGGCCCACGACCGACGTCGTCGAGGAACGCTTCGACGCCGTCGTCGTCGCCGTCCCCGCGGCTCCGGCCTCCCGCCTGCTGCGTGAGGTCGCCCCGACGGCCGCGGCGGCGCTCGCGACCGTCGAGTACGCGTCCATGGCGATCGTGACGTTCGCCCTCGAGGGTGCGGTGCCGACCGTGCTCGACGGGAGCGGCTTCCTCGTCCCGCCCACCGAGCCGCTGACGATCAAGGCGTCGACCTTCAGCTCGGTCAAGTGGCCCTGGCTCGCTGCCGCCCATCCCGAGCAGACGTTCCTGCGCGCCTCCGTCGGCCGGCACCGGGAGGAGGCCTCCCTCCAGAGGTCCGACGACGAGCTCGTCGACGTGGCCCTCACCGACCTCCGGACGGTGCTCGGGGCCGAGGTGCCCGACCCCGCCGCCGCGCACGTGCAGCGCTGGGGCGGGGGACTGCCGCAGTATGCCGTCGGGCACCGTTCGCGCCTCGCGCCCACCCGGGAGGTGCCACCAGGGCTCGCGCTGTGCGGGGCGGCATACGACGGCGTGGGCATCCCCGCGTGCATCGCGTCCGGGAGGGCCGCTGCGCGGAGCGTGCTGACCCGCTGACGGCGGCGCCCGGGCCGCTTGGGATGATGGGCCCATGAGCGAGCGCCTGACCCCGGCCGAGATGCGGGAGATCAACGACACCATCCGCTACTGCATGTGGTCGGTGTTCAGCACCGTCACGCCGGTCGGTGACGACCGCGAGGCGGTCACCGCGGACCTCGAGGCCTTCCTCGAGGAGATCGCGGCCGAGGGCGTCATCGTGCGCGGCCTCTACGACGTCGCCGGTCTGCGCGGTGACGCCGACTTCATGGTCTGGTGGCACGCCGAGACGATCGAGCAGCTCCAGTCGGCCTACCACCGACTGCTGCGCACCGAGCTCGGGTCGCACCTCGAGCCGGTCTGGAGCAACGCGGCCCTGCACCGCCCGGCCGAGTTCAACAAGAGCCACGTCCCGGCCTTCATGGCCGACGAGGTCGCGCGGAAGTACGTCTGCGTCTACCCGTTCGTCCGGTCCTACGAGTGGTACCTCCTCGAGGACGGTGAGCGCCGCGACCTGCTGCGCGAGCACGGCCAGATGGCCCGTGACTTCCCGGACGTCCGGGCCAACACCATCGCGTCGTTCGCCCTCGGCGACTACGAGTGGCTGCTCGCCTTCGAGGCGGACGAGCTGCACCGCATCGTCGACCTCATGCGCGAGCTGCGCGCCTCCCGTGCGCGGATGCACGTGCGCGAAGAGATCCCGTTCTTCACCGGCCCGAAGGTCGAGGCGGCCCAGCTCGTCGCCAACCTCCGCTGACGGCGCTCAGTCGTCGATCGCCCTGGCGAGGACGACGATCATCGGGATGAGCAGGAACACCAGCCACGAGTCGGTGCGGAAGAACGCTGCGAGCGCGATGAAGGGGGCGAGGCTCACCAGGATCCGCGCAACCCTGCTGCGCCAGCCGGGTTGGGACACCGCGCGGGATGCGGGTCGCCGTGACGCTGCGGTGCCACGGGCCGGCTCGAGCGACGGATGCGGCTCCGGCAGGTCGACGAAGAGCTCGGTCAGGTCCCGACGCACGACGGCGTCCGTGGCGCGACCCCGCCGGTCCTCGTACTCGTCGGCATCGAGGCGCCCCGCAGCGTGGTGCTCGGCGAGCGCGGCCAGGGCCCGCTCGCGTTCGGCACTGCCGATGCGGATGTCGCCGTCGTCGACCATGGGTCGAATCTAGGCGAGGTCTCCCGGCCACCGCAGCAGACCGGGAGGTGGGAGGGCCGGAAGGCCGGCGGTCAGGCCCCCGACGGTCCCTCGTCGGGCTGCAGGCGCAGCGAGATCGAGTTGATGCAGTAGCGCTGGTCGGTCGGGGTGTCGTAGCCCTCGCCCTCGAAGACGTGACCGAGGTGCGAGCCGCAGCCGGCGCACCGGACCTCGACCCGCTTCATCCCGAAGGCGCGGTCCTCGATGTACTCGACCGTGTCGCCGGCGAGTGGTGAGTAGAACGACGGCCAGCCGCAGTGCGACTCGAACTTCGTGTCGCTGCGGAAGAGCTCGCTGCCGCAGGCCCGGCATGAGTAGACGCCCTGCGTCTTGGTGTCGGTGTACTCGCCGCGGAAGGCGGGCTCCGTGCCGGCCTGGCGCAGGACCTTGTACTCGGCCGGCGTCAGGGCCGCGCGCCACTCCTCGTCGGTGCGCTGGACGGCATACGGCTTGTCGGAGGTGTTGTGGTGGCTCATGTCCTGACCAACGCCACGTCGGCCGGGTTTGTGCCCGCTCAAGACGGAGTCCGTGCTTACGCAGGTCTTACGGCGACCCTGCGTACGGTGCGTGCCACGAGGGCCCCGGTCGTGACCGGGGCCCTCGTGCTGCTCGGCCCAGGGTGGGCCGGGCCGGGCAGGACCTTCATCGACGCGCTGGCGTCACTTCTGGTTCGGCGGCACCGTGCACGTGGCCGTCGCGGTGTTGCCCGCGGCGTCCGTCGCCGTCACGAGCAGGTCACCCCGGACGGTGACGTGCCAGTCGACCATGCCCTCGAAGGGGACGGACGACGGCGTCGCACCGAGCGCCTGCGTCATCTTGATGTACGTGCCGGGTGCGTAGGGGCCGAAGCTGGCTCCCGTGGCGGTGTCGGAGACCGTCACCGTCGTGCCCGGCAGGTTGTCGGCGGCGACGAGCTGGTAGAAGCCCGCCTTCTTGTAGCCGGGCGGGGTGACGCCGTCCGGGTTGACGCCGGGACCGCAGGCCACGGTCGGCGGCGTGACGTCGTTGACCTTGATGCTCACGGTCTGGACGAACTCCGGCCCGGCCTCGGCACCGTTGACGAGGAAGGTCGTCGTGCACGTCAGCGTCGAGCCCTGGGGTGCACCTGCGGCGACGGTGATCGCCTCGTCGAGGACGACGTCGCTACCGCTCGTGACGGTCTGGGGCAGCGACGGCGAGAACGCGATCGACAGGCCCGGGTCGCACGAGACGTTCGCCGTGACCTCGGCCGGCAGGTTGCCCAGCCCCGCGAGGATCGTGCTGGCGACGTCACCAGGGGTCACGCTCGCGAAGAACGTGCCCGAGGTGGCGTCGGCGATGCGCTGCGCCTGTCCGGTGGCGTTGAGGCCGTCGGCCCCGCCGGACGCGACGTTGATGGCGATGACCTGTGCGCCCGCACCCGTGAGGGATGCGGTCGCGTCGGTCTCGCTGTGCCCGCCGCTCGGGTCGTGACCGCTCGCGTCGCCGAACCACACGACGATGCGTGACGAGTCCGGACGGAAGGAGATGGCGTTTCCTCCGGTGCCGACCTGCCACAGGGCGTTGAGCTGGCCCTCGGGGGTGTCACCGCCCCCGGATGCGGACAGGCTGTCGATGGCCGTCTGGGCCGTGGCCTGGCTCCCGGTCAGGTCGGTCTCGACCTGGAAGAAGTCGGCCCCGTCGCCCTCGTCCTTGTAGGAGGCGATGGCGAACTGGGCCTGCGGCTGGGACCCCTGGACCGTGGTGACGATCGAGCCCATCTCGGCCTTGACGTTGTCGATGGCCGGCCCCATGCTGCCCGTCTCGTCCACGACGAGGACGATGTCGGGCTTGGGCGGGATCTCCGGAGTGCTGACGGTCTTGGTGACGTGGACGGTGTCGCCCGGGTTGACGGACGCGTCATAGGTGGCCGGGCTGACGCCCGCCCCCATGGCGAGGGCCGGTGTGGCGACGAGCGCCCCGGCCGCTGCGATGCTGAGTGCGCCGCGGCGCATGGTGGTGAACACGGATGTCTCCTTCGTGAAACCAGACGGTGTGATGCGGCGCGCGGAGCAGGTGTCCTCGCACCCCGAGACGACCCGGTGGTGACCGTGACCCCGAACGGGCACCACGGTGGGCCGTGACCGGCCCGCAGGCGGGCCGGGGAACGATCGAGGTGCGCGGCTTGCCGCCCGTGGGTCCCCGAGGCTCCCGAAGGACGGTGTCCCGAAGGTCCGGTTTGATACGCCCGGCGCGATCCGGGACCGCCCGGCGGCATGCCCTCCCACGACGTGAGGTGCCCGTTTGCGACGATGGGCCCGTGCAGGTGCGCCGTCTCGTCTCGCGTCCGGTGCTCGTGGCCGCGGCCGCCGGCACGGGGTCCGTCCTCGGCGCGGCCGGCGGGTCGGTGGCGGCCGCCGCCTACTTCGCTCGACGGGTCATCACGCCCGACGAGCTGCAGCCGGACGACGTCGAGATCCTGCGCCACGACGCCGCCACGGTCACCTTCTCCGTCACTCCCGAGACCGTCGTCCCGGGTCGCTACGGCGTCTGGCTCGACGGGGGAGCCGGTCACGCACGCGTCGGCGATATCGTGCACGCGGACGCCGCGTCGGTGACACGACGGCTCGTCGCCGTCGACCGCGGGCTCCTCGAGGACGGACCCGCCCGGTGGAACCAGTACTACTACTGGGACCGCCCCTCGGTGAGCCTGGGGCTGCCCGACGAGGACGCCAGCATCCTCTCGGACGTCGGACCCCTGCCGGCCTGGGTGGTGCGTCCCGAGGGCGGTGCGACCGGGTCCGACTGGGCGGTGCTCGTCCACGGACGCGGAGCCCGCAAGGAGGAGACCCTCCGCGCGGTGCCGGTGCTGCGCCGGGCCGGGTGGACGAGCCTCGTCGCCGCCTACCGCAACGACCGAGACGCCCCGCGTGGACCGGACGGGCGCTACAACCTCGGCCTGTCCGAGTGGCGCGACGTCGAGGCAGCCATGGGGTATGCCGTGTCGCACGGTGCGCGGCGCATCCTCCTCCTCGGGTGGTCGATGGGGGGCGCCATCGTGCTGCAGGCGCTCGACCGGTCACCGTTGTCCGACTACGTCGTCGGCGTGGCTCTCGACTCGCCGGTCATCGACTGGGGGGTCGTGCTGCGCCACCATGGGCGGCTGCACCGGGTGCCGGGCCCACTCGTGCGGGTCGCGACCGACCTCATGGGGTCGCGTCGCACGCGGCGGCTGGTCGGGGTGCACGAGCCGATCGACGTGGCCCGCACCGACTGGGTCGCCCGCGCGGGTGAGCTACGGCACCCGATGCTGGTCATCGCCTCGGACGGCGACGACTTCGTGCCGATCGGCCCGGCCGTGGCGCTCGCGGGACGCCGGCCCGACCTCGTGCGCCTCGAGCGGTGGGACACCGCGCGGCACTGTCGCGAGTGGAACTACGACCCGCAGCGCTGGGAGCGCGTCCTCCGCGAGTTCGTCGTGTCCCGCTGACCGGTCAGCGCCGGACGAACCAGCGGCCCATGAGCGTGGAGTCCTGCTCGACGAGCACCTCGAGGTCGAGGTCTGCGGGCGTTCCCGTGGCGCCGACCGGGCGGGGGTGCTCGCCGGCGACGACCTGGGGGGCGACGGTGAAGCAGAGCTCGTCGAGCCGGCCGGCCGCGAGGAACGAGCCGAGGAGGCTGGGGCCGCCCTCGGTGAGCACGTGGTCCCATCCCCGGTCGTGCAGCGCGTCGACGAGAGCCGTCACGTCGACCTCGTCGTCGCCACAGACGAGGACGTTCTCCGCGCCCAGGTCCCGACGGGCGGCGTCGAGCCCGGTCGCGGCTGCCGGGACGGCCATGAGTGCACGGCCGTCCCGGCAGCCGCTCAACGTCGGCGGGACGTGCCCGCGGTTGCTCACGGCGACGAGGGGCAGGGCGGTGGGCAGGCCGTGCTCGTGGCGCAGGGCGACGAGCGGATCCGACACGGACAGAGGCGGATAGCCCTCGGCACGGATCGTGCCCGCACCGACCACCACCACGTGGCTCAGGGCCCGGATCACCTGGAAGACGACGTGGTCGGCGTCGTTGTTGATCGAGCCCGAACGCCCATCGGCACCGGTGGCGGCCCCGTCGAGGCTCGTCACCATGTTGCAGCGCACCCAGCGCTCCTGCGGAGCGGCATACGCCTCGAACAGCGCTGCGGTGTCGAGGTCGGACAGGGCGGGCAGGCCGGAGCGACCGGGCACGAGCAGGCGCATGGGGACAGTATCGGCGAACGACAACGACGCCGCGCGGATCGGTGGTGTCACATCCCGTCGCGTGGCTCGTGGGTCGGGCAGGATGGCGCCATGGGCAAGGGCGCGAAGGGCAAGGGCAAGAAGTCCGGCAAGAAGTCCGGCAAGCAGGCGGGCAAGGTCTCGAGCAAGAAGGCGAAGGAGCTCGAGACACAGGCCGCCGAGGACGAGGTGATCGCCGCGCACGAGGAGGCGGCCGTCGAGGAGATCCAGGACGTCGCCAACGCGCTGCGCGTCGGCAAGGGCTTCGTGCTCACCGACGTCGACACGTCGGGGACTCCCGGCTTCACCGGAAAGAAGCTCGAGGGCAAGGCGGCGCTCAAGGCCTGCGAGGCAGAGCTGTCCGACCTGCTGGAGCGGCTCTTCGCGGAGTCCACGACGGGCTCGAAGCGGTCCCTCCTGCTCGTCGTGCAGGGCATGGACACCTCGGGCAAGGGCGGCATCATGCGCCACGTCATCTCCGTCAACCCGCAGGGCGTCAAGGCGACCGGCTTCAAGGCGCCGACGAAGGAGGAGCTCGCGCACGACTTCCTCTGGCGCATCGAGAAGGCCCTTCCCGGCGCCGGTCAGCTCGGGGTCTTCGACCGGTCGCACTACGAGGACGTCCTCATCGTGCGGGTCCACGACGTCGTGCCCGAGGCCGTCTGGTCCAGGCGATATGCCCAGATCAACGCTTTCGAGCGCAAGGCGATCGCTGCCGGGACGACGGTCATCAAGGTCATGACCCACATCTCCAAGGACGAGCAGAAGGCGCGTCTCATGGAGCGTCTCGACCGTCCGGACAAGTACTACAAGTACAACCCGGGTGACGTCGACGAGCGCAGCCACTGGGGCGAGTACATGGAGGCGTACCAGGCGGTCCTCGACAAGACCTCGACCGTCGGGGCGCCGTGGCACGTCGTCCCTGCCGACCGCAAGTGGTACGCCCGCCTCGCGGTCCAGCAGCTGCTCCTCGAGGCGCTGCGCGGCATGAACCTCCAGTGGCCACAGGCCGACTTCGACGTCGAGGTGGAGAAGAAGCGCCTGTCGGCGAGCTGACGGCGCGCCGTCGGCGTCCTCCGACGACCCCGAGGGCGTATGCCGCCCAACGGGTTCCGCGTGATCGCGCCCTTCGTCAGCCGGCCCGGTCGATGACGGCCGCCGCGGCACCGGCCAGGTCGACGTCGAGCGAGCCGAAGGTGTGGCCGCGACGCCCGGCGATGCGGCTGGCGACGAAGGCGTCGGCGACGGGGCCGGGGGAGTGCTGGACGAGCAGGCTCGCCTGGAGCGCGAGTGCGAGCCGCTCCACGACGGCGCGCGCGCCGAACGACGCGTCCGTCGACATCGGGTCGAGTGAGCGCGCCTGTGCCAGAGCGGAGTCCACGTGGGCATCGAGGTCGGCGCTGCGGCCGCGGACCTCGTGCAGCTCCTTCGTCAGAGCCTCGAGGGTGCTCGGCTCACGCGTCACGGCACGCACGACGTCCAGGGCGTTGACGTTGCCCGAGCCCTCCCAGATCGAGTTGAGCGGGGCCTCGCGGTAGAGCCGCGCGAGGCCGTTCTCCTCGACGTAGCCGTTGCCTCCCAGGCACTCGAGCGCCTCGGCCACCATCGGGGCCGTTCGCTTGCACACCCAGAACTTGCCGAGCGCCACGCCCAGACGGGCGAGCTCGGTCTCGCCGGAGTCGAGCGCATGCGCCAGCCGGAGACCGAGGACGGTCGCCGCCTCCGCCTCGAGCGCGAGGTCGGCCAGGACGTTGCGCATGAGCGGCTGGTCGACGAGGCGGGCGCCGAACGCGGACCGGTGCCGCGCGTGGTGCAGCGCCCGGGACACGGCGTCGCGCATCGTCGCCGTCGAGCCGAGGACGCAGTCGAGTCGGGTGGCGCCGACCATGTCGATGATGGTGCGCACGCCGCGCCCCTCGTCGCCGAGTCGGCTGCCCCAGGTCCCGTCGAGCTCGACCTCGCTGGAGGCGTTCGAGTGGTTGCCGAGCTTGTCCTTGAGCCGCTGGAGGGCGAAGGGGTTGCGTGCGCCGTCGTCGAGGGAGCGCGGCACGACGAAGCAGGTGAGTCCGCCGGGCGCCTGGGCCAGGACGAGGAAGACGTCGCTCATCGGTGCGGAGCAGAACCACTTGTGGCCCGTCAGCCGGTACGTGTCGCCGGGAAGCGGGCCTCCCGGCGTCGGCACCGCGCGGGTCGTGTTGGTGCGCACGTCCGAGCCGCCCTGCTTCTCGGTCATGCCCATCCCCGAGATCGCGCCGGCCTTCAGCGACACGGGTCGGATCCCGGGGTCGTAGGTCCGGCTTGCGAGGGCCGGGAGCCACCGGGCACCCAGGGTGGGCTCGTGCCGCAGGGCCGACCCGGCGGCATACGTCATCGAGACGGGACAGCCGTGCCCGGCCTCGACGCGCGACCACAGGACGAAGCCGGCGGCACGCCGCACGTGGGCGCCCGAACCGGGGGGCGTCGTCCATGGCTCGGCCGTGAGGCCGGCCCCGACGGCCTGGGTCATGAGCCAGTGCCACGACGGGTGGAACTCCACCTCGTCGACGCGGTTGCCGCGGGAGTCGTGCGTGCGCAGGACCGGCACGTTGGTGTCGGCGAGGCGCGCGTGCTCCTGTGCCTCCGGGGTGCCGGCGAGGGCGCCGAGTGGGGCGAGCTCCGCCGCGGCCGCCGGGCCGGCCCAGCGCTCGACCGACTCCCGCAGCGCGACGTCGTCGGCGAGGAAGTCGCCGCCGACGAACGGCGGCACCTGGTTGGTCACCTCGTGTGTGCTCACCACGTCGAGACTAGGCGGCGGCCGGTCCGGCCGGCCCGTCGGGCGAGTGTCGCGCCCGTCACGCGTCCCGCGTGCCGTCGCGGCCCCGTTAGCCTCGGAGGCGATGAGCGTGCGGACGAGAATGCGGGCAGTGCTGGAGCGAGTGCCGTGGGGCATCCCGCTGGCGCGGCTCACCCTCGAGACGATCCGGGTGTGCCTGCGCTACCGCGTCACCGGGCTCGCGGCGGAGGGGGCGTTCTTCATGCTCCTCAGCCTGCCGCCGCTGGTCCTCGGGCTCTTCGGCGGGCTCGGCTTCGTCGGCGGATGGATCGGCTCCGACACGATCAGCTCCATCGTGTCGGCCATCGAGGTCTACGCCTCGCGCTTCCTGTCCGAGTCGAGCATCAACGAGCTGCTCCTGCCGACCATCAACGACGTGCTCAAGGGCGGACGCGTCGACATCATCTCCGTCGGTTTCATCCTGTCGCTGTGGTCTGGCTCCCGAGCCCTCAACGTCTTCGTCGACACCGTGTCGATCATGTACGGGCAGAAGGACGCCCGCGGCATCGTGCACATGCGCGCCTTCAGCCTGCTGCTCTACACGCTCGGCATCCTCGCGGCGATCCTCGTGCTGCCACTCATGCTCCTCGGGCCGGGGCTGCTGGCCTCATGGCTCCCCGACGGCGCCGCGACCGTGACCAAGGCGCTCTACTGGCCGACGCTCATCGTCTTCAGCGTGCTGCTGCTCGCGTCGATGTACCACGTGTCGACCCCGCGGCGGAGCCCGTGGAGGCGCAACGTGCCGGGCGCCCTTCTCGCCATGGCGATCTGGATCGGCGCCTCCTACGTCGTCCGGATCTCGGTCGAGGCGTCGATGGGCGGCTCGTCCATCTACGGCCCCCTGAGCACTCCCATCGTCCTGCTCATCTGGTTGTACGCGTTGGCCGTGGCCATCCTCATCGGCGCGGGCCTCAACGCGGCCGTGCGCACCCTCTGGCCGGTCGACCTGCACGACGGCGCGGACGTCCGGCTGGTCAACTGGGCCAGGGAGGGCGCCGGCGGCCTGATCGCCCGCAGCGACACCGACGCGAGCGAAGGTGCCACGGCGTCCGACGCCGACCCGCCCGCGACGTTGGACGGCGTCGACGTGCCGGCCGGCGATGCCCGCCGGGGGAGGGACCAGCAGTACGAGAGCAGCGACCACGGACCCATCAAGGCGGCGATCCAACGGGGCGTCGGCGAGGGGTCCAGAGCTGTCGACGGCGCCTCGGCCAAGCCTCCCGACCGGGCCGCGGGGCGGGGCTGACGGGGCGACCAGAGCCGGTTTTGTATCTCGTGGATCGATCGGCTAATGTCTACCAAGCACGAGCGGGGAAGTTACACCGCTGGTGTTCCCGCGGACGTAGCTCAGTTGGTAGAGCGCAACCTTGCCAAGGTTGAGGTCGCCGGTTCGAGCCCGGTCGTCCGCTCGGAGGCAAAGATCCACTTGCCTTCCACGGTGGAGTGGCCGAGAGGCGAGGCAGCGGCCTGCAAAGCCGCGTACACGGGTTCAAATCCCGTCTCCACCTCGGTGAGACACCACGCAGTACCAGCAACACCACGGGCGATTGGCGCAGCGGTAGCGCGCTTCCTTGACACGGAAGAGGTCACTGGTTCAAACCCAGTATCGCCCACCAGCACGAGACAGCCCCTGACCAGCGGAAACGCCCGTCAGGGGCTGTCATGTCGTGTGGGCTCGGGCGCGCATATCTGGGACTGAGTGACTAAGTGAGTGACTATCGATCCAGATCGTGGCCCCGGCGCTGCGAGCACGTCGGTCACGGCTCCTGGCCGAAGATCCGCTCCATGGCCCCGGCGCCGCTTTGGTGAGAAGGCGCTAGCCGATTCGAGGACCGCGACCAGCGGCATGACCGGCCGTTCCACCCTGTCTTCGTTCAGCCGCCGGCTTCGACTCGCCAAGCAAGCATTCGGTCCGCTACGCCCTGCTGCCAGTCGATCGGTTCACCGCGGTCTTCAGCCTGCTCGACGAATTCCTCGGAATGCCGAAACCCATACCGCTCGGGCGCGGGCGGGTGGACGATCGAGTATGCGCTTGAAGAACTTCCCGTGCTGGGTCATGGGCCACATGTACCTCCACAAGCCCGGGGACAAGGACATGCTCGTCTGCCAGCGCTGCGGCCATCAGGAGCTGATGGCGACCAGGCAGATGCGACAAGGAGGCGCTCCGCTAGGCCCTCGCTCGTGGAAAGAATGACGGACAGACGGGTCGAGTTCGCGAGTCGTCGGCCGTCACGGGTGTGGTCCGCGTAGCGATCTCCTGTGTTGAGAACGAACATGCGACAAGCGGCATGTGCGGTTAGGCAGCCCAGGGGCTTCGGGCGCAGAGGCCGCTGGTGGATCCGCAGGAAGCGGCGCACACTGAGTGGACCCTTTCGTGATTGCCGAAGCAGGGAGCCCGGATGTCGACCGACGACACCAGCCAGACGATGTCCGCCTACTTCACAGCTCTTGGTACGGGCAGCTTCCAGCAGTTCTTCACCGAGGACGTCACATGGACCACGATTCAGAGTGGCGCGGTAGTCCACGGTGCTGAGGCCGTGGAAGGGGCCATCAACGGCTTGCACGCTCGCATGCCCGATCTGAGCACCCGCCAACTGATGTCCGCCCAGGGCGTCGCCTACATCGAAGGAACATGCGCCGGCGCCGGCGACGGAGATCTCATCCCCTTCTGCGTTGCTTATGACCTGGCGGCCGATCGGATCGACGCGATGCGCGCCTATGGCGACATCGCGTCCTTCATGCCCCCGTCGCCGTAGCGAAGGGGTATCGGAAACAGGATGGCGCGGGACCGAACTGACTCTGCCCCGACCATCAGCAGTTTCTCGCGTCCGCTGAATGCAGGCGCCATCCCTTTTGGGACGTCCTGAGATCGGCACGACGCCCCGGCGGCAAAGTGTGACGATCGAAGCCGCCCTCAGTGCGGCAAATCTGGACGTTCAGTCCGGGCGCGGGCTGTACATGATGATCGAGACCCCGACCAGGCAGATGAGCGCACCGATGATGTCGTAACCGTCAGGTTTGAAGCCGTCGCCCACCATGCCCCACGCGAGTGATCCCGCGACGAAGACCCCTCCGTAGGCGGCGAGGATGCGGCCGAAGTTGGCGTCGGGCTGCAGCGTGGCGACGAAGCCGTAGACCCCGAGGGCGATGATGCCGGCACCTATCCAGGCCCATCCCCGACGCTCACGGACTCCCTGCCAGATCAGCCAGGCACCGCCGATCTCGGCGATCGCCGCGGCGACCAAGAGCACGATGCTGCGCAGGGTGTCCATGGACGCGGAAGGGTAGTCGGCTACCGCGGCGGGCCGTCGGTCACGTCCACCGGGCCGTCGGGAGAGCAGTGCTGAATGCGTTCGGTGCGGCGGCGTGCAAGCGTGAGCACCAGACCGGTGCCTGCGACAACCAATGGGAAGGCGAGCCCGGCGAAAGCGAAGGAGACGGCGGCGGCGGCAGCTCCTGCCAGGCCGAGCACACCGACGATCGGTGCGGGCGCAGCAGACGGCGCAGGCTGCTGCGCCCACGCCGTACAGGTGGCGGTCCTTGATGGCAGGCTTAACCGAGTGCTCGTTTCGGGTCGGGTGGTGATCTGGACGAACGGGATCGGGCAGCATTCCGATCCAGCGCAGGCGACGAGGTCGTCGCACCCGGCCTCACGCGCCGCGACCAAGCTGTCCCGGATGACCTCGAGGTCGGCGATCTTGCGCTCCACCTCTGCGAGCTTCGCCTCGGTCTTGGCCTGCAGTCCGCTGCCATGCCGGTGCCGACCGGCCTCGAGCAGCTCTGCGACCTCGTCGAGGGTGAAGCCGAGGTGCTGCGCTGCCTTGATGACGCGCAGTGTGGTGACGGTCTCCTCGCTGTACATCCGGTGCCCGCCGAGGGATCGGTCCGGTTCGGCGATGATGCCGCGTCGCACGTAATAGCGGAGGGTCTCGACGTTGACGCCCACCAGGTCCGGCTGTCCGGATCTCAGCACGGGATGCAAGTGACTGCCTGCGCACCCCTCTATTCATCGGGGAATGCTCGGCTCGCGGCAAATCCGGTTATTGCTTCCCGGGTCCGTGCTCGGCGGAGTCAGGGGATCTGCCGAGGGGCCGACTGGCTAGAACCACGACGGCCCGTGGTGCGTGTAGGGCGCTTCCAGCGTGGAGTTTTCGTCGTCGGTGAGGTGGACGTCAAGGGCCGCTACCGCTTCGGACAGGTGGTGAGGTTTGGTCGCGCCGACGATCGCAGCTGAGACGGCGGAGTTGTTGAGCACCCAAGCGAGAGCAACCTGCGCCATGCTGACGCCGCGAGCATCCGCCACCTTCTGGACTGCGGTGACGACGGGCTCGTCAAGTGGTGAGTCGAAGGCCTGAACGACGTGGTCCACGGTGGAGCGGTGGGACTGCTCGCCCCACGGTCGCGCGAGACGTCCCTTGCCCTGCGGCGAGTACGGGATCAGACCTACGCCCATGTCGGCGCACATGGCCATCAGCTCGGGCTCGTCGTGCCGCCTCAGCAGGTTGTACTGGTTCTGCATGGACACGAACGGGGTCCACCCGCCCAGGTGCGCTGCCTGCTGGAGCTTCGCGAACTGCCATCCGTACATGGAGGAGGCCCCGAGATAGCGGGCCTTGCCGGCCTGGACGACGTCGTGCAGGGCTTCCATCGTCTCCTCGACCGGAGTCTCCGGGTCGAAACGGTGGATCTGGTAGAGATCGATGTAGTCGGTCCCGAGCCGCGTCAGGGAGGCGTCGACCTGTTCGAGGATGGCCTTGCGGGACAGGCCCTGGCCGCCCGGGCCGTCGTGCATCTTCCCGTGGACCTTGGTGGCCAGCACGATGTCCTCGCGGCGCGCGTACCGCTTGATGGCGCGGCCGACGAGCGCCTCGGAGGTCCCGTGCTGGTAGACGTTGGCGGTGTCCCAGAAGGTGATGCCGAGGTCGACGGCTTGGCGGAAGAAGGGTTCGGCCGCGTCGTCGTCGAGGGCCCAGAGGTGCGCGGCGGCGGTGGTGGGGTCGCCGTAGCTCATGCAGCCGAGCGCGAGGCGACTCACTCGTAGTCCGGTGTTGCCCAGTCTTCTCTGCTCCATCGCTCCAGCCTAAGAGCAGGCGGCGGAGCGCGGGTTCCAGATAGTTCCAACCGTGGTGCGACAGACCTGCGTGTACGCAGCTTGGGCCACACTGCTCCAGCCAAGAACGTGGGAGCCTCACTGCCGCGTCCGCACATCGGCATGACACAGGAGGAGTGCTTCCGCGTTCCATCCGCGCACTGGGCTCGACCCAGCCCCAGTGGCGCACACTCGCCGGGCTCTCCGCGTCACGCAGGTCAGCACGTTTCAGCCATACGCCGGGTGCCGGCGGCCGCACCTCGGGCCTGTTCTCGACGCACACCCATGTGTCGGGTTGGAGGTCTGCGGCCGCGGGCGGTCTCGGCGTGTCCCCTCACATGGCCGAGACGGTGGGCCCGCTGCTCGCTCGCACGGTGCCGCTCGTGGCTGGCTGCGTGTGGTCGGCGGCGGCGGGGGGCATGTGAAAGGCCCACCTCAACGAGGGGTGAGGTGGGCCTTCGGTCGTGGAGTGGGTATGGGTCGTGCCACTGCTCGAATGCGTGACAGAAGGGGCTGATGTGGTCAAGCAGCCTGCCGTGTCGCCTTGAACGGGCCCTGCTCAGCGAGCCTCTGGGCGTCGCGTAGGCGGTAGAGCGGGCGGCGCGCACGGTCAATCCCGGCGGGCTTGAGCTGCTCGCGAGCGATCCATGTGCGGACTCGTTCGGGGGTGACCTTGAGGCCTACGCCGGTCAGGACGCGGGCGATGTCGGCGGCACCGAGGAGCTTGCTCTCGGCCTTCTTGAGGAGCTTCTGCCGGCGAGGCTCGACGTCGTAGTCGACGTTGCAGAGGCGGCAGTGGACGACTCTCGCGCCGGGCTTCGCGTAGAGCTCGTCGCCGCAGATGTCGCAGGGGCCGGCGTACACCCCGGGCTCGTGGGTGTCGCTGGCGGCAACGACCATGGCGGCGATGAGTTGGAGCTCGTCGGAGGCGTCGAGGGCCTCGTCGCCTGGTCGGTGAGCGAGCCAGTCGGTGGGTCGGCGAGGTAGCGCAGCAGGTCGGGCGTAGACGCCCTCTCGTCGGTCACTTGACGGGCTTACCGGGTGCAGGTTCGGGCACGAAGGGTATCTCGTCCATAGCGCCACCGCCTGGCTCAAGCAGAGAGGGCAGGCGGTGGCGCGCACGATGATCTCTCAGGAACTCCGGTCTCACAAGTGCTCTGTCGACGGTTTTTGCGGTGGCAGCGTCGGGCTTCATGCTTCCTCCTGGTGTGGGCGGCCGCAGCCGCACTGGTCGAACGGCAGATCGCCGAAGATGCACCGCGGGGTGCGGCCGTCCTTCGGCTTGTGGGTGTCGCCGATCGCCCCGAGGTGCTCGCGCCTTCGATCGGGGGCCTCGACACGGGGATGAGGGTGCCCCGTTTGCGGTGGATGAGGTCGGCCCAGGCACGCGCGGTCGCTTCGACGACCCAGCGGGCCTCGGCCGCGCCCTCGTTCATCACGCCGGCGGGCTCGTTCGAGATATGGTCCTCGATGCGGCCGCCGGCTTCGAAGGACCGGACGTGGATCGAGTACCACACGACCCATCACGACGGGTGCCCGCAGTCCCAGCCGCCGCCGCACCACGGGCCCTGGTAGACGCCGCGGGCGCTCGGCTTCGGCTTGATGACGCCGACGTTCGTGCGGGTACGCCGGCCGACCACATCGTCGAAGCGCCCGGTGTCGATGTACGCGGCCGCGGTGCGTAGCAGGGCCGCGAGGTCGCGCCGGCAGGCACGGCAGACCGCGCCGGTGTCGGCGATCGGCTTGTCGCAGCGGGGGCAGGGTCGGTCGAGCTTCACGCGCTCTCCTGCAATCGGCCACCTGCGCGGTCTGTGCTGGATAGGTTGGCGCAGCCGGCGTCACCGCTCGAGTGGGACGACCCTCCTACCTGAGCGGTGACTTTGTCCTCGGATGTCCCCCAAGTGTTCCGGGATGACACTGCCGGCAGGTCGGTGTCGTCGCTGGGCATGGTGGCGGCACCGACCGCTGCTTCGTCGACGTCATGCTGGCCGGACCATCCGGCGGCGTCGACGAGCCAGGTGTGGAACGTGACGATCGGCGGGTACGTGTCGAGCTCGGTGGTGTAGCCGAGGGTTTCGGAGTCGCGACGAGTCCGTCGTCGGCGGCGGCCGCTTCGACACGAGCGTCGAGGGGTACGCCGCGATGCTCGAGCACGTAGCGGCCTGGCCGGAGCGGGTGTGGGCCATCGAGGGCTGCGAGGGGATCGGCCGGCACATCTCCCACCGGCTCTTGGGCGGCGGTGAGGTCGTGGTGGACGTGCCGGCGAAGCCTTCAGCTCCAGCGCGGGTGTTCGCGACCGGGCAGGGGCGCAAGACCGACGGGACCGACGCGCACTCGGTCGCGCTGGTCGGGACCCGGATGGACGGGCAGCGCCCGATCGTGTCCGATGCGCAGCTCGAGGTGCTGCAGCTGCTGGTGGATCGGCGCCGCTCGATCGGGGACGAGCACACCCGCAAGATCAGCCAGCTGCACCGGATCCTGTTGGAAATGCTGCCTGGTGGCGCGAAGAAGCACCTCTCCGCCGCTCAGGCCAAGCCCATCCTGGCTGCGGTGCGACCGCGGGATGCCGTCGGCAAGACCCGCAAGCGCGTCGCCGCGGAGCTGGTCGCGGACCTGGAGCGGATGTACTCGCGGAAGAAGGCCGCCGACAAGGAGCTCAGGGAGCTCGTCGCCGCGACTGGCACCTCACTGCTGGGCCTGCACGGTGTCGGCCCGTCGGGTGCGGCACGGCTGCTCGTCGAGGTCGGGGACCTGGCCCGGTTCCCGGACCGCAACCACTCCGCCTCCTGGACCGGCACGGCCCCGATCGACGCGTCCTCCGGGGACCACGTCCGGCATCGGCTCTCCCGTGGCGGTAACCGGCAGATCAACCGGGTGCTGCACATCATGGCCACCGTGCAGCTGCGCACCCCGACCGAAGGGCGGGCCTGCTTCGACCGGAAGAAAGCCGCCGGCAAGACGTCGATGGAGGCGATGCGCTGCCTCAAACGCCGGCTGTCCGACCTCGTCTTCCGGACCATGCTCGGCGACTATGTGGCTGGGCGGGTGACGGACCCGGGAGGGCACCGGGGCAACGACTCTGACTCCAGCGCGACCGGCTCACAACCCCACACCGGCTCTTCGGACAAGCCACTTCCCGGACCCGTCAACACCCAGCCTAGAACGCTCATGTCCACGGCGTCTTGACACAGAAGGGAGCCATGTGCGGATGTTCGGTCCTCTCGTCCTGGCCGCTGCGCCGCGCGGCTATCGACGGGGATGCTGCGAGGCCGCGGTCGTGCGCCCGACGAGAATCAGTCGACGTGAGCGGACGCGAATTCCTCAACGCCCAGGGGGACGGGTGCAGGCGCCCCCGAGGTTCTCCTGGTGGAGCAGGGCCACGACGATGGATGCGACCAGGCTGAGGGCGACCGCCCAGCGATGCCTGCCGTCAGAGTGCCAAACACACACCGCGCGGTTGGACGTCCACTGCAACCGCGCGAACCCGCAGTCGTGAAAGAATGATTCCGTGACCGACCGAGGACCGGCTGACGGGTGGCGTACGGGTTGGCGGCACCTTGATTGGCTGAACCCACCCCCGCAGGTCTCCCGCGACCAGGACGACCTGCTGGTCACGGCGGCGGAGGGGAGCGACCTGTGGCGAACCACCTCCTACGGGTTCATCCACGACACAGGCCACGCCCTGCTCACGGACTTCCCCGACGGGACGGCCGCTGAGGTCAGGTTCATCGCTGACTTCTCGGCCCAGTTCGATCAGGCGGGCCTGCTGATCCGTGCCGACGCGGAGCAGTGGATCAAGGCCGGCGTCGAGTTGGCCGACGGCGTCCTGCAGTTAGGAGCAGTCGTCACGCGGGGTGTCTCGGACTGGTCGGTCGCCCCCGTGCCGGGGTGGTCGGGCCACGCCGTCGTCGTACGGGCAAGTCGTAAGGGCGACGCACTCACGGTCCGGGCCCGAAGCGGCGACGAAACCTGGCGGCTCGTGCGCGTAGCACCCTTACCGCCCGGGCCTCTACGCGTGGGACTTCTGTGCTGCGCGCCCACGCGCTCGGGCCTTGTCGTGCGGTTCACCGACCTGCGGCTCGTCGAGGCGGACCAGTCTCTCCACCCCTGAGCAGTCCGAAGAGTCGGCGACGAGAGCCCGCACATCGGCACGACCGACTGGTGGCAGAGGCGAACGTGTGACGGTGACTGGGCGGCAGACTGTCCTCGTGGCTGAGCTGGTTGCCGAATACACCGTTGATCGGGATCTGGTTGATCGAGTCGAGGCTGAAGGTGCGTGTCAGGCCGTCCTTGATGTCGTCCTTCCTCGGGTGGAGACAGCGTGGATCGACGCCATTTCAGATCAGAGAGATCTGCCTGCCGCGGCTCGCGCGACGCAGGCTGCGCTCGTGCATGTGGGCCTGCCGCAGGGGTGTGGAGACTCAGGCTTTGGAATCGAACTTGATGTTCGCCAACCCAAGCATGTGAGTCTGCTCCGCGCGTTCGCGTCGTGGTCCATCGGCGTCGAGCTTTACGACGCGTCGATGCGGTGGGTGGCGTACTTCTCGGACACGGGCTCCTCCCTTTCCTTCAATGTGACCGATGCTGAGGCGGCCGCAGTGCGAGCCTCGCTCGGGCGCCTTTCCATGATCCCGATCAGTGAGTTGAAGGCCAGGAGGCGCTGAACCGGTGGCCACACACCATCCGCGGCACTTGCGGACGTTCGCACACCGCATCTATGAACCGCGAGATGGCGTCTCGGTAGGCGCTGCGGCGTCCACCGTTAGGCGTAGCGGACCTTTGCATCCAGTGCCCGGCGGGCGTGGTCAAGCCAGCGCGGCTTCTACCTTGGCGATGACAGCCGTCTCGTTGGGTGAGGTGTCGTCGGCTGCAGACGCGGCGTCACGACAGCTTTGTAGGACCATGGCGCGGTAGCCGTCGACGAGCTGGGGAGCCTTTGCCCGCAACAGCGAGACCGCTTCGCCCAGTAGCGCCAAGGTACGGGCTTCGACGTCCGCGGGCGTACCCTTCGGCATCTCGGGGAACCCGCCCTTGCCGACCAGGGCGGCGACCTCTGGGGGTGAGCCCGCGATCGCCTTCGACGCGGCGAAGGACTCCTTGATGCTGTCGAACATCCCCTTCTCCGCGCGTGACACCCACGCGCTTGCCAGCATCGCGGCCGAGCGCAGGGTGCGGTGCTCGGCGTCGGTGAACCCGGTGGCGTCCTGGGTTTCGGCCGGTGGGGTTGGTGTGCTGCTCGCAGCGGCCGCGGGTGGCTCGAAGGGCTGCGTCGAGGGGGTGTCGGTCATCGTCGGCTCCTGTTTGGTGTGGTGGGGACGGAGGTCATCCACCCCTGATCCTGCCCGGTGAGCCGGCCGGGTGCCGTTGGTTCACGTCGCGAGTTCCCCGCGCCCCTTGGCGGCGCGGTCTGGAGTCGCGAACGTGGACGGTACGAACGTCGCCTCTGGAGTCGTCCGGACGACGGACGACGGCACAAGGACACTTTCCGGTGTCCCTGAGGAGTCCCGCCTGTTGGGCAGTCCCGTCGCAGAGTTCTTCGGTCGGCGGGCGAGACATGCTTGCACAGGGACCTGGACAGTCCTGAGGGCCGATGAGGTCCAGTCCATGCGCAACATGCGGCAGACACGGTTGAGCTACTCGATGTACCCGGAGGGGCCAACTTGGCGCAGGAAGTTGCGGATCGCGTCCTCGAGCTCGGCCTCGGTCTTGCGTTCTCCGTAGTAGGACGACGTCGCGAAGCCGTACCCGTCGTGGGGACCGGAAACCCATCGGATCTCGTAGACCCCGGGCTCGCTGATCCGTTCAGTTACTTCGAAGCGCTCCCCGTCGACCTCCACCGGCGTCATAGCTGAACGCTACCGATCCGCGGCATGACCGAGCGTCTGGTCCTCAGGGGGCACGGGTGGGCATGCCTCATGGCCGGAGGGTCGCCGCTTCCGGTACGTCTTGACCTTCGTTCATGACCGCGCGACCGGCCAAGGGAGCCGACAACGTCAGGGTGACCGGGAACTCCCTGCCCAAATCGTTGGAAACGCTGTCGCCGCCCCCGTCTTGGCCGCCCGCTGGCTCATCAACGTAGACGGGCACGGCAACCGACTGGGAGTCCTCGTCGGCAAGCTCAGCGCGTACTCCTGCGGACGGAGATGTCACGGGCGGCAGCGTGACCTGATTCGCCTCCGGTCCAAGTCGATAGGTCAGGCCGGCCACTGGTTCCGGACCGGAACATGAGCAGGACAGAAGGCCCAGCATTCCCACAGCGACCGAGGTAGCAACTCGCCGCGCCATCATGACGCCAGTATCCACGCGAGAGACCTTTCAGACTCAGCGACGGACTGTTGCCTCCGGGGGTTGCCGGGCCGCGACGCGGGGTCGTTAGCCGCCCTCAACGCGGCAATCCGGTAACATCCCGGGCTCACGGCTGAGCTTCTCCCGCTAGTGTCGCTCGCGTGTTGCCCATCGTCCGCAGTGCCACAGCCGACGACATCCCCGCGTGGTTAGCACTGGCTCGGGAAGTCGAGCCACTCTTCGGCCCGATGCCCGACACCGAGCAGGCCATCACAAGAGCTGTCGGGCGTGAGACTGCTCTCGTGACCGGACCGCACGGGGCGATCACTGGCGGGATCCTGCTAAGCCGCGACGACAAGCCGCACCGCATCCATTGGCTGGCAGTGGCTGACGCCGCCCGGGGCCGCGGGCTGGGCCGCGCACTCGTGCACACGGCAATGGAGCGGTGGCCTGACGGCGACATCGACGTGGTTACCTTCACCGCCGGATATCCGGGCGGAGTGGCTGCCAGGCGTTTGTACGAACGATGCGGAATGGAACTGGCCGGACCCGCGGACCCTGCGCTTAAGGGGGAACCCCGGGACCGCTACGTGTTGCGCCAGTAGCGGCATGACAGGACGCCCGGACGGACCAGTGCGTGGGTCTTGTGCAGCGCTCAGCGCCCGCTGGACTCTGGAATGTCTGAGTAGGTTTGTTAGCGCCTTGACCGCCGAGGTGCCCGTGCGTGCCTCGGGCTGAATAGCTGACGATGAGGTGGCTCATGGAGTACATGCCGCTAGGCCGGACAGGCGTCAACGTCTCCAGGATCTGCTTAGGTACCGCGACCTTCGGGGTGGCGCCGAATGAGCGCGACGCCGAGCGAGTGGTCCATGCCGCGCTGGACCTGGGCATCAACTTCTTCGACACCGCGAACGTCTATGGCCACATGCCCACCTTCGACCGGGCGGGCGCGCCACCCGCGTCCGAACGCCAACCGGCCGAGGTCATCCTCGGGCGAGCACTCGCCGGTCGCCGCGACGAGGTGGTGGTGGCGACGAAGTCGCGCGAAGTGGTGGGGCCGGGCGTGAACGACCATGGGCTGTCGCGCCGGCACATCATCCAGCAAGTCGAGAACAGCCTGGCCCGGCTGGGAACGGACTACATCGACCTGTACTACGCGCATGCCCCGGATGCCGATACGGCTCTGGAGCAGACGCTGTCGACGTATGACGACCTGGTACGCCAGGGCAAACTGCGGTACGTGGCGCTCTCCAACTACCCGGCTTGGCAGGTCACTCAAGCGTTGTGGATCGCCGATGACCGCCGCTTGCACGCCCCAGTCTGTGTCCAGGTGAAGTACAACCTCATCGACCGCGCTGCCGAGCGTGAGTTGGCTCCGGCATGCGTCGAGTTCGGCCTTTCCCTCGTCCCATACGCTCCCCTCCACGGCGGCCTGCTCGCAGGGATGGGCGTGCTGGATCGCGAAGTCCAAGGGGACATGCGGTTCTCGGGTCCTGGGTTCAGCGAAGCAGAGCTGGACGTGGGACGGGCCATCGAGAGGTGCAGCGAGGAGTGGGGTCTGCGGCCCCACCAGATTTCGCTCGCCTGGCTTCTGTCCCGCCCGGCGGTCGCCTCCGCCATCGTCGGTGCCGAGACAGTCGATGAGATCACGGCCAATGCCTCGGCCGCGGACGTTGTCCTCGAGAACGCCCAACTCGACGCCCTGACCGCTCTGACAGCTCTGAGCATCGACACCAGCAGCTGAAGTGACCGCCGGAATAGACGTGCTGACCAGCAGGGGTCCCGAGCCCGCTCATCGGGAGATCCGGACGATCACTAACCTGGGGGAGGGGCGCGACCTCGACACACCTGACACTGAGGGTTGCAGCCGAGGGACTCGGTTGAGTGACTAAGTGAGTGACAACCGCGGTGGAGATAGCGCCACAGACAGGGACTCACGTGGACTCACACGAGCACAAGCGACCTGCTCGTCCGCCCGGGCTTTCGCGTTGACACCGAAGAGGTCACTGGTTCAAACCCAGTATCGCCCACATCCAAAACGGCAGGTCAGACCCGGTTTCCGGGATGGCCTGCCGTTTCTGTGCCCGTCCTACAGCACAACGTCGGCGCCCGCTGACTGCGCATCCGTGACGGCGAGCCGGCCGTGACCTAGCGGACCCCTTGCTGCCCCGGGGGATGTGCTCGGGCCGCTACTGCGTCCATCCTTGGAAGAGGAGGGCGTATGCGCGTGATGGACGCGGACTTCGCCGGCTACGTGCGGGCACGGCAGCTGGGGCTGCTCCGCGGCGC
Organism: Terrabacter sp. Soil810; assembly: GCF_001429645.1. NCBI lineage: Bacteria > Bacillati > Actinomycetota > Actinomycetes > Micrococcales > Intrasporangiaceae > Terrabacter > Terrabacter sp. Soil810. Next base: position 1,403,724 of record NZ_LMSW01000011.1, read on the forward strand.
CTGGCTCGTGACCGGTGACGTCCGTTGCGCCGAGCAGCTCGTGCTGGGCGTGCTCACGAGTCTCGCCGGCCGCTGGCGGCACCTCCCCGACGCGTCGCCTGAGGCGTTCGTACGCGCCCGCATCCACCGGGACGCCATGGCCGCGGCCGCAGGTATCGCCCCGGCCGACCGGCACTCGCTCGGCGTTCCTCCCCTCGCCCTGCTCCCGCCACGGGAGCGCGCCGTGCTCGTGCTGCGCTTCGGGGAGAACCGGTCGGTGGACGAGACCGCCGAGGCGTTGGGGATTGCCCGGCACCGGGCCCGGGAGGCGGAGTGGGGCGGCCGGCACGCCCTAGCTCGGTCGGACGGGGCGCCGCCGACCGGGGGGGAGATCCGAGCGCTGCTGGAGGAGGCCAGCGCGGGCGTTCTGGAGGTCGACCTCGCGGATCGCGCTTGGCAGCAGGCGCTCCTTCAGCGGTCGGCGACGCGGCGCCGCGTGCTTTCGGCGCTCGTCGTCGCGGCCGTCTGGGCGGCAGGCGTGTGGGCCGAGGGTCGAGGACAAGCGATCATCCGCACCGCCGGGGCGACCGGGTTCCCCGGGGTGACCCGGCTCGCACTCCCCACGACGGCCGACCTGACGCCGGTGCCGCAGGCGGCCGGGGCGGTCTGGCACACGACCGCGGACGGCCCGAAGTACGTCGTCGCGCCCGAGGCCGGCACGGAGGCGAGCCAGCCGCTGCTCGCGACCGGCCTGACGCCCATCATCGACCCCAACCGTCCCCACGAGCTCGCGAGCAGCCATCGACCCAGCGGGCTGAAGGCGCTCGGTGACGCGGTCTACCTCGAGGAGCGCTCCCCGGGTCAGTGGGTTCCCGTGGTCGTATGGGGTGACGGCGGGCTCTTCACCCTCGACACCGTTGCCCTCGTCGGCCTGCGGACCGGACCCGGCATCGGCGGCCCGCCGCTGGACGTGTGGGCGTTCTCCGGTGACAAGACGAGCCTCGCGTTCCCCCAGCCGGGGAGGGTCGTCGTGGTCGACGTCGGCACCCGTACGGCGCACGACGTCGCGATCCCGTCGCCCGACCTGCAGTGGGCCGGGTGGCTGGGCGGCTACGTCCGGGCCGGTTCGGCAACCGGCACATGGTCGCCAGGACTGTCCCCACGGTGGCCCGCATCGGACCCACCCCGCAGCCCCGGCACGCGAGAGTTCCGGGTCGAGAACGGCCAGACCGTCCTGGACCAGCACTTGCCCAACCCGTCCGCACGGCCCGTCCCCGTTGACTGGCCGCATACGCGCCCTTTGGGTGGGACCGTGTCCAACGCGGCACAGTACGCGTCCGCCTTCGCGCTCGGCCCGGGACAGGACCGCCACCTGCAGGCGGCCGCGCCCCGCACCGTCATCGTCGCCACCAACCGGATGGGCTACGAGCGGATGCTCGTGTTCGGCGAGGAGCAGCCCCGCGACCCCGGCTGCTGCACGGTGCTGGGATGGTCGGTCCGCGGTGAGGTGCTCTACCTCTCCGTCGCGACAAGCGGCACGTGGATCATGGCTTGGAACCCGGAGAGCGGGATCGTCTCCCGAGTCTCCCGCTTCCTCACCTCGGCGACCGTGCCACCGGTCATCGCGCTCGGGGCGCGCTTCACCGTCGGCTAGAAGGAGGCTCAGGAACCGCTCGGGACGACCGAGAGCAGGCCGCCCCATTCGAAGAGATGCCGGTCAGGGCATGAGTGCGCATCCCTCTGGTCGCGGGAGGCTGGGTCTGGCCGATGTCCGGGAACCCGGCCGGCGTCATGGGCGTCACGTCGCTGGCAGAGTCGGACCCGGAGTCCGACGCCCTGATCAGGTGGCAGGCTCTCAGGGCAGCGGACCCTTGGGCCCGTGGTCCTTCTGGAACTGCACGGCCCGCTCGACAGGGTCCTCCGCGTTCTCCTGGCGCGAGTCGGCGGCGCCGGCGTCGGTAGACCCCGAAACCGCCGAGGTGACCTTGTCGGTCGCCGTCCGGGCGGCATCGGCCACCTTGTCCGCCACGACCGGCGCCTGCTCGCGCACGAGCTGGGCACCCTGGTGCGCCTTCGCCTGCACGCGGGGGTCGTCCTTCAACTGGCCGATGGCGCGCATGAACTGCTCGTAGGGCTCCCGACCGGCCCGCGAGCCGAGCAGGAATCCAACCGCGCCGGCGGTGACGATGAGCAGTCTCTTCATGGGGTGCCTCCGTGTGTCGGGTTCGGTCGCCCTAGGCCGGGCGCCGACGATCTCCCTCAGCCATACCCACCGCCGCCCCGTTCGGCATCAACGCCCGGACGGGTCACGGCCCCGTTCCGGCTGGCCGGTTCGGCTCTCGTTGGTGGGCGCATGAGCACCGAGAAGAAACGATCTGCGCCCCTTGGGGCAGCAGAAGAAGGGGGCCCTCCCTGCGTTTGACAAAGCGCACTCATCGGCACGACCGCCCGGCGGCATGGTCTGACGCCCGTCCTCAACGATCCAGATCAGGAAGGTCAATAACCTGGGGAGGGGTGCGACGTCGAGGACACACCTGACACCCGAGGTTCAAACCCAGTATCGCCCACCAGGACGAGACAGCCCCTGACCAGCGGAGACGCCGGTCAGGGGCTGTTGTGTCGTGCGGGTCCGGTCGCGCAGGTCTCGGGCGCGGTGACTGCGTGAGTGACTGTCGCTCCAAACCGCAGACGTGGCGCTCCCAGGTGGTCGGTAACGGCTTCTGGCCGAAGATGCGGCCCATCGCTTCGGCGCCTTCCGTGATGACCGGCCGGAGCTGCTTGCGATAGACCCCTTCGTGACCACCACCGTGCGGCGAGGTCCGCGAGCCGGACGCTCCACTCCAGTCGATCGCGTTCAACCGAGAGTGGCGCGGATCGGACGACCGGGAAAGGCGTCGACGTCCAAGGTGCCGTCGCGAACCACGAAGGTCCCGTCGACCAGCAGGTGGCGCACGCCCACGGAAGGCCGCGTCGGGTCGACGTAGGTCGCGCTGTCGCTGATGGTGGCAGGATCGATGACCACCAGGTCGGCATCCGCGCCGACACCGAGCCAGCCCTTGGTCCGTGCGGCGGGAGCGAAGCCGGCGACCACCTGCGCGGGCAGGTAGGAGCAGCGCCGGAAGGCCTCCGCCCACGACCATGCGCCGGTCTCGACGACCATCCGCCGAAGCGAGCGGGAGAACGTCCCGGCGGTACGCGGGTGCGTCTGCCCTCCCTCGGGGAGCGGCCACTCGCGGCTGTCGGTCGAACCGTCCGGCCACTCCACGTGCATGGCATCGCTGGCGACGATCGAGTCCGGGAAAGCGAGCGCCCGCTGGAGGAGCGCCGCGTCCTCGGGCCGCTCCTCGTCGAGGAAGGAGACGACGCAGACGGCGCCGGGATCGGTCGCGCGCACCTCGGCCAGCCGGGCGACCGAGGCGATCCGCTCGCCGGTCGCGACGAGCCTGAGCGACGACGGCTGCAGACCCCACGCGTCGAGACGTTCCGGGGCGAGGAAGTAGGCGCCGATCGCGGTGCTGCCGGCGCCGTACGGGTAGGCCTCGACGGTCACCTGAGATCCATTGCTCCGCGCAGAGCCGAGCAGGTCCAGCACCCGGTCGACGTGACGGCGGGAGGTGCTGTTGACGTGGCAGTGATGCATCGACGCACCGGTCTCCGCGGCAGCCCGGACGATCTCGTGCGAACCGTCGATCGGCGTGGTCGGGTCAGCCTCGATGATCTCGCGTACGTGGGTGAAGGTCGCGGTGCCGGTCCGCGCCGCGAGGCGGGCGACGTCCAGGAACTCGTCGGGGTCGGTCCGCGGGGCATAGCCCATCAGGACCCCGATGCCGAGCGCTCCGGCCTCGAGCTCGGACTCGAGCAGGCGCAGCCAGGTGGCGCGTTCGGACGGCGAGGACGAGCGCTGCCACGCCGGGTCGCCCAGCATCATGAGCGACGTGTGGAGGTCCGCCGCCGGCGTCGCCCCCAGGTGCACCGCGGCGCGTGCGTCGCCCCAGGAGGCCGAGAAGCCGTAGTGCAGGAGCCGTCCGTCGGCGGCCGCACGTGCGTAGGCCTTCTCGACCGGCATCAGCCCCGCCTCGAGGTCGAGCGTCGCCGTGACGCCGTCGAGCGCCTGCAGCCGCTGCCCCGCGATGGAGTGGACGTGACTGTGCAGGTCCACGAAGCCTGGTCCGACCACGAGGCCGGTCACGTCGACGACGGTTGCCCCCTCGGTCGCGAGGGACGGAGCGACAGCAACCACCGAGCCGCCGTCCACCGCCACGTCGGCTACTTGTTCGGTCCCGGAGCGCGGGTCGATCACGCGCCCGCCGCGGAGAATCAGCACACCTTCAGCAAACACCCACGTCGGCGCGCCATCATTGGCGAATCGCACAAACTCGCCTAGCCGCTGCTGTCCGATTGGCTGAACACTCTCCTTGGCGAACCGCTTACGGTGGCCGCTATGTCAACACTGGACAGCCCGCTGGGCAACGCCGTACCGCAGGCCGCCGCCACCTGGCTCGTGGAGAACTTCGCGCGCCTCGTCGAGGAGCACGGGGTACCCGGAGCGACGGTCGCCGTGCTGGCGGGGGGCGAGGTCGCCACCGCCGCCGGCGGCGTCACGAGCCTCGCCACACAGGTGCCGGTCGACTCCGAGACCGTCTTCCAGATCGGCTCCATCACGAAGATCTGGACCGCCACCCTCGTCCTGCAGCTCGTCGACGACGGGCTGCTCGACCTCGACCAGCCGCTGCTCGACTACCTGCCCGAGCTGGTCATCGGCGACGTGGAGGCGGCCAAGGCACTCACCACGCGCCACCTGCTGACGCACACCGCCGGCTTCGAGGGCGACATCTTCACCGACACCGGCCGCGGCGAGGATGCCATCGAGAAGTACGTCGCCACCCTCACCGACCTCCCCCAGCTCTTCGCGCCGGGAGAGACCTTCTCTTACAACAACACCGGGTTCGTCGTGCTCGGCCGCCTCATCGAGGTCCTCCGGGGCAAGTCGTACGACGACGTGCTCCTCGAGCGGATCGCGGCGCCCCTCGGTCTCCAGCGCGTCAGCCCCAGCCCGTACGAGGCGATCCGGCACCGCGCCGCCATCGGCCACGTCGCCGGTGAGGACGGGGAGCTGGAGCCGGCGAGCACCTGGGCGCTGGCGCGCTCGAACGCTCCCGCGGGGTCGATGCTGGCGATGACCCCCACCGACCTTCTTGGCTTCGTGCGGATGCACCTGGATCGCGGCGTCGCGCCCGACGGCACCCGCGTGCTCAGTGCCGAGTCGGTGCAGGCGATGCAGACCCGCGAGATCGACCTGCCTCGCCTCGCGGGGATGGGCGACGCCTGGGGTCTCGGCTGGGAGCTGTTCGACGCACCGCAGGGCACCGTTGTCGCCCACGACGGCGGCACCATCGGCCAGGCAGCCTTCCTGCGGGTGGTCCCCGAGGCGGGCGTCGCCATCGCGATGCTCACCAACGGCGGCGACGTCTTCGGTCTCTTCAACGACGTGGTCGCCACGCTGCTCATCCGGCTCACCGGCATCGAGCTGCCGGCCCGACCGACCCCCCCGGCGGACCCGCGGCAGGTGGACGTCAGCCGCTACCTGGGTCGCTACGCCGACACCATCTACGACATCACCGTCAGCCAGGACCCGGACGGCCGGGTCTGGCTCGACCGCCAGCCCAAGGACATCCACGCCGAGATCGGTGAGAAGCCGATCCGCTTCGAGCTCGTGCACCTCGTCGACGACAGCCTCATCACCGTCGAGGACTATCGCGGCATCCACGTCGTCTTCGCCTTCATCGGCTCGGTGTCGAGCGCCTCGGGCGCCGACCAGGCGAAGTACGTCCACTACGGCCGTGTGGTCGCACGCGTCGAGTGACGCCGCACCGTTCGAACCAGCCCAACCCATCCGCACGTCACAGCCCAACCCGAACAAGCCCGAAGAAAGAGGAACGCCCATGAGGCCGGTCCGCTCGAGCGCCATCCTGGCGCTCTCCCTCTCTGTGGCCACTGTCGGCCTCACCGCGTGCGGTGGGTCCGACGGCGGCTCGAGCGGCAGCACGTACGCCGTCGGCAAGACGTTCACGCTGGCGCTCTCCGCCGACCCCGGGGCGCTCGACCCCCAGGGCAGCGCGTCGAGCCCGCTCTTCCAGGTCAGCAAGTTCGCCTACGACAGCCTGGTCTCCGTCAACGCCAAGGGGCAGGTCATCTCCGGCCTCGCGTCGAAGTGGTCGGTGAACGGCAAGACGGTGACGTTCGACATCGCATCCGGCGTCACGTGCGCGGACGGTGCGGCGTTCACCGCGCAGACCGCGGCCGACAACATCAGCTACGTCGAGGACCCGAAGAACAAGAGCCCGTTCCTCGGTGTGTTCGTGCCGGCAGGTGCGACGGCCAAGGCCACTGGCAGCACCCTCACGGTCACCCTCGCCTCCCCGTCGCCCTTCGTGCTGGACTCGTTCGCGAACCTGCCGATGGTCTGCGACTCCGGCATGAAGGACCGCGCCTCGCTCAAGGCCGGCACGGCCGGCACCGGTCCCTACACCCTCAAGGAGGCCGTGCCCGGGGACCACTACACCTACGCGATCCGCACCGGCTACACCTGGGGCCCGGCCGGCGCCACGACCGCCACGACGGGCATGCCTGCGACCATCCAGGTCAAGGTCGTGCCCAACGAGACGACCGCCGCCAACCAGCTCCTCTCCGGCGCGCTCAATGCGGCCGCGATCCACGGGCCGGACGCCGCCCGTCTCGAGGCGGCCAAGCTCGACCACGACGACGCCCAGGCGATCGTCGGCGAGCAGTGGTACAACCACAACAAGGCCCACGCCACCTCCGACCCGGCGGTCCGGCAGGCCCTGACGCAGGCGCTGGACCTGGCCCAGCTGCAGAAGGTGATCACCTCCGACCGTGGCGGTCCGGCGACCCAGCTCGCCGTCGTCGCGCCAGCCGCCTGCACCGGTTCGTCGGTCGAGGGCAACGTCATCGGGTCGAACGCGGCCGCCGCCGAGGCAGCGCTCGACGCCGCCGGCTGGGTCAAGGGCCCCGACGGCATACGCGCCAAGGCCGGGAAGCCGCTATCGCTGTCCTTCCTCTACGACTCCTCGCTCGGCTCCGGCGGCAGCGCCGCGTCCGAGCTCGCCGTGGACGCGTGGAAGAAGCTCGGCGTGGCCGTCAAGGCCAAGCAGCTCGACGAGACCGGCATGGTCAACGCGATGTTCGGCACCGGCGACTGGGACATCTCCTGGGAGCCGCTGAACATCAACACGCCCGAGCAGGGTGTCCCCTTCTTCTCGGGGCCCGGCGTGACGGACGGCGGCAACAACATGTCCGGCATCACCAACGCCGACTACGACGCGGACGTGCAGAAGGCGATGGGCAAGGTCGGCGTCGACAGCTGCCCCGACTGGCTGGCCGCCGAGGCTGCGTTGTTCAAGACCAACGACGTCGTCCTGTTCGCCAACAGCCTGTTGCCGTTCTTCAGCAAGGGCGCCGAGATGGACGTCCTCGGCAGCGTCGTGCCCACCAGCATCCGGATGCTCGGCTGATCGGGGAGTGACCGCGAGATGGCAACACTGATACCGGCAGCCGCCCCGCCCCGGTCCGTCCCGAAGCCTCAGGGCCGGCTGGGCGGGAGGTGGACACGCTTCGCGCTGCGTCGTACGGGGCGGCTGCTGGTGTCGCTGTGGGTGCTCGTCACCGTGTCGTTCCTGATGATCCACCTGGTCCCGGGGGACCCGGTCCGGGCGGCCCTCGGGATGACGGCCCCGACCGAGCTGGTCGAGGCCAAACGGCAAGCGCTCGGCCTCGACGACCCGCTGCTCACGCAGTACGTGCACTACCTGGGCAACCTGCTCCACGGCGACCTGGGCGAGTCGATCACCACCCAGCTCCCCGTCTCGGAGACGATCAGCCAGCGCCTTCCTGCGACGGCCTCCTTGGCGGTCCTGGCGTTCCTCGTCGCCATCGCGGTCGCCATCCCGCTCGGCGTGGCCGTCGCGGTCGCAACGAGGCGCGGCCGGCGCCGCCGCACGGAGCTGGCATTCGCCGGTAGCAGCGTCGTGCTCGGCGCGATCCCGGACTTCCTGGTGGGCGTCGCACTCGTCGCCGTGTTCGCGGTCGGCCTCGGGTGGTTCCCCGTCGCGGGCCGGACCGACGCCTCGTCGTACGTCCTGCCCGTGCTGGCCCTCGCCATCGGTCCGGCAGCCGTCCTGGCGCGCATCGTCCGCGTCGAGATGCTCTCGGTGCTGGAGACGGACTACGTCCGCACGGCTCGGGCGAAGAGGCTGCCCGCCCGACGCATCCACCTCAGGCACGCGCTTCCCAATGCCGTCACGGCGACGCTCACCCTCGGCGGCATGCTGTTGGCCTCGATGATCGCCGGCACGGTCCTCGTCGAGAACGTCTTCGCGTGGCCCGGCCTCGGCAGCACGATCGTCCAGTCGATCGTGACCAAGGACTACCCGGTCGTGCAGGGCACGGTCCTCGTGTACGGGCTCGGTGTGCTCGTCATCAACACCCTGGTCGACGTCGCGCTCGCCGTGCTCGACCCCCGTTCCACGATCGGTGAGCTCTAGTCATGTCCCAGCGTTGGTTCCGCATCGTCAAGACGCCCGTCGGCATCGTCGGACTGGGCCTGCTCGCGCTCATCGTGCTGCTGGCGGTCTTCGCCCCGATCCTCTGGGGCGACAAGGCCAGTACGGTCGACACCGAGAACATCCTCGCCGGCCCGTCGGCGCAGCACTGGTTCGGCACCGACAACCTGGGCCGCGACCTCTTCTTCCGGGTCCTGGTGGCCACGCGGCTCTCCCTGACGCTGACGCTCGTGGCGACCGCGCTCGGAACGGTGATCGGGCTCGTGCTCGGCACCGCGCCGCAGCTGCTCGGCGGCCGGCTCGGACGGCTCGTCACCGCGCTCGTCAACGTCTTCGTGGCGTTCCCCGGGCTCCTCCTCGTCCTCGTCTTCGCGGTCATCTTCGGCGTCGGAGCGAGGGGCGCGGTCCTCGCGATCGGACTCGCGGTCGCCCCGGGCCTCGCCCGCCTGTGCCAGACGCTCGTCGCCGGAGTTGCCGGGCTCGAGTACGTCGCCGCGGCGCGGATCGCGGGCGTCAACCGCTTCCGGATCATGGCTCGGCACGTGCTGCCCAACGTGGCGGAGCCACTCATCGTCAACGTGACCATCACCGCCGGGGCCATCCTGCTGAGCTTCGCCGGGCTGTCGTTCCTCGGGCTCGGCGTCCAGGCGCCGGAGTACGACTGGGGCCGGCTGATGCAGGACGGCCTGAGCGGCATCTTCGTGCACCCGCTCGCGGCGCTCGCGCCCGGCATCATGGTGGTCCTCGCCGGTCTGGCCTTCAACCTCACCGGTGAGGCGATCGCCGGGGTGTTCGGGATCTCCACGACGACGGGCACCGGCACGATGCAGGTGCCGAGCGGCGAGACGCCCGTGACCGAGCTCCGCCACGACCACGAGGCCGACGGCGACCTGGTGCTCGACGTCCGCGACCTCTCGGTCACCTTCCCCGGGGTGAACGGCCCGGTCCGGCCGGTCCGCGGCGTCTCGTTCGCCATCGCCGTCGGCGAGGCCGTGGGCGTCGTGGGCGAGTCAGGCTCCGGCAAGTCGCTGACGGCGCTGGCGATCGCCGGCCTCGTCGAGGAGCCGGCGAGCGTCGACGCCCGGCACCTCACCTTCTGCGGGACCGACCTGCTCGAGGAGCCGGCGAACGGTCAGACCCACGACAAGCTGCTGGGCACCTCGCTCGCCGTCGTGTTCCAGGACCCGATGACCTCGTTCAACCCCACGATGCGTATCGGCGCGCAGCTGGCCGAGGTCGGCCGTCACCACCAGGGACTCGATCGCAAGGAGGCGTCGGAACGCGCCGTCGACCGTCTGCGGGCCGTCCGCGTCCGGGACCCGGAGCGCCGCGGCCGCCAGTACCCCTTCGAGTTCTCCGGCGGCATGCGTCAGCGCGCCATGATCGGGATGGGACTGATGGGCAGCCCCCGCCTCATCATCGCCGACGAGCCGACGACCGCGCTCGACGTCACGGTGCAGAGCCAGGTGCTGGCGCTGCTCCAGGACGTACGCCGCGAGGAGGGCGCCGCTCTCCTCCTCATCAGCCACGATGTCTCGGTCGTCGCCGACGTCTGCGACCGGGTGCTCGTCATGTATGCCGGCCGGATCGTCGAGGACCTGCCGACGGCCGACCTGCGCACGAGGGCCCGACACCCGTACACCCGCGCGCTCGTCGCCGCCGTGCCGGCCATGACCACCGACGTCGACGCCCCGCTCGCCACCATCCCCGGCCACCCGGTCGAGCCGGCACAGGTCCCCGTCGGCTGCGCGTACGCCGCCCGTTGCCCGCTCGCCACCCAGCGCTGCCTCGAGCAGGACCCGACCCTGACGGCGGGCCCGGGCGGGAGCCGCGTGGCGTGCTGGCACGCGACGGAGCCGGCCGAGGTCCTGACGGCGCAGGAGGCGATCGCATGAGCACGCTCGAGTTCGACCACGTGACCGTCCGCTACGGTGCGAGCACCGTTCTCGACGAGGTGAGCCTGATCGTTCCCGACGGTGAGATCGTCGGTCTGGTCGGGGAGTCGGGGTCGGGCAAGTCCACGCTCGCGAAGGCGGCCGTCGGTCTGGCTCCCGTGCACGGTGGGCAGATCCTGCTCAACGGTGAACCGATCCGCCTCCGGGGCCGGCACCGGCCGGTCCAGATGGTCTTCCAGGACCCGTTCTCCTCCCTCGACCCGAGGATGACCATCGGGGAGAGCATCGCCGAGGCGCTCTACCGGCCCGAGTCGGGACGCCTCTCGCGCGCCGGCCGTCGTGTCGAGATCGCCCGGCTCCTCGAGCTGGTCCACCTCGACGCGGGCCGGGCCGGGCATCGTCCCGGGGAGCTCTCCGGCGGCCAGCGGCAGCGCGTCGCGCTCGCCAGGGCTCTCGCCGGCCGCCCCCGGCTCGTCATCGCCGACGAGATCACCTCGGCGCTGGACGTCTCCGTGCAGGGCGCGGTGCTCAACCTCGTCCGGGAGATGCAGCGTGAGCTGGGCCTCTCCATGCTCTTCATCTCCCACAACCTCGCGGTCGTCCGCTACGTCGCCAGCCAAGTGGCCGTCCTCGAGGGCGGCCGGATCGTCGAGCACGGCCCCACGGCAGAGGTGCTCGGACGCCCCCAGCACGACTACACCCGCCAGCTCCTGGCTGCCATCCCCGGTGGCCACGACACCCTCACGAAGGAGACCAACGCATGACCACGAACCGACCCGACCTCGACACCGCCCACTGGGAAGCCCGGTTCGCCGAGCTCGTTCAGAAGCACGGGGTTCCCGGGGCCCAGCTCGGCATCCTGCGTCTCGGTGCCGACGGCGCCGACGACGAGGTCTTCACGACCGCGACCGGCGTCCTGCACGCCGGGACCGGCCAGGTCGCCGCGTCCGACTCGGTCTTCCAGATCGGCTCGGTCTCCAAGGTGTGGACCGCGACCGTGGTCATGCAGCTGGTCGACGAGGGCAGGTTCGCGCTGGACACCCCGGTGGTCGAGATCATCCCGGAGCTCGCTCTCCGCGACACGGAGGTCACCAAGAAGGTCACGGTCTGGCACCTGCTGACCCACACCAGCGGTGTCGACGGTGACGTCTTCACCGACACCGGCCGCGGTGACGACGCGCTCGAGAAGTACGTCGCCCAGCTCGGTGACGCGGCGCAGAACCATCCCATCGGTGCCACCTGGTCCTACTGCAATTCCGGCTTCTCCGTGCTCGGCCGGATCATCGAGGTCGTCACCGGAAAGACCTGGGACGAGGCGATGAGGGAGCGTCTCTTCGCCCCCCTCGGCCTGACCCACACGACGACGCTGCCCGAGGAGGCGATGGTCTTCGGCCATGCGATGGGCCACCTCAAGGGCGGCGACGAGCCGGAGACCGCCCCGATCTGGGGCCTGCCCCGCTCGATCGGACCGGCCGGCCTCATCACGTCGAGTCCTGACGACGTGCTCGCTTTCGCGCGGATGCACCTGACCGGTGGCCTGGCTGCGGACGGCACCCGGGTCCTCTCGGAGGAGAGCGTCGCCGCCATGGCCGACTACCAGACCGATTGTCCCGAGAAGCTCCTGCTCGGCGACTCCTGGGGCCTGGGTTGGTTCCGCTGCGACTGGCACGGTCACCGCGCGATCGGCCACGACGGCAACACGATCGGCCAAGCCGCGTTCCTGAGGCTGCTGCCCGAGGCGGGCATCGCCGTCTCGCTGAACACCAACCTCGCAAGTGCGATCACGCTCTACCAGGAGCTCTACGAGGAGATCTTCTCGGCGCTGGCCGACGTGCACCTGCCCGCGCCGTTCGAGCTGCCCGCCGAGCCGGTCGCGGTCGACCCGACGCCGTACCTGGGCACGTATGCCCGCGAGTCCGTCGTCGAGGAGGTGTACCTCGAGGACGGCAAGACCTGGATGCGGACCACGGTGTCCGGGCCGATCGCCGAGGCGTCCGGCGCCGCGGAGCCCGAGGTGCACGAGCTGGTCCCGGTCGGCGACGCCCTCTTCGCGGTCAAGCCAGACAAGAGCGAGGCGTACTACCCGGTCCGGTTCTACTCTCTGCCCACCGGCGAGGAGTACATCCACTTCGGCGCCCGCGCCACTCCGAAGAGGCCTGCATGACGACGCTCGGCGACACTCGTCGGGCCGAGCCCGCGCTCGACGAGCTGCTCGCGGACCTGCGCGAGCTGGTCGAGTGCGAGTCGCCGTCCGACGACCTCGCCGCCGTCGAACGCTCGGCAGACCTGGTCGCACGGCTCGGCACGGAACGTCTCGGCCTCGCGCCGGAGCGCATCGTGGTCGACGGCGTACACCACCTGCGCTGGCGGTTCGGTTCGCCGACGGCACCGGGACGTGTCCTGGTGCTGGCGCACCACGACACGGTGTGGCCGCTCGGCACGCTCGCGCAGTCACCGTTCACGATCGCTGACGGGGTGCTGCGCGGGCCGGGCTGCTTCGACATGATCGCGGGTCTGGTGATGGCTCTGCACGCCATCGCGGACCTGGGCGAGCGCGACGGCGTGACCCTGCTGGTGACTGGTGACGAGGAGCTCGGCTCTGCGAGCTCACGCGAGCTGATCGAGGACGAGGCCCGCCGTGCCGAAGCCGTGCTCGTGCTCGAGGCCTCGGCCGACGGGGGTGCGCTCAAGACCGCCCGGAAGGGGACGTCGCTCTACGAGATCTGCATCGCCGGCCGGGCCGCCCACGCCGGGCTGGAGCCGCACAAGGGGGTCAACGCGACCCTCGAGCTGGCCCATCTGGTGCACGGGGTCGCGGCGCTGGCCGACCCCGGTGCCGGCACCACGGTGACGCCCACGGTGGCGACGTCCGGCACCACCGTCAACACGGTGCCGGCCTTCGCCCGGCTCGCGGTCGACGTCCGGGCGTGGACGGCGTCGGAGCAGGAGCGCGTCGACGCCGCTTTGCACGGGCTCGGGCCGGTGCTCGCCGGTGCCGAGGTGAATGTCGACGGAGGCATCAACCGGCCTCCGCTCGAGGAGGAGGCGTCGCTGCCGCTCTTCGAGCGGGCACAGGCGGTCGCCGCACGGCTCGGGTTGACCGAGCTGACCCGGGCGGCCGTCGGCGGCGCCTCGGACGGCAACTTCACGGCCGGTGTCGGTGTGCCGACCCTCGACGGCCTCGGAGCAGTCGGGGGAGGGGCACACGCCGAGGACGAGCACGTGCTCGTCGATCGGCTGGTCGACCGGACCCTGCTGCTCCGAGCGCTGATCGAGGACCTACTGGCCTCCTGGCCACCGACCCTGGAGCAACACCATGACGACTGAGCCGTGGGCGTCCTACGCCGCCGCCGCCGCCGCGTCCCGCGTCGTCGTGCGCGAGCTCCTCACTCTCGAGGAGCTGCAGGATGCTGCAGCCGTCCTCGGCCGAATCTGGGGTACTCCCGACAATCCGCCGATGAGCGCCGAGCTGCTGCGCGCCATGGGCAAGGCGGAGAGCTACGTCGCCGGTGCGTTCGACGCCGAGCACCCCGAGGCCGGCATCGTCGGCGTCTGCGTGGGCTTCCACTCGACGCCCGCCGCCCGCGCGCTGCACAGCCACATCGCCGGTGTGACGGGTGCTGTCGCCGGCCGCCACGCCGGGTTTGCGCTCAAGCTGCACCAGCGGGCGTGGTGCCTGGACCGCGGCATCGACCTCGTCGAGTGGACCTTCGACCCGCTGGTCTCCCGCAACGCCTACTTCAACCTCGCGAAGCTCGCGGCCCGCGTCGCGGAGTACCTCCCCGACTTCTACGGCTCCATGGCCGATGCGATCAACCGTGGGAACGACAGCGACCGGATCCTCGTGCACTGGTCGCTCGCCTCGGCCGAGGTGGCGGAGGCGTGCGCCGGGTCACCGGTCCGGGCGACCGTGCCCTCCGGCGCCGCCGCCTCGTGGGTGCAGGTCCCGCGCGACATCGGGGCCCTTCGGCTCACCGACCCCGAGCAGGCGAGGGGATGGCGCGCCAAGGTGCGCGACCAGCTGACGACCGCCCTGGACGTCGGCGGGCACGTCGCCGGCTTCGACAAGGAGCAGGGCTATCTCGTCCTGCCGCACGAAGGAGATCTGCCGTGAGCGTGAAGCTCGAAGGCGTCGAGTTACGCCGTATCGCGATGCCGCTGGTGTCGCCGTTCCGGACGTCGTTCGGCACCCAGACCGCGCGCGACATCCTGCTGCTTCGCGCCGTCACCTCCGACGGCGAGGGCTGGGGCGAGTGCGTCGCGATGTCGGACCCCCTCTACTCATCGGAGTACGTCGACGCGACGGCCGACGTGCTGAGTCGCTTCTTCCTACCGACGCTGGCGGCCTCGTCCGAGGAGCTGCTGCGCCACGGCGCGACCGCGGTCAACGCGGTGCTCCACAAGTACAAGGGCCACCGGATGGCAAAGGCGGCACTGGAGATGGCCGTGCTCGACGCCGAGCTGCGGGCCGACGGACGATCCTGGGCGCGCGAGCTCGGGGCGGTCCACGAACGCGTGCCGTCAGGCGTCTCGGTCGGCATCTTCGACAGCATCCCGCAGCTGCTCGACGTGGTCGGCAGCTACCTCGACGCCGGCTACGTCCGGATCAAGCTCAAGATCGAGCCGGGCTGGGACGTCGAGCCGGTACGCGCCGTACGGGAGCGCTTCGGGGACGACGTGCCCCTGCAGGTCGACGCCAACACGGCATACACCCTGCGCGACGCCCGTCATCTGGGCAAGCTCGACGACTTCGACCTGCTTCTCATCGAGCAGCCGCTCGAGGAGGAGGACATGCTCGGCCACGCGGAGCTGGCCCGGCTCATCAAGACGCCGGTCTGCCTCGACGAGTCGATCGTCTCCGCGCAGTCCGCGGCGGCCGCCATCGCGCTCGGTGCGTGCTCGATCATCAACATCAAGCCGGGTCGCGTCGGGGGATACCTCGAGGCCGTGCGCATCCACGACGTGGCGGCCGCCCACGGGCTGGCCGTGTGGTGCGGCGGCATGGTCGAGACCGGGCTCGGGCGGGCGGCCAACGCGGCACTCGCCGCACTGCCCGGCTTCACCCTCCCCGGAGACATCTCAGCCTCGGATCGCTTCTACCAGAACGACATCACCGCGCCACTGACCATTTCCGACGGGTACATGGACGTTCCCGCCGGGCCCGGTCTCGGCGTGACCCCGATCCCCGAGTTCCTCGACGCCGTCACCACCTCCACGGAGTGGATCGCGCTCTGACCAGAGCCAGAGACGAGGCAGACTGGGCCGTCTCTCCGGTCGACGAGCCCTATCCTAGGTCGGTGAACCAACGCCCCCGTGCGAACCTCGGACGGGTGCTCGCCGACCTCGGAGACTCCTTGCTCGAGCTCGTAGCGGGCGACCCGGCGCACGAGGGCGAGATCGGCGGCATCGTCATCCACGACCCCGACGACGAGCCGGTCCAGCCACCGGCGGCGCTCGTGCTCGGTGTCGGCGTACCGTCCGCGGCGCTGCCGGACCTGGTCCGCGACGCCGGACGCCAGGGCGCCGTGGGGCTGATCATCCGTGCGCCGGTCGCGATGAGCCCCACGCTCGACGCGGCGGTGCGGGAAGCCGGGCTCGCCCTGCTCGGCCTGCGTCGTGGCGCGACGTGGAGTCAGCTCACCGCGCTGCTCCGCTCCCTCCTCGCGGAGGACGACATCGGGCCCGCCGAGGCAGAGTCGATCGGCGGGCTGCCGTCGGGCGACCTGTTCGCCGTGGCCAACGCCGTGGGTGCACTCCTCGACGCGCCGGTCACGATCGAGGACCGCAGCTCGCGCGTGCTCGCCTTCTCCGGTCGGCAGGACGAGGCCGACTCGTCCCGGGTCGAGACGATCATCGGTCGCCAGGTGCCGGAGAGGTACGCGAAGACGCTCACGGAGCTCGGCGTCTTCAGGGAGCTCTACCGTGAGCACCGCCCCGTCGTGGTCAACCCGGCCGACCTCGGGGCCGACGCGGTCAACAAGCAGCGGGTCGCGATCGCGGTCCGTGCGGGCGACGAGGTGCTGGGCTCCATCTGGGCGGCGATGGACGGCGAGGTCACGCCCGAGCGGAGCGCAGTGCTGCAGGACTCCGCCAAGCTGGTGGCACTGCACATGCTGCGCGTGCGCGCCGGTGCCGACGTGCAACGCCGGCTGCGCACCGACCTCGTGAGCACCGCTCTGGAGGGTGGTGTCGGCGCGCGCGACGCGCTGAGCCGGCTCGGCCTGGCAGGCACGCCTGTCGTCGTGCTCGCTGCGACTCTGCGTGCCGAGCACCCGGACGGCCTCACGCACAGCCCCGCCCAGCCCGCCGCTGGGACCGGCGGCGGCTCCGGCGACCTNGCATGCACCTGTCGGCATCAGCGCCCAGCTCGGCCGTCGCCGTGGTCGGCGGCATCGCGTACGGCCTGCTCGCCGTCGTGGCCGGCAGCGAGCCCGAGGAACGCGCCGCCCGCCTGGCAGAAGAGTTCTGCGAGCGGGTCGGGAGTCGCCTGCCCATCGTGGTCGGCATCGGCGGTGTCGGCGATGACGTCCGCGGGGTGACCGAGTCGCGCGAGACTGCGACCCGGGTGCTGCGGGTCCTCCGCGAGGGGCACGCAGGACAGCGGGTCGCTCGCCTTCCCGACGTCCACGCCCAGTCCTTGCTGCTCGAACTGCGTGACCTCGCCGCCGCGCGCGGTGAGCGGCCGGTTGGTCCCGTCGCGCGCCTCTTGGCGTACGACGAGCACAACGACTCGGACCTGACCCAGACCCTCGAGGCGTGGCTGGACGCGCTCGGCGACGTCCGCGCCGCCGCCGCCGCACTGTTCATCCACCCCAACACGCTGCGCTACCGCTTGCGCCGGCTCGAGGAGGTCAGCGGACTCGACATCGCCGATCCGGAGCAGCGGTTCGCGGCAATGGTCCAGCTGCGGATCCTCGCGCCTCGCTGAGGCGAGGGACTGGCGTGCTCTGGTCGAGATCGGCAGGTGGATGACCATGGACCTGCTGGCCCCCGGCTGGCGGCCGGCCAGCGCTAGCAGTAGGCGCGCTGCGCGCCTACGATCAGGATGGTCTCCGGGCAACATGGCACCGACCCGCGCATCTGGACTCGACCGCTGGCTCGGCCACTGGCACGGACATGGACGCTGTCGAAAGGGAAGGCTGATGTCTGAGGCTTCGCGCTCGGCACCCAGGTCGACGCCCGCGCCGGGCCGCCCGCTTGCGATCGTCGCGGGCGTCACGATGTTCTTCATTGCCCTGCAGTTCGTGCTCGCCGGGTACGGCATCTTCGAACGGCAGTATCACAAGGCGGACGACGGGTGGTTCGAGCCGCACCAGGCGGTCGGCTACCTCACGATCTTGTCGATCATCGCCGTCCTGGTCGTCGCGCTCGTCACACGCCAAGAACGCGGCGTCGTGCTCCGGGCCGTCGCACTGGTCGTCCTCGGAGTCCTCCAGCCACTGCTCGCCGGGCTGGGCGGCGACACCAGTCCGTGGTACGGCGTCCTGCATGCGGCCGTCGCGGTCGCGATCGCAGCGATCGACGGAGTACTCATCGGGCAGGGCATCCGCGCGTCGGCGCGGTCCTGACACGGTTCGTTGCCTCGCCGGCGCGTCCGAGGCCGGACTCACCGGCTAGACCATGATCCGGCTTGCCCCCGAACACATCTCGGGCCCTGCGGCAGATCCGCACGTCGGCCGGAGCCTCCGGTGCTCGGAGACGGCGATCTCCTCGCCGAGGTGACGGTGCCGCTGGGCCACCGAACGCAGCGCAGGCGGGTGTCGCTTGTTCGGTCATCTCCATGCGTTCCCGCTCGTCTGCCACCTCGGCACGTGCCGTGAGTGGACCGCGCAGGGACATCCCGTCGATGCCCTGAGCGTTCCCGCTGTGGTCCCGGGAGCGGACCGACGCGCCAGTGGTGCCTCTAGGGTTTGAACGTGATGACGAGGGCAGCCCAGGTGCCGGCGATACTGCCGTCTGCTTTGTAGGTGCCCCATGAGGTGGGGAGCTGATAGGCCCTTCCGAGGCTCGCCTTGGGGACCGACAGGGCGGTGAGGGCGGTCCAGGAGGTGGTCCATGTGGGGTTGGTGGTCGTGAACGTAGCAACGGCTCCGAAGACGACTTCGCGGGGTGCGGTGGTCGTGGCGGTGAGGCCGGAGGAGTAGTTGGTGCTCGTGCCGACGGCGGCCGCCGCACGGTCCACGCGGGTCACGCCGGCGAGTTCATCGGCCACCATCTGATAAGTGCTCGATCCGGGGAAGGTTGCCGTGATCTTCGCCCCGGAGGCGAGCGGTTTGGTAGCCAGCCCTGTGAGGACCAGGAGGCGACCGCCGCTCACTGGGACGTCACGGGCGACCGCGTAGACATTGCCCGCCGAGTCGGTGGCCGCAACGGCTCCGCTGGTCGACTTGGCCGCGATCTGCAGCGTGATCACGACCAGGTCGCCTTGACGCACTCCTGCGATGGGGCTGACGGTGACGGTTCCCGAGCTCTTTGTCGTGGTGGCTGAGCTGGTCCCCAGTGTCGCGACATAGGCGGGCTGTGCGCTGGTGGTGACGGTTTGCTGGGCGGTGGCGGTTCGCCCGGAGCTGTTGGTCACGGTGAGGNGTTGGGCGGGCACGGTGGTTCCGTCGCCGAAGTCGAAGGCGTAGGTCAGGCTCTGGCCTTGTGGGTCGCTGGACGCGGACGCGTCGGCGGTCACCGGCAGGGGCGTGGTGCCGCTGGTCGGGTTCATGCTGAGCCGGGCGACCGGAGCCTGGATCGGCGCGCTGGTG
>NZ_LMSW01000011.1:1422975-1423142 GCF_001429645.1 Terrabacter sp. Soil810
CTTGGGCGGGCACGGTGGTTCCGTCGCCGAATTCGAAGGCGTAGGTCAGGCTCTGGCCTTGTGGGTCGCTGGACGCGGACGCGTCCGCGGTGACCGGCAGGGGTGTGGTGCCGCTGGTCGGGTTCATGCTGAGCCGGGCGACCGGAGCCTGGATCGGCGCGCTGGTG
>NZ_LMSW01000011.1:1423234-1423427 GCF_001429645.1 Terrabacter sp. Soil810
CGATGCGGCGGGTGCTTGGATCGGCGGCGGGTCGCTCACGGCAATGGTGGTCGCGGCCGTGTCACTCAGCCCGCTGACGTTCCGGACCGTCAGCGTCACCAGGTACGACCCTGCCGCTGTGTAGGTGTGCGTGGCGGTGGGGCTGGCTTGGGCGGGCACGGTGGTTCCGTCGCCGAAGTCGAAGGCGTAGGTC
>NZ_LMSW01000011.1:1423509-1423595 GCF_001429645.1 Terrabacter sp. Soil810
AGGCTCTGGCCTTGTGGGTCGCTGGACGCGGACGCGTCCGCGGTGACGGGCAGGGGTGCCGTGCCGCTGGTCGGGTTCATGCTCAG
>NZ_LMSW01000011.1:1423686-1598997 GCF_001429645.1 Terrabacter sp. Soil810
GGATGCGGCGGGGGGCTGGACGTTCGGGGCCGTCGTCGCCGTCACCGTGGTGCTGGCGATGCCGGTGAGCCCGCTAGCACTCGCCACCGTGACCGTGGCCGAGAACGTGCCCTGGCTCTGGTACACATGGGTCGCCGTGGGGGAGGTCTGCGCAGGCAGGACCGTCCCATCCCCGAAGTCGAACGCATATGTCAGCGCGGCGCCCTGGGGATCGGTGGAGGCGGACGCGTCCGCCGTCACCGGCAGGGGCGCAACCCCATCGGTCGGTGTGACGGTCAGCACCGCGGTGGGTGGCAGTACGGGTGGCGGTGGGGCGTTGACCGTGACGGTCCCGCTGGCGGTGCCGGTGACGCCGGAGGTGTTCCGCGCGGTGACCCTGACGGTGTAGACCCCGCTGTTGAGGTACGTGTGGCTGACGGTTGGCTGGGCCTGCGGCGTCACGGTGGCGCCGTCACCGAAGTCGAACGCGTAGCTCAGGACCTGCCCCTGAGGGTCGACAGAGGCGCTGGCGTCTGCGGTTACCGCGAGGGGTGCGGTGCCCTGCGACGGGGTGAGCGTCAGGCCGGCGACCGGCGGCTGGATGGGGACGGGCACGATGTCCGGTTGCAGCTCGTAGGCGCCGAGGTCGTCATACAGGCGCGGTCCGGCCGCGAAGGCATTGCTGACGTTGGGGTCTCGCACTCGTGGGTAGCTCAGGATGTCGGTGGTCTGCTCACCCGGCACCCCGCTGTCGGCACGGTCGATGGCGGGCGATCCCTCCTTGAGCTGCAGGTTCCAAGACGGCTTGTCGAGGAACACGGGGTCAGCCTGTATCCCTGCGGCCTCCTGCCCGGACGCCGACTTCATCGCGGTCAGGGTGCTGTACGTCGTTCCCCACGCGTACATCACTCCCGACTTGCTCAGGTACACCAGGTTGTGGTCCACCAACGTGGAGTTCTGGGCGCCGTCCCATACACCGATGTTGCCGGCGCGGCGAGCGCAGGCGATGCCTGAATACGCTGGGTAGACGGCGTTGTCGACGGCGATGTTGTTGGCGATGCGGTAGCTCCCCGACGTCGCGCCTTCGAGGTTGATGCCGCTCGTGCAGTTGTGGAAAACGGTGTTCCCGACGATCGTGCCGCCGGTCACGTTGAGGTTGTCGATGCCGTGGTCCCCGTTGTTGTAGGTGACGTTCAAGGTGACCAGGTTGTTGTTGGCGCCGGTGTAGAGCTGGACACCCGTGTCCTCGTTGTCGTGGGTGACGTTGCGGGTGATGGTGTTGCCCGGACTGGTGACGTTGATGCCGGTGGCGTTGCGTTGCCACCCCTGCGCGTTGTAGCTCGACTCGTTGCTGCTGATCGTGTTGCCGGTCGACGTGTTGGTCACGTAGATGCCGGTGTCGCTGTTGTGGGCGGTGTCGTTGTTGGACACCACTGAGTTGTTGGTGGCCCGGATGCTGATCCCGGGGGCCGTCGCTCCCTGCACCTGCCGACCGGTGTTGGTGACGGTGTTGCCGGCGACGGTGATGTGGTCGCTCTTGGTGACATAGACCCCGTCACCAGTGGTCGCCGTGAAGGTGAGGTTGGACAAAGTGATGTAGCTCTTGTTCGAGATGTAGGCCCCGTTGGTCACACCATTGCCGATCACTGGGCTGCGGCCCGGCCAGCTGGTGATCGTGACCGGTGCACTGGCCGTGCCTGACACGGACGGCTTGATCGTCTCGGCGTAGCTCCCGTCTCCGATGTAGAGGGCGTTGCCAGGCTGCAAGCGGGCCACCCCCTTGGTGACCGTGCAGAACGGCGCCTCCTTCGATCCGAGCCCCGAGTCGCTGCAGGCCGAGCTCGTCTTGTCCACGTAGAAGTCGCTGGCAACCGGCAGGGCCGGTGGAGTGCCGATGACGAACTCGTCGATGACACTTCCGGCACTGCACGTCAGGTCCTCACCCGGTGTGGACTGGTCGCAGATCGCCTGCAGCTTGATCCCGGTGTCGCCGACGTCGACCCGCAAGTGAGACAGGTGCATGGCCCGGTTCGCGGTCCGCGCGTCTGTGCTGGTCCACGGCTGCTCGAGTGAGGAAGGCGCCCCCACCGTGACATGGGTGACGCCCTGGATGGGCTCGAACCGCTCGTAGTCGTGCGAGTGGCCGTTGATGTTCAGCACGTACTTGCTGTACGCCTCTCCGAAGCCGCCCAGAATGGACGCGATCTGCGTCTCGCCAGCGTGGTAGCCGGTCGAGTACGCGGGACGGTGACCATAGGTGACGATGTACTTGATGTTCGGGTCGTCCTGGGCCTGGCGCATCACCGGTCCGGCCTTGGACTGCCAGTCGGTCCACGCGCCGGTCCACGGCTCCGGGTAGGAGATGAACCGCACGGGCCCGGAGTCGAACCACCCCCAGTCGTCGCCGCAACACGAGATCGCCGGAGACCCGGGGGAGGCGGCGGCATTCGGCAGCAGCAGGCGACCCTTGTAGTTTCGCAGGTCGTCTGATCCCGGCACGTCGTACTCGTGGTTGCCCCAGGCGGGCATGTACGCGGCCCGTACGCTCCAGCGCATCACGTCGTTGAAGTGCGTGTCGACGGCACTTTGACCGCTGCTCCCGCTGTTGGCATACGTGAGGTCGCCCACCATGAGCACGAACGACGGGTCATCCGCGCTGATGTTGTCCAGCGTGGTCCCGAGCTTCCCGAAGTGCGCTGTGTCACCGATGTCCCCGATGGCATCGAACCGGTAGTTCGTCGTCGGCGGGGCATGGAAGGTGTAGTCCGGGCCTCCGCCGATCGAGTAGTGGTACGTGCTGCCGGCACTGAGCCCCCCGATCTCCAGCTGCCAGAACGGACCGGGTGACGACCATGGCATCCAGGCGGGCGCCACTCCCGTGGCGGAGTTTCCGTAGTCCGTCGTCGTCCCCCAGCGCACGTCGTTGGCCTGACCGCGCCAGTCGATGGCGACAGAGTTGGAGCCCGTGAACGTGTAATGCACCTCGTCAGACACTGTGGCGGCCCACGTCGCCGAGGGGCTGCCGCCAACGGCGAGCACCATCGCCGCGACCAAGCTCATCCCGGCACTGCGCAGAGCCAGACGTACCCGGGAGGTCCCCGGGCGCGAAGGCCGGGATGGTGGCCACGGAGTCATGCTTGAAACGCTATGGACTCGACCCTCACTCGTGGCCCGCCGAATGCCCGACCTGCTTCTACGACATTTGGATGACGCCGCAACAACCCGCAACTGAGGTCCGAGCGGGCCTCGATGCTCAAGTGTGTTGTCAGGCAGTGCAGGGCCAGGCTCGCCTGCCCGCGGCGAAGTCGTTCGCCGTGCCCGACCACACGACGGCTTCCACCGGGACTGCAGGCGGGCAAGCCCTTAGGCGCCGTCGTTGCCGTCGCGCAGGGCTTGGATCATGCTGCGCAGGATGCGGAAGGCGTCCTGGTGCTCGGTCTCGGTCATACCCCCCAGCATTCGCACCTCGACGGACCGAACCGCCACCGTGGCCTTCTCCAGGCTCCGTCGGCCGCGAGGCGTCAGTCGCGTCGGAAGAGCCTTGCCGACGGGTGCCTCCGCGGGCCGGGTCACGTAGCCCTCCCGTTCAAGGGCTTGGAGAAGCACGTTCATCGACTGGCGGGTCACGAATGCTCCTCGGGCCAGCTCAGAGTTCGACAAGCCCGGGCGCTGAGCCAGCAGCTCGAGGCACGAGTAGCGCGTCACGCTCATCCCGAGCGGCCGCAGCACGTCCTCCATGGCGGCGCGGAGGGCGCTCGACGCCTCTTTCAGCAGGTAGCCCAGTGACGTCTCCAGGTCGACGCCGACCCCGTGTTGACTCATGTCAGTAGTCTGACATACCGTCGTGCGTGTCAGCATCCTGACACGTAGCCAAGGAGGCAGTCTTGCCCGTCACCGGTCCCGATTTCATCTCACTCCAAGCAACCGACCTCAACGCCTCCCGGGAGTTCTACGAGCGGTACCTCGGTCTGGTCCGCTCGCAGGCCGGGCCGCCGCATGCCGTCGTCTTCGAGACCACGCCGATCGCATTCGCACTGCGCGACCTCGTGCCCGGTACCGAACTCGCCTCTGTTGCCCAGCCCGGCGTCGGTGCCGCGATCTGGCTCCACGCCACGGACGTCCAGGCCATCCACGATGCCCTGGACGCCGACGGTCACACCATCGTCTCGGCGCCCATCGACGGCCCTTTCGGCCGCACGTTCACCTTTGCGGACCCCGACGGCTACCACGTCACACTGCACGACCGCGCCTGAGGCCAACCGCCACAAGACGTTCGGGGTTCTCCGGGGAATGGGTTGCCCGTAGAGCCTCTTGGGGCTGACGTGCGCGAGAACCGTTCGGCCCCAGCGGTTCTCGGCAAATCTGGGATCCCGGGATCGCTGGACCTCAACCACCATCTGGCTCGGCTTCTCAACCCGGAAGAGTGAGGTCGGGCCCGTCCTGCCGGTGCCACCGTGGTCGAGCGAGATGGACGTGGTTCGTGGTTTGTGCGGAAGTGCCCGGGCAGTCAGGAGATCAGGAGTTCGCCATGCCGGAGTGGTTCGTGCTGGTCGGTGTGTTGGTCATCGTCGTCGGTTTCCTTCTGAAGCTGGACGTCATCGCTGTCGTCATTGCCGCCGCGCTGGTGACGACACTCGCGGCGGGCGAGTCCTTCCTCGCGTTCTTGGATCTCCTCGGCAAGGCGTTCGTCGACAACCGTGCGGTGTCGTTGTTCCTCCTGACGCTGCCGATGATCGCTCTCTCGGAGCGGTACGGGCTCAAGGAGCAAGCCATCAACCTCATCAGCAAGCTGCATGCGCTCACGCCAGGCAGGTTCCTGACCATCTACACCGTCATCCGGCAGCTCACGGGCATCTTCGGGATCCGGATCAGCGGCATGGTCCAGTTCGTCCGGCCGATCGTGCACCCGATGAGCTCGGCCGCGGCGAAGAGCCGTGGCTCGAGCTCCGAGTCGGACACCGAGCTGGTCAAGGCGGAGAGCGCGCTGTCGGAGAACATCGGGAACTTCTTCGGGCAGAACGGCTTCGTCGCCGCCTCCGGAGTCCTGCTGATCGTCGGCACCCTGACGGAGGCCGGCTACGACGTCACCCCGGAGCTCATCGCGGCCGCGTCGCTGCCGATGATCCTGATCGCCGCCATCGTCGCCGCCGTCCATTTCTGGAACATCGACCGCCGGCTCACCAAACACACCGCGGACGCTGAGGGGAGCGAGGTGGCCGGCGATGAGTGACCTCGGACCGGGGCTCCTCGAAGCCACCTTCGTGCTCATCGGCGTCCTGCTCGCCGTCACCGGCATCCGGGCGTTCCTCGACCACTCGAACCCGCGCCGGGTCACGACGGCAGCGTTCTGGCTGCTGCTCAGCATCACGTTCGCGTTCGGCGCCGTGCTGCCCGACCGGCTCGCCGGCATCATCGTCCTGGCCGTCGGCGCGTTGTCCTTGGCACGAGGTGTCAAGACCGGCACCTTCGACGAGGGCACACCGGAGGACCGGGGAGCGCACGCCCGACGGCTCGGGAACTGGCTGTTCGCGCCGGCGCTGTCCCTGGCCGCGATCGCGGTCCTGATCTCGACGTGGGCGCCGTTCGGTGACCAGTCGGGCTCGATCGCGATCGGCATCGCGTCGGTCCTCGCCCTGGTCATCGCCTGGGTCCTGACCCGTGCTCCGGCCCCGGTGGTCGTGGCGCAGTCCGACCGGATGATCCAGCAGGTCGGCCCGATCGGCATGCTCCCGCAGTTCCTCGCGATGCTCGGTGTCGTCTTCACCAACGGGGGCGTCGGCGAGGTCGTCGCCAACGGCATCGCCAAGATCGTGCCGGAAGGCAACCAGCTGGCCGGCGTCATCGCCTACTGCGTCGGCATGGCCCTGTTCACCATCATCGTCGGCAACACGTTCGCCGCGTTCACGGTGATCACGACCGGCATCGGGATCCCGTTCGTCATCGCGCTCGGGGGCAACCCCGTCATCGTCGGCGCGATCGCCATGACGACCGGCTTCTGCGGCACCCTGGTCACCCCGATGGCGGCCAACTTCAACGCTCTGCCGGTCGGCCTGCTCGAGATGAAGAACACCTACGGCGTCATCAAGGCGCAAGCACCACTGGCAGCAGTCCTGTTCGTCATCCAGGTCGTCCTGATGTACGTCTGGGCGTTCTGACCCAGGGAAGATGGAGGCACGTCTCATGAAGATCCTGGTCACCGGCTTCGAGCCGTTCGGCGGCGAGCCCATCAACCCCTCGTGGGAGGCGGTCCGTCACCTTCCCGACACGATCTCGGGCGCCGAGATCATCAAGGTGCAGATCCCCGTGGTGTTCGGTCGGTCGGCCGACGTCGTCCATGAGGCGATCGTCGAGCACGACCCGGACGTCGTGCTCCACGTCGGGCAGGCCGGCGGCCGGTTCGAGGTGACCCCGGAGCGCGTCGCCATCAACGTCGACGACGGCCGTATCCCGGACAACGACGGGAAACAGCCCATCGACACCCCGATCCGGGAGGACGGACCGGCCGCCTACTTCACCTCGCTGCCCGTCAAGGCGATGGTCACCGCGATGCGGCGGGCGGGGATCCCGGGGCGGGTCTCCAACACGGCCGGCACTTATGTCTGCAACCACATCATGTACCAGTCCCTCTACATGAGCGATCACGAGTTCCCCGGCAAGAGAGCCGGTTTCGTCCACGTGCCCTACTCGCCGCAGCAGGTCGTCAACCAGCCTCCTCAGCCGTCGATGGGAATCGACGACATGACGACGGCTCTGGCCGCGGGTATCGGCGCCATCGTCGAGTACGCCGACAAGCCCGACGAGCGCACCGTCGGCGGGTCCATCCACTAGTCGCAGCCCCGAACCGTCAGCTTCGGTTCCCGGGTTCATCGCGCGTCACAGGTGGACCGCGATCCGCACCCGGGAACGTCGTATCGAGAGGCAGGTCCAAGCATGGACGGCATCATCTTCGTGCTGGAGGCGCTGGTCGTCCTCGGGTGCATCCTCATGGGCACCCGGGTCAGCGGCGTCGGTGTTGGGCTCTGGGGCGGCCTCGGCGTGTTCGTCCTCGTCTTCGTCTTCCGTGAGCCTCCGGGCGAGCCGCCCGCGGCAGCCATCGCCATCATCCTGGCCGTCGTGACGGCCGCCTCGATGATGCAGGCGGCCGGCGGGATCGACTGGATGGTGCTGGTGGCCGCCAGGATCATCGAGAGCCGACCGAAGCAGATCACCCTGATCGCCCCGCTCACGGCCTTCCTCTTCTCGGTCGGGGCGGGGACGAGCAACATCCTCTACCCCCTCCTGCCGGTGATCTACGACGTGTCGTACCGCAACGGCATACGTCCGTCGCGACCGATCAGCGTCAGCGTGGTCCAGTCCGGCGTCGCCCTGGCCGCCAGCCCGGTCTCGGCAGCGATGGCGGCCATGCTGACCCTCACCGACACCCCGACGTACGGCCTGGGGCTCACCCAGATCCTGCTCATCACCTTCCCCGCCTGTGTCATCGGCATCGTCGTGACGTCGCTCGTCGTCAACCGAATGGGCGCCGAGCTCGCCGACGACCCCGAGGTGCAGGAGCGGATCCGCGCCGGGCTCCTGGCCGCACCCGGACAGGCCGGTGCGGCAGCCACAGCCGCAGCGCCCCCGGCGAGCACCGGCGCGGGCGCGACGGATGCCCAGGCCCTTGGGACCGAGGCTCCCCTGGAGCCTGCGTCCGCGCGGCTGACCGCGACCAAGGAAGGGCGCAACGCGGCCATGGCGTTCCTGACGGGCGTGCTGCTGATCGTGGTGCTGGGCCTCTTCCCGGACCTGCGCCCGGCGTTCGACTCGGGCGAGGGTCCCGTCCCGATCGACATGACCACCACGATCGTCATGGTGATGTTCGTCGTCGGTGTCGCGATCCTCTTCCTGGGCAAGCCATCGGTGAAGACGGTGCCCGACCAGTCCGTGTTCAAGGCCGGCATGATGTCGGCCATCGCCCTCTTCGGCATCGCCTGGCTGACCGCGACGTTCATCGCGGCCAACGAGGAGGTCATCGTCGAGACCGTCGGTGGGTGGGTCAACGACTACCGGTTCGTCTTCGCGCTGTCGGTCTTCATCGTCGCCGCCCTCACCACCAGCCAGTCGACCGCCACGCGGACCATGGTCCCGATCGGCCTGGCGGCCGGCCTCCCGCCGGGCATCGTCACCGGCATGTGGGCGGGCGCCATCGGCGGCGTCTACACGCTGCCGACGGGTGGTCCGCAGATCGCGGGCGCGAACTTCGACCTGTCGGGCACCACGAAGCTCGGCACCAAGCTGGTCGACCACAGCTACTTCGTCCCGATGCTGGTCCTGTCGGTGACCACCGTCGTCGTCGGCACCGCCATCGGAGCCCTCTTCTTCTAGGGGAGCCGAACGGCGGTTCGTGCGACGACGGAAGGGCCCGAACGCATCTCCTCACGCAGGTGACGCACGTCAGAGCCCTCCCGTTCAGCACCGAGGTTCGTGAGTCGCTGTCGTGCACCGTGTGCTGTTTCGACGGGTGGCAGGACCGACCCGTGGACTACGGGCCCAAGTGGTACACCATGGCGAGCTGGAGAGCGGCACGCTCGAGAGCGAGAACCGCCCCGGTGTCAGGTTCGACGCGAAGCCTGGGAACAGCGCTCTGCCAGGGAGAATCTGCCACCAAGTTCGGACCGCCGTGGCAACGCGATCGGCAGCCTTGAGGCCCTGCCGGCCGTCGGGCGTGGCGTCACCGATGAGGCTTGGTTGAGGAGCTAGTCCGTTGCGTGGCCCGGGGCCAACGGGTCACCGTCACCTGCGGTGCTGGTGGTCCAGCTCTCGAAACGTGCACCGCACGATGCGCACGTGTAGACGGCGAGGGCACCGTCCCCCTGCTTGTACGGAATCGCCTCAGGGCTACGGGTCGCTCCGCAGCTCGGGCACGTGGGGTGAGTGCTGCTGGTCGAGGGGTTTTCCATGAGTCGTCCGTCTGTGTTCGGCGTGGTGCCGATACAGACTCTCCTTCCGCTGGAGGGCCGGATGGGATGGGCCGAGTCCGAGGGTCCTTCTTCGCCCATACCCACGTCAGCAGGTCGTTCACCCCGCCTGCTGGCGGTCATGACAGTCGCCTCACGAGCGGCAGGGCGAAATGCGTGGATCGTCGTAACCGTTAGAGGCACCGAGACCCGGGTACGAGCCTGACGCACAAGCACTCCAACGAAGGGAGAAGCCATGACGATCCACGACTGGGACGCGTGGAACTACCGGGAGAGCACGGGGGTCTCGGACCGTCAGGACGACCTGACGGGCTTCAAGGTCCATGCCGCAGACGGTGACATCGGTCGGATCGACGGCGCCACTCGTGACGTGGGCGCCGGCTACGTCGTCGTTGACACCGGACCCTGGATCTTCGGCCGCAAGGTCATGCTTCCGGCCGGGACCGTGGAGCGCGTCGACTGGGACGAGGGGAGCGTCTACATCGATCGCAGGAAGGACCAGATCAAGGACTCGCCCGAACTGGGAGAGGACGACGTGAGCGATCCTGCGTATCGCGATCGACTGGGGACCTACTACGGAGACACCTACGACGAGCGCAACCCGCTCTGACCGTCTTCGTCCCACGATTGGGCGTGCTGTCGACCTCGGGTCGGCAGCACGCCCACTGTCGCGGTCTGATCACGGGGTCGAGGAGCCGTCACTGTCCCCGATCACCATGTGGGCCAAGGCGGTCACGGGTATGCCGGCCTGTGCCGCCGCCTCGTAGAGCTTCGTCTCCGCCATCTGGGCACTCACGCCGCGCTCGTTCACGAGGACCTGCACCGCGGCGCGCACGGTCTCGAGATCATGCAGTCGCCGAGGGGCTCGGGTCGCCTCGAGTCGCGTGCTGAAGCTGAGGTCGGCGTTGCTGACTGCGCCGGCCGCCCAGCCGCCGACGATGGTGGCGACCTCCTCGTGCCGACCCTCGAACGTGCTCGCAGTCCGGCCGTAGAGGTTGACGCCTCCGACGACTCTGCCGGCGTCCATGACCGGGATCGACAGCGTGCTGTGGATCCCCGCGGCGGCGCTGCTCTGGGCGAACAGCTGCCACCGGCCCTCGTCGAGCAGCTCGTCGTGGTCGACGGCCACGACCCTGCCCGTCCGTGCGGCCTCCTCACACGGGCCGTCGTCGGCGTACTGTGCCGCGTCGAGACGCGCGGCGTCGAGCTGGGTCGTCACATAGGTCAGCGTCAGCCCACGCCGAACGACCCCGACACTGAAGGCGACGACGTCCGGGACCCTCCTCGTGAGGCGGTCGTTGACCAACGCCAGCTGCTCGCCGATCGACACCTCGCCCTCCATGGCCATGCGGGTCAGCACGTCACGTGTTTCTGCTATCGGCTCCACGTACCGCACGTACCCACCACCCCGGCGCCGCCGTCGTCCGCCGGACAGAGTGCTGGCGTGACGGTCCCCAGGACCGCTGAAGGCCGGGTGTGCTGAGTCGCCGTGGCCTCAAGGCAGGCGGTGTGGTCCAGCACCGGTCATCGCACCTGGGGGAGCGCACCGGTGTCGACGAGCTCCTGGGCGACGTCGACGAGCTTGCGGTTGTTGTGCTGACTGATGCCGCGCAACCGCTCGAAGGCTTCGTCGGTGCAGATCCGGTGACGCTCGACGAGGATCCCGATGGCGGCGCCGATGGTGCGGCTGTTGCGCAGCGCGAGCTCGAGGTGCTCCGCCCGGTCGTCCGTGCGCGCGGCCTCGATCGCGATGGCCGCGTGTTCTGCGACGAGCACGGCCCGGTCCACTGCCTCCGGGTCGAAGGCCCCGGACGCGCGGCTGTAGAGCGTCAGGACGCCGAGAGGTGCCTCGTTCATGCGCAGGGGCACCGACAGCACGGCCCGGACGGGGGTGCGGGCGACCATCTCCCGCGCGTACTCGGGAAAGCGGCACTCCCGGTCCAGGTCGTTGCAGACCACCGGGTCGACCGCATGCAGGGCCACGATGCCGGGACTCGTGCCGGCACGGCCGGCGATGTCGGCCACGGCCGCCATCAGGGTCTCGTCGGTCGAGTCCGAAAGGCGAGCCCGATGGGCGGTGAAGCGTTCCGCGACCGCGACCGCCGCCCAGTCACAGGGCACGAGGTCCAGCGATCTTCTGGCGACCTGTCCGAGGGTCGGCATGAGACCCGAGGTCTCGGCCAGCGCGCGGGCGAGGGTGGTGAGGTCGGACGCTGCCCGTATGCCGTCAGCAGCGCCCGCGGTCGTGTCCGGGCGATACGTGGTCATGACGACATGATGGCACCGGGATGACGCCGTCGGGAGAGAGCGCGCGGGCCCGTTCACCCGAGCCCTGCGCCGCGTTCGGCCCGGATCCCGCTGGCATCACTCGTCCGTCGGTCACATGCCGGTCTGCGCCTCGAGTCGTCCGGACTCGACCGCGTCGACGAGCGCGGCGTAGTCGCGTTCGTTCTGGTCGGCGTAGGCCGACGAGAAGGCGGCGATCGCCCGGTCGAACGTGTCGCTCGTGCCCAGGTAGGACGCGATCGCGATGCGGTCGCCGGAGCGGGCATGGGCGCGGGCCAGGGTCGCGCCACAGACCCGGGCGTACGCCGTCATCGGGCCCGAGCCCATGGTGTCGACGTCGGCGGACCCCTTCCAGTCACGCAGCTGACGGAGGTAGAAGTCGCGCACCTGACCGTCGAAGCCCTTGACGCGCTGCCAGCCGAGGAAGATGTCGCTGGCCGCCTGCATCAACCTCTGGCCGGCGACGACCCGCTGCCCGTGGTTGACGTACTTGCTCTTGCCGACAAACCTCTCGAGGACGGACTCCTGAGCCTCCTTCGCCTGGAGGAAGAGCGGGTCCTGCCCGTCCCGTCCGAGGAGGAGGACGATCCAGGCCCGGGTGCCGACGCTGCCGACACCGACGACCTTGCGCGCGGCGTGGACGTAGTCGAAGGACTCCAGCAGCTCGCGGCGGTCGGTCTCGAGGGTGCGGCGGTACGACCTGATCAGACCGCGCAGCTCGCCCCCGACGTCGTCATGCCCCGTACCCGCCGCCAGCTCCTCGATCGGCACGATGAGGGGGGCGTCGGAGATGATGCGGCGATGCCCGTCGACGTCATGGGTGAGCTTGGTGAAGGCCTGCATGCTGTCTCGCGTGCGAGCCTTGGCCACGTTGGCCTCGGCCTTGGCCTTCTGCTTCTTCGTCACGCTCGTCTTCAGGAGCTCGAGCAGCTGCTCGACCTCGATGTGCGCGTACCAGACGTCGAGGTTGCGCGCGGCGGCGAACTGCTGCATCCGGCTCCGGTACTCGGCGACGCACGCCGTGACGATCGTGCGCCGGTCGGCGGGCGCGAAGCCACGGTCCCGCCCGGCGATCTCGAAGCTGGCCGCGAGGCGTTTGACGTCCCACTCCCACGGGCCGGGCAGCGTCTCGTCGAAGTCGTTCATGTCGAAGAGCAGGCGGCGCTCGGGGGAGGCGAACACGCCGAAGTTCGAGAGGTGCGCGTCACCGCAGATCTGGCTGATGAACCCCGAGCGCGGGGTGGGGGAGAGGTCGTTGGCCATGATCAGGGCAGCGCCGCGGTAGAAGGTGAACGGTGAGACGAGCATGCGTCCGTAGCGCAGCGGGACGAGCTCGGGCACCCTGCTGGTCGCCTGCTCCTCGAGGAGGGCGATCGGGTCCAGCCGGTTCGTCGCCGGCGCCCACCCGGCATGACTGCTTCTCGGCGTCTCGTTGCGGGCGGCCTTGCCGCGGGCCACGCGCTCCTGGGGAGTCAGGTGGGCCACCCTCCGGGCCGGCTGCCCCTCGCGTGCTCCCGATGTCGTCGATGACTGGGTCTCGCTACTCACGGTGTCTCCTCCGGGGCGTGACGCTTCGGGAAGGAATGCGTCGCTGGCTCTCCTCGACGGTGCCACCGCGACGTGGAGCACGCATCACCTCGTGAGGGCGATCTCCGGGCGGCGCCTCCGGGGACGGCCGGTTGCGGGCGCGGGCCGACCCACGGATCCTTGGCGTGTGGACGCCCCGACGGATCGACGGTCATGACGGTCGCGACCGTCGACGTCTGGCTGCGCGAGACACCGCCGGCGAGCGGAGCGGCGGGCATCGGGCCAGAGACGCTCGACGGACTCGACCCGCACGAACGCGAGCGGTGGGCGCGGCTCGCGGACCCGCGCGACGCCACGGCATACCTCGCGCTCCACGTACTCGCCCGTCGGGAGATCGGGCGGCTCGTCGGCCGGCCTCCGGAGTCGCTGCGATTCGACCGCACGTGCCCCGACTGTGGTCGGCAGCACGACGTCCCACGCCTGCTCGACGACCCCGGGATCCACCTGTCGCTGAGTCGCACCCGCTCGGTCGTCGTGCTCGCTCTCAGCCGGTCCGGGCCCGTGGGCGTCGACGTCGACCTCGTCGATGCGACCCGGTTCGGCGGTTACGAGGACGTGGCACTCCATCGTGACGAACGCGGCGACGACACAAGGACATTCGCCGAGGCGACGACGTGGGTGCGCAAGGAGGCCGCCCTCAAGGCACTGGGGGTCGGGCTCCGTGTCGACCCCACCACCTTCGTGACGCCGACGTCGGGCGTCCCCGCCGCGGTGGTGCCGGGGATGTCGTCCGTAACGGTCGTCGACCTCGACGTGCCGAGGCCGTATGCCGCCGCCGTCGCTCTGGCGTCACCCGCGGGAGCGCTGCGGGTCCGGCGCCACTGACACAGGTCAGCCGCCCGCGACGACCCGGGGGAGGGGAGTGGCCCAGAGCCACCTTTCGAGCAGCTCACGTGCGCGTCCCGCGGCCGCCTCGCCCGATCCAGGCGCCATCTCCCTCACGAAGGTCTCGACGTGCTCGACGAACTCGTCGGTGGACACCGACCCGTGTCGGTGGGTCGCGACCCAGTCGCGCACGAGGTCGAAGAAGGCGACGTCACCGAGCTGCAGCCGCAGGGCGTGCAGGGTCAGGGCGCCACGCTTGTAGACGCGGTCGTCGAACATGAGGTCGGGCCCGGGGTCGGCCAGGACGACGTCCTGCCGAAGCCTGGTGAGCCGGGACCAGTGGGTCGCGGCGTTGACCCGGACGGGCACTCCGTCGGCGTGCTCGGCCCAGAGCCACTCGGCGTAGCAGGCGAACCCCTCGTTGAGCCAGATGTCGGCCCACGTCTCGGGGGTGAGGCTGTTGCCGAACCACTGGTGGGCGAGCTCGTGCGCGACGAGGCGCTCGTGACGGCGGCGCCCGTCGAGCCAGTTCGGACCGAACGTGGCCATGGCGTGGGCCTCGAGGGGGATCTCGAGGTCGTCGGCCGTGACGACGACGGTGTAGTCGTCGAACGGGTATGGCCCGAAGAGCGCCTCGTAGAGGCGGGTCATCTCGGGCAGGCGGCCCAGGTCGTGCAGGACGTCGCGCTCTTGCTGCACGGGAAGCACGACGGTGATCGGCACGTCGGCCGGGGCCAGCGCACGCCGGACGTACCGACCGACGTGCACCGTCGCGAGGTAGGTCGCCATGGGGACGCCCTGCTCGAACACCCGCCGCGTGCGGCTGCCCCGGGTCCGGGTCGCGACGAGGGCGCCCGTCGCCACGACGTCGTAGGGCGAGTCGCACTCGAACGCCAGTCGGTACGTGGCCTTGGTGCGCGGGTGGTCGTTGCACGGGAACCAGGTCGCGGCGCCGTTGGGCTGCGCGGCCACGAGCGCGCCCTCGGAGAGCTCCTCCCAGCCGACGTCGCCCCAGCGCGTCGCGACGGGACCGGGCGTGCCGGCATACGTGATCACGACCTGGGTGCGCTCGCCGCGCGTCAGCGGCCTCGACGGGGTCACCACGACGCGGGGGCCGCGGTGGACCCACTTGGCTGCGGCTCCGCCGACCGACACCTTGAGGACGCGCAGCCCGACGAGGTCGACGACGAGCCGCCGCGCGTCCTCGAGGGCGGTGACGTCGAGGACGGCGCGACCGGCGAGGCGGTTGGTCGACACCTTGTAGTCGAGGTCGAGGTCGTAGTGGGTGACCTCGTAGGCCGGGTCACCACGGTCCGGGGTGTACGGGTCGGTGAGCGCGGGCACCTGCTGGGCGAGACCGCCCGTCATCGTGCGCCGACCTCGAGGTCCCCGGAGGCCGGCCCGGCAGCCGGCCCGGCAGCCGGCCCGGCAGCCGGCCCGGAAGCCGGCCCGGACGCAGGCCCGGACGCCGACGCGGAGGCCGGCCGGGACGCGACGCCGCTCCACGGCGCGATCGGGTTGCCCGTCCAGCGCGTCCCGCTCGGCACGGCCTCACCCCGGAGCACAAGCGAACCGGGCCCCACGGTCGCGGCCGACCCGATGCTGGCCGCAGGCAGGATCACCCCGTTGGGGCCGAGGGTGGCTCCGTCCTCGAGCGTGACCGTGTCCATGCTCATGATTCGATCATGGAAGAGATGGGTCTGGAGGACGCAGCCCCGGTTGACGGTCACACCGTCACCGAGGGTCACGAGGTCCGCCTCGGGCAGCCAGTAGGTCTCACACCAGACACCATGCCCGATCCGGGCCCCCAGGCTTCGCAGCCAGACGTTGATGGCGGGCGTGCCCGTCGCCGTCCAGGCGAACCACGGGCCGGCGACCATCTCGACGAACGTGTCGACGACCTCGTTGCGCCACACGAACGAGCTCCACAGGGGGTGCTCGACGGCGCCGATGCGGCCGACGACGACCCACTTCGCGAGGGTCGTCACCGCGGCGGCGAGGGCTCCGGCTGCCGCGAGGACGACGCCGCCCAGGGCTGCTGCTCCGGCGAGGCCGACGAGGTCGACAAGCCACTGGAGCGCCACGAGGACGCTGACGCCGATGGCGACGGTCACCATGACGGGGATGATCCGGCACAGCTCGACCAGCCCACGGACCACCTTGAGCCGCAACGGAGGTGCGAAGGTCCTCTCGTCGTCGGACCCCTGCGGCGGTCGTCGCAGCCGCACCGGGGGACTGCCCAGCCAGCTCGACCCGGCTTTCGACTTCTGCGGTGCGGCCGAGAGCACCGCGACGAGCCCGTGCTTCGGCACGCGCCGACCCGGGGCCGTCATGCCGCTGTTGCCGAGGAAGGCCCGCTTGCCGATCTTCGCGGGGGCGATGTGCACCCACCCGTGGGCGAGCTCGTAGCTCGCCACCATCGTGTCGTCGGCGAGGAAGGCACCGTCGGCGACCGAGGTCATCGACGGCAGCAGGAGCACGGTCGAGGCCTCGACGTCCCGTCCGACCCGCGCGCCCAGGGCGCGCAGCCACATCGGTGTCACGAGGCTCGCGTAGACGGGGAAGAGCAGCGTCCGGGCCTGGTCGAGCAGGCGCTCGGTCGCCCACACCTGCCACCCGACCCTC
The DNA here is from genome assembly GCF_001429645.1 of Terrabacter sp. Soil810. Lineage (NCBI taxonomy): Bacteria > Bacillati > Actinomycetota > Actinomycetes > Micrococcales > Intrasporangiaceae > Terrabacter > Terrabacter sp. Soil810. The sequence continues at coordinate 1,439,946 of NZ_LMSW01000011.1, forward strand.
CCGCGCACCGGGTAGTAGCCCTCGCGCAATCCTATGCCGAGCAGGCGCACCAGCACGATCGTGATGGCGGCGAGCGAGACCACCCCGAGCACGGTCAGGACGGGCACCGCCGCGTATGCCGTCACGACCGCCTCGCGCGAGCCCGTGGCCCGGGCGACCGCCCCGCCGACGAGGAACACGCCCGGGACGAGCGCCAGGAAGGGCAGGACCGACAGGAGGACGCCCGACAGCCCGTAGACGGCGAGCCACGCGGGGGCGTTGGGTGGGCGCGTGGCGGGCCAGCCCGCATGGCTCGAGTCGGACACCCGCTGGGCGGGGGATCCGGCCACGACCCGACCCGGGCGCACGGACCGCAGGACGGTCGAGCCGGCCTCGACGACCACCCCGCGGCCGATGTGCACGTCGGGACCGATGGTGCTCCGAGCGCCGATGACGGCCTCCCGCCCGATGTGGACCAGGCCGACGTGCACGACGTCGCCGTCGATCCAGTAGCCCGAGAGGTCGACCTCGGGTTCGATGCTGGCACCGGAGCCGATCGTCAGCATGCCGGTGACCGGCGGCACCGAGTGCAGGTCGACACCCGTGCCGACCGAGGCGCCGAGCATCCTCGCGTAGTAGATGATCCACGGGGCGCCGGCCATCGTGATGGCGCCCATGGCGTCGGCGAAGCGCTCGGCGGCCCAGAGGCGCATCTGGACGCTCCCACCGCGCGGGTAGCTGCCGGGCTGCACGCCGGCGAGCAGGGTGCGAGCGGCCACCGCGGACAGGCCCATCCGCCCCAGCGGGGTGATGAACAGGAGCCAGCCGAACGCCAGCGCCCACCACGAAACGGGCTGCGACCAGTCGGCGAGGTCGGCGAGACGGAGCAGCTCGGTCAGGGTCGCGAGGCCCACGAGCCACTGCAGCCCCTTGACCGTGAGCAGGACGAGCGACACGGCGGTCTGCACGAGCTGGGTGCGGCGCGGGATGCGGCGCACGGTGCGCTCGATCCTCGACCCGTCGGCGGTGTCCATCGTCTCGAGGAGCTCGGCCTGCGCGCCGAGGCGAGGATGGGTGTGGATGTCGGCCACGGTGACCGTGGGGTAGCGCTCGCGCAGCAGCGACACCAGTCGGGCCGACGACAGGCTGCCGCCGCCGTGGTCGAAGAAGTCGGCCTCGACCGAGCGCACCTCGGTGCCGAGCACCGCGGTCCAGTGTTCGGCCAGCCACGCAGCGGTGCCGGCGAGGTCGCTCGGCCCGTCGTCGGCGGTCCCGGGCAGCGGCCACGGCAGGGCCGCGCGGTCGACCTTGCCCGAGGTCCGGGTCGGTAGCGCCTCGACGACGGCGAGCACCGGAACGAGCGCCGACGGCAGCTCCTCGTGCAGTCGCGCGAGAGCAGCAGTGCGGTCGAAGTCGCCGGGGATGACGTGCGGGTCGACCTGACCGCGTTGCTCGGGGACGACGTAGCCGACGAGCACCTGGCTGCCGGCACTCGTGGTCTTGACCGCTGCGGCAGCGCCCGACACCCCGGGCAGGGACTGCAGCGCGGCGTCGACCTCGCCGAGCTCGATCCGCCGGCCGCCGAGCTTGACCTGCTCGTCGGCCCGGCCGACGAAGACGAGGCCCTCCGGGTCGTTCACGACGAGGTCGCCCGAGCGGTAGGCGCGCGTCCATCCCAGGGTCGGCATGGGCGCGTACTTCTCCGCGTCCTTGGCCGGGTCGAGGTAGCGGGCCAGGCCGACCCCGCCGATGATGAGCTGGCCCGTCTCGCCCGTCGCGACCGGACGGTCGTCGGGGCCGACGACGGCGAGGTCCCAGCCGTCGAGGGGTAGGCCGATCCGGATCGGGGTCGTACCGTCGAGCCGGGCTCCGCACGCGACGACGGTCGCCTCGGTCGGACCGTAGGTGTTCCACACCTCGCGGTCAGGCGCGACGAGCCGCTCGGCGAGCTCGGGCGGGCACGCCTCGCCGCCGAAGATCAGCAGGCGCACCGGCTCGAGCGCCTCGGCGGGCCAGAGCGCCGCGAGCGTCGGGACGGTGGAGACGACCGTGACGTCCTGGGCCACGAGCCACGGCCCGAGATCCATGCCGGTGCGCACCAGGCTCCGGGGGGCCGGGACCAGGCATGCCCCATGGCCCCACGCGAGCCACATCTCCTCGCAGGAGGCGTCGAAGGCCACCGAGAGCCCGGCAAGCACCCGGTCACCGGGCCCGATCGGACTGTCCTGCAAGAACATCCGGGCCTCCGCGTCGACAAAAGCGGCTGCCGAACGGTGCGAGACGGCAACGCCCTTGGGCACGCCGGTCGACCCGGAGGTGAAGATCACCCACGCGTCGTCGTCCACCCGCACGTCCGGCAGGGGAGTGGGCTGGTGGCGACCCTCGCGCGCCCCGCGCGGTGCGGGTCGGCGTACGGTCCTCACGGACGACGAGCCCGACGAGGGCACCGAGATCTGGCGACGGGCCCCGACGACGGCTGCCACGGCGGCCTCGGAGAAGACGAGGTCGGCTCGCTCCTGCGGGTCGTCGACGTCGACGGGGACGTAGGCCGCTCCCGCGTGGAGGATGCCGAGCACGGCGACGTAGAGGTCGGTCGTCCCCGAGGGCACCCGGACGCCGACCCGGTCGCCACGGCGTACGCCCGCAGCCTTGAGCTCCTTGGCCATCCGCCGCGCCTGCTCGGTCAGCTCGGTATAGGTCAGGACGGTCACCGTGTCGTCGAGCGCCGGCGCGTCGGGGTGGCACGCGGTGACGTCGGCGAGCACGTCGACGAGCGTCCGGGGCGTGGCGGCGCGGTCGCCGGCCAGCAGGGGGTCCACCACGCGCGCTCCTCGTCAGGGTCGCCGCGGACGCGTCGACCACACTGCCGAACCTAACGCTGCCGGGTGAACGATGGGTGCAGGTTCGACGACGTCGGCGCGTATGTGGCGGTGGCCGGCGAGCGGGGAAGGATGTCATCCCGATCGGGTGAGCAACCCTCCGGAGACGCAGACCTAGCATGGGGCGCGCTACCCAAGGGAGACAGCCATGAGCCCCGTCGACGTGCAGCCACCATCGCCGTTCACCGTGGACGACTACCTGGCGCGTGGGCGACGCGTCGTGGCAGCCGCTGCCGAGGCCGGCCTCGCCGGCGTCCTCGTGACTCCGGGACCCGACCTCGTCTGGCTCACGGGCTACCAGCCCACGGCGATCACCGAACGGCTCACGGTGCTCGTGCTCGCGACCGACCAGGAGCCGACCCTGCTGGTCCCGGCCCTCGAGCGGCCCGACGCCGAGGCAGCCGAGGGAGTGCGTGGCATGAGGGTGCTGGACTGGGCCGACGCCACCGACCCCTACCGAGCCGCCACGCCGTTGCTGCGAGCAGACGGCACGTACGGCGTCTCCGACTCGGCATGGGCCCTGCACCTGCTCGGTCTCCAGGGTGCCCTGCCACGCACGACGTACCGGTCACTCACCCATGGGCTGCCGATGATGCGGGCGGTCAAGGGAGCCGACGAGCTGGCGCGGCTCACGGCGGCGGGTGCTGCGGCCGACGCGGCCTACGGGGAGATCGTCAAGGTTCGCTTCGCCGGACGCCGCGAGACCGAGGTGGCCGCAGACCTTGCCGGGCTGCTGCGTCACTTCGGGCACGAGCAGGTCGACTTCACGGTGGTGGGGTCAGGTCCCAACGGTGCCAACCCGCACCACGAGGCCGGCGAACGCGTGATCCAGCAGGGCGACGCGGTCGTCCTGGACTTCGGCGGCCTGATGTTCGGCTACGGGTCCGACACCACCCGCACGGTGTGCGTCGGGGAGCCGACCCAGCAGATCCGCGACGTCCACGAGATCGTGCGGCTCGCGCAGGAGGCCGGTGTCGCCGCGGCCCTCCCGGGCGCGACGTGCCAGGACGTCGACCGCGCGGCGCGAGCCGTCATCACGGGCGCGGGCTACGGCAAGGAGTTCATCCACCGGACCGGTCACGGCATCGGGGTGACGACCCACGAGCCCCCCTACATGGTCGAGGGCGAGGAACAGCCCCTCGTGCCGGGGATGTGCTTCTCGGTCGAGCCCGGGATCTACCTCGCCGGACGCTTCGGGGTGCGCATCGAGGACATCGTGACCGTGACCGAGACGGGCGCCCTGCGACTCAACAACACCGACCACGGGCTCGCCGTCGTCGAGTGAGGTCTGACCCGGTATCAACCCAAAGGAGTGAGGCCCGTGGACGACTTCGCGCAGGAATCTGGAGGTACGTGCAGGGATCTCAGGAGTGGACGGTGGTCGGCATGGAGATGGGCGTGAGGGCGTACGGAGGCAACACGCGAACGATGCACGAGCGCGGCTCGGGCGCAGGACTGCTCACCACGACCAGCCCGGGGGTGCGGTCATGAGTGCCATGGACGCGTCGGCCGACGAGCCCGTCGCCGCCACCACGAGGCGCACCAGGGCACCGGCCACGGCCTACATCTCGTGGATCGCCCTGGCCATGATGACGACCAGCTCCGTCGCCAGCCTCCGGGCGGCCCCGACGATGGCGGTGTACGGCCTGGCGTGCGTCTTCCTGTACATCGTCCCGGCGATCGTCTTCCTGATCCCGACCTCCCTGGTCTCGGCGGAGCTCGCCTCCGGGTGGGACGGTGGCGTCTACAACTGGGTGGCCCGCGGCATCTCCAAGCCGATGGGGTTCCTCGCCGTGTGGTGCCAGTTCGCCATGACGATCTTCTACTACCCCAGCCTGCTGGGCTTCGTCGCGAGCACCTTGGCCTACGTCATCAACCCGGCGCTCGCGTCCAACGGCGTGTGGACCGCCTTGGTCATCGTCGTCGTGTACTGGTCCGCCGTGTGGGTGTCGTCGCGTGGGACCAAGGGCGTCTCCGGCCTCGCGAGTGCCGGGCTCATCATCGGGACGCTGATCCCAGGGGTTGTCCTCGTCACGTTGGGCGCCGTCTTCCTGGGTCAGGGCAACCCGTCCGCCGCCCCGATGACCGCGGACAACCTGCTGCCCGTCTGGGCGGGACTCTCCAGCCTCGTGCTCATCGTCAACAACTTCCTGTCGTACTCCGGCATGGAGATGAACGCCGTGCACGTCGGTTCGCTGAAGAACCCGGCCAAGGAGTTCCCGAAGTCGATGTTCCTCGCGATGGGGCTGGTGCTGACGATCTTCATCCTCCCGGCCCTGGCGATCAGCTGGATCGTGCCCGCCGAGGAGCTGTCGCTCACGGCCGGGGTCATGCAGGCCTTCGACGCGGTCTTCGCCAACTTCGGCGCACAGTGGCTGACCCCGATCGTCGGGATCATGCTGGTGACCGCGTCGCTCGGCGGCATGCTCACCTGGCTCGCCGGCCCGTCGAAGGGTCTGCTGCTCATCTCGCGCCAGGAGGGCTACCTGCCACCGGTGCTGCAGAAGCTGAACAAGAACGGCGTCCAGCAGAACATCCTCGTCGCCCAGGGCATCATCACGACGATCATCGGGCTCGGCTACGCCCTGATCCCGAACGTGTCGAGCGCCTACTGGATCTTCTCGGTCATCACGACGCAGGTCTACCTCATCATGTACCTGCTGATGTTCGTGGCCGCGGTGCGCCTGCGGCGCAACGACCCGGACCACGCGCGCGGCTACCGCGCGCCGATGCTCGGGGCGCTCTGCGGCATCGGTTTCGCCGCCTCGCTCGCGGCGCTGCTCATCGGGTTCGTCCCGCCCTCGCAGTTCGGATCGGGCAGTCCCGCAACGTATCTCGTGATCGTCGCGGCTGGCGCGCTCGGCCTCGGTCTGCTCGTCCCGTTCCTCTTCTACAAGATGCGCAAGCCGTCATGGAAGCAGCCTGAAGGGGCGGAGGTGAGCTCGTCATGAACATCACGGAGAGCGCCACGTACCAGCAGAACCGGACGACCTACATCGTCGCCGGCATCGCGGTCGTGGCCCTGACGGTCATCGCCCTGCTGACCTTCCACTCGGGCAAGACGTCCCAGCAGGCCGACCAGAAGGCCACGCAGCTCATCGCGGCCCTCACGGCTGCCGGAGCCCGTGCGCCGAGCAAGGACCAGGTCGTGCGGCTCCTCGGGGACGACGGTGGTGCGGTGTGCGACGACCCGAACGGGTCCTTGCGCAAGGGCGTCCTCCTCGGCCAGCTCATGAACGGCGCGGCCGGTCCGGGGATGCGACCGATCATCTCGGACAACCGGGTGGTCAAGGGACAGCTCCTCGTCCTCAAGATCTACTGCCCCGACGAGGTGCCGAGCTTCCAGGAGTTCGTCGGCAGTCTCGAGCTCTCCGACACGGTGAAGGGCTGACGACTCGTGGAGCTGCGTGAGCGTGTTGCCGGGCTGATGGGACAGGCCCGATCGGACCTCGCCGAGCTCGTGTCGATCCCGTCCGTCGCCGACCCGCGGCAGTACCCGCCGGAGGAGTGCGCCCGGGCGGCCCAGTGGGTCCTCGACGCCTTCGCTGCGGTCGGCTTCGCCGACGCGCACCTGGCCGAGACCTCGGACGGGAGCCAGGCGGTCGTGGGGTCACGGCCGTGCGCAGACCCCGACGCCGTCACGGTCCTGCTGTACGCCCACTACGACGTGCAGCCACCCTTGGACGAGGACGCGTGGCGCACCCCGCCGTTCGAGCTGACCGAGGTCGACGGCCGGTGGTACGGCCGCGGCACGGCAGACTGCAAGGGCAACATCGTCATGCACCTGACCGCCCTTCGGGCGCTCGGCGACGACGTGCCGGTCAACCTCAAGCTCGTCGTCGAGGGCTCGGAGGAGCAGGGGACCGGTGGCCTCGAGGACTTCGTGCCCAAGCACGCGGACCTGCTCCGCGCCGACGCCGTCCTCGTCTGTGACACGGGCAACGCAGCGGTCGGACGACCGGCTGCCACGGTGAGCCTGCGCGGCATGGTCAACGTCGTCGTCACCGTCGAGGCACTTGCCTCGGAGGTCCATTCCGGCATGTTCGGCGGCGCCGCCCCGGACGCGCTCGCAGCGCTCGTCGCGATGCTGGCGAGCCTGCGCGACGCCGAGGGCAACACGACGGTCTCCGGCCTCGACAACAGCCAGGAGTGGCCGGGGGCCACCTATCCCGAGGACCAGTTCCGCAGCGACGCCGGCGTCGTCGACGGGGCGTCGCTGCTCGGCAAGGGGAGCGTGTCCGACATGCTCTGGGCGCGGCCGTCGCTGACGATCCTCGGCATCGACTGCCCGCCGGTCGTCGGGTCCGCGGCAGCCATCGTGCCCCGGGCTCGTGCCCGCCTCAACCTGCGCATCCCCCCGGGCACCGACCCGGCTGTGGCCGAGAAGGCGCTGACGGACCAGCTCGTCGCCGCTGCCCCGTGGGGCGTGCACGTGAGCGTCGAGACGGAGGCGACGGGATCGCCCTTCTCGGCCCAGACCGACGGACCCGCCTACCGCGCCATCGCGTCCGCGATGGAGGAGGCTTTCGGTACGCCGATGGTGGGCCTGGGCCAGGGCGGCTCGATCCCGCTGTGCAACGTCTTCGCCGAGACCTACCCGGGTGCCGAGCTCATCCTGATGGGCGTGGAGGAGCCGCTGGCCCTCATCCACGCCCCCAACGAGAGCGTGCACCCGCAGGAGATCGCGGACATGGCGCTGGCCGAGGCACTCTTCCTCCGACGGCTGACACGCTCCGACGCCTGACTGGCTCTGAGCTCGCGAGGAGGGACTGAAAACCTCGCGACAAGGGACGTGCGTCCTCAGGCGCCCTTCACCGCAGCACCCGTGGCTGCGGTGCCGGTCGCCGTGGTGCGCAGGGTCATGGCGGTTGATGCCGCGGCGGCAGCCGAGTCGTGGATCGTGCCCTTGGCGGCCTGGTGGCGGCCCATCAGGACGGCCATCAGCACGCCGAGGAAGCTGAAGACGGCCATCACCCAGGACGCGGTCGCGAGGCCCGAGGCGAGGGCATCTCCCGCGGGCTGTCCCTCCGCCGTTCGGTCCGCGATGACGGCTCCGTAGATCGTCGCGGCCAGCGCGGTGGCGACCGCCGCCCCGACGTAGCGCGCCATGTTCGACACCCCGGACGCAGACCCGACCTGCTTCTCCGGCACGCACGCGGTGGACGCCGATGACGCCGGCCCGTTCGACAGACCCATCCCCACCGCGACGGCCAACAGCGGCAGCAGGAAGGCACGGTAGGCCCAGTCGGCGTCGGCGAAGCCGAGGGCGGCGAAACCGACGGCTGTCAGGAGGAACCCGATGGCGACCACCTGGCGACCTCCGAGGCGCGCGGTGAGGCGCGGCACGAGGGCGGCGATGGCGACGAGGCCGACCGTGGCCGGCAGCGTCGCCAGGCCCGCCTGGAGGGTCGTGAAGCCGAGGGCAGCAGGGTCCTGGAAGTAGAGGCTGAGGAGGTACATCAGCGCGTTGATGGTGCCGGCACCGATGAGGATGGCGATCGTCGACCCGACGAGGACGCGGTTGCGCAGCAGACCGAGGTCCAGCATCGGGACGGCCACGCGTCGCTCCACGGCGACGAAGGCGAATCCTGAAGCGACACCGATGGCGACACAGGCGAGCGTCGCGACCGAGCCCCAGCCCCAGTCACCGCCCTTGCTCAGGGCGAGGATCAGCGGAGCGAGGGTCAGCGCGATGAGCAGCGACCCCGCGTAGTCGATCGACCGCGACCGGGTCGTGTCGCGCGACTCCGAGACCTGACGGGCCGTGATGAAGATGCAGACGATCGCGATCACGGCGTCGACCCAGAACAGTCCCTGCCAGCCCATCACCGACACCAGCACCCCACCCATGAGGGGGCCGGCAGCGGCCCCGACAGCGGCAGCGGCACCCCAGAGCGACACGGCACGCAGCTGCGCCTGGCCGTCGTTGGCCACGGACAGCAGGCTGAGGCCGCAGGCGAGGATGGTGGCCCCGGCCGCTCCCTGGATGACCCGGCCGGCGATGACGGCGCCGCCGGACGAGGAGAGCGCGATGAAGATGCAGGACACGACGAAGAGCATCAGGCCGAGCTGGAAGACGCGCTTGCGGCCGAAGACGTCACCGAGCGAGCCGGACGTCACGATGACAGCGGCACCCACGAGCGAGTAGCCCGTGACGGCCCACTGCAGCGTCGTGACGTCCATGCCGGTGTCGGCACTGATGGCCGGCAGGAGGATGCTGACCGCCGAGGTGTTGGCGTTCACCACGAAGGTCGACAGGCAGGTGGCGGCCAGCACCCCGCCCGCGCGAGCCGCGGCCTGCGCTGCTGCCTGCCCGGAACTCCCGGACCCGGCTGACGAACTCGTTCCGGCCATGGTTGCGCTCCCTCCGCCAAGCACACGCGCCTGCCGCGCTCCTCGAATCTAGGACGCCCGCCGCGGGCGAGAGTCACCCGTGGAGGATGACTCTGACGACCGCTGCGGCTGTCACGCTGGTGACGTGTCCAGCGATGCTGACCCGGTGTCCGGGGGGCTTGTCACACCGGGTGCACGAGTGCGGTCGGTGAGCCGCCGCTGGTGGTCGCGCGTCGCGGAAGTCGCCCAGGGGCACCTCGCACCTCTCGGCCCCGCCTCGGACCCCGAGCCCGAGAACTTCGAGGCGCCGCCCCCCGAGGCCGTCCTCGACCTCCTTCGGCACCTCGGCGTCGTCATGTCCCGGGCAGGTGACGCGACGGAGCGCGTGACCCAGATCCTCGAGGAGGTGGCGGTGGTGTACGCCGCCACCGGCGTCACGTTCTTCGTCGTGCCGACCGGGGTGTTCGTGCGCATCGACACCGGGGACTCCAGCCGGATGGACTTCGAGGCCGGCAGCAGCGTGCCCCTGCGGCTCGACCAGGTCGACGCCCTCTACCGGCTCATCGACGACATCCGCCACGGCACCGTCGACGCGGGCGTCGCACGCGAGCGTCTCGATGCGCTCGTCGCCGCAGGGCCACGTTTCGGCGGCGGCGTGTCCGTCCTCGCCAGCGGCGTCCTCACCGTCGGCCTCGGCCTCATGCTCAACCCCACGGCCAGCGCCCTGCCGGCGTTGCTGCTCATCGGATTCCTCGTCGGCGGCCTGCGGTGGTGGGCCGACCGTGAGCCCATGCTCTCGCTCGTGCTCCCCGTCGTCACGGCGACGGTGGTCACGGCCGTCGTCTTCCAGTGGGTGGCTCCGGCGCTCGACTCGCCTCCGCTGGAGATCGTCATCCCCGCGCTCGTGACTTTCCTGCCCGGCGCGGCCCTGACCATGGCGACCGTGGAGCTGTCGACGGGCGACATGCTGGCCGGGTCGGCCCGGCTCGTCTACGGCCTCGAGCGGCTGCTCGTCCTGACGTTCGGCATCGCGATGGGGGCCGAGGTCGCCGGCCTGCCGCCGGCCGTGGGCCATGCGCCCGAAGCCCTCGGCGCGTGGGCGCCCTGGGTGGGCGTGCTCGTCTTCGGGGTCGGACAGTTCGTCGCGTCGTCCGCGCCGCGCCGCACCTTCGGCTGGCTGCTCGTGGTGCTCTACGTCGCCTACGGCGTCCAGGCCCTGTCAGGACGTGCCCTGGGCACCCTCGGCGCGAGCTTCCTGGCTGCGGCCGTCGTGCTGCCCGTCTGCTACACGATCCAGAGCCGCCGCAGCGGTCCTCCGGTGCCGGTGACCTTCCTGCCCACGTTCTGGATGCTCGTGCCGGGGGCGCTCGGCCTCCAGGGAGTGGCGCGCATCGTCGGCGCGGACCAGGCGGCCGGCCTCGGCGACTTCCTCAACGCCCTGATGAGCATCGTGGCCATCGCCGTCGGGGTGGTCGTCGGCTCCGGTCTGTCGGAGCGCATCGGCCGCGCCACGTCGACCTGGCGCGGGATCTAGGCAGGCATTCCCTGCGACCGGGAGCGTCACCGCGGCGGCATGCCTTCTGCATCCCTCGGCCCGTACGTAGTGTGCCCGCCCACCGACCGGCGCACCGCCAGCGGCTCTGCCGCAGGCTGGGTCTCGACCGTGGGACGGGTGCGCTGGGCCCAGTCGCCGTACCGCTGCGCCCAGGGCCCCGCTGTCAGGCCGTGCAGGACGACACTGAGGAGCACCGTCGTGGCCACTGCGCCGATGAGGGTCTGGACGGCGGGGTCCGCGGCGCCGAGGCTCTGGTAGGTGATGAGCGCGAACACGACGGAGGCGAGTCCGCGCGGCCCGAACCAGCCAACGAAGAGCACGGTGGGTCGTCGCAGTCCCGTGCCGACGAGACACAACGCGACGGGCAGCATCCGCAGTGCGGTGAGGGAGAGCGCCGCGAAGAGCAGGCTCTGCCACCGCACCATCCAGTCGAGGTGGTGCGCGACCGTGATCCCGAAGAGCAGCCACACGGCGAACCCGAGCAGAGCGGAGAGCCGGTCGGTCAGCTCCAGGCCGGCGTGCGTGTGTCTCGACTCCCTCTGGGCGGCGGCATAGGCCGTTCCGGCCAGGAAGGCTGCGACGAAGCCGTTGCCGCCGACCTCGACGGCACCGTAGTAGGCGAGCACCGGCACGGAGAGGGTCGCGACGGGCAGCAGGGCGGACTCGGCCCAGCCGGCCCTCCGCGAACGCTCGATCAGCCGGCCGGACGCATACCCGGCCGCGATGCCGACGAGCCCCCCGATCGCCAGCTCGCGCAGAGCGTGCACGAGGGCATCCTCGGGCGCGCCACCGGCAGCAGCGGCAACGGCGAACAGCACCACGGGAGTGGCCATCCCGTCGTTGAGACCGCTCTCCACGTTGAGGATGCGCCGGACCCGCACCGGTACGACGGGGTTGAGCACGGTGGCCGCGCCGAGCCCGGCGTCGGTGGGAGCCAGGGTCGCCGCGAGCAGCAGCGCCAGCCAGACGCTGGAGCCGGGAAAGATCCCGCGGGCCACCAGGTAGCCGGCCCCGATCGTCAGGGGGAGACCGATGAGGAGCAACCGGCCGGTGAAGACCGAGTCACCGCGCACCTCGCGCGGCTGCAGCTGCGCCGCATCGTGGAAGAGCGTCAGTGCCAGTGTCACCTCGGCGATGGCGCGGCTGGTCTCGGTGTCGGCCCCGCTCGTCAGGACGAGGCCGACACCGATGCCGGAGGCGACGAAGACGATGGGTCCGGTCAGGTGGGCCCGGCCGACCCGCGTCGACTGGCTCACGAAGACGATGACCAGCAGCGCGAAGACCGCTACGACGCCCGTCATGCGCGGGCCCCGTGGTCTACCCGGACCCGACCCCGGCGCCGTCGGCGAGGCGCTGGAGCAGGAGGGCCTGGGCCACGATCATCTTCTCGATCTCGCTGGGGTCGACGCTCTCGTCGGACGCGTGAATCCGTGAGGCCGCGACGTCCTCCGGTCCCCACAGCACGAACTCCGCGCCGGGAGCGGCCTTCTCGAGCGTCCGCAGCAACGGGATGGACCCGCCGCAGCCGGCCTCCCCGGCCGGGCGGCCGAAGGCCTCGGCCAACGCGTCGCGCGCTGCGGCATACCCCGGCCCGTCCGTCTTGCAGAGGAACGGGGGAGCGGCCTTGGTGCGCTGCACCTCGACCTTGGCCCCCCAGGGGGCATGCGTCTCCAGGTGCGCCACGAGGGCGTCGAGCTCGGCGTCCGGCTCGGACCCGGGGACGATGCGCATCGAGATCTTGGCCCTGGCCTCGGGGATCAGCACGTTCGAGGAGGTGGCGATGTTGGTCATGTCGACCCCGATCGCGTTGACCGACGGGCGAGCCCACAGCCGGTCTCCGATCCGGCCGCTGCCGGTGAGCTCGACACCGTCGAGCACGTCAGCGCTCGACCGGAGGTCGTCCTCGGTGAGGTCCGCGCCGTCCCACACCGTCGTCGAGGCGCCGGCGATGGACACGTTGCCGTCGTCGTCGTGCAGGGTCGAGAGGAGTCGGGCCAGGGCCATCATGGCGTCGGGCGCCGGGCCGCCGAAGACGCCGGAGTGCAGCGGGTGCTCGAGCGTGCGCACGGTGACGACGCACGCGACGTCGCCGCGCAGGGCTGTCGTCAGGGCCGGCTCGCCGACACGCAGGTTGCCCATGTCGCAGATGACGAAGAGGTCGCAGGCGAAGAGCTCGGGGTGGGCCTCGACGAACGCCTCGAGGTTGCTCTCGGTCTCCTCCATGCCCTCGAGGATCAGCTTGACCGTGCACGGTGGCTTGCCGTCGAAGACCCGCAGCGTGCCGAGGTGGCTGACGAGCCCGCTGATGTCGTCGGCGGCACCACGTCCGTAGATCCGGCCGTCGTCCTTGTGCGTCGGCGTCCACGGGTCGCTCGTCCACCCCTGCTCGGGTGGAGCCGGCTGCACGTCGTAGTGCGCGTAGAGCACCACGACCGGCGAGCCCTCCGGCCCCTCGATCTCGGCATAGATCGGCGGGTAGCCCGAGGGCACCTCCATCAGCTGGGCGTTGGTGAACCCGACGTCGCGGAACATCTGCAGCGTCGTGGCCCCCATCCGCTCCATGGGCTCCGAGGGATATCCGGGGAACGCGATCGACGGGATCGCCACCAGCTTCTCGAGGTCTTCCACGACCCCGGGCATCAGGGCCCGGGCCTTGTCGGCAATCTCCTTGGCCTGCATGGTCTCTCCTTCGTGGTTGTCAGGGGGCACGGTCAAGCGGGGTCAGAAGAAGACCCCGCCGATCAGCGCGCCGACGGCGATGGTGACCACGGACATGACGAGCATCGGGATGAAGAAGCTGTGGTCGAGCAGCTTCGTGCCGAGCTTGGTCGTGCCGGTGAGGTCGAAGTTGGCCGCGGCGATCTGCGTGCCGTTCGCAGGCAGGGTGTAGACGCCGCTCAGGGCGCCGGCCCACATGCCCGTGACGACACCCACCGGAAGGCCCGCAGCCAGGCCGATGGGGACGATCGTCCGCGTCGCCGTCGACTGGCTCGTCGTCAGTGCGGCAACGAGGAAGACGGCGAGGGCGAAGATGAACTGCCAGCTCGTGACCCATCCGCCGATGGTGCTGACGATGTAGTCCTCGTGGGCCGAGATGAAGGTGGCCGTCAGCCAGGCGATCCCGAAGAGGGCGATCGCCGAGATCATGCCGGCCTTGAACACGGACTGGTCGGGGACCGTCTTCACGTCGGGGCGCCCGAGGAAGAGGATCGCCACGCCGACGACGAACATCACCATGACGATCGTCGTCGTCATGTCGATGGGCACCGCGGCCTCGCCCTCGGCGGCGAACGCGGGTCGCAGCTGCGGGAAGAGGCCGAAGACGACGATGAGGATGACGCCGGCCAGGAACGCGAGCGCGGAGTTGCGCCCCTCCTTGGTGTAGGTCAGCCTCGAGGCGGCGGACTCACCTTCGACGGCGTGCTGGGGTGCGACGAGCTCACCGGAGGCGATCTTGGCCTGCACCTCGGGGTCGTCGTCGAGGTTCTTCCACATCCGGTTGACGACGAGCGAGGTGACCACGATGCCGATGACGCACGACGGGATGGTGATCGCGAGGATCTGCGTCAGCCCGAGGTTGTAGGGCGCCACCTCCGTGAGCGTCAGCATCGCCGCCATCGCCGCCGAGACGGGCGATGCCGCCAGGGCCATGCCCGACTGGACCACGGTCACCGTGAGCGGCCGCGCGGGGCGGATGTGGTTCTTGTACGAGACGTCGTAGATGACCGGCAGCAGCGGGTAGATGATGTTGCTCGTCCCGGCGCCGATGGAGAAGAGGAAGGCGGTCAGTGGGGCGATGATGGTGATCTGCTTGGGGCGCTTCTCGATGACGCCCGCCGCGACGTAGACCATCCAGTCGATGCCACCTGCGGCCTGCATCATCGCGGCTGAGGTCACGACGGCGAGGATGATCGCGAGGGCAGCTGCCGGCGGCTCACCGGGCGGCTCCCGGAAGACGAAGACGAGCACGAAGGTGCCGAGGCCGCCCCAGAGGCCGACCCCGACTCCGCCTGCGCGGGTTCCCATGACGATCGCCCCGAGCACCACGAGTGCCTCGAGCACGAAGCTGACGCTCATGTCGTTTCCTTCCTAGCGAGGTGCACGATCGGTCAGCCGGCCGGGCACTGGGTGGCGAGGGACTCGCTGAGTGCCGCGTACGCCGAGCGGACGTCCTTGAGGGACGTCGTGAGCTGCGGTGCCGCGGCGGTGAACGCCTCGTTGCTCGCGGCGGCCAGAGCCTGCCGGAAGCTGTCGAGGTTCGCGCGCAGGGTGGAGACGGCGGAGTCGAACCGTCCTTCGGTCACGGCCTGGAACTGGTCGAGCTTCGCCAGGGCCGCATCGACCTTGGCGGTGAGTGCGTCGACCTTGGTGCCGTCGGGCTTGAGGGCGCTCATGTCCTGGACGGCGGTCGAGAGGTTCTTGGCGTTGGTGCACAGGTCCTGCACCGCGGGGTCGGTGCCGCACCCGCCGACGACGAGGGTCGCGGAGACCGCAAGGACCGCCGCGACCCGGCGCACGTACTGGTATCTCATGTCCGCTCACTCCTCCTGGACCGGTTGGGTGACGATCGCGACGAGGGTCTGGCACGCCAGCACCATGTCGTCGATCGCGATGTGCTCGCTCGTGGCGTGCTCGTCGACCATGCCGGTCGGCAGCGCCACGCACGGGATCCCCTTGGCGTTGAAGTAGTTTCCGTCGGTGCCACCACCGGACTTGCGGGGTGAGACCTCGAGCCCCAGCGACCTGATCGCGGCGGCCGCCTCCCGGTAGGGGAGGGCGTCCTCGGCGATCCGGTACGTCTGGTAGATCTCCTCCGCGACGAAGTTCACCGTCGCGCCGTTGGCGTCGGCTGCGTGCTCGCAGGCCGTCCGCATCGCCGCCAGCTGACCGTCGAGCTTGTCCTGGTCGTGGCTGCGGGCCATGCCCTCGAGCACGACCGTGTCGGGGATGATGTTGCGGGCCTCCCCGCCATGGACCGTGCCGATGTTGGCGACCGTCTCCTCGTCGATGCGGCCGAGCGGCATCGACGCGATGGCCTGCGCCGCGACGCGGACGGCGCTCACGCCCTTCTCGGGCTCGACGCCTGCGTGGGCCTTGCGACCGTGGAAGGTGACCGTGAGGTACACCGAGGTCGGTGACCAGTAGGTCACCGACCCCATCACCCCGGCGGTGTCGAGGACGAACCCGTGGGTCGCCGCCAGCCGGCCCACGTCGAGATGACGTGAGCCGACCAGTCCGCGTTCCTCCCCGACGGTCGACACGAACTCGATCGTCGGGAAGGACCAGTCAGGGTTCTCCTTGAGCAGTCTCAGCAGCTCGAGGCAGGCGGCGAGACCGGACTTGTCGTCGGCTCCGAGGATCGTGGAGCCATCGGTCCGGATGATCCCGTCGTCCCCGATGATGGGGACGATGCCTCGGTCCGTGCCGGCCGTGTCCATGTGCGTCGACACGAGGATCGTGCCCGCTCGGGTGCCCGGAAGGACGGCGACGATGTTGCCGATGTCGTCCTTGGTGGTCGTGCACCCCAGCTCGCGGTAGCGCTCCTCGAGGACCCGCCCGATCGACTCCTCGTGGCCCGTGGGGCTGTCCACCGCCACGAGCCCGAGGAACGTGGCCAGCAAGCGGTCACGGTCGACGGCCCCGGCCGGCCGAAGCGCGCCCGGGGCGGTTGGGGTCATGCCAGAGCTCGCGACTTGATCTGTGCGAACTCCTCGGGCGTGATGGCGCCGGCGTCGAGCAGGGCCTTGGCCTGCGTCAGCTCCTCGATGGACGATGTCTTGGGCGCGGCGACGGTGCGGATGTAGTCCTCCTGCGCGGCCATCGCCTCCGAGTTGCGCTTCATGGTGCGCTCGGCCATCCCTCGGCCACGCACGATGACGTAGACGAGGGCGGAGATCAGCGGGAAGAAGATGAGGACGATGACCCACAACGCCTTGGCGACGCCGCCGAGTGACTCGTCGCGGAAGAGGTCCCCGAAGATCTGGAACAGCATCATGAGGTACGCGACGAAGAAGAAGGACCAGACGAGCAGCCAGAAGAAGCTCCAGAAGTCCATGGTGATGACCGCCCTTTCGGTGCCGCCGGTTGTGGCGGCGTTCGTGTGGATTGACCTGCTGTCGAGCCCTACGTTCATCCTCCGGACCGGGCCCAGCATCGCTCTCCGAGAGCGAGATGGGAGCGGTCAGAGGGCCAGTCCGGGGGGGTCGTGAGCACCCGGCTCGTCGAGGAGCCGGGTGGAGGTGACCTCGAGCCCGAGCGCGGTGAGCGCAGTGAGGACCCCGACGAGCTCCTGGCTGTCGTGGACGTGGATGCTCAGCGTGGTACTCGTCCCGTCGCTGTCCGACCAGACGGCATACGGCCACACGTCGCGTTCGTCGACGTCACCGGCCACGACAACGACAGCACGCATGTCGTCCGCCTCTCCCGTCGGGTTCTCAGCCACCTCTTCGTCGCAGCATGTCGCGGCGTCGGTCGACGCGCGTCATCCGCTGAGGTGGAGATGCGGGTTGGCTGGGTCCGTCGAGCCGGCTCAGTAGAGGTCGAGGTCGGCGGCGCGACGGATGGCCGCGCGACGGCTGCCGACGCCGAGCTTCTGGTAGATGTGCGCGATGTGCGTCTTCGTCGTGTGGAGCGAGATGTACTCCGCCTCGGCGATCTCGGCATTGGTGAGGTTGGTGGCGAGGTACTGCAGGATGACCCGCTCGCGGTCCGTCAGGCGCTCACCCCACCCGGGAACGCTGTGCTCGTGCTGTCTCGCCAGACGCGCCAGCACCTGCGTCAGTGCCGCCGGGTGGCTGGTCCCGTGGCGCAGATGGGCCTTGAGCAGGTCAGCCATCCTCTTTCCGCCCGCGACGAAGGGGCCGTAGAGCTGGTCGGGCTCGGCAGCCGCCAGCGCGAGCTCGAGCGACGCGTGGGCGTCGGTCCGCCCCAAGGCGGCCCGGGCCTCCGCCTCGATGCAGCGCGAGAGGCAGGTGATGTGCACGAACGTGCCGCTGACCGGCGCCCGGTCGAGCTCCGCGAGCGCGGCGGCAGGGTCCCCGGCTCGCAGGAGCACCCGCGCACGGTGAGCGGGGGCGAGTCGGTACTCCGGCTCCGTCGGAGCGGAGGACGCCAGCGCGACGGCCTCGCGCGTCCTGCCCTCGGCGACCAGGGCGAGTCCTTCGAGCCCGGCGAGCATCGAGGGCCACCACGGCGGGACGGGCGCCGACCGGCTCATGCCGCTGATCTCCGACATGCTGGCTCGAGCGGCCTTGACGTCGCCGAGCGACAGGCAGGTCTTCGCGTGGAAGTTCAGCGCGAGACCGCGCAGCTCCGCGTCGAACGGGAGCACCATCGACAGGCTCCGTTCGAGCTGTGACCGGGCCTGCGTCAGGTTGCCCTTCCAGTAGTCGAACCAGCCGAGATAGGCGATGGCGGGGCTAAGGGTCACCAGTCCGACCCACCCGCGTTCGGCGGCCCGGGCGAGCACGTCGACGGCAAGGTCGTGCACCTCGGTCAGGCGACCCTCGGAGATCGCGGGGATGCAGGACTCGGCCAGCGCGGTCAGCTCGAGGGCCACCAGACCCGTGTCGTGCGCGGTGGCGGCCGACGCGCGCAGCATCTCGAGGGGGAGCTCGAGGTGGCTCTGGAGGCGCGCCTCGCCCATGCCCACGAAGACCTGCAGGGCCGCGTGGATCGCCGGGTCGCGCGCGCGCCCGGTCCGAGCCAGCCGCTCCAGGAGAGCCTGACCGGTCTCCACGGCGGCGCCAAGTCCCCGGTCGTAGCCGGTGAGGAAGAGCTCGACGATCGCCGTGCGCTCGTCGAAACCCTCCTCGAGCGGCCCGGGCACGGACGCGGCGGCCTTCCGGGCTGCGGCGACCTCGGCGCGGGCGGCGTCGAGCCTGCCGCCGCGCACGAGGACCAGGGCCTTGGCCAGGTGCGCCTCCCGGTGGTCGGCCAGGGCGTGAGGAAGGTGCTCGATCGCGTGCATGACCGCGTCGACCCGGCCCTCGAGGAAGAGCTCCAGCCAGTGCTCCGAGAAGATGCGCCCGGCGGTCTCTCCGTCGCCGCCGGCCACGGCGTGTCGGATCGCCGTCGGCGCGTCGACAGGGACCCACCAGGCCGCGGCCGCGGCGTGGAGCTGCGCGGCGCGCTCGGGCAGGTCGGTCGCCAGGCGCCGTTGGATGTGGGTGGCGAAGAGGGGGTGCCAGGTGAACCACGGCTCGTCCGTGGGCGCGGTGCCGCGTGAGAGGAAGATGCCCTCGGCGAGACACTGCTCGAGGAGCATCTCCGCGGTGGTCGTCCCCCGGATGCTGTCGATGAGCGAGGGGCAGACCTGCTCGTCGAGACAGCTGTCGAGCACGAAGTCCCTCAGCTCGTCGGACAGGGACGCGAGCACCTCTGTCGCGAGGTAGTCGGCAAGCGCCTGGTCGCGACGCAGCTCCGACGGCACGTTGCGGGGCCGGTCGATCTGGCGGGCCGCCAGGATCGCCATCCGCACGCCGGCCGGCCAGCCACCGGTCGCATCGTGGATGGAGTCGGCGGTCTCCTGGTCGAGGTCGAGTCCGGCTGCCTTGACGGCCAGGGCGGTCTCGTCGGGGCTGAAGGCGAGCTGGTCGTGGGCGAGGTACGAGAGGCGGTCGTCGAGCCGGAGTCGCTGCAGTCTCAGGGGCGGCACGACGCGCGCCCCGATGACGACGCGCATGTTGGCCGGTGCCCACCGCAAGAGGTGGTTGACCACGGCTGCCGATGCCTTCGACCCGGTGAGGTGCTGCGCGTCGTCGAGAGCCAGGATCAGTGGCTCTGCGGTGTCGTAGAGCGCCTCGAGCAGCGAGTCGACGAGGGTGAGCGGCTCAGCGCGCAACGACGACGTGCGCAGCGGAGCGATCGCGGCGGTGAGCTCGTCGATCCCGGCCAGGCTGGCGGCGGACAGGAGGTCCGACACCAGGCGCACCGGGTCCCGGTCGGAGTCGTCGAGAGTCAGCCAGAGGGCGGCCCCCCGGACCTGTTGCCGGCGCACGGTCGCGGCGAGCAGCGTGGACTTGCCGAACCCCGCCATGCCCGCCAGCACGGCCACGGGCCGTTCGTCCAGCAGGGGCACGAGCCGCGGGCGGTCGATGACCCCGGCCGAGGGCAGGGGAAGAGTCATCCGCGCTTGGCGTGGACCGGGCATGAGGGGAGTCCCTGTCTCCGAGAGGTCATCCCCGTTGATGGATGCGGGGGATGACTGACTCTCCGAGAGTAACCATGAGGGGAGCCAGAAAGCATCATTTCCGCGTGTCCGGGATGTGAGGTCACCATGCAGGTGTACGAGATCGTCGTCGACGGAGAGCTGTCCGCGGACCTGGCCGACTCGCTCGGTCCCATCCGGCGAAAAGACGTCGGCGGCGCCACGGTGCTCAGTGTGACCATGGATGCCCCGGACGCCCTGGCGCGCGTGCTGGCTCTCCTCGAGACCCTGGGCATCGGCGTGACCGCCGTGCACCAGGTGGCGGACACCGGGCCGGATCATGATGCGGACGGCTAGCACCGGCCGCGTGCCGGCAGGGACCGGCAACTCATCCTCGCGGAGCGATGCCGCGGCATCGCTCCGGGACGGAGTCTCGGGGTGTCAGTGGAGAGTCGCCAAGGAGGCAGACATGAGTGTCAACGTCGACGTCGGACCGATCGACTACCTCGCGCTGGAGTTTCCCGGCGCCCGGCTCACGGGTGAGGGGATGGCGGAGCTGATCAAGCTCGTCGACGCCGGCGTCATACGGGTCCTCGACATGAGGGGCCTCGTCCGCGATGCCGACGGGACCGTGACCGCCGTCGCCATCACCGACCTCGACGGGGACGGCACGCTCGACCTCGCGATCTTCGAGGGCGTCGAGTCCGACCTGCTCGACGAGGAGGACCTGGCGGCCGCGGCCGACCTGGTGCAGCCCGGCAACGCCGTGGCCGTGCTCGTCTACGAGAACACGTGGGCGGGCCCCTTCGTCTCGGCCATGCGACGTGCCGGGGCCGAGGTGGTCGCCAGCGTCCGCCTCCCGGCGGACGCGGTCATCGCTCGCCTGGAGGCACTCGAGGCAGCCGCCGAGGCCGCCGAGTAGTCGACGGGAACCGCACCCGACGGTCGAACCGGCGTGCGTGCACGAGGACGAACCGCAGTCGAGAAGAAGAAGGAGAACACGATGGGACTTCTACGTGGAGTGGCCCGGACGGCCGTCGTCGCCGGCACTGCGACAGCGGTGTCCAACCGGGTGTCACGGCGTCAGGCCGGCCGGTGGGCTTCGCAGGAGGAGCAGCAGGTCCAGGAGCAGGCGCCGCCGCAGTATGCCGCGCCGCCTCCGCCCCCGCCGCCCCCGCCCGCGGCGCCCGACCCTGACGCCGACCTGGCCCGTCTGCAGCAGCTCGGCGAGCTGCGCGCCTCCGGGGTGTTGACCGAGCAGGAGTTCCAGACCCAGAAGTCCCGGATCCTCGGCTACTGACCAGGCTCACCCTGCCCTCGGCGTCCATCCGGCCCGTGCACTCCGTCAGGGGGTGCACGGGCCGGATCACACCGTCAGCGAGGGCGTCAGGCCACCGCCGTCAGGCGACGTGAGTCGGGCGGATCGGCTCGAAGGGACGGATCTCGTCGTCGCCGGGCTGGATGATGCCGCAGGACGACTCCGGGACCTCCACCCACGCGCCCGGCAGGTCACGGATCGGCTCGGAGACGACGAACCGCGTCTCGTCGCCGAGCGTCCGGAGCATCTCCACCTCCGGGTGGAGGTCCCGCAGCTGGGCCACGTTGGTGGAGTGGAAGAGCGTCCTGCTCTGGTGCTGCGAGGAGTAGCGGAAGGCCCACACGCTCCGACCGTCGCTGGCCGCCATCGTCGCCTGGACGGGGTTGCTCATGCCACGTCGCTCGGCGAGGTCCTCGACGAAGCCGATGGCGCGGGCGACGCCGCCCACCGGGTCCTCCCGCAGGCCGAAGGTCAGGGCGAGGAAGAAGAGCGCCTCGGAGTCGGTCGAGCCCTCGACGTCGGGGTAGAGGGAGGGGTCGATCGCGAACATCAGGTCGCGCTTGAGCTCGTGGAAGCCGAAGACGGCCCCGTTGTGCATCCACAGCCAGTCGTCGTGGCGGAAGGGGTGGCAGTTGCTCCGCTGGACCGGCGTCCCCGTGGAGGCCCGCACGTGGGCGAACATCAGGCGGGTGCGGACCTGTGCGGTGAGCTCGCGGAGGTTCTCGTCGTTCCAGGCGGGGTCGACGCTCTTGAAGACCGCCGGCTTGGGGCCCTCGCCGTACCAGCCGATCCCGAACCCGTCGCCGTTGGTGGTCGTGGCCCCCATCCGCGAGTGCAGACTCTGCTCGATGAGCGAGTGCTCCGGCTTGAAGAGAAGGTCCTCGGCGAGGATCGGGTCACCTGAGTACACCATCCAGCGGCACATACCTCCATGGAACGCGCGCGCCCAGAAGGCGGCATCACTCCTCGGGGATGACGACGGCGGCCTCTGGCCCACTCGAAGGCCAGACCCGGTCACCCCCTGTGCCGCAGCCTGACCCCGACGGGCACCATGGGTCGCGTCCCCGCAACGGGCAGGTGGCCCGTCGTCCGCCGATCCGCCCCCAGCACCTCGAGACACCAGGAGTGGTCCCTTGATCTTCATCACCGCGAAGTTCCCCGTGAAGCCCGAGCACGCCGACGACTGGCCGGAGATCTCCCGCGCCTTCACCGAGGCCACCCGAGCCGAGGACGGGTGCCTGTGGTTCGACTGGTCCCGGAGCCTCGCCGACCCGACCGAGTACGTCCTCGTCGAGGCCTTCCGTGACGACGCAGCGGGCGGGGCCCACGTGCAGAGCGACCACTTCCGCGAGGCGACCTCGAGCCTGCCCGCGTACCTGGCCGCCACGCCGAAGATCGTCAACACGACGGTCGAGGGCACGCAGTGGTCCGAGCTCGGCGAGATGGCTGTCGGCAAGTAGCCGAACGGCCACTCCGAGAGCGGGTTTCGCACCTGGCCCGACCGTCCGCTATGGTCTACCTCGCACCCACGGAGCCTCGGCTCCGAGGGCCTGGCAGGCGGACGTAGCTCAGTTGGTAGAGCGCAACCTTGCCAAGGTTGAGGTCGCCGGTTCGAGCCCGGTCGTCCGCTCCGCTGGAAGGGCCTGTCGACTCACGTCGACGGGCCCTTCCGCACGTCGAGGGCGTATGCCGCCGGGCCGGTCGGAGCGTCCGGCAGGTCCGCGGTCCGTAGGCTGTCGGCCATGGCTGCGTCGAGCAAGACCCCGCCCGTCGAGATCGAGGTCGGCGACCACATCGTGCGTCTCTCGAGCCCCGACCGCGTCTACTTCTCCGAGCGTGGCGAGACCAAGCGCGACCTCGTCGACTACTACCTCTCCGTCGGCCCGGGGATCGTCAACGCGCTGCGCGAGAGGCCGTGCATGCTGCACCGCTTCCCCAAGGGGGTCGACGGGCCCAAGGTGCACCAGAAGCGGCTGCCTGCCGGGGCCCCGCCCTGGGTCGAGACGGTGCGCCTGCACTTCCCGCGCTACGGCCTGCACGCCGACGAGCTGTGCGTGACGCGCCTCGCCGACGTCATCTGGGCGGTGCAGATGTCGACCGTCGAGTTCCACCCGTGGAACAGCCGGCGCGCCGACACCGAGAGCCCTGACGAGTGGCGCATCGACCTCGACCCGATGCCGGAGTGCGGCTTCGAGAAGGTGCGACGCGCGGCGGCGACGACCCACGAGATCCTCGACGAGCTCGGCGCGGTGGGGTGGCCCAAGACGTCCGGCGGCTCCGGACTGCACGTCTACGTGCGCATCGCGCCCGACTGGGGTTTCAAGGACGTGCGCCGCGGGGCGCTGGCCTTCGCCCGCGAGGTCGAGCGGCGCCTCCCCGATGACGTGACGACGACGTGGTGGCGCAAGGACCGCTCGCCGAAGGACCTCTTCGTCGACTACAACCAGAACGCCCGGGACCACACGATCGCGGCGGCGTACAGCGTCCGGGGCAACCCGCGCGGCACGGTCTCCGCCCCACTCGCCTGGGACGAGATCGCCGATGCCGAGCCGCAGGACTTCACCATCGCGACGATGCCCGAGCGCTTCGCCCGCCTCGGCGACCTGCACGCGGGCATCGACGACGCCGTCTTCGACTTCGGCGCGCTGCTCGAGTGGGCCGACCGCGACGAGCGAGAAGGCAAGGACGTGCCCCCCGAGCCCGACGACGCCTCCTGACCGGGCCGCTCAGTCGCGGGAGATGACGTACGGCGGGGGAGCCTGCGGGTCACCCGCCGTGTGCTTCGGCTCGGTGAGGATCGAGCACGTGCCATCGGTGGGGCAGCCCACGAGACGGTTGCGACCGTCCGGGGTCACGGTGCTCAGCTCGAGCGTGCGCGGCACGGGACTCGTGCGGTAGCCGGACTGCACGACGCTCGACCCTGAGGGGACCCGCACGGCGAAGGCGGGCCGGCCGGTCGAGGTGTCGACGAGCAGCACCTGGCTCTCCTCGGGGCCGGTCGGGGTGCTCCACGCGATCGCGTAGCGTCCGTCGCCGGTGAGGCCCTGGACGTCGAGCCCCCGGCAGTCGAGGTTCCGGGTGGCCTGCGACGGCGTGTCGACCTTGAGCACGGCGAAGCACCCACCGTCGGAACGGCCGACGGCGGTGCGTGTCGAGTCGTTGAACACGACCATCTCCGCCTGCCGCCACTCGGCGGCACGCGACGTCTTCGTGTCCCACCGGAAGGTCGAGCCGCCGTTCGTGAAGAAGACGGCGGACCCGGCGAAGCCCACCACCTCGGCCTCGGGCCCGACGGCCTGCAGCGCCGCGACCTCGGTGCCCTCGTCGTCACGGACGCTGAGGTGCCCGTCGCCGCGGTCGACGTAGGCGAACCGGGTGCCCCGGTTGGCCTCGACGCGGCTGCCGAAGGCGCCGAGGTCCATGAGCGACTCCCCGCCCGTGTCCGTCAGCGACATGCGCACGGTGCCCGCCTGCGACACGGTCACCACCCGGTTGCCGTTCGGCAGCCGCAGCACGTCGATGAGGTCACCCCAGGGCCCGACCTGGCTGCTCCCGGCAGCGCTGAAGTAGTCCCCGCCGACGGCATACGGGAGGACGAGCGCCCCCGTGGGCTGCCCGGTGGTCGGCAGGGTGACCGTGCGGGCACCAGCGACCTCCGACGCGGACGTCGAGGGGGCGCCGGATGCCGGCGTCGTGCCCGATGACGCGATCGGGGGGTCGGTCGGCGGAGAGGGGTTCTGTGCCCGCCAGAGCGCGGTGCCACCGGCGGCCGCGAGGACGACGACGGCGCCCGCCGCGACGAGGAGTGGGACGCGACGCGGCCGGGCCGGAGGGGCAGCCGTGCCGCTGGGTGGCGACGGCGGCGACGGAGGCGACGGCGGATCCGCACCGGGGCCGGTCGGGGGCGGTCGTGTGCCCTCGGGAGCGGTCCCCGGGGCCTCGCCGGGACGCACGCGCTCGAGCAGTGCGGTGACGTCGGCGTAGTCGGGGCGCTCGGCGGCGAGCTGCTCGAGCATCGGGACCGCGGTCAGGGTCGCGTCGGAGGCGAGGGCGCCCTGCGCGGCGTCGTAGAGGGACTGCCACCGCGTCTCGGGCGAGGGCGCGGGCACCGTGGAGGGCGCGAAGGAGAAGGGCTGGCCCCCGCCGGAGCGCAGCAGGACCGCCGTGCCCCACTCGGAGGCCTCGTCCGAGGTCGCCATCGCCTTGCGCACCTCGCAGATCGCCGCGTCGATGGGTAGGCCGCGCGTGAGGAAGGAGTAGAACTCGTGGCTGAAGACGAGCGCGGCCCGGTCGGAGATCTCCGTCTGCATCGCGACGACTGCGGGCAGGCCCTGCCGCACGAGGGCCTGGCCGACGCCGGAGAAGGCGTCGCGCCCGGACGACCGGGCACCCTCGCACGCGTTGAGGACGGCGAGCTGCAGGTCCCGGGCGTCGTGCAGCAGCGTGCCGAGCCGGGAGCCGCTCACGCGGTGCGAGGTGCGGTCCTCCCGCTCGAGGACGAGCACGCCCTGCTCGCTCGTGCGGTCCCAGCCCCCGTGCCCGATGAAGTGGAAGACGTGGAACGGGTCGAGCAGGGCCCGCTGCAGCGCCGGTAGCGTCGCCCGGTCGAGCACGACGAGCTCGAGCAGGCCGGCGGCGACGAGGTCGTTGGTCGTCGCCCGCAGCAGCTGCTGCTCCCGCTCGACGGCGAGCTCCGGCATGTCGACCGGGCTGGAGATCATGACGAGGACGCGCAGCGGCGCCTGCACGGTGACCGGTGGGGGAGTGTCGAGCGCGTCGAGGAGCCGGACGACGGGGGTGCGCGTCGAGAGCGTGAGGAAGCGGCCGAGCCCCGTGGAGTAGAGGTACTCCCACGGCACCGCCTCGAGCTCGGGGACCGTGTCGAGCCGCAGTCTCACCCGCACGTCGCGCCCCTGCGTCCGAGCCGCGTCGAGACTCTGACGGAAGGCCGCGCCGACGTCGTCCGCGAAGAGCGCGTCCCCGAGGCGGCCGCCGTAGTCCTTGACGTCGGTGACCCGCGCCGCCGCAGGCACGAGGCGGCGCGTGGCCGCCCGGGGAGGTCCGACGGCGACCATGAACGCCGCGAGCTCGGTCGGCGCGAAGGGCAGCGTGAAGGGCGCGGAGGTGGTCGTCCCGCCCACGCGGACGGCATACCCCTGGCCGGCGTGCTCGATGGTGACGTCGAAGTCGACGTAGTCCTGGGGCACCGGGCACCTCCTCGCGACGAGCGGACGCGGGGGCGACCGGGCGGCTCACCCTCGTCACCAAGAGCGTCCCACCGCCCGGGCTGATACGGCAGCCCCAGGCTGCCCCGGCACGCTCCGGACGAGCGCCGATTCGTGGTTCGGGCGATCCACGGGTGAGGATCGGAAGGACGCACCACCACCAGAGGAGACACCGTGACCGTCCTGCACGACTTCAAGGCCACCTCCATCGACGGCGGGGAGGTGTCGCTGGGCGAGTACGCCGGTGACGTCGTCCTCGTCGTCAACACCGCGAGCGAGTGCGGCTACACCCCGCAGCTCGGCGGTCTCGAGGAGCTCTACGAGACCTACCGCGCCCAGGGCCTCACGGTCCTCGGCTTCCCGTGCAACCAGTTCGGCGGCCAGGACCCCGGCAGCGACGAGGAGATCGGCGCCTTCTGCCAGAAGAACTACGGCGTCACCTTCCCGATGTTCTCCAAGATCGACGTCAACGGCCCGGACGAGCACCCGGTCTACACGTGGCTCAAGTCCGCGAAGGGCGGCCTGCTCGGCAAGAAGATCAAGTGGAACTTCACCAAGTTCCTCGTCGCCCGCGACGGCACCGTCATCGGCCGGTACTCACCGACGACCGACCCCTCCGACCTCGCCGGTGACATCGAGAAGGCCCTCGCCGGGTAGGCCCTACGATCTGCGGGTGGACCACGCCCGCTTCGCCGACCGGGACGCGCACGGGGTCGTCGACGTCCGCCACGGCCCCGAAGCCCTCGAGGCGATGACGCGCGAGGGCTTCTGGGCAGTCGTGGCCACCTTCGAGGGCGCCGTCACGGCGGTGCGCTTCGCCGAGGTCACCCCGAGCGCGTATGCCGTCGGGCCGGGACCCGGGCCCGCCGCGGGTCCCGCGACGGCGTGGCGGCCGCTCGACCGCCACTGGCACACGTCACTCGACCGGGCGGCATACGTGGGCGCGGTGCGCGAGGTGAGGGAACGCATCGCTGCCGGCACGGTCTACCAGGTCAACGTCTGTCGCGTGCTCAGCCACGAGCTGTCGGCCGACGCCGACCTCGATCGACTCGATGACCTTCTGCGACAAGGCAACCCGGCACCACACGCAGCGCGCGTCCGCTGCGACGCCGCGGGTCTCGACGTCGTCAGCGCGTCGCCGGAGCTCTTCCTCGGGCGTCGGGGCCGGCGTCTCGTGACCCGTCCCATCAAGGGCACCGCGGCGACCGCCGAGCAGATGCTGCCCAAGGACTACGCCGAGAACGTCATGATCGTCGACCTCATGCGCAACGACGTGTCCGGCGTCTGCGAGCCGGGGACCGTCTCGGTCGACGAGCTCTGTGCCGTCGAGGCGCATCCCGGCCTCGTGCACCTCGTCTCCACGGTCAGCGGGCACCTGCGCGACGGCGTCGGCTGGGCCGACGTCTTCGCGGCCGCCTACCCCCCGGGCTCAGTCTCCGGGGCGCCGAAGTCCAGTGCGCTGACCACCATCCGTGACCTCGAGACGGTGGCCCGCGGGCCGTACTGCGGGGCCGTCGGCTGGGTCGACGCCGACGCGCGGGAGGCCGACCTCGCCGTCGGCATCCGCACCTTCTGGGCCGAGCGCGACGACACCGGCCGGCGGTGGCTCCGGTTCGGCACCGGCGCCGGGATCACGTGGCACTCCGACCCCGAGGGGGAGTGGGCCGAGACCGAGCTCAAGGCGGCCCGCCTCATCGGGCTCGCCGAGGGCACTGTGACACCATGAGTGCTCCCGTCGGGCGCCTTCCGGGCGGCCGCCGAGCCCCCAGGAAGGGACCATGAGCACGACCACGCGCGTCTGGGTCAACGGCGACCTCGTCGACCCGACCGGCCCCTCCGTCTCGGCCCTCGACCACTCGGTCACGGTCGGTGACGGCGTCTTCGAGACGGCCAAGATCGCGGCGGGGCGGCCCTTCGCCCTGACCCGCCACCACCGGCGCCTCGAACGCTCCGCGGCCGGGCTCGGGCTGCCGCCGATCGACCTGTCCGTCGTCGACCGGGGTGTCGCCGCGGTCCTCGACGGTCCGACGATCGACTTCGGTCGGCTGCGCTACAGCGTCACCGGTGGTGTCGGGCCGCTCGGGTCCGACCGTGACGACAGCTCCCTGACCTACATCGTCATCGCGGGGCCGCAGCCGCTCCCTCCCGAGAGCGGCAAGCTCACGGTCGTCCCGTGGACGCGCAACGAGCGCTCGGCCGTGGTCGGGCTCAAGACGACGTCGTATGCCGAGAACGTCGTCGCGCTGGCCCGCGCCAAGCAGGAGGGCGCCGTCGAGGCGGTCTTCGGCAACACCCGGGGCGAGCTGTGCGAGTGCACGGGCAGCAACATCTTCGTCGTCGTCGACGCCGTCGTGCTGACGCCTCCGGCCGAGTCGGGGCTGTTGCTCGGCATCACCCGCGAGCTCACGATCGAGTGGGCGCGAGCCGCCGGCATCGAGGTCCGTGAGGAGACGCTGCCGCTCGACGTGCTCCAGAGCGCCGACGAGGTCTTCATCACGAGCTCGACCAAGGACGTCCTGCCGATCCACGCCGTCGACGACCGGACGCTCCCGACCGACCGGCCCGTCACGACCGAGCTGCACCGGGTCTTCCGCAGCAACGCCGAGCGGGACTGCGACCCGTGACCCACGAGGACCACGCGCGCGACGAGGATCGTCCGCCCGTCGACTACTCCGACGCCAACCTCACGCTCGACGCGGCCGAGGACCGCTGGGCCTGGCGTGCGCGGCTGCGGGGCAACCGCGTCACGCACGTCATCTGGCGCACCGCCGTCGGTGTCGTCGGCGGCGTCGTGACGGTCGGCGGCCTCATCATGGTGCCGGCGCCCGGGCCGGGCTGGCTCGTCGTCTTCTTCGGCCTGCTCATCCTCGCCAGCGAGTTCGAGTTCGCGCAGCGGTGGCTCGACTTCGCCAGGCACCACGTCAGCCGCTGGAACGACTGGATCATGGCCCGGGCGATCTGGGTCCGCGGCCTCGTTGCCCTCGGCACCCTGCTCGTCGTGTGGGGGGTCATCTGGGGCTATCTCGCGTGGGCCGGCATCCCGCAGTTCGTGCCGGAGTGGGCCGAGCAGCTGCTGACGCAGGTGCCCGGAGTGGACTGAGGGTCGCCCCGCGGTCGGGGCGACACGTGTCGGCACGGCACCGGAGGGGCGATTACCGCCCCCGCGTCCGCACCGGCTATTGTTTCCCTCCGTCACCCCGACGCCGTGTCGGCACAGGGGTGCCCGGACGTGTAGCTCAGCTGGTTAGAGCGCTCGCTTCACACGCGAGAGGTCAGGGGTTCGAGTCCCTTCACGTCCACCGAACGACGATGGCAGGGCGGGCGGTCCACGCAACGAAGGGTCCGGCGAGCCCGCTGAACAAGGGGACGACACTCCCACCCGCCTGTAGGCTCCCCCTGTGAATGCTCTTCAGGGGGGACGAAACCGATCGGGCGCAGGCGGATCCCGCCTCGCCGTGCGCACCCAGATCCTCGGCTGACCGTGGCCGCGCTCGCCGACCGACCTGATGTCGGAGAGCACACGTGGCAGGAGCGCGTCCCGGGTCTGCGTCTGGCGCGCTCGTACGAGCGGTCCTGGCTCCCGAAGGACATCGTCGCCGGCCTGGTCCTCTCTGCGCTGTTGGTGCCGCAGGGAATGGCCTATGCACAGCTTGCCGGGCTGCCGCCCGTCACCGGGTTGTACACCTCGATCCTGTGCCTGATCGGATATGCGGTCTTCGGGCCCTCTCGGGTCCTCGTGCTGGGACCGGACTCGTCGCTGGGTCCCATGATCGCGGCGACGATCCTCCCCCTGCTTCTCGCCGGCGGAGACCCTGCCCGCGCCGTCGCGCTCGCGTCGATGCTGGCGATCATCGTCGGCGTCGTCATGGTGGTCGCGGGGCTGGCGCGGTTCGGCTTCGTCGCTGACCTGCTGTCGAAGCCGACCCAGATCGGCTACATGAACGGACTGGCACTGACGATCATCGTCGGCCAGCTGCCAAAGCTCTTCGGCTTCTCCACCGATGCGAGCGGCCTCGTGGCCGAGGCGAACGCCTTCCTGTCCGGCCTGTTCACGGGCTCGGCCAACCGTACGGCGGCCCTCATCGGCGTCAGCGCCCTAGCCGGCATCCTGCTCCTGAACAGGTTCATCCCCAAGGTCCCGAGCGTGCTCGTGATCGTGGTGCTGACCGCTGTCGTGGTCAAGGTGTTCGACCTTCAGGCTCACGGTGTCGACACGGTCGGTGTTCTCCCACAAGGCCTCCCGACCTTCACGATCCCCCAGGTGGGCTGGGGCGACGTCCCGCCCCTCTTCCTCGGGGCGCTGGCCATCGCCGTCGTCGCTCTCGCCGACACGATGTCCACGGCCTCGGCCTTCGCGGCCCGCAAGGGCGAACGCGTCCAGGGAAACCAGGAGATGATCGGCATCGGGGCCGCCAACATCGCCGCTGGAGCCTTCCAGGGCTTTCCGGTCAGCACCAGCGGGTCGCGGACCGCGGTGGCGGAACAGGCCGGCTCACGGTCCCAGGTCACCGGGATCGTCGGCGCCGCGGTGATCGCCGCCGTCCTGCTCTTCGCCAATGCCCTCATGCAGTACGTCCCCCAACCGACGCTCGGGGCCATCGTCATCGCGGCGGCCGTGTCGCTGACCGACGTCGCCGGAACTCGTCGCCTCTGGCTGCAGCGCCGGACGGAGTTCCTCCTGTCCCTCATCGCCCTGCTCGGTGTGGCTCTCCTGGGGGTGCTGCCGGGCATCCTCATCGCGGTCGGTCTGTCCATCCTCAACGTCTTCCGCCGCACCTGGTGGCCGCACCAGGCCGAGCTCGGGCGCGTCGAGGGGGTTGCGGGACTGCACGACACGGAGAGCTACCCGCAGGCCGAGCGGTTGCCCGGGCTGGTCGTCTATCGGTTCGACGCGCCGCTCATCTTCGCCAATGCCCGGCGCTTTGGCGAGACCGTGCGCGCGATGGCCGAGGACGACCCGGCGCTGCGCTGGATCGTGGTCGCCGCTGAGCCGATCACCGACGTCGACACCACGGCCTCGGACATGCTGGAGGAGCTGGACACGTGGCTGAACGAGCGCGGGGTGTCCCTCGTCTTCGCGGAGATGAAGGATCCGGTGCGTGCGAAGATCGAGCGGTACGAGCTGACCCGCACCATCGCCCCTGAGCATTTCCTCCCGACCGTCGACGAGGCGGTCGCAGAGTTCCGGCGCCAGACCGGTGCGAGCTGGCGCTCCCCGAAGGAGCCGACATGACGACGTCCGACCCCGGCGCCAGACGCAGCGCCCTTCGCAGGGTCTCGGCAGCACTCGCGCTGACTGCGTTCGCGGCCGCCTTGCTGTTCCTCGTGGTCGTCTCTATCCGCCGCTGGGACGTCCTGCTGGCCAGCGTGGCCTCGCTCGGGGCGGCGGTGGTGGCCGCGTGGTACGTCGTGTCACGCCGGGGCGCCGTCCGAGCCGCTGCCGCTGCGCTCGGGGCCATCGCCCTCGTCGTCTTCGTCGTGGTGATCCTCGCGAGCCAGAGCGGTCGGGTGCTGGCCGTCGGGCTCGCACTCGCGGCGGTCTCCACCGCAGCAGCCGGCTACGCACTGGCCGCCCCGACCGCGCAGGCCGACGACGCCGAGGCCGCGCCCACGGCGAGGCAGGCGGTCCTCATCATGAACCCGCGGTCCGGCGGGGGGAAGGTCGAGCGGTTCGGCCTCGTCGACCTCTGCAGGCAGCGGGGTGTCGAGCCGTATGTCCTCAAACCCGGCGACGACCTGCGAGAAGTAGCCGAGGCCGCGGTCGCCCGGGGTGCGGATCTGCTGGGGATGGCCGGAGGGGACGGCTCGCTGGCGATCGTCGCCTCGATCGCCAGCCTGCACGGACTGCCCTTCGTCGTCGTGCCCGCGGGGACGCGGAACCACTTCGCGCTCGATCTGGGAATCGACCGCGAGGACGTCCCGGGCGCGCTGGCGGCTTTCGACGACGGCGTCGACACGCGCGTGGACCTGGCCGAGATCAACGGGCGCGTGTTCGTCAACAACGCGTCGATGGGTGTGTACGCCAAGGTCGTGCAGTCGGCGGACTACCGCGACGCGAAGGTGCAGACCGCCTCGGCCCTGCTGCCCGACATGCTGGGACCCGGGGCCAACGCCCTCGACCTGCGCTACATGCTGCCCTCCGGCGCGGAAGCGGTGCCGGGCCAGCTGCTGCTGGTGTCCAACAACCCATACGATCTCGCTCACCTTCGTGGCGGAGGCATGCGAGAGGGCCTCGACGGCGGCGTGCTCGGGGTCGTCTCGCTGCGAGTCGGCTCGGCTGCGGACGCAGAGAAGCTCGCCGCCCTGGAGATGACGGGTCAGGTCCAGCGTTTCTCCGGATGGGACGAATGGACGGCCTCGGAGTTCGAGGTGCACTCGGCCGGGCCCGTGGAGGTCGGCGTCGACGGGGAGGCCCTGGTGCTCGATCCCCCGTTGCGCTTCGCCATCCGACCCGGCGCGGTCACCGTGCGACGTCCACGCGCCGCCCTTCGACGGTCGCGTGCTGCTCGCCCGGCGCGAATCACCGCCAGGTCGACGCTCGCCGCGCTCTGGCAGGTCGCGACCGGGCGCGAGGCGGAGGTCGGATGAGCGGTCCGACCCCGCCCGAGCCTGTCGAAGCGCTGCTCGCCGAGCGCCTCGCGGCTCGCGGCTCCCCTCGACTGTCAAGGGTCGTGCGGCTGCTGCGGAGACTGGACACGGCCGACCGCAACACCTATCTGGCCGTGGCAGAGCTGAACACCCCTTGGCTCGACGAGCCGCTACGCCGGGCGTCGGACTTCGCCAACTTCTCCAAACCCTGGCTCCTCGTGGCGGGGGGCCTGGCCGCATTCGGTGGGGAGAGGGGACGCCGTGCCGCTCTCACCGGGGTGGCCGCGATCGGGGTGACGTCCCTGCTGGTCAACCAGCCGATGAAGCTGGCGGCCCGTCGTCGCCCGCGGCGCACCGAGCTGGGCGTTCCCGAGTCCCGGTGGGTGGGCATGCCGTCATCTGCCTCCTTCCCTTCGGGGCACTCCGCGTCAGCGGCGGCATTCTGCGTCGCGACCAGCGCGGTGGTGCCAGAGCTGCGCTGGCCACTACGAGTGTCTGCGGCAGTCGTGGCGTTCTCGCGCGTGTACACGGGGGTTCACTACCCCGGTGACGTCCTGGTCGGGGCCTCCGTCGGTGCCGGGCTCGGACACCTGGCCTCGACCCTGGGCTCGCGGTTGCGCCACCGATGACCGCAGTTCCTGCGCGAAGCGCCCTTCATCGCGATCCCGGACCGCGGGACTCCGTCACCCGCTCCGTACTGACCCGCGCCGACGGGTCGACGACGTAGGCGGCGATCAGGCCCACGCCGACTCCGAGGGCGTAGCCGGCAACCACCTCCGTGAGCGTGTGCACCCCGAGCATGAGCCGATCGAGGCCGACGACGAGCGAGACCAGCACTCCGACCACCAGGACGAGTCGGCGACGCGTGCGCTGGCGGAGGAACAGAGCCGACAGCACGCACGCGGTCGTGACGGCCGCGGCGATGTTCGACGCATGGCCGCTCGGCATCGCGCTCGACGCGTACTCGATGATCGGGTGCGCCACCACTGGCCTTCCCAGGTCGACGTAGTGCTTGAGCACGCTGGTCACCAGCGAGGTGCCGGCCATGACCACCACGACGTACGCGGCCGCCCGACCCAGCCTCCTGACCACCAGCACACCGGCCACGACGGCCGTCGCGACCGCGCTGGCCACGGTGCCGAAGGCGTAGGAGATCCCCACCAGCGGGCGCTCGACCCACGGTGAACCGGCACGCCACGCGTCGGGACCGAGCTGCAGGACGTGGTCCCAGCGGTCGAGGATCTCTGGATGACGCAAGGCCAGGGCGCACAGAGCCAAGCAGACCGCGGTGCTCGCCGAGCCCCAGGCCAGGAACAACCGCCGGGTGCGCGTCGTGAACGTGCCTCGGCCCGGTCTCTCGACCGGTGCCGCCCGGTCTGTCTCGCCGACGGTCATCGGGGTGACCTCATGCACGTCGGCTCGGTCGGCCGGCCGCGGACCCGGGCCCCCCACTGCAGTCTCGGGTCGGACAAGGGACGCACTCAGAACGGAGTCGGGATGAAGCGCGGCGGCAGGGCCGGGGCACGGTAGTCGCCCGGCGCCTGACGCTCCGGCAGCTCGACGTCCTTCGACTCCAGCGGCTCGTAGGGCACTTGGCTCAGCAGGTGGCTGATGACGTTCAGCCGGCCGCGCCTCTTGCTGTCCGTGTAGGCGACGTTCCACGGGGCCCACGGGGTGTCGGAGGCTGCGAACATCGCGTCGCGAGCCCGGGAGTAGTCGTACCAGCGGCTGTAGGACTGCAAGTCCATGTCGGAGAGCTTCCACAGCTTGCGCGGGTCATGGATCCTGCTCTCGATCCGGCGGGTCTGCTCGTCGGAACCGACCTCGAGCCAGTACTTGAGCAAGATGATGCCCGAGTCGACGATGGCCTTCTCGACGGCAGGGACCTGCTCCAGAAAGCGGTCGGTCTGGGCGGGCGTGCAGAAGCCCATCACCCGCTCGACCCCGGCTCGGTTGTACCAGCTGCGGTCGAAGATCACGACCTCGCCGGCCGCCGGGAAGTGCTTGATGTACCTCTGGATGTACATCTGTGACTTCTCCCGGTCCGTCGGCGACGGCAACGCGACCACGCGGAAGACCCGCGGGCTCACGCGCTCGACGATGCGCTTGATCGTGCCGCCCTTGCCGGCGGTGTCCCGCCCCTCGAACACGACACACACCTTGGCGCCGGACGCCTTCACCCACTCCTGCATGGCCACGAGCTCCGCCTGCAGCACCGCCAGCTCCGCCTCGTAGGCCTTACGACCGAGCTTCGCCCCGCTCGAGGACGCGTCGCGCTCATTCGCGGCCCGGACAGGCAACACGTCGGCTGGATTCGGCTCCCTGGCCTTCTTCTTGCTCATCGCTGGCCTCCGGCGCTGCGTCATCGCGTCTGGGCTTCATCCGGTCCACGGTCTCGCCTCGCCGCCCTCGTAGGCTACCTCCGATGCCGGCGCGGCGGTCGAGCCTTGGCCAAACCTCGGCGAGCCACCGAGTGTCCGTCCCCGCGGATGGCGTGGTCACCGACGGACAAGTGATCCTCTTCGGGCGATGCGCGTCGTCGTGCGGATCGCTTGGCTGGATCCGTGCAGCCGTTCGACAGGGCCTACAAGGGTCGGGGCGCGTTCGCGTCCGCGACGCGACCGCCGATCACGACGCGGTACGTTCCCTTCGCGCGGTCGCTCGCGTCGTACACGCGGCCGCGGCTGCGCACGGACCTCGTCGCCGGTGTCACGGTCGCGGCGTTGGCCCTCCCGTCGGCGATGGCGTACGCGGAGCTGGCGGGCGTCCCGGTCAGCGCCGGCCTCTACGCCCTGCTGCTCCCGGTGCTGGCCTACGCGGTCCTCGGGTCGGCGCCACGGGTCGTGGTCGGCCCGGAAGGCACCGTGTCGCTGTTGATCGCGACCGTGGTCGCGCCGTTGGCCGTCGGCGGCAGCGCCCAGTACGCCGCGCTGGCCTCGCTGCTCGCGATCATGGTGGGGGTCGTCTTCCTCGCGGCCCGGCTGGCCCGCCTCGGCTGGATCGCCGACTACTTCTCGCAGGCGGTGCTCGTCGGCTACATCACCGGCGTCGCCGTCGTGCTGATCCTCGGCCAGCTCGGCAAGCTGCTGGGCATATCGAGCGACGCGGAGGGGGCCATCCCCGAGACGGTCGACATCGTCGGCCACCTCGGCAGCGCCAACGGCGCCACGGTCCTCGTCGGTCTCGTCTCGTTGGCGCTGCTGGTCGTCGCCGGCCGGATCAGCAAGCGTCTGCCGGGCGCCCTCGCGGTCGTGATCCTGGGCATCGCCGCGTCCTGGGCACTGGACCTCGTCGCCCACGGGGTGTCGGTCACCGGCCCCGTGCCGCAGGGACTGCCGTCGCTCGAGCTGCCGGACGTCTCACGCGCAGACCTCGGCACGCTCGTGGTCGCGGCCCTGGCGGTGTTCCTCGTCGCCTTCTCGGACTCCATCCTGACGGCACGGTCCTTCGCCGCCCGTCACCACGAGATCGTCGACGCCAACCAGGAGCTCCTCGCCTTCGGAGTGGCCCAGATCTCGGCCGGTGTCACGCAGAGCATCCCGGTCGGGACGAGCGGGTCGCGCACCGCGGTCAACGACGACATGGGGGCCACGAGCCAGGTCAGCGGGCTGGCGGCCGCAGGGACGATCGCCGCCATCCTCCTGTTCCTCACCGCGCCGATCGAGTACCTCCCGTCAGCGGTCCTCGGCGCGGTCATCGTGTACGCCGCAGCGAAGCTCATCGACCCGGTGCAGTGGCGCGAGCTGGCTCGCAGCAGCCGGGTCGAGGTCGTCATCGCCGCCATCACGGTCGCGTGCGTCGTGACGATCGGGGTCCTTCAGGCGATCATCGTCGCGGTCCTGCTGTCCGTCGCCGACATCGTCCGTCGGGCGGCTCGACCGGCTGACGCCGTGCTGGGATGGTCCGCCCGCGACGACCGGTACGTGGACGTCGTGGACCAGCCCGACGCGGGCGTCAGTGCGGGTGTGGTCGTCTACCGGATCCAGGACCGGCTGTTCTTTGCCAACGCGCACTACTTCAAGCGCCGGCTGTGGGCCGCCGTGGACGGCGCGCCCAAGCCCGTGCGCCACGTGGTGCTCGACGGCTCGTTCATCAGCGACCTCGACGCCAGCGCGGAGGTCGCGCTGCGCGAGGTGCTCGACGGGCTCCGCGAGCGCAACATCGAGCTCCACGTGGCACGGGCGGCGCAGGAGCTGAGGGAACGTCTGGACTCGGTCGGGCTGCTCGAGGCCATCGGGGCCGACCACTTCCACGGCACGGTGACCGCGGCGGTGCAGGCCTGCACGCCCTAGCGAGCTGGATCTGGACGCTGACGCCACGCGTCGAGTGTGCAATGGTTGGCGGCATGTCCCTGCTGACGGGGTACCGGCGTGAGTGGCTGCGTGGTGACCTGGTCGCAGGGGTGACGGTCACCGCGATCGCGATCCCCGAGTCGCTGGGCTACGCCAGCATCGCGGGGCTGCCGGTGCAGACAGGTCTCTACTGTGCGTTGCTCCCGGCGATCCTCTTCGCCCTCGTGGCCTCGACGAGGCAGCTCGTCGTCGGTGCGGACTCCGCCACCGCGGCGCTCGTGGCCGCCGGCACCGGTGCCGTCGTCGCAGCGGGCTCAGCCGGGTACGCCGGCACCGTGGCCGTGCTGGGCCTGCTCACCGCCTGCGTGCTGCTCCTCATGGGCGTCGCGCGCCTCGGCTTCCTCGCGGACCTGATCTCGCAGCCCGTGCTGGCGGGATTCCTGAGCGGGGTCGGTGTCTCGCTCGTCATCGGCAAGCTGCCCGGGATGCTCGGCATCGAGGCGTCCGGCACGACGTGGGACAAGCTCGTCGCCACCGTGACCAACCTCGGTCACGTGAACGCGGCATCCGCCGTGCTCTCCCTGGGCGTCGTGGTCACGATGCTGGTGATGGAGCGGGTCCTGCCCAGGCTCCCCGCAGCGCTCCTGGCGGTCGTGGCCTTCAGCGTGCTCGGGGTCCTCATCGGCGCTCAGGGGCACGGGGTGTCCATGGTCGGCGACGTGCCGGCCGGCCTGCCGAGCCTGACGTTCCCGAGCTTCTCCTCCGATGAGCTCACCCGGCTCGTGGGCAGCGCGGCCGCCATCGCCGTCGTCATCCTGGCGCAGAGCGCTGCGGTGGCCCGCAGCTTCGCCACCAAGAACGGCTACCGCGACGACACCAACCGGGACCTCTACGCGCTCGCCGCCGCCAACACCGGCAGCGCCCTCACCGGTGGCTTCGCGATCAACGGCAGCCCGCCGCGGACGGCAGCAGGTGACGGCGCCGGGAGCCGCAGCCAGCTCGTCAACGTCGTCATGGCACTGGTCATCGGAGTCGTGCTGCTGTTCGCCACCGGACTCTTCGAGTACCTGCCGTCCCCCGTGCTGGACGGTGTCGTGTTCGCCATCGGCGTGGGCCTCGTCAAGGTCGCGCAGCTCCGGGCCATCAAGCGCATCCGGCTGTTCGAGTTCGGCGCCGCGATGCTGGCGCTCGTCGTCGTCGCCTTCGTCGGGGTGGAGCAGGGCATCCTGCTCGCGGTGCTCGTCTCCCTGGTCGACCGGCTCCGGCGCCAGTACCAGCCGCACGACCAGGTCCTGGTCGCGGACGGTGAGGTCGCACCACGGCTGCTCGACCGGGTCGCCCCGGGGACGCCCATGGACGGCCTCCTCGTCTACCGGTTCGGCACCGGCCTCTTCTTCGAGAACGCGGCCCACTTCGACGTGCGGGTCCGGGAGCTGGTGTCCTCGGCGACCGTCCCGGTGCGGGCGGTCGTGCTGGACGCCGCAGCCATGGACGACATCGACTTCAGCGGGACGGAGGTCCTGCGCCGCCAGGCCGAGGACTTCGCGGCCCGCGACATCCGCCTGTTCGTCGCCGAGCTCTCGTCGGACGCCGAGGGATGCGTCCGGCGGGCCGGACTGGACCAGGTGCTGTCGATCGTCCCGCGTCTCGAGCAGGCCATCGCCGCCGCCTCCTCGTGACCGCACCGTGACGGCGGCGCCGCCGGCCTGCACGCACTAGCGTGGCGGCATGGACGCGACGGTCACCAGCCTCATCATCTATCCCGAGCACGGCGGCCCCGGCCAGGAGCTCGCGTCGGTCGAGATCACGCCGACGGGGCCCGAGGGCAACCGGGCGAAGAAGCACGCCGTCCACCTCGTGTCGGCGACGGACTACGTCGAGTCCCACCCGCGCGCCAACATTGTGCTCGACATCGCGCCAGACCGGCTGGTGTCCTTGGTGGGCAGGGTGATCCGCATCGGCGAGGCCACCCTCGAGGTGACCCGCGCGCCGCACCAGTGCGCCGGCGTCTACGCGGCTGTCGTCGCCCCGGGAGAGGTCGAGCTGGGCAATGCCCTGCTCGTCGCCGACGCATGACGATCCACACCGAGCACCCGTTCGACACCCCTGACGAGGACCGCGACCAGGTCCGGCGCCTCCGGGGACGCGTCGGGGGCACCGTGTCGCTCTGGACGTCCGGAGCGGGCATCGAGCGGGCCGGCCTGACCGTCTCGTCCTACCTCGTCGCCACCGGAGACCCCGGCCGGGTCGTCGGGCTCCTGCACCCCGACGCCGACGTGCTCGACGCGCTCGAGGCC
This sequence comes from Terrabacter sp. Soil810, assembly GCF_001429645.1. Lineage (NCBI taxonomy): Bacteria > Bacillati > Actinomycetota > Actinomycetes > Micrococcales > Intrasporangiaceae > Terrabacter > Terrabacter sp. Soil810. Next base: position 1,479,560 of record NZ_LMSW01000011.1, read on the forward strand.
ACCGGGACGGCGGTGGTCGCGCTGCTCGGTGCCCGTGACGAGCGCCTCGCCGACGTCTTCGCCGGCGTCATGCCCGCCCCGGGCGGCGCCTTCCGGCTCGCCGAGTGGGAGCAGACCGAGTGGGGGCCACGCGTAACCCACACCACGACGTGGCTGGGCGTGCGCCTCGACCCGGCGAGCCGACACGACGTGGGCTGGTCGGTCCTCGTCGAGGCGACGATCGAGCACGTCGTCGTGGGCGTCGAGGACGCCCCGCTCGTGCACCGGCGCGGTCGCTACCAGCGCGCCACCGAGTGACGGGCGGCTGACCGCGCCGGACGGCTGACCGCGCCGGACGGCATACGACCCCCTGGACGTGTGGTCGGGCCGGTCAGGCGGTGCCCGACATCTCGGTCGTGAGCAGGCCGTCCGGGATGCCGAACGCGTCGACGAGCGTCAGGGCGTGCGGACGCAGCTGCGCGCAGACGTCGTTGACGAGGGCGGTGAGGGCCTTGGCGCGCGCCGGGCTCAGCCGGTCGTGCTCGAGGTACCACGCCTTGTGGCGCTCGATCGTGGACAGGGCGAAGAGGTCACAGACGCGGGCCAGCACCGCCCGGGCCTCCTCGTCGGTGCAGGACTCGACGGAGGCGGCGAACGTCTCGGCGACTGTGCGCTCGACGTGTGCCGTCGCTGCGTCGACGAGGTGGTCCTGAGTCGCGTTGAAGACGGCGAACGCGTCGGCCCCCGGCGCGGTGGCACGGCGCAGGCGCCGGGCCAGGCCGTCGAGGAGGTGCTCCTCGCGCTCGCGCAGCAGGCGCAGCTGCGTGCCGCGGATGCCGAACGTGACGTCCTCCTCGCGCCTGGGCGCGGCGTCCACGAGCCGCTGGATGATGCCCCGCGCCGAGGATCGCTCGATGACGGTGCCCCCGACGAGCCGGGCGCCGAAGCGCACGATGCCGGCCGTGTCGAGGTCGCCGAAGGTCGCCTGGTAGTCCGCGAGGAGCGACTTGGCGACGAGCTGGAGCAGGACGGTGTTGTCACCCTCGAACGTCGTGAAGATGTCGGTGTCGGCCTTGAGCGCGGCGAGCCGGTTGGCCCAGAGGTAGCCGGCGCCACCGCACAGCTCGCGGCACTCCTGGATGGTGTCGGTGGCGTGCCGCGTCGTCAGCACCTTGATGCCGGCGGCCCGGGTCTCGAGCTGTCGCTGGTCGTGCTCGGAGGTCGAGCGCCCGGCGAGCACGTCGTCCATCGCCGAGACGAGCTCGTGCTGGGCGAGCTGGAGGGCGTATGCCGTCGCGATCCTCGGCAGCAGCCGCCGCTGGTACGTCCGGTAGTCCAGGACGATGGTCTCCACGTCCGTGTCGGGAGCGGAGAACTGCCGGCGGCCGGCGGCATACGTCGTCGTGACTGCGAGGGCCGAGCGCGCGGCGGCGCCGGCCCCGCCCGCCACGGAGATGCGACCGCGGACGAGCGTGCCGAGCATCGTGAAGAAGCGGCGACCGGGGTTGTCGATGGGGCTCGAGTAGGTGCCGTCGTCGCCGATGTCGCCGTAGCGGCCGAGGAGGTTGGTGCGGGGGACCCGGACGTGGTCGAAGAGCAGGCGCCCGTTGTCGACGCCACCGAGCCCGAGCTTGGGGCCGCAGTCCTCGATGGTGACGCCGGCAGCGGTGCCGCCGTCCTCGCCCCGGATCGGGACGAGCACGCAGTGCACTCCGCGGGACTCTCCGTCGACGACGAGCTGGGCGAAGACCGCCGCGAGCCGCCCGTCGCGGGCCGCGTTGCCGATGTAGTCCTTGCGCGCCGCCGGCTCGGGGGAGTGGACGACGATCTCGTCGGTGGACGGGTCGAAGGTCGCCGTCGTCAGCAGGCTCTGCACGTCGCTGCCGTGGCCGGTCTCGGTCATCGCGAAGCAGCCCTGGAGCTCGCCGGAGGTGATGCGGGGCAGGAGGTGGTCGTGGCGGCTCGTGCCGAGGAGTGACACGGCACCGCCGAAGAGGCCCCACTGGACGCCTGCCTTGACGAAGAGCGAGAGGTCGGTGTGCCCGAGCATCTCGAACGCGGCCACGGCCTCGCCGTAGCGGGCGGTGCCCCCCTGGCGCTCGGGGAAGCCGTGGGCGGCATACGGCTGGCTCGCCAGGGCCGCCAGCTGCGTCGTGACCCGGGAGCGGTGCTCGTCCATCGGCAGCGGCGTCGCCGGCGGACCGAAGGTCGCCGGGTCGAGGGCGCGGCAGTGGTCGCGGACCTCACCGAACGGGCCGTCGAGGTGGTCACGCAGCGCCGTGGTCAGCGCGGGGCCGGCGACGGCTCCGGAGCGTCCGATCGGGGCCAGGTGCTCCTGGGCGGGTGCGGGGAAGTCAGCGGGGGAGCCTGTGGGGGAGCCTGTGGCCGTGGACATCTCGGTGCCTTCCGGTCTGGACCTCAGAGGGTCGAGGTGGTCGGTGGGGACGATGCGCCCCCGGTGGTCGGTGAGGTCGCGGTGCGGGCCGTGAGGACGGGGGCGAGCCCGTGCCACGCGAGGTCGGTCAGGGAGTCGACGACGGCGGCCCGCGGGGCCCGGTCGGCCTCGGGTGTGGCGAGCCAGTCGTCGGCGACTGCGCGGACCGAGCCGACGAGGGCGATCGCCCAGGTCCGGGCCCGGGACGGGTCGGTCGCGGGGGACCGGAGGGCCTCGAGGAGCAGACCGGTCAGCTGGTCGGTGACCTGGTCGACGGTGCCGCCCACCGGGTCGTCGGCGAGCGGCCGGTCGACGAGCGGTCGGTTGACGACGAACCGGTAGACCTCGGTGTCGGACTCGACGAGGGCGAGGTACGCGTCGACCGTCGACGCGACGAGCTCACGGGTGTCGGCGGGCGGGGTGCCGGGTCCTCCGAGGGCCGCACCGACGTTGCCGACGACGCGGCCGTCGATGCGCGAGGCGACCGCGCGGTACAGGCCGGCCTTGTCGTCGAAGTGGCGGTAGATGACGGTCTTGGACGTGCCCGCCTCGGCAGCGATGTCGTCCATCCCGACGCCGGCGCCGTGGGTCCGGATCGCCCGGATGGTCGCGTCGACGAGCGCGGTTCGGCGCTCCTCGCGGTGGCGCTCCCAGCGCGAGTCCCGCCCGTCCCGAGGGGCGGCCCGTCCCGGGGGATCCACGTCGTTGTCCATCTCACGAAAGTAACAGGTACTTGCTGTATCGACTACTGCGGGTTTCGGATAACGTGGTCGAGAACGACAGGTCAGACACCCCACAGCAGGAGAGACCCATGGCTTCCCAGTCCACCCCGCGCGCACCGCGTCGAGTCGCGGTCCTCGGGGGCAACCGCATCCCGTTCGCCCGGTCCAACGGCCCCTACGCCAAGGCGTCCAACCAGGACATGCTGACCGCGACCGTGGACGGCCTCGTGGCCCGCTACGGGCTCGCCGGAGAGCGGCTCGGGGAGGTCGTGGCCGGCGCCGTGCTCAAGCACAGCCGCGACTTCAACCTCACGCGCGAGACCGTCCTGGGCACGCGGCTCGACCCGACGACACCGGCCTACGACATCCAGCAGGCCTGCGGCACGGGTCTCGAGGCCGCCGTCCTCGTCGCCAACAAGATCGCGCTCGGCCAGGTCGACGCCGGCATCGCGGGTGGCGTCGACAGCGCCAGCGACGCCCCCATCGCCGTGAGCGAGGGCCTGCGCCAGACGCTTCTCGCCGCCAACCGGGCACGGTCCGCGGGAGAGCGCGCCAAGGCGCTCGCGGGCCTGCGTCCGGGTCACCTCGTGCCGGCCATCCCCGAGAACGTCGAACCGCGCACCGGCCTGTCGATGGGCGAGCACATGGCCCTCACGGCGGCGCAGTGGGGCATCCCGCGCGAGGCCCAGGACGAGCTCGCCGCCGCGAGCCACCAGCACCTGGCCGCCGCCTACGAGCGGGGCTTCTTCGACGACCTGGTCACGCCCTACCTCGGTGTCTCGCGCGACACCAACCTGCGCGCCGACTCCAGCGTCGAGAAGCTCGCGACCCTCAAGCCGGTCTTCGGCAAGGGGGACGGCGCGACCATGACGGCCGGCAACTCGACGCCCCTGACCGACGGCGCGTCGGCGGTCCTCCTCGCGAGCGAGGAGTGGGCCGCCGAGCACCGGCTGACGCCCCTGGCCTGGTTCGTCGACGCCGAGACCGCCGCCGTCGACTACGTCCACGGTGACGAGGGTCTGCTCATGGCCCCCGCCTATGCCGTGCCGCGTCTTCTCGCGCGAAACGGCTTGAGCCTGCAGGACTTCGACTTCTACGAGATCCACGAGGCCTTCGCCGCCACGGTCCTCACGACCCTCAAGGCCTGGGAGGACCCCGACTTCTGCCGCGCACGCCTCGGTCTCGACGCACCACTCGGCTCGATCGACCGGAGCCGGCTCAACGTCAACGGGTCCTCGCTCGCCGCCGGCCACCCCTTCGCCGCCACGGGCGGGCGCATCGTCGCCTCGCTCGCCAAGCAGCTCAAGGAGGCCGGCGGTGGCCGTGGCCTCATCTCCATCTGCGCTGCCGGTGGGCAGGGCGTCGTCGCGATCCTGGAGGCGTGAGCATGAGCGACCTCTTCACGACCATCGTCCGCTCGCCCGTGGCCCGGAAGGTCGGGGTCCCGCAGCCGACCCGGCTGCGCCGCTTCGAGCCCGGTATGCCGCTCTGCGAGGGGCCCGTGCTCGTCGCCGGCGACGGCCGGTTCGCCGACGGCATCGCCGCTTGGCTCGGGGGCGCCGGGGTGCCCGCGGTGTCCACCCCGCCCGGTGAGGGCGACAAGGTCGGCGCCGTGGTCCTCGACCTCAGCGCCGCCACCGACCCGGCCGAGCTCGACCAGCTGCGACTGCTCGGCGCCCCTGCCGTCAAGGCGCTCAAGCGCAACGGTCGCGTCGTCGTCGTCGGCACCGACCCCACGACGCTGACCGACGTGGCCGCGGTGACGACGCAGCGTGCGCTCGAAGGCGCCGTGCGGTCCATCGGCAAGGAGCTGCGTGGTGGGGCGACCGCGAACCTCGTTCTCGCACAAGGGGATGCCCACGACGGAGTCCGATCGGCCGTCGAGTTCCTCCTCTCCGGCCGGTCCGCCTACGTCGACGGCCAGGTCATCCGTGTCGACGACTCGACGAGCGGTGACGTGGACGCGCTGCGTCCTCTCGAGGGCAAGGTGGCCGTCGTCACCGGCGCCGCGCGCGGCATCGGGGCCGAGATCGCCCGCGTGCTGTCGCGGGATGGCGCGACCGTCGTGGCCGTCGACCTCCCCGCCGCCGGTGACTCCCTGGCTGCGGTGGCCAACGACGTCAGGGGCACGGCGCTGCAGCTCGACGTCACGGCCGACGACGCGGGCGGCCGGATCGTCGAGCACGCGACGGCGCGGCACGGGGGCCTCGACATCGTCGTGCACAACGCCGGCATCACGCGGGACAAGCTCTTCGTCAACATGGACGACGACCGTTGGCGCAGCGTCATGGAGGTCAACCTCCGTTCGGTCCTGCGGATGAACGAGGCGATCCTCGGTGAGGGAGGTCTCGCCGACGGCGGCCGCATCGTGTGCGTGGCCTCGATCGCGGGCATCGCGGGCAACCGGGGCCAGACGAACTACGGCGCGAGCAAGGCCGGCGTCATCGGTCTGGTCACCGCCCTGTCACGTCAGGTGGCCGACCGCGGCATCACGGTCAACGCGGTCGCGCCCGGCTTCATCGAGACCGAGATGACGGCGCGGATCCCGTTCGCGACGAGGGAGATCGGGCGGCGCATGAACTCCCTCCAGCAGGGGGGGCACCCCAAGGACGTCGCCGAGACCATCGCGTGGTTCGCCCAGCCGGGTGCGGCCGCCGTCACGGGGCAGGTGGTCCGCGTCTGCGGCCAGAGCCTGCTCGGGGCGTGAGGGCGCGATGACCAAGGACATCACGCTCGAGTCGGCACCGGACCTCCGCCGCATCTATGCCACGGCCGCCCTGCGCCGAGGCAACGCGAGCGACACGCTGCCCGACGTGCGCTGGTCTCGGGCGGGCGTACGCGTCGACGTCGACGACCTCGTCGCCTACGCACGCGTGTGCCGGTTCCCGGTGTCCGGCACCCTGCCGCCGACCTACCCCCACCTCGTCGCCTTCCCGGTCCAGATGGTCGCCATGAGCGGCGACCGCTTCCCGCTCCCGCTGCTCGGTGCCGTCCACGTCGAGAACCGCATCGACGTCGTCCGTCCCGTCGACGTCGACGAGCCGCTCGACGTCTCCGTGTGGGCTCAGGACCTCCGGCCGCACCGCCGCGGGCGTCAGGTCGACCTCGTGTCCGAGGTGACGGTGCGTGGCGAGGCAGTGTGGCGCGGGGTGAGCACCTACCTCTCGCGCGGCGCCGAGCACCCCGAGGCCGAGCCGTCCGAGCCGCCGTCCACGGACCCGCTCGCAGCCGTCACGGCGGGGCCGCTGTGGCGCCTCGGCGAAGGCACCGGACGCGCGTATGCCGCCGTGTCGGGCGACTGGAACCCCATCCACGTCCACGCCCTCACGGCCAGGCCGTTCGGCTTCCCGAGCGCCATCGCCCACGGGATGTACTCCTACGCAAGGGTGCTCGCCTCACTCGGGCCCAGACTGCCGGAGGCCGGGCTCACCAGCCACGTGTGGTTCCGCAAGCCGGTGCGCCTCCCGTCGTCCGTCCGCCTGCGCACGGCGTTCGAGGCGTCACGCACGCTCTCGGTCCTCGAGGACGCGAAGGGCGAGATCGGGCACGCCGTCGTCGAGAACACCTGGTGACCCTCCCACCCGTCGACAGGACGTGAACGGCCGTCGGTCCGCGGTCGAGAGGCCACTCCTCGTGACGAGGGGTGGCCCTCGACGGTCCGAGCAGGTCAGCGCTCCGGCAGGTCGAGCGGGCGCGCCAGCCGGTGGACGCCGCTCCGCACGACGTAGCCGAGCTCCCGGTTGATCCGGCGGATCCCGTGGTTGTGCTCCTCGTTGCTCGTGCGGCTGGAGGTGGCCCCGGCTGCGCGGGCGGCGAGGTGGGCCCGCTGCTTGACCAGGACCATCAGGCCGCGACCCCGGAAGGTCGGGTCCACACCGCTGTAGGCGATCGACAGCGTCGCGTCGTCGACCCCGCCGAAGGTGATGGCGGCCGGCGTCCCGTCGACCCGGGCGACGACGCCGATCGGGGTCTCGCCCGTGGCGATGAGGCTGCGCAGCTTGGCCAGGTCGAACACCCACCCCTGCGCGGCCTCGGGGTTCGTCTGACTCGCCAGCAGCATCCGCTCCACCGCGTCCGCGTCGTCGAAGACGAGGTCGGGCACCTCGTGCAACGTCACGCCTGGCGGCGGCTCCGGCTCGGGCAGGGCGGCGAGGTCGAGGACCGACTCGATCGAGTGCTCCGCGACCTCGAACCCCCAGTGGTGCGCGACCGCGAGCGAGCGGGGGTCGTCGTCGAAGGTGCCGCCGACGAGGTGGGTCGTCCCCTCGGGGAGCTGCTCCAGCAGGCTCGCCCTCAACGCTCGCCCCACACCCCGCCCCTCGTGCTCCCGGGCGACGATGACCCGCAGGAACGACCGACCTGACGGTGCGAAGCGCGGGTGCGCCGTGAACCCCACTCCGAGCATGACCCCGTGCCGGTCGACCGCCTCGACGGCGACGAGCCCGTCGAAGAGCTCCGGCGAGCTGAACATCCATCCGACGTCGGTCCGGGTGACGTGCACCTGACGGGCACAGACGAGATCCAGGGCCTCCTCCTGTCGTCGGGCCGGAAGGGGAGCGGTGCGCAGCTCCGAGGGGTCGGGTGGCACCGCCGACCACCGGCCCTCGAACCCGACGACCTCTACCGGTTCCATCACGACGGCTCCTTCCGCCAGACCCAGTTGCGCCTGTCGTAGACCTCGACGAAGCCCGACCGCAGCATGTTGTGCAGCGACGGGTTGTGCGCCCCCTCGAGCTCCTGCCACGTCTCCGCGCTCATCCACGAGCACCCCGCGGCCCGTGCCGCGTCGACGCGCATCCGCATGAAGGCCGACTGGGCGCCGCGGCCGCGGGCCTCGGGCAGCGTCGCCGCCCCGCAGAACGCGGCCGCCGGCCCCGCGACGTGCAGGTTGGCCGAGGCGACGAGCTCGTCGCCGTCCCAGGCGCCGTACGCGGTGAACCCGGGACCATCCGCCCCCGCAGCGGCGAACATCGAGAGCAGGTGCGGCTCCGGCGGCATGCCGAAGCCGGCAGCGAAGACGCGGGCGTAGGCGTCGGCGTCCTCGGCCCCGACCGCGTCCACCCGGAGGTCGGTGCTCGACGTCGTCGACGGCGCGTCGGCCGGGCGCAGCAGCTTGGCCCAGACGGAACCCCCGACGATCCCGTGGTGGGCGCACACGTCGTCCCAGTCGTCCGGCAGCGCGGATGGAGCGACCTGCAGGCACAGGGCCGGCGCCCCCGCCGAGGCGTAGAGGTCCACGAGGTGGGCGACGAGGTCCTCGCTGACGGGCTCGGTCACACCGAAACCGAGGGCCTTGTTCCAGTAGCCACCGGTCGGGTCGCCGGCCATGACGACGGCAACGCCGCCGGCGACGCGTTCCGACCGCATGCCCAGTGCGGCCTTCGCCTCGGTCGGCGCGCTGTCGTGGAGGGCGATCATGAACTCCGCCTCGGCCGTCTCCGCCAGGGCGACCGCTGCCGCGGGATCGAGCCCGAGCCTCTCCCACCCGGGGACGGGCTGCAGGGACGGGCTGTCGGTCATCTGCTCCACGGGCGTGCCTCCCTCTGTCGGGGCGCGCTCCGAGCGGGCCGCCCGGGTCACCAGTATCCGCCTGGCGGGGCTTCTGCGGGGCACTTCGCACCGGCTCGGAGGACCCATGACCAAACCGTGTCGCCCGCCTCGCCGGCGCCTCGATACCCTTGCACGAGCCGCCCGCAGCGGCGCCACCCACGACCCGTCGCCCGCCGGCGGGTCCCTGTCGAACGAGGAGCACCAACCGTGTCTGCACAGATCACCGTCACCGTCGCCGGAAGCGAGCGATCGGTTGCGGAGCAGACGACGGCGGGTGAGCTCTTCGAGGGTGACCGCGCCGTCGTCGTCGCGCGCGTCAACGGTCAGCTGCGCGACCTCTTCCACGTCCTCGCCGAGGGCGACGTCGTCGAGCCCGTGACCGTCGACAGCGAGGACGGGCTCGCCGTCCTGCGTCACTCGACGGCCCACGTGCTCGCCCAGGCCGTGCAGCAGCTTCACGCCGACGCCAAGCTCGGCATCGGCCCGCCGATCCGCGACGGCTTCTACTACGACTTCGACGTCGAGACGCCCTTCCACCCCGATGACCTCAAGGCCCTCGAGAAGGCCATGCAGAAGATCATCAACGAGGGCCAGACCTTCTCACGCCGCGTCGTCACCGACGCCGAGGCCCTCGAGGAGCTCGCCCACGAGCCCTACAAGTGCGAGCTCGTCGGGCTCAAGGGCGGCAGCGCCGACGAGGCGGCCGAGGGCGCAGGCGTCGAGGTCGGGGCCGGTGAGCTGACGATCTACGACAACATCCGCCGCGACGGCACCCGCGCCTGGGGAGACCTGTGCCGCGGTCCGCACATCCCGAGCACCAAGCTCATCGGCAACGCGTTCAAGCTGATGCGCTCGGCCGCGGCCTACTGGCGCGGGTCGGAGAAGAACCCGCAGCTGCAGCGCGTCTACGGCACCGCGTGGCCGACCAAGGACGACCTCAAGGCGTACCTCGACCGGCTGGCCGAGGCGGAGCGCCGCGACCACCGCCGCATCGGGGCGGAGATGGACCTCTTCAGCTTCCCCGACGAGCTCGGTTCGGGTCTCGTCGTCTTCCATCCCAAAGGCGGCGTCATCAAGCGGGAGATGGAGGACTACGTCCGCCGTCGGCACATCGAGGAGGGCTTCTCCTACGTCGGCACGCCGCACATCAGCAAGGAGGGCCTCTTCCACACCTCGGGCCACCTGCCGTACTACGCCGACACGATGTTCCCGCCCATGGAGCTCGAGGGCGTCAAGTACCAGCTCAAGGCGATGAGCTGCCCCATGCACAACCTCATCTACCAGTCGCGTGGCCGCTCCTACCGCGAGCTGCCCCTGCGCCTCTTCGAGTTCGGCGGCGTCTACCGCTACGAGAAGTCCGGCGTCGTGCACGGCCTGACCCGTGTGCGTGGCATGACGCAGGACGACTCGCACAGCTACGTCACCAAGGAGCAGGCCCCGGGCGAGATCAAGCACCTGCTCGACTTCTGCCTCGGGCTCTTCCGCGACTTCGGCCTCGACGACTTCTACCTCGAGCTGTCGACCCGCGAGACCGAGGGCGAGAAGGCGGACAAGTTCATCGGTACGAACGCCCAGTGGGAGGAGGCCACCGCGGTCCTCGAGCAGGTGGCCACGGAGTCGGGTCTCGACCTCGTGCCCGACCCGGGTGGTGCCGCGTTCTACGGGCCGAAGATCTCGGTCCAGGCCCGAGACGCCATCGGCCGCACCTGGCAGATGTCGACGATCCAGTACGACTTCAGCCAGCCCGAGCGCTTCGGCCTCGAGTACCAGGCGGCCGACGGCTCGCGCCAGCAGCCGGTCATGATCCACTCGGCGAAGTTCGGATCGATCGAGCGCTTCCTGGGCGTCCTCGTCGAGCACTACGCCGGCGCGTTCCCGGTGTGGCTCGCCCCCGTCCAGGCGCTCGGCGTGCCCGTCGCGGAGGACTACGCCGACTATCTCGGTGAGGTGCTGGACCGCCTCAAGCGCAAGGGAGTCCGCGTCGAGCTCGACGCGAGCGACGACCGCTTCCCGAAGAAGATCCGCAACGCGAGCAAGTCGAAGGTGCCGTTCACGCTCATCGCGGGCGAGGAGGACCGGGCCGCCGGCGCCGTCTCCTTCCGCTACCGCGACGGGTCGCAGAAGAACGGCGTGCCCGTCGACGACGCCATCGCCGAGATCCTCGCCGCGATCGAGAGCCGCGCGCAGGTCTGAGCGCGGTCCGGAGCCGCAGAGCCACCGACGACGTATGCCGTCGGGCCGGGTGCCCCTTCCACGGGACCCCGCCCGGCGGCATACGTCCACTTCTGTCCGATGTCGCGCGTCCATCGGACAGGACAAGGGTCACGGGTTGCCGGACGTGCGGGACGTCACGAGTCTCGGGCAGGACACCGTCGTCGCCTCGTGAAGGAACGTCCCATGCGCACCGTGCTCAGATCCCTCGGCACCGTCGTCCTCGCCGCCTCCGTGCTCGGCCCCGTCCTGCCCTCCGGGGCGCCACCTGCCGCCGCGGCCGAGCGCCTCGTGGACGCGGTCAACCCGTTCATCGGCACCCAGGACAACGGCAACACCTTCCCGGGTGCCAGCGCCCCGTTCGGCATGGTCCAGGTGAGTCCGGACACCGGGGGAGAGGGCGGCTACGACCACTCCCAGACCGCCATCTACGGCTTCAGCCAGACCCACCTCTCGGGCGTGGGGTGCCCCGTCGTCGGCGAGCTGCCGGTGATGCCGACGACGGGCGCCGTGACGACCGTCGACCCGAGCCGCTACCGGTCCACCTACAGCCACTCCGACGAGGAGGCCGAACCCGGCTACTACCGCGTCGGGCTGCCGACGCACGGCGTGCAGGCCGAGGTGACGGCCACCGACCGCACTGGCTGGCAGCGCTACACCTTCCCGGCGGACAAGCAGGCCAACGTCCTGCTCAACACGGGCAAGGCCAACATGCGGGTCTTCGACTCCGAGGTGCACGTCGTCGGCGACCGGGTCGTGGAGGGCCGCATCCACGACGGCAACTTCTGCGCCGGCAAGGACGAGCACACGGTCTGGTTCCGGGCCGAGTTCGACCGGCCCTTCAGCTCGTTCGGCACGTGGAGCGGGTCGACGCTGACGTCGGGAGCCCGGGACGCCTCGACGAAAGACGGCGGCAACGGCGCCGCGGTCACCTTCCCGACCGGCACGACGTCCGTGACGATGAAGGTCGCGCTCAGCTACACCGGCCCGGACGGTGCCCGCGCCAACCTGACGAGCGAGTCCGGTGACTCGTTCGACTTCGACGCCACCCGCGCCGCTCTCGCGCAGCGATGGGAGTCCGAGCTCGGCAAGGCGCGGATCACCGGTGGCGCGCCGGAGCGGCGGACGGCGTACTACACCGCGCTCTACCACTCGCTCATGCACCCGAACCTCGCGTCGGACGTCGACGGTCGCTACCACGGCTGGGACGGGGCCGACCACGTCGCGCAGGGCTACACGCCCCGCCAGAACTTCTCGCTGTGGGACACCTACCGTCCGCAGAACCAGCTCCTCGAGATCCTCGCCCCCGACGTCGCGCGCGACTCGTACCTCTCCGTGCTCGCGATCGGGCGCGAGGGCGGGTGGCTGCCGCGCTGGGCCCTCGTCAACAGCGAGACCAACATCATGACCGGTGACCCCGTGACTCCCTTCCTCGTCGAGGGCTGGAGCAAGGGCTTCCTCGCAGGACACGAGGCGGAGGCGTACGCCCTGCTCAAGCAGAACGCGACCGAGCGGCCGCCGGCCGACAGCCAGTACAACGGCCGCTCCGGTCAGCACTGGTACGAGAAGCTCGGCTACATCCCGTTCGGCCTCGACGTCGGCACCGACTGCGTCTCCCACGGCGGCGACAACGACTGCGCCCACCCGGCCTCCGCGACGATGGAGTACGCCGCCGCGGACGCGTCCCTCGCCCTCATGGCCAAGGGGCTGGGCCACACGTCCGACGCGGCCATGCTGACCGAGCGCAGCGGCTGGTACCGCAACCTTTGGGACGCCGGCACCCAGACGTTTCGTCCGCGCCTGGCCGACGGCACCTGGCTCGACCCGTACGACCCGGTCGAGGCGTCGCACGCCTTCCACGAGGGCGGGTCCTACCAGTACCAGTGGCTCGTCCCGCAGGACCCGGCCGGCCTCACGCACCTCATGGGTGGCCGGGCGGCGACCGAGAAGCGCCTCGACGACTTCTTCGCCTACCCGAAGCTGCTCGCCGACCCGGCCGGCACCGCGCGGACCGACTGGATCGAGGCGACGTACGCCTACTACAGCAAGCCCACCTACAACCCGAACAACGAGCCCGACCTCCTCGCGCCGTACGTCTACGCGTGGGTCCAGCAGCCGGCGAAGATCGCGACCGTGGCCCGCGCCGCCTTCACCCTCTTCACCGCCGGACCGGACGGTATGACCGGCAACGACGACCTCGGCACGATGTCGGCGTGGTACGTCTTCTCGTCGTGGGGGCTCTACCCGACCATGAGCGGCTCGAACGTCTTCGTCGTCAGCTCACCGCAGTTCGAGCGCGTCGACATCGACGTGGCGACGCCGACGTCGGTGCAGACCGGCCAGGGCGGGTCGCTGACGATCACCGCCCCCGGCGTCACCGACGAGCGGCGCTACGTCCAGACGCTGACCGTCGACGGAACCCGCACCACGAAGAGCTGGGTCGGTTGGGACGCCCTGCGCCGGGGCGGGTCGGTCGCCCACACGGTGGGGACGACGCCGAGCCGGTGGGGCACGACGCCCGCCGACGTGCCGCCGTCCGCCGTGCAGGCCGGCCGGGACCCGAGGCTGTCGCTCTCGATGGCCGCGCGACCGAGCCCCGTGGTCGTCCCGACCGGCGCGCGTGAGGCACGCCTGGCCGTCGACCTCGTGGGTCAGGCGCCGATGAGCCTGCCGGTCGACGTGTCCGTCACGACTCCCTCCGGGTGGTCGGCCGTCGTGGGCTCGGGTGACGACGGTGCCGTGGTGCTCCACAGCAACGGGGTCCCCGCGAGCACCACGGTGCCCGTGACCCTCCGGCTTCCCGCCGGCCTCGGGGTCGGCGACCACGAGGTGGTCGTGACCGCCACGGCGCCCGGTCTCGAGCCCGTGACGCGGACCGTGCCCGTCCAGGTGCGCGAGGCCCTCGACTGCGTCGGCGACGCACCCGGCTGCGCGCTCGACCTGGGGCCTGCCCGCAACCACGACGGCACCGCGACCGTCGCCGCGTCCAGCGAGGGCAACTTCGACGGCAGCGGCTGGAGCTACGACGCCGCACTGCTCCCGGTGCCGGGCCCGTGGGTGCATGACGGCATCACGTATGCCGCGCCGGTCACCTCGGGCACGACGCCCAACTTCGTCGAGGGGCGGGGCCAGACATTGCTCGTGCAGTCCGGGAGCCGGACCGCGATCCACCTCGTCGGCTCGACGCACAACGGGGACGTCACGACGGCCGTGCGCCTGACCTACACGGACGGCAGCGTCCAGTCCGTCCCGGTCGCCCTGACCGACTGGGCCGCCGGCAGCGGGCACAACGGCAACACCGTGGCGATCGCCATGGACCACCGGATCAAGGGTGGCTCCGGCGTCGACGGACCTCCTGTCCAGATCTTCGGCACCACCGTCGCCGTCGACCCGGCACGGCAGCTCCAGGCGGTCACCCTGCCCGCCGACGACCGCTTCGAGGTGTACGCCCTCACCCTCCGCTGAGGGGCCCGCCGGCCCCGGCAGTGGCTGACGGGGGGTCGACGAGCCCGATGGTGCGGCGTGTCCGGGCGACACGCCGCACCGCCCGGGACACCGTGAAGAAAGTGCCGACAAGGGCTTGCGCGCCGGCGTCGGCGGAGTTACAAATGAGGGACCGAACCGCTTCGGCGGATCGGTTTCCGAATCGCTTCGGCGAGGACGAACCGAAGGCCCGGGAACTCATACTTCCCGGGCCTTCACCTTCCTTCGCGCCCGTGCGCCAGACGATCCCGTCGACGCCGCGCGCGTCCGAGGATCCCGGCCCTGCGGCTCTCACACCCGCAGGGCTGTTCCACGTCCGGGACCCGGCCCGGGGGGTCCGGGGACGACGAAGGCCCTGCGGTCTCACACACCGCAGGGCCGACTCCATTGAACCCAAGGTCGGGTGCCGGAGGGAAATCGACACGCGGTCGGGCCGCCCTCGCTCGTGGCTGACGGCGTCCTAGGATCAGTCACCATGACGACGCAGGGGAGTGGCCCCACGCCGGCGGGTGGCAGCCCCGCCCCCGAGCCGGCGACCGACTTCGCCCGCGTCGAGGACGGCTTCGAGCGGCTCTGGACCCCGCACCGGATGGCCTACATCCTCGGCGACAAGGCCACCGAGGAGGCCGGGCACGGCTGCCCCTTCTGCAGCGCCCCGGGCAAGAGCGACGAGGAGGGCCTCATGGTCCACCGCGGCGAGCACTGCTATGTCGTGATGAACCTCTTCCCCTACAACCCGGGACACGTCCTCGTCTGTCCCTACCGCCACGTCTCCCTCTACATCGACCTCACCGACGAGGAGACGGCCGAGTTCACGGCCCTGACGAAGCAGGCCGTGACGGCGCTGCAGTCGGCGTCCGAGCCGCACGGCTTCAACCTCGGGATGAACCAGGGTGCCGTCGCCGGGGCCGGTGTCGCGGCCCACCTGCACCAGCACGTCGTGCCGCGCTGGAGCGGCGACTCGAACTTCCTGCCGATCATCGGGCAGACGAAGGCGCTGCCGGTCCTCCTCGAGGACACGCGCACGCGGCTCGTGGCCGCGTGGTCGGCCGACTAACGGGCCACCCCACCTCCTCGTGCAGGTCACGGACGCGCCACGGTGCGTGCGCCGGCGCCGAGCACGCCCGACCGGTCAGTACGCTGTCACCACCATGCTCAACAGACTCCTGCGCGCGTCGCTGACCAAGATCCTCGGTCCGATCGCCCACCTGTTCCTCCGCCTCGGGATCAGTCCCGACGTCGTGACGGTCGTCGGCACCCTCGGGGTCTGCGCCGGAGCGCTGGCCTTCTTCCCGCGGGGCGAGATCTGGGTCGGCGTGCTCGTCATCACGGCGTTCGTCTTCTCCGACAACGTCGACGGCATCATGGCCCGCGAGTCCGGCCGCTCCAGCAAGTGGGGCGCCTACCTCGACTCGACGCTCGACCGGATCGGTGACGCCGCGATCTTCGGCGGCCTCGTCCTCTACTACGCGGGCAAGGGCAACAACCAGCTCATGGCCGGTCTCGCCCTCAGCTGCCTCATCCTCGGCAGCGTCGTGTCCTACGCCAAGGCCCGTGCCGAGGGGCTCGGCTACACGGCGAACGTCGGCATCGCCGAGCGCGCCGACCGGCTCGTCGCGGTCCTCGCCGCGGCCTTCTTCGCCGACCTGTTCAACTCGACGGTCCTGCTCGGCGTCGTCCTGGGCCTGCTCGCGGTCGCGAGCCTCGTCACCGTGCTCCAGCGGATGCTGACGGTGCGCCGACAGGCCCTCGCCTCCGGCGAGGTGGGCGCGTGACCGACCTCGCGCGCCGGGCCACCGACACCGTCAGCGTGCTCGGCTTCAAGCTCGGCTGGTCCGTCGTACGCGCCCTCCCGGAGCGGGCGGCATACGCCCTCTTCGACCGGGTGGCCGACATCGTGGTCCGACGGGGCGGCAAGGGCATCGAGCGGCTGCGCTCGAACTACCGCCGCGTCCGCCCCGAGCTGTCCGAGGGCGACCTCGACGTCCTCGTGCGCCAGGGGATGCGCTCCTACATGCGCTACTACTGCGAGGCCTTCCGGCTCCCGTCGCTCACGCGCGCGCAGATCGACGGCGCGGTCGTCGTGCGCGGCGACGCCGAGATCCGTGAGCTGTGCGCAAGCGGCGAGGCGGGCGTCGTGTTCGTCGGCCACCTGGGCAACTTCGACCTCGCCGCAGCCTGGTCCGCCGGCAGCCTCATGCCGGTGACGACCGTCGCCGAGCGGCTCAAGCCCGAGGAGGTCTTCCAGGAGTTCGTGGCCTTCCGGCGCAGCATCGACATGGACATCATCCCGCTCACGGGCGGCGACGACCCGTTCCACGGCCTGCTCGACGCGGCCCGCGACGGAGGGCGGCTCATCGCCCTCGCCGCCGACCGCGACCTCACCAACGGCGGTGTCGAGGTCGACCTGCTCGGCCACCGCGCCCGGATGGCCAAGGGGCCGGCCGTGCTGTCGCTCATGACCGGGGCCCCGCTCTACGCCGCCCGGATCTGGTACGAACCCGCCCCGGCCGGCACGGGACTCGGCGGCCACCGCACGGTCATCGAGTTCAGCGGCCGGCTCGTGCCGCGGGTCGAGGGCACGACAGCCGTGCGGGCCGCCGACCTCATCCAGCAGTGCGCCGACCACGTCGCCGTCGCCATCCGCGAGCACACGTCGAGCTGGCACATGCTGCAGCGGGTCTTCGTCGACGACCTCGACGCTCCCGCGGCTCCCTCGGCCGTCGCCGCCGCGCAGCCGTCGACCCCGACGACGGGGCGCACGCCGTGAGGATCGGGATCGTCTGCCCGTACTCGTTCGACGTCCCGGGCGGGGTGCAGTTCCACGTGCGTGACCTCGCCGAGTACCTCATCGGGCAGGGCCACGACGTGTCCGTCCTCGCCCCGGCCGACAGCGAGACCGAGCTGCCCGACTACGTCACGTCTGCGGGACGGGCCACCGCCGTGCGCTACAACGGCTCCGTCGCCCGCCTCAACTTCGGCCCGGTCACGGCCTCGAAGGTCGGCAAGTGGCTCGATGCCGGCGAGTTCGACGTCCTGCACCTGCACGAGCCCGTCACGCCCAGTGTCAGCGTGCTCGCCCTCATGGCGGCCGAGGGGCCGATCGTGGCCACCTTCCACACCTCGATGCTGCGGTCGCGGACGATGCAGACGGCATACCCCATCATCCGGCCGAGCCTCGAGAAGATCGCCGGGCGCATCGCCGTGAGCGAGGACGCCAGGCGCACCGTCACGACCCACGTCGGCGGCGACGCGGTCGTCATCCCCAACGGTGTCTACGTCGACCGGTTTGCGAGCGCTCCACGACGGTCCGCCTGGATCGGCACACCGGCCTCGCCGACCATCGCCTTCCTCGGGCGGATGGGCGAGCCGCGCAAGGGACTCCCCGTGCTCGCCACCGCGCTGCCCGAGATCCTGCGCTCGGTCCCGGGACTGCGGGTCCTCGTGGCCGGACCCGGTGACCCCCACGAGGTCACCGAGGGCTGGCCGCCCGAGGTCGTGGCCGCCTGCGAGTTCCTCGGCTCGGTCTCCGACGACGACAAGGCGTCCCTGCTCGCGTCCGTCGACGTCTACGTCGCGCCCAACACCGGTGGCGAGAGCTTCGGCATCATCCTCATCGAGGCCATGAGCGCCGGCGCCTGCGTGCTCGCCAGCGACCTCTCGGCCTTCTCGCGGGTGCTCGACGACGCCAAGGCGGGTGCGATGTTCGCCAACGAGCAGCCCGACGACCTCGCCCGCACGCTCGTCGACCTGCTGCGACGCCCCGAGCGCCGCGCCGAGCTCGCCGCCGCCGGGCAGCGCCGCGCCCGGCTCTTCGACTGGTCGGTCGTCGCCGACGAGATCCTCGCCGTCTACGAGACGGTCATCGAAGGTCGTGCGGCCGCGCACCGGGAGCCGCACGGACGCTGGAACCGCTTCCTGCGTGGGGGTGCCCGGTGAGCGAGATCCTCTCGTGGGTCTTCGCGGTCCTCTTCGTCCTCGTCGTCATCGCCTGGTACCTCTCCTACACAGCGGCCCGCCTCGACCGGCTGCACGTGCGGCTGAGCGGCACGCTGGCAGCCCTCGACGCCCGGCTCGTGCGCCGGGCCGAGGCTGCCGTCGAGCTGGCCAACAGCGGTCTGCTCGACGGCGCGACGTCCCTGATCCTGGCCAACGCCGCGGCGGAGTCGCTCGAGGCGCCGTCCGAGCACGGCAACGCCCGTGAGCTGGCCGAGAACGACCTCACCGAGGCGCTCGACCTGGCCCTGACCCCTGACGCGGTCAGCTCGCTTCGCTCGACGGCGCTGGGGCAGGACGTGCTCGCGAGGCTCGCCTCGGCCTGCACCCGAGTCCAGCTCGCGCGACGGTTCCACAACGACGCCGTCACCGACGTCCGCCGGGTGCGGCGCAAGTGGACCATCCGCATGTTCCACCTCGCGGGCTACACCCCGATGCCGCACACCGTCGAGTTCAACGACGACTCGCCGGAGCACCTCGCGCTCGTGTGACCGGGCCCACGTCGGGGACGGCGGACCACGTCGTGCGCACCCCTCGCGGGGGCCTACGCTTTGAGGCGACACCGAACCCAGATCACGGGAAAGCAGGACATCGTGAGCACCACCCCGACCTCGGGCAGCACGCCCGCGGCTGACCAGCAGAGCGGCACGAGCCACACGGGCACGACGCGCGTGAAGCGCGGCATGGCCGAGATGCTCAAGGGCGGCGTCATCATGGACGTCGTCACGGCCGAGCAGGCCAGGATCGCCGAGGACGCCGGCGCCGTCGCCGTCATGGCCCTCGAGCGGGTCCCCGCCGACATCCGCGCCCAGGGCGGCGTGTCGCGCATGAGCGACCCCGACATGATCGACAGCATCATCGACGCCGTCTCGATCCCCGTCATGGCCAAGGCCCGCATCGGCCACTTCGTCGAGGCGCAGGTGCTCCAGAGCCTCGGCGTCGACTACATCGACGAGTCCGAGGTGCTGACCCCGGCCGACTACGCCAACCACATCGACAAGTGGCAGTTCACCGTGCCGTTCGTCTGCGGCGCGACCAACCTCGGCGAGGCCCTGCGCCGCATCACCGAGGGCGCGGCGATGATCCGCTCCAAGGGCGAGGCCGGCACGGGCGACGTCTCCAACGCGACGACGCACATGCGCACCCTGCGCGCCGAGATCAACCGCCTGCACTCGATGAGCCCCGACGAGCTCTACGTCGCGGCCAAGGAGCTCCAGGCGCCCTACGAGCTCGTCAAGGAGGTCGCCGAGGCCGGCAAGCTCCCCGTCGTGCTCTTCACGGCCGGTGGCATCGCGACCCCCGCCGACGCGGCGATGATGATGCAGCTGGGTGCCGAGGGTGTCTTCGTCGGCTCGGGCATCTTCAAGTCCGGCAACCCGGCCCAGCGCGCCGAAGCCATCGTCAAGGCGACGACCTTCCACGACGACCCCGACGTCATCGCCAAGGTCTCGCGCGGCCTCGGCGAGGCCATGGTCGGCATCAACGTCGACGAGATCGCCCAGCCGCACCGCCTCTCCGAGCGCGGTTGGTGACCTCCGCACCCCCAGCCACACGCTGACGTGTGCCGCCGTGCCCTCCGGGCGCGGCGGCACACGTCAGCCTGGGCCCGGTCGGCCCGGCACCGCGGGCCACCCTGACCCGCGTCGCGCAGACCCGAACACACCGAGAAGGTCACAACCCACCGGCGTCGGATCCCGGTGGGTTGTGACCTGCACGGCGTGTTGCGGGGGCTCGGGGCTGGCACGATCGTCGCGTGAGTCCCACCGGAGCCGAGCTGTCGCGGTCCTACTTCGAGCAGGTCGTCGAACCGATCGTGCGCGGGCGCTGGCCCGGGATGCCCTGTGCCGCGGCGCGCCTCGGGAGCGGGTCCGACGTCCTGGGGCTAGACGACGCGATATCGCGCGACCACGACTGGGGGCTCCGGCTCAACCTCCTCGTCCCGGCGGAGGCGACGACCGCGGTCGACGAGCACCTGGACGCCCACCTCCCCGTGGCGTTCGCGGGACACCCGACGCGCTTCGCGACGACCTGGGACCCCGTCGCCCGACACCGGGTGCAGGTCGAGACGGCGCGCGACCTCGCCGTGTCGCGACTCGGCGTCGACCCCACCCGCGACCTCGACGTCGACGACTGGCTGTCGCTCACGGGCCAGGCCGTCCTCGAGGTCACCGGCGGCGACGTCTTCGCCGACGACGCGGGCGAGCTGGACGGCATACGGCAGCGGCTCGAGTGGTATCCCGACGACGTGTGGCGGCACGTCGTCGCGACGGACTGGGCCCGGCTGTCTCAGGAGCTGCCCTTCGTCGGCCGGACGGCGGAGCGCGGCGACGAGCTCGGCTCGCGGGTCGTGGCCGCACGGCTCACCGGCATCGTCCTGCACCTCGGCCACCTGCTGGAGCGCCGGTGGCCGCCCTACGCCAAGTGGCTGGGCACGAGCTTCGCCGGGCTGCCCCGGGCAGGGGTTGCGCTCGCGCCGCTCGTCCGGGCGCTGGCGGCTGCCGGCTGGCGGCAGCGGCAGGATGGTCTCGTCGAGGCACTGCGCCTGCTCGCCGGGGTCCAGGGCGAGGCCGGACTGCCGACCGTCCACGACCCGGTCGAGCCGTTCTGGGACCGGCCCTACCGCGGGGTGCGCGGCGCCGTGGTCGAGGTCCTCGAGGCGAGCGTCAGCGACCCGGTCGTGCGGGCGCTGCCGCGCGGTGTCGGGTCGGCCGAGCAGCGGAGCGACAACGTCGATGTGCTGACCCACCGAGGTCGACCGATCGAGTGACGGATGGTCCTGCGTCCGGTGGGGTGATCACCACACCAGAGGCAGGACCATCCGCGGCACGATGCGTCAGGTGACGGCGCCGCGCTCGGCGAACTCGGGACGCTCGAACTCGCGCCCGTCGAGGACCTCCTTGACGTGGACCGCGGCCCGCACCGCGTCCACGTGGGTGACGTAGAGCGGTGCGAAGCCGAGCCGGATGATGTCCGGCTCGCGGAAGTCCCCGATGACACCCCGGGCGATGAGGGCCTGCACGACGGCGAACGCCTGGGGGTGGCGCAGCGACACCTGGGACCCGCGGCGCTCCGGCTCGCGGGGCGTCGCCAGCGGGAGGTCGACCCCGAGCGCGTCGAGGGCGTCGATGAACGTGCCGGTCACGGAGAGCGACGCCGCCCGCACGTCGGCGGGGGAGAGGCCGTCGTATGCCGTGAGCGCAGCCTCGAGGGCGAGCACCGAGAGCAGCGGCGGCGTGCCGACGCGGGCCCGGGTGATGCCGGGCGCGGGCTCGTAGTCCGGGCGCATCTCGAACGGTCGGGCGTGGCCCTGCCAGCCGGTCAGCGGCTGCTCGAAGTCGTCCTGGTGCCGGGTCGCGACGTAGAGGAAGGCGGGGGCGCCGGGGCCGCCGTTGAGGTACTTGTAGCCGCACCCGACCGCGAGGTCGGCGCCCCCCTCGTCGAGCTCGACCGCGATCACGCCGGCGGAGTGGCACAGGTCCCAGCAGGCGAGGGCGCCGACGGCATGGGCGGCCTCGGTGATGGCGACGAGGTCCCACAGCTCGCCCGTGCGGTAGTCGACGCTGGAGTAGGAGGCGAGGGCCAGGGCGTCACCGACGTCGGCGATGGCGGCCACCGCGTCACGCGGGTGCACCCGGCGTACCTCCAGGCCCGCCAGGGCTGCCGCCGACTCGGTCATGTAGAGATCGGTGGGGAACGAGTCGGGGTCGGTGAGCACCACCGTGCGGCCGGGACGCAGGCGTCCGGCCCCGACGACGGCCTTGAAGAGGTTCACCGAGGTCGAGTCGGTCACGACCACCTGACCCGGGGCCGCCCCGACGAGGCGCCCGACGAGGTCACCCACGCGGGTCTGCGCGCCCCACCAGTCGGCCTCGTTCCACGAACGGATGAGCCGCTCGCCCCACTGCCGGTGCATCACGTCGTCGACGACGGCCGGCACGGCGCTCGGCAGGGCACCGAGGGAGTTGCCGTCGAGGTAGATCACGCCCTCGGGGAGGGTGAAGAGGTCTCGGGTGCCGTGGAGCGGCGAGGCGGCGTCGGCCTGCTCGGCGCGGGCGGTCAGGGCGTCGTGGGTGTGCACCGTCGTCATGGCCGCAACGTATCCGGTGGCCCAGCGCCGATGTCAGGGCCGTCTCCGCCGACGTCTCACATCCGAGACGGTTCTCGCTGCCCGACCCGTGGCGCGACCGCCCTGGACGGCGCTCTACGCTGACCCGGTGAGCACCACCAGCACCAGCACGGTCGACGGCACGACCGCCGACCGCCTCCCCGACGGCGCCGTGGACGGCCTCACCGCGCCGCGCGTCGGCGTCCTCGCCGTCCAGGGCGACGTCCGCGAGCACCTCGCCGCCCTCGACGCGCTCGGCGCCGAGGGCGTGACCGTCCGCAGGCCGGCAGAGGTCGAGGCGATCGACGGGCTCGTCATCCCCGGCGGGGAGTCGACGGTCATGGACAAGCTCGTGCGCGCGTTCGACCTGCGCGAGCCGCTGCTGCGGCGCATCGCCGAGGGCATGCCGGTCTACGGCTCGTGCGCCGGGATGATCATGCTCGCCGACCGGATCGCCGAGGGGCGCCCCGACCAGCAGACCCTCGGCGGGCTCGACATCACGGTGCGCCGCAACGCCTTCGGGCGACAGGTCGACTCCTTCGAGCAGGACCTCGACTACGCCTGGGGCGACCCGTCGACGACGGGCACCGTGCACGCCGTCTTCATCCGCGCGCCGTGGGTCGAGCAGGCCGGCCCGGGTGTCCGGGTGCTCGCCCGCGTGAGCGAGGGCCCGGCCGCCGGTAGGATCGTCGCGGTCCGGCAGGGCAACCTCATGGCCACGTCCTTCCACCCCGAGGTGGGGGCCGACCGCCGGATCCACGCCGAGTTCGTCTCGATCGTCAGAGAGCACCGACTCCAGCAGTCGGGCGCACGCCAGTCACCGGAACGCGAGGACACTGCATGAGCGGCCACTCCAAATGGGCCACCACGAAGCACCAGAAGGCGGCCAAGGACGCCAAGCGCGGCAAGCTCTTCGCCAAGCTCATCAAGAACATCGAGGTCGCGGCCCGTCAGGGCGGCGCCGACCCCACGGGCAACCCGACGCTCTACGACGCCATCCAGAAGGCGAAGAAGACGTCGGTGCCCAACGACAACATCGACCGCGCGGTCAAGCGCGCATCCGGTGCCGAGGCGGGCGCGGCCGACTGGCAGACGATCATGTACGAGGGCTACGCCCCCAACGGTGTCGCGGTGCTCATCGAGTGCCTCACCGACAACCGGAACCGGGCCGCGGCCGAGGTGCGGACGGCGCTGACCCGCAACGGCGGCCAGCTCGCCGACCCGGGCTCCGTGTCCTACGTCTTCAACCGCAAGGGCGTCGTGACCGTCCTCAAGGACGCCGGCTCCGAGGACGACATCCTCGAGGTCGTGCTCGAGGCGGGCGCTGAGGAGGTCAACGACAACGGTGACACGTGGGAGATCATCTCCGAGGCCAGCGACTTCGTCGCGGTCCGCAAGGCGATCCAGGACGCCGGCATCGACTACGAGTCGGCCGAGGCGTCGTTCGTCCCCAACCTCCAGGTCCCGCTCGACCTCGACGGCGCGAAGAAGATGATCCGCGTCATCGAGGCGCTCGAGGACAGCGACGACGTGCAGAACGTCTTCGCCAACGGCGACATCCCCGACGACGTGCTCGCCCAGCTCGACGACGACGAGGACTGACGGACCGGGCCCCGTGGGCCGGGTGTCGACGAGGAGGCACGCCGTGACCGGCGTGCCTCCCGTCCTTTCGGGGGAGGCCCGTTAGCGTTGTCCCGAACACCTGTTCGGATCGTCCAGAGCCCCACGCCCCAGGGAGGTATGCCGTGCGCGTCCTCGCGGTCGACCCCGGGCTCACGCGGTGCGGCGTCGGCGTCGTCGACGGCGTCCCGGGGCGCAAGCTCTCCCTCGTCGAGGTGGGCGTCATCCGCACCCCGTCCGGAGACCCGACACCGAAGCGCCTCGTGGCCGTCGAGGACGAGATGCGGCAGTGGTTCGCGCGGCACCGCCCCGAGGCCGTGGCCATCGAGCGCGTCTTCGCCGACACCAACGTGTCGACCGTCATGGGGACCGCGCAGGTGACGGGGATCGTCATGATCATCGCCGAGCGACTCGGGCTGCCCGTCACGCTCCACACGCCCACCGAGGTCAAGGCGGCGGTGAGCGGGAGCGGGCGCGCCGACAAGGCACAGGTGACGACGATGGTGACCCGTCTGCTCGGGCTCGACACCCCGCCGAAGCCGGCCGACGCCGCCGACGCCCTCGCCCTCGCGATCTGCCACGTCTGGCGCGGTGGCACCCAGAGCCGGCTCGAGGAGGCACGCCTCGAGGTGCTCGCCCGCACCGGGAACCGGGGGAGCGGCATACCCCGTCGGGTCCCGCCCGGCGCCGCCCCACCCGTTCGGCGCCTGCGCGCCGCGTCCACCCAGCCGACCCGCACCGGTCAGCCCACCCGACCCCACCCTGGAGCCCAGCCCCGATGATCGCCTCGCTCTCCGGCACCGTCCTCAAGGTCGGCCTCGACTCGGTCGTGGTCGGCGTCGGGGGTGTCGGCATGCTCGTCCACACCACGCCGGCCACGGCGACGTCCGTGCGCCTCGGCCAGCCCACCGAGCTCGCCACGAGCCTCGTCGTGCGCGAGGACTCGCTGACGCTCTACGGCTTCGCCACCGACGACGAGAAGCACGTCTTCGAGACGGTCCAGACCGTCTCCGGCGTCGGACCCCGACTCGCCCTGGCCGTGCTCGCCGTCCACTCGCCCGACGCCGTCCGCGTCGCGCTGGGCACCGGCGACCTCGTCGCCCTCACCAAGGTCCCCGGCATCGGCAAGAAGGGCGCCGAGCGGATGGTCCTCGAGCTCAAGGACAAGCTCGGCGCGCTGCCCGGCTCGGCCGGGCACTCCGACCCGGTCCACCTCGACACCGGTGAGGCGTGGCGCGAGCAGGTCCGTGAGGCCCTCGTCGGCCTCGGCTGGACCGCGAGACAGGCTGACGACGCGCTCGACAAGGTCGCGCCCCTCGCCGCCGACGGCGCCGGCGTCTCGGCGCTGCTGCGCGCGGCCCTGCAGGAGCTCGGCCGATGAGCGTGGACCGCTCCTGGGAGCTCGACACCGGCGCCGAGCCGGACGTCTGGGACGACGGGTCGTTCGACGCGACCGCCCGCATCGTCGACGCTGTCGGCGACACCGACGAGCGGCAGGTCGAGGCCGCCCTGCGACCCAAGCGACTCGACGACTTCCCCGGACAGACCCGCGTCCGGGACCAGCTCGGGCTCGTGCTCAAGGCGGCCAAACGTCGCGGCACGCCGCCCGACCACGTGCTGCTCTCGGGTCCTCCCGGGCTCGGCAAGACCACGCTCGCGATGATCGTCGCCGGGGAGCTGGAGCAGCCCATCCGCATCACCTCGGGGCCGGCCATCCAGCACGCCGGCGACCTCGCGTCGGTGCTCTCCTCGCTCGCCGAGGGAGAGGTGCTCTTCCTCGACGAGATCCACCGGATGTCGCGCTCGGCCGAGGAGATGCTCTACCTCGCCATGGAGGACTTCCGGGTCGACGTCATCATCGGCAAGGGGCCCGGCGCGACCGCGATCCCGCTCGAGCTGCCGCCGTTCACCGTGGTCGGCGCCACCACCCGTGCCGGGCTGCTGCCGGCGCCGCTGCGCGACCGCTTCGGCTTCACCGGCCACCTCGACTACTACGCCGCCGCCGACCTCGTCACGATCCTGCACCGTTCGGCCCGGCTGCTCGGCCTGGACGCCGACGAGGACGGCATCCGCGAGATCGCGTTGCGGTCCCGCGGCACCCCCCGCATCGCCAACCGGCTGCTGCGCCGGGTCCGCGACTGGGCCCAGGTGCACGGCGAGGACCGAGTCACCCACTCCGCCGCACGGCAGGCGCTCGAGCTCTTCGACGTCGACGAGCGTGGGCTCGACCGTCTCGACCGGGCCGTGCTGGAGGCCCTCTGCCGACGCTTCAACGGGGGCCCGGTGGGGCTCTCGACCCTGGCCGTGGCCGTCGGCGAGGAGCCCGACACCGTCGAGACGGTCGCCGAGCCCTACCTCGTGCGGGAGGGCTTCATGGTGCGCACCCCGCGCGGCCGGGCCGCCTCGAGCCTCGCCTGGGAGCACCTCGGTCTGACTCCTCCGCACGACTCGCAGGCCCTGTGGACCGCGACGCTGCCGATCGACGAGGCCGGGGGCGCGCGGTTCGACGCCTGAGGGCCGTTCCCCCGACCGCCGTCGGGAGGACTCCAACTGCGGCCGAAACGTGACCGGCGCACGCGGCGGGACCATTCCATCTGGTCTGACAAACTGCATCGGCGCACGTAGACTCCTGCGGGCACCATCGCCGCTGCCGCGGCACCATCCGGTGCTCCCGGTCGTTGACGCGACAGCCGACCCGATCGACGGGTCGTGGCGCGCGTGCGCGCTGACCGGACGAAGACACGAAGGACTGAGCTGACATGAACAACAACGGGGCCCTCTCGTTGCTGATTTTCGCCCTGCCCCTGCTGCTGCTGGGCTGGCTGTTCTTTTCCCAGAACAAGCGGATGAAGCAGATGCGTGAATTCAGCTCGTCGCTCGACGTCGGCGACGAGGTCGTCACCTCCTCGGGCATGTTCGGCACGGTCAAGCACCTCGACGACAGCAGCGCCTGGCTCGAGATCGCCGAGGGCACGACCGTGCGGTTCGACCGGCGCGCCGTCGCGATGAAGCAGACCGACACGGCAGCCGCCGACGCGGCAGCCCCCGGTTCGCCCGCGCACGACGCCCCCGTCGACGACGCCCCGGGTACGACCCCGGGCTCCCAGCAGAACGGTCAGTGAGGCTTTCGTGGCACGCAGCTCCACCAAGAAGTCGGCGAGACGGAGCCTCCTGGCGCTCTTCGTCGTCATCCTCGCGCTCGGCGGTCTCGCCGCCGGCCTGACGAAGTGGGCCGACGGGGCCATGACCCCCCGCCTCGGCCTCGACCTCGAGGGCGGCACGGAGCTCGTGCTCCAGCCCCAGCTCACCGGCACCGAGACCATCAGCGAGGGTCAGGTCAACCGCGCGGTCGACATCATCCGCCAGCGCATCGACGCCAACGGCGTCTCCGAGGCCGAGATCACCACGCAGGGCGGCCGCAGCATCGTCGTGTCGATCCCCGGCCAGCCGACGGCCGAGCAGCTCGACGCGCTGAAGAAGCCTTCGCAGCTGCGCTTCCGCGCCGTCTACGTGCAGGCGCTCGACCCCAACGCCAGCCAGGCCAACCCGAGCAGCACGCCGACGGGGACGGTCACCCCGTCGGGCACCGCCACCGGGACCGGCACGCCGAAGGCGACGAGCACCGCGACGCCCTCGACCTCTGCCACCGCCCAGAACGGCGTCGTCCCCGACGCGCTCCGTGCGGCCACGACGCCGGCCACTCCCACCGGGACGGCGACCACGCCGTCCGGCACCGCGACGACACCGGCACCGGCGGCCACCGAGACTCCCGCGCCGACGGCCGCACAGACCGAGGCCGCCATCAAGACGCAGGTCAGCACGGGCCTCGTCGGGCTCGGTTGGGACAAGGCCAAGGCCGACACGGCCGCCGCCAAGGTCGCCAAGGAGTACACCGCGCTCAACTGCTCCACGCCTGGCGCGGTCGACAAGGTCCAGGACGACCCGACCCAGCCCATCGCCACCTGTGGCGAGGACCGCGTCACGAAGTACGTCCTCGGCCCGAGCGAGATCGACGGCAGCGAGATCGCCGACGCGACGAGCGGCTACCAGCCCGGACCGAACGGCCAGCCGACCTCCATCGTCGAGGTCGCCCTGTCCTTCAAGGACGCCGGCAAGGCCAAGTTCGCGGCCGTGACGAAGCGTCTCTACGGCCTGCAGTCGCAGCCTCCGCTCGACCAGTTCGCCGTCGTGCTCGACAAGGCCGTCATCACGGCGCCGCAGGCACGCGCCGTCATCACCGATGGTCGGGCCTCGATCACCGGGTCCTTCACCATCGACTCGGCAAAGCAGCTCGCCGAGCAGCTGAAGTTCGGTGCGCTGCCGATCTCGTTCGCTCTGCAGACGCAGGACAACATCACGCCCCAGCTCGGTGAGGAGCAGCTGCGCATCGGTCTGCTCGCCGGCTTCATCGGCCTGCTGCTCGTCGTCATCTACTCGCTCCTGCAGTACCGCGCCCTCGGCCTCGTGACTGTCGCGTCGCTTCTCGTGGCCTCGATCCTGACCTATCTCGCGGTGACGGTGCTGGGCACGACCCACGGCTTCCGACTGACGATGGCCGGTGTCACGGGTCTCATCGTCGCCATCGGTGTCACCGCAGACAGCTTCATCGTCTACTTCGAGCGCATCCGCGACGAGGTCCGCGACGGGCGTCCGCTCGTCGCAGCGGTCGAGACGGGCTGGAAGCGAGCCCGACGCACGATCATCGCGGCCGACGGCGTCAACTTCATCGCCGCCGCCGTCCTCTACTTCCTCGCCTCGAGCAACGTCCGTGGGTTCGCCTTCACGCTCGGCCTGACGACCCTCATCGACCTGGTCGTCGTCATCCTCTTCACGCACCCGACCGTGCAGCTGCTGGCCCGCACGGAGTTCTTCGGTGGAGGGCACAAGTGGTCCGGCCTCGACCCGCAGCGCCTCGGCGCCAAGGACGTGGCGCGCTACCGGGGACGCGGCCAGTTCGGTGCCCCCCGCCCGCCCGCCACCGTGGGCTCGGCACGTCTCGCCGAGGGGAAGGCCCAGGCATGATCAACTTCGCTCAGTTCGGCAACGACCTCTACACGGGCAAGCGCTCGATCGAGTTCATCAAGCGCCAGAAGACGTGGTACGCCCTGTCGGCCGTGCTCATCGCCCTCGCCCTGGTCGGCATCTTCGTCAAGGGCCTCAACTTCGGCATCGAGTTCAGCGGTGGCTCGGAGTTCCGCGTCCAGGGCGTCTCGAACAGCCAGGGCTACGAGGAGAAGGCCCAGAACGCCATCTCGGAGGCCGGCATCGGCGGCAACGTCATCTCGACGATCGTCGGCCAGGACACCGTGCGTGTGCAGTCCGAGGCTGCCTCGGAGCTCACCGACGAGGCGCGGACCGCCCTGGCCCAGCAGTTCGGTGTCGACGAGGGGGCCGTCAGCGCCTCGCTCATCGGCCCGAGCTGGGGACAGTCGGTCAGCCAGCAGGCGATCCGGGGCCTCGTCGTCTTCCTCATCCTCGTGACGATCGTCATGGCGCTCTACTTCCGCACGTGGAAGATGGCCGTCGCAGGTCTCGTGGCCCTGGTGCACGACCTCGTCATCACGGTCGGCATCTACGCCCTCTTCGGGTTCGAGATCACGCCGTCGTCGATGATCGGCTTCCTGACGATCCTCGGATACTCCCTCTACGACACGGTCGTCGTCTTCGACAAGGTGCGGGAGAACACCGCCGACGCGTTCCGCACGAAGCGCATGACCTACTCGGCGGCGGCCAACCTCGCCGTCAACCAGACGCTCGTCCGCTCGATCAACACGACCGTCGTCGCGCTGCTGCCCATCGCTGCCGTCCTCTTCGTCGGCTTCACGCTGCTCGGCCCGGGCACGCTGCTCGACCTGTCGCTCGCCCTGTTCATCGGCATCTCGGTCGGCGCCTACTCGTCGATCTTCATCGCGACGCCGCTCCTCGTCGACCTGCGCCGCAACGAGGCCGCCGTCCATGACCTCGACAGGTACGTCGCCCGCCACGCGGCCAAGCACGGTGTCCCCGCCACGCAGGGCGGCGCCGAGCCGGCCTACGTCGGCGCCGACGCCACGGGCGCGGCGGCCGACGCGACCGACGCCGCAGTGGGCGTCGACGGCGCGCCTCGTCCGGTGCACAAGTACGCCCAGGCCGGCCCGCGCAACCAGCCCAAGCGCGCACCGAAGTCGCGGCGCTGAGCGCGGGGCCGCGTCCGCGGCCCCGCACCGTCGCGATCCGCCCACCGCACGATCGAGCACCCCAGGAGACGGCGTGAGCCAGATCAGTGACCTGGTCGCGAGCAAGCTGCGCGACATCCCGGACTTCCCCAAGCCCGGGGTCGTC
Source organism: Terrabacter sp. Soil810 (assembly GCF_001429645.1). Lineage (NCBI taxonomy): Bacteria > Bacillati > Actinomycetota > Actinomycetes > Micrococcales > Intrasporangiaceae > Terrabacter > Terrabacter sp. Soil810. The sequence goes on from NZ_LMSW01000011.1 coordinate 1,509,981, forward strand.
TTCAAGGACTTCACCCCGCTCATCGCCGACGGCGCCGCCCTGGGTGAGCTCGTCCGGGACATCGCCCAGCGGTATGCCGGTCAGGTCGACGTCGTCGTCGGCATCGAGGCCCGCGGCTTCATCCTCGGCGCGGCTGTCGCCTACGAGCTCGGCCTCGGCATGGTCCCGGTGCGCAAGGCCGGCAAGCTGCCGGGGGAGACCCTCAAGGAGTCCTACGCGCTCGAGTACGGCACGGCCGAGATCGAGGTGCACACCGACGCCTTCGAACCCGGCCAGCGCGTGCTCGTCCTCGACGACGTGCTCGCCACGGGCGGCACCGCCGAGGCGTGCGCGCAGCTCGTCGAGCGGGCCGGTGCCACGGTCGCCGCGATCGAGGTCGTCCTCGAGCTGGCCTTCCTCGAGGGACGCAGCCGGCTCGCGGACCGGCCGGTCAACGCCATCCTCACCGTGTGAACACAGAGGGACCGCCTAGACTCTCTTCATGAGCGAGGACGTCCGCAACGAGCTGTCCACCCCGTCGCGGGTGCGCGCCCGTTTCGCACGGTTCGGGGCCACCCGGCCGGCGGGCAACCCCGTGCTCGAGCCGCTCATGACGGCCGTGCGCCAGAACCACCCGAAGGCCGACCTCTCGGTCATCGAGCGGGCGTACGCCGTGGCCGAGAGCGCGCACGAGGGCCAGATGCGCAAGAGCGGTGACGCGTACATCACGCACCCGCTCGCGGTGACGACGATCCTCGCCGAGCTCGGCATGACGCCGCCCACGCTCGCGGCGGCGCTGCTGCACGACACCGTCGAGGACACGGCATACGGCCTCGACGAGCTGCGCCACGACTTCGGTGACGAGATCGCGATGCTCGTCGACGGCGTCACCAAGCTCGACAAGGTGACCTACGGCGAGGCCGCCCAGGCCGAGACGGTCCGCAAGATGGTCATCGCGATGGCGCGCGACATCCGCGTCCTCGTCATCAAGCTCGCCGACCGCCTGCACAACGCGCGCACGTGGCGCTACGTCAGCCCCGAGTCGGCCAAGCGCAAGGCCAACGAGACGCTCGAGATCTACGCCCCGCTCGCGCACCGGCTCGGCATGAACACCATCAAGTGGGAGCTCGAGGACCTCTCGTTCGCGACGCTCTACCCCAAGGTCTACGACGAGATCGTGCGCCTCGTCGCCGAGCGCGCCCCGGCTCGCGAGGAGTACCTCGCCGGCGTGCGCACCCAGGTCACCGAGGACCTCACGGCCGCCAAGATCAAGGCGGTCGTCACGGGTCGGCCCAAGCACTACTACTCCGTGTACCAGAAGATGATCGTCCGGGGCCGCGACTTCGAGGAGATCTACGACCTCGTCGCCGTCCGGGTGCTCGTCGACACGGTGCGTGACTGCTACGCGGCGCTGGGTGCCCTCCACTCGCGCTGGAACCCGGTCCCCGGCCGGTTCAAGGACTACATCGCGATGCCGAAGTTCAACATGTACCAGTCGCTGCACACCACGGTCATCGGCCCGCAGGGCAAGCCGGTCGAGATCCAGATCCGCACGCACACGATGCACCGGCGTGCCGAGTACGGCGTCGCAGCGCACTGGAAGTACAAGGACCAGAGCAACGGCGGCGGCCCCGCGCGTCCCGGCGAGATCACCCCCCAGAACGACATGGCCTGGCTGCGGCAGCTGCTCGACTGGCAGCGCGAGACCGAGGACCCCGGCGAGTTCCTCGACTCCCTGCGCTTCGAGATGGGCAGCAGCGAGGTCTACGTCTTCACCCCGAAGGGCTCGGTCGTCGCGCTGCCGATGGGCGGCACCCCGGTCGACTTCGCGTACGCCGTGCACACCGAGGTCGGGCACCACTGCATCGGCGCGCGCGTCAACGGCCGCCTCGTGCCGCTCGAGTCGACCCTCGAGAACGGCGACGTCGTCGAGGTGCTCACGAGCAAGGCCGACGGCGCCGGACCCTCGCGGGACTGGCTCCAGTTCGTCAAGAGCCCTCGCGCGCGCAACAAGATCAAGCAGTGGTTCTCCAAGGAGCGACGCGAGGAGGCCATCGAGGCCGGCAAGGACTCGATCGCCAAGGCCCTGCGCAAGCAGAACCTCCCGCTCCAGCGGCTCATGAGCCACGAGTCGATGACCGCCGTCGCGACCGACCTGCGCTACCAGGACATCGAGGCGCTCTATGCCGCGGTGGGTGAGGGGCACGTCTCCGCGCAGCACGTGGTGGGCAAGGTCGTCGCCTCGATGGGCGGGGTCGATGGCGCCACCGAGGACCTCGCCGAGGCCACGGTCCCGACCCGGTCCGCCAGTCGGCGCAAGCCCGGCGACCCGGGCGTCGTCGTCGTCGGCACGGCCGACGTGTGGGTCAAGCTCGCCAAGTGCTGCACCCCGGTCCCCGGCGACCCGATCATCGGCTTCGTGACGCGCGGCAACGGCGTGTCGGTGCACCGCGTCGACTGCACCAACGCCGACCAGCTGACGGCCAACCCCGAGCGGCTCATCGACGTCGAGTGGGCGCCGAGCTCGGCCAGCGTCTTCCTCGTGCAGCTGCAGGTCGAGGCGCTCGACCGCAACCGCCTCCTCAGCGATGTGACCCGCGTCCTGTCGGACCAGCACGTCAACATCCTGTCCGCGTCGGTGCAGACCTCCCGCGACCGGGTGGCCATCTCCCGCTTCACCTTCGAGATGGGTGACCCCGCGCACCTCGACCACGTCATCAAGGCCGTCCGCAAGATCGACGGCGTCTTCGACGTCTACCGCGTCAACGGCGGCAAGTCGACGATGTAGCCGTCGAGCACCTGCTCCTGTCGACAGGAGCACGCGAAAGGGCCCACCCGACGAGCGCGCTTGTCGGGTGGGCCCTTTCGTGGGTGGCTGCCGCGATCAGCCGCCGAACTCGGCGACGCCGGCGCGCGCCTGGTCGAGCCAGACCTGACGGGCGTCGAGCGCCTCGCGGGCCTTCTTGATCCTGCTCGCGCTACCGGACGCCTCTGCCTTGGCCAGGTCGTCCTCGAGATCGGCGACGGCCCGCTCGAGCTGGTCGACCATGGCCCGGGCTCGGGCTGCGACCTCCGGGTTGCTCGACTTCCACCTGCGGTCCTCGGCGTCGCGCACCGTCTGCTCGACGCGGCGCATGGCCTTCTCGACACGCTCCATGTCGGACCGCGGGACCTTGCCGGCGGCATCCCACTTGTCCTGGACGACGCGCAGCTGGGCCTTGGCCTTCTCGAGGTCGGTGACGGGCAGGATCGCCTCGGCCTCGACGAGGAGGGCCTCCTTGACGGTCAGGTTGCCGCGGTACTGCTCCTCCTCGGCGGCGACGACCTCGTCCTTGGCCGCGAAGAAGCTGTCCTGGGCCGCCTTGAAGCGCGCCCACAGCTTGTCGTCGTCGGACCGGCTGGCCCGGCCCGCACGACGCCACTCGTCCATGAGCCGCTTGAACGCACCGGCGGTGGCGGCCCAGTCGGTGCTCGTCGCCAGGCTCTCGGCGTCGGCCACGAGCCGCTCCTTGGCGCTCTTGGCGTCGGCGTGCTGGGCGTCGAGCCCCGCGAAGTGGCTGCGGCGCGCCTTGTCGAAGCCGTTGCGCGCGCTGCTGAAGCGCTGCCACAGGCTCGACTCCGTCTCGCGGTCGAGACGCGTGGCCGAGCGCTGGTGCGCCTTCCACTCGTCGAGCAGCTCGCGCATGCGAGCGCCGCTGCTCTTCCACTGGATCCGGTTCTCGGGCTGGCCCGCGATCGACTCGGCCTCGGCCACGATCTTCTCGCGCTCGGCGGTGGCGGCCGCGCGCGCCTCCGCGCGGTGCTGCTGCTCGACGTTGCGCTTGGCGGCGAGCCCGGACTGGATCTCGTCGAGCTTGGCGGCGAGGGCGTCGAGGTCGCCCACGACGGTCGCGTCCTTGACCTGCGCCGCGAGGGTCTTGAGGCCCTCGGCGACGTCCTTGGACGGGACCTCCGGCTGGGAGAGGCGCTGCTCGAGGAGCACGGCCGAGGCGAAGAGCTCGTCGTACTTGCGTGCGAAGTAGGTCAGCGCCTCCTGGTCGCTGGCGCCGGGGTAGGAGCCGACCTCCTGCTCGCCGCCGTCCTTGGTGCGGACGAAGACCGTTCCGTTCTCGTCGACGCGTCCGAAGGCCGCCGAGGCGGAGTGGTCGGTCGTGATCGGCGCCGGGGCCGCGGGTGTCACCGTGGGATGGGGCACGGCCTTGGCGAGTGCCGCCGGCGTGGGGATCGCCGAGGGCTTGGGGACGTTGGCCGGCGACGGCGTGGCCGGCGCGGCGGGCGCGGCGGGCGCGGTGTCGGTCGTCTCGCCGGACTCGACGCTGCTGACCGACGCCACGGCGTCGGCGGTGTCGGCTGCCGCTGCCTCCGGCTCGACGCCCTCCACGGCGACGGGCTCGGTCGCGGCCGGCTCGGCGGCCTCGGGCTCGGAGACCGGGGCCGGGGCCTCTGCCTCGGCGGGCGCGACTGCGGGAACGGCGGACTCGGGCTCGGTCGTGTCGGCGGCGGTCTCGGCGACTGGCTCGGCAACTGGCTCGGAAACGGGCTCGGTCGCGTCGGCGACTGGCTCAGCGAGTGGCTCGGCGACTGGCTCGGCGACTGGCTCGGCGACTGGCTCGGCGACTGGCTCGGAAACGGCCTCGGCAACGGGCTCGTCGGCGCTCTCCACCGTGTCAGCGGACTCCGTGGCCTGCACCGAGGCGACCACGTCAGCCGTCTCGGCCGCCGCGGGCTCCTCCGGGGTCTCGGTGGTCTCCGAGGGCTCTGCTGGCGCGGGCTCCTCCGGGGCCTCGACGGCCTCGACGGCCTCGACGGCCTCGACGGCGTCGGCGCTCTCGGCGGCCGGTACGGCCGCGGCCTCGTCCTGGGTGTCCGTCGCGGGGGCGGTGGTGTCGTCCGGCTCGGGCTGCTTGATGTCGGTCATGCCTTCTTCTCCGTCACGCTGACGCTGAGGATGCTGATCGGGGAGACGGGGGTTCCGTCCGTCGGGCTGGGGGGCAGGGCCTTGTTCGCGGCAATCTTCTCGACGATGTCGAGGCCCTTGGTCACCTTCCCGAAGATCGTGTAGCCACCGCCGTCGGTGGGCAACTGGGTTTCCTTGTAGGTGATGAAGAACTGGCCGCCGTTGCTGTTCGGGTCCGAGGTGCGGGCCATGGCGAGCACGCCGGTGGCGTACTTCCCGTCCTTCGGCGCGTTCTCGATGCCGAAGGTGTAGCCCGGGCCGCCCTGGCCGGTGCCCGTGGGGTCGCCGCACTGGAGCACGTAGATGCCCTCCGTGGTGACGCGGTGGCAGGGGCTCGGGGCCCAGAATCCGGTCTTAGCCAGGTTGATGAACGACGCGACCGTCTGCGGGGCCTTGGTCCCGTCGAGCTCGAAGGTGAGGTCGCCGCACGTCGTCTTGACGGTGGCGACGAAGGTCTTGCCGGCAGCGGTGGCCTTGGCCGGGACCTCCTTCTGCTGCTTCGGGGTGGTCTGGTTGGCCGGGGGAGCGGTGCAGCCTGCCGCGAGCTTCTGACCTGCGGCGAGCCCGCCCGAGCTCGTCGGGGTGCTCGCGGGCGTCGTCGACCCGGCCGCGGGCGTAGCCGCGTCGGAGCTGCCGACGAACTTCGGCACGACGATGACGGCCGCGATGACGAGGATGACCGCGAGGATCACACCGAAGACCTGCTTGTCGCGCGTCGAGTCGCTCACCGGCGGCTTGGCGCTCTTCTGCTGCTCCTCGTGGCGGCGGCGCGCACGTGCGCGTTCCTGCTCTTTGGTCACGAACCTCTCCTCGTACGGGCCGCATGGGCTGTCCCCGGGCGTTCGGTCATTTTATGGAACGACTGCGGTGCGCACGCAGCGGGACGGGTCACGAGTCCGTGACATCTCCCCTTCGACGCGCGGATTTGCGTTCGGAAGCCCCTCGGACGGCATACCGGAGGAGTCCCGCCACCTCGGAGAGCGTATGCCGCCTGCCCCGGCCACCGGCGTCGCTAGGCTCCCAGCGTGCTGACCATTGCCTTCCCGGCCCGGGCGTTCGACACCAACTGCTACGTCCTCGCCATCGGCGCGGGGGAGGAATGCGTCATCGTCGACCCCGGCATCGGGGTCGAGGAGAGGCTGCGCGAGGTGCTGACGGAGCACCGGCTGCGACCGGCGGCGGTGCTGCTGACGCACGGCCACGTCGACCACGTCTACTCCGTCACGCCGGTCTGCGGGTCCGACACGGCGGCCTACATCCACGCCGACGACCGCTACCGGCTCCACGACCTGCTCGGGCGCACCAACCCGGGACTCATCGCGATGCTCGAGCAGCAGTTCGGCACGGCGGCGAGCTGGACCGAGCCGACGAACGTCGTCGAGATCACCGACGGCACCCGTCTGACGCTCGCCGGCATGGACGTCGACGTGCTCCACGCACCCGGGCACACCGAGGGATCGGTCATGTTCGGCATCGACCGGGTGCCCGACGGCATCCGTGACCAGGTGGACGTCGACCGCACGATGGTGACGGGCGACGTCCTGTTCGCCGGGTCGGTCGGCCGCACCGACCTGCCCGGCGGTGACCCGGCCGCGATGCAGCGCAGCCTGCGCGACGTCGTGCTGCCGCTCCCCGACACGACGCTCGTGCTCCCGGGCCACTACCAGGCCACGACGATGGCCCACGAGCGCGCCACCAACCCCTACCTGAAAGACTTGCCCGCGTGAGCACCCCGCAGCCCAAGGCCGGCAAGGTCCTGCCGATCAGCGGCTTCCCCGAGTACCTCCCGTCCGAGCGCATCGTCGAGCAGCGCTTCCTCGACGTCATCCGCGAGACGTTCGAGCTGCACGGCTTCGCGTCCGTCGAGACGCGCTCGATCGAGCCGATCGAGCGGCTCAGCGCGCAGGGCGAGGACGCCGACAAGGAGATCTACGCCGTGTCGCGCCTCGCCGGCGGCAGCGACGAGGACGCCCGGTGGGGACTGCACTTCGACATGACCGTGCCGTTCGCGCGGTACGTGCTCGAGAACGCCGGCAAGCTCTCCTTCCCGTTCCGCCGCTACCAGATCCAGAAGGCGTGGCGCGGTGAGCGGCCTCAGGAGGGGCGCTACCGGGAGTTCACCCAGGCCGACATCGACGTCGTCGACGTGGGGCAGCTCTCTCCGCACTTCGAGGCCGAGATGCCGCTCGTCATCGCCGACGTCTTCAGCAGGTTCCCGGTGGGCGAGTTCGTCATCCAGGTCAACGACCGGAAGATCCCGAACGGCTTCTACCAGGGCATCGGCATCACCGACGTCATCGGGACGCTGCGCATCGTCGACAAGCTCGACAAGATCGGCCCCGAGAAGGTCGCGGCGCTGCTCGTCGAGTCGGGCACGACGCCCGAGCAGGCCGACCACTGCCTCGCGCTCGCCGCGATCCGCTCGACGGACCTCGGTTTCGTCGGGCAGGTCCGCGCGCTCGGTGTCGAGCACCCGCTCCTCGACGAGGGCCTCGAGTCGCTCGCGGCCGTCATCCGCACGGGCATGGCGCACGCCCCCGGCAGGGTCGTCGCCGACCTGCGCATCGCCCGCGGTCTCGACTACTACACGGGCACCGTCTACGAGACCCAGTTCGTCGGCCACGAGTCCTGGGGCTCCTTCTGCTCCGGCGGCCGCTACGACGCCCTCGCCAGCGACGGGAAGAACACCTACCCCGGGGTCGGCATCTCCATCGGCGTGACGCGGATCCTGGGCCTGCTCATCGGCCGCGGGCTCGTCACCGCCTCGCGCTCCACGCCCGCCGCGGTGCTCGTGGCCCTGACCGACGACGAGTCGCGCGAGGGTGCGGTCGGCGTCGCGACGGCCCTGCGCCGGCGCGGGATCGCGTGCGAGGTGGCTCCCTCGGCGGCGCGCTTCGGCAAGCAGATCCGCTACGCCGAGCGTCGGGGGATCCCCTATGTCTGGTTCCCCGGCGCCGGGGAGTCGGGCGACGAGGTCAAGGACATCCGCTCGGGTGAGCAGGTCGCGGCCTCGGCCGACTCCTGGAACCCGCCGGCCGACGACCTCGACCCGCGGGTGACGCGCACCGACGCCTGACACCGCACCAGGCCCGGCCACGCGCTCACGCGAGTCACGTGCCGGGCGGCGGGCGCAGGCCCTGGTCCCGGAGCTCGAGCAGGGCGAGGCTGCGGATGACGTCACGGTCCTGGCGTCGCCAGGCACCGGCAGGGTCGTCGGACACGCGAGCCAGAGCGCGCATCGGCTGCGTGGCCATCGCTCGCAGGGCGAACAGGTCGAGGTCCTCGCCGGCGTCGATGAAGCGCTGCGACTGGATCGCGTTGCGCACGAAGCGGATCCGGACGTAGAGCCACACGACGAGCACGACCACGATGGGCACCAGTGCCGCCGCGAGGCCGAGGCCGAGCGCGAGCTGGTCGACGGTGTCCGCCATCGAGGTCCCCGCTGCCTGCAGCGTGGTGCCCGACCCGGCCGCCTGGGTCAGCCACGTCTTCAGCTGGTCGCCGACGAGCGGGATCTGGCCGGCCTGGTCACCCGCGCCGGTGAGCGCGCCGTTGACCGACTGGCCCGCGGAGGTGATCGAGTCTGCCGGTGCGCGCAGCCGGTCCACGATGTCGTGGACCTGGCGGCCGGCATACACCCAGAGCCCGATCCACAGGAGCATGAGCACGTCGGAGAGGATCTGTCGGGTGCGGCGGGCCGGGGTGTCTGCGTAGAGCTTCACGGGCCCATGGTGGCGAAGATGAAGAGAAAGAACACGTGGAGGCCACCACCGAGGCGATCCAGGCGACCACGGAGCCCGCGAGGAAGGCGCCTCGAGGCGTGCGCGAGCCCGTGGCAGGGCGCGAGTCCGGCCGAGGGCAGTTGTGCGAGGTCGTGACCGGGCCGTGACGCCCACGGATACAGTGGCCTCGCGGCCCCTGCGGGCCCGTCTCAGCACGGCAACGTCGCCGCGGCCGAGTCAGCCCGGAAGGAAGTGCAGCACCATGAAGGTCGGCATCCCCCGCGAGGTCAAGAACCACGAGTACCGCGTGGCCATCACGCCCTCAGGCGTCCACGAGCTCACCGAGAACGGGCACGACGTGGTCGTGGAGAAGGACGCCGGGGTCGGTTCGCAGATCAGCGACGACGACTACGTCGCGGCCGGCGCGCGGATCCTCGACTCCGCCGACGACGTCTGGGGCGAGGCGGACATGGTGCTCAAGGTCAAGGAGCCGGTCGCCGAGGAGTACCACCGGATGCGCGAGGGCCTGACCCTCTTCACCTACCTGCACCTGGCAGCCGACAAGCCCCTCACCGAGGAGCTCGTCAAGCGCAAGGTGACCGGCATCGCCTACGAGACGGTGCAGCTGCCCTCCGGGGCCCTGCCGCTGCTCTACCCGATGTCCGAGGTGGCCGGCTGCCTGGCACCCCAGGTCGGCGCCCACGCGCTGATGCGCGCCCAGGGCGGACGCGGCGTGCTCATGGGCGGCGTCGGCGGCGTCGCCAACGCCAAGGTCGTCATCCTCGGTGCCGGGGTCTCGGGCCAGAACGCCGCCAACATCGCGCTCGGTATGGGCGCGGACGTCACGCTGCTCGACACCGACCTCGACAAGCTGCGGATGTCCTTCTGGCGCTACGAGAACCAGGTGCACGGCCTCGCCTCGAACCGGCTCACGGTCCAGCAGCAGGTGCAGGAGGCCGACATGGTCATCGGTGCCGTGCTCATTCCCGGTGCAGCCGCTCCCAAGCTCGTCTCCAACGAGCTCGTATCGCAGATGAAGCCCGGCTCCGTGCTCGTCGACATCGCGATCGACCAGGGCGGCTGCTTCGAGGACAGCCACGCCACGACGCACGCGGACCCGACGTACCGCGTGCACGAGTCGGTCTTCTACTGCGTGGCCAACATGCCGGGCGCGGTGCCCAACACCTCGACGTACGCGCTGACGAACTCGACCCTGCCGTATGCCGTGAAGCTCGCCAACCAGGGCTGGCGCGACGCCCTGCGCACCGACCACACGCTCGGCCTGGGGCTCAACACGCACGACGGGCACGTCACGTACGCCGGCGTCGCCGAGGCGCACGGCATGGCGTCGGTCGGTCTCGACGAGGCGCTGTCCTGACCGAGCAGGTCGTCACCGGGCCACCCGCGGCACGACTCTCGCGCCTCGAGCGCGACGTCCGCGGGTGGCTCGACCACGTCCGCGTCGAGAAGGGCGCGTCCGACAACACCCTCAAGTCCTACGCCCGCGACCTGCGTGCCTACACCGCGTTCCTCGCCGCGCGGGGGATCGAGGACGCCGGCCGGGTCTCCGAGCCGGATGTCAGCGACTTCCTCGCGTCCCTGCGCGAGCGCGGGCTCGCCGCCTCGTCCGCGGCGCGGACCCTCGTCGCGGTCCGGGGCTTCCACCGCTTCCTCGCGCTCGAGGGCGAGGTGGCCGGTGACCCGGCCGCCAACGTCGCCCCGCCCAAGCCCCCCGCACGCCTGCCCAAGGCGATCCCGATCGAGGCCGTGGAGCGGCTCCTCGCGGCGGCGTCGGTCGGCGACACGCCCGAGTCGCTGCGCGACCGAGCACTCCTCGAGGTCCTCTACGGCGTCGGCGCCCGCATCAGTGAGGCCGTCGACCTCGACGTCGACGACATCGAGACCGCGGCCCTCCCCGATCCCGCCGGCAGCACTCCGACGAGCGGGGGAGCGGCGTCCGTGCGACTGCGCGGAAAGGGCGGAAAGGAGCGCATCGTCCCCGTCGGCCGCTACGCGGTGGAGGCCGTGACGGCATACCTCGTCCGGGGCCGACCGGCGCTCGCCACGCACGGACACGGGGGTCCGGCGCTCTTCCTCAACCAGCGCGGGGCGCGGCTCTCACGCCAGTCTGCGTGGGCGATCATCCGGCGCGCCGCCGAGCGGGCCGACCTCACCGAGCACGTCTCGCCCCACACGCTGCGCCACTCCTTCGCCACCCACCTGCTCGACGGCGGGGCCGACGTGCGCGTCGTCCAGGAGCTGCTCGGGCACGCTTCCGTCACGACGACGCAGATCTACACGATGGTCTCGGTCCACCGACTCCGCGAGGTCTATGCGGGCGCCCACCCCCGTGCCCGCTGATAAGGTCACACGTGATCAGCGCGAGGCTGACCGCAGCATCCCAGGGCAAGGCCGAGCGGAGTGGAACACCCGGTGAACGAGGAGTCACACGACACCATGCAGTCCGTGCCGTCCGAGGACCTCGACCAGTCTCGACAGAGTGCGGTCACCGCCGCCCCCCGCGTCGCGCACCTGCCCGGCACCGAGTCCGCGGGCTCGGGCGCCATGGGCCCGACCGGCCGACCGCTTCCTGACTTCCCGGACCCCGCGCCGCTCTCGAGCCACGGGCCGGCTCGCATCATCGCCATGTGCAACCAGAAGGGCGGCGTCGGCAAGACGACGACGACGATCAACCTCGGCGCAGCGCTGGCCGAGCTCGGCCGCAAGGTCCTCGTCATCGACTTCGACCCGCAGGGCGCGCTGTCCGTCGGCCTCGGCGTCAACGCCCAGGAGCTCGACACGACGATCTACAACCTCCTCGTCGAGCGCGGCCACGAGATCCACGACGTCATCCAGCAGACGCGCACGCCCAACCTCGACCTCGTGCCCGCCAACATCGACCTGTCGGCGGCCGAGGTCCAGCTCGTCGGCGAGGTCGCCCGCGAGCAGATCCTGGCCCGCGTGCTGCGGCCCGTCGTCGACGAGTACGACCTCGTCCTCATCGACTGCCAGCCGTCGCTCGGCCTGCTCACCGTCAACGCGCTGACCGCCGCGCACGGCGTCATCATCCCGCTCGAGTGCGAGTTCTTCGCGATGCGTGGTGTCGCGCTGCTCATCGACACGATCGACAAGATCACCGACCGCCTCAACCCGCGCCTGCAGGTCGACGGCATCCTCGCCACGATGTACGACAGCCGCACCCTGCACAGCCGCGAGGTCGTGCGCTCGGTCGTCGACCACTTCGGCGAGCAGGTCTTCCACACGGTCATCAGCCGCACGGTCAAGTTCCCCGACGCGACCCTCGCCGCCGAGCCGATCACGTCCTACTCGTCCGAGCACTCCGGTGCCAACGCCTACCGCCAGCTCGCCCGCGAGCTCATCGCGCGCGGCGGCGCGGCCTGATCCGCAGTGATCTGATGACCGAGCAGGACACCGTCGACCGCACCGCGGTCGACACCGACGACGCAGGCGTGCCCGCGCAGGCCCCGGAGGCGGAGTCACCGGACGCGCTCACGCCCGCCGCGGTCGCCCCTGCGGCGCCCGGCGCGCCCGCGGAGGAGCTGACACCCGGCGGTGTCATCACGCGCCGCTCCGCCGCGCCCTTCGAGGTGCACCTCGACGTCTTCTCGGGGCCCTTCGACCTGCTGCTCGGCCTCATCAGCAAGCACAAGCTCGACATCACCGAGGTGGCCCTCGCCAAGGTCACCGACGAGTTCGTCGCCCACATCAAGACCGCGCAGGCGGCCGACAGCGACTGGGACCTCGGGCAGGCCTCCGAGTTCCTGCTCATCGCCGCCACCCTGCTCGACCTCAAGGCATCGCGCCTGCTCCCGCAGTCCGGCCCGCAGGACGACGAGGACCTCGCGCTCATCGAGGCGCGCGACCTGCTCTTCGCGCGACTGCTCCAGTACCGCGCCTACAAGGACATCGCCGCCACGTTCCGCGAGCGGATGGCGACGGCCGGGCGCATCACCCCACGTCAGGCGGGTCTCGAGCCGGAGTTCGCGAGCCTGCTGCCCGAGCTCGTCATCGCCATCACGCCCGAGCAGTTCGCGATGATCGCAGCGCGGACGATGACGCCGAAGATCGCGCCGACCGTCGGCCTCGAGCACCTGCACGCGCCCCAGGTCAGCGTCCGGGAGCAGGCCGCGATCATCGTGGACCGGCTGCGCCACCGCGGCCAGGTCTCGTTCCGGAGCCTCGTGGCCGACGCCGACAGCACGCTCGTCATCGTCGCGCGGTTCCTGGCCCTGCTCGAGCTGTTCAAGGAGGCGGCGATCGCCTTCGAGCAGGCCGAGGCCCTCGGCGAGCTCGACATCCGCTGGACGGGCACCGAAGCCGGCGACATCGCGATCGACGACGAGTTCGACGAGGACGACGAGACGGACGAGACGGACGAGTTCGACGAAGACGACGAGGCCGACGGCGAGCCCGCAGAGGGCACCGAGGAGACGGGTGGCGACGCCACCCCACGAACAGGAGCACACGATGAGTGACCAGTCGGCGCAGGGGCCCGACGCGACCACCGAGCCCGAGGGGCTCGTGGAGCGCGAGGGTGCCGACGAGCAGATCGCCTTCGACATCAACGACTTCCCGGGCGGTGCCCGCTCGGCCCTCGAGGCCGTGCTCATGGTCGTCGACGAGCCGGTCACCGAGGTGGCCCTCGCGTCGGCGCTCGAGCTGCCCGTCGACGACGTGCGCGGTCACCTGCACGCCCTCGAGGAGGAGTATGCCGCCGCGCAGCGCGGCTTCACCCTGCGCAGCGTCGCGGGTGGATGGCGCGTCTACAGCCGGTCCGACTTCGCGCCCGTGGTGGAGAAGTTCGTGCTCGACGGGCAGCAGGCCAAGCTGACCCAGGCCTCGCTCGAGACGCTCGCCGTCATCGCCTACCGCCAGCCGGTCTCCCGGGCGCGGGTCAGCGCCGTGCGCGGCGTCAACGTCGACGGCGTCGTGCGAACGCTGACGTCGCGCGGCCTCATCGAGGAGGTCGAGGACGTGGGCGAGAGCGGCGCCATGCTCTTCCGCACGACCCCCTACTTCCTCCAGCGGATGGGGTTGTCGTCCCTCGACGACCTCCCGGCGCTGGCGCCCTACCTACCGGACGCCGACGTCATCGACGAGCTCATCGAGGAAGGACACGCATGAGCGAGTACTCCAGGTCACCCCGCCAGCCGCGCAAGAAGGACTCCGGGCCCACCGGAGGCCCTGGCGGCGCACGCCGTGGCGGGCGACCCGTCGCAGGCGGCAAGAGCGGCGGAAGCAAGGGCGGAAGCGGCAAGGCGTCGGGTCCCCGCTTCGCGGGCTCGACCAAGGCCAGCCAGCCCACCAAGCTGCCCGAGCGCAAGGCCACGCCCGAGATCGACGTGCACGACCCCGACGGCGTGCGGCTGCAGAAGCTCATGGCCGCCGGCGGTGTCGGCTCGCGCCGCGTCTGCGAGAACCTCATCGAGCAGGGACGCGTCGAGGTCGACGGCCAGGTCGTCACCGAGCTCGGCGTGCGCATCAACCCGCGCAGCCAGGTCGTCCACGTCGACGGCGTGCGCGTCAACCTCGACGAGGACCGCGTCTACCTCGCCTTCAACAAGCCCAAGGGCGTCGTCACGACGATGCACGACGAGCTCGGTCGCATCTCGCTGGCCGACTACGTCGGCAACCGCGAGGAGCGGCTCTTCCACGTCGGTCGTCTCGACGCCGACACCGAGGGCCTGCTCCTGCTCACGAACGACGGCGACCTCGCCCACCGGCTGCAGCACCCGGCATACGGCGTGCTCAAGACCTATGTCGCGACGATCCGTGGACCGGTGCAGCGTGACGTCGGCAAGCGCCTGCGCGAGGGTGTCGAGCTCGAGGACGGACCCGTGAGCGTCGACTCGTTCAGGATCGTCGACCACCAGCCGGGCAAGGCCATGGTCGAGGTGGTGCTGCACGAGGGCCGGAAGCACGTCGTGCGCCGCATGCTCGAGGCCGTGGGGCACCCGGTCCTCGAGCTCGTCCGCACGGAGGTCGGTCCGATCCGTCTCGCCGACCTCAAGTCCGGGCGCACCCGCCGTCTCAACAAGGCCGAGATCGGGGCGCTCTACAAGGCCGCCGGTCTGTGATCCGGACGTCCGGGCCGTGGGACGACCCGCTCGCTACGCTGACGGGGTGAGCACGCACGTCCGCATCGTCGGGGCAGGGCTGATCGGAACAAGCCTGGGGATCGCCTTGTCCAACAGCGGATTTCGCGTGTCGCTCGAGGACCCGTCCCCGACGGCCGTCCGACTCGCACGCGACCTGCGTGCAGGTGAGATGGCCGAGGACGTGTCGGACCCGCCGGACGTCGTCGTCGTCGCGGCGCCCCCCGACGTGGCGGCTCGGGTCGTCGTCGACGCGCTGGGCCGGTGGCCTGACGCCGTCGTCACCGACGTCGCCTCCGTCAAGGAATCGCTGCTCCGTGTCGTGCTCGACTCGGGGGCCGACGCGAGCCGCTACGTCGGGTCGCACCCGATGGCCGGCCGTGAGCGCTCCGGTGCCGCCGCCGCCCGCGCTGACCTCTTCGACGGTCGGGCGTGGGTCGTCGTGCCCCACGAGGCCTCGACCGACGCCGCGGTGCGTCGCGTGCGTGAGCTCGCCCTCGCCGTGGGTTCCGCCGTACGGGTCATGCCGGCCCACGAGCACGACGAGGCGGTGGCGGCCGTGTCGCACGTGCCCCAGCTGGCCGCGAGCATCGTCGCGGCGTGCCTGCGCGAGCTGCCCGAGTCCGCCGTCGGACTCGCCGGCCAGGGTCTGCGCGACGTGACGCGCATCGCCGCGAGCGACCCCCGCCTCTGGACACAGATCCTCGCCGGCAACGCCCCCGCCGTGCGCCATGTCCTGCGCCACGTCCGTGACCAGGTCGACGACGTGGTCGCCGCCCTCGACGCCCTCGTCGACGCCGACGGCGCCGGGGCCCTCGGCACGCTGAGCCACGTCCTCGAGGCCGGCAACCTCGGGCACGCACGCATCCCCGGCAAGCACGGCGCCGCCCCAGCGGCCTACGAGGTCGTCTCCGTCGTGGTCCCCGACGAGCCCGGGTCGCTCGCGCGGCTGCTCACCGACGTCGGTGACGCGGGCATCAACCTCGAGGACCTCCACCTCGAGCACGGGCTCGGCCAGGCCGTCGGCGTCGCGGAGATCTCGGTGGTGCCCGCCTCCGTCGAGCCGTTGCGCACCGCGCTCGCCCGCCTCGGCTGGCGCGTCCACGACTGACGGTCCCGGCCCCCGGGCGGGTCCGGAGGCGGTCCGGTCGAGGCACTATCGTCGTCCGCATGCCGCAGACCCCCGAGGACCACCTGTCCGGTTTCGTCGTCGCCGTGGACGGGCCCTCCGGGTCCGGCAAGTCCAGTGTCAGCAAGCAGGTCGCGCGGTCCCTCGGCTACGGCTACCTCGACACCGGCGCGATGTACCGCGCGCTCACCTGGTGGTGCCTGCACGAAGGCGTCGACCTCACCGACGCCGAGGCCATCACCGCTGCGGCACAGCGCTTTCCGCTGCACATCGGGACCGATCCCGATGCGCCCACGGTCGAGGTCGACGGCACCGACGTCGCCGCGGCGATCCGCGAGACCGGCATCTCGACCAACGTCTCCGCCGTCGCCACCGTCATCCCCGTGCGCGAGATCCTCCGGGTCCTGCAGCGCCGTCTCATCTCGGAGGCGGCCGGTTCCACGGGCGGCGTCGTCGCCGAAGGGCGAGACATCACCACCGTCGTCGCGCCCGACGCGCCCGTGCGCATCCTGTTGACCGCATCCGAGGAGGCGCGGCTCGCGCGGCGCTCCACCGAGCTGCACGGAGCCGCCGACGCGGACGCCGTGGCCGCCACCCGCTCGCAGATCGTCGACCGCGACAAGGCCGACTCCGCGGTGTCGGAGTTCACCGTGGCCGCCGACGGCGTCACGACGATCGACACGTCGCACCTCGACTTCGAGGGCTCGGTCGAGGCGGTGCTCCAGGTGGTCGAGGCGGCCCGGGCATGAGCCAGGCGGTCGCTCCCCACCCGAACCGGGCCCGGATCGGCCGCCCGATCGGCAAGGCCATCTTCAGCACGCTCTACCGCGGCACCGCCCTGCACCCCGAGCGCGTCCCGCCCACCGGGCCGGTGATCCTCGTGGCCAACCACGCGGCCTTCCTCGACGGGCCCCTCGTCTTCGGCCTGGCGCCGCGACCCGTGAGCTTCCTCGTCAAGCAGGAGGCCTTCTCGGGCTTCTGGGGCTGGACGATCCGCAACGTCGGCCAGATCCCCATCGACCGGTCCGTCGGCGACCGCGCCGCCCTCGCCTCGGCCAGCGCGGTCCTCGAGTGCGGGGGAGCGGTCGGGATCTTCCCCGAGGGCAACCGGGGCGACGGGGAGGTCCAGCAGGTCAACCACGGAGCCGCCTGGATCGCGCTGCGCACCGATGCCCAGATCGTGCCGGTCGCCGTCAGCGGCACCCGCGTACTCGGTGCCACCAAGGACGACTGGCCGGCCTTCCGCTCGCGCCTGCTCGTCGACTTCGGTGACCCGTTCCGGCTCGCTGTCGACCCCGCTGTGCCGGGCCGCGACCGCCTCCGACTGGCCAGCGACCGGCTGCGCGACGCCCTCGCGTCACATGTAGGCCGCTCGCGGGTGGAGAATGGTCCCTCAACAGACGTTCACTGATTCGAGGACACCGTGACTGACGAGACCGCCCGCCCCACCGACGAGGGCGCTCCGATCTCGACCGCCGACCCCGCCGTCGACGACGCTGCCGTGGAACGCGCGCTGCGCGCCGGGCTCGACGACTTCGAGCTCAGCCCCGAGGACCAGGCGCTGCTGGATGCCCAGGGGCCGCTCTCCGACGACGGTGCGGCCCAGGGCCCGCTCCCCGTCGTGGCCGTGATCGGCCGACCCAACGTCGGCAAGTCGAGCCTCGTCAACCGCATCCTGCGACGCCGGGAGGCCGTCGTCGAGGACGTGCCCGGCGTGACCCGCGACCGCGTCTCCTACGAGGCCGAGTGGGGTGGACGTCGCTTCACCATCGTCGACACCGGCGGCTGGGAGGCCGACGCCACGGGGATCCACCTCCGCGTCGCCGAGCAGGCCGAGATCGCGATCGACCTCGCCGACGTCGTCATGTTCGTGGTGGATGCCACGGTCGGCGCCACCGACGACGACGAGGCGGTCGTCAAGCTGCTCCGCCGCTCGGGCAAGCCCGTCGTGCTCGTCGCCAACAAGGTCGACGACCAGCGTGGCGAGGCCGACGCCGCGATGCTGTGGAGCCTCGGGCTCGGGCAGCCGTTCCCCGTCTCGGCCGTGCACGGCCGCGGAAGCGGCGACGCGCTCGACGCCGTGCTCGAGGTGCTGCCCGACGTGTCGGCGCACGGCGCGTACGCTCAGGGCGGCCCCCGCCGGGTCGCCCTCGTCGGCCGACCCAACGTCGGCAAGTCCAGCCTGCTCAACCGTCTGGCGGGCTCGGAGCGCGTCGTCGTCGACAACGTCGCCGGCACCACCCGCGACCCCGTGGACGAGCTGATCGAGCTCGGCGGCAAGACGTGGCGCTTCGTCGACACGGCCGGCATCCGCCGCCGCGTGCACCAGAGCCGCGGCGCGGACTTCTACGCGTCGCTGCGCACCCAGACCGCCCTGGAGAAGGCCGAGGTGGCCGTGGTGCTCATCGACGCCGAGGAGCCGATCGCCGAGCAGGACATCCGGGTCGTGCAGCAGGTCATCGACTCTGGCCGTGCCCTCGTCATCGCCTACAACAAGTGGGACAACCTCGACGAGGAGCGCCGCTACTACCTCGAGCGCGAGATCGAGAAGGAGCTGGTCCAGGTGCCGTGGGCCCCCCGGGCCAACATCTCGGCGCGCACGGGCCGCCACATGGACCGCCTCGTGCCCGCCATCGAGACCGCGCTCGAGTCGTGGGACACCCGCGTCCCGACCGGGCGGCTCAACGCCTTCCTCGGCGAGATCGTGGCATCCCACCCGCACCCGCTGCGTGGTGGCAAGCAGCCCCGCATCCTCTTCGCGACCCAGGCCTCGACCCGTCCGCCGCGTTTCGTGATCTTCGCGTCGGGCTTCATCGAGGCCGGCTACCGCCGCTTCATCGAGCGCCGACTGCGCGAGCAGTTCGGCTTCGAGGGCACGCCGATCGAGGTCTCGGTGCGCGTCCGCGAGAAGCGCCGCCGCTGACCGGAACGGGCACGGGGCCGCCCACGGGGGCCGATTGGGACCAGCGGCATCGGGTGCGCTAATGTTCCTTTCGCCCCGAGGGGCATTCGGGCTGTGGCGCAGCTTGGTAGCGCACTTGACTGGGGGTCAAGGGGTCGCAGGTTCAAATCCTGTCAGCCCGACCGATATAGCTGCACGTCAGAGGCTGCTTCCGGAAATCCGGGAGCAGCCTTCTGACGTTCAGTCAGCCATTCAGTCAGCCATTGATCAGCCGTTGACCCTCGCGGGCACAGAATCGAGCGGCGTTCCCGAGCCCTCGGAGCGAGACTCGACGTCGAGCCCCAACCGACGCGACAGTGCCTCGACAGCGTCACGCGTCGCGTCCTCAGCGACGTGGCCGTAGAGATCGACTGTCGTTGTGATCGACTCATGACCTGCTGTGCGGGACACGACAGACAAAGGCACACCGGCGACAGCCATGGCGGTCAACGCTGTGTGACGCAGCGTGTGCAGCGACCCGTCGACCCCGGCTCGCTTGACGACCGTGTCGAACCAGCGTGAGACGTTACGCGGGTCGAGCGGCGTGCCCGCCTCGGTCGTGAAGACGTGAGAGCTGCCGATCCAGGACACGCCCGCTGCGAGACGATCCGCCGCCTGCTGTGCACGCTGGCGACGAATCGCTGATGCGACAGCACCTGACAGCGGGATCGTGCGCCAGCCGTTGCCTGTCTTTGGCGGCTGGATCGTCAGACCTACGTCAGTGCGCACGAGAGTGCCGCGCACGCGCAGCTCGCCGCGTTCAAGATCGATGTTCGACCAGGGGACTGCTGCATGGATAGCTGACACCTGATCTGTGGCGCTGAAGGGCGTCGCTGGAAGGATGTGCACCGTGCCCAAGCCCTACCCCAAAGAGTTCCGTGACGACGTCGTGAACGTCGCCCGAGGCCGCGAGCCGGGCCAGTCGCTCAAGCAGATCGCCGCGGACTTCGGCATCGCTGAGTCATGCCTGCGCAACTGGCTGCGGGATGCCGACGTCGAGGACGGCGTCAAACCCGGCAGCACGGCGGCTGAGAATGCCGAGCTGTGTGAAGCCAGGAAACGCATCCGTCTGCTCGAGCAGGAGAACGAGGTCCTGCGCCGAGCAGCGGCCTACTTGTCTCAGGCGAACCTGCCGGGAAAATGATGTACCCGCTCGTCCGCGAGCTGGCCGCCGACGGGATCCCCGTCACGGTGACGTGCCGGGTCCTGAAGATCGCTCGCCAGCCGTACTACCGCTGGCTCACCGCGCCGGTCACGGCGGCCGAGCTGGCCGAGGCCCACCTGGCCAACGCGCTGTTCGACGCGCACCGGGACGACCCCGAGTTCGGCTACCGATACCTCGCTGACGAGGCCCGCGACGCCGGCCACCAGGCCTGCGACCGGACCATGTGGCGGGTCTGCTCTGCCAACGGCTGGTGGAGCGCGTTCGGCAAGAAGCGCGGGAACAACGGCAAGAAGCCCGGGCCGCCGGTGCACGACGACCTCGTCAAACGCGACTTCAGCGCTGAGCGGCCGAACCGGTTGTGGCTCTCCGACATCACCGAGCACTGGACCGGCGAAGGCAAGCTCTACCTGTGCGCGATCAAGGACGTCTACTCCAACCGGATCGTGGGGTACTCGATCAGCGACCGGATGAAGTCGCGGCTGGCCGTCGACGCCCTCGCCAGCGCGGTCGCCCGACGGGGTCAGGTCGCCGGCTGCATCCTGCACACCGACCGCGGATCACAGTTCAGGTCAAGGAAGTTCGTCCGTGCCCTGCACCGG
Organism: Terrabacter sp. Soil810; assembly: GCF_001429645.1. Taxonomy (NCBI): domain Bacteria; kingdom Bacillati; phylum Actinomycetota; class Actinomycetes; order Micrococcales; family Intrasporangiaceae; genus Terrabacter; species Terrabacter sp. Soil810. The sequence goes on from NZ_LMSW01000011.1 coordinate 1,530,589, forward strand.
CACGACATAGTCGGCTCGATGGGCAAGGTCGGCGCAGCCGGGGACAACGCCGCCATGGAGAGCTTCTTCGCGCTGCTGCAGAAGAACGTGCTCGACCGGCGTCAGTGGGCCACCCGACAGGAGCTGCGGATCGCGATCGTCACCTGGATCGAGCGGACCTACCACCGCCGACGTCGTCAGAACGCCTTGGGCCGATTGACCCCTATCGAGTTCCAGACCATCATGACCACACCTGCCACTCAGGCAGCCTGACCCGACCTGTCACCGGTTCGTGCAGCAGTCCCGAACGGCGACGCTGACGCGCTCGGCGACGCGGCCCGTGAGGTGGCGATCTCTCGTGCGGCTGCGCAGTTCCTGGGCGCGTTCCGCATGTCGGCTGTGACGTCGTATGGCGGGTTCGGCTCGCAGGGTCGTCGCGATGAGTCGGTGCAGGCTCGACCGATCTCTGAGATCGACTGGGCTGCGATCTGTCGTGCCTGCTGGCTCGCGTCGCGTGACGACGACGAGCAGCCGGCTGTGGTCGTCGAGATCGCTCGCTCGTGGGCGACGCAGAGCGACGAGCTGCGACAGCTTGCTCGATCGCTGCTGCCGTCATGACGACGCCGAGCAACACGCCGCTTGGTGGCGGCTCTACGCAGAACATGCGCGCGGGCGTAACCCGCTCGGGCCGGGTGAGCCGCCTGTCGATCGGTTTGCGTACGCTCGCCGCGTCCTGGAGCGACGCAGCGGCACCGTTCTCGTGCAGGCCTTGGACGCCACTCGCGTTCGCGTCACAGAGCGCGGTGGCGCGCTCCTCCGTCGAGGCTGACACGCATGCGCACCGTGACCGGGTTGTGCGTCCCCTACGACGAGGAAGCGTTGATCGGCATGGCCGACGGCACGTCGTACATCGAGGTCATGCGACGCGGCGTGTTCGCTCGCTCGATCGCTGACGGTGCTCGCGTTCCGCTCATGAGTTGGCACGACGGCACCCAGTTCCCGCTCGGTGTCTCAGCGCGTTTCGACGACACCTCCGACGGTCTCGTCGGCGAGTTCCGTCTGACCGAGGGCTCGCATCACGCGAGATCGGCGTGGGCGCACATCGTCGACGGCAGTCTCGGTGGTCTGTCTGTCGGGTCTCGTCCGCGAGACACGATCTGGAAGCTCGACGAGCAGGGACGCCCGACGAGAGCTGAACGGATCGACGCGCAGCTGTTCGAGGTCAGCGTCTGCACGGTGCCCGCATACGAGCGCGCCCGCATCACTGAGCATGTCGACACTGGCGACAGCACGCCGAACCTCGATGCAGCGCTGCTGTGGCTCGCCTCGATCAAGACGCCGCGACCCGCGTACGCGTAGCGACACGAGGACGTCGCTCACACGCCCGGCTCGCGGCAAGGTCGGACGTTGCGCGCGACAGCCCGTCCGCCACGTTCAGCGAGTGGTGACGCTCGGCGCGACCGTCGGCACAAGGATCTCCGCCCCGGTGTGCGGTGCAAGTTGACCTGGGGCGCCGACGTACGCGTACACCCGGCCGGGTGATGGCCGCAGCACTTGGGTACGGGCGAAATCCCGGACCGTGGCGGCGTCTGGCCCTCGGACGTACATCGCGAGGTCCTCATTCTCGAGGAACGGGCCCTGTACGGTCACTCCCGCGGCCGCGCCCCTTGCCGTGGCGCGCTCGAGGGTTTGGGGCAGCGCCCGCCACCAAGCGACCACCGAGTCCTCCGTCCCGGAGGAATCGAGGACGAGCCGGACCTCGACGTGGCCGGGAGGTACGGGCAGCCGCGGGTAGCGGGGTGCTTCCGACAAGCCCTCGGTTGTGATGGTCCACGTGTCCGATCTGCAGGCGCCCGTGCGGCGCGCCACCACCGTGCCCTGCAGGTCGCGAGCCACCAGTCGGTCCTGCTCGCACGCACCTTTGCCGGCCGCCGGCCAGATCCCCGAGTTGCCCCACACGAGCCTGCTCGACCGCCACCCCGGAGAACTCACGACGTCGGCCTGCTCGATGAGCAGCGGGCGACCGCTCTTGTTGGCGACGTTCAGAAACGGATACGGCTCCTGCATCGCGAAGGAGAGCAGGACCAGCATCGCGAGGTAACCGGCGACTCCCACTCCGATCACGATGAGGCCACCTCGCAGCACTTGATCCACGGCGTTCTGACTCCGTCCCATCGGATCCCCCTGTCCCTGTCCCTGTCGGTCAAGATAGGAGTGCCAGCCGATCAAGTGTGCAGACCAAGGCAGTACCGTGCGGCAATCGTGACCTAGCAGCCAATGGCCGCACGCCAACGTGAGGTCCTGCCACGCGGGGACCAAGGAGCGCTCAACCGAACGTCCGCTATTCGGCATGAGCGCGCATCGCATCATGCGTCGGCTCTGCGCCGCTGTGGCTCGACAGCGTCAAGACGAACCGACCCGCGTACGTCGCGTAGGCGCTCAGCGCGGTCTGCTTCAAAAAGCTCGTGCCACCGCGCGCCTTGAAAACCCGTCGTCGCGCTCCCGCGTCCCACAACACTCAGAGCCGCCACGGCCGCCTCTGACGGCGCCATACGGCAGCCAAAACGACGTCTCTGGCTGTCAGCGAGTCTGCCTGAAGACGTTATAGGGGCAGCACTCAGCGGTAGCGCTTGTCATGGGCGGCGATGTCGTAGTCGCGACGTTGAGTGTCGTTGTCGGAGCCCCCGCTGCCGCTCTTGCGCGTCGTCTGTCCAAGCCCACCGCGTCGCGTAACGCTGGACTCACGTATATGCGACACCTTCGCTGGGCGCGGGACCGCGGCCTTGGCCTTCGCCTTCATCTTCGGGAACTTCGTCTTGATCTTCGCCGGGTTCGCGGAGGTGACCCGCTGCTCGTTCGCGTACCGCTTCGTCGCCGCCTGACGAGAGACACCCAGACCCACAGCTATCTGCGTCCAGGTCCGACCGTTCGCGCGGGCCGCGTGAACAGCTTCACGCAGTCGCGACTGGACAGCGTGCAGCTCGTCCGCGGCGTCGGCGACCGCGCGCAAGTCCGCCGGGTCGTCGACCACCGCCGTGTCCGGGTCAAGCGCGTCAACCCACGCCTCGAACTCGTCGTGTTCTCGTTGTTCTCTGCTGTCGCTCATGGGTGCGTCACCGCCTTCGCTGTGGGTGGGAGAGGAACTTGTCTCGTGCTGGCATCGCGTGAAAGACGACCATCTGGCGCGACCGCCAGCCCCGCACGCCCAGTTCGAGCAGCGCGCCGGTAGTGCTGGGACCGATCACGAGATCGCCTCCCGAGTCATTGGGGAACGCCTTCAGCGGGTGTCGCAGCGCGTGTGTGATGTCGTCGTCAGAGACGCCGTGCTTGCGCGCGCTGTCTCTGATCTCAACGTCCACAGCGCAACTTTAGTTGCGCTTGCCTGTCAGTGTACGGCGACATGCCGTGCGACCGCGAGAGGGTCAGCACGAAGCGGAGGCAGGTGGGAGCGTGCGGCTGCTTGTCACAGCTCTCGCCCGGCGAGGCAAACGGTCAGCCATTCAGTCAGCCATTGGTCAGCAGTTCCACTGTTTCGCGACGTTCCGAGGCACTGCGCGCCGTTGCACGTTTCCGTACGTCAGACGCTGTTTACGTGGTCCTGGCGTCTCGTGGCGTTACCTGTTGGGAATGACTGGGGGTCAACGGGTCGCAGGTTCAAATCCTGTCAGCCCGACCGATCGACGAAGGGCCGCACTCTCCACCGAGAGTGCGGCCCTTCGTCGTCGGTGCGGGTGCCCGTGCGAGGAGCCGAGGGCACCCGGCTCCGAGTGGCCCGAATCCGATTGTGGTGCAAGGTGTCCCGGCTACCACTGCAAGGACTGCCTGCGGGCGGCAGCCGGACCCTCGGGGGCGGCTCGGCCACCTGCGCGGTCAGCCACCCCTCCGCAGGCACGCGCAGCATCACCGCGGTCTATGACGGGTCGCCCGACCACCTCACCTCCACCTCGGCGGCCGTCAGCCAGGTCGTGGGGGCGGCCGCCACGAGGGCGGGCCTGACGACCTCGGCGACGACGGTCCGGACGGGCCAGGGTGTCACCTACACCGCCACGGTGGCCGCCGCCGCGCCCGGCGGGGGAGTGCCGACCGGCACTGTCACGTTCAGGGACGGCACGACGGTGATCGGCTGCTCGGCGGGCTCCCAGACCCTGAACGCCTCGGGGATCGCCACCTGCACGACGACCTTCCCGACTCCCGGCTCACGATCGGTCACGGCGCCGTATAACGGCACCGCCAGCCACACGGCGTCGACGTCCACGACGGTGACCCAGGGCGTCGTCAACGCACAGGCAGTCGGCCTCGTCTTCTCTGGGGCCACACTCAACGGCACCTCGGTCACGCCCAGCTGCAGGGGCGCCGTCGGGTCGTCGTACGGCTGCACCGTCTCGGGCGGCGGCAACAACGCCGTCGTGGTGGCGAACGTCGGGTTCGGCAACAGTGCGGGCGGGGCGGTGTCCTACAGCGGCGCGACGGAGACGCTCTCCTGGTCCGCCACCGGCAAGAACACGGGGAGCGGGACCGTCACCGTGGCCCCGAACGCCACCGCCTCGACCGGCACCGTCTCGGCGACGAAGAACGGCGTGAACGCGGCGGCCGTCACGGTGAGGTTCACCGAGTCCGGTGGCGCGACGTGGACGGCCGTCCTGACCGTCTCCTGACCGTCCTCGGGGCCGGCCACAGTCCCGGTGGACGGGGCGTCAGACGCGGCTGCTCAGCGTGCGGGCGCGGGCGCGGACGGCCTTGAGGCCCTTGCGCGTGCGTCGCCGCGCACCGGCGTAGATCTCCCGGCTGCGTGAGGGCCTGCTGTCCGGGTCGACCGTCAGGGTCCAGTAGTCCGTGGACTTCTTGACCGAGGCCGCGGTCGGCTTGCGGTAGGGCGGGTCCAGGGTGAGGTGAGGACGCTCCCAGGCCACGTTGCGCTTGACGACCTTGGCCGGCGCGCCCGCACCGACGACGTTGTTGGGCAGCGAGCGCGTCACGACCGAGCGCATACCGACGACGGTGCCGTCGCCGATGGTCACACCCCCGAGCACGCAGGCACCGAGGCCTAGCCACACGTGGTTGCCGATGACGATCGACCGGGCCGCGTTGACCCTCTTGCCCGTGCGGACGTCGAAGATCGGGTGGCCGTCGTCGGCGCGGATCTGGATGTCGGAGGCGATCATCACGTCGTCGCCGATGGTGATCGACGTGCCCTCCGCGGTCGACATGGCCACGGTGGTCGTCGACGACACGTTCTTGCCGATGCGCACCTGGCAGCCGTCACCGACGCGGATCGCCGCTCGCAGCCCAGGCACGCCTCGGCTGCTGCCGATCTCCACGAGGCCGTCGTCGCAGTCGAAGTCGACGAAGAGCTGGGCGATGTTCTGCTGGGTCGCCACGCGCAGGACGTTGTTGCGCCCGCGGAACTTGATGCGGATGTTCTTGTCGACGGTGCCGCCGAACTCGATGCGGTTTCCCCGGTCGTCGTCGTACGCCTCGAGGGTCGTCACATGGTTCATGGCGGCGAGCCTAGTGGTTCCTGAGAACTGGTTGAAAGCCTCACGAGTCCCAGCCGACGTGACCTGCGGTGATGTCGTGACCGGGTGCGGATGTCCGCCACCTCGGCTCAGGAGGCGGACATCCGCGCCCTGGCCTCGGCCCGTGTGGACGGCTCGGGAGGGCCGCTCGCGGCCCGGACCAGGTCGGCCGCGGTCGGGCCCTGCTGCTCCGCGTCGACGCGACCTGCGGGGCGCCCCCTGCCACCGGGCGAGCCGGCCCCGCGGTCGTTCGGCGCCGGGGTCGCCGGGATCCTCGCGGCTCCGACGGTGAGGGCCGCGATGGCCGTCGTCACGGGCACCGCGAGCACCAGACCGATGGCGCTGGCGAGCGTGCGCACGATCTCCTCGGACAGTGACTCCGTCTGGAGCATCTCCAGCACCGGTCGTTCGTAGAGGAAGAGGAGCAGCAGCACGGGGAGCGCAGCACCCGCATACGCGAAGACGATCGTGTAGATCGTCGAGGCGATGTGGTCGCGCCCGATGCGCATGCCGGACTGGAAGAGCTCGCGACGCCCCATCGAGGGAGCGGCGGCGCGCAGCTCCCACACGGCCGACGACTGCGTGATCGTCACGTCGTTGAGCACGCCGAGACCGGCCACGATGATCGCGCAGGTGAGCAGCTCGCGCGGGTTCATCGTCGTGACGAACGACGCCAGCGTGGCGCCCTCGTCGTTGGCGACGCCGCTGAGGCGTGCCAGGTCGACGGCGAGCAGGCCGAGACCGGCCGTGATCGCGACGCCGAAGAGCGTGCCGGCGAGGGCCGTGCTGGTGCGCACCGACAGTCCGTGGGCGAGGTAGAGGACGACGAACATGATGGCGGAGGACCCGATGAGGGCGACGAGCAGGCCCGACTGTCCCTCGAGCAGCGCCGGCAGCATGAACTTCACGACGACGAGGCCGCCGAAGACGAGTCCGACGAGAGCGAGGATCCCGCGCCACCGCGCGACGACGGCCACGACGACGAGGAAGAGCGCGAGCATCAGCGACAACGGCGCCCCGCGCTGCACCTGCAGGAAGGAGTACGTCTCGGGCTGGGAGTCCTGGGGCGGGGTCCGGAGCAGCATGACGGTGTCGCCCTCGCGCAGTCCTGACGTGGAGACCGCGGGCGGCACCGAGACCGAGACGATCGGACGCACGTCACCCGAGGTGGCGGTGGGCTGCTCGAGCTGGACCGTGATGGCGCCGCACGTCGCGTCCGCGTCGACGACGTCGCCACCCTGGCCGTCCGCCGGCTTGGCACCGGTGCCGGCATCGGGGCCCTCGCAGACCGGGAGGACCGCCTGGACCTCCGCCACGGGAAACGTCACTCCGGGCGCCGCGAAGTCGGACGTGCCCACCCGCGCCGGCGTCTGCGCGTCGGTGGGCCAGTAGCGCACGAGACCGAACACGGTGGCCGCCGCGGCGAGCACGAGCAGCAGGGTGAGCCCGACCCGGGCCAGGGTGCTGACGGCGACGGTGCCGGACGCACCGGGCGCGTCGTGGGCATGGCTGTGCGAGTGTCCGCCGGGCATGGTGCAGAGTGTGCCAGAGCAGGTCCGGGCCGTAGGGCCTGCGGTCCCCGCCTTCGGGGCCGGCCGTCACGCCGGCCCGCCCGTCGCCGAGGGTGGTCGTGTCCGGATCGATGCCGGGGACGGATCTCGGCTGCTCCGGGTGCCCGTTAGGCTTGCCGCCGTGGAGGTCGAGAGAGCGGGGGAGCGCGAGCACGTCGTGACGGAGCGCCTGCTGACGATCCCCAACGTCCTGTCGGTGCTGCGCCTGCTCGGCGTGCCCGTCTTCCTCTGGGCCATCGTCTCGGAGCGCGACGGGCTGGCCTTCCTGCTCCTGCTGTTCTCCGGGGTCACCGACTACCTCGACGGCAAGATCGCCCGGCGGTTCAACATGGAGAGCCGCCTGGGTCAGTTCCTCGACCCCATCGCCGACCGGCTCTACATCCTCACGACCCTCGTCGGGCTCATGTGGCGCGACATCATCCCGGTCTGGCTCGTCGCCGTGCTCCTCGCACGCGAGGTCGTCATGGCACTGATGCTGCTCTACCTGCGCACCAAGGGGCAGGTGGGCCTGCCGGTGCACTTCGTCGGCAAGGCCGCGACGTTCAACCTCCTCTACGCCTTCCCGCTCCTGCTGCTCGCGCAGCGCGACGACTGGCTCGGCGACCTCGCCCGCCCCATCGGCTGGGGCTTCGCGTGGTGGGGCGTCGTCCTCTACTGGCTCGCCGCCGTGCTGTATGCCGTCCACGCCCGTCTCGTGCTGGCGCAGCGTCCCCGGGTGGTGACCCCGTGAGCACCGAGCGCCGACCCGACGAGTCGATGACCCTGCTCACCACGATGATGGAGCGGCCGCTCGATGCCGGCTACCAGGAGGCGGCCGACCGGCGGATCGCTGCCGGACTCCCCGGCGCCACGTCCACGCGCACGGTCCTCGTCGTCGTGCTGGCGATCCTCACCGGGTTCCTCTTCGCGGTGGCGGCGCAGTCGCTGCGACCCAAGCCCACGGCGGCCGCCGCCGTGAAGAAGGAGCTCGTCACCCGCATCGAGGCCCTCCAGAAGCACGGCACCGACCAGGAGGCCAAGGTGGCCGCGCTCGGCAAGCAGGTGCGCGACTACGAGGCCCTGGCGCTGCAGCAGTCGGGTGGCACCGACCTCACGAGCACCATCAAGGACCTCGAGGTCCAGGCCGGCGCCGTGCCCCTCACCGGCCCGGGACTGACGCTGACGCTCGACGACGCCGCCTCGACCGACACCGGCGCCGACGCGGGCAGCCGGCCCAGCAGCGGTTTCCAGGAGGGGCGGGTCACCTCCGGCGACCTCCAGATCATCGTCAACGGTCTCTGGGGCGCCGGGGCCGAGGCCATCTCGATCAACGGCCACCGGCTCAGCTCGACCGCTGCCATCCGGTTCGCGGGGCAGGCGATCATCGTCGACTTCCGCCCCCTGTCACGGCCCTACGTCATCACGGCGCTCGGCGACACCCAGGGCATGCAGCAGCTCTTCGATCCGTCGTTCGCCGGGCTCTACCTCTCGCAGCTGACCGACGAGTACAAGATCCGCTCGATCCTGGCCGGGAGTGACTCGCTCACGGTGCCGGGGGACTCGGCCGCACGGCTGGAGGTCGCGGAACCCGTCGGTCCGCCCGTAGGCTCGACCGGGCCGGGCGCGACGCTCCAACAGGGCACGAGCGCCCCGAAGCGGAGCTCTGGTGCCGCGCCGACCGGCACGAGCACGTCGACCACGCGCTCGCCCTCGGACACCCCGAGTGGCGCCGCCGACTCCGGCACCGGAAGCCCGGCGTCACCGACCAGTGAGGAGAACCCTTCGTGATCCCAGTTCTCGGCCTCGTGGCCGGACTCGCGGTGGGGCTCTTCCTCGATCCATCCGTGCCGGTGTGGCTCCAGCCGTACCTGCCGATCGCGGTCATCGCGGCCCTCGACGCCGTCTTCGGTGCCCTCCGCGCGATCCTCGACGGCATCTTCAACGACAAGGTCTTCGTCGTCTCGTTCCTGTCCAACGTCGTCGTGGCCGCCTTCATCGTCTTCCTCGGCGACCAGCTCGGTGTCGGTTCGCAGCTATCCACGGGTGTGGTCGTCGTCCTCGGCGTGCGGATCTTCTCCAACGTCGCCTCGATCCGCCGGCACCTGTTCAAGGCTTGAGCATGGGCAAGCGCAAGAAGGGTCGCCCCGCACCCACTCCCGCCCACGGCCAGGAGCCGGTCGTCCAGCCGGTCGTCGACGCCACGGACGAGTCGCCGGCCGACGCGGCTCCCGACACGGCGCCGGAGAGCACGCCCGCCGCCTCGGTCGAGCCGACGGTCGAGCCGACGGTCGAGCCGACGGTCGAGCCGACGGTCGAGCCGACGGCGGAGCCGACCCCGGCGCCCGAGCCCACCCCAGAGCCCACCCCAGAGCCTGCCGCCGGGCAGGCGGAGGTGGCTCCTGCGTCGTCGCTCGCGGCCGCTGCTGACGACGACCCGGCCGAGAGCGCCGGACCCGCAGCTCCCGAGACGGGGACGAGCCGGGTGCCGGTCGAGGGCCGCGCGGCCTGGACGCGCCTGGTCAGGATGAGCCGTCCCCGCGCCACGCGGGCCAACGTCCTCGGGGCCTTGCTCGCCGTGCTCCTGGGCGCCGGCATCGCCGCCCAGGTGCAGCTGACCAACCAGCGTGGCCTCGACGAGCTGAGCCAGACCGACCTCGTCCGCGTGCTCGACGACATCTCGCTGCGCTCGTCCCGCCTCGACCAGCAGGTCCGTGAGCTCGAGGCCACCCGCGACCGCCTCAAGAACGGCACCGGCACGGCAGCCGAGGCCCTCGAGCAGGCGCAGAAGCGCGTCGACACCCTCGGCATCCTGGCCGGGACCCTCGCAGCCAAGGGGCCGGGCATCACCTTGCGGATCAGCGACCCGACCAACGCCGTCACCGGACCGATCGTCCTCGACATCATCCAGGAGCTGCGCGACGCCGGGGCCGAGTCCATCGACGTGGGCGGCGTCCGGGTCGTGGCCTCGTCGTTCGTGGGTGACCGCGACGGAGAGATCCTCGTCGACGGCGTGCAGGTGCCGCGTCCCCTCGTGATCAAGGTGATCGGTGACTCGAAGACGCTGTCGTCGGCCATGACGATCCCCGGTGGGATCGTCGAGTCGGTGCGGCAGAAGGGGGCCGAGGCCACCGTCACGGAGTCGAGCCTCGTCGAGATCACCTCGATGCACCGGCCCACCGAGATGACCCACGCGAAGCCCGTCGAATGACCTCACGAGGGTGCCGGAGCAGCGGCGCACCGACCCGGAACAGCACTGCGTGCCGCCCACTCCCTGCGCACGTCGCGCGGGCATGGCATCCTCTCAGGTGCCACCGCATCGCCGGCGACACCAGCGCCCAGCAGCACGCGCATCCACCACGGCCCCGATCGGGGCCGACCACAGACGAAGGAGCGACATGAGCGACCTGGACTACCCCTCCGACCTGCGCTACACCAGCGACCACGAGTGGGTTCGTGTCGGCGACGACGGAGTGGTTCGCATCGGCATCACGTCCTTCGCCCAGGACGCGCTGGGCGACGTCGTCTACGTGTCCCTGCCCGCCGTCGGCGACACGGTCACGCCCGGTGACTCGTGCGGAGAGGTCGAGTCGACGAAGTCGGTGAGCGATGTGTACGCGCCCCTCGAGGGTGAGGTCACGGCGACCAACGCCGCCCTCGACGCCTCGCCCGAGCTGATCAACTCCGACCCCTACGGGGAGGGCTGGATGTTCGAGCTGCGCCCGGCCGACGCCTCCGCCGTCGAGGGCCTGATGGACGCGTCGACCTACACCGCCTCGCTGACCTGACCCCGACGGGTCCCCGTTCCGCCACGATGCCGGGCAGGCTCCGACCTGCCCGGGTCAACTAGAGTGGATGGACCCGAATCCGCCCGCACCACAGAGGAGGACCGCATGTCGAGCGACCTGCCCGACCCCGACGACATGAACGTCGAACCCCGCACCATGCGGTTCCAAGGCGTGCCGTCGCTGGACAGCGACCACGTCGACACCGTCGACGGGCGGGGCCTCACGGCCGAGGACCAGGCGACCATCGAGGCCCTGCGGCCCGGGACCGCCCTGCTCGTCGTGCTCCGCGGCCCCAACACGGGGGCCCGCTTCCTGCTGGACGACCAGGAGGTGGCCGCTGGTCGCCACCCCGACTCGGACATCTTCCTCGACGACGTCACCGTCTCGCGCAAGCACGCGGCCTTCGTCGCGCAGGGTGGCGGCTACGTCGTGCGCGATGCCGGTTCACTCAACGGCACCTACGTCAACCGGGAGCGGATCGACGAGGCCCCACTGCACCAGGGCGACGAGGTCCAGATCGGCAAGTTCCGCCTCGTCTACTACTCGTCCGGAGCACCCCAGCCCGCACCGGCATGACCGCAGGCACGGTGGCGGGCGACGCGGGAGAGGCTGCCCCTCGGCGCCTGACGATCGGCAAGGTCCTCGCAGCGCTCTCCGACGACTTTCCCGATGTCACCGCGTCGAAGATCCGCTTCCTCGAGGCCGAGGGACTGGTGCTTCCGCACCGCACACCGTCGGGCTACCGCACGTACACCGAGGACGACGTCCGCCGTCTGCGCTACGTGCTGTCGGCGCAACGGGACCGCTACTGGCCGCTCAAGGTCATCCGGGACGCCCTCGACGCCCTCGACCGCGGTCTGTCCGACCCGGGCGAGGAGTCGGGAGGCCGGCCCCGGCCGCCAGCACCGTCGGCGGACCCCGAGGTCCCGGGCCCGCAGGACCTCGCGGCACGCAGCGACGTCTCGCTCACCGGGCCGGAGCTGCGGGAGGCCACGGGGATCGACCGCGACACCATGATCGCGCTCGAGACGTACGGCCTGCTCCAGCCCGACGAGAAGGGCCACTTCGGCCACGACGCGCTGGCGATCGCGGCGGCCGCCCGGACCCTCGCCGGCCACGGGCTCGAGGCACGCCATCTCCGGCCCTTCCGCACCGCCGCCGACCGTGAGATCGGCCTCGTCGACCAGGTCCTGGCGACCCGTCGGGGGAGTGGCACGCGCGAGGAGCGGACGGCCGAGATCGCCTCTGCCTGCATCGCGCTGCACGTCGCGCTGGTCCGCTCGGGCCTGGCCCGCTGAGCCCGTACCCCACCGTCGACGCGCCGGGGTACGGTGGAGAAGTGAGAGAGGTCGATGTCCTGGGCGTCCGCGTCGAGATGCCCACGAACCAGCCGATCGTCCTGCTGCGTGAGCGGGACGGCGGGCGCTACCTGCCGATCTGGATCGGCGCGGCCGAGGCCGCCGCGATCACCTACGCCCAGCAGGGTGTCGTGCCGCCGCGACCGCTGACCCACGACCTCATGCGCGACGTCCTGTCGGTGCTCGGCCACGAGCTGACCGAGGTGCGCATCGTGGCGCTCAAGGACTCCGTGTTCCACGCGGCCCTCATCATCGACGGCAAGGCGGAGGTGAGCTCGCGGGCGAGCGACGCCATCGCGCTCGCCCTGCGCACGGGTGCCAAGGTGCTCGTCGAGCCGGGCATCCTCGACGAGGCGGCGATCGTCGTGTCCTCGGAGGAGGACGACGAGGTCGAGCGCTTCAAGGAGTTCCTCGACCACGTCTCCGCCGAGGACTTCGAGGGCCCGGCGCCCGAGGCCGAGCCCGGTGACCGCCCCGACGTGCCCGACCGTCCGGACTGACACCACCACGCTCACGGCGTCCCTGCAGGCCCGCCGACGGCAGCAGCGACCGAGACCTTCACCTTCAGGTCGTTCGTGAAGGTTGCGGCCGCCGTCCCGACACGCCGCCCTGTGATGCCCCCGGTGATTGACCCGAGGGTGGGCGCGGCCTACCGTCAGGAGAACGACGTGACTGTAGTTATCCGGATGTCGTCTGCGCGCACGCACCTTCGCGGCACGCAGCCTGAGCAGGAGGAGGACGGCATGGCCGCCATCGAGGACGCGCACGACGCTGGTCGGGTCATGCCGGTCGGGTCCCAGGGGCTGCTGTTCACCGACGACCTGCCCGCGCTGTCCGAGGACAGCGGCTACCGCGGTCCGACCGCCTGCAAGGCGGCCGGCATCACCTACCGTCAGCTCGACTACTGGGCGCGCACCGGGCTCGTCGAGCCGTCCGTCCGCAGCGCCACCGGCTCGGGCACCCAACGGCTCTACGGCTTCCGCGACATCCTCGTGCTCAAGGTCGTCAAGCGACTGCTCGACACGGGTGTCTCCCTGCAGCAGATCCGCGTCGCCATCAGCCACCTGCGTGAGCGCGGCGTCGAGGACCTCGCACAGATCACGCTCATGAGCGACGGCGCCTCGGTCTACGAGTGCACGTCGGCCGACGAGGTCATCGACCTGGTCCAGGGCGGTCAGGGTGTCTTCGGCATCGCCGTCGGACGAGTGTGGCGCGAGGTCGAGGGCGAGCTGGCCCTGCTGCCGAGCGAGCGCGCCGACGACGACGCCCCGGCCGACCACCCCGACGACGAGCTGGGCGCGCGACGCCAGGCCCGCCGCATGGCCTGACCGGCGCAGCACCTCCCGAGGCATCACCGACTCGGCCCGACCGGACTCTCCGGCCGGGACTGGTGCGTGCCGTGAGCACGGCTGCCTGCTGGTAGATTTGTGGTGCCGATCGACCCTGCGTGGGAGAGTCCTCGGGGTGCGACGCACCTGCGAGGCGCCGAAGGGGCAACATCCCCGGAACCTCTCAGGCGCCAGGACCATGCGGGCGAGGCAACTCTGGAGGCACGTCACGGTGCTCGACAGACGGGGAGCGTGTGTCGTCCGCTCGAACCCGTCAGGAGCCCGCATGTCGATCGACCAGCTCGTGCCCGTCACCACCGGAACGTCCACCGAGACGGTGATGGCCGACTTCGTGAGCCGTCACGTCGGCCCCGCCGGCGACGACGTCCGCCACATGCTGGAGGTCGTGGGCCAGCCGAGCCTCGACGCGATGTGCGACCGCGCCATCCCCGGGGCCATCCGGTCCGAGTCGCCGCTGCGGATCGAGGCGGCCGCCAGTGAGAGTGCCGTCATCGAGGAGCTGCGCGGGTTCGCCTCGCGCAACACGGTGCTCACCTCGCTCATCGGGCTCGGCTACTACGGCACCGTGACCCCGCCGGTCGTGCGTCGCAACGTCCTCGAGAACCCCGCCTGGTACACCGCCTACACGCCGTACCAGCCCGAGATCTCCCAGGGCCGGCTCGAGGCCCTGCTCAACTTCCAGACGGTCGTCACCGACCTCACCGGGCTCGACGTGGCGGGCTCCTCGCTCCTCGACGAGTCGACGGCGGCCGCCGAGGCGATGTCGCTCATGCGGCGCGCCAGCAAGGCCGCCTCCGACGCCGTCGTGCTCGTCGACGAGCGGCTCTTCCCGCAGACCATCGCCGTCATGCGCACGCGTGCCGAGGCGCTCGGGCTGCCCCTCGTCGTCGCCGATCTGCGCGGCGTGACCGATACCGACTCCCTCGCCGCGGCCGCCGGAGGCCAGGCCGTCGTCGGCGCGATGGTGCAGTACCCCGACGCCACCGGCGAGCTCGTCGACTGGACACCGCTGACCGCGGCGGTCCACGAGGCCAAGGGCCTCGTCACGGCGTGCGCCGACCTGCTCGCACTGACCCTGGCTGCCGCCCCCGGGGAGTGGGGCGCCGACATCGCCGTCGGCAGCGCCCAGCGGTTCGGCGTCCCGATGGGCTTCGGCGGCCCGCACGCCGGCTACATGGCCGTGCACCGCGGCCTGGAGCGCCAGATCCCGGGTCGCCTCGTCGGGGTGTCCGTCGACGCCGAGGGTCACCAGGCGTACCGTCTCGCCCTCCAGACGCGTGAGCAGCACATCCGCCGCGAGAAGGCGACGTCCAACATCTGCACCGCGCAGGTGCTCCTCGCCGTCATGGCGAGCATGTATGCCGTGTGGCACGGTCCCGCGGGCCTCGTGGCCATCGCGCGGCGCGTGGGTGGTCTGACGGCCACGCTGCGCGGTGCACTCGTCGACGGTGGCCTCGACGTCGAGACGACGTCGTTCTTCGACACGCTCACGGTCGTGGTGCCGGGTCGCGCCGACGAGGTCACGACCGCGTTCGCCGACCGAGGCATCAACGTGTGGCGCGTCGACGCCGACCGCGTGTCGCTCAGTCTCGACGAGACCTCTACTCCCGCAACGGTGCTCGCGGTTCTCGACGGCTTCGGGGTCGACCCGGCCGACGATGCCGAGGCCACGTTCGGCGCCCGCGTCGCGAACGGCATACCCGAGGCCCTGGCGCGCACGTCCGAGTTCCTCACCCACCCGGTCTTCCACGCGCACCACTCCGAGACGGCGATGCTGCGCTACCTGCGCCGCCTCTCCGACCGTGACTTCGCGCTCGACCGCGGCATGATCCCGCTCGGGTCGTGCACGATGAAGCTCAACGCCACCACGGAGATGGAGGCGGTCACCTGGCCCGAGTTCGCCAACCTCCACCCGTTCGCGCCGGCGGAGCAGACCGTGGGCATCCGCGCCCTCATCGACGACCTCTCGGCATGGCTCTGCGAGATCACCGGCTACGACGCGGTGTCGCTCCAGCCCAACGCCGGATCCCAGGGTGAGTTCGCCGGCCTGCTCGCCATCCACGCCTACCACCAGGCCCGCGGAGAGGGACATCGGCGGGTCTGCCTGATCCCGGCGAGTGCCCACGGCACCAACGCCGCCTCGGCCGTCATGGCCGGCCTCAAGGTCGTCGTCGTCAAGACGGCCGCCGGCGGCACCGTCGACATGGACGACCTCCGGGCCAAGGTCGAGGCGCACCGCGACGACCTCGCCGCGATCATGGTCACCTACCCGTCGACCCACGGCGTCTACGAGGACACCATCTCCGAGCTGTGCGAGCTCGTCCACGAGGCAGGCGGCCAGGTCTACGTCGACGGAGCCAACCTCAACGCGCTCGTCGGGCTCGCGCAGCCGGGCACGTTCGGCGCCGACGTCAGCCACCTCAACCTGCACAAGACGTTCTGCATCCCGCACGGCGGCGGTGGCCCCGGCGTGGGGCCGGTCGCGGTCCGCGCACACCTCGCGCCGCACCTGCCCAACCACCCGCTCGCCGCGGAGGCCGGCCCCGAGACCGGTGTCGGTCCCGTGTCGGGCGCCCCCTACGGCTCGGCGAGCATCCTGCCGATCTCGTGGGCCTACGTCCGCCTCATGGGGGGCGAGGGCCTGCGGCACGCGACGCAGATGGCCGTCCTCGGCGCCAACTACATCGCGGCCCGGCTGCGCGAGCACTACCCGGTGCTCTACTCCGGACACGACGACCTCGTCGCCCACGAGTGCATCCTCGACGTCCGGCAGATCACGGCCGAGACCGGCGTCACCGTCGACGACATCGCCAAGCGCCTCGTCGACTACGGCTTCCACGCCCCGACGATGAGCTTCCCGGTCGCCGGCACGCTCATGGTCGAGCCGACCGAGTCGGAGAACCTCTACGAGCTCGACCGCTTCTGCGACGCGATGATCGCGATCCGCGGCGAGATCGAGGCGATCCGTGCCGGCGACGTCGCGGTGGGCGACAGCATGCTGCGGCACGCACCGCACACGGCCCTCAACATCGCGGGGGAGTGGGACCACCCCTACGAGCGCGCCGAGGCCGCCTTCCCCGTGGGGATCAACGCCGCCGACAAGTACTGGCCGCCGGTGAGCCGCATCGACGGCGCCTACGGCGACCGCAACCTCGTCTGCTCGTGCCCTCCGCCGGAGGCCTTCGAGGGCTGATCGGCCCGCACGACCCGTGGTCATCTCCTGACCGCACGCGCTCAGGAGGTGACCAGTCCGTGCGTGCCCCTCGCGTCGCGACCCCGAGTGTGGTTGTCTCGGCACGTGGGAGCCGATGTCGAGCAGGCCAGGTACACGCGTGAGCAGCGGCAGCAATACCGGGAGAAGGTGCGCCGCGACCTCGACGTGTTCGAACGCATGCTCGGCAAGAGCGAGTTCGAGTTCGACCGTCCGATGACGGGTCTCGAGATCGAGCTCAACCTCGTCAACGAGGACCTCGGCCCCAAGCTCGACAACAAGACGGTGCTCGAGCAGATCGCCGACGAGGACTACCAGACCGAGCTCGCGCGCTACAACATCGAGCTCAACGTCCACCCTCGACCACTGCCCGGCGACTCGGCCATCGAGCTCGAGAGGCTGCTCCGCGAGTCCCTCAACCGCGCCTCGGAGAAGGCCGCCGAGGCGCACGCCGGGATCGTCGCCATCGGCATCCTGCCGACGGTCATGCCCGAGCACTTCGAGGGCGACTGGATCAGCGAGAACATCCGCTATGCCGCGCTCAACAACGCCGTGCTCGACGCCCGGGGCGAGGACGTCTGGCTCGAGCTCGAGGGGCCGACCGGCGAGCGCATCGCCCGCTACTCCGACAGCCTCGCGCCCGAGTCCGCCTGCACCTCGATCCAGCTGCACCTCCAGGTCCAGCCCGAGCGGTTCGCCGACCACTGGAACGCCGCCCAGGTGCTCGCCGGTCCGCAGCTCGCCCTCGGCGCCAACTCGCCGTTCTTCCTCGGCCAGCGGCTCTGGGCCGAGACCCGCATCCCGCTCTTCACCCAGGCCACCGACACGCGGTCGGTCGAGCTGAAGAACCAGGGCGTGCGTCCGCGCGTGTGGTTCGGCGAGCGCTGGATCACCTCGATCTTCGACCTCTTCGAGGAGAACGTCCGCTACTTCCCGGCCCTGCTGCCCGAGCTCTACGACGAGGAGCCCGAGGAGGTCTTCGAGCGGGGCGAGGTGCCCGAGCTCAAGGAGCTGCGCCTGCACAACGGGACGGTCTACCGCTGGAACCGCCCGATCTACGACATCGTCGGCGGCCGCCCGCACCTGCGCGTCGAGAACCGCGTCCTGCCGGCCGGGCCGAGCATCGCCGACGTCATGGCCAACGCCGCCTTCTACTACGGCACGATGCGGGTGCTCGCCGAGGAGGACCGCCCGGTCTGGACCCGGATGAGCTTCTCCGCGGCCGAGTCGAACTTCGAGGAGGGCGCACGCCTCGGCATCGACGCCCGCACCTACTGGCCCGGGCTGGGCGACGTGCCGGCCACCGAGCTCGTCCTGCGCCGCCTGCTCCCGATGGCCCACGAGGGCCTCGAGCGCTGGGGCGTCTCGACGGCGGTGCGCGACCGCTTCCTGACGATGATCGAGCAGCGGTGCCTCACGGGCGTCAACGGTGCGTCGTGGCAGACGGAGTGCGTGGCCCGTCTCGAGGCGCGCGGGCTGACCCGCGACAAGGCCCTGCGCGAGATGCTGCGTCACTACATCGAGGGCATGATGGCCAACGAGCCCGTGCACACGTGGGAGCTCCCCAAGGAGTGACCGCGCGAGCGGACCACCCTGTGCCCCAGCACAACCGGCGTATGCCGTGTGTCCGGGGACACGGCATACGACCCCGTCGCGGGGCTCAGTCGGAGAGCAGGCGCCAGGGGGAGAGGTTGTACATCCCCAGGCACCGGGTGGACCGGTGGTGCGTCAGCACGCTCATCGACCCGGCGTCGAGGATGAGCTGCTGGCCGAAGCGCGGGTCGAGCCCGAGGTAGGTGGCCGTGAGGACCCGGAGGGCGTGTCCGTGACCGAACAGCGCGACGTCGCCGTGCTCGAGGTCGGGCCAGACCTTGTCGATGACCTGCTGGGCGCGCGCCGACACCTGCTCGACCGTCTCGCCGGGGGTGACGCCCGGCTTCACGCCGTCGACGAAGACCTCCCAGGGGTGGCCGACCTCGGCGCTGATCTGCGTGGTCGTGATCCCCTCGTAGGCGCCGTAGTCCCACTCGCGCAGCAGCGGCTCCACCTCGAAGTCCCCGAGGCCCGCGAGCTCGGCGGTGCGCTTCGCCCGCTGCAGGGGCGAGACGAGGACGCGCTCGAAGGGGTGCTTGCGCAGCACGTCGGCCAGCTCGCGCGCGGCCGCCTCGCCCTCGGGGAGCAGCGGCAGGTCGGTCGTGCCCGTGTGCTGACCGCTCAGCGACCACTCGGTCTCGCCGTGCCGGAAGAGGTAGATGTTGCCGGGGACGACACCGTCGGGGGAGGCCATGCCCGTCACAGTATCGGCGTGGCGGGCCCTTCGGCCCTGCCGTCCGGGCCGCCGCTCCGGCAGACTCGGGTGCATGGACCTCCCCTTCCACCTGCTCAACGTCTTCTCCATCGAGGGGGAGCGCTTCTCGGGCAACCCGCTGTGCGTCTTCCCCGAGGCCGCCGGGCTGTCCGACGACGAGATGCTCGCGTGGGCGCGCCAGTTCAACCTCAGCGAGTCGACCTTCGTCACGTCCCTGGTCGACGGCGCCAGGCCGGGTGACGCGGCGGTGCGGATCTTCACGCCGGGGCACGAGATGCCGTTCGCCGGCCACCCGACCCTGGGCACCGCGGAGGTCGTCGCGATGCTGGGCGGGGGCCTCGACACCGTGCACCTCAGGATGCCCGCCGGGCGCATCCCCGTCGCCCGCGTCGACGGTGGCTGGCGCCTCGCGGCCCGGGCCGCGACCGTGCGCGAGGTGACGTCGAGCGGCGCCGAGCTGGCCGAGGCGCTCGGCCTCGACCGCAGGCTCGTGGTGCGCTCGGACGCGTCCTGGGTCGACGTCGGGGTCGAGCAGCTGCTCGTGCGCCTCGACTCCGTCGAGGCCGTGCGGGCCTGTGACCCCGACGCGCACCTCATGGCCCAGCACATGACGTCGCCGCCACGCGCGCCCCACGTGTACGCGTGGGCGTGGACCGGGCCCAAGACCGTCGAGGCCCGCCTCTTCTACACGCAGGGCCAGGCGGTGCTCGAGGACCCCGCGACCGGGTCGGCCTGTGCCAACCTCGGTGGCTGGCTCGTCGCGCAGGGGACCCGTGAGGTGTCGGTCGTCGTCAGCCAGGGCGCGGCCGTCGGTCGCCCGTCCCGCCTGCTGCTCGACATCGACGCCGACGGGGCCGTCCACGTGGGCGGCCGCGTCGAGACCGTCGGCCGGGGCACCTGCTCGCTCGGCGCGGTCGGGGCCTGACGTGCCGGTGTGGATCGGGTTCCTGCGGGCCGTCAACGTGGGCAAGCGGCAGGTGCGCATGGCGTCCCTGCGCACGCTGCTCGAGGCCGAGGGGTACGAGGAGGTCGAGACGCACATCCAGAGCGGCAACCTCAAGGTCCGGTCGGGCGTGCGCAGTGCGGCCAAGGTCGAGGCAGACCTGCGCCGGGCCATCAGCGACGAGTTCGGCTTCGACGTGCCGGTCGTCGTGCGCACGCCGGCGCAGCTGAGGTCGCTCGTCGACGAGGCCGAGGCCCTCGACTCACCGATCGCCGCGGACGCGAAGCGCTACGTCACCTTCATGACGGGCGACCTCGACCCCGACGGCGTCACCGCCCTGCACGAGTGGAAGGTCGCCACGGAGGGAGCGCGGGTCGTCGGCAACGACATCGTGCTCTTCCTCTCCGACGGGGTGCAGGGCTCGAAGCTGACCAACGCCCGCATCGAGAAGCTGACCGGGGCCGTGGGCACGGCGCGCAACATCAGCGTCGTGCGGGCCCTCGCGGACAAGTGGGGCGACTGACGCGGTCGCGTCAGAGGCGCGCGCGGCGGACGAGCTCGAAGCAGACGACCGCGGCGGCGGCCGAGACGTTGAGCGACTCGACGCCGGCGGCCATCGGGATCGACACCCACGTGTCGACGAGCTCGGCCACCTCGGGCGTCAGCCCCGCTGTCTCGCTGCCGAGGACGAAGGCGACCGGCTCGGGCAGATGGGCTGCAAAGAGGTCGTCATCGCCGTGGGCATCGAGCCCGACGATGTGGAATCCGTGGTCCTTCAGCGAACCTGCCGCCTCGTCGGCCGTGAACGCCTTGATGATCGGCGCTTTGAAGGCGACGCCAGCCGATGCCTTGACCACGAGGGGGTCGAGTGACGCGACGCCGCGGCGCGGGACGACGATACCGTCGACGCCGGCAGCCGTCGCGGTGCGCAGGATCATCCCGACGTTGGCGGGTGTCGTGATGCCGTCGAGGACGAGGACAGTGCGCAACGTGCCCTGGGCGAGCGCCGCCTCGAGCGGGAGCATGCGTGGTGCGACGACATCGGCGAACACGCCTTGGTCCTGGCGGCCGTTGCCGGCGAGCTTCTTGACGCGCTCGGCCGACGTCCGCTGCACCTCGATACCGCGGCGACGCGCGGCCTGCTGGATCTCGCGGACGCCTGACCCGTGGGCGTTGTCCGCGAGGACGACCTTGTCGACGACGAGGTCTTCGTCCAGGAGGACCTCGTGCACCGGGTTGCGCCCGTACACGGTGATGAAGCGGTCCCTGGGGGAGATCTCAGCAGTCACCCGCACAGGATGTCACGGGGCGCCGGCGGGGACCGCGGACCCGGGGGCCAGGCTCACATCGATGACCGGAACGTCCTCGGGGTGGTACCTGACCAGCGCACAGTTGCGTTTGAGCAGCTCCTCGGCCACGGCCTGGCCGGTGCGTCTGTCGATGACCGTCCGCCAGATCTCGTTGCGCCGGAAGACGTCGTCGCCCGACTTGATGAACTGCTCGTCTCGGGCGAACACCTTGTAGGAGTGCGCCATCGGCGCGTCGGCGCGCAGTTCGCCCTCGAGGTAGCGGTCCCCGACCGCCACGAGGATCTGGAAGGTCGTGTCGGTGTCGTTGCGGAAGGTGAAGTCCACGTAGTTGTAGACGATCGAGGTGCCGACGCCCCAGGGCAGGACGCGGCCCTTGTCGGGAAACGGGTCGAAGGAGTGCTCGGAGCGTTCGACGACGGTGAGCGGGCTGTGCAGGACCATCCAGTGCAGGAGGTTGGCCAGCTGGCAGATGCCGCCACCGACGCCCGCACGGGCTTCGCCGTTGGACAGCCGCATCCCCTCGACGTAGCCCTGGCGCCGCGTGCAGTTGCCGACGACCTTGTTGAACGAGAAGGTCTCGCCGGGGCGGACGAGGATGCGGTCGACGCGTGCGGCGGCGAGCCGCAGGTTGGTGACCTTGTTGCGCTGGAGGTGCATCTCGGCCTCGGACAGCTCCCGCACGAGGAGGGAGTTGTGCGTCTTGACGCGGTGCGCCAACGACGAGCTCTCGCGCGCCCTGGCCCACGGGGTGGTCGACCGGAGCCACGCCAGGCGTCGCTTGGCACGGTTGGCCCGCACCGCGACCGGGAAGAGCGCCGGATGACGCTGCGACACACGTGGTGCCGCGGTCACGCGGGCGGGAGCGACGAAGCCGACCGGCGGTGCGATGAGCTGCATTTCTTCCATCCCCTCGTGGTCCCGGGCCACCCCTCCCATGGTGACCCGTCAGAGATCGTGATGCACGCACGATTGGAAAAGCTCGGGGACGACGAGATCTTTCTCGTGTGCCGCCGACCCGGCTCGACGGCATACGACACCGTGGTGCCCGGTTGAGCCCGGGAGGAGCGGGAATGGGGGGCCGGGAATGGGGGAGCGGGGGCCGACGTTCGATATGATTGAACAGTCAATTACAGGAGGAGCTGGGACACATGCAGTTCGGGATCTTCACCGTCGGTGACGTGACGACGGACCCCACCACGGGGCACACGCCGACCGAGCACGAGCGGATCAAGGCCACCGTCGCGATCGCCAGGAAGGCCGAGGAGGTCGGGCTCGACGTCTTCGCCACCGGCGAGCACCACAACCCGCCGTTCGCCGCGCCGGCCAACCCGCCGGTGCTGCTCGCCAACATCGCCGCGCAGACCGAGCGGATCATCCTCTCGACCTCGACGACCCTCATCACGACGAACGACCCCGTGCGCATCGCCCAGGACTACGCCTACCTCCAGCACCTCTCCGACGGCCGCATGGACGTCATGATGGGCCGCGGCAACACCGGCCCGGTCTATCCGTGGTTCGGCAAGGACATCCGCGACGGCATCCCGCTCGCCATCGAGAACTACGCCCTGCTCCACCGCCTGTGGCGCGAGGACGTCGTCGACTGGCAGGGGAAGTACCGCACCCCGCTCCAGGGCTTCACCTCGACGCCCCGCCCGCTCGACGGCATCCCGCCGTTCGTCTGGCACGGCTCGATCCGCAGCCCCGAGATCGCCGAGCAGGCGGCGTACTACGGCGACGGCTTCTTCTCCAACCACATCTTCTGGCCGGCCAGCCACACGAGGCAGATGGTCCAGCTCTACCGCCGCCGGTTCGAGCACTACGGCCACGGCAGCGCCGACCAGGCGGTCGTCGGCCTCGGCGGACAGGTCTTCATGCGCAAGAACAGCCAGGACGCCGTCCGCGAGTTCCGTCCGTACTTCGACAACGCCCCCGTCTACGGCCACGGCCCGTCGCTCGAGGAGTTCACGAGCCAGACGCCGCTCACCGTCGGCAGCCCGCAGGAGGTCATCGAGCGGACGCTCGGCTTCCGCGAGTACGCCGGCGACTACCAGCGCCAGCTCTGGCTGCTCGACCACGCCGGACTGCCGCTCAAGACCGTGCTCGAGCAGCTCGACATCCTCGGCGAGGAGGTCGTACCCGTCCTGCGCCAGGAGTTCGCCGCCCTCAAGCCGGCCCACGTGCCCGACGCCCCGACCCACGCGAGCCGTCTCGCGGCGGACACCACCGAGCCCACCACCGAGCCCACCCTGGAGGTGACGAAGTGACCGCGTTCCACCTCGCCGTCATCACGGCCGGCGTGACCCAGCCGTCCTCGACGCGACTGCTCGCCGACCGCCTCACCGAGGCCACGGTCCGCGCGCTCGCGCCCCGCGAGGTCGTCGTCGAGGTCGCCGACGTGCGCGACGTCGCGCACGACCTGACGAACAACGTCCTCACCGGTTTCGCGTCGCCCGAGCTGCAGGTGCGGCTCGACGCGATCAGCGAGGCGGACGCCGTCGTCGTCGCGACCCCGGTGTATGCCGCGTCGTACAGCGGCCTGTTCAAGATGCTCGTCGACGTGCTCCCGATGGACGCCCTCCGCGACACCCCCGTGCTGCTCGGCGCGACCGGTGGCACGGCCCGCCACTCACTCGCGATCGACCACGCGCTGCGCCCGCTCTTCGCGCACCTCGGTGCCCTCGTGGCCCCGGTGGCGGTCTTCGCCGCCAGCGAGGACTGGGGCAGCGTCGACGCCGGCCGGCTCGGCGATCGGATCCAGCGTGCCGGCGCGGCCTTCGCGGGCCTCGTGAGCGGCGCGCCGAGGGCCGCCCGGGTCGACCCTTTCGAGCAGGTCACGCCGTTCGAGTCGATGCTGACCGACCTGCGCGCCTGAGCACAGGACCCCCTGCCGTCCGCACACGGCAGACTCGGGGCATGACCACACCGGCTTCGACGACGCCGCTCGCCCGGCGCCTGACCACCACCGACGCGGTCGTCATCGGTGTCGGTTCGATGGTGGGTGCCGGGCTGTTCAGCGCCTTCGCGCCCGCGGCCCGGAGCGCTGGCTCGTGGCTCCTCCTGGCCCTGGCCGTGGCCGCCGTCGTCGCCTTCTGCAACGCGACGTCGTCGGCCCAGCTCGCGGCCCAGTACCCCACGTCCGGCGGCACCTACGTCTACGGACGCGAGCGTCTCGGTCCGTGGTGGGGGTTCACCGCAGGATGGGGTTTCGTCATCGGCAAGACCGCCAGCTGCGCCGCCATGGCGCTGGTGTTCGCGGCCTACCTCGTCCCCGAACGCGGGCAGAAGTCGGTCGCCGTCCTCGCCGTCGTGGTCCTGGCCGCGGTCAACTACCGGGGGATCACGCGCACGGCCCGGCTCACGCGGGTGATCGTCGCGGGCGTGCTCGCGGCGGTCACCGTCGTGCTCGTCGCGGTCGGCGGGTGGGGTGCACGCCCCGCGGACCCCTTCTCCGACGTCTCGGGCCAGGTGGGCGCCGCAGGCGTGCTGCAGGGCGCCGCGATCCTCTTCTTCGCCTTCGCCGGCTACGCCCGCATCGCCACGCTGGGGGAGGAGGTCGTCGACCCCGAGCGAACGATCCCGCGGGCGATCGTCACGGCCTTCGCCGTCGTCGTGCCGTTGTATGCCGTCACCGCCGTCGTGCTCGTCCGTGCCCTCGGCACGTCCGGCCTGGCGGCGAGCAACGCGCCCGTCCGCGACGCCGCCGACACGGTCGGCGCCGGCGGCTGGCTGCCGGGGCTCGTCGTCGTCTCGGCCGCCGCTGCGACGCTCGGGCCCTGCTGGCGCTCGTCGCCGGGGTCGGACGCACCGCCCTCGCGATGGCCCGCGAAGGGGACCTGCCGCGACCCCTCGCTGCCGTGCACCCGCGCTACGCGGTGCCGCACGTCGCGGAGGTGGTCGTCGCCGCCGTCGTCTGCGTGCTCGTCCTGCTCGTCGACCTGCGGGGCGTCATCGGCTTCTCCTCCTTCGGGGTCCTGACCTACTACGCCGTGGCCAACGCGTCGGCGCTGACACAGGACGCGCGCCACCGTCGCTGGCCGCGGGCGCTCGCGGTGGTCGGTCTCGCGGGTTGTACGGCGCTGGCCCTGGCCGTGCCCACCAGTTCGCTCGTGGCCGGTGTCGTCGTGCTGGCCACGGGCCTCGCGGGGCGGTTCGTCGTCCTCCGTCGCCGGGTCTGAGACCGGCCCACCATGGCCGTCACGCCGGGGAGCGCTCCCCATGGACGCTCCCGACCACCACACCTAGCGTGGGGCGCACCGTCGACAGGAGGCCCAGTGCTCTACCGCAAGGGTGCAGACCCCGAAGCCCTCGAACGGGCCGCGCGCGAGCTGACCGCGTGCGCCACCGAGGTCGAGGGCATCCGCTCGACGGCTGCGAGGGCGCTCGCGGTCATCGGCGGGGCGTGGGCCGGTGACGACGCCCGGTCGGCCCAGGAGAGCTGGCGCTCCACGTCAGCCGACCTCGTGGCCTTCGGCTCGACGCTCGAGAGCATGTCGCGTCGGCTCACCGACAACGCCCGGGCCCAGCGCGGCACGAGCGGCGACGGCGCGCCTCTGCCGGAACCGCCTGCACTGCCGGGGCTGCCCGGTCTGTTCCCGGGGCTCCTCGGCTCCGGCTCGGCGGGAGCCGAGGCCGTGGCCGAGCCGACCCCGCTCGGCGAGCAGGCGCGCGGGAAGACGCCGCAGGACATCGACCTCGAGCTGGCCCACCTCGCCGACAACGTCTACGACCCGAGCGAGGTCGACGGCTGGACCCCCCTCGACGCCGCCGCGCTCGAGGAGCTCGGCATCGACCGGGACCGGCTCCACCGCGGCGACGGCTTCGACGCGGCCGTCTACCGCAACGACTCCGGCCAGTACGTCCTCGCCTTCGCCGGCACCACCTCGCTGACCGACTGGGGCACCAACCTCCAACAGGGCGTCGGGGCCCTGAGCGGCCAGCACCTGCAGGCGATCGCCCTGGCCCAGGGACTCGCCGGGGCCGTCGGCAGCGAGAACATGGGGATCACCGGGCACTCCCTCGGTGGTGGACTCGCCAGCACCGCCTCCGTGGCCACCGACATCCCGGCCGTGACGTTCAACGCCGCCGGGGTCCACCCGAACACCGTGCTCGCCGCGAGCGCGCTGGGCGACAGCAACGGCTACTCCGCGGGGCAGATCCGCAACTACCACGTGCGCGGCGAGATGCTCACGACCCTGCAGAACCCGCTCGGCTCCTTCGTCGACCACCTGCCCCTCGTCGGGGACGACCCGCTCCCCAACGCGCTCGGGACCCAGATCGCGCTCGACCCGGCCAGCGGACCCGAGATCACGGTCTCGAAGTGGGCCGGTCTGGCCGGCACGTTCGCCCCGGCCGTCGTCGGCATCGACGCCGGACTCGACGTCATCGGGTGGTCCAAGGACGCCCACGGCGGCGACTCGGTCGTCGACGCCATGGAGGCGAGCACGTACTTCGGCAAGCAGTGACGGCCCGCCGGGTCGAGGCGCGTCGAACGCGCCGTCAGCCGAGGTCCAGCTGGTCGACGACGAGGTCGGCGATGGCCAGTGACGCGGTGGCCGCGGGCGACGGAGCGTTGCGGACGCACAGCACGGAGCCGACGCGGCTGAACCGGAAGTCCTCGACGAGCGCCCCGTCCGGGTCCATCGCCTGGGCGCGCACCCCCGCCGGGGCCGGCTCCACGTCGGCGTCCCGGATGGCCGGGACGTAGCGACGCGCGCGCTCGACGAAGACGTGCCGGCTGAGCGACCCGGCGACCTCGTGCAGGCCGGTGCGCAGGTTGGCCCGGGCGAACCGCAGGAACGCCGGGGAGGTGACCAGGGCCCGCACCACGTCCGGGTCGACGTCGCGCCGGCGATACCCCTCCCGGGCAGTCGCGAGCACGGCGTTCGGCCCGAGGAGCACCCCGCCGTCGACCCGCCTGGTGAGGTGCACGCCGAGGAACGGGTAGCGCGGGTCGGGGACGGGGTAGACGAGCCCGCGCACGAGGTGCCGGGCCGACGTCACCAGCCGGTGGTACTCACCGCGGAACGGCACGATCGCCGGGCTCGGGCCGTCACCGGCCAACGTGGCGAGGCGGTCGGCCTGCAGGCCACCCGCGATGACGACACGGTCGGCCTGGAGTGCACGACCGTCGGCGGCCCGGACCTCGACCTCGCCGCCACGGTGGTCGAGACCGACGACCTCGAAGCCGGTGAGGACCCCGGCACCCCGGGCCTGCGCGTCAGCGAGCATGGCAGCAGCCACGAGAGCGAAGTCGGTGATCGCCGTCGTGGGGGAGTGCAGCGCCGCGCGCCCCACGGCATACGGCTCGACCTCGCGGAGCGCGTCGGCGCCGAGCCACCGCAGACGCGGCACGCCGTTGGCCTGCGCGCGCGCCTGGATGTCGCGCAGACGCCCCTCCTCGGCGGCGTCGAGCGCGATGACGAGCTTGCCCACCTCGTCGTAGGGGAGCCCTCGCTCCCGGCAGTACCGGCGCAGGCGTCGGACTCCCTCGCGCGACAGCGTGGCCTTGGCCGAGCCGGGCGCGTAGTAGAGGCCGGCGTGCACGACGCCGCTGTTGCGCGACGTCTGGTGCAGGCCCGGCGACGCCTCCTTCTCGACGAGCGTCACCTCGGGGCGTGGGCTCGAGAGCGTGAGCCGACGGGCCACAGCGGCCCCGACGATGCCGCCGCCCACGACGACGACCTGCAGGCGGGTCACCCCGCGGCCGCCGCCGCTCGCTCGGCTGCCGCGACATCGTCCCGGTTCGGCGGCAGGACGTGGGCCGCATACGGCTCCGGATGACGGCGGAGGTACACCTTGATGTAGGGGCACAGCGCGACGATCGCCCGGCCGGACGCGATGGTGGCGTCGAGCGCGAACGAGGCCAGGCGCCCGGCGAGGCCGCGTCCTTCGTACGCGGGACTCACCTCGGTGTGGAAGAAGACGACGCGTGTGGTTCCATCGGGTGCCGAGGGCGGGACGACGGCATAGCTGGCGACGCCGATGACGCGCTCACCGTCGTGCAGCTCGAAGCGCCCGCGGTCGGGGTTGTCCACCACCTCGATGCGATCGTGCCCGTCGGCGCCTGCGTCGACCTGGCCCTCACCCGTCTGCTCGGTCATGGGCCCAGCATGGCAGGGTGGACCCATGGCGAAGTACTTCGACGTCCACCCGGTGGACCCCCAGCCGCGGGCGATCGGGCAGGCCGTCGAGATCCTGCGGTCCGGGGGACTCATCGCCTATCCCACCGACTCCTGCTTCGCCCTCGGCTGCTCCCTCGACAACCCGGAGGGCAAGGAGCGCATCCTGCGCATCCGCCACCTCGACGAGAAGCACCACTTCACCCTCGTCTGCTCGGACTTCGCCCAGCTCGGCCAGTTCGTGCACCTCGACAACTCGGTCTTCCGGGCCATCAAGGCCGTGACCCCCGGGCCCTACACCTTCATCCTGCCCGCGACGAAGGAGGTGCCGCGACGGCTGCTGCACGCCAAGAAGAAGACCGTGGGCGTGCGCATCCCGGAGCACCCCGTCGTCCGCGAGCTGCTCAGGGAGATGGGCGAGCCCATCCTGTCGAGCACCCTGCTCATGCCCGACGACGACGAGCCGATGACCGAGGGCTGGGAGATCAAGGACCGCCTCGACCACGTCATCGACGCCGTCATCGACTCGGGGGAGTGCGGCCTGGAGCCGACGACCGTCGTCGACTACTCCGACGGCTACCCCGTCGTGACCCGGGTCGGGGCGGGCGACCCGAGCCCGTTCGAGTGAACCGCCCCTGCTGACTGCGGCACGCCCCTGTCGCCCGGACGCGCCTTGCTGTTCAATCGGGCCATGAACGACGCAGCCCACGACGTCCGACCGACGACGGAGTCGGTGACCTCGCTGCTCGCGGGGCTCGACGACCACGACCGCGAGACGCTCGAGCTGAGGCTCGAGAGGTGGTCCGACGATCTCGTCGCGGCGCTCATGGTGCTCTACCCGGAGCGCGACGTGTCTGCCCTCGCCCTCCGCCTCGTCGAGAGCGCGGTCGCGGGCTACCGTCAGCGCTCGCCCGAGCTGCGACGGCTCGACCAGCGCCGCCTCCTGCGCCCCGACTGGCTCCAGCAGCCGGGCATGTTCGGCTACGCGTGCTACACCGACCGGTTCGCCGGCGACCTCGACGGCCTCCGGAGCCGTATCGACTACCTGCGTGACCTCGGCGTCAGCTACCTGCACCTCATGCCGCTGCTCCAGCCGCGCGAGGGCGACAACGACGGCGGCTACGCCGTGCAGGACTACCGCACGGTCCGGGCCGACCTCGGCGACGTCGAGGACCTGCGGCGGCTCGCGAGCGACCTTCGAGGGCAAGGCATCTCGCTCGTGCTCGACCTCGTGCTCAACCACGTCGCGCGCGAGCACGAGTGGGCACGACGTGCCCGGGCGGGCGAGCCGCACTACCGCGACTACTTCCACGTCTACGCCGACCGGGTCATGCCGGACGCCTACGAGCGCACCCTCCCCGAGGTCTTCCCCGACTTCGCGCCCGGCAACTTCACGTGGGACGACGAGCTCCGCGGCTGGGCGTGGACGACCTTCAACGAGTGGCAGTGGGACGTCAACTGGGCCAACCCCGACGTCCTCGTCGAGTACGCCGACATCGTGCTGCACCTCGCCAACCTCGGCGTCGAGGTGCTGCGGCTCGACGCGATCGCCTTCACGTGGAAACGGCTCGGGACCAACTGCCAGAACCAGCCGGAGGTGCACGCGGTCACCCAGGCGCTGCGTACCGTCGCGCGCATCGCGTGCCCCGCGCTCGCGTTCAAGGCCGAGGCGATCGTCGGCCCCCGGGACCTCGTGCAGTACCTCGGACAGGGCGAGCACGCCGGCCGGGTCAGCGATCTCGCGTACCACAACAGCCTCATGGTGCAGGTGTGGTCCATGCTCGCGACGGGGAGCACGGGGCTCACCAAGCAGGCCCTGTCGGCGCTCCCGACGACGCCCCCCAGTGGCACGTGGATCTGCTACGTCCGCTGCCACGACGACATCGGCTGGGCCATCGACGACGGCGACGCGGCGGCCGCGGGACTCGACGGCTACGCCCACCGCCGGTTCCTCTCGAACTGGTACTCCGGTGACCACCCCGGCTCGTGGGCGCACGGACTCGTCTTCCAGCACAACCCGGCGACCGGAGACAAGCGCATCAGCGGCACAGCGGCCTCGCTCACCGGCCTGGCCGACGCGGAGGCCCGCGGTGACGGCGAGGGCGTCGGTCAGGGCCTCGCGCGGCTCTTCCTCGCCCACGCGGTCGTCGCCGGCTGGGGAGGCATCCCGGTCGTGTGGAGCGGCGACGAGCTGGGCATGCCGAACGACCCGGGCTGGGCGCGCGAGCCCGGTCACGAGGACGACAACCGCTGGGCCCACCGGGAGCGGCTCGACTGGACCGTCGCCGCCCGGCGCGACGACCTCGACACCGTGTCGGGGAAGGTCTTCCAGGGCTTGCACCACCTGGCCGGGGTGCGCGCCGGGCTGCCGCAGCTGCACGCCTCGGCGCAGACGAGGGTGCTCCTCGAGACCGACGACGGCGTGCTGGCCGTCGTCCGCACGCACCCGAGCGGCTCGATGGTCTGCGTCTACAACGTCACCGCGTCCTGGCAGACGGTCGACGTCCGCCACTTCGCCGACGTCGGCATCGCGCACCCGTTCGACGCGCTCGGCGGCTACCCCGTCTTCGGTGGAGCGGATGGGCTCGCGGCACTGAGCCCGTATGCCGCGTGGTGGGTGGTCGAGGCTCCGGTCGAGGTCCTGCACGCCTGACCGTCGGGCGTCCTTGGTAAGGGTTGTGCGATATCCTTAACCAAGGAGGTGTCACCAGCATGGCAACGACCTGGCCCGCGCTCGGTTCGACGACGATCCCGTGGCAGCCGATCGAGGGACTGCTCGACCTGTCGCGTCGCGCCCTGCGGTCGACCCCTGCCACGTTCGAGGCCGCCGTCGTGCCCACGATCGCCGGCGCCGAGCTCGTGCTGCCCGGCGACCTCGCGGCAGACCTGGACGAGGCCACCCGGCTGCTCGCGACGTTCGACGCCGGGGGAGCGGGGGAGATCGCACCGTTCGCGTCGGTGCTGCTGCGGTCCGAGAGCGCGGCCAGCTCACAGATCGAGAACCTCACGTCGTCCGCGCGTGCGCTCGCCGAGGCGGAGATCGGCGAGGGCAACCGCGCCAACGCCGCCGTCATCCTCGGCAACGTCCGCACCATGCAGGCCGCCCTCGACCTCGCCGGTCGCCTGGACGAGGACGCCGTGCTCGCGATGCACCGGGCCCTCATGGCCCAGCAGACCCAGCACCCCGCGGGTCGCTGGCGCGAGCAGCAGGTCTGGGTCGGAGGGTCGCCGCTGCACCCGGGGGAGGCGCACTACGTCCCGCCGGTGGCGTCCGACGTGCCGGCGCTGATGGCCGACCTCATCGCCTTCATGGACCGCGACGACCTGCCACCGCTGGCCCACGCAGCGCTGGCCCACGCCCAGTTCGAGACCATCCACCCGTTCACCGACGGCAACGGTCGCACCGGTCGGGCGCTGCTCCACTCGGTCCTGCTCCACACGGGGGCGATCCACCGGGTCACCGTCCCGATCTCCGCCGGCCTGCTCGCCATTCGTGACGACTACTTCGACGCGCTGACCGCCTATCGCAGGGGAGAGGCCGAGCCGATCCTGCGTTGCGTCGCAGAGGCCGCGCGCAACGGCACCCACATCGGCGAGCGGCTCGTCGGGACGCTCCGACAGGTGCGGGCCGACTGGGCCGAGAAGGTCACGGCGAGAGCAGGATCCGCGGCGTGGTCGATGCTCGACCTGCTGCTCCGTCAGCCGGTCGTCACGGCGCGCGTCGTCGTCCGCGAGCTCGGGGTGTCGCCCCCCACGGCGCAGGCCGCGCTGCAGCGTCTCGTCGAGGACGGCGTCCTGCTCGAGTCGACCGGCCACCGACGCAACCGCGTCTATCGCGCCCCGGCCGTGCTGGGGGCGTTGGACGCCTACGCCGACGGTCTCGGTCGTCGGATGCGCTGACGAATTCCATTGCGGCACAATCGAATTCGCCCATAATCGACATTATGCAATCTGTGTGGGAGTGCGGTCCCGGCGCCGATCGCGTCGGCGCCGGGACGCGCCCACTCAGAACGTCCTCGGGACGATCTGGATCCGGACCGCCTCGACCCGCTTGGCTTGGCCCACCGTCCCGGCGGTGACGCCGTCCATGACCCACGGCTGCCAACCGACGTCCTGG
Organism: Terrabacter sp. Soil810; assembly: GCF_001429645.1. Classification (NCBI taxonomy): domain Bacteria; kingdom Bacillati; phylum Actinomycetota; class Actinomycetes; order Micrococcales; family Intrasporangiaceae; genus Terrabacter; species Terrabacter sp. Soil810. The sequence goes on from NZ_LMSW01000011.1 coordinate 1,563,133, forward strand.
ACGTGCGCCGTGTAGCGGATGGAGTAGTGCTTCGCGAGCTCTCCGGTCAGCCTCGCCTGCAGCGCTTCCAGGCGTCTGGCCTGGCCCACCGTGCCGATCAGGGTGGGCGGAGTGGTCCAGGTCATCCAGCCGATGCCCTGGACGTTCGCGCGGTACTCGACGTGGCCCTCGAAGGGGAGTCGCGCCGTGGACATCCGCAACGCCTCGAGACGGAGCGCGCGGCCCGTCGTACCACTGACGGCCCCGTCGGACACTGGAGCCATCCACCCGATGTTCTGCACGTGGGCCGCGTACGTCGTCGACGGCGCCTTCGCGAGCAGTCGCACCTGGATGGCCTCGATGCGCAGGGCGCGTCCCGTCGTGCCGGCCGTCGCCCCGTTCTTGACCCAGCCCATCCACCCGACGTTCTGGACGTGGACGCGGTAGGACAGGTCGAACCGGGACGCGAGCTGGTCGGTCAGGCGCAGCTGGACGGCCTCGAGCCGGAGTGAGCGACCGGTGGTGCCGACGAGGGCCCCCGGGGCGCCCCAGCCCATCCAGCCGAGGTTCTGCACGTGGCCGTTGCCCTGGACGCCGCCCGTCAGGCTCGTGCCCGCCACCGAGAACCTCAGCGCCTCGAGGCGGCGCAGCTCCCCGGTCGTGCCGGCGATCATCCCCGACGAGACCGCGGGCTGCCACCCCGTGCCGGCGAGGTACGCCGGGAAGGTCAGGGTGGGCATGCTCGAGCCGTACGCGAGGCGGAGGTAGGCGGCGCGGCTCGACATCCAGTTCTTGAACGACCTGACACCCGTGTCGAAGGTGGTCGCCGAGTAGCCGAGGTTGCCGTCCCACTTCAGGAAGTTGAGGCGTGCGGACGCGTCGATCTGCGTCTTGAGCGTGTCGATCTCGGCCAGTGTCGTGTCGATGTGGCCGGCGAAGGTGGAGACGTACATCTGGTTGGCGAGGGCCACGAACTGCTTGTTGCGCATGAGCGTCTCGAACCAGTTGTGCCGCCCCGCGCGGATGTACGTCGTCGACTTGACGTACTCCGCCGTGGGGTCGCCGCCCCACTCGCGCGCCGAGAAGTTGCCCATCGCGACGTCCATGTCCCAGACCGGACCGGCGTGCAGCTTGTCGTTCGGGCCGTCCTTGTAGAAGTAGACGCTCGACCGGTCGAAGTCGTAGTTCTCGGTCAGCTCGTGGATGAAGTAGTACTTGACGAACGAGTCCACGTCGATGAGAGAGCTGATCTTCTGCCAGTCGGGCGTCGGTGCGTAGAGCTGGGTCTCCAGGGCGTTGACGTCGGCCTTGATCTCCTCGTAGGCGACCGCCACGATCGGGTCGAGGACGTCGGCCACGCCGAGCTTGGCGTCCTTGAGGACGAACAGGGTCTTGGTCCGGTCGGTGAGGAAGTAGTGGGGCTCCTCGGTCCCGTGGATGTAGTCGAGCTCCAGCATCACCCCGTGGTCGTCGGTGAGCGCGACACGGTTGGCGCCGACCTCGGTCTTCTCGACGAGCAGGTAGTTGCCGAGGTACTCACCGTTGATGCTGAGGTCGACGAACCGCGACTCCGGTGAGTACTGCAGCCCGAACGCGTTCGCGAGGTCGTAGGAGATCTTGTTGCGCAGCAGCGAGGGATCCTGGTGGTTGGCCAGGAGCACCCACGTACGACTCGTCGCCATGCCCAGAGGGCCGACGGCGGTCGTGAACTTGATCTGGTACGGGCGCTTGTCGAGGGTCCACGTGTGGTTGCCGCGACCCTTGATCGTCGCGCTCGCGTCGACGATGTCGTGGGCGGAGTCGGACGGGTCCACGAGGTTGACGGTGGCCTTGACGGAGTTGTCCTTGGACGCGTGGAGATAGTCGAGCGTGTTCTTCGTCGGGTCAGGGTCGGTCAGGGCGACCGACACGAGGGGCAGGGTCGTCGGCGGCACCGGCGCCGCGGCCGCCACGCTCGGGACGGCCGTCGCCGGCGCTGCGGCCTGCGCGACGGCGGCCGCGCCAGGCACGAGAAGTGTGAGTGTCGCCAGGGCAGCGAGAATGCTGCGTCGTCGAAGTTTCATGGTGGCCGATCCTCCCCAGGCCCGTTATGGGCGAAATGCCGTGCATCGGCGATTTGCTTATGCACCAACGGAATTGCCCCCCAGCAACGCCTCTGGGCTGAGGGTAGGGCGTCGATCGGGCAGCCGTCAGCGGATGGCGAAATCTGGGGGCTGCGGAACATCCCGCGACCGCCAGGGAGGCGCGCAGGGGTGTGAATCACACGTGGGGCAGCGCCGGCAACAGGTCGATCCAGGTGCCGTGCGGGTGGCAGGTCCCGAGAACGGCAGGGGCCAGGGCACGACCCTTGCGCCAGCGCTGCAGACCCAGCACGGTGTCTCCCTCGACGTCGACGGTGGGCTCCTGGAGTCCGGGGACGCACCCGGGCGGTTCGGCCGTGAGCCAGGACAGGCGAGAGACGTCACCGGCCAGCGCGTCGAGGGTCGCGGCGAGCTCGAGACGGCGCGTGGGGGCGAGGTAGGTCATCGCCCACGAGCTCAGGACCACGACGTGGGCATCGCGGCCGGCCCTGGTGCGGGCGAACCGCACGGTGTGGGCCAGGTCGTCGACCATGTCACCTCGGAGCACCGTGGGCGGATCGTCTCGGAGCAGGTCGCAGGCCGCCCGGAAGCGCTCGACACGGCCGGGCACCTCCGGCCACAGGCACGCCTCGAGCCAGCGCACCTCGTCGCCGGAGGCCAGGTCGACGGGGTCGAGATCCAGTCCGACGCGTCCGCGCACCGCCGGCAGGCGGGCACCGGCGGCCGCGAGATGGGCCCCGACATCGGCCCGGTCCTCACCCGAGCACCGGACCGGGGAGGCCTCGTCGCCCAGGTGGTCAGTCCTGCCGGGGGAGGTCAGCTCGACGGCGTACCTGTCGACGCCGAGCAGCAGGCCGGCGCTCGCACCGAGCTCGACGAGAGCCACCGGGACGGCGTTGCAGTCGGCCGTCGCCGCGGCCAGCCCCACGGCGACGTAGACGGCGCGGTTCACCTCGTTCGTCTGGGTCCCGTGCGTCGCGATGAGGTGGCGGAGCTCGTCGGCGTGGGTGAGCGCCGTCCGTCGGACGTCCAACCACGGGTCACCCACCGACCCGGACGAAGCCCCGGAGACGCTTGGGTACCACTGTGCCGCAGGCAGATCCGGGTTGCGCAGGACAAGGTCGTGGAGTGCCGCCAGCCAGAGCACCGGTCGGGCCTGTCCCGGCCTGGCCGCGAGCAGCAGCGAGGCGGTCTCGGCGTCGAGCGCGACGTGTCGGCAGATGGTCGAGTACAGCGGGAGGGCGGCATACTCCGTGGCGAACTCGCCGAAGCGCCGCTGGATCCTCGCCAGCCGGGCTCCGTCCGGGGCTGGCCGGGTCGGGTCAGGCACCGGTGCCACCGTCCAGGTGCTCGCGCACGAGGTCTGCGTGGCCGTTGTGCCTGGCGTACTCGCCGATGAGGTGGAGATAGACGAAGCGCAGCGAGAAGGGGTCGCCGCCGGCCTCGAAGACGTCGTCGAGACCCCGGCCCGCGACCGCACGGTCGGCGTGGGCCCACTCCTCGAGAAGCGCCTCGTAGTCGGCCCGGGCCGATGCGGGGTCCAGCTCGTCGAAGTCGAGGTCGCGACCGCTCCCGAAGCCGTGCAGTGCCTCGACGTCCTCGCGGGCCACCCTCTGGCGCAGCCAGATCCGCTCGACCTTGCGCAGATGACGCAGCAGGCCGAGCAGGCTCAGACCCGAAGGGGCCACCGACCGCTCGGCGAGCTGCCGGCCCGTGAGCCCGGAGCACTTGGACAGCAGCGTCGCGCGGTGCCAGGCAAGCATCTCGGGCAGCATCTCCACCTCGGGCGCCACGAGGGAACCGCCCGGCCTCTCCACGTCGGGCGCGATCCAGGCAGTGTCCGTCTCACGGGTCATGGCTGGCGAGCTCCTGATCTGGAGTGCGTTGAGGCAGAATGCGTTTCGCGCTCAAGCAGGACGATGACCTCGTGGTGGGACGTCTGCGGGAACATGTCGAAGAGACGCGCCTCGCGGGCGCGGTACGAAGGCAGCATCGCGAGGTCGCGAGCGAGGCTGTCGACATTGCAGCTCGAGTAGGTGACGTGTGTGGCGCCGGATCCCTCGAGCCAGGCCGCCAGGTCGGGGCCGATCCCGCGCCGGGGCGGGTTGACCACGATCATCGACCGCTCGGACCCCAGCAGCCCACGGTCGAGCATGCCGACATCGGTGGCGTCACCGGCCCGGAACTCCATCCGGCCGACGCCGGGGTGGTCGACGCGCAGCCGAGACGCACTGGTCTCCGCACTGCGTACAGCCTCGAGAGAGACCTCGACGCCCAGGACCGCGAGCGCCCCGGCCTGCGCGCAGTGGAGCGCGAAGCCACCGACGCCGCAGTAGAGGTCGAGCACCATCGCCGGCTCGATCGCACGGGTCCAGTCCTGTGCCTGGCGGTAGAGCCCGGCAGCCACGGCCGTGTTGGTCTGGAAGAAGCTGTTGGGGCGCAGGAAGAGGGTGATGTCACCGAACGGCATGGCGAGGTCGTTTCGATCCGTGAGGACGATCTCCGTGTCACCCTCGAGGACGGCCTTGTGCTCGGGCTGGAGGTTCACCGTGACGACCGACACCTCGGGCAGCCGTGCCTGCAGCGCGGCCAGTCGCGACTCCAGCAGGGCCAGGTGACGGCGCGAGCGCAGGACGAGACGGAGCATGACCTCGCCGGTGGGGGAGAGGGTCACGAGGAGGTGCTTCAGCTCTCCGCGGCGGGCGGCGACGTCGTACGGCTCGAGACCGATCTCGTCGACGACCCCGGCGAGGCGCGGGATGAGCCGCTGCAGCGGCGGCTCGTACAGGCCGCAGCTGCGCAGGTCGACGCCGCGCGCCTCGGCGTCGAGGATCCCGACGGTCACGGCGCCGGTGTCGCCACCGACGACGAGCTTGGCCTTGTTGCGGAAGGCCGACTCGACACTGGGGAAGGGTTCGAGCCAGCTGACGTCCGGGGCGACGGTCGTCAGGGTGCGCCGACAGCGGTCGTCCTTGTCGGCGAGCTGGACGGCATACGGCACGCCCATGAGGGCACACGAGCGGCAGCGGCCGGCGTCGAAGTAGTCGCACTGCATCACGAGCAAGGCTACGGCTCGCAGAGCGCCTCTAGGACCAGGGGTAGAACGCGGCGTGGGGAGGGCCGGTCGACGTCAAAGTGACATAATGTCGATTATCGGCGTTATGCAGGTGGGCACGAGAGAGGCGGAGGTGCCCGGTCGACCCGGGCAACGCCGATGAAGCCCGTGCACGAAAAAGGAAGGAAGCGCGCGCTTCCTTCCACTTCCAACGTATAGCGCACCCGGGGTCTTGCGGCAAGACCCCGGTCGTGACCGAGAATCGCTGGCCGACACCAGAAACCTCGGGACGGAGCCCACCGCGTGAACCCGCTGACGACCAGCGCCTTCGACCTTCGCGACCACCTGACACCCAAGGCCGACCCGGCCCTCATCGCCCACGACGACGCCCACTTCGCCGCCATCGCCGAAACCCTCGAGGCGACGGTCGCCGAGCTGTCCGACCGGCTCGACGCCGCGCGCCGCGCGCCCGCCGGCGCCGGTCAGGCAGCACTCGACCGCGACCAGGAGGTCCACCGGCTGAGCGCCCGCCTGCGAGCCCTGCGCCGCTACGGCCTCGACCTGTGCCTCGGCCACATGGTTCCTGAGAACGATTCCCAACCCCTCTACGTCGGTCGCCTGGGGCTCACGGACAGCACGGGACGACGGCTGCTCGTCGACTGGCGCTCCCCTGCCGCCGAGCCGTTCTTCGGCGCCACCCACGGCAACCCGATGGGGCTCGCCAGCCGCCGCCGCTACCGCTGGACGCGCGGCCGGGTCACCGACTACTGGGACGAGGTGTTCACGGTCGACGCCCTCGACGGACGCGTGGCGCTCGACGACGAGTCCGCCTTCGTCGCCTCGCTCGGCGCGAGCCGCTCGCCCCGGATGCGTGACGTGCTCAGCACCATCCAGGCGGACCAGGACGCCATCATCCGCGCCGGGTCCCGCGGCGCCCTCGTCGTCGACGGAGGTCCCGGCACGGGCAAGACGGTCGTCGCACTGCACCGGACGGCATACCTGCTCTACTCCGACCCGCGGCTGGGCCACCGACGGGGCGGCGTGCTCTTCGTCGGTCCGCACGAGCCCTACCTCTCCTACGTCTCCGACGTGCTGCCGAGCCTCGGCGAGGAGGGCGTTCAGACGTGCACGCTGCTCGACCTCGTCGCCGAAGGCGCCACCGCGGCACCCGAGACCGACCCGGAGGTGGCACGGCTCAAGGCCTCGATGGATCTCGCCCGCGCCATCGAGCCGGCAGTGGCGCTCTACGAGGAGCCCCCGACCCGAGGGATGGAGGTCGTGACGCCGTGGGCGGACGTGTGGCTCTCCCCCGCCGACTGGGCCGAGGCCTGCACGGCCGGTCTGGGCACCCCGCACAACGAGGCGCGCGACGACGTCTGGGAGGCGCTCGTCGCCATCCTCGTCGAGCGCCACGACCTCGAGGGCAGGGTCGACGACGACGGCGCCGACGTGGAGCCCGACGCCACCCCGGCGATGGTCCGCCGCTCGCTCGAGCAGAACCGCGAGCTCCGTACGGCCTTCGACCGGACCTGGCCGCTGCTCGACGCCGAGGACCTCGTGGGCGACCTGTGGACGGTCCCGGCCTACCTCAGACGCTGTGCCCCGGCACTGACCGTCGACGAGGTCCGTCGGCTCCAGCGGCCCGAGCCCACCGCCTGGACGGTGTCGGACCTGCCCCTCCTCGACGCGGCCCGGCTGCGTCTCGGCGACCCGGAGGCCGAGCGACGACGCCACCGGCGGGATGCCGAGCTCGCCGCGGAGCGCGAGGAGCGGGCCAAGGTCGTCGAGCACCTCATCGCGTCGGACGACTCCGACATGCACGTCATGTCGATGCTGCGCGGTGAGGACCTCAGGGGTGCGCTCGACGACGACCCGGGGCCGGTGGCCGATCCCGACCTGCTGGCCGGGCCGTTCGCCCACGTGGTCGTGGACGAGGCCCAGGAGCTGACCGACGCGGAGTGGCAGATGCTGCTGGGCCGGTGCCCGTCACGCAGCCTGACCATCGTCGGAGACCGGGCCCAGGCCCGGCACGGGTTCACCGAGTCGTGGCAGGAGCGGCTCGCGCGCGTCGGCCTCGACCGGGTCGCCCTGGCCTCCCTCGGCATCAACTACCGCACTCCGGAGGAGGTCATGCTCGAGGCCGAGCCGGTCATCCGGGCCGCGCTGCCCGACGCCAACGTCCCCACGTCCATCCGCGAGAGCGGGGTGCCCGTCCGGCACGGCTCGACCGCTGACCTCGCGTCCGTCGTCGAGACGTGGCTCGCCGCGCACGCCGACGGAACCGCCTGTGTCATCGGGGATCCCACCTTCGAGGAGACCTCGCGCGTGAGGTCGCTCTCGCCCGTCCTGTCGAAGGGGCTCGAGTTCGACCTCGTCGTCCTCGTCGACCCCGAGGACTTCGGTCACGGCATCGAGGGGGCGGTCGACCGCTACGTCGCGATGACCCGGGCGACGCAGGAGCTCGTGGTCCTCACGAGCGGGTGACGTCGTCCTGACCCGGGACCGCCGGGCCGCGCTCCAGTCCGTCGAGCCACGCGCGCAGCAGCTCTTCGAGGGCCGTGCGCTGCCTCGGCGCCAGGCCGGCCAGGAGCGACTCGTCACCGGCCATGACGTCGGCGAAGATCCCGTCGAGCCGGGCCAGCCCCTCCGGGGTCAGCTGCACGTGCACGGTGCGCCGGTCCGGCTCCTCGCGGACGCGCTCGACGAAGCCGAGCGCCTCCATGGCCTGGACCCGCTGGGTCGTGGCGCCGGCCGTCACCCGGCAGTGCCGGGACAGCTCACCGGCGGTCAGGCGGTACGGCGCACCAGTGCGCCTGAGTGTCGCCAGGACGTCGAGGTGGCTCTGCTCCAGGCCGTGCGCCGCTAGGACGCGGGCCCGGTGGTCCGTGATGATCGAGCCGAGCCGCCAGATCGGCGTGACGATGCCGATCGACGACACGTCGACGTCGGGCCTCTCCCGTCGCCACGCCTCGATGATCCGCCAGACCTGGTCCCCCGCGGTGCTCTCCACCCCAATACTTTAGGGCTAAACCAGAGCGGGCGGCCCGTCGGTGATGGGACGATCTCGTCAGCGAAAGGAAGCCGCATGGACCTCTCCACGTTCTATGCCGTCGTGTCGGCCACCTGCTTCACGCTCGTCGGGCTCTGGTGGTCGGCCCTGGACCGTCGCCGCGACCTGCTCGTCACCGACGAGACCCGTCGCCTCGTGGGGGGCGTCTACCTGACGTTCCTGCTCCCCGGCGTCATGGGCCTCTTCGCGCAGGTCGACCCGGGCGAGCCCTGGCTCTGGCGATCGACGTTCGGCTTCGTCGCCCTCGTCGGCGCGTGGTCGACGCTCCGCCTCATCCGCGCCGAACGCGAGACCGCCCTCGGCGTCCGTGGACCGTTCCGCCGCCACCGGTGGCTCGTGGTCGTGCTCTACGGCGTCATCGTCGTGCTCGGCGTCGCGCCCGAGGTGGCCGGTGCCGTCGGGCTCAGTGGTCTGCAGGCGGCGGCCCTCGCGCTCGTCTGCATCGTCGTCCTCGCCCACGGTCTGGCATGGGAGTTCCTGACGACGACGCCCCAGGCTCCGGAGCACCCCCTCCCCTCCCCCGCCCCGGACCGGCCGCGCCCCGGCCTTCCCGACGGCGGCTCCCCCGGCGTGGCCGACTGAGCGGCCCCAGAACGCCAGCGAGGCCGGCGAAACCCTCCCGGTGCGTGGGCCGTCCGATCAACGCACCTGGGCAAGACGTGGCTCCCACTGACCAGCTCCTGACACGTCCCCCCGGCGCACACTGAGAGGGCGTATGCCGTCCGCTGACCACGAGCGCGGCGTGTTGGGACCGCTCCCCCACCGTCCGCTGCCGCCGTGTGGGACAGTCCTCGCATGTCGCACGTCGTCGTCAACGCCGCTCGACCGGAGACCCGGGAGCAGCGGGCCTGGTACTGGTACGACTGGGCCAACTCGGCCTACGTCACCACCACCGCCACGGTGCTCATGAGCCCCTACCTCACCTCCGTCGCGGAGCAGGCCGCGTGTCCGGGCCTGCCCGACGGCCAGGACTGCACGACGAACCTCTCGGTGCTCGGGATCCCGGTCGCGCCGGGGTCCCTGTGGTTCTTCACCGTGACCTTCACGACGATCCTGTCGGCGATCGTGCTCATCTTCATCGGCGCCATCGCCGACCGCAGCCCACGCCCGACCCGCCTCTTCGGCGGGTTCGCGTGGGCCGGCGCCCTCGCCGCGAGCCTCATGTTCTTCGTCGCCGGCACGAACTGGCAGCTCGGCGCCGTGCTCGTCGTCGTCGCCGGGATCTGTCTCGGCTCCTCGCTCGTGATCTACGACTCGATCCTGTGTCGCATCGCCAACGAGAACGAGCGCGACCGCGTCTCCTCGAAGGGCTGGGCGTTCGGCTACCTCGGCGGCGGCATCCTGCTGGCGCTCAACTTCGCCCTCGACTTCTTCCACGAGGACCTCGGGCTCGACCGGTCCCTGTCGACGCGCATCAGCATCCTGTCCGCGGGCCTCTGGTGGGCCGGCTTCACGATCATCCCGTACCTCGGCCTGCGCCACCTGACCGGCACGGTGGAGACCCCCGTCGAGCGGTCGGCCGGAGTCGTCGGCGGGAGCATCGCGCAGCTGCGGAGCACGTTCCGCGACCTCGCGAATTACCCGCAGACCAAGCTGTTCCTCGTCGCCTACCTCTTCTTCAACGACGGCATCCAGACGGTCATCGGCAGCTCGAGCGTCTACGGGTCCAAGGAGCTCGGGTTCTCCGAGACGACGGTGCTCGGCGTCTTCCTCTTCGTGCAGTTCGTCGCCTTCTTCGGTGCCCGGCTCGCCGGCCGGGTGGCGGCCTCGAGAGGGGCCTGGCGCACGGTCCTCTACGGCATCGGCCTCTGGACGGTCGTCGTCGTCTTCGCCTTCCTCGTCCCGTCGAAGTCGCTCGTCATCTTCCTCGCCCTCGCGCTGCTCATCGGCCTCGTGCTCGGAGGCACCCAGGCCCTCTCGCGCTCGCTCTACAGCCAGCTCATCCCCCGCGGCCGCGAGGCGGAGTACTTCAGCCTCTACCAGGCCATGGAGCGGGGGACGAGCTGGTTCGGGACGCTCATCTTCGGTCTCGTCTACCAGTTCACCCTCAGCTACCGCTGGGCGATCATCGCGCTCATCGTCTTCTTCGCCATCGGGGGGGTGCTCCTCTCACGCGTGCGGATGCGTGAGGGCATCGAGCAGGCGGGCAACCCGGTTCCCGCTGTGATCTGAGAAACGCCTACAATTCGCCGCCACGCGGGGAACAAGTCAACCGTTCCGCTCGTTCAAGCGTCTGTGAGGGTAAGACACCAGCGAGGTGTCACAAGGGCAGAAGTCTTGGAGGGGTCCACATGGCCGATCGAGCACTACGCGGTTCCAACCTCGGCGCGAGGAGCATGGAATCCGACGAGAACGTCGTTCCGAGTGAGCGTCAGCTCACCGTCTACGTGTGCCCGGAAGGTCACCGCACCGAGCTCCCGTTCTCGATCGAGGCCGACGTGCCCTCGACGTGGGAGTGCCGCTGCGGCCTCGACGCGAAGCTGCAGGGTGGCCCCGAGCCGGAGGCCAAGCCGGTCAAGCACCAGCGCACGCACTGGGACATGCTCCTCGAGCGTCGTTCCATCCCCGAGCTCGAAGAGCTCCTCGAGGAGCGCCTGACGCTGCTGCGCGAGTCCCGCGGCGAGAAGCCGCGCCGGCGCAAGACCGCCTGACCGACCCCAGAACGCACCACCGAGAAGCCCGCCCCGTTCGTGGAGGCGGGCTTTCTCGCGTCCGCGGGCTCCAGCCCGACCACTACTTTCGTGGAGGCGGGCTTTCTCGCGTCCGCGTCCCCCCGTTCGAGGTGATGATGGCAGTGACACGGGTGCCTTCATCACCTCGAACGACGAGGAGCCGGCGCGCGAACCGAGCTCGACTCAGTCCTCGTCGTCGATGATCTCGCCCTCGACGACCTCGTCGCTCGTCGCCGACCGCTGCGGACCGTGGGGCATCTGCTCCTGCTCCCAGGTGGGCGGGGTGGGCTGTCCGGCGACGGTCGGGCCGGTGAAGCGCTCGGCCTGTGCGAGGAGGCGCCGGGAGATGACGGCGGCGAGCATGCTCCGGGCCACGGGTCGCGTGAACGGCAGCACGAGGAGCAGCCCGAGCAGGTCCGTGACGAAGCCCGGGAGCAGCAGGAGGCCGCCACCGACGAGCACGACGACACCGTCGGCGATCTCGCGCGCGGGCATCCGGCCGCTGCGCAGCGCCTGCTCGAGGGCGCGCCACGCCCGTCCGCCCTCACCGCGGATCAGCCACGCGCCGAGGAGCGAGGTGGCGACGAGCAGCAGGAAGGTCTGCCAGCCGCCGATGGCCTGACCGACGGCGACGATGACGAGGATCTCGATGATCGGCAGGAGCAGGAGACCGGCGATCGCCAGCCGCGTCAGCCGCGCCCGCCTGACCCGCGACGGCCCGGGCGTCCCGGTCACGACCGCTCCTCGACGGGCTCGCGCCCGCGCACCCGGCCGGCGGCCGAGCGCAGCTGGCCGAGGCGATGCTCCACGCCCCACCTCGTCACGCTCGTCAGCGCCTCACGCACGATGTCTTTGCCCATCTTCGACACGCCGACCTCTCGCTCGACGAACGTGATCGGCACCTCGACGACGGTGAGCCCCGCTCGGACGGCCCGGAGCGTCAGGTCGATCTGGAAGCAGTAGCCCTGCGACTCGACGCCCTGCAGGCCCATGGCCCGCAGCGCACTCGTGCGGTAGACGCGGTAGCCGGCCGTCGCGTCGTTGACCGACATCCCCAGCAGCACCTTGGTGTAGAGGTTGGCGCCGACGGAGAGCACCTTGCGGCGGGCGGGCCAGTTGCGCACCTCGCCGCCCTTGACCCAGCGGGCTCCGATGACGAGGTCGGCCTCACCGAGCGCGGCGAGCAGCGACGGGAGCTGCTCGGGAAGGTGCGAGCCGTCGGCGTCCATCTCGACGGCGGCGTCGTAGTCGCGCTCGAGGACGATCGCGAAGCCCGCGAGGTAGGCCTTTCCGAGCCCCTCCTTGGCCGTGCGGTGCACGACGTGGACCTGAGGGTCGGCGGCCGCGATGTCGTCGGCGATCCGGCCGGTCCCGTCGGGCGAGCCGTCGTCGAGCACGAAGACGTCGGCGGCGGGCACGCTCGCGCGCACCCGCGCGACGATGCCGGGCAGGTTGTCCCGCTCGTTGTACGTCGGGATGAGCACGGCCACTCGGGTCACCGGCTCACGCTGCGTCGTCGTCATCCTCTTCCTTCGTTGTCTCCGGCACGGCCGGGCGACCACCGCGAACGCCCAGGGCGAGCATCGTCAGCAGTGCGGCGGCAGCGACCCACTCGGGGGCCTCACCCAGGCGGGTCGCCAGTGTCGTGGCGTCCCGCAAGGGTAGTGCCCCTCTGACCACCGCCTGTGTGAACAACGACGTCACCTGGTGGGCGGTTCCGTCGGGCGTGATGAGGGCGCTCTGTCCCACGGTCGACACGTGCACGACGGAGCGGCCGAACTCCATGGCGCGCAGCCGGCTGATGGCCAGCTGCTGGGGCGACTCGGCGGTGTAGCCGAAGGTCGCGTTGTTGGTCTGGACCACGAGCACGTTGGCGCCGCCCTGCACGGCGTCGCGCATGATGTCGTCGTAGGCCACCTCGAAGCAGATCGCGAGACCGGCCCGGATCTGCTGGCCCGAGGCCGTGGTGACGCGGAAGACGCCGGGCGCCGGGCCCTGGACGAAGTCGCGGGTCACGAGGTCGACCTCCGTGCTGAACATCCGCCAGAACGCCCGGTTCGGGATGTACTCGGCGAAGGGCACCGGGTGGCGCTTGACGTAGCGGTCGGTGTTGCCCTTGCCGGGCTCGAAGAGCAGCGCCACGTTGGAGACGAAACCGGCGGGCTCCTCGAGCAGACCGCCGACGATGAGCGGCCGCTTGAGCGCGTCGACCGTCTCGAGGATGAGGCTCTTGGCGTCGGCGTTGCGCAACGGGTCGATGTCCGAGGCGTTCTCGGGCCAGACGACGAGGTCCGGTGCCGGTGCGCGCCCCGCGTCGACGTCCTCCTGAGCCTTGAGCGTCGCGGCCACGTGGTTGTCGAGGACCTGACGGCGCTCGGCGTTGAAGTCGAGACCGGGCCGCGCCACGTTGCCCTGCACGCCGAGGAACTCGGCCGTCGGCCCGTCGGTCGGCAGCGGGACGGCGACGCCGACGATCCCGAGCACGAGCGCTGCTGCGGCGGGCAGCGCGAGCCGACGGGACGGCATACGCGGTCGGGCGACGTTCGTGACGTCGCTCCCCCGGCGGGCGGCGAGTGTGGCCAGGGCGCGCTGGGCCACGAGCGCGAGCAGGGCCCCGGCGAGGGCGATGACGAAGCCGACGAAAGGTGCGCCGCCCAGCGCGACGAGGCGACCGAAGGGCGAGTCGGCCTGCCCGAACGCGACCTTGAGCCACGGGAACCCGCCGTAGGGAGCCCGTGCGCGCAAGCCCTCGGCGACGACCCAGACGAGGGCGAACGCCAGCGGGCGGACGCTCCTCGCGCGGCTCAGCCAACCGTAGAGCGCGCCGGCGAGACCGACGAAGAGTGCCTGCAGGGTCGCGAGGGCCAGCCACGGCAGCGCACCCACGTAGATGCCCGACCAGCTCAGCGTGGGGACGAAGAAGACGAGACCCCCGGCCACGCCCAGCAGGAAGCCGCGGCGGGCTCCGGCGCCGGCCCACGCCCACGCCCAGAGGGCGAGGGCCACCGGGGCGGCGACCCAGACGTCGAACGTCGGGAACGCGAGGCAGAGCAGTCCACCGGCGAGCAGGGACACGAGGAGACGCCGCACGGGGTTCACCGTATGCCGTGCGGCCGGGGCGTCAGCGCTCAGGGCACGACGACGACGCCACGAGCGGTCGTGGCGACGATGGGCGGGTCCAGCATCTCGGCGGCGGACGCGCCGCGCTCCTGGTTGCCGCGACCGACGACGCGCACCTCGAAGTCCATCTCTCGCGAGCGGGTGCCGACGCGGATGATCTCGGCCGAGATCTCGATGACGTCGCCGGCGGTGATCCGCGAGCAGAACTGCACGTCGCTGTAGGAGGCGAAGAGCCCCTCGTCGCCGTCCGTGACGATGCACATCTCCGTGGCGACGTCGCCGAAGGCGGCCATGGAGTAGGCCCCGTCGACGAGGTTGCCCGCGTAGTGCGCATGGCCGTAGGGCACGTAGCGGCGGTGCGTGATGCGCAGGCCGACCTTGGCCTTCGTCAGAGTCGCCGGGGTGGTGGACGCCGTGGCCGGGGTCGTGGGACCGGTGGCCGACAGCGGTTCCGGTTCGGACGACGGGGTGGGCTGGGTGACGCCGTCGGTCATGGCTTCTTCCCCTTCCGGAGGCCGATCTCGTGGACCAGGTAGCTGGCGACCTCGCCGGGCGTCGTGCCGCGGCCGAAGATCCGGTCGACGCCGAGCGCTGACTCGGAGCCGTCCTCGAAGCGCGGGCCGCCGGCGATGAGGATCGGCACCTGCCCGGCCGGGTACGCCTCGCGGAAGGCCGCGGACATCTGCGTCGTGTTGTGGATGTGGGCGTCCTTCTGCGTGACGACCTGGCTGACGAGCACGGCGTCGGCCTTCTCCGCGCGAGCGCGGGCCACGAGCTCGGGCACGAGCACCTGGGCGCCGAGGTTCACGACCCTGATCTCGCGGTAGTACTCGAGGCCCTTCTCGCCCGCGAAGCCCTTGATGTTGAGGATCGCGTCGATGCCGACCGTGTGGGCGTCGGTCCCGATGCAGGCGCCGACGACGACGAGCTTGCGGCGAAGCTGCTTCTTGATCGTCAGATTGGCGTCCTTGGCCGACAGCAGGGGGTACTCGCGCTCGACGACGTGGACGTCGTCGAGGTTGACCAGGTGCGTCGAGCTGCCGTAGACGACGAAGAAGGTGAAGTCGGGACCCATGGCCTTCGCGTGCACGAGCAGGGCCGGGTCGAGGCCCATCTTGCGCGCGAGCTGGAGGGCGGCGCCCTCGGCCTTCTTGTCGTGCGGCAGGGGCAGGGTGAACGACATCTGCACCATGCCGTCGCCGGTCGTGTCGCCGTAGGGCCGGATGATGGGGCCCTGGGTGCTCGGGGAGCCGGTCGCGGAGCCGGTCGCCGGCCCGGGCTGCTGCTTCGACGCGCTCATCGGGTGGCCCCCTTGGCCGGCGGCGTCCACGCGTCGAGGGCGGTGATGGCCGGGTTGTCGTAGTCGTCGGCCCGCACGCTGACGCCGTCGAGGCCCTTGCCGCCCGTCGCGGGACGCTTCATGAGGCCGAACGTGCCGTCGGCGATGGCGGCGAGCAGGGGTGCGTCGCCGGCCGCGTCGGTGTCACTGACGATCCGGTCGAGCAGGTCGACGGCCTCGGAGAGCACCTGCCGGGCGCGGGTCTGGATGTAGCCGTCGCGCGGCGGGTGGAAGTCCTCGGTCAGACCGCTGGCGGCGTTCATGACGTAGCGGACGTTCTGGAGCGCCAGGTCGCGGTCGGAGAGGAACGGGGTGACGACGGCCTCGGTCATCATGCCGACGAGCAGGATGCCCTGTCCGGTCATGGCGCCGACGAGGTTGAAGAAGCCGTCGAGCAGGTAGCCGCGGAAGACGTCGCCCGTCATGTGCTTCGTCGGCGGCATCCACTTCAGCGGGGCGTCCGGGAAGAGCTGCCGGGCGAGCATCGCGTGGGCGAGCTCCATCCGGAAGCTGTCGGGGATCTCGGGGTTGATCTCGAAGGCGTGGCCGAGACCGAGCTGCCAGTCCTCGAGGCCGGCCTCCTTGGCGAAGCGCTCGTTGAGCAGCTGGCTCACGGTGACGGTGTGGGCGGCCTCGACCGCGTCGGCCGTGGTGAGGTAGTTGTCCTCGCCGGTGTTGATGATGATCCCGGCGCGGGCGTGCACCTGACGTGAGAAGCGCTGGTCGACGAAGGTGCGGATCGGGTTGATGTCGCGGAAGAGGATGCCGTACATCGAGTCGTTGAGCATCATGTCGAGACGCTCCATGCCGGCGAGGGCCGCGATCTCGGGCATGCACAGACCTGACGCGTAGTTCGTCAGCCGGACGTAGCGGCCGAGCTCCTTGCTGACGTCGTCGAGCGCGGCACGCATGAGACGGAAGTTCTCCTGCGTCGCGTACGTCCCGGCGAAGCCCTCGCGGGTCGCACCCTCCGGCACGTAGTCGAGGAGCGACTGACCGGTGGAACGGATGACGGCGATGATGTCGGCGCCCTCACGCGCGGCGGCCTGGGCCTGCGGGATGTCCTCGTAGATGTCGCCGGTCGCGACGATGAGGTAGATCCACGGCTTGGTCCTGGGGTCGCCGTGCCGCTTGACGAGCCGGTCCCGGGTGGCGCGCGAGCGGTCGATGGTGCGCAGTCCCGCGCCCACGCCCTTCGTCGCGGCGCGACGGGCCGCCGAGGCCTCGCGGCCGGTCGGCAACCGGAACGAGACGTTGCCGCTCGCGGCCTTCTGCGCGAGCGTCGTGAGGTCTGGGGCCTCGCCGCGGAGCAGCGCGTCGTAGACCGGTGTCGTGACGCCGTGCTCCAGGCCGACCTCGTCACGGACGGCCGTGACCAGGTGGTTGACCCACGGCACCCGCTCGTGGTCCGCGCCGGCGAGGCCGGCGAGGCGCAGGGTCGCGCGCTCGACCGACACCGTGGTGTGGCTGCGCGCGATCGTGACGACGGGGGCGGCGGCCTTGCGGGCGAGCGAGCGCGCCCGGCGCACGACGGCCGGGTCTAGCTCGAGCATGGCGTGGGGGCGGGTCATGCGTCAGATCCTGCCTTCTCGGTGGCGAGGCGGCCCTCGAAGAGTGCCCGCACGGCCGGCACCTCGCGCACGAGGCGCAGCGCCGTCTCGGCGTGGCCGGGGACGTAGCCGTTGCCGACGAGCATCCGCACGTCGGCGGCGAGCCCCTCGGCCCCGAGTGCGGCGGCGGCGAAGTTCGTGGCCATGCTGAAGAAGATGATGGTGCCGCCCTGGGCGGTCGCGAGGATCGCGGGCTGCTCGCAACCGGGCACGTCGACGCAGACGACCGTGACGTCGGCCGGTCCCCCGGCGGACTCGACGGCGGTAGCGAGCCCCAGCGGTGAGCGCGCGTCGGCGAGGACGACGGCGTCGGCGAGTCCACTCGCCTCGAGGACCGCGCGCTCGCGCTCGACCGGGACGACGCCGATCGTGCGGGCGGCTCCCGCCGCGCGCGCGGCCGCGAGGGAGAGCGAGCCGGACTTGCCCGCGCCACCGAGGACCGCCACGGTCGGCGCGACGCCGCGGGCGGCGTACTCCCCGACGACGCGCTCGACGAGGGCAGGCGCGCCGCACACGTCCATGACCATGAGGGCCAGGTGCGGGTCGAGGTCTGCGGGCAGCGTGGCCGCGATGCTGCGGCCGAAGAGGATGGCGTGACCGGCGGCGGGCACCTGCTCCGAGAGGCCGTCCCAACGCTCGAGGCCGTCGGTGACGGCGAGCGGTGTCAGGGACAGGGACACGAGGGTCGCCACGCGGTCGCCGACGGCGAGGCCGAGCGTGCTGTCCGGCCCGACCTCCTCGACGGTGCCGATGAGCATGCCGCCCGAGCCGGTGACGGGGTTCTGCATCTTGCCGCGCGTCGCGACGATGTCGAGGACCTCGTCGCGCACCGCTCCCCCGTCGACGGCGCCGTCGGCGCTGTGCTTCTCGGCGAGCTGGCGGTAGGAGGCCGCGTCGAGGTTGAGCGTCTCGACGGCGATGCGGACCTCGTCGGGCCACAGCTCCGGGCGCGCGTCGAGGCGCTGGGCCGCCTGTGGGAGCGTGATGGCGTCGCCGGTGGGCTGGAGCACACGGTGCAGGCCGACGGGTGACGACACGCGGGCGGCGTCCGTGCGATCCGGGGCGGCCGACGTCGGGTCTGACACGATCACAAATCCTTCTGTGTATATGGACGGGAACCGAAGATCTTGCGTCAGCATAGGGGCAGGTCAGCCGTATCTTCACAATTTCGTGAGCCGGACGTGTTTGAGCGAAACCACCGCTGCCGTTACTGTTCTCCGCATGAGCAAGGTTGAGCAGCCCTACGCGTACCGCCGACGCGAGCTCGTCGAGCCCGACTGGACGCGTTTCCCGGGCTGGACGGGCGTCACCCAGGCCGACTGGGACAGCGCGCAGTGGCAGCGGGTCAACTGTGTCAGGAACATCAAGCAGTTGCGAGCCCTCATGGGTAACCTGCTCGACGACCGCTTCTACGACGACCTCGCCAAGGACCAGAGCGAGCGCGCGACGATGTCGATGCTCGTCCCGCCGCAGATGCTCAACACGATGGTGCCCGCGACCGACTCGCCGATGCCGTCGGCCGGCCACGACTTCACCGAGGCCTTCTACGCCGACCCGATCCGCAACTACATGCTGCCGGTCTTCTCCGACCGCCGCACCGACTGGCCGTCGCACCCGCACGCCTCGCGCGACTCCCTGCACGAGCACGACATGTGGGTGGCCGAGGGCCTGACGCACCGCTACCCCACCAAGGTGCTCGCCGAGCTGCTCCCCACCTGCCCCCAGTACTGCGGGCACTGCACGCGCATGGACCTCGTCGGCAACTCCACGCCGCAGGTCGCCAAGCTGAAGTTCGACCTCAAGCCGGTCGACCGCTACGCCGCGATGCTCGACTACCTCCGCACCTCGCCCGTCGTGCGCGACGTCGTGGTCTCCGGTGGCGACGTCGCCAACATGCCGTGGAAGAACCTCGAGGCGTTCATCGACCAGCTCCTCGACATCGAGAACATCCG
Source organism: Terrabacter sp. Soil810 (assembly GCF_001429645.1). Classification (NCBI taxonomy): domain Bacteria; kingdom Bacillati; phylum Actinomycetota; class Actinomycetes; order Micrococcales; family Intrasporangiaceae; genus Terrabacter; species Terrabacter sp. Soil810. The sequence continues at coordinate 1,582,011 of NZ_LMSW01000011.1, forward strand.
CGACATCCGCCTCGCGACGAAGGCCCTCATGGGGCTGCCGCAGCACTGGTTCGCCGAGGACGTCGTCGAGGGCGTCGGTCGCGTGTCGGCCAAGGCCCGCTCGCGCGGCGTCTCCCTCGCCATCCACACGCACGTCAACAACGCCCAGTCCCTGACGCCGTCCGTCGCCCGCGCCTCGAAGGCCATGCTCGACGCCGGTGTCCGTGACGTCCGCAACCAGGGCGTGCTCATGCGCGGCGTCAACGACACGACCGAGCAGCTGCTCGACCTGTGCTTCGGGCTCGCCGACGGCGCCCAGATCACGCCGTACTACTTCTACATGTGCGACATGATCCCCTTCGCCGAGCACTGGCGGCTCTCGCTCGCCGAGGCCCAGCACCTCCAGCACTCGATGATGGGCTACCTCCCCGGCTTCTCGACCCCGCGCATCGTGTGCGACGTGCCGTTCGTCGGCAAGCGCTGGGTGCACCAGGTCGAGGAGTACGACACCGAACGCGGCATCTCCTACTGGCGCAAGAACTACCGCACCTCGATCGAGGGCGACGACACCGAGGCCATGTCGCGCGAGTACGTCTACTACGACCCGATCTACACGCTGCCCGAGTCGGGCCAGCAGTGGTGGCACCAGTCGGTGGACCACGAGTCGGTCCTGGCCGACGCGACCGAGAAGGCGGCGGTGAGCCGCGCAGCCGCCGAGTCGCAGCTCACCGTCTGACCGAGCATCCACGCGCGCGCATTGACCGAGGAGACGGGGACGAGATGACCGGCCGGCTGCTCGAGCTCTGCATCGACGCGAACGACCCGGCCCGGCTCGCGGGATTCTGGGCCGGGCTGCTGGAGCGGGAGACCTCGGACGACGGACTGACCCTCCTGCCGCGTGAGGACCCGGATCTCGTGATCCGGTTCCTGCCGACGCAGCGCCCGAAGACCGGCCCGAACCAGGTCCACCTGCACCTGACGAGCAGCTCGGACGAGGAGCAGCGGTCGACGGTGGCTCGCGCCCTCGAGCTGGGCGGCCGCCACCTCGACGTGGGGCAGACCCCCGAGGAGGGGCACATCGTGCTCGCCGACCCGGAGGGCAACGAGCTGTGCGTCATCGAGGCGGGCAACCGCTTCCTCGCCGACACCGCCTTCCTCGGGGAGCTCGCCTGCGACGGGTCACGCGAGGTCGGGCTCTTCTGGAGCGGGGCGCTCGGCTGGCCGCTGGTCTGGGACCAGGACGAGGAGACGGCGATCCAGTCGCCCCTGGGTGGCGCCAAGATCGCGTGGGGCGGTCCACCCGTCAGGCCGAGGTCCGGGCCCAACCGGATCCACTTCCACCTCGCTCCCGTGGGGCCGGGCGACGAGCAGGACGAGGTGAGGCGTCTGACGGCGCTCGGCGCGTCGCCGATCGGCGACGTCCGCGACGAGTCCGGCTGGCTGAGCATGTCCGACCCGGACGGCAACGAGTTCTGCGTTCCGGCGCCCCGCTAGCGCCCCCGTAGACTGCGCCGGTGACTTCCCGCTCCCCCGGCACCCGCGTCCGCATGCCCCGCGCCGAGCGTGAGGCACAGATGCTGGCGGTCGCCGAGCAGGTCTTCTCGTCGCGCGGCATCCAGGCTGCGACGATGGACGAGATCGCCGAGCTCGTCGGGGTGACCAAGCCTCTCATCTACGACTACTTCGGGTCGAAGGAGGGTCTGCTCGCAGCGACGATCGAGCGGGCCCGCGGCCAGCTGCTGACCGCCCTCATCGACTCGTGGGTGGCCCAGCCCGGCGCCCCGGCACGCGACCGGGTGCGCGGGGTCGTCCACGCCTTCTTCTCCTTCATCGACGACCACGACCAGGCGTTCGCGCTGCTGCGCACCGAGGGCGCGCTCATCGGCGAGGCCTCGGCGTCGGTCGAACGCATCCGCCAGCAGACCGCCAAGGCCTTCGCGGAGGGCCTGCGGACGCTCCCGGCCTTCGAGGCCCTCGAGGCCCGCCGTGTCACGGTCATGGCCGAGATCCTCATCGGCGGGTGCGAGCGCCTCGCCGTCTGGCGCAGCACGCACCCGGGCACCACCGCGGACGAGGCCACCGAGCTCGTCGTCACGACCATCTGGGACGGTCTCGCGTCGGTCGGCGACGCCTGATGGCGAGACAGCGCTCGGCCGACGGTCCGTCGACGCCCGCCACCGTGGCCCTCGACCGGGCCGGCGTCACCTACTCGCGCCACCCCTACGAGCACGACGCGGCAGCGACGAGCTACGGCCGCGAGGCGGCCGCGGCCCTGGGCGTCGACCCGGCGCAGGTCTTCAAGACGCTCCTCGTCGACACCGGTTCGACCCTCGCCGTGGGCGTCGTCCCCGTCGACGGCCAGCTCGACCTCAAGGCCGTCGCGTCGGCGCTCGGCGTCAAGAGCGTGACCATGGCCGACCCCGCGGCGGCAGAGCGCAGCACGGGCTACGTCGTCGGCGGCATCTCCCCCGTGGGGCAGAAACGCACGTTGCCGACGGTCCTCGACGACACGGCATACGGCTTCGGGACGGTCTACGTCTCCGGCGGCCGTCGCGGCTTCGACATCGGCCTCTCCCCGGCAGACCTCGCGACGGTGACCGGCGCCCTCCGCGCCCGGATCGGTCGGGCATGACCCTGACCGACGACGCGCCCCGCGAGGCGCCGGCCCGTTCTCGCGTGCCACAGCTGCGGCTCGTGCTCGTCCTCGCCGCGCTGACGATGGTCGGGCCGTTCACCATCGACGCGATCTTCCCGGCCTTCGAGGTGATGACGCGCGAGCTCGGCGTCGACACGGTCGCCATGCAGCAGACGGTCAGCGTCTACCTCGTCGCGTTCGCGGTCGCCAGCCTCTTCCACGGGTCGCTGTCGGACGCCCTCGGTCGTCGCCCCGTCATCCTCGTGGGCTGCGCCGCGTATGCCGTCACCAGTGCCTTCTGCGCCCTGGCACCGAGCATGCCGCTCCTGCTGTGTGCCCGCGGCGCGCAGGGCCTCGTGGCCGGCGCCGGGATGATCGTCGGGCGCACGGTCGTGCGCGACCTCTTCGACGGGGCGCAGGCGCAGCGCTTCATGAGCCACATCTCGATGATCTTCGCCATCGCGCCCGCACTCGCACCCATCGTCGGGGGATGGGTGCTCGGCTGGGGGTCGTGGCGCACGATCTTCTGGGTGCTGGCGGCGTACGGCGTCGCCCTCGTCGTGCTGACGGCGACGTCGCTGCCGGAGACGCACCCGGCCGACGAGCGCGTTCCGTTCCGGCCGAGGCCGCTGCTCGCGTCGTTCACCTCGGCCGCCGGCGACGGCGCGGTGCTCCGCCTGAGCGCCGCGATCGCCCTCAACTTCGGTGCGCTCTTCCTCTACATCTCCTCGGCGCCGGCGATCGTCGTCGACCACCTGGGTCTGGGTGAGCGCGACTTCGGTGTGCTCTTCGTGCCGCTCGTGGTGACGATGATGCTCGGGTCTTTCCTCACGGGACGTCTCGCCGGTCGGGTGCGCCAAGGGGTTTTCGTCCTCGTCGGCTTCCTCGTGGCCCTTGCCGGCGGTGTCTTCGCCGTCGCCTACCAGGCGCTCGTCGACGTGCCGGCCCTGCCGTGGACCGTGCTGCCCGTGGCTGCCGCCTCGCTCGGCGTCTCCCTCGTCTTCCCGATCCTCACCATCGCCCTGCTCGACCTGCGGCCGCGCGAGCGTGGTGCCGTCTCGTCGTTCCAGTCCTTCCTCAGCACGTGCGTCAACGCCCTCGTGGCGGGCGCGGTCTCACCGCTCGTGAGCGGGTCGCTGACGACGCTCGCCGTCGTCGCGGGGTCGATGACGCTCTCGGCACTCGTGCTCTGGTCGTGGCATCGACGACGGATGCGTGCCCGTGCCGGAGCTGCCACCGCCCCCGACGTCGTGGTGGTCCCGTCACCCGCACCGGAGCCGATCGACCAGCTCTGAGTGCTGCGCCCGCGAGGAGCAGGACATCGCCCTGTCGGCTCGGGTTCAGGGGGTCTCGCGCGGCATGGCGGACGCGCTGCGGGCCTCCCACGGCGTCGACAGCACGACGGTGGTGCGGGTCGCGACGTTGGCCGCCGACCGGATGCGGGCGAGCAGGTCCTCGAGGTTGCCGGGCGTCGCGACTCGAACCTTGAGGATGTAGCTCTCGACCCCGGCCACCGAGTGGCAGTCCTCGATCTCGGTGATGTGCCGCAGCCGCTCGGGCACGTCGTCGGGCGCGCTGGGGTCGAAGGGCGTCACCGAGATGAGTGCCGTGAGCGGCAGGCCGAGCGACTCCGGGGACACCTGCGCCGTGTAGCCCGTCACGACCCCACGCTCCTCGAGCCGCCGGACGCGCTGGTGCACCGCCGAGGTCGACAGGCCCGTGGCCTTGCCGAGGTCCGTGTAGCTCATCCGGCCGTCCGCGAGCAGCAGGCCGACGAGGCGACGGTCGAGATCTTCCATGGCCGAAGGGTAGACCAGCGGTTATGGGCCGGGTGGTCCATTCCTCATGCCGGTACGCCCGCCCGGGAGGAGGGGCGGGCGTACGCGGTGGGGGCCGTGCCTGCTGGGCCCTCCCTTCCCCGCTCGGTCCGGGTCAGGGGAAGGAGACCACGTTGCTCGGCACGCCGACGGCCGAGGAGTCGACCGGCGCCCCGGTGTCGTTGACGACGTGGTCGAGCGTCCCGGCACCCAGCTGCACCGTGAGGAGGGAGTGCAGGCGTACGCCGGGGGTGACGGGGACCTCGAAGCCCCGCGTCGCGTGGATGGTCGGGTCGACGTTCGTGTAGATGTAGCTGCCACCGCCCCACAGCTCGTGGGTGCGGACGGTGTCGGCGACCTTGTAGCCGGCCCACCCGAGGACGCCGTCGTGCTGCCAGGCGGTCTGGTCCGGCGCGTCGTAGGGCAGCTCGTTCTGGTAGAACACCGTGCGGCCGCGCTCACCGTTCCAGACGGTGTTGTACTCCCGGAAGTGCTCGGAGAAGAGGCCGGTCGCGGTCACGTCGTCGCCGTTGACGACGACGCCGTGCTCGGCGGGGTTGACGGTCCACCCGACCCCCTGGCCGTGGTCGGCCCGCCAGGCCCAGATGTCGTCGAGCAGCGTGTGGTCGCTGTTGACCTCGAGGCCGACGGTGGCGCGGCCGGCGAAGGGACCCCCGACGCGGAGGAAGACGTCGAGCAGGGTCGTGGGGTTGCCGGCGTCGGAGCGCGTCGCCGCGCGCCCGCTGCCGACACGGACGAGGGCCGGCGAGCTCACGGGCCCGGCGTCGACCATGAGGCCGCCCACGACCACTCCCGGCACGTCCCCGATGACGAGAGGCACGGCTCCCCCACGTGCCGTGAGGCTCGCGAGGCCCATGGCGAGGACGACGGTGTCGGCACGGCGCACGGTGATGCTGCGGTCGGTGTCATAGACCCCCGGCGTCAGCAGGAGGTGCTTCCCGCGGGCGAGCTGGCTGTTGATCGTCGTCACCGAGTCGGTCGGGCGCGCGACGAAGAAGTCGGACAGCGGGATCGACCGGCCCGGTGTCTGGCCGTTCGCCCACGTGACGCCGGACGAGTCGGCCGTGGCCGACGGGACCCGCACCTGCCACGTGCCGTCTGCGTCGACGTAGAGGAAGGGACGCTCACGGCTCACCGGTGTCGTGACGAGCGTCGTGTAGGGCGGGCTCGGGAAGGAGGTGGCCGGTGCCCCGTCGACCCCGGAGAAGACTTGGTTCCACACCGCGTTGGACCAGCCGCCGATCTCGCTGTTGCGCACGAGGTACTGCTGCTGCGAGCCGTTGACGACGAAGCCGGTCCGCGAGTCGGCGATGAACCCGCCGCTGGCGAACTGCGGGCCTGCGGTGCAGTAGTCCATCAGCGTGAGGTTGCCGCCGACGATGTTGACCCGGCGCATCGGCGCGGCCTGCGACGCCGCCCAGAAGTTGCCGGACGCGCGGCAGTCCGACAGCCCCATGACGTTGATCGTGAGGTTGGACAGCGACCGCCAGAAGTTGTTGAGGGCGATGCAGTTGTCGGGCGCCAGGCACCGGTTGTAGACGTCGACGTGCCCGTTGATGACGACGTCGGTGGGCAGCGCGCCGAGTCCCGCGACCTCGGTGTAGTAGCCGACCTGCACGATGAGCGGCTCTTCGCGGGTGCCGTACGTCCCGGGCTTGAACAGGAGGGTGTAGCGCGAGGCGCCCATCTCGTTGTCGACCTGCTCCTCGTAGATCGCGTCGACGCTCGCACGGATGGCGGCCACGGACATGCTGGGGTCATAGACGCGCACGTTGGGTCCGAGATCCGGCGCGGCCGCAGTCCGGGGCGCCGCCGAGGCGCTGCCGGGTGACACGAGAGCCACGAGGGCCACGGCGGTCGCGAGCGCCGCGAGCACGGCAGCGGCCCGACGTGCCCGGCGTCCGCGGGCGGGGGTGGACGTGGGGCCAGCACTGCGAGACGTCATCGTCGTCGGCTCTCCGCGAGGGGTGCGCTCCGGGTGGTTGCGCCTGACGTCATCATCGTGGCGCCACCGGGCCTCGGCAACCCGTGCCGTCGTCGCCGCCCGGTACCCTCTCGCGTATGCCGTCCCGAGCCCCCAGGATGCTCCTGCTCGACTCCGCGTCCCTCTACTTCCGTGCCTTCTTCGGCGTGCCCGAGGTGATCGGGCCGAGCGGGGTGCCCACCAACGCGGTCCGCGGCCTGCTCGACATGATCGCCTCGCTCGTCGAGCGCGGCCGCCCGACGCACCTCGTCGCCTGCTGGGACAACGACTGGCGCCCGGCCTTCCGGGTCGAGGCCATCCCGTCCTACAAGGCCCACCGCGTCGCCGAGCCGGGCCCCGACGAGCTCGCCGGCGAGTCGGTTCCGGAGGCCCTCGGGGTGCAGGTGCCGATCATCGTCGACGCGCTGACGGCGCTCGGCATCGCCCGGGTCGGCGTCGACGGCTACGAGGCCGACGACGTCATCGGGACCTTGGCCACGGCGTTCAGCGGCCGCATGCCGGTCGACATCGTCACCGGCGACCGCGACCTCTTCCAGCTCGTCGACGACGCCAACCACGTGCGCGTCGTCTACACCGCCCGTGGTGGCGTGCGCTCCCCCGACCTCGTCGACCAAGCCTTCCTGTCGCAGAAGTACGGCGTCACCACCGGGCCCGCCTACGCCGACATGGCGGTCCTGCGCGGTGACACGAGCGACGGACTGCCGGGCGTGGCGGGCATCGGCGAGAAGACCGCCGCCAAGCTGATCACCACCTACGGCACCCTCGAGGCGATCCGGGCCGCGATCGACAACGGCGACCCCGCCATCAAGGGCGCCCAGCGCGCCCGTCTCGAGGCGGCCGGCGACTACCTCGACGCGGCGCCGCGCGTCGTGGCCGTGGCCAAGGACGCCGCGGTGCCCGACATCGACCTCGCCGCGCCGACGTCCGTCGCCGACCCGGCCCTCATGTCGCGGCTGGCGGTCGAGCACGGGCTCACGTCGTCCTTCGACCGCGTCATCTCCGCCCTCGGGATCGACTGACCGGCGCAGCGCCCACCGAACCGCTCGACCGGTCACGGTACGGTCACGTCTCGGCCGGCCGGAGGGGCTCCTGAGCGTCCTCGGCAGGCCCGCAGGTCACCACCGGGGTGCGGAAAGGCGCATACTGAAGGGTGCCCACCCACGGAACGCCCGACCGCCGTCGCCACCTCTCCAGCAGCCCCTTCAGACCGGCTCCGGCGCCGGACATCGAGCAGTTCTCGGTCGGTGACAGGGTCTCGCACCTGCGTCACGGCCTCGGTGTGGTCGTGGCGTGCAGCCCGGCGACGGTCACCCTGCGCTTCGAGTCGGGCGTGGTCCGCGTCAACAGCCCGTTCGACCGTCTGACGCGGCTCTGACACGGCTCTGACACGGCCCTGGGCCGAGCCCGGCGGGTGTGCCGGACCGGCACGGGCACCGTCCCGTGGCCGAGTCCTCGGTCCCGTGGTCGGGCGCGACCGGCACGGCTCGACTCACGTCAGGCAAGCCGAAAGGCCGGCCCCCGCAGGGGGACCGGCCTTCGTCGTACGGACTGTGGGTCCGTCGAGATCAGCGAGCGATCAGAGAGCGCGGACGCGCATCGCCTGCGGGCCCTTGGGACCCTGCTCGACGTCGAACTCGACGGCCTGGTTCTCCTCGAGGCTGCGGTAGCCGTTGCCCGTGATCTCCGAGTAGTGGACGAAGACGTCGGGACCCTCGGTCGGGGCGATGAAGCCGAAGCCCTTCTCCGAGTTGAACCACTTGACGGTTCCCTGTGCCATGTTTTCTCCTTTGGGTGGAAGTGAGTCGTTGCTTGTCAGCGACCCCCGGTCGGCAGAGACGCGACCACTCCAGAAACCCTGAAGAAACAGTTGCGCTCGCAGATGCGTTCCATGCGAGCGTGTAAAGACACGAGCACCAAAAACGCCGACCGGTGCCGCAACCATAGCCGACGGGGTGCCCCGGGCGACAATCGTGCAACGGGCGCCCGACGCTCAGCGGACTCGTGGGAGTCAGTCCAGCCGGTCGGCGGCGACGACACCCCGCAGGACGCCCTCGCTCGCCCGCCGCGCCGTCGTCGCCAGGTCCGGATCCGCCGCATCGGTCAGCTGCCCGAGCAGGTCGATGACCTGCTTGCACCGGCGCACGAAGTCGCCGGCTGCGAGGTCGGTCCCACGCAGCACGTCCTCCAGACGCTGGCCGCTCGCCCACCGGTGCATCGCCCAGGCGAGGCCACCGTCCGGCATACCCGTGCGCGGCAGCGCCAGGGCGCCCTCGGCGTCCTCGAGGTCGGACCAGATCCGGATCATCCGGTCGTACGCCTCGCGCACGTCGTCGTTGGGCCACCGCGGGGTGAGCCCACCCTCCTCGCGGCGCGGCTCGTGCACCAGGGTCGAGACGATCGCCGCCAGCGACGGCGGGTCGAGACGGCGCCAGACACCCTCGCGCAGCGACTCCGCCGCGAGCAGGTCCTTCTCCGTGTAGAGCTGGCGCAGGCGGTCGCCGTCACCGGTGACCGTCTGGCCGCCTGCTCCGAGGTAGCCCATCTCGACGAGCAGCTCGCAGATGCGGTCGAAGGTCTTGGCGACGGAGTTGGTGCGGCCGTCGATCTTGCGCTGGATGCCGTCGGTCTCACGGCGCAGCCGCCACCACCGCTCGGCCCAGCGGGCATGGTTCTCGCGGTCGGGGCAGCGGTGGCACGGGTGCGCCTTCATCCTCCGGCGCAGCTCGTCGACGCGGTCGTCGACCGGGTCGGCCTCGGCCTGACGGCGCCGCGGCGGTGGGTCGTGCGGCATCGTCGCGCGCAGGGTCGCCGCCAGGTCACGACGTGCCTTGGGGTTGCGGGCGTTGAACTGCTTCGGCACGCGCATCGAGCCGAGCGGCTCCAGCGGCGTCGGGACGTCGTGCAGGGTGAGACGGCGCAGCTGGTGGTCCTCGGTGACGACGGCGGGAGACGCCGACTCCCCCTTGCCGCCGCGGTTGGGCATGACTACCACGGCCAGGCCGCTGTGGCGTCCGGCGGGGATGCGCACGATGTCGCCGATCTTCAGCGACTCCAAGGAGATCGCCGCGGCCGTGCGCATCGACGCGGACCGGGCCTTGGCGCCCTCCTTCTCGACGTCGCGGATCTCGTTGCGGATCGCGGCGTACTCCGAGAAGTCGCCGAGGTGGCACGTCATCTGCTCGGCGTAGCCGGCGAGGGCCTCCTCGTTGCGACGGACCGTGCGGACGAAGCCGACGACGGCACGGTCTGCCTGGAACTGCGCGAAGGACGTCTCGAGGATCTCTCGGGCGCTCTCCCGGCCGAACTGGCGCACGAGGTTGACGGCCATGTTGTAGGTCGGCCGGAAGCTCGAGCGCAGCGGGTACGTGCGCGTCGACGCGAGGCCCGCGACCCCCGCCGGGTCGAGACCGCGGTTCCAGAGCACGACGGCATGACCCTCGATGTCGATGCCGCGGCGGCCGGCACGCCCGGTGAGCTGGGTGTACTCGGCGGGCGAGATGTCGACGTGGTTCTCGCCGTCGAACTTCACGAGCTTCTCGAGCACCACGGTCCGCGCCGGCATGTTGATGCCCAGGGCCAAGGTCTCGGTCGCGAAGACCGCCCTGACCCGGCCGGCGGTGAACAGCTCCTCGACGATCTCGCGGAACGTCGGCAGCATGCCGGCGTGGTGGGCGGCGAACCCGCGGGACAGACCGTCGACGAAGTCCCAGTAGCCGAGCACCGACAGGTCCTCCTCGGCCAGGCCCTGGATGCGCTCCTCGACGAGGCGGCGGTTGGCCTCCCCCTCGGACTCGGGGATGAGGCGCATGCCGCTCGACAGCAGCTGACCCACCGCGCCGTCACAGCCCGCCCGGCTGAAGATGAACGTGATCGCCGGCAGCAGACCCTCGCGCTCCAGACGCTCGATGACCTCGGCGCGGGTGGCTCCCCCACCGGGTCGCCCACCGCGGGCGAAGCCGCGGCCACCGTCGCCGCCTCCGGGCCCACGGCCTGCCGGTGCGTCGTTGCCGCGCCGACCCCGTCCGGCCCAGTCGTCCCGGCCACCACGACCCCCACCGCCGGACCCGCCACGCCCGGCCTTGCCCCGCGGACGGCCCTTGTCCCGGCCGCCCCGCGAGCTGACCCAGTGCGAGTCCCACGCGCCACGGCCCTCGGTGCCCCGGATGGCGTGCACCAGGTCGGGGTTGACGCTCACCGCGTAGCGCCCGGGCGCCGCCTCGAAGTGCTCGTCGTCCTGGCCGGCGTCACGCTCCTCGACGAACAGGTCGAAGAGCGTCTGGCCGACCATCATGTGCTGCCACAGCGGCACCGGACGGTGCTCCGAGACGATGACCTCGGTGTCGCCGCGCACCTCGCCGAGCCACGCGCCGAACTCCTCGGCGTTGCTCACGGTCGCCGACAGCGAGACGACGCTGACGTCGGGAGGCAGGTGGATGATGACCTCCTCCCACACCGCCCCGCGGAAGCGGTCGGCGAGGTAGTGGACCTCGTCCATGACGACCCAGCCGAGCCCGCGAAGTGTCGTCGACCCGGCATACATCATGTTGCGCAGGACCTCGGTCGTCATGACGACGATCGGGGCCTCGCCGTTGATCGAGGCGTCGCCGGTCAGCAGGCCCACCCGGTCGGCGCCGTGGACGCGCACCAGGTCGGCGTACTTCTGGTTGGACAGGGCCTTGATCGGCGTCGTGTAGAACGCCTTGCGTCCCGTGGCGAGTGCCAGGTGCACGGCGAACTCGCCGACGATCGTCTTGCCGGCGCCCGTCGGGGCCGCCACGAGGACGCCGCGGCCCTCCTCGACCGCCCGGCACGCCTCCGTCTGGAAGTCGTCGAGCGGGAAGTCGAGCTGCGCGGCGAACTCGGCCAACCTCGGCCACGTGGCGATCACGCGAGCACCTCCTTGGGGGTCACGACGTGCAGGGCACCGGGCACGACCTCGGCGTCGATCGGGAGGTCGGCGAACGTCTCGCCATCGGCTTGTGAATGGATACCGCTCGCCTCCAAGCGAACTCGCCGGGCGCGAAGGATCTCGACGGCCGGGTGGGTGGTGTGGGTTCCGGAGTAGACCTTGGGAAAGACCCGGAGGAACGACGGGATCGACAACGCGTGGACGATCAGGACGTCGAAGAGACCGTCGGTGACGTCGGCATCGGGACACACGCGCATGCCTCCACCGAACGACGTCGTGTTGGCGACGGCCACCAGCATCGCTCGCGTCTCGAGGCGGTGACCGTCGAGCTCCACGGCATACGGGATCGGTCGGAAGACCGGGAGCTCACGCAGGACCGCGAGGTTGTAGCGCATCTGCCCGCGGGGCCAGGTCATGCGTTGGGCGCGGGCGTTGACGACGGCGTCGAAGCCGGCCCCGAGGACGCCCCCGAACCACTTCTCCCCCGCGACCCCGTGGCTGACCCGGCCGAGGTCGATGTCGCGCGTGCGCCCCTCGGTGAGCAGCGCGACCGCTGCGCGGGCATCGCGGATGGGCAGTCCGAGGTTGCGCGCGAAGTCGTTGCCCGTGCCCGCGGCCACGACGGCGAGGCGCGACGACGTGCCCGCACAGAGGTTGACCCCGAGGTGCACCATGCCGTCGCCACCGACGACGACCACGGTGTCCACCCCGACCGAGACGGCCTCACGGGCCCGGGAACGGGCCTGCTGGTAGTCGCTGCCCGAGACGTCGACGACATCGTGACCGGCCTCGTGGAGCAGCCGACGCGTCTGGTCGCCGATCTCCCGTCCGACGCCCTTCCCGGAGGTGGGGTTGACGATCAGGGCGACGCGGTGGGACACACCCGAACGCTACAGGGCAGAGGCCTGGTCGTCGGGGACGTCCAACCAGTCGGGCTTGTGCTCGTCCTTGCGCCGGTCGAGCAGGAAGGCGACGCCGACCGAGGCGAAGTACAGGAGCACCATGGGACTGGCGAGGAAGAGCATGGTGTACGCGTCGGGCGTCGGGGTCATGATCGCCGCGAAGACGAGGATGATCATGACAGCCGGGCGCCAGCTCTTGAGCATGGCCTGCGCCCGGAGCACGCCGACGAGGTTGAGCGCGACGAGGAACACCGGCAGGAGGAACGCGCACCCGAACGCGACGATGAACTTGAGGACGAAGTTGAGGTACTGCGAGCCGTCCTGCAGGTTGTAGGCGCCCTCGGGGGTGAAGCCGAGCAGCACCGCCACGGCCTTGGGCACCATGATGAACGCGAAGAAGCAGCCCGCGAGGAACAGCGGCACCGCGGCGACGACGAAGAGCCGCGCGAGCAGCTTCTCCTTCTTCGTCAGGCCAGGGACGATGAAGCCCCAGATCTGGAAGAGCCAGACCGGCGAGGCGAGGATGAGCCCGACGAACAGCGAGGTCGTCAGCTGGAGCGCGAAGGCGTCCGTCATGCCGGCGAAGTTGATGTTGACGACACCCTCGCGACCGACCTGCAGATCGCGCAGGGGCTTGGTCAGGGCGTTGATGACCTGGTCGTAGTAGATCCACCCCAGGACCCCGCCGATGATGATCGCGATGGCGCTGATGGTGATGCGGTTGCGCAGCTCACGGAGGTGATCGCCGAGCGACATCCGCCCCTCGGGGTCGCGCTGGCGTCGCAGTGACGGCATTCAGGTGAGTCCGTGTGAGGAGTTCGGGATCCGACCCACTCAGAGCGTCGTGTCGCGACGGACGTCGTCCGTGCTGCTCGTCGTCGTCGGGGTCGGGGTCGGGGTGGCGTTGCCGGCGCGGAGGCGGTCGGCCTCGGCGCGGGCCTCGGCGGCGCGACGCTCGGCGTCGGCGAGGCGGGCCTCTGCGGCCCGACGCTCGGCGTCGGCGTCCACGACGTCACCGGGCACGGTGGTCTGGGAGGCGTCGCTCGGGACGGGCTTGCCGTCCTTCTTCAGCTCGTCGACCTCGGACTTGAAGACCCGGGCGGAGCGGCCGAGGCTGCGGGCCATGTCGGGGAGCTTCTTCCAGCCGAACAGGGCGATGAGCACGACCGCGATGATGATGAGTTCGGGGGCACCCAGGTTGGGCATGGTTACGTCTCCTCGTCGAAAGCCGGTCCGGATCCGAACCGTCATGGTGCAGCCTCGGTGCTGCAGGTGACCAGCATACGTGCGCCCGGTGAACCTGAGTCGTGCGGCGTCCATGAGAACGGTCAACTGACCGGTATGTGGGCACCGGTGGTCAGCTGGTGGACACCGGCCACGGGCGACTGGCGCGCCCGCGCTCAGTCCGCCGGGTCGTAGGCGGCCAGCGCGGAGCGGGCCTCGGCCGCCACCGCGTCGACCAGCTCGGGAGGCTCGACGACACGAGCCTCGCCACCGAGGCGGAGCACGAGCCGGCGCACGAGGGCAGGGTCTGCCACCTTGAGCGTCACACGCAGCGAGCCGTCAGGGCCGCGCTCGACGCCCTCGTTGGGGTAGTAGTCCGCGATCCAGGCCGCCCAGCGGCTCGCTTCGATGACGACCATGACGTCGTTCTCGCCCGGCACGAAGACGTCGTCGAGGTCGCGGGGACGGGCATCGTCCGGCGGCGTGCCGTCGACGTCGAGCGCCGTGGCCTCCTCGATCCGGTCGAGCCGGAAGAGGCGGACGTCCTCGGCGCGGTGGCAGTAGCCCTCGACGTACCACTGGGCGTCGAGGTTGAGGATGCGCATGATGTCGACGTCCCGCTCGGTCGACTCGTCGCGCGTCGCGACGTAGTAGCGCAGGTGGACGCGGCGCCCGCGCGCGAAGGCGCCCTTGAGCGTCGCCATCGCCTCGTGCTGGCTGCCGTCGTCGAGGTCGAGGTCGATGCGCCCCGTCGGCTCACCCACGGTCGTGGCGGCCGCGGCCCGGATCTTCTCGAGCGTGCGCTCCGCGACGTCCGAGCCGACGAGCGTCGACCCCAGTGCCTGCAGACCGGCCGTCAGGGTGACCGCCTCGTCGCGGGTCAGTCGCATCGGCGCCGCGATGTCGTCGGCGTTGTCGAGGTAGATGTGGCCGCTGTCCCACTGGGCGTCGATGAGCTCGGCGTGGCCGTAGCCGGGCGTGCCGCACACGAAGAGCAGCTCGAGGTCCTCGACGACCTGGTCCTCGTCGACCCCGAACTCGTGCGCCGCCTCGGCGATCGACACGCCGCGGTGCTGCAGCAGCCACGGGACCATGTCGAGCAGTCGCCCGAGGCGCTGCGTCGCCGTCTCGGGAGGCCGGCGTGCCGCCGTGCGTCGAGGCGCGCTCATGCCTGCTCCCCCGTCCGGGACTGCTCGTCGCCGGCTGGACCGACCTGCGCCGCGAGGACCGACTGCAGCGCCGACCGCACCCCGTCGACGAGCTCAGGCGGCGCCACGGCGACCGCGTGAGTGCCGAGCGCGACGACGTCGCGCTCGGTCGTGCCACGGCGGTAGGGCACCTCGATCTCGGCCCACCGCTCGTCGAGCTCCGTCGTGCGCTGCGCGTGGCGGCGCAGCGTGTGACCGCGGCCGTGGCGCACCCGGACGACGGCGGTGCCCGCAGGCTCGGGCAGCTGGGCCTCGAGGGCCACCTCGGGCACGTGGTCGGCCGGGACGGCATACGACCCCGCCCGGCCCTTGCGACGGACGGCGCCCTCGAACCGGCTGAGCCGGAAGGCGCGCTCGTCGCCTCGGTCGACGTCGAAGCCCGTGACGTACCAGCGGCCGTGCCAGTTCTTCAGCGCCCACGGCTGCACGTGGCGGGTCGTGAGCTCGCCGTCGTTCTTGCGGTAGTCGAAGGTGATCGGCTGCAGGGCCGACACCGCCGCGTGCACGGCCTCGAAGGCCGGCTCCTTGGTGCGGATCCGCGGCTCGGCGCCGGCGGCCACCGACTCGTCGATCTCGACGCCCGAGAGCCGCAGCTTGCGCAGGCCCGCGGACGCGGCGCCCGAGATGCTCGCCGTCGACCACGCACGGGCGGCCAGCGCCAGGGCGGCAACCTCGTCGGCCTCGAAGCTGATGGCCGGCAGGGTGGTCTCGCTCGCCTCGATGCGATAGCCGACCTCGTCGTCGAAGAGGACGTCGAGGACCGTCGTCGAGATGGGGATGCCCATCTCGCGCAGCTCGTCCTTGTCACGCTCGAACATCCGGTCGAACGCCTCGTCGGAGGTCGCCGCGGCATAGGCAGGCAGCGACTCGCGGATCTTCTGCTTCGAGACCGGTCGCCGCGCGGACTTCAGCGCGAGGATGAGGTTGAGCAGCCGTTCGGTCTTGTCGGCCGAGGCAGACGCAGGGCTCATCGAGACCTTCCTGAAGGGGCGCGGCGCATGGGGGCAGTCCGACGCTACCCGAACATGCGATCGAATAGGGTCAGCCCATGATCCAGTGGCGCCGGGGTGTCGTCATCGAGGTGCGCTCCCGCTGGGCGGGCGCGGTCGAGTATGCCGTCCGCCTCGCCTCCGACGAGGTCGTCCGCGCGCTCGGCTACGTCGAGGTCGTCGGCGACCTGCGTCCCGGGACCGCCGTCCTGCTCAACACCACGGCCCTCGAGCGCGGGCTCGGCACCGGTGGGCTCGCCATCGTCGTCGCCGCGCCGGACGCGCTCCCCCGCCCCGTCGACGACGTCGGCGCGGTGCCGGGCCACGTCGTCAAGGCGCGCTACACCCCGAGCCAGACCATGGTCCTCGGCGTCGACGAGCAGGACAGCGAGCACCACGCCGTGCTCGCCGACGCGGACGACCTCGCCGGTCTGCCGGTCGTCGTCGCCGACCTGCACTCCGCTCTCCCCGCGATCCTGGCCGGCCTGCGCGAGACCGCGCCGTCGCTGCGCGTCGCCTACGTCATGACCGACGGCGGCGCCCTGCCCATCGACTTCTCCCGCACCGTGGCCGGCCTGCGCGAGGCAGGCTGGCTCGAGGCGTCCGTCACGGTCGGGCAGGCCTTCGGCGGCGACCTCGAGGCCGTCAACGTCCACACCGGCCTGCTCGCCGCGCACCACGTCGTCGGCGCGGACGTCGTCGTCGTCTCGCAGGGCCCGGGCAACCTCGGCACGGGCACCCGGTGGGGCTTCTCCGGGACGTCCGCGGGAGAGGCCGTGAACGCCGCGGGGACCCTCGGCGGTCGGCCCGTCTGCGCGCTGCGCATCTCGGAGGCCGACCCGCGCGAGCGGCACCGCGGCGTCTCGCACCACAGCCTCACGGCATACGGCCGCGTGGCCCTGGTGCATGCCGACGTGCCCGTCCCGCGCCTCCCGGGCGACGTCGGCGCCCGGGTGACCGAGCAGGCGCGCCGGCTCGCCGAGGCGAGCGGGGGTCGCCTCGTGCTGCACGAGGTCGACACCGACGGCCTCGACACCGCTCTGCGCGAGGCGCCGGTCCCGCTGCGCACCATGGGCCGCGGATACGACGACGACCGCGCCGGATTTCTCGGCGCGGCCGTCGCGGGGCGGTATGCCGCCCGGCTGGCGAGCGTTCGCCGCGCGTCACACCTGGACTGACGAGCGATGCGAGCGAGTCGAGGAGGGAAGGCGCGACGTCAGGCGCGCCGAACCCGGCGAGCGAGGCGAGCCAGAGTCATCTGACGTCGTCGAGGTCGACGACGAAGATCAGCGCCTCGCCCGGCTTGATGGCGCCGCCGG
>NZ_LMSW01000011.1:1599003-1797609 GCF_001429645.1 Terrabacter sp. Soil810
GCCCTCGATGCCCTTGTCCCAGCCCGGGATGACCATGCCGACGCCGAGACGGAAGTCGAGCGCGCTGCCGCGGTTCCAGGACGAGTCGAACTCCTCGCCGGTCGAGTGCGCGACACCGACGTAGTGGGCGCTGACGGTGTCGCCGGCCTTCGCCTCGCGGCCGTCACCCTCGATGAGGTCCTCGACGACGA
Source organism: Terrabacter sp. Soil810 (assembly GCF_001429645.1). Taxonomy (NCBI): domain Bacteria; kingdom Bacillati; phylum Actinomycetota; class Actinomycetes; order Micrococcales; family Intrasporangiaceae; genus Terrabacter; species Terrabacter sp. Soil810. The sequence continues at coordinate 1,599,195 of NZ_LMSW01000011.1, forward strand.
GGTCCGCGGGTGCGTCACCCTCAGGGAAGTCGATCTCGGGCTTCGTGCGGTTGGGGTCGAGTGCCATGCTGCGTGTTCCCTTTCGTCGGTGAACTCGGTGGGTGGTGCGGTCAGTACGCGTCGAGGATGTCGACGACGAAGACGAGCGTGTCGGTGCCGGAGATCTTCGGCGCGCTGCCGGCCTTGCCGTACCCGTCGGCCGGCGGGATGACGAGCAGCACGCGGCTGCCCACCTTCTTGCCCACCAGTGTCTTGTCCCAACCGGGGATGACGCCCCCGACGCCGATCGGGAAGTCCGCGGCCGCGCCGCGCTGCCACGAGGAGTCGAAGACGCTCCCGTCCTTCCAGAGGACGCCGTGGTACTGGGCGCTGATGGTCTGGCCCTTCTGGACCGTGGCGCCCGTGCCCTGGATGAGCGTCGCCTGCTGGGTCGTCGTCGGGGCCGCGGTCTTGGGCACCGTGACCGTGGGCTCCTTGGTGGGGCCGTTCTTGAACTCGACGGTGGGCAGGCCCGCGGGGGCCGCCGTCTGGGTGCCGTCGACCTTCGTCAGCGGGGTGTGCACGTCCTGGATGTCGGCGACGACGACGATGGTGTCGGTCCCCTTGACGCCGAGCTGGTCGTTGCCGGCCGAGCCGAAACCCTTCTCGGGCGGGATCGTGAAGGCGATGCGGCCGCCCTTCGTGGCGCCGACGAGGCCCTCGGTGAAGCCGGCGACGATGTCGGTGCGGCCGAGGCGGTAGGCCTCCGCCGAACGACCCGCGGCGTAGCCGTCGTCGATGAGCTTGCCGCTCGTGCCGTTGTAGATCTGGGCGCGCAGGCGCACGGTGTCGGCCTTGGTCGCGGCCTTGCCCGTGCCCGGGGTCAGCACCTTGTGCTCGACGGCCTTCGAGCTGATCGGGGTGGCGCCGAGGGTCACCTTCGGGGCCGTCTTGAGGTCGACGGCGCCGGTGGCGGTCACGCCCTTGAGCGCGACCGAGGGGGCCACGGTCGTCGTGGCGGTGCCGGAGGTGCCGGACGAGTCGGACCCGCAGGCGGCGAGGCTCGTGAGCCCGAGGGCAGCGATCAGGGCAACGGCCGTGCGAGCGGCCGGTCGGTTGGGGCGCACTGGGAGAGACTTTCGGTCGGGGCGGGCGGGCGTGGAGGTCCCGCAGGGCAAATCCCAGCCACTGTAACGCTCACCCTTGTGCGCGCTTCACAGCGCACTGACAGGTCCGCACAGGTCGTGACCGGGCCCATCCCGGGCGGTGTCGGGCCCTGCGCGGTCAGAGCGGACGCTGGATGGTGGGCGACCGGTCGATGGTCTCCATGAGGCGCTCGACCCGCTCGTCCACGGACCGGAAGGGGTCCTTGCACAGCACGGTGCGTTGCGCCTGGTCGTTGAGCTTCAGGTGCACCCAGTCGACCGTGAAGTCGCGCCCGTGCGCCTGCGCCGCGCGGATGAAGTCACCGCGCAGCTTCGCCCGGGTGGTCTGCGGCGGGCGCACCTTGGCCTCGAAGATCTCGACGTCGGAGGCGACGCGCGCCGTCCGACCGTGTCGCTGGAGCAGGTAGAAGAGCCCGCGACGCCGGTTGATGTCGTGGTAGGCGAGGTCGATCTGCTGGATCCTCGCGTCGGTGAGCGCGAGTCCGTGCTTGGCGCGGTAGCGCTCGATGAGGCGGTACTTGATGACCCAGTCGATCTCCGTGTCGATCGCGCCGAGGTCACCCGAGCCGATGGCGTCGAGCGCGCGACCCCACAGGTCGATGACCTGCTTCGTGTCGGGGCTGTCCATCCCCTCGCGGTCGACGAACTCGATGGCCTTGTCGAGGTACTCGCGCTGCATGTCCAGCGCCGAGAGCTCACGGCCGTTGGCGAGTCGCACGGTGGCCCGTCCGGTGGGGTCGTGGCTCATCGTCCGGATCGCACGGATGGGGTTCTCCATGGACAGGTCGCGCATGACGACGCCCGACTCGATCATCCGCAGGACGAGGTCGGCGCTGCCGACCTTGAGCAGGTTGGTCGTCTCGGACATGTTGGAGTCACCGACGATGACGTGCAGGCGGCGGTACTTCTCGGCATCCGCGTGCGGCTCGTCGCGGGTGTTGATGATGGGGCGGCTCCGGGTCGTCGCCGACGACACGCCCTCCCAGATGTGGTCGGCGCGCTGGCTCACGGCGAAGCTCGCCCCGTGCGCGGTGGCGACGACCTTGCCGGCGCCGCACGTGATCTGGCGGCTGATCAGGAACGGGATGAACATGTCGGAGACGCGCTGGAAGTCGCCCGAACGGCCGTAGCAGTAGTTCTCGTGGCAGCCGTAGGAGTTGCCGGCGGAGTCGGTGTTGTTCTTGAAGACGAAGATCTCGCCCTCCACGCCGTCGTCACGCAGCCGACCCTGGGCGTCCTCGACGAGACCCTCGAGGATTCGTTCGCCGGCCTTGTCCTGGATGACGAGCTCGCGCACCGAGTCGCACTCGGCCGTAGCGTACTCCGGGTGGGACCCGACGTCGAGGTAGAGCCGGGCGCCGTTGCCGAGGAAGACGTTGCTCGACCGTCCCCAGGCGACGACGCGGCGGAAGAGGTAGCGGGCGACCTCGTCCGGAGTCAGGCGACGCTGGCCCTGCGTCGTGCAGGTGACGCCGTACTCGTTCTCGATCCCGAAGATCCGCCGCTCCATGAACCAACTCTAGGCGGCGCGTCCCGGGACCGTCGGGCACGACCACCCGTCGGCGCGGCCGGGCCCGTCCCGGGCGCCCCGCAGGCGTGGGTAGGGCCGTCGTGGCACGCCGTCGGAAGAGATCCCGGGGAACTGGTGTCTCGGTGTCGCGACGATCGTCCGGCTCGGTGTCCGACTTACCGACGTCTGTGATAGTCAGTCAGGTGTGGCTGTCACAATGGCCGCTGTCCCCCTCTTGCCGTACCCCTCCACGATCCCCTGCATTGGACGGAAATGATCGACAGACCACACTTCAAGTTCTCCCGCCGCGGCTACGAGCCCGAAGAGGTTGACTCGTTCATCGAGTCGCAGAACCGCACCCTGCAGGCGGCCAAGAAGGACGCCGCCGAGCGGAGCGTCGAGCTGACCAAGCTCAACGCCGCCCTGACCGATCTTCGGGGACAGCTCGGTCAGCAGTCGCGCGTCATGGCCGACCTCAAGAAGAACAGCTCCCCCGCCCCGGCCCAGACGTTCGCCGACCTCGGTGAGCGCATCGCCCAGATCCTGTCGCTCGCCGACCAGGAGGCCGGCGAGATGCGCACCCGCGCCAACGGCGAGGCCGACGAGATCCGCGAGCGCGCCAACCGCGCCGCCGCCGAGCTCAAGGCGACGACGGCGACGTACGCCGAGCAGGCGCGCGCCCGCGCCGACGAGGAGTCCGTGCGGATCATCGCGCAGGCCAACCGCGAGGCCCAGGCCGTCGTGGCCGAGGCCCAGAGCGTCACCGCGGCGCAGCGCCAGGAGGCGGCCGCCGAGTACGAGTCCCACCGCCTCAAGGCGTCCACGGCCTCCGCCGAGCTCGAGGTCAAGCTCGCGGCGCGCCGCGAGTCCGCCGACGCCGAGTTCGAGGCCCGCCGCCAGCAGCAGGAGGCCGCCCTCAACGAGAGCGAGTCCCGCCTGCGCCAGCTGACCGAGCGTGCCGAGCACGACGCGCACGAGATGCGGGCCAAGGCCGAGCGCCTCCTCGAGAACGCCCAGACCCAGTCCGACCAGATCGTGTCCGAGGCCCGCGACCACGCCTCGCGCCTGCGTGAGGAGTCCGACCGGGAGCTCGCGGCCTCGACGGCTCAGCGCGACAGCATCACCGCACAGCTCGGCAACGTGCGCCAGATGCTCGCCACCCTCGGTGGCGGCGCCCTCATGGACACGCTCGGCGCTCCGGCCAAGACGGCCCAGCCGCCCCAGGTCGCCGACGCCCAGCAGCCGGTCCCGGCCGTCCAGCAGGCGGCGTCCGCCGACGACAGCGGCGACGACCGTGACGAGGTGGCCCCGTCCGAGGCTGCCGCGTCCGACGCGGACCAGCCTGACGACGCGCAGCCGACGGCCGAGGCCGCCGACGGGCAGGGCGACGACGCGGAGGGTGTCGACACGGACGGCGAGAGCTCGTCCTACGGCTCCGACGAGTCGTCGTACTACCAGCGCAGCGCCGCAAGCGACAAGGTCGGCGCCACCCGCCGTTGACGCGCCGGCGTCGCCCGTGACGGGACGACGGCAGCACACGCACGACACGAAGGCCACCCACCGGACCGGTGGGTGGCCTTCGACGTGTGCGCCCTCGGGCGACTGCGCCGCTGCGGGGCACTCAGGCGGGCGGCATCTGCCCGGGAGCGTCGGGAGTCTCCCCCGACGGTGCCGGATTCCCCTCGGGCGCGACACGGTCCGCCTCGGGGGCACCAGTCGGCGCGTCCGCGGTCACGGGCGGGTCGCCGAGGAGCCGCGTCAGCAGCGGACCGACGATCCGCCGGAACGAGCGCCGTGGCCGGTCGCGGTCGAGCACGGCCACCTCGAGCTGGGCCTCGTCGAGGGCGCGCCGCTCGCCGTTCTCACCGGCACCGAGCACGTCGACGGCCAGGCGGAGGACCTCGGCCAGCGTCATGCCGGGTCGCCAGCCGGTGCCGAGACGCTCCTCGGCGGCGTCGCTCGCGCCGCCCATCGCCACGAAGCCCTGCTCGTCGGCGACCGACCCGTCGTAGGTGAGCCGGAAGATCTGGTCGGTGTCGCTGTCGACCCCGACCTCGGCCACGACGATCTCGATCTCGAACGGCTTGGACTCCTGGGTGAACACCGCCCCGAGGGTCTGGGCGTACGTGTTGGCGAGGGCCCGTGCCGTGACGTCGGTGCGGTCGTAGGAGTAGCCGCGCAGGTCGGCATAGCGGATGCCGGCGACGCGCAGGCTCTCGAACTCGTTGTAGCGACCGACGGCGGCAAAGGCGATGCGGTCGTAGATCTCGGAGACCTTGTGCAGCGCCCGCGAGGGGTTCTCGGCGACGAAGGCGATGCCACGGTCGTAGCCGACGACGATGACCGAGCGTCCGCGGGCGATTCCCTTGCGCGCGAAGTCGGCCCGGTCCTTCATGACCTGCTCGGGCGGGACGTAGAACGGCATGCTCATCGGGCACCTCCCGGGTTGTCTCGACGGGCCGCCACGATGCGCTGCACGTGTGCCTCGAGGACGTCCTGTGCGACGAACCGCGCACCGGAGTGGTCGACGACCGCGACGGTCGGCCAGATCTGGCGGCCGAGGTCGGGACCCCCGGTGGCGGAGTCGTCGTCGGCGGCGTCGTAGAGCGCCTCGACCGCGACCGACACGGCCTGCTGCTCCTCGAGCCCCGGTCGCCACAGCTTCTTGAGGGCGCCACGGGCGAAGACCGACCCGGAACCGGTCGAGTGGTGGCCGCCCTCGATGTAGCACCCGCCCGTGACGTCATAGGAGTAGATCCGCCCGGTGGCCGACTCGAGGTCGAAGCCGGCATACGTCGGGACGACGGTCAGACCCTGCAGGGCGAGCGCGAGGTTGCCACGGATCATCGAGGCCAGGCGGTTGGCCTTGCCCTCGAGCGACATGATCGCTCCCTCGATCTTCTCGTAGTGCTCGAGCTCGACCTGGTAGAGCCGGACGAGCTCGATGGCGATACCGGCCGTGCCGGCGATCCCGACGACGCTGTAGTCGTCGGCGGCGAAGACCTTCTCCATGTCCCGGTTGGCGATGACGTTGCCCATGGTGGCGCGGCGGTCGCCTGCCATGACCACGCCCCCGTCGAAGAGCAGGGAGACGATGGTCGTGCCGTGCGGCGCCTCGATGCTCGCGCCGGACGGCAGTCGCCGACCTGAGGGGAGCAGCTCCGGACGGTAGGCGGAGACGAACTCGGTGAACGACGACGACCCCGCGCTGAGGAAGGCGTCGTCGAGCCGGCGGGGACGCCCCGTGGACCACTGGGTCACTGGCCGCCCTTCTGGACGAAACCGCGGACGAACTCCTCGGCGTTGGACTCGAGGACGCCGTCGATCTCGTCGAGGACGCTGTCGATGTCGTCGGACAGCCCTTCCTTGACGGCGGCGCCGGCGGGCGCGGTCGGGGGTGCCTCCGGCGTCTCCGGCGGCTCCTCGTCACGACGCTGCGGCTTGACGTGCTCCTGACCCGGCATGGCTACCTCCCAGACGTGAAAGACCTCGTGCCCCGACCCTAACCCGTGCGCCCCTCGCCGTCCGAGGACCCACCGCCGACGGTGGACGCGCCGCTCCCCCGGTGTCGCGCACGACGGCGTCCCGCATCGACCACGGCGCCTGCACGCCTGCATCTACTCGGGCGTGGCCAGCCCGCGCAGGAGCTCGCCGACGTCGGCGCTCTGCTCGAGGAGGGTGCCCACCTGCGCCCGGGTGCCGCGCTCGGGCTCGAGGATGGGCACGCGCTGCAGGCTGGCGCGTCCCGGCACGTCGAAGACGACGGAGTCCCAGCTGGCCGAGAACACCTGCGAGGTGAAGCGCCGGACGCACTCGCCGCGGAACCACGCCCGGGTGTCCTCGGGCGGCGTGGTCTGGGCCGCCTTGACCTCCTCGGGCGTCACGAGGTCGCGGAGCAGACCCCGGTCGCGCAGGCGGTGCACGAGCCCCTTCTCGGGGCGCACGTCGGCCCACTGGATGTCGATGGCGGCGAGGCGGTGGTCGTCCCACGCGAGGCCGTCGCGGGCCCGGTAGCCCTCGAGCAGCTGGAGCTTGGCGACCCAGTCGAGCAGGGGCGCGCAGGACATGACGTCGCGGCCGAGGCCGGTGAGCGCCTCCTCCCAGAGGCCCATCACCTCGGCCGTCGCCTCGGCCTCGGGGTCGTCGCCGCGGCGGTCGAGCCAGGCACGGGCCGCCTCGAGGTACATCCACTGGAGGTCGAGCGCGGTCACGCTGCGCCCGTCGACGAGCTCGACGGTGGCGGTGACCGTCGGGTCGTGCGACACGGTCTGGAGCGCGGCCACCGGACGCCGGATCGACCAGTCCTCGGTGAGGTGGCCGTCCTCGATCATCCCGAGCACGAGCGAGGTCGTACCGGTCTTGAGCAGGGTCGCGACGTCGAGGTGGTTGGCGTCGCCGATGATGACGTGCAGGCGCCGGTAGCGGTCGGCCACGGCGTGCGGCTCGTCCCGGGTGTTGATGATCGGGCGCTTGAGCGTCGTCTCGAGGCCCACCTCGGTCTCGAAGAAGTCGGCCCGCTGGGAGATCTGGTAGCCCGCTCCCCTGCTGTCGACACCGATGCCGACCCGGCCCGCACCGCACACGACCTGACGGGTCACGAAGAACGGGATGAGGTGTCGCACGATGTCTGGGAAGGGCGTGCGCCGCGGCATGAGGTAGTTCTCGTGGGTGCCGTAGGACTGGCCCTTGCCGTCGGCGTTGTTCTTGTAGAGGTTGACCGGCGGCTGTCCGGGGCGCGTGGCGAGCAGGCGCACCGACTCGAGGGCGATCGCGTCACCGGCGCGGTCCCACGTCACGGCATCGCGCGGCAGGGTGACCTCGGGCGAGCTGTACTCGGGGTGGGCGTGGTCGACGTAGTAGCGCGCGCCGTTGGTCAGCACGACGTTGGCCAGCGTCGGGTCCTCGACGTCGGTCAGCTGGCTCGGGTCGGCGGTCTGCCGGTCGAGCTGCCAGCCGCGGGCGTCGCGCAGCGGGTCCTCGAAGGCGTAGTCCCAGCTCGACTGGTTGGACCGGATCCCCTGGGCCGCGGCATACACGCTGATGACCTGTCCCGAGAGGAACATCGGGTTGGCCATCGGGTCCCCGGGCACCGAGATGCCGTACTCGGTCTCGAGCCCCATGATCCGCCGCACCGTCATGGCCCGACGATAACCGCCCTCGGCCGCGTCGCCGCGGACGGTCCGTCCCGCGCTGTCTGCGTATGCCGTCAGGCGGGCCTAGATGGCCCCGACCTTCTGCAGCCTGTTGAGCGAGAACCACCCGAACGGGATCGGCAGCCAGTAGGTCGCGAGACGATAGAGCAGGACCGACGAGACCGCGGTGCCGCTGTCGACCCCGATGGAGATGAGGCCGAACGACATGGCGGCCTCGATGCCGCCGAGACCGCCCGGCGTCGGCACGGCCGAGCCGACGATGGCACCAGCGAAGTAGACGACCGCGATGGCGGCCACGGGTGCGTCGGCGCCGAACGCCCTCGTGGCGCAGACGAGCGCCGCGACGAACGACATGTCGAGGAGCAGCGCGCCACCGAGCAGCTGGATGAGCTTCGCCGGGTGCTGGAGGACGGCGAGCACCTGAGGGACGGCGGACTTGACCTGCGGGAGCACCCGGTCGGTGAGCAGCGCCCGGACCTTCGGCAGGGCGAGCAGCCCGAGCGCGAGGATCACGACGACGAGGATCGCGGCGACAAGCACCGGGGACGGGCTGAACGAGACCGCGGGCCCGGTGCCGGCGATGACGCCCGAGATGACGAGCAGGACGAAGTACGAGCAGAACTGGGCGACCTGCGCCACACCGACGCTCGCTCCGGCGATCGTCGGGGACAGGCCCGAGGTCTGCAGGTAGCGCGTGTTGAGCGCGATGTTGCCCACGGCGGCCGGCGCCACGAGACCGCTGAACGCGACGGCGAGCTGGGTCATGTACGTCCGCATGAACCTGAGGTGGATCTGGACGGCGCCGGCGAGCGCGATGGAGGCCCCGGCGAAGGTCGCTGCCGCGAAGAGCACCAGGAGAGCCGCCCAGCGCCAGTCGGCGGTGGTGACGACCTCGCCGATGTCGACCTGGGCGAGCTGGGTCAGGAGCAGGTAGCCGGCGATGCCCCCACCGACCAGGGTGACCACGCCACGCGCCGAGATGCGCCGGAGCTGGACGGGCTCGACGGCCTCGGCCTTCGGCCGCAGGGCCACGAGCCGCTCACGCAGCTCGCCCATGACCGACTTGGACGCCTTGAGCGCCACCCGGGCGTCCGGGCTCAGGGCGACCGGCTGGAGCACCGGGACGGCTCGCAGGACGGCGTCCTCGCCGAGCGCCGCGACGGCCGAGTCGACGGTGCGCTCCGGACCCACGGCGAGGGCCACCGTCGTGAGCAGCTGAGCGAGGTCGATGCGCAGGCTGATGTCGTCAGCGGCGACGTCGCCGCTGCCCAGCCTCGAGAGTGCGACCCCGCCGCGGTCGTCGACGAGGACCGTCGACGGTCCGAGCTGACGGTGCACGATGCGGCGCCGGTGGAGGGTGGCTGCCAGGCGCCAGATCGCGGCGAGCCGGGCGTCGTCGAGGTCGCCGTCGACGTCACTGAGCGGCGTGCCCTGCGGCTCGTCGTAGGCGATGACGGCCGAGAACGGCCCGACCTCCGAGACGGCCACCGGCCGGGGGGCCCGGATGCCCGCGTCGTGCAGGGCGAGCCCCATCAGGGTGCGGTGCTCGATCTCGGAGCGCAGCGTCAGGGCGGGCGGCCTGGTGAAGCCGCTGCGGAGGCGGAGCACGCGCAGCAGGCGCCGACCTGAGGCGAGACCGAACGTGTCACGGTCGATGACGTGGACGTCGAGGATCCCGTCGTGCGTGGCACCGACGTAGCGCCGGTCACCGGCGTCGTTGGCGTCGATGAGCTCCAGACGGGTCAGGGGCACCCCGCCGGCCACGAGCACCGCAGCCACCTCGACACCCGGGGGCCTGGTCGACCTGACGCCGAACGCGAGGCGGAAGACCAGGCCGACGATCCAGCCGACGAGGAGCGAGCAGGCGAGGGCCGCGAGGGTCAGGGCGCCCGAGAGGAGGGTCGTGACGAGGGTCGCGATGACGACGACCGTCGCGATCGGCGAGATCCACTTGCGGCCCGAGATGTCGGCGACGGTGAGCAGCGCCACCATCGAGACGATGACGATGTCGAGTGGTCCCGTGTGCCCCGTCGCCGTCGGCCGCGTCAGCACGTCGGTGACGAACCCCCCGTTGCCCGACTCGACGAGCACGGCGAGCACGATGACGAGGATGCCTCCCACGACGGCGGCGCCGAGCGCCTGGATCAGCTGCATCGGCCGACGGCGCACCAGCAGGTCGGCGCCCACGCCGATCGGCAGGAGCAGCACGCCGATGCCGCTCATCCAGCCGAGCAGCGTGAGCAGCAGTCTGGGCAGCCCGCTCGTGGCGTCGGTGAGGTCCTGCTCGACCGCGCCTCGCGTGCCCGCCGCGAGGTCGGCCCCGACGAGTCCCAGCACGAGGATCACCACGGCGACGGCAAGGCGCACGCCGTCGACGGGGCGGCGCACGCGATCCGGGATGGGCGGCTCGAGGACCTCGACGTCGGGAGCGGACGCATGGGCACGTCCGCCCGGGGACCCGGGCGGCTGCCCGGGGGCAGCGCCGCCGTCGGCCATCGCGGCGACCGTCTCCCCCACGGTCACCTCGCCACCCTCGTCACCGCGCTCGCTCTGCTCGTGCACGTCCTCCGCCGTCCGGCGCATCGTCTCCCCCGTGGTGTCGTCCAGCGCCTCGGCGGGTCGGGGGACGGCCCCGTCCGTGGGGGGCCGCGTCCTCTCCGAGTCGCCGGGCATGGCCCAATCCTGCCTGAGCCTGGGGCCGAATGGCCGCAGCGTCGCCGTGCCGTGCTTGGTGCGCCCGATGCACCGACCATCAGGAACCGGTGCGAGACTGACGCCGTGACGGTCACCGACTCGTGGGACATGCCTCTGCGCACCAAGCTCCTCGCCCGCGTGCTGAGCCGCACCCGAGACGGGTCACGGATGCTCTCCGGTGACGAGATCGCCCGCAGCAGAGCGTGGTTCGCTCCGCCACGAGTGCCGTTCACGTGGGTGACGGGCTCGGTCCCAGCCGGGGTGGAGATCCGTGACACGAGCTTCACCGCCCGCGACGGGCACGTCGTCGACGTGCGCACCTACCGGCCGCGACACACCGAAGGCCAGGCCCTGCCCGCGATGCTGTGGTTCCACGGAGGCGGGTGGGTGCTCGGCAACACGCGCGGATATGACCCCATCTGTGCCTGGATCGCCGACCGCGCCCGGGTGGCCGTGCTCAACGTCGACTACCGCCTGGCTCCGGAGCACCGCGCTCCCCAGGCAGTCCACGACTGCGTGGATGCCGTCCGGTGGGCCGCGTCCGACGCGTCCGGCGACGGCGTCCGGCACACCGGCCTCGGCCTCGCCGGAGACTCCGCGGGCGGCAACCTGGCAGCCGTGGCCGCGCAGGTCCTCCGCGCCGAGGGCGGCGCCGACGTCGCCTACGAGGCGCTGGTCTACCCCGCCGTCGATGCGACGATGAGCTCGCCCTCGGTGTCCCAGCACGCGCAGGCGCCGATCCTCACCCGCAGCGACATGGACGCGTTCCTCGCCCACTACCTCGGCGACGGCGAGGACGCCCTCGACCCGCTCGACCCGCTCGTCTCGCCGCTGCACGCCGACGACCTCGGCGGGCTGCCCCCGACGCTCGTGCAGACGGCCGACCTCGACCCGCTCCGCGACGAGGGCGCCGCCTACGCCGCCGCGCTGCGTGCCGCCGGAGTCGTCGTTCGCCACACCAACTACCCCCGCGTCCCGCACGGCTTCATGAGCTTCCCCGGGGCCACCCGGGTCGGCGGTGCGGCCCGCGCGGAGCTCGCCCTGTGGGTCGCCCGGCACGCGCGACCCGGAACGGTCGGATAGTCTGCGAACGCACGCGAGTCTCGTGAGGGATGGTCTCGAAGTGAACGATGTCGTCGTGTTCAGCGGCTCGGCGCACCCCGCGCTGGCCGACCGGATCTGCTCCCATCTCGGGGTGACCCGTTCTCCCGTCGACATCAAGCGGTTCAGCAACGACTGCCTCCAGGCGCAGCTGCTCGCCAACTGTCGCCAGCGCGACGTCTACATCGTGCAGCCGCTCGTGCCGCCGACCCAGGAGCACCTCATGGAGCTGCTCCTGATGATCGACGCGGCCCGCGGCGCCTCGGCGGCGCAGATCACCGCGGTCATGCCGCACTACGCCTACGCCCGCTCCGACAAGAAGGACGCCTCGCGCATCTCGCTCGGCGGACGCCTCGTGGCCGACATGATCTCGACGGCCGGCTGCCACCGGGTGCTGACGATGGCGCTGCACGCCCCCCAGGTGCACGGCTTCTTCTCGACGCCGGTCGACCACCTCACGGCCATCGGCGTCCTCGCCGACCACTTCCGCGACAACGACCTCGGCAACTCGATCGTCGTCAGCCCCGACCTCGGCAACGCCAAGGTCGCGACCCAGTTCGCCCGCCTGTTGGGCCTGCCCGTCGCCGCCGGCTCGAAGCGGCGGGGNCATCGACTCGATCGTCGGCGACGTCTCGGGTCGACGTGCCATCATCCTCGACGACGAGATCGCGACGGGCGGCTCGATGCTCGAGCTCATGGACCGCCTCAAGGACGCCGGCGCGACCGAGGCCGCGATCGTGTGCACCCATGGCCTCTTCGCCGGCAAGGCGGTCGAGCGGCTGCGCGACCACCCGTTCGTCACCGAGGTCGTCACGACCGACACCGTCCCGGCGCCGGACGGCTGGCCCGAGCTCAAGGTGCGCTCGGTCTCGGCCCTCTTCGCCGAGGCGATCAGCCGCATCCACCACGGTCGGTCGGTCAGCTCGCTCTTCGAGGGGGTCGACCCGACCCACGCCCCGCCGCAGGCCAAGCTCCCCTTCGACACGCACCCATGAGCCGCCTCGCCTGGTGGCGCCGGCCCCTGGTCGCGCTGCTCCTCGACGTCGTCCTCGTCCTCGTGTTCGCGGGAGTCGGCCGGGCGAGCCACGACGAGTCGAGCCCCGTCGTCGGTGTCCTGGCCACGGCCTGGCCCTTCCTCGTCGGCACCGGTCTCGGCTGGCTCGTCGTGCGGCTCGTGCGGCACGAGTGGCCGCTCGACGTGGCGCCGGGTGTCACGGTCTGGTTCGCGACCGTCCTCGTGGGCATGCTGCTGCGGCACGCGGTCGGGTCGGGCACGGCCGTCAGCTTCGTCGTGGTCGCGTCCGTGGTGCTCGCGCTCTTCCTGCTGGGCTGGCGCGCCATCGGGGCGTATGCCGTCCGCCGCACCCGCGCGTCAGCGCACCACGCCTAGCTCAACCGTCGAGAGGCCACGTGTGGCCGCGTGGTCGACGTCGAGAGGCCACGTGTGGCCGGGACGTCCCGGCCACACGGCATACGCCCTCGGTCAGAGGTACTGGCCCGTGTTGGCCGTCGCGATGGACCGACCCGGCTCGGTGCCGTCCTTGCCCTTGAGCAGCGTGCGGATGTAGACGATGCGCTCGCCCTTCTTCCCGCTGATCCGCGCCCAGTCGTCGGGGTTGGTCGTGTTGGGGAGGTCCTCGTTCTCCTTGAACTCGTCGACACAGCTGTTGAGCAGGTGCTCGACGCGGATGCCCTTCTGGCCCGTCGTGAGGAAGTCCTTGATGGCGAGCTTCTTGGCCCGGTCGACGATGTTCTGGATCATCGCGCCCGAGTTGAAGTCCTTGAAGTAGAGGATCTCCTTGTCGCCGCCCTGGTAGGTGACCTCGAGGAAGCGGTTCTCCTCCATCTCGGAGTACATCCGCTCGACCGCGGCCGTGATCATCGCCTCGACCGTGGCGTCCCGGTCCCCACCGTTGACGGCGAGGTCGTGCTCGTGCAGCGGCAGCGTGTCGACGAGGTACTTGCTGAAGATGTCACGCGCGCTCTCGGCGTCGGGGCGCTCGATCTTGATCTTCGCGTCGAGCCGTCCCGGCCGCAGGATCGCGGGGTCGATCATGTCCTCGCGGTTGGACGCTCCGATGACGATGACGTTGTCGAGGCGTTCGACGCCGTCGATCTCGGCGAGCAGCTGCGGCACGATCGTCGTCTCGACGTCGCTGGAGACGCCGGATCCGCGCGTGCGGAAGAGCGAGTCCATCTCGTCGAAGAAGACGACCACCGGCGTCCCGTCGGAGGCCTTCTCACGGGCGCGCTGGAAGATGAGCCGGATGTGACGCTCGGTCTCGCCGACGTACTTGTTGAGCAGCTCCGGGCCCTTGATGTTGAGGAAGTAGCTCTTCTCCGTCTGCTTGCCCGTGCGCGCGGCGACCTGGCGGGCCAGTGACGCCGCCACCGCCTTGGCGATGAGCGTCTTGCCGCAGCCGGGAGGGCCGTAGAGCAGGACGCCCTTCGGCGGCTTCAGCGCGTGCTCCTTGTAGAGCTCGGGGTGCAGGAAGGGCAGCTCGACGGCGTCGCGGATCTGCTCGATCTGACCGGCCAGGCCGCCGATGTCCTCGTAGTCGACGTCGGGCACCTCTTCGAGCACGAGCTCCTCGACCTCGAGCTTGGGGACGACCTCGTGGACGAAGTTCGACCTCGGGTCGAGGGTGAGGGAGTCGCCGACGCGGAAGTGCTCGCCGAGCAGCGGCGTCGCGATGCGACACACGCGCTCCTCGTCACCGTGGGTCACCACGACGACGCGCTCGTCGTCGAGGCGCTCCTTGACGGTGACGACCTCGCCCACCCGCTCGTAGCCGTGGACGGAGACGACGTTGAGGGCCTCGTTGAGCATGACCTCGCGGCCCAGTCCGAGCTCGTGCTGGTCGACCGAGGGGCTGATCGCGACACGCATCTTGCGACCGCCGGTGATGATGTCGATCGCGCCGTCGTCCGGCGGGTCGACGACGAGGCCGAAGGTGCTCGGCGGCTGCGCGAGGCGGTCGACCTCCTTCTTCAGGGTGACGATCTGCTCGCGAGCGTCCTTGAGGGTACGCACGAGGCGCTCGTTCTGGGACGACAGCGTCGACAGGCTCGTCTGGACGTGGGCCAGCCGCGCCTCGAGCTCACGGGTGCGCTGGGGCGAGTGTCGCGTCACCTCGCGCAGCGACTCGACCTCGGCGCGCAGGGCTGCGAGCTCGCGGTCCCCCGCTCCGGGGACTCCGGCGCCGGCGGCACCTTCGGGGTCTGGGTTGCGGACGTCATCAGACATCTCGGCCTCCTCAATCCGTCACTCGCACATAGTGACGATTCGACCCTAACCCCGAGTCAGCCGATGTCGTCGGACGTTTCAGCCAGTGATCGGCGTACGCGTCGGATCGTCTTGTCGCTCTTGACCCGTTCGCCGAGCGCCTCGGGGGTCCAGGCCTCCGCCGGGATGTCCGTCGAGGCGGTCGACCCGGCGATGGGCGCGACGACGCCGGTCGCGTCGTCGGACGCGTCGCCCGTGGTCGCGACCGTGTCGCCCGCGTCACCGTAGGCACCCTTGGCCGGGCGGCGCTTGCGCTCGGGCGGAACGACCCCGGGAGCGAGCCGGCGCGTCGTGATGAGGAAGCCCGTGTGGCCGTGCATGCGGTGCTGCGGACGCACGGCGAGGCCCTCGAGGTGCCAGCCGCGCACGAGCGACTCCCAGGCTGAGGGCTCGGTGAAGCCGCCGTGGGCGCGGATGCCCTCGGCCACCCGGCTCAGCTGGGTCGTCGTGGCGACGTAGCAGATGAGCACGCCGCCGGGGATGAGCGCGTCGGAGACGGCGTCGAGGCACTCCCACGGGGCGAGCATGTCGAGCACGACCCGGTCGACCGTCCCCGCCTCGGCGACCGACGGCAGGGACTCGACGAGGTCGCCGACGGTGACGGTCCAGGCGGGGTGGTCGCCGCCGAAGAAGGCGCGGCCGTTGCCGCGCGCGATGTCGGCGAAGTCCTCGCGTCGCTCGAACGACAGCAGCCGTCCCCGCTCGCCGATGGCCCGCAGCAGCGACATGGACAGCGCCCCGCTGCCGACACCGGCCTCGACCACGGTCGCGCCCGGGAAGATGTCGGCCATCTGGACGATCTGGCCCGAGTCCTTCGGGTAGACGACGGCCGCGCCACGCGGCATCGACATGACGTAGTCGCTGAGGAGCGGGCGGAGCGCGAGGTACTCGACGCCCGCGGTGTTCGTGACGACGGAGCCGTCGTGGGAGCCGATGAGGTCGTCGTGCCGCAGGAAGCCACGGTGGGTGTGGAACTCGCGGGCGGGCTCGAGAGTGATCGTGTGCAGACGCCCCTTCGGGTCGGTCAGCTGGATGCGCTCCCCGACCTCGAAGACACCGCGGCGGTCGTGCGCACCGGGGACGTGGGACTGCTCGGCGTCGGGCTGCTCGGCGTCGGTCATGGGAGCACAGTCTAGGTGCCGGCGACACCTCCGCCGGACAGCTTCCGGAGCGCCGCCGCCTCGACCTCGTAACGGCTCTGGCGACCGGCGGGCCCACCGAAGAAGCGGCGACGGAGCGCTCCCTCGACCTCGACGAGCTCGCCGCTGCGCAGTCGCAGCGCGGTCCGGCGAGTCGCGGCCGTCCAGCACACGACATCGATGGTGTCGACCGTCGCCCGCTTGGGTCCGTCGGTGACCGCGCGTCGCCTGCCGGTCGACTGCTCGCGCGGCACGACGACCCGGAGCGTGGCGATGCGGTCACCGCTCGGCAGCTCGCGCTCCTCCGCCTCGGCGCCGAGGCGGCCACTCAGGAGCACCTCGTTGCGGCCCGGCTGCGGTGGGGTCTCGGGCGACGCCCCGGGCTCTGCCCGGTCGCGTGCCCCGCGACCGGGGCTCGACCTCGGCCGGGGCACCGCTCCACCCGCGCTCGTCGTCGTCCCGCTCCGGCTCGTCCTCATGGTGCCTCCTCCGGCCCGCCCGTCGGGCCCTGGGCCAACGGTGACGGGAGGTCGGCAGCTGCGCAGCTCCGTCGGGCCCGTCTGTGGACGGCGGAGCGAGGGACGGAGGGGGTGTGGACACGGCACGGCGTCGGGAGCCTGGTGCAGACCGTCACGGGGTTGCGGGGCGTCAGCGTCGACCCCGTCGCGCCAGCTCGGCGCCGACCACCGCGTTGATCCGCTCGGCGCTCGCCAGGCCCCGGATGTCACGGGTCGCCTCGTCGACGACGACGGCGAGCGAGAGCTCACGCTCGCTCATGACGCGGATGAGATCGGTGAGCACGGCGTCGTCGGGCAGTGCGACGACCCAGGACGCCGGCTGGGCCAGGGTCACGGACGCGATGGCCGTGCGCGCCCGGCTCTCGGTCGGCACCCCGGCCGCGGAGTCGGCGTCGACGACGCCGAGGGGCCACCCCGTGGGGTCGGCAGCCGCCACCCAGGCCCCGGCGGTGACCGCGGCCTCGACCTCGGCCAGGGGGGCCGTGCCCGCTACGAGGGACAGCGGCTCGAGCACGTCGGTCGCACGCTGCGCGGTCGCCTCGTGGATGTGTCCCGCCCGGACGGCGCCCGTCGCGCCCTGCCAGAGGAAGAAGGCGATGGCGAACGGCCAGACGAGGTCGAAGATGTCGGGGGCCCGCCCCTCGGCGAGCGGTTTCAGGGCGAACCACGCGACCGTCAGCACCGCGACGACGCGTCCGAGCCAGCCGGCCGTGACGAGACCGCGACCCTTGCTGCCGGTCGCCCGCCACACGAGGGCGCTGACGATCTGGCCTCCGTCGAGCGGCAGGCCGGGCAGGAGGTTGAAGACGCCGACGAGGACGTTGGCGAAGGCCACGATGCCGAGGAGCGTCAGGGCCGTCTCGTTGGTCGTCAGCACCCGCAGGCCCCAGACGACCGCGGCGAGCGCCAGGTTGGAGAGCGGACCGACCACGGCGACGATGGCCGTCGTGCTCGGCGAGGTGCGGTTGGCGTCGTAGACGGTGTGTCCACCCCACACGTCGGCGACGATCCGGTTCACCGGGTGGCCCCGCCAGCGGGCCGCGAACGCGTGCGACGCCTCGTGCACCAGCACGGAGACGAGCAGCAGCAACGCGTAGGCGCCGGCGAGCAGGTAGCCGTAGATGGCTCCGCGGTCGGACCGGGAGAGGTTGGGCCCGAAGACGACGACGATGAGCACGGCGATGATCGGCCAGGACCGGCCGAGGTAGACCGGGGTCCCGGCGAGGCTGCCGATCCGCCACCCGTGAGACGCGTCCGGGCGTGCGGGAGTGCTCATGGGCCCGACCCTATGCCCTGTGCCGCGCCGCTCCCTGTGCCGGTCCCGTGCGCGGGCTGTGGGTACCGGACCGCCGGTGTCGGCCCCGCGGCATACAGTCGCCCCATGGTTGCAGCGCTGTCCCCGAGTCGGGCCTCCGACTTCATGTCGTGCCCGATGCTCTACCGCTTCCGGGTCATCGACAAGCTCCCGTCGCCGCCGACGCAGGCGACGGCCCGGGGCACGCTCGTCCATGCCGTCCTCGAGCGGCTCTTCGACCTCCCGGCTAGCGAGCGCACCATCGAGGCTGCCGTCGGGCTCGTCCCCGGGGAGTGGGAGCGCCTCGCCGAGGAGGAGCCGGCGATGCTCGACCTGCTCGCCGACCACGACGGCCGCACCGACGAGTGGTTCGCAGGCGCCGCGACGCTGCTGCAGACGTGGTTCGGGCTTGAGGACCCGACGCGGCTCGAGCCGGCCGAGCGCGAGCTCTACGTCGAGACCGAGGTCGACGGGCTCGTCCTGCGCGGCTACGTCGACCGGCTCGACGTGGCCCCCGGCGGCGAGATGCGCGTCGTCGACTACAAGACGGGTCGATCGCCCTCCGAGCACTTCGAGGCCAAGGCGCTCTTCCAGATGAAGTTCTACGCGCTCGTGCTGTGGCGCCAGCGAGGCGTCATCCCCAAGCGCCTGCAGCTGGTCTACCTCGGCAACGGCGAGATCGTCGCCTACGAGCCCGACGAGCAGGACCTCCTGGGCACCGAGCGCAAGGTCAAGGCCCTCTGGCAGGCGATCGAGCGCGCGGCCACCACCGGCGACTGGCGGCCCAGCCCCAGCCGGCTGTGCGACTGGTGCGACCACCGTGCCCTGTGCCCCGCCTGGGGCGGCACTCCCCCGCCGCTGCCCGACGACGCCGCCCAGCGCGCCGTCGACCCGAGCGTCACCGGGCTCGTCGAGCTCGACGCCTGACCCGGCCCACGACCGAGGGCGTATGCCGCCGGGCCCGGACCCAGCGGCATACGCCCTCGCGACGCTCGAGCGCCGTCAGGCGGTGAACTCGTCGGCGACGTCGAGCGCCTGGTCGAGCACCGCCAGCCCCTCCTCGGCCTCCGCCGGGGTCGTCGTGCACGGCGGCACGACGTGCGTCCGGTTGAAGTGGGTGAACGGCCAGAGCCCACGTTCCTTGCAGGCCGCCGCGAAGGCCGTCATCGGGGCGGCCGCCTCGCCCGCGGCGTTGTAGGGCACGAGCGGCTCGCGGGTCTCCCGGTCGCGCACGAGCTCGACCGCCCAGAAGACCCCGAGCCCCCGGACGTCGCCGACGCTCGGGTGCCTCGCGGCGATCTCGCGCAGGCGCGGGCCGATGACGTCGGTGCCGAGCATCCGGGCGTTGTCGAGGATGCCCTCCTCGCGGAAGGCGTTGATCGACGCCACCGCCGAGGCGCAGGCGAGCGGGTGGCCCGAGTAGGTCAGCCCGCCGGGGAACGCGCGCTGGTCGAAGCTCGCCCGGATCTCGTCCGAGATGACGACGCCGCCGAGCGGCACGTAGCCGGAGTTCACGCCCTTGGCGAAGGTGATGAGGTCGGGGCGGACGCCCCAGCGGTCGACGGCGAACCACTCGCCGCACCGGCCGAAGCCGGACATGACCTCGTCGGCGATGAGGATGATGCCGTGCTCGTCGCAGAGGTCACGGACGCCCTGGAGGTAGCCGTCCGGTGGGACGAGGATGCCGTTGGTTCCGACGACCGTCTCGAGGATGATGGCCGCGATCGTGTGCGCGCCCTCGACCATGATCGTGTCGCACAGGTGTTGGAGGGCACGGTCGCGTTCCTGCTCCTCGGTCTCGGAGTGGAAGGCCGACCGGTAGGTGTACGGGCCCCAGAAGTGCACGATGCCCGCGAGGCCGGGCTCGGACGGCCAGCGCCTCGGGTCTCCGGTCAGGGTGATCGAGCCGCCTGTCGCGCCGTGGTAGCTGCGGTAGGTCGCGAGCACCTTGTGGCGCCCCGTGTGCAGCCGGGCCATGCGGATCGCGTTCTCGTTGGCCTCGGCCCCGCCGTTGGTGAAGAAGACGGCGGACAGTCCCTCGGGCGCGACCTCGGTGATGAGCCGCGCAGCCTCGCTGCGGGCATCGTTGGCGAACGACGGTGCGATCGTCGCGAGCCGGGCGGCCTGCTCCTGGATGGCGGCGACGACCTTCGGGTGGTTGTAGCCGATGTTCACGTTGACGAGCTGGCTGCTGAAGTCGAGGTAGCGCTTGTCCTGGTAGTCCCAGAAGTAGGAGCCCTCGGCCCGTGCGATGGGCAGCGGGTCGATGAGTCCCTGGGCGGACCACGAGTGGAACACGTGCTCGCGGTCGAGGGTGCGCACCTGCGCCTCGGTCATCTCGTCGAGGAGGTCGGCGACCACGGGGCGCCGGTCGAGCTCGGTCACGCCGATCGGGTTGCTCAGGTCGCTCAGGTCGGTCACGGGTGGGTCCTCTCAGCGGGTGCGCGGGAAGCCGAGGTCGACGCTCGAGGTGGCCGGGTCGGGCCACCGCTGCGTCACGACCTTGCCGCGCGTGTAGAAGTTGATGCCCTCGGGGCCGTACATGTGCGTGTCGCCGAAGAGCGAGTCCTTCCAGCCGCCGAAGGAGTAGTACGCGACAGGGACGGGGATGGGCACGTTGATCCCCACCATGCCGACCTCGACCTCGTTCTGGAAGCGGCGCGCGGCCCCTCCGTCACGGGTGAAGATCGCGGTGCCGTTGGCATACGGGTTGCGGTTGATGAGGGCCAGGCCCTCGTCGTAGGTCGCGACGCGGACGACCGACAGGACGGGCCCGAAGATCTCGTCGCGGTAGACGGTCATGTCGGGCGTCACGTCGTCGAGCAGCGTCATCCCGAGGAAGAAGCCGTCCTGGGGAACGTCCTGCTCGCGTCCGTCGACGACGACCGTGGCACCGGCCTCGGCGCCGGCAGCGACGTAGCCGGCCACCTTGTCCCGGTGCTCACGCGTGATGAGGGGACCCATGTCGGTGCCCTCCGCAGCGCCGGGTCCGACGGTGAGCTTCGGCAGCCGGGTGGAGATCGCCGAGACGAGGTCGTCGCCGACGTCGCCCACGGCGACCGCGACGGACAGGGCCATGCAGCGCTCCCCCGCCGCCCCGTAGGCCGCCGAGACGATGGCGTCCGCAGCCATCTCGATGTCGGCGTCGGGGAGCACGAGCGCGTGGTTCTTGGCACCGCCGAGGGCCTGGACGCGCTTGCCGTTGGCGGTACCGCGCTCGTAGATGTACTTCGCGATGGGGGTCGACCCGACGAAGCTGACGGCCGCGATGTCCTCGTGGTCGAGGAGCGCGTCGACGGCCTCCTTGTCGCCCTGCACGGCCGTGAAGACGCCGTCGGGCAGCCCGGCGTCCTTCCACATCTGCGCGAGGAAGAGTGCGGCCGACGGGTCCTTCTCGCTCGGCTTGAGGACGAAGCTGTTGCCGCAGGCGATCGCGTTGGCACACATCCACAGCGGCACCATGACGGGGAAGTTGAAGGGCGTGATGCCGGCGACGACACCGAGCGGCTGGCGGATGCTGTAGACGTCGACGCCGCTCGCGGCCTGCTCGGAGAAGCCGCCCTTGAGCAGTTGAGGGACACCGGTCGCGAACTCGACGTTCTCGAGGCCGCGGGCGATCTCGCCGACGGCGTCCGAGAGGACCTTGCCGTGCTCGGCGGTGACGATGGCAGCCAGCTCGTCGGTGCGCGTGTGGAGCAGCTCGCGGAAGGCGAAGAGGACGGCGGCCCGCTTCGACAGCGAGCTCGTGCGCCAGTCGCGTCCGGCCGCGACCGCGGTCTTGACGGCGTCGTCCACCTCGGCGGCGGAGGCGAGCGGCACCTCGCCGGTCTGGCGGCCGGTCGCCGGGTCGTGCACCGGGGCGGTGCGTCCCGAGGTGCCGGGCACGCGGGCGCCGGAGATCCAGTGGTCGATGGTCGTCACGGTGGAGGTCGTCATGCGGTCCACGCTACGTGCCACCTCTACCCCACACAAAGACCTCATTGCTATGTTACGAACATGCGCGCCGTCATCTCCTCCATCGAGGAGCGCCTCGACGCCCCGACTGCCAAGGGGCTCGCCCAAGCCGTGTCGAGGGCCATCCGCGACGCCACCCTGCTGCCGGGCGACCAGCTGCCCCCGATCCGTCGGGTGGCCGAGGAGCTGATGATGTCGCCGACGACCGTCAGCGCCGCCTGGCAGCTCCTCGCGCGCTCGGGCACGATCCGGTCCGCCGGGCGTCGGGGCACGACCGTCGCACCGACCGCACGAGGCGGCGAGCGCTACACCCGGGCCCTGCGTCACGAGTCACCGGTGAGCCTCGACCTGTCGACCGGCATCCCCGACAGCACGCTGCTGCCCCCGCTCGTCCCGGTGCTGTCGGCGCTGACCGACCCGACCACGCCCAGCAGCTACCTCGACGACCCGGTGCTCGACGAGCTGCGCGCCGAGCTGACCCGCGACTGGCCGTATGCCGCTGACGACCTCCTGGTCGTCGACGGCGCGATGGACGCGCTGGACCTCGTCACCCGGGCCCTGCTGCGCCCGGGTGACCTCGTCCTCGTCGAGCACCCGGGCTTCCCTCCCCTGCTCGACCTGCTCGAGGACCGGGGCGTCGAGGTCGTCGGGGTGCCGCTCGACGAGACCGGGCTCGACCTGGACCGGGTCGAGGCGCTCCTGCCTCGACGGCCGGCAGCGGTCGTCATCCAGCCGCGGGGTCAGAACCCGACCGGAGTCTCGATGTCGCCCACCCGGGCGCGCCGGCTCGCCGCGCTGCTGAAGGGTCATGACTGCGTCGTCGTCGAGGACGACTCCAGCGGTCCCATCTCGACGTCGGCGGTGATCAGCCTCGGCACGTGGATCCCTGACCAGGTGCTGCACATCCGCAGCTTCAGCAAGTCGCACGGACCGGACCTGCGGATCGCCGCCCTGAGCGGCCCGGACTCGCTGCTCGCCCCGGTGCGCCACGCGCGCGCCATCGGGCAGGGCTGGACGAGCAGGCTGCTCCAACGGGTCCTGGCCGGACTGCTGCGCGACGAGGGCTGCGCCCGTGGCATCGCCTCGGCCGGGGCGGAGTACGCCCGTCGCCGAGAGCTCGTGGTCGCCCGCCTCGCCGAGCACGGCATCGACGTGCCGGGCACCGACGGGCTCAACATCTGGGTGCCCGTGCGGGACGAGGCCGCGGCGGTGCTCCGGCTCGCGAGCCAGGGCATCGCGGTCACCCCCGGGTCACCGTTCTCCGTGGAGCACGTCGCCGGGCCCGAGGGGCACGTGCGCGTGACCACCGGACTGGTGCGCGAGAACCACGCCGAGGTCGCCGACCTCATCGCCGAAGCCGCGAGCGCCGGCGCCTGGACCGCGCAGCACCGCTGAGCTCGTCCAGAGGGGCCGGGCCCCTGAGGTGGTCCGGGACGCGCTGTCCGATCGGGGTCGGGGTATTCGTGGTAGGGGTGAGAGGCGGCCCGCGAGGGGCGGCCCGAGTCAGAGGAGACGATCCAATGCAGTACCTCGTATCCGTCATCGACGACGGCACCGGTCCGGACACGCCCACCGAGGAGGCCGCCATCGACGCCTTCAACGAGCGGCTGAGGTCCGACGGCTACTGGGTCTTCGCCGGTGGCCTCGGCTCCCCGGACCCGGCGACGGTCATCGACAACCGCGGGGACGAGCCGGTCTTCAGCGACGGGCCCTTCCTCGAGTCGAAGGAGTACCTCGCCGGCTTCTGGATCCTCGAGGCCCCGGACCTGGACGTGGCGCTCGAGCTCGGCGCCGAGGGGTCGAGGGCCTGCAACCGGAAGATCGAGGTGCGTCCGTTCCTGTGATGCCGCTCGAGGTCAGCGCAGAGATCACCCGGGCCCACCACGAGGAGTGGGCCAGAGTGGTCGCCTCCCTGGCGCGGCGATTCGGTGACCTCGACCTCGCCGAGGACGCTGCGGCCGAGGCGTTCGCGACCGCCGTCGAGCGGTGGCCCACCGAGGGCACACCCCCCAACCCCGGCGCGTGGCTGACCACCACCGCCAACCGCAAGGCGATCGACCGCATCCGACGCGAGAGCAAGCGCGACCACAAGCACCGGGAGGCTGCGATGGCGCACGACGACAGTCGACCAGAACCGCTGGGCGCCATCGACGACGACCGTCTCCGACTCGTGTTCACCTGCTGCCACCCGGCCCTCGCGATGGAGGCCCGCGTCGCGCTGACGCTGCGGATGGTGGGCGGCCTGACGGTGCCCGAGATCGCCCGCGCCTTCCTGGTCCAGGAGTCGGCGATGGCTCGCCGCCTCACCCGGGCCAAGGCCAAGATCGCGGTGGCGCGCATCCCGTACCGCGTGCCGGCCGCGGCGGACCTCCCCGCACGGGTCTCCGGGGTGCTCGGCGTCCTCTTCCTCGTCTTCAACGAGGGCTACCTCGCGACCGGCCCCGACACCGACCCCGTCCGCCACGACCTGACCGCCGAGGCGATCCGGCTCACCCGGATGGTCCGTGACCTGCTGCCGGAGGACGGCGAGGTGGCCGGACTCCTGGCGCTGATGCTGCTCACGGAGGCCCGTCGGACCGCCCGGGTCTCGGCGACGGGAGAGCTGGTGCCGCTCGACGAGCAGGACCGGGGCGCCTGGGACGTGGCGCTCGTCGCCGAGGGTCACCGACTCGTGCGCGAGCGGCTCGACTCAGGGGTGGCGCCGGGTCGCTACCAGGTCATGGCTGCGATCAGCGCCGTGCACACCTCCGCCCGCGACATGCGCGACACGGACTGGTCGCAGGTCGTCGCCCTCTACGACCAGCTGGTCCGCCTAGACCCGTCCCCGATCATCGCCCTGAACCGCGCCATCGCGCTCGCCGAGCTCGACGGTCCGGACGTGGCGCTCGCCACCGTCGACCGCCTCCGGGAGGTGTTGGGCGGCTACCACGCCTACCACGCGACCCGCGCCGACCTGCTGCGTCGTCTCGGTCGGAGCGAGGAGTCGCGGTCGGCGTATGAGCAGGCGATCGAGCTGGCGGGCAACACGGCAGAGACGGCCTACCTGAAGCGTCGCCGCGACCAGCTGGCCTAGCCTCGGGCGCCGGCCTCGCGCAACGCCTCGACCACCAGCGCCAGACGCCGCTCCCGGGTGGGCTCGGTCCTGGCCGACGACACCGAGAGGACGTGCGCCTTCTGCTTGCTGCTGGACAGCGACGTCCAGGCGGTCCGGACCCCGGGGTCGGCGTCGAGGGCCGCCCGCAGCGACTCGGGCACGTCGACCTCACGCGGACCGTCGTCGAGCTCGAGCCGCACCTCGATGTCGTCGCCGGCACCGCGTCCCGTGGCGGCCCGTGTCGCAGCGTTGAAGGACACGAGGAACCGGCCACCCATGGAGGCGATCGAGGTCGCATACGTGTACGTGCCGTCCACCGTCACGGAGACGGGCACCCGCTTGCCTCGGCCGAATGCCGCGACGACCTCGTCGGGCACCACGATGCCGACGTTGTTCCCACCCGTCGCCTCGAGGACGGTGCGGAAGGTCTGGACGGTCTCACCCACGCGGACGTCACGCACGCTCGGCGTCGCGCGCCTTGAGGCGTGCGTCCTCGGCCCGGACCTGGGCGAAGATGTCGCGCTCGGAGACGAGCCAGTCGGGCATCTCCTCGAGGACGGCCTTGATCTCGTCGGTGGTCAGGTGCTCTCCGACGCCGCCCCGGGCGAGGCCGGAGTTGGAGATGCCGAGACGGCGTGCCGTCTCCTGCCGTGTGTGCGGGCCGTTACGGCGCAAGGTCGAGAGCCACTCCGGCGGATCGGCCTGCAGCGCGTTGAGCTCGGTGCGGCTGACGACGCCGTCCTGGAACTCGGCCGGGGTCTCGGACAGCAGGACGCCGAGCTTCTTCGCGGCCGTCTGGGGCTTCATGGTCTGCGGCTTCGGCGTGGGCATGGGACCAGCCTAGGGCGCCTCGGCGCGCGTCGCTGCCGACCCCGGTCCTTGCAGAGGACGGTGAGCAGGTCTACCGTCCGGAGCGCATCCGCCACAGGGGAAGGGCACCAGATGTTGAGTCGACGTCTCGTTCGGGTACTGACGGCAGCGGCGATGGCCGTGGGAGGAGCCCTTGTCGCTCCGGTGCACCATGCCGATGCCGCCACTTCGGTGCCTGCAGTGTCGAACCTGCGACCCTACGCGCGCTACGACCACACCCTGCGTGCCCAGTGGGACGTCCCGGCCGCGGCGTACGCGCCCGGGGCGAGGGTCGTCGTCCGGTACACCCGCGGTCTCACCGCTGCTGCGACACCCGATGCGGGCTACGCCGCGACGTGGGTCCAGTACGCCCGTGTCGCTGAGGCTCGGCCGCTGCTGGCATCCACCAGCTACACCTTCGCCGTCTGGGTCCGCGATGCCGCCGGGCACCTGTCGCAGCGGCGCACGCTGTCGCTCGTGACCCTCGCCGACACGACGGCTCCACGCGTCGTCTCGTCGCCCTCGGCCCAGCCCGGTCTCCGGTCGGGCACGCTCGTCCCGAAGGTCGACGTGCGGTGGAGCCCCAGTGGCGACGCCGACATCGCGAGCTACCGGGTCCTGCGCACGAGCAGCGACTGGGCCCACGCCACGGTGCTGGAGGCCGCCTGGCCCACGACGCGGTATGCCGACACCGCGGTGTCGCTGCGCCGTGACGTCACGTACAGCTACTACGTCGCCGCGCGCGACACCCGCGGACTGCTCGGTGCCTACACGAAGGTAGGGGTCACGACGAACGCTCGCCGCATCGGTGGCGCCGCGTCATCGGGGACGGCATGGTTCCTCTACGTCACCGACACCGCGGGGACGCAGATGGACGTGGACGTGGACCTCGATGCCGTCACGTGGACGGCCGTCGTCGTCCCCGGCCGCTACACGGTGTGCGAGCACGTCCTCCAGGACCCGGGCGAACACTTCCAGATCATCCCGGGCTGCTGGACCCCGACCGGCACCGTGGACGACACGGGCAGCGAGCCTCCTGCCGCCGCGCGTGACGCCCTGCTCGTCGGGGCCGACGACCGCCCGACCGGGATCGACATCTCCCTCCACTACCAGTGAGGGTCGGACACCCTGGGCTCGTCCTCTAGGCTCGGACGGTGACGGACGGCACTGAGGGAGACGGTGGGACGCGCCCCGCCGATCCCTTCCGAGTCGAGTTCGTGCCGGGCGTGACGCCCGACAAGTGGCTGCGCGTCTGGGGTCAGCGCCTGCCTGACTCGCCTCTCGAGGCGGCGCCCGTCGATGACGCCGAGGCCCTGACCCACGTGCGCGACGGGACATCGTCCATGGTGCTCCTGAGGCTGCCGGTCGACCGCGACGGTCTGCACGTCATCCCCCTCTACGAGGAGGTCCCGGTCGTCGTCGTGGCCAAGGAGCACGTCGTCGCGGCGTTCGACGAGGTCGACGTCACCGATCTCGGCGAGGAGGTCCTCATGCAGGATCCCGCGCTCGTCCCCGAGTGGGCGGCTGTCGCCACGTCCGAGGCTCGCGACCGGAGCGCTGCCATGCCGCCGATGACGACGAAGCAGGCGGTGTCCGTCGTGGCCACGGGCTCCGGCATCGTGGTCGTGCCGATGTCGGTCGCTCGCCTGCACCACCGCAAGGACGTCGTCCACCGTCCGGTGACCGGCGTCGCGCCGTCGCGGGTCGGCCTGGCGTGGCGGGTCGATGACGACGACCCGCGGATCGAGGACTTCATCGGCATCGTCCGTGGTCGGACCGAACGCAGCACCCGTGGCGGTACGTCCGAGCCGGCCTCATCGCAGGTCGCGGACGAGACGGCCAGGCAGCCGGGCCGGGCCAAGAGCTCCACGACGCCTGCCCGGTCGGGCGACCGCTCCCGGGGCGCCGCCGGTCGGCGGGCCCAGCAGCCCGGGCGCAAGGGCGCGGCCCGCGGAGGTGGCCCGCGACGCAAGGGCCGCCGGTGAGAGGCCCGGTCGGCACCCCTCGGGCACCGAGCGGCGAGCTCCCTTGGCGGTGGGGCGAGTTCGGCACATCGGGGCTTCCTGACCGCCTGGCACGCCACTCCGGTCCGGTCGTCAGCCGTGCGGTGACGGTCCGTGCCGAGCCCGCGGTCGTCTTCCGATGGCTCTGCCAGCTACGCGTCGCGCCGTACAGCTACGACATCGTCGACAACCGCGGTCGCCGGAGCCCACGCACGCTGACACCCGGCCTGGAGTCCCTCGCGGTCGGACAGCGGTTCGCGTCCATCTTCACCCTCGTCGACTGGGTGCCCGACGAGCTGGTCGCCCTCGAGATCACCGAGCCGGCCGGCATACGCCTCTTCGGACGGCTGCCGCTCGTCTACCAGACGGTCCCGCTCCCAGGCGGCCCGGAGGCAGGCACGACGCTGCGCGGCGACATCGCACTCCCCCGACCGGGTTCGGCCCTGGCCCGCGCCCGGTCCGTGGCACTCGCGTGGGGTGACCTCGTGATGATGCGGCGTCAGCTCCTGACACTGGCGCACCTCAGCGAGGAGACCGCACGCTCGACACGATCGTCGTGAGGTCGGCCGCACCGACCCCAGCGAGGGTGTCGATGTGCACGGCGCCGTCGACGTGGGGCACCGGGACCACGTGCGGGATCGCGATGGTGGGCACCCCTGCGGCCGTCGCGGAGCGCACCCCGGCCGGGGAGTCCTCGATGGCGATGCAGTCGGCCGGGTCGGCGCCGACGAGACGGGCGGCGGCCAGGTAGGGCTCGGGGTGCGGCTTGCCGTGGCTCACCTCGTCACCCGTGACCAGGTGGTCGAAGGCGCCGTCGGGCAGGCGCCCCACGACCGTGTCGGCGAGCGAGCGCCACGACATGGTCACGAGCAGCGACGGGACCCCGAGCTCGCCGAGCTCGAGCAGCAGCTCCCGGGCTCCCGGTCGCCACGGCACGCGCTGCTCGACCTGGGTGATGACCCGCTCGAGGAGGGCGTCGATGATCTCGGGCACCGACAGGGCGATCCCCGACTGGTCGATGATCAGCTGCGCCGAGACCTCGAGGGCGTTGCCGACGAGCTGGTGGGCGAACTCGTCGTTCCAGACGCCCCCGTGAGCGGCGACGAGCTCGTGCTCGGCCTCGATCCAGTAGGGCTCGGTGTCGACCAGCGTGCCGTCCATGTCCCACAGGACGGCGGCCGGCAGTGCCGGCACCGTGCGATCGGCGTCGGCGGTGTGCGAGAGGGTCACCGGGTCAGTCCTCCGGGTCGTAGGCGAGGTTCGCGGACAGCCAGCGCTCGGCCTCGGCGAGCGTCCAGCCCTTGCGGTCGGCGTAGTCCTGCACCTGGTCTCGGCCGAGCCGACC
Organism: Terrabacter sp. Soil810; assembly: GCF_001429645.1. Lineage (NCBI taxonomy): Bacteria > Bacillati > Actinomycetota > Actinomycetes > Micrococcales > Intrasporangiaceae > Terrabacter > Terrabacter sp. Soil810. Next base: position 1,628,280 of record NZ_LMSW01000011.1, read on the forward strand.
GACGACGAAGTACTGGGACTGTGGGTGGGAGAGGTACCAGCCGGACACCGAGGCACCCGGCGCCATGGCCATGCTCTCGGTCAGCGTCATGCCGGTGTTGGCCTCGACGTCGAGGAGACGCCAGAGCGTCTCCTTCTCGGTGTGCTCGGGGCAGGCGGGGTATCCCGGCGCAGGCCGGATGCCGGCGTACTGCTCCTTGATGAGGGCGACGTTGTCGAGGTGCTCGTCGGGCGCGTAGCCCCAGAACTCCTTGCGGACCCGCTCGTGCAGGCGCTCGGCGAAGGCCTCGGCGAGGCGGTCGGCGAGCGACTCGAGCAGGATCGCGTTGTAGTCGTCGAGGTCGGCCCGGAACGCTGCCACGCGCTCGGCACCACCGAGACCGGCCGTGACGGCGAAGCCACCAACCCAGTCCTTCGTCCCCTTCGGGGCGACGTAGTCGGCGAGCGACCGGTTGGGCACCCCGGCGCGGTGGTCGCCCTGCTGGCGCAGGTGGTGGAGCACGGTCACGGGCTCGGTGCGCTCGTCGTCGAGGTAGACCTCGACGTCGTCACCCACCGAGTTGGCGGGGAAGAAGCCGATGACCCCGTTGGCGGTGAGCCACCGCTCCTCGATGATGCGGTCGAGCATGGCCTGGGCGTCGTCGTAGAGCTTGCGGGCCGCCTGGCCGCTGGCCGGGTTGTTGAGGATGTCGGGGAAGCTGCCCTTCATCTCCCACGCGTTGAAGAACGGCTGCCAGTCGATGTAACGGCGCAGCTCACCGAGGGGGTAGCTCCGGAACACCTTGACGTGCTGGGACATCCGGTGGGAGCGGGTGATCGACGAGACGTCGTGGTCCTGCTGGAGCAGCAGGTGCGGGTGTGGCGGACGGTAGCCGGACCAGTCGATCGGCGTGCGCCGTGCGCGGGCCTCGTCGAGACCGAGCAGCCGCCGGTCCGCCTTGCCCGCGTGCCGTGCCCGCAGCGAGTCGTAGTCCTCCTTGACCTGGGCCATGAGCTTGGGACGCAGCTCGTCGCTGAGCAGCGCGGCGGCGGTGGGCACCGACCGGGAGGCGTCCTTGACCCAGACGACGGGACCGTCGTAGCGCTGGTCGACCTTGACCGCGGTGTGCGCGCGGGAGGTCGTCGCCCCGCCGATGAGGAGCGGGATGGTCAGGCCCTGGCGCTGCATCTCGGCGGCGAAGCCCACCATCTCGTCGAGCGAGGGCGTGATGAGTCCGGACAGACCGATGATGTCGGCATCGTGCTCGCGCGCGGCGTCGAGGATCTTCTGCGCCGGCACCATGACGCCGAGGTCGATGACCTCGTAGTTGTTGCACTGGAGCACGACCCCGACGATGTTCTTGCCGATGTCGTGCACGTCGCCCTTCACCGTGGCCATGACGATCGTGCCGTTCGTGTCCTTCTGCGTCGCGAGCGAGGGGTCGTCGATCTTCTCCTGCTCGATGAACGGGATGAGGTAGGCGACGGCCTTCTTCATGACGCGGGCGCTCTTGACGACCTGCGGGAGGAACATCTTGCCGGCACCGAAGAGGTCACCGACGACGTTCATGCCGTCCATGAGCGGACCCTCGATGACCTCGATGGGCCGTCCGCCACGCTCGGCGATCTCGGCGCGGAGCAGCTCGGTGTCGGCCTCGACGTGGGCGTCGATGCCCTTGACGAGCGAGTGCGTGATCCGCTCGCCGAGCGGGAGGGCGCGCCACTCCTCCTCGGTCACCTCGGCGGCCTGGCCGACCTTGTTGTACTCCTCGGCGATCTCGAGCAGCCGCTCGGCCGCGTCGGGGCGACGGTTGAGCACCACGTCCTCGATGCGCAGGCGCAGCTCGGAGTCGACCTCGTCGTAGACGGCCAGGGCCCCGGCGTTGACGATGCCCATGTCGAGTCCCGCGCGGATCGCGTGGTAGAGGAAGACGGCGTGGATCGCCTCGCGCACGGGGTTGTTGCCGCGGAAGCTGAACGACACGTTGGAGATGCCACCGGACACCTTGGCGCCGGGGAGGTTCTCCTTGATCCAGCGCGTCGCCTCGATGAAGTCGAGGCCGTAGGAGGCGTGCTCCTCGATGCCGGTCGCGACGGCGAAGACGTTGGGGTCGAAGATGATGTCCTCGGCCGGGAAGCCGACCTCCTCGGTGAGCAGGCGGTACGCGCGCGAGCAGATCTGCGTGCGGCGCTCGAGCGAGTCGGCCTGGCCGTCCTCGTCGAAGGCCATGACGACCGCCGCTGCGCCGTACTTGCGCACGAGGCGCGCCTGCCGGAGGAAGGGCTCCTCGCCCTCCTTGAGGGAGATCGAGTTGACGATGGCCTTGCCCTGCACGCACTTGAGCCCGGCCTCGATGACCTCCCACTTCGAGGAGTCGACCATGACGGGCACGCGGCTGATGTCGGGCTCGCTCGCGACGAGCTTGAGGAAGCGGTCCATGGCCGCGACCCCGTCGATCATCCCCTCGTCCATGTTGACGTCGATGACCTGGGCGCCGCTCTCGACCTGCTGTGCGGCCACCGACAGGGCGGTGTCGTAGTCGCCGTCCTTGATGAGCGTGCGGAACCGGGCCGAGCCGGTGATGTTGGTGCGCTCGCCGACGTTGACGAAGAGGCTGTCGTCGGTGACGGTGAACGGCTCGAGGCCCGACAGGCGCATCGCTGGCGCGATGGGGGTGAGCTCTCGGACCGGCCTGCCCTCGACGGCCTTCGCGATGGCGGCGATGTGCTCGGGGGTCGTGCCGCAGCAGCCGCCGACGAGGTTGACGAGGCCGGCCTCGGCGAACTCGCCCACGATGGCGGCGGTCTCGTCGGGCGCCTCGTCGTACTCGCCGAACGCGTTGGGCAGCCCGGCGTTCGGGTAGCAGGAGACGAACGAGTCGGCGAGGCGGGCCATCTCGGCGATGTAGGGCCGCATCTCCTTGGCGCCGAGGGCGCAGTTGAGGCCGACGGCGAGCGGGGAGACGTGCCGGATCGAGTCCCAGAAGGCCTCGGTGACCTGACCCGACAGCGTCCGGCCGGACGCGTCGGTGATGGTGCCGGAGACGACGACGGGCCAGCGCCGGCCCTGCTCCTCGAAGAGCGTCTCGACCGCGAAGATCGCCGCCTTGGCGTTGAGGGTGTCGAAGATCGTCTCGATGAAGATGAGGTCGCTGCCGCCGTCGACGAGGCCCCGTGCCGCCTCGAGGTAGGCCGTGACGAGCTGGTCGTAGGAGACGTTGCGCGCACCGGGGTCGTTGACGTCCGGCGAGATCGAGGCCGTACGCGTCGTGGGCCCGAGCGCCCCCGCGACGTAGCGTGGACGGTCAGGGGTGCGCTCGGTCATCGCGTCGGCCTCGCGCCGGGCCAGCGCGGCCGCCTCGAGGTTGAGCTCGTAGGCGAGCTCCTCCATGCCGTAGTCGGACAGCGAGATCGCGTTGGCGTTGAACGTGTTGGTCTCGATGATGTCGGCGCCGGCCTCGAGGTACTCACGGTGGATGCCGGCGATGATCTCGGGCGCCGTCAGCGTCAGGAGGTCGTTGTTGCCCTGGACGTCGCTCGGCCAGTCGGCGAAACGCTCACCGCGGTATCCGGCCTCGTCGGGCCGGTCGCGCTGGATGGCCGTGCCCATCGCGCCGTCGAGGACCATGATGCGCCGACCGAGCGTGGCGGTCAGGCTCTCGGTGGCGTCGGGTCGCTGCTGCGACTGGGACAACGTGGCTCCTCTCGACGGCACGAGTTTCGTGCCGAGTGACGGGACCGGCCCGATTCTACGGACCTGCCGTGCCTCGCGCGTCGCCGCCCGCACTGCGGTCACGCGGCGCCACCACACGGCATACCCCGTCGGCGTCGCCGGTGGGCCCGGGGACGGCACCTCGACGGGGGCGCGCCCGTCCGGGAGTCCGGCCCATCGACGGCGGCAGGTCCTAGGCTGGTGGTGTGGGCGCGACCGCGCCCACGGTGAAGGAGACATGGTGCTGGAGTTCGAGGACGTGCCGGAGCTGACCGACCCGGTGCTCATCGCGGCCTTCGAGGGATGGAACGACGCCGGCGAGGCCGCCACGAGCGCGGTCCGCCACCTCGCGGAGGTCTGGGACGCGGAGGTCGTCGCGGCCTTCGACCCCGAGGACTACTACGACTTCCAGGTCAACCGCCCCCGCGTGTCGCTCGAGGAGGGCCGGCGCATGCTGGCCTGGCCCACGACGCGCATCCTCGTCGCGACCGAGACCGGCTTCGACCGGGACGTCGTGCTCGTGCAGGGCATCGAGCCGTCGATGCGCTGGCGGGCCTTCTCCATCGAGCTGCTCGAGCTCGCCGACCAGCTCGGCGTCACGACGATCGTCACGGTCGGGGCCCTGCTCGCCGACGTCCCGCACACGCGCCCGATCCCGGTCACCGCGACCGCGGAGGACGAGGCGGCCATCCACCGCTTCGACGTCGAGGCCTCGCGCTACGAGGGCCCCACCGGCATCGTCGGAGTGCTCAGCCACGCCGCCTCCGACGCCGGCATCCCGACGGTCTCGGCGTGGGCCGCGGTGCCGCACTACGCCGGTGGCGCTCCGTCACCCAAGGCGAGCCTCAGCCTGCTGCGCCGCATCGAGTCGCTCCTCGGCATCACCGTGCCGCACGGCGAGCTCGAGGAGAACGCCCGCGCCTGGGAGCGCGGCGTCGACGAGCTGGCCCAGTCCGACGAGGAGGTCGCCGAGTACGTCCAGTCCCTCGAGGAGGCACAGGACACGGCCGAGCTGCCCGAGGCGAGCGGCGACGCGATCGCGCGCGAGTTCGAGCGCTACCTGCGCGGCCGCGACGACGACCAGACCGGCCGCTGACCCGCTGAACCAAGCGCCTTTTCGCCACCGAACGCAGCGTTCGGTGGCGAAGGCCGTGTTGGAACAGTGAGTTCGTGATCGAACGCCGTGTTCGGTGGGTCGTCTCGGTCGGCAGGGACGGGCTGGAGCTGGCCGTCCGAGGCGAGGACGGCTCGTCAGAGACGGACGCCGAGGAGGGCGTCGAGCGCCCGACCGAGTACGCCGGGGGCGCCCGGGTCGTCGCCACCGCGGGTCAGCGCCTGGCTGGCCCACCGGTCGACGGCCACCAGGGCCCGTGGGCTGTCGAGGTCGTCGGCGAGGGCCGCCCGGATGTCGTCGACGGTCTGGTCGGCCACCGGGCCGCCGTTGCCCGAGAGCGCCTCGCGCCAGGTGGCGAGCCGCTGCTGGGCCTCGGCGAGCTGGTCGTCGGTCCACATCCAGTCGTGGGCGTGGTGGCGGGCCAGCAGCGCGAGACGGATCGCCATCGGGTCGACGCCGTCGCGTCGCAGCTGCGAGACGAGGACGAGGTTGCCCTTGCTCTTGCTCATCTTCTCGCCGTCCAGGCCGACCATGCCCTGGTGCACGAAGGACCCGGCGAACGACTCGGAGCCGCTGAGCGCGCGGCCGTGCGCCGAGCTCATCTCGTGGTGGGGGAAGACGAGGTCGGTGCCGCCGCCCTGGACGTCGACCGGGATGCCGAGGTGGTCGAGCGCGATGCACGCGCACTCGATGTGCCAGCCGGGCCGGCCCGAGCCGAGGCTTCCGCCGTCCCACTCGGGCTCGCCCTCGCGGTGCGCGCGCCACAGCAGGGCGTCGAGACGGTTGCGCTTGCCCTCGCGGTCGGGGTCGCCGCCCCGCTCGGCGAAGACCTCCATCATGCCGGCCTCGTCGAGGTGGCTGACCGAGCCGAAGCGCGGGTCCCGGGCCACGTCGAAGTAGTGGTCCTGCGCACCCTCGCGTGACGCGTCCGGCGCCGGCACGGCATACGCCCAGCCGTCGGCGACGAGCTTCTCGATGGGCCCGACGAAGGTCGGGATGCTCTCGACGGCGCCGAGGTACTCGTCCGGCGGGATCACGGCGAGCGCGGTCATGTCCTCGCGGAAGAGCGCGATCTCGCGCGTCGCGAGGTCACGCCAGTCGACGCCGTCGCGCTCGGCACGCTCGAGCAGCGGGTCGTCGATGTCGGTGATGTTCTGGACGTAGCGCACCGCGTGCCCGCTGTCGCGCAGGGCGCGACCGAGCAGGTCGAACGTCACGTACGTCGCGGCGTGCCCCATGTGGGTCGCGTCGTACGGCGTGATCCCGCAGACGTAGAGGGTGACGACGTCGCCGCGCGCGGCGGGGACGAGCTCTCCGGATGCCGTGTCGCGGACTCGCACCTCGGGTGCACTGCCGGGAACCTTGGGGATGAACGGCATCGGCCAACTTCTCACGCGCAGACTCTATCCCGGCGCCCGGACCCCGTCGGGACCGGTGGGCCGGGGCGTCTGCGGCGTCGCCTCCTCCGCTCACAGCGGAGGCCACGGCACCGACGGCCAGTCGGGGCTGGGAAAGGGGTGCACGCCGCGGTCGAGGAGCCGCCGGACCCGCTGCGCCAGGGCGTCCACGTCGTCCTCGGGGAGCAGCGCGAGCAGCCGCTCCCGCGGCCCGTCGTCGGCGAGCGCGTCGCGCAGCCGCTTCAGACGCAGGAGGTCGTCCTCGGCGATCGGCTCGCCCGCCCAGCCCCACAGCACCGTGCGCAGCTTGGGGGTCGGCGAGAACGTCACGCCGTGGTCGATGGCCCAGAGGCGACCGTCCCGGTCACGCAGGCAGTGCGACCCCTTGCGGTCGGAGTTGTTGAGGACCGCGTCGAGCACGGCGAGGGACCGCACGTCGTCGGCGCCCGAGTGCACGACCGTGACGGCAGAGCCCCCGGGCGTCTCGCCGTCGAAGACCGCGTGCCAGCCGTCGGGGATGTGCCCCTCGGGCACGAGGTCCACGACGACGTCGTCGGCGACGGGCTCGAACGGGTCACCGATCCACAGCTGCACCGAACCGGGGCCGAGGGGTCCGTCGCGCAGGACGGTCGGAGGGACGACGTGCCAGCCGCCCAGCTCCGAGACCACCTGCGCCGCGACCTCACGTCCGGCCAGCGTGCCCTCCGGGAAGTCCCAGAGGGGCCGCTCGCCCCGGACCGGCTTGTAGATGACGTGGCCGCCGGGCACGCTGGAGATGCGTGCGACGACCGCGAGGTTCGAGGACTCCGTGATGCGCCCGAGGACCTCGAGCTCGCCGCTCAGGTCGACCGGCGGCAGGGTCGCGTCAGCGCTTGTAGCCATTGGCCCGCGGGCAGATGTGGCCCGTGGGGTCGAGCGGGCTGCCGCAGAAGGGGCACGGTGGACGGCCTGCGGCGACGAGCGCGTTGCTGCGTCGCGCGAAGGCGCGGGCCTCGGCCGGCGTCAGCGCGACCCGGATCGAGTTGCGTTCGAGCGGACCCACCTCGTCGTCCGCTTCCTCGTCGACCTCGTCGGGGTCGTGGTCGTGGCACTCGATGACGACCTTCTGCGCCTCCTCGTCCCACGCGAGGGAGAGGGTCTGCACGTGCCAGTCCTCGTCGAACGGCGTCTGCAGCGGGTCGGTGTCCTCGGGCGCTCCGCCGGGCTCTCCCGGCTCGACGGCCGCGGCCGGGGCGAGCTGGTCGAGCACGTCGTTGATGCGGTCGGCAAGGATCGAGACCTGCTGCTTCTCGACCCCGACGGTGACGACGAGGGGGCCGGTGCTCGCCTGGAGGTAGAAGGCCCGCTGGCCGGCGGGGCCGACCGTCCCGGCGACGAACCGGTCAGCGGGATCGAAGTCCTGGACCGTCATGCGCTCGACCCTATCCGACACCTCCGGGTGCCCCGGCGCCCCCGCCCACGACGGCGTCGCCCTCCTCGGCGGCCGGCTTCTCGGGCGGTCGCAGCCCCGTCAGGTCTCCCCCGACGTCGTTGAGCCGCAACACGAACGGCTTGCGGCTCGTGTAGCGCACGACGCTCACCGAGGCCGGGTCGACGTTGATCCGCTGGAAGTCGTCGAGGTGGGCGCCGGTGGCGTGCGACAGGATCGACTTGATGACGTCACCGTGCGACACCGCGACCCAGACCGCGTCCTTGCCGTGCGTCTCGAGCATGCGCGCGTCGGTGTCGCGGACGGCGCGCAGGGCGCGCTCCTGCATCTCCACCATCGACTCGGCGGGGTATGCCGCCGAGTCAGGGAAGCGCGCCTCGCTGGGTCGGTCCTGGACGACCTTCCACAGCTCCTCCTTCGCGAGCTCCGCGATGGGCCGCCCGGTCCACGCGCCGTAGCGGCACTCCCCCAGACCGTCGTGGATGCTGCGGGCCACGTGCGCCGGCAGCCCAGCAGCCAGCAGGTCGGCGGTCTGCACGCAGCGGTCGAGCGGTGAGCTGACGACCTCGACGACGGGCAGCACTGCGGCGGCGAGCCGCTGGCCGACGGCGGCGGCCTGCGCCTCGCCCGTCTCGTCGAGGAAGACCCCGGGCATCCAGCCGGCGAGGGTGCCGGCGGTGTTGGAGGTGGAGCGCCCGTGGCGCACGAAGATGACGGTGGGCACGATCGCCACCCTAGCCCGCCCCTGCACCGTCGCCCGGCGGCCTACGCCAGCCTGCGAGACGTCGGGGAGCGGACGTGGTGAAGTAGGAGATGTGATCGTGGACAAGGCCATCTACCGCAACGGCCGGCGGCAAGGGTGCGGCGACCTCAGCGACGAGCTCGACGTGCTGCGCCTCACCCAGGACGGCTTCCTCTGGATCGGCCTCAAGGACCCGACCGACCAGGAGTTCGACCTCGTCAACGAGGAGCTTCACCTGCACCCGCTCGCCGTGGAGGACGCGGTCAACGGCCACCAGCGGGCCAAGATCGAGAAGTACGAGTCGTCGGTGTTCGTCGTGCTCAAGACGCTGCGCTACATCGAGGCGACGAGCGACATCGAGACCGGCGAGGTCATGCTCTTCATCGGCGACCGGTTCGTCGTGACCGTCCGGCACGGTGAGGGCAACCCGTTGGCCGGCGTGCGCCAGCGTCTCGAGACCGAGCCCGAGCGCCTCGGCCACGGCGCCATGACCGTGCTCCACGCCGTCATGGACTCCGTCGTGGACAACTACCTCGTCGTCGACCGGGAGGTGCGCAGGGACCTCGAGCAGATCGAGGAGCAGGTGTTCGCCTCCCACCTCGGCGGCGACGCCAACACGATCTACCGCCTCAAGCGCGAGGTGCTCGAGTTCCGCCGGGCCAGCCAGCCGCTGGCCGACACCCTGACGCAGTTCATGGAGCGGGCGCGGGGCCGCGGCCTCACGGAGGAGATGCTGCCCTTCTTCCGTGACGTCGCCGACCACCTGCGACTCGTCAACGACCACGTCGAGTCCTACGACCGCCTCCTGACCGACGTGCTGTCGGCCCATCTCGCGAGCGTCTCGGTCAAGCAGAACGAGGACATGCGCCGGATCTCCGCATGGGTCGCAATCGCGGCAGTGCCCACGATGATCGCCGGCATCTACGGCATGAACTTCGAGCACATGCCCGAGCTGACCGCGAGCGTCCACCTCGGCCGCGGGGAGTTCCAGTACGGCTACTTCCTCGTGCTCGGGGTCATGGCGGCCGCGTGCATCGGCCTCTACCGCGCGTTCAAGCGCTCGGGCTGGCTCTAGCGACGGCGAACGGCCGGCTCCCACGGATGGGAGCCGGCCGCCCGGGGTGTCGGGTCGGGCCTCAGGTCGCGGTGATGACGCCACCCGCGAGGACCCCGGCCAGCAGCACGCCGAGCACGACTCGGTACCAGACGAAGGGCATCAGGGTGTTGCTCGCGACGAAGCGCAGCAGCCAGGCGATCGACGCGTAGGCCACGACGAAGGCCACGACGAGGCCGACGAGCACCGGGCCGATGCCCAGGGCCGACAGACCGTCCTTCTCCTCGACGGACTGGAAGAGACCGGCGGCGGTGAGGGCCGGGATCGCGAGGAAGAAGCTGAGCCGCGTGGCCGTGACGCGGTCGATGCCGCGGGCGATGCCGGCGGAGATCGTCGCGCCTGAGCGCGACACACCGGGGATGAGCGAGAAGCACTGGATGAGCCCGATGACGACGCCGTCGACCGGGCGCACGGAGTGCTCGCCACGCAGCTGTCCTCGAGCCTCGTAGCCGGCGTAGATGCGCTCGGCGAGGACCATGACGACGCTCCAGAGGAGCAGCGCCGCCGCCACCACCCAGAGGCTGCGCAGCCCGCCCGAGATGAGGTCGCGCCCGAGGAAGCCGACGATCCCGACCGGGATCGAGCCGATCACGACGGCCCACGCGAGGTTGTAGTCGGGGTCCTTGCGGCCCTCCGCCGTGGCGAGACCGCGGACCCACGCGAGCGCGAAGCGCACGATGTCGCGGAAGAAGAAGAGGAGCGTCGCCGCGATCGCCCCGAGCTGGATGACAGCGGTGTAGGCCGTCACGGCCGGGTCACTCACCTCGAGGCCGAGCAGCTTCTCGGTGATGGTCAGGTGGCCGGTCGAGGACACGGGAAGGTACTCGGTGAGGCCTTCGACGACACCGAGGATGACGGCGTCGAGGTAGCTGAGGTCAGCCATGGGTCAGGGTGGGCCTTCTGCGCAGGAGGGAATGGACGGGCCGCGGGTCCCGACGGGGAGCGGCCGCTGGGCACAATGTCGCACCCTATCCACAACGTGGACTGGGAAAGCTCAGGGGCGAGCGGCGCGGAGGCGAAGTCCTCGGGAACGTCCGGCGCCGCGTGCCACGTCTACCGGGTCGGGGTGAGACCGGTGGTCGCGGCCACGACCTCCAGCGTCGCCAGCGCCTGGTCGCGCGTCATGCCGCCGCCGACGGCCACCGCCAGCGTGGTGACGCCGGCCGCCTCGTAGCGACCGAGCCGCTGGGCGATCCGCCGTGGTGAGCCGAGCAGGGCCGTCTCGTCGATGAACTCGAGGGGCACGGCCGCCGCGGCCTCGCGGTGACGGCCGGCGAGGTAGAGGTCCTGGATGCGCGCCGCGTCCTCCTCGAAGCCCATCCGGCACGCGAGCTGGTTGTAGAAGTTCTGCTCGCGTGAGCCCATGCCACCGATGTAGAGCGCGCAGTAGTCGCGCACGTGGTCCGCCGCCTCCGCGACGTCGTCGACGAGGACGACGGGCGTGGTCGCCACGACGTCGAAGCCGGTCATCGGTGCGTCTGCAGGGCCTCGCCCACCGCGGCGCCGCCCCGTCTCGAGGGTGGCGAGCAGGTCGGCGGCGTGCTCGGGGCTGAAGAAGATCGCGAGCCAGCCGTCGGCGATCTCGCCGGTCAGCTCGAGGTTCTTGGGCCCGACCGCCGCGAGGTAGACCGGGAGGTCAGGACGCACCGGGCGCGCCGAGAGCTTGAGCGGCTTGCCGGGGCCGTCCGGCAGCGGGAGCGGGTAGTGCGGTCCCGCGTGCGTGACCGTGTCGCGGCGCAGCGCGGCCCGCACGATCTCGACGTAGTCGCGCGTGCGGCCGAGGGGGCTGCGGAACGGCACACCGTGCCAGCCCTCGCTGACCTGGGGACCCGACACCCCGAGCCCGAGCCGGAACCGGCCGCCGGACATCGTGTCGATCGTCGCGGCCGTCATCGCCGTCATCGCCGGGGTGCGCCCCGGGATCTGCATGACGGCAGACCCGAGGCCGACGTGCTCGGTCAGGGCCCCGATCCAGGCGAGCATCGACGGGCTGTCGGAGCCGTAGGCCTCGGCCACCCACACGCTGTCGAAGCCGAGCCGGTCCGCGGCCTGCGCGACCGCCACCTGGTCCGGGCCTGTCGTGCCGCGTCCCCAGTAGCCGAGATTCACACCGATCCTCATGGAACGCAGGCTATCGGCGCACCCGCCGACGTGGCGGACGGTCGAGGTGCGGCGTCGCCCACTACCGTTCGAGGCATGCGCAGGCGTCTCGGCTCGTCCGGTCTCACGGTCACCCCGCTCGCCCTCGGGACCATGCTCTGGGGCAACGCCGTCGACCGCCACGAGGCCGGCGACCACCTGCGCGCCTTCGTCGAGGCGGGCGGCAACCTCGTCGACACGGCGTTCGGCTACGGCGGCGGCGACGCGGAGACCATCCTCGGCGGCCTGCTGGACGGCGAGGTCCCGCGTGACGACCTCGTCATCTGCACCAAGGCCGGGATCTCGCGGGCGGGCGGTGAGCGCCGGGTCGACGTGTCGCGGCGCGGCCTGATGTCCCAGCTGGAGACGTCGTTGCGCCGACTCGGCACCGACCACGTCGACCTCTGGCTCGTGCACACGTGGTCCGACGACGTGCCCCTGTCCGAGACGCTCTCCGCGCTCGAGTGGGCCGCGACGTCGGGGAGGGCCCGCTACGTCGGCGTCTCGAACTACTCCGGCTGGCAGTCCGCCCGCGCCTACAGCCTGCTCGAGTCGGCGCGAATCCCCTTGGTGGCCAACGAGATCGAATACTCCTTGGTATGCCGTACGCCGGAGCACGAGGTCGCGTCGGCTGCCACGTCGCTCGGCTTCGGCCTGCTTCCCTGGTCGCCACTGGGACGCGGCGTGCTGACCGGGAAGTACCGCAACGGCATACCGTCGGGCTCGCGCGCCGCGTCGAACGACTTCCCGGGCTTCGCCGAACGCTTCCTCGACGAGCAGACCACACGTGTCGCGCACGCGGTGGCGATGGCCGCCCGGGGGCTCGGCGCCAAGCCCGGCGAGGTGGCGCTCTCGTGGGTGCGCGACCGACCCGGTGTCGCCGCGCCGATCGTCGGGGCGCGCACGACGGCGCAGCTGCGATCGGCGCTCGCGAGCCTCGAGCTGTCACTGCCGTCGGAGATCGTGGCGGCTCTGGACGACGTCTCGGCCTAGCCCGGGACGAGCCGCCCGGCGTCAGGCCCGGGCGTCGGACTCCTCGGTCACGCCGTCGTCGTCGAGGTCATCCTCGTCGTCGTCCTCATAGTCGTCGTCGTCGTCATCGTCATCGTCGTCGTCGTCATCATCGTCGTCATCATCGTCGTCTTCGTCGTAGTCGTCCGAGTCGAGCCCGGCGTAGACGCGGCCCTCGGTGCCGTCCTCGTCCTCGTGCCCGTCGAAGTCGTCGCCGTAGATCGCCAGGGGCGTCGCGACCTCGGTCGCCTCGTAGAGCGCCTCGTCGTAGTCGTCGAAGGCCTCGGCCAGGTCCTGCGCCGCGGCCATCACCATGGGGTGGTCGGGGTCTCGGCTCGCGTTCGCGGCCTCGAGGTGGCGTTCGAGGGCGGCGATCAGCTGCTCGAGAGCAGCGCGGGGGTCCACGGTCATGCTTCGACCGTAGTCGACCCGCCCGAGCCAGAGAACCGATTACGGGCCCGGAAACGCCCGGGAACGCAGCGGTCCCGCAGCGAGTCGTGCTCGCTGCGGGACCGTTCACGCGTGGTTGGCGGGCCGTTCACCCGCCGCCCTCGCGGCGTGTCACATGGGGGCCTTGACGGTGTCGGCGGCCGGCGGCGCCGTGATGTCGACCGGCTCGCCGTACTTGCTCATCGTCATGTCCGCCTTGACGCCGGACAGGTCGAAGGTGACCTTGCGCAGCTGGTTCTTGTCGTCGAGCCACGCGGTGTACGTGATGGTGGCGGGCAGCTTCGTCTTCTGGTCGGCCGGCAGCTGGGCCTGCATCGCCGTCGTGTCCAGCGTCAGGTCGTACTTCCACGTCTTCTCGCCGTCGACGGTGTCCTCGCCGACGTACTTCACGTCCTGCACGGCTGCGCCGAACTGGTCGTACATCTTGGTCGGGTCGGCCTGGTCGAGCGACTGCGAGAGCTGCTTGCCCAGCGTCGAGCTGCTGTCGATGACGGCCCACTTCCCCGCAGCGAGGCCCGGGAAGCCCTTCATGTAGACCTTGTCGTCGACGAGGATCATGTCGACCTTCATCGAGGGGCCCATGTCCATCGTCATCTTCATGGCCGGGTTGCTCGCGTCGACCTTCGTGTCGCCGGTGATCGCGATCTTCTGGCCGGCGGCGTCCATCGCCATCGTCACGTGGGCCGTGGTGGCGTTCTTGCCGGCGGCCTTCATGGCTGCGACGAACGACGCCTTGTCCTTGAAGGGCTGGCCCGCTGCGGGTGCGTTGCTCGTCGCGGCGGCCGAGCCGGCCTGGGTCTGGCCGGTCGTGGGGGCCGGGCTCTCGCTCTTGCCGCAGGCGGCGACGCCGAGGACGGCCGGCAGGACGATGACTGCTGCCGCGATGCGGCGGGTGTTCCAATTCATGTGTGGTGACCTCCTGGGCCCTTGACGCCGGGCTGTGCCAGGCGGTTCCCCCGTTCGCCGCGCGGGACCTCGCACGGTCCCGGTCTCGCGACAGGATGACCCATCGACGGTACCGCGACCACCTGGCGCCACACCGCGCATACGGTCTCGGTGGTGTCACGGTTGGTGTCAGAATGGACGGCGATGACGGAGTACGAGTACCGGGTCCTCACGTTCGACCGCCACACGTCGAAGGCCCAGGCCAGACAGGCGGTGCGCGAGCACGCCGAGTACGGCCGTTGGGAGCTCTCGCGCACGGTGATCTACGAGGGCGGCGTGCGGCGGATGTGGCTGCGGCGCAGGATCATGCGCGTCGAGCGCACCGCCTGACCCGACGTGGCCGCGCCCGGCTCAGCAGGTGCGCAGGAAGTCGCCGAGGACCCGCGCCCCGAAGCGCAGCGACGACGTGGGCACGCGCTCGTCGATGCCGTGGAACATCGGCGCGAAGTCGAGGTCGGCCGGCAGCCGCAGCGGCGCGAAACCGTAACCGCTGATCCCGAGCCGGCCCAGGGCCTTGTTGTCGGTGCCCCCGGAGAGGCAGTAGGGCAGCACAGCGGCCTCGGGGTCCTCACGGAGCAGCGCCTGCTTCATCGACTCGACGAGGTCGCCGGAGAAGGGCGCCTCGATGGCGACGTCCCGGTGCACCACCTCGACCTCGACGTGCTCGCCGGCCAGCTCGCGGATCGTGGCCATGAGCGCGTCCTCGTGCCCGGGGAGGAAGCGGCAGTCGACGGCAGCCGTGGCGGTCTGCGGGATGACGTTGTGCTTGTAGCCCGACTCGAGCATCGTGACGTTGGCCGTGTCACGGAGCGTGCCGCGCACGAACCCCTGGGCCCCGCCGAGCGTGGCGAGCAGCGGCTCGAGGTCGGCCTCGGCGGACGAGAGTCCGGTCATGGTGCTCAGCGTGTCGAGCAGCTCGCGGACCGAGGCGATGTACTCGCGCGGCCACTCGTGGGCAGCGATGCGGCCGATGGCGGCGGCGAGGCGCACGATGGCGTTCTCGTCGTTGGGCACCGACCCGTGGCCGGCGCGGCCGTGTGCCCGCAGTCGCAGCCACGCGATGCCCTTCTCCGCGGTCTGGAGCAGGTAGGCCCGCTGCTGTCCGTGCGGCGTGGGCACCGTGATGCTGTAGCCGCCGACCTCGCTGATCGCCTCGGAGACGCCCTCGAAGCACTGCGGGTGGTGGTCGACGAGCCAGTGGCTGCCGTAGGTGCCGCCGGCCTCCTCGTCGGCGAAGAAGACGAACGTCGTGTCACGCGCGGGCTTGGTGCCGGTGCGGGCGAAGTGCCGGATGTTCGCGAGGACCATCGCGTCCATGTCCTTCATGTCGACCGCGCCGCGCCCCCAGATGCAGCCGTCGCGCTCCTCTGCCGCGAACGGGTCGACCTGCCAGTCGGCGGCGTCGGCCGGCACGACGTCGAGATGGCCGTGCACCGCGAGTCCGGGGCGTGAGGAGTCCGCGCCCTCGAGTCGCACGACCACCGTCGCGCGTCCCGGCTCGCTCTCGAGGAGCGTGCCCTCGAGACCGACCTCGGCGAGCTCTCCCATGACGTACTCCGCGGCCTTGCGCTCCCCCGGGCCCGAGCCGTCGCCGTAGTTGGAGGAGTCGATGCGGATGAGCTCGGCGCAGATCCGCGCGACCTCCTCCTCGGGCGTCACGGCAGTCGTTCCCGTGGTCGTCACGGTGCGGTCGGCGTCGTCGTGGCTCATGCGGATCAGGGTATGCCGCCACCTCCTGCCGCTCGCAGCCGCCCGTTTGGTCTTTTGGTCGGGCCCCGTGTAACGTTTCGCCTCGCCGCAAGGGAATCCCACGAGCCCCTTGCAACACCTTGTCGGGGTGGCGGAATGGCAGACGCGCTAGCTTGAGGTGCTAGTGCCCTTAACGGGCGTGGGGGTTCAAGTCCCCCCCTCGACACCATGAGACCCCCGGGTTCCTGCAGGTCAGGACCCGGGGGTCTTCTCGTGTCCTGTGGCCCACTTCCACGCACGTCGGGTCGACCGGACTCGTTCCCTCTGGTCACCCCTCTGCGACAGACGTAATCTTCGATCGTGAGCGACGAGAACGTGGCTGGGCTGGCGGACGACCTCTACGACGTGATCGGCCTGCTGCGGCGGCGGTCGCGGCGACTCGTGGGCGCTCCCCTTCCCGAGCTGGCCCTGTCGGGTGCGCAGCTCGAGCTCATGCGCGTCGTGCGCCGCAACCCCGGCATCACCGTCGCCGAGTCGGCGCGGGTCCTCGGGCTGGCCGCCAACACCGTGTCGACCCTCGTGGGCCAGCTGCTGGCCCTCGAGGTGCTCCTCCGGGAACGCGACGCGAGCGACCGACGGGTGGCACGCCTCGACCTCACGCCCTCGGCCCGTGCCGGGCTCGAGCAGTGGCGCGACCGGCGGGCCCAGGCGACGGCCGTGGCGCTCGAGGGGCTCCCGGCCGACGAGCGCGCCCGGCTGGCCGCAGCGCTGCCGACCATCGCGCGCATCGCCGCGGACCTGCCGGTCACGCCCGCAGTCGCCACGACGGGGCCCTCGGACCCGGCACTCGCTCCGGTCGGCCTCCACCACGACGAGCACGCGGCCCCGCACGTCGACCAGCACGCGGACGATCCGGCCGGAGGCGACCGTCCATGACGGCGGCCATCGACATCCGGTGGCTGGGCTACAGCTTCGGGACGCACCGGGCCGTCGACGACCTGACGCTCGCCGTCGAGCCGGGCGAGTGCTTCGGCCTGATCGGGCCCAACGGGGCCGGCAAGACGACGACGATCCGGCTGCTCAACACCCTGCTGCCACTGCAGGCCGGGGAGGTCGAGATCTTCGGCCGCTCGGTTCGCACCGAGGCGATGGCCGTACGGCGGCTGCTCGGCTACGTGCCCCAGCAGCTGTCGATCGAGGGCGACCTCACGGGCCGCGAGAACGTCGAGTGGTTCGCCCGCCTCTTCGACGTCCCCCGGCGTGAGCGCAGGACCCGGGTCGACGAGGTCCTCGACATGGTCGACCTGCGCGGTGACGAGTCACGCCTCGCCTCGACCTACTCCGGCGGGATGGTGCGCCGTCTCGAGCTCGCACAGGCCCTCGTCAACCGCCCCGCCCTGCTCGTCCTGGACGAGCCGACCGTGGGCCTCGACCCCGTCGCCCGCGACAGCGTGTGGCAGCGGGTCGCACAGATGCAGCGAGACCACGGCATGACCGTGCTCCTCACGACCCACTACATGGAGGAGGCGGACGCATTGTGCGACCGGGTCGCCCTCATGCACCGTGGCGCCCTGCGCGCCCTCGGCTCCCCCGATGAGCTCAAGGCCGCCGCCGGGGACGGTGCCAGCCTCGAGGACGTCTTCCGTCACCACACGGGCGAGGCGCTCGACGAGGTCGAGGGCGAGAAGGGAGGGCTGCGCGGTGTCCGAGCAACTCGTCGAACCGCCCGCCGTCTGGGCTGACCGGCGCAGCCGCACCGGGGTGCGGCTCCTCGTGTCGCGCGTCGCGACGTTCTGCCTCGTCGAGCTCCAGAAGCTGCGTCACGACCGCAGCGAGCTCGTTACGCGCGCGATCCAGCCCATCCTTTGGCTCGTCATCTTCGGTACGACGTTCAGCCAGATCCGGGCCATTCCCACCGGGGGCCTCGACTACCTCGACTTCCTCGCGCCGGGCGTCATCGCCCAGTCGGCCCTCTTCGTCTCGATCTTCTACGGCATCCAGATCATCTGGGAGCGCGACGCCGGCGTGCTCACCAAGCTCCTCGTGACGCCGACGCCGCGAACCGCGCTCGTGGCCGGCAAGGCGTTCGCCGCAGGCGTGCGGTCGGTCGCGCAGGCGGTCATCGTCGTCGTCGTCGCGGCGCTCATGGGCGTGGCGATGACGTGGAACCCGGTGCGCCTGCTCGGGGTGGTCGTCGTCGTCATGCTCGGCGCTGCCTTCTTCTCGTGCCTCTCGCTCGGCATCGCCGGGGTCGCCCTCAAGCGCGACCGCCTCATGGGCATCGGCCAGGCCATCACGATGCCGCTTTTCTTCGCCTCCAACGCGCTCTACCCGATCGAGATGATGCCGGGCTGGCTCCAGGTCATCAGCCACGTCAACCCCCTGACCTACGAGGTGTCGGCCCTGCGTGGCCTGCTCCTCGACACGCCGACGAGCTACTGGGTCGACTTCGGTGTCCTCGCGGGCAGCGCGGTCGCCGGCATCGTCTGCGCCGCCGCCCTCATCGGGCGACTCGCGCGCTGACCCCGTCCCGACACCGGCCGTCGCAGCGGTGACCGTACGCTGTGCCGCGTGACCTTCCTGCGCGCCCTGTTCACCCTGCTCCGGGGGCGCGGGTTCCGTCGGCTCTTCGTCAGCCGGGTCACGTCGTCGTTCAGCGACGGCATCTTCCAGGTCGCCCTGGCCAGCCACATCCTCTTCAACCCCGAGAAGGCCGCCGACGCGCGCGGGATCGCCATCGCCTTCGCGATCGTGCTGCTGCCCTACACGGCCCTCGGGCCGTTCGTCGGGGTGCTGCTCGACCGGTGGCCGCGCAAGCGCGTCATCGTCGTGAGCCAGGTCATCCGGGCCGCGGCGATCCTCGGCGTCTCCGTACTCGTCACCGGAGCCGAGACCGGCCCGGCGTTCTTCGGCCTCGTGCTCCTCGTCTTCTCGGTCAACCGCTTCATCCTCGCGGGGCTCTCCTCGGCCATGCCGCACGTGGTGCCGCGCGAGGACCTCGTGAGCGCGAACTCCGTCGCTCCCACGTGCGGCTCCCTCGCGTACCTCCTCGGTGGCGCGGTCGGCACCGGGATCCGGGCCCTCGGTGGCAGCGACGTCGTCGACGTGCTCCTCGCCGCCGCCGGGGTCCTCGTGGCCGCCTGGGCGGCGACCCGTCTGCCGTTCATCGGCCCCGACGACACGAGCGGTGCGCCCTCGGTCGGGCAGATCACCAGGTCCGTCGTGACGGGCCTCGTCGAGGCCGTGCACACCCTGCCGCGCCGCGCCCGCCTCCTGCTCGCCCTCGTCTTCCTCACCCGGCTCCCGTTCGGCTTCCTCCTGCTGCAGACCCTGCTCCTCTTCCGCGGCCCCTTCGAGTCCGGTCACGGCGCGCAGGGCTTCGGCATCGCCGCCGGCGCGTCCGCGCTGGGGTTCGCCTCCGCCGCCTTCGTCACGCCGTGGCTGGCCCCCCGCCTGACCGCCGTGCCGTATGCCGCCCGGATGCTCGCGCTCGGAGCGATCGTGTGCGCCCTGCTGGGCCCGTTCCTCACGCCGTGGAGCATCGTCGTGGTGGGCTTCGTCGTCTCCTTCACCTCGCAGTGCGTCAAGATCACCGTCGACTCGCTGCTGCAGGCCCACGTCGACGACCACCTGCTCGGCCGCGCCTTCTCCGCCTACGACGTCGTCTACAACGCCGGCATGGTCGCGGCGGCGGCCCTCGGCGCGCTCGTCCTCCCGGAGAGCGGGCTCGCGTGGTGGCCGCTCGTGGCGTTCGCGTGCCTCTACGGGGCGAGCGCGATGCTGCTCGGCCGGCTGTGGACGCGGGCCACGGTGCTCGACCACGAGCGGCCACTAGGCTGACGGCGTGCTTCCCGAGCTGACCGCCACCCGCTACGTGACGCCGCTCAAGGAGGGTGGGTCGTTGCCCGGCATCGTGGAGGCCGACGACGACGGGACGTACGTCCTGAAGTTCCGCGGCGCGGGCCAGGGGCTCAAGGTCCTCGTGGCCGAGGTGCTCGTCGCCGGGATCGCGCGCCTGCTCGAGGTGCCGGTGCCTGACCTCGCCGTGATCCGCCTCGACCCGCGCATCGCGAAGTACGAGGCCGACGAGGAGGTCCAGGACCTGCTCACCGCCTCCGTCGGCACCAACCTCGGCGTCGACTTCCTGCCGGGATCGCTCGGCTACGACGGCTCGAGGCCTCCCGACGCCGACCTGGCCGAGCGGATCATCTGGCTCGACGCGCTGACGGCCAACGTCGACCGCACGTGGTCGAACCCCAACCTGCTCGTCTGGCACGGCCGCACGTGGGCCATCGACCACGGCGCCGCGCTGTACTTCCACCACTCGTGGCCGAGCAGGGCACCCGCGCCCGAGCGCTTCGCCGCTCAGCCCTTCGACGCGAGCCGCCACGTCCTGCGCGACGTCGCGGGCGACGTGGCCCGACGGCACCACGAGTTCGCCGGGCGCCTCACGCCCGAGGCGGTCGACGCCGTCGTCGCCGAGGTCCCCGACGAGTGGATCGAGCCCACTCCTGACCTCGCCGACGCGCCCGCGGTGCGGACGGCATACGCCCAGATGCTGCGCGCCCGCCTCGACGGGCCGCTGACGTGGGTGCCGACGGGCATCGCCGCGTGAACGCCTACCAGTACGTCCTGCTCCGCCTCGTCCCGCGCGTCGACCGCGAGGAGTTCATCAACGTCGGCGTCGTGCTCTACTCGCAGGACGCCGGGTTCCTCGACGCCGCCTGGGAGCTCGACGAGGGCCGCGCGAGCGCGCTGTGCCCGACGTGCGACCTCGAGGGGGTGCGGTCGACGCTCGACCGCGTCCGCGCCGTGTGCCGCGGCGAGACCGGACGCGGCCTGCCGACCCTCGACAAGCCGGGGCAGCGGTTCGGCTGGATCATCGCGCCGCGCTCGACCGTCGTGCAACCGGGCCCCGTGCACGGCGGACTGTGCGACGACCCCGGCGTCGAGCTCGAGCGGCTCCTCGACCGCCTCGTCCGGGCCTGAGCCGCTCGGTCAGGCCCGCGCGGGTGGGCGCAGCGCCCACATGGCGACGGCACTCGCGGCGGCCACGTTGAGCGAGTCCACACCACCGGCCATCGGGATGCGCAGGGTGAGGTCGGCGTCGGCGACCGTCCGGTGCGACAGTCCGTCGCCCTCGGTGCCCACGACGAGGGCGAGCCGCTCGGGTGGAGCGCTCTCGAGGTCGTCGAGCGAGACCGAGTCGTCGGAGAGCGCCATCGCCGCCACCGTCAGCCCGGCGTCGTGCAGCAGTCCGATGCCCTGCGGCCAGGGGTCGATCCGGGTCCACCGCACCTGGAACACCGTCCCCATCGACACCCGGATGGAGCGTCGGTAGAGCGGGTCGGCGCACCGGGGCGTGATGAGGACGGCATCGACGCCGAGAGCAGCCGCAGAACGGAAGATCGCCCCGACGTTCGTGTGGTCGACGACGTCCTCGAGGACGATGACCCGCCGGGCGTCGGCGATGAGCGACTCGACCGTCGGCAACGACGGACGCTGCATCGCGGCGAGGGCGCCTCGGTGCAGGTGGAATCCAGTCAGCTGCTCGATGACGTCGTGGTCGCCGAAGTAGACCGGGATGCCGTCGGCCTCGGCGTCCGCGACGATGTCGGAGAGGTCGTCGAGCCACCGGCGCGCCATGAGGTAGGACCGCGGCCGGTGACCGGCCCGGAGCGCCCGCCGGATGACCTTCTGGCTCTCGGCGATGTAGAGGCCACGCTCGGGCTCGTGCCGCCTGCGCAGCACGACGTCGGTCAGCGAGACGTAGTCGGTCAGTCGCGGGTCGCTGGGGTCGGAGATCTCGATCGGCACGCCCGACAGGCTAGTGGTGGTCGCGTGCCCGCCCGGCATCGTGGGCGTGGGTCCGGTCCAGGTCAGGGAAACCGGACGAGCTTGACGACGGCCACGAGTCCGATCGCGATGATGAGACCGCGCAGCACGTTCGGCGGGATGCGCCGGCCCACGCGCGCCCCGATGATGCCGCCGACGAAGGCGCCGACACCGATGAGCGCGACGATGAGCCAGTCGATGTGCTCGCGGGCGAACAGGACGAACACCGTTGCGGCGACGAAGTTCACGACGAGCGAGAGGACGTTCTTGTAGGCGTTGAGCCGCTGCAGGGGCTCGAGGCTCAGGGCGCTGAGCAGCCCCATGAGCAGGACGCCCTGGGCAGCACCGAAGTAGCCGCCGTAGACGCCGGCGGCGAAGACCCCGGCCGCCATCGCCGGCGCGTGCCAGCGCGGCACGGGCCCGTCGTCACCCTCCGGGTGGACGCGGGCCTGGATGCGCGGGCCGGCGACGACGAGCACCAGTGCGATGAGGATGAGCACGGGGACGATCGCCCGGAATGCCGCGGCCGGCAGGACGAGGAGCAGCCCCGCCCCCACGACCGAGCCGAGGAACGACATGGGCATGAGGCGCCGCAGGGTGCGCGCCTGGCCGTCCAGCTCCTCGCGGTAGCCCCACGCCCCGGTCACGCCTCCGGCGACGAGGCCGATGTTGTTCGAGACGTTGGCGACGAGCGGGTTGACCCCGAAGAACAGCAGGGTCGGGAAGGTGATGAGGGTGCCCGAGCCGACGATCGTGTTGATGATGCCGGCTCCGGTCCCGGCCAGCGCGACGGCGACGGCGGACCAGAACGACACCCGGTCACCCTACAGAGGGTGACCGGGTGTCGTCGGGTGGTGTCCGTCAGCGCTGTGCCGGAGGCTCCGGCGGCGCGTCGGGCAGGTCCGCCGGAGCGGCCGGCGGGGCGATCGCGGGTGACGCCTGCGGCGGGACCGGCGGAGCGGCCGCGGGCGGCGGGGGCAGCTCAGGGTCGGCCGGGTGGACCGACGCCCTCTGGCGCCAGATGGGACCCGTGTGCTCGGTGGACTCGGCGCTCGCGGCCGCGGCCTCGCCACGGGCCTCGGCGAGAGCCTTGGCGGAGTCCTCGAGGATCGTCTCGGCGAAAGCGTCCTCCTCGGCATCCGTCGTCTGCACCCACGGCTCGTCCTCCTCGGCACCCGACTGCGGGTCGTTGCCGCCGAGCGCGTTGCCGATGCCCTTGAGCGCGTCGGTCAGCTCCGACGGGATGATCCACATCTTGTTGGAGTCGCCGCGCGCGATCTGCGGCAGCACCTGGAGGTACTGGTAGGCGAGCAGCTTCTGCGTCGGCTTGCCGCGGTGGATCGCGGAGAAGACCTGCTGGATGGCGCGCGCCTGGCCCTGGGCCTCGAGGATGCGGGCCTGGGCCGAACCCTCCGCGCGCAGGATCTGGCTCTGCTTCTCACCCTCGGCCGTGAGGATGGCGGACTGCTTGACGCCCTCGGCCGTGAGGATGGCCGCGCGACGGTCACGCTCGGCACGCATCTGCTTCTCCATCGAGTCCTGCACCGAGTGGGGCGGGTCGATGGCCTTGAGCTCGACGCGGTTGACGCGGATGCCCCACTTGCCGGTGGCCTCGTCGAGGACACCGCGGAGCTGGCCGTTGATCTGGTCGCGGCTCGTCAGGGTCTGCTCGAGGTCGAGCGACCCGATGACGTTGCGGAGCGTGGTGACCGTCAGCTGCTCGATGCCCTGGATGAAGTTGGCGATCTCGTAGACCGCGGCCTTGGCGTCGATGACGGAGTAGTAGATGACGGTGTCGATGCTCACGACGAGGTTGTCGGAGGTGATGACGGGCTGCGGCGGGAACGACACGACCTGCTCGCGCAGGTCGATGTTGGCCCGGACCTTGTCGACGAACGGCACGAGGAAGTGGATGCCGGCCGTCAGCGTCTTGTTGTAGCCGCCGAGCCGCTCCACGATCTGTGCCGTCTGCTGCGGCACGATGCGCACCGTGCGCAGCACGAGCACGAACGCCACGATGACGATGAGTATCGGAATGATGAGTACCGGGTCCACGACCTTCTCGACCTTCTCCTGTACGGTCCGGGCTCCCCGAGGAAGCGCGGTTGGTGCGGGCGGATCGGTCGATCCGCTCGGTGGTTCGGTGGCGTCGGCGAGGCGCGTTGCCGGTGTCCGGCTCAGCTCCCCACGACGTGGGCGCGGCTCACGATGGCGGTCGCGCCGTCGATGGAGTCGACGACGACCTCCTCACCGGGCTCGATGTCGTCGCCGAGAGTGCGCGCCGACCAGGTTTCGCCCGCGAGCTTGACGCGTCCCCCGGCCGGGTTGACCCGCTCGATGGCCACAGCTGATCGACCGACGTGGGCGGCGGCCCCCATGAGCTCGTGCGGCAAGGTGGCCTGGAAGCGCTTCTTGAGCCACGGGCGCCCGATCGCGAGCAGGGCGACGGCCACGAGCGCGGCGACGATCGCCTGCACCACCGGGGACGCCCCCAGGGCCGCAGCGACCGAACCTCCCACGGCGCCGCCCGCGAGCATGAGGAAGGTGAAGTCGACCGTGACCGCCTCGATGGCGACCAGCACGAGGGCCACCGCGAGCCAGACCATCCAAGCGTGTCCTTCGCCCACGTGCCCCCACCCTGCTTTCGTCCGTGCCGGCGACGGGCCCCGAGGTCCCGTGCGTCACTCCTGTGACGTTCTCGATTCTGCCTCAGTTCCCTCTCGGGACCTACGGATCGGGAGGTCGGGACCGGTTGCGATCAGGACTCGGCCCGCGCCGACCAGCGCTCGCCGTGCTGCTCGAGCACGAGAGGCAGCCCGAACGTCGCACTGAGGTTCTCGGCCGTCAGCGTCAGCGGGATGGGTCCGGCAGCGACGACCTTGCCGTCGCGGATCATCAGCACGTCGGTGAACGACGGCGGGATCTCCTCGACGTGGTGCGTCACGAGCACCATCGCCGGCGCCTCGGTGTCGGCGGCGAGGTCGGCCAGGCGGCGCACGAGGTCCTCGCGGCCGCCGAGGTCGAGTCCGGCGGCCGGCTCGTCGAGGAGCATCAGCTCGGGGTCGGTCATCAGGGCCCGCGCGATCTGGACGCGCTTGCGCTCGCCCTCGCTCAACGTGCCGTAGGCACGGTCGGCGAGGTGGTCGGCGCCGAGGGTCCGCAGCAGCTCCATGGCGCGCACGTAGTCAACGTGGTCGTACGTCTCGCGCCAGCGGCCGATGATCCCGTAGGAGGCCGTGACGACGACGTTGCCGACGAGCTCGCCGCCCGGGATGCGCTCGGCCATCGACGAGCTCGCAAGCCCGATGCGGGGCCGCAGCTCGAAGACGTCGACCGCACCGAGCACCTCGCCGAGGACGCCGGCGACACCCGACGTGGGGTGCAGGCGCGCCGCGGCGATCTGGAGCAGGGTCGTCTTGCCGGCACCGTTGGCGCCCAGCACGACCCAGCGCTCGCCCTCCTCCACCTCCCACGTGACGTCGTCGAGGAGCGTCGAGGCACCGCGACGAACGGTGACTCCGGCGAAGGCGAGGACGTCGCTCATGGCTCGACCCTATGACAAGGCCATCGAGGTCGACGCGGCGGCGCACCCTACGATGACGGGGTGTCCGAGCTGCCCGCGTCCGTGCGCCTCGCGCTGTGGGTGACCGCCTCGTGGCGCGGCGACCTCGCGACGACGGAGGCCCTGGCGCGGGCGTTTCCCGACCTCGACCACGTCGCCGGCGACCTCGCCCGGCTCGACGTGTGGCGCGACCTCGGGGAGCGCGCCCTGTTCGTGGCGCTCCCCCGTCCCGGCGACATCAGCCGTATGCCGCGTGGGTCCTCCGCGGCCACCGCACACGCCGCCGACGCCGGCGAGTGCGTCTTCGTCGCGGGCATCGGGGGCGTCCTCGTGCCGACGCTCTCGGAGTTCGGTCCCGAGGGGGACGTGGGCGTCAGGGCCGACTGGACGGCCTATGAGGCGGACCCGCTCCCCCGTCACCGGATGGAGATGCTCGACCTCCGGGAGATCGAGCGGGACCTCATGAGCCGGCTGCGTGAGCACACGGTGCGGTTCGAGCAGGTGGGCGGTCACCCCTGGGGACACGAGGCGCGCGCCGAGGCGCAGGCCGACCTCGACACGGCCCTGTGGGGCATCCCGCCCGAGACGTCCGGACGGGCCCTGCGGATCATGGCGCTGGCGGCCAGCCTCTCGCGCCTGGCACACCGCAACGCCGACCGGACCTCGTTGGGCTCCGGAGGGCTCGATGCGGGGACCACGGCGAACCGCACGCGCCTGCTGCGCGACCTCGCGGCCGACGCCGACGCGGCCCTCGCGGACGCGACGAACGTCGCCGTCATGTCGATCGCGGGATGGCGCCCGGCCTGACCGTCTGTCCGGCTAGGCCTAGGGAGCCGACGTCCCGAGCTGCACGAGCAGCGCTCGGGCGTAGGCACGTTCGGCGTCGATGTCAGCGTGGCGCTCGACCGCGCCGTCGCGCCCACGGGCGGACACGGCATACCCACCCTCGAGCTGTTCGAGGGACACGAACGCGTCGCCGAGCAGGTGGCGCAGCTGGTCCTCGCGCGGGAGCCAGACGGCCTTGTCCTGCTCGACGCTGTCGAGGGCCCACTCGGTGGTGCCGTTGAAGCCGATGACGTCGCCCGTCGTGAAGTGGTGGACGTCGACCGTGATCTCGCTGATGACGAACACGTCGTCCTCCATGCCGTTGACGGCCACGACGAAGCGGTCCCCGGAGACGGGCTCCCACGTCAGTCCCGCGTCGGAGAGCCGGCGGGCGAGCTCGATGGTCAGCATGTTCTCCATCGTCACATCCCCCCGGGACTTCGCCAAGCAACCCTAGATTTGGTCCATGACGGAGCACCCTGAGCTGAAGTCGCTGGACGAGAGCACCTTCGAGACCGTCCTCTGCGTCGTCGCGCACCCCGACGACCTCGAGTACGGCACGGCCGCCGCGGTGGACAAGTGGGTCCGGGCGGGCAAGACCGTGACCTACCTGCTGGCCACCCGTGGCGAGGCGGGCATCGACGGCGTGCGGCCCGAGGAGGCCGGCCCGCTGCGCGAACAGGAGGAGCGCGACGGCGCGGCGAGGGTCGGGGTCGACGTCGTGGAGTTCCTCGACGGTTTCACCGACGGCGTGGTCGAGTACGGCCTCGCGCTGCGTCGCGCCATCGCCCGCGAGATGCGGATCCGGCGGCCCGACCTGGTCATCACCACGACGTACGCCGACCGCTTCCCCGGTGGCATGGTCAACCAGGCCGACCACCGGGCCGTGGGCCTCGCCGTCGTCGACGCCAAAGCCGACGCGGGCAACCGGTGGATCTTCCCCGAGCTCGTCGACGAGGGCCACGAGCCGTGGCAGGTCGCCCGGCTGCTCGTCGTCGCCGACCCCGAGCCGACGCACTTCGTCGACGTCTCGGACCACTTCGACGCGGCGGTCGCGTCACTGTCGGCCCATGACGCCTACCTCGCGGGCCTGGGCCCCGACTACCCCCGGCCCACTGAGCTGCTCGGCATGATCCTCGGCGGCCCGGCAGAGGTCGTCGGCGTGCCGTATGCCGTGACGGGTCGCCTCGTCGGCGGCTGACCTGCTCGCCTGGGCGACGACTAACCCAGCGCTCCGACCGCCGTCCGGACGGCTGCCAGGTCGTCGGCGGTGACGCCCTCCGGACGCATCACGGCATTCCAGGCGTCGACGTACTCCGTCGTGTACTTGTGGCCGTGTCCGGCAGGGACCCCGGTCGAGAACGGGAGGTCGGCGGTCACCTGCCAGAAGGTCACGAACGGCATCCAGAACATGCCCTGGAGCACGTCCTTGCCGGCAGCCTCACCGATCCAGTCGGGCTCGTTGAACACGAGGTGAGGGCTCCACCACACGATCGGGTCGGACGGGTGCATGAGGTAGAGGACGCGGGTGCCGTCCCACGGCTGGCCCTCGGGCGGGATCGAGTCCCCCGGGTCGGTCGCGAACCGCACCGTCCGCCCGTTCTTGTAGACGGGCTGGATCTCGGGACTGCCGGGGTCCCGCTGGTCGCTGAACTCACGGAACAGCGTGTTGAAGTTCGGTGGCCCCGCGAAGACCGTGCCCGCGGTCCGGTTGCGCAGGTCGTACTCGCCGCTGAAGGCGGTCTCGCCGCCGAACGTCCCGAGGCTCTCGCCCGACACGAACAGCTTCGGCCGGGAGTCCTGCGGCAGCTGCGACCACCGGTCGTAGACCGCGTCGAAGAGCGCCCGACCCGCCTCGCGGGCCTTGGACTGGTCGACGAGGAACGAGAGCCACGACGGCAGGTACGAGTACTGCATCCCGACCGTGGCCGCGTCGCCGCCGGTCAGGTACTCGAAGGGGGCGACCAGTGCCGGGTCGACCCACCCGCTGCCCGTGGTCGTCACGACGAGCAGGTTCAACCGTTTGAAACCACCCGCCCGCTCGAGGTCGTCGACCGCCAGGGCGGCGCGCTGTTCGGCGTCGTCGGCCGAGTCGAGGCCGGCGTAGGTTCGGATCGGTTCCATCGCGGGGTGGTGGACGACCCCCTCGATGTCGCTGGCGGTCGGACCGCCTGCCGCAAAGGTGCGGCCCTCGCGACCGAGCGACTCCCAGGGGACCATCGAGCCCGGCCCTCCCGACCGGAGGCCGGTCGTGGGCTTGACGACCCCCTCCTGCGTCACGGTGTTGCCCACCGAGAAGGCCTCGTCCATGGCACCCACGAGACCGTCGATGAGGATGCCGCTGATGACGAGGTAGGTCATCGTCGTGACGAGGACCCAGCCCGTCGCGCCCGCAGCCCGCCGCCCGAACTTGCGGCTCAGCAGGTCCGCGACCCAGTGGTAGACGCGTCGGATGCCGCGGCCGATGAGCAGGAACACCGCGAAGAAGAACACGGCGACGAAGGGCGAGAGGACGACGAGGGCGATGTTGTACTCCGTCACCCCCATGAGGCTCCGGATCTCGTGCTGCCAGTACTGGCCGAGGCCGAAGAAGACGACCAGGAGCCCGCCGCCGCCGATGAACAGGGCACGCCAGGACCAGGGCTTGGGCGGCCGAGGCTCCCGGTCGGCGAAGGCGCGCCACAGCCATGCGCCGAGGACTCCGAGGCCGTAGCCGATGGAAGCGGTGATCCCACAGACCAGGCCCTGGATGAAACCACCGCGCGGGAGCAGCGACGGCGTGAACGACAGGGCCGCGAAGAGAACCGCGCCCCAGCACCCGGGGAGGGTGAAGTGGAGCCACCTCCGGAGACGTCCGGCGCGCGGCTCCTGCTCCGGGACGCTCGTCTCGTCGTCCTCCGACCCACGGTGACCACCGGTCAGCGCGTCGTTGCCAGCCACGTCAGTCGCCATCTCGAGCTCGATCCGGTCAGCGGGTTCGGGAAGTGTCAGGCGAACATTCCCACGGCTTCCGGCCCGACACCACCGGAACGCCGGATTCGCGACCCCTTCGGGCCCTGTCAGTCAGCCGCGGGCCCGGGCCTGCTCCTCCTCGCGGAGTCGAGGCTCCGTGCGCCGCTCGGGGTGGATACCGCGCTTGTCGCGGTAGAACGCACGCACCTTGTCCATGTCGGCGACCACGTCTGCCGTGGCCCTCATGGTCGGACCGAATCCGGCTGTGCGAGAAGGTCCGTCGATGAAGGCCAAGGCGATGGGCAGACTGGCTGCCCGCCCGATGCGCCAGAAGCCGGACTTCCAGTACCCGCCCTTCGTGCGGGTGCCTTCCGCGGCCAGGACCAGCAGGAACGGCTCCCCGCTGCGGGCCTCCCGGACGAGCCCGCGCACCACGTCGCCGGGGTGGTCACGGTCGATCGGGATGCCACCGAGGCGCGGCAGGAGCCATCCGAGCGGGCCCCGGAAGAGCTCCTTCTTGATCAGGACCCGGGGTGTCACCCCGCCCCGCCACATGACCAGGAGCATCATCACGAAGTCCCAGTTGGACGTGTGCGGGGCACCGACGAGGATGCCGGTGCGGGGCACGTCGCCCACCGCGGTCCACCCGGTGAGGCGCAGCACGAGGCTGGCCAGTCGACTCCTCATGGCGTTCCTCTCGGGCCTGCGGCGGTGGTCCGCCTCCTCCAACCTACGCGCAGTGCACGCCGAAGCAGAGGTGTCGGGTCGGGACGGGACCCACCGGCGCTCCCCCGCGGGCCTACACCGCCACCCGTCAGCTGCCGAGGACTGCCCGGTAGACCTCGAGCGTGCGGTCACCGATGGAGGCCCACGAGAACGAGTCGACGGCGCGTCGGCGACCGGCCCGACCGAAGGCGTGGGCCCGGTCGACGTCGGAGACCGCGTCGGTGAGTGCCGCCGCGAGGTCGGACACGAAGCGGTCGGGGTCGACCGGCGTGCCGGTGCCGTCCTGGACCTGGTCGATCGGCACCAGCCACCCGGTGTCGCCGTCGACGACGACCTCGGGGATGCCGCCGGTCGCCGTGGCCACGACGGCCAGCTCGCACGCCATGGCCTCGAGGTTGACGATCCCGAGCGGCTCGTAGATCGAGGGGCAGGCGAAGACGGTGCCGTGGGTCAACAGGGCCACGACCTCGTTGCGGGGAAGCATGTCAGGGATCCAGATGACACCCTCGCGTCCGGATCGCAGCTCGTTCACGAGCCCCTCGACCTCCGCGAGGATCTCCGGCGTGTCGGGCGCCCCGGCGCAGAGGACGATCTGGACGTCGGGTGGCAGCTGCGCGCACGCCCTCAGCAGGTAGGGCAGGCCCTTTTGGCGGGTGATGCGGCCGACGAAGACCACCGACCGCTTGTCGGGGTCGACTCCATGGCGCCGAACGGTCTCGGTGGCCTCGGCCGAGCGGTCCGCCGACCACAGCTGCGAGTCGATCCCGTTGTGCACCACGTGAACCCGCGCCGGGTCGAGCGACGGGTAGCTCTTGAGGATGTCCTCGCGCATGCCCGCACTGACTGCCACGACGGCGGCAGCGGACTCGTAGGCGGTGCGCTCAGCCCACGAGGACACGCGGTAGCCGCCACCGAGCTGCTCGGCCTTCCAGGGCCGCATCGGCTCGAGCGAGTGCGCGGTCACGACGTGCGGCATACCTCCGAGGAGCGAGGCGAGATGTCCGGCCATGTTGGCGTACCACGTGTGCGAGTGGACGAGGTCGGCGCCGATGCAGTCGCCGGCCATGCTGACGTCGACACCGAGGGTCTGCATCGCGGCGTTGCCCCCGGCGAGCTCCGGGAGGTCGGGGTACGCCGTCGTCCCGGTCTCGTCACGAGCGGTCCCGAAACAGCGGACCTGCACGTCCATGTCACCCCGCGCCCGCAACGCCCGCACGAGCTCTGCCACGTGAACACCCGCACCTCCGTAGATGGCCGGCGGGTACTCCTTGCTGAGGATGTCGACGCGCACGTTCCGACCCTAGTGCCGCTTCCATCCCGCGGAGCGGAAAGCTCCGCCGATCTTGCGTGCTGAACCTGTCGACCGACGGACGCCTGCCCTAGGGTGGCGCTCATGGCCCGACGAAGCCCAGCTGCTGGTCCGAAAGTCCTCGCGATCGTGCTCGCTGGCGGTGAGGGCAAGAGACTGATGCCTCTGACCGCCGACCGGGCCAAACCCGCCGTGCCGTTCGCCGGCATCTACCGGCTGATCGACCTGGCGCTCTCCAACGTCGTCAACTCCGGATACCTCCAGGTCGTCGTGCTGACGCAGTACAAGTCGCACAGCCTGGACGCGCACGTGACGAAGACGTGGCGCATGTCGACGCTCCTCGGCAACTACGTGACGACGGTCCCGGCGCAGCAGCGTGTCGACAAGAACTGGTACCTCGGTAGTGCCGACGCGATCTACCAGAGCCTCAACCTCATGCACGACGAGCGGCCCGACATCGTCGTCGTCGTGGGCGCGGACCACGTCTACCGCATGGACTTCGGTGCCATGGTCGAGCAGCACCTCGAGACGGGCGCCGCCTGCACGGTCGCGGCCATCCGCCAGCCGATCTCGCTCGCCGACCAGTTCGGCGTCATCGAGGTGGATGACGCCGACCCGTCGAAGATCGCGGCGTTCCTCGAGAAGCCCAAGGACCCGAAGGGCCTGCCGGACAACCCCGGCGAGGTGCTCGCGTCGATGGGCAACTACGTCTTCACGGCCGCAGCGCTCGAGGCGGCCGTCATCGCCGACCACGACAACGAGGCGAGCAGCAACGACATGGGCGGCGACATCGTGCCCTACTTCGTGAGCCGCGGAGAGGCCGGCGTCTACGACTTCAAGGACAACGAGGTTCCCGGCGCCACGGACCGCGACCGCGGCTACTGGCGCGACGTCGGGACCATCGAGTCCTACTACGACGCCCACATGGACCTCATCTCGATCCACCCGGTCTTCAACCTCTACAACTACGACTGGCCGATCTACACCAGCCACAGCCCCTACCCCCCGGCGAAGTTCGTCCACGGCAGCGGCGACCGCATCGGAGAGGCGCTCAACTCGGCGGTCTCCCCCGGCGTCGTCGTCTCGGGTGCGCACATCTACGCCTCGGTGCTCTCGCCGCTCGTCAAGGTGCACTCGTACGCCAGCATCCAGGGTTCGGTCATCCTCGACGGTGTCGAGGTCCATCGCCACGCGCAGATCCGCCGCGCGATCATCGACAAGAACGTCGTCATCCCCGAGGGCTGCCAGATCGGCATCGACCACGAGCACGACAAGGCCCGCGGTTTCCACGTCACCGAGACCGGCATCGTCGTCGTGGGCAAGGGACAGCTCGTCACGCGGTGACCGTCGATCGGCGGGCGTCCCTCGTAGGTGTCGGCCGATGACATCTGCAAAGGTCTGACCATGACTTCGAACGCCACGAATCCCCCAGCCAGCGCGACGGACTCCCGACGGGCGCGCGTCGGGATCCAGATCCCGCCACAGCACGCCACCTGGGCCCAGATCCGCCGGACCGCGGCGACGCTCGAGGAGATGGGCGTCGACGTCCTCCTCAACTGGGACCACTTCTTCCCGTTGAGCGGTGACAGCCGCGGCCTGCACTTCGAGTGCTGGACGATGCTCGGCGCCTGGGCGGAGTCGACGGAGTCCGTCGAGATCGGCGCCCTCGTCACGTGCAACAGCTACCGCAACCCGAGCCTGCTCGCCGACATGGCACGCACCGTCGACCACATGAGCGAGGGCCGTCTGATCCTCGGGATCGGCTCGGGCTGGAAGCAGCTCGACTACGACGAGTACGGCTACGAGTTCGGCACGGCCGGCGGACGCCTCGACGACCTGGCGCGCGACCTGCCGATCATCCGCGACCGGTGGACCCGGCTCAACCCCGCTCCGACCCGTGACATCCCGATCCTCATCGGCGGCGGCGGCGAGAAGAAGACCCTGCGCATCGTCGCCGAGCACGCGAACATCTGGCACGGCTTCGGCGGCCCCGAGGAGATCGCGCACAAGCACCGGGTTCTCGACGAATGGTGTGCGCGCCGCGACCGCGACCCGCTCGAGATCGAGCGGTCCGCCGGCGTCGCCTTCGTGCCGGGCCGCAACCCGGACCAGTCGGGCGACTACGCCAACAACGCCCAACAGCTCCACGACATCGGGACGCGCCTGTTCACGGCGAGCGTCGCCGCAGCGGACCCGGACCTCGCCCGTGTCCGGGACCTGCTCCAGTGGCGCGACGAGGTCAACGCGGCCCGCGTGCGCCGGGCGAGCGACACGCCGTGACGTGCTGACCGCGACCTTCTGGGGACTCGTCGGCGGCGCGGCACTGCTGATCGGCGCCCTCCTCGGCCTCTACGCCCGCGCCTCGTACCGCGTCATCGGCCTCGTCATGGCCTTCGGTGCGGGCGTGCTCATCAGCGCGGTCGCCTTCGAGCTCACCGAGGAGGCCTTCCGGTCCGCGGGGGCCGCGCCTGTCGTCATCGGCCTCGTCAGTGGGTCGCTCGTCTTCTTCGTCGGCGACTGGCTCATCGACCGTCGCGGGGGCCACCGCCGCAAGAGCCCGACCGGCGAACCGCAGCAGGGCGCCGGCGCGATGGCCATGGTCCTCGGGGCCCTGCTGGACGGCATACCCGAGTCGGCGGCCATCGGTGTCAGCGTGCTGGGCGGCGGGGAGGTCGGCATCGCGATGGTCGCGGCCGTGTTCCTGTCCAACGTGCCCGAGTCGATGTCGGCCAGCGCCGGCCTCAAGCGGGCAGGCCGCTCGACGGGCCAGATCCTGCGCCTGTGGCTCGTCGTCATGCTGGCCTCAGGACTGGCCGCGGGCCTCGGCTACGTCCTGCTCGAGGGTGCGTCGCCGTCGGTCGTGGCCGGGATCCAGACCTTCGCCGCAGGCGCCATCATCACGATGCTGGCCGACACGATGATGCCCGAGGCCACCGAGCACGCCGGGCGGCTCGTCGGGCTCGTGACGATGCTCGGCTTCGCCCTCGCGTTCCTGCTGAGCGCGCTGGGCTGACGCGTCCGGGAGGCCAGCGGGCGGCATACGCCCTCCCGGCGCCGACGTGACGGGCCGTATGCCGGAAGGTGGCGCGGGCGCGGACGCGCGCTCACTACCCTGACCCGGGTGACCGAAGCGAACAGCACGGACGGAACGGACATCCAGACCCTGAGCGTGACCGTGACGGGCGACGACCGCCCCGGTGTCACGGGAACGCTGCTCGGAGCGCTGTCGGGCGTCGACGCGGAGGTCCTCGACATCCAGCAGGTCGTCGTCCACGGGCACCTCACCCTGACCGTCCTGCTGCGTCCCGGCGCGCACGTCGACCAGCTGCGTGACGCCGCGGCGATCGCCGCCCACCGTCTCGGCCTCGCGCTGACCGTGGTCGAGGGCACCGGCGTCAACGCGCGCTCGCGCCAGGGGCGCGCGGCCGTCGTCGTCCTCGGCGCACCCCTCAGCGCCGACGCCGTCTCGCTCGTCACGACGTGCATCGCCGACCACGGCGCCAACATCGACCGCATCCGGCGGCTCTCGCGCTATCCCGTGACGACGGTCGAGTTCGACATCTCGGGTGCCGACCTGGCGTCCTTGCGCACCGAGCTCGCGCTCGTCGCGACGTCCGAGGGCATCGACATCGCCGTCGCGCCGGGCGGGCTCGCGCGGCGGGGCCGACGGCTGGTCGTCCTCGACGTCGACTCGACGCTCATCCAGCAGGAGGTCATCGAGCTGCTCGCCGCGCACTCCGGCCGCGAGGCCGAGGTCGCCGAGGTGACCGCGCGCGCGATGGCGGGCGAGCTCGACTTCGAGGAGTCGCTGCGCGCCCGCGTGGCGACCCTGGCGGGCCTGCCGGAGTCGGTCCTCGACGAGGTGCGCGAGTCGGTGCAGCTGACCCCGGGCGCCCGGACGCTCGTGCGGACGCTCAAGCGGCTCGGCTTCACGGTCGGGCTCGTCAGCGGCGGCTTCATCGAGATCGTCGGCGAGCTCGCGGACGACCTCGGGATCGACCACGCGCGGGCCAACCGCCTCGAGATCGAGGACGGCCACCTCACGGGGCGCGTCGTCGGTGAGGTCGTCGACCGGGCCGGCAAGGCCCGGGCTCTGCGCGAGTTCGCGGAGCAGGAGGGCCTGCCCCTCAGCCGCACCGTCGCGATCGGCGACGGCGCCAACGACCTCGACATGCTCGACGTCGCGGGGCTCGGGGTCGCCTTCAACGCCAAGCCGATCGTGCAGGAGCAGGCCCAGACCGCGGTGAACGTGCCCTACCTCGACTCCGTGCTCTACCTGCTCGGTATCTCCCGCGAGGAGATCGAGGAGGCCGATCTCGACGACGGCACGCCGACCCAGGCTCCGCCGGTCCCGCACGCCGGTCACTAGGCTGGCGCGATGCAGTCCGTGGCCCCCTCGTCCGTAGCCCCGAACCCGAACGGCGTCCGCCGCACGCTGCTCATCATCGGCGGTGCCGAGGACCGGATCGGGCGGTCGGTGGTGCTCAAGCGCTTCGTGAAGCTGGCCGGCGGTCGGCGGTCGCACATCGTCGTCATCCCCACGGCGTCCTCGTACGCCGAAGAGGTGTCCGAGGCGTACCGCGACGTCTTCACCCGGCTGCGCGGTGGTGAGTACTCCGTCGTTCACCCGCAGACGCGTCGCGACTCGAGCGACCCGGCGATGGTCGAGGCGCTCGACGCCGCGACCGGGGTCTTCATCACCGGTGGCAGCCAGGTCAAGCTGGCCCAGAACATCGTCGGCACGCCCGTCGGCGACGCCGTGGTGCGCGCCTACGAGCGGGGCGCCGTCGTGGCCGGCACGTCGGCCGGCGCCTCGATCATGAGCCGCTTCATGATCTCGCTCGGCGAGGAGGGCCTGACGCCGAAGCAGCGCGCCAGCCAGATCTCGGCCGGCCTCGGCCTCATCGAGGACGTCATCATCGACCAGCACTTCGACCAGCGAGGCCGCTACGGCCGCCTCATGTCGATGGTCGCCGCCTCCCCCAACCTGCTCGGCATGGGCATCGACGAGAACACGGCGGCCGAGATCCGCGGCGGCAGGGTCATGTCGGTCATCGGGGCCGGCTCGATCTTCGTCGTCAACGCCCGCAACGCCATCACCGACGCCCCCGACGCGCGGCGCGGTGCGCCGCTGCTCGTTTCGGGCGCGGTCGTGCACTCGCTGCCCACGGGCAGTACGTTCGACCTGGACCACGTCGAGCTGACCGCGTTCGTCGAGCGTCACCCCGACATCGAGGGTGCGGTCGTCCCGGCCAAGGTCCGCGCGGCGCGCTCGTCGACGAGCAGCGCCGCCCACTGAGTCCCGTTCGCCCAGCCGCACCGCACCGCACCGCACCAACGGTCGACCGGGTATGCCGCACGGCACGTCCCGCACGACCCCGTAGGAGGAGATCCATGGCCGTCGAGGTACCCACCCCCACAGGCCCGGCCCGACCGGACCTGAAGATCCTCGAGACCCGGATCTACCGCGGACCCAACGTCTGGTCCTACCAGCAGGCCGTCCACCTCGTCGTCGACCTCGGCAGCCTCGAGGAGTACCCCACCGTCTCGCTGCCGGGCTTCACGGACCAGCTCGTCGAGCTCGTGCCCGGGCTCGAGCGCCACACGTGCTCGCTCGGGCGCCGCGGCGGCTTCATCGAGCGGCTGCGCGAGGGCACCTGGCTCGGTCACGTCGCCGAGCACGTGGCGCTGCAGCTGCAGACCCTGGCCGGCCACGACTCGCGCCGTGGCAAGACGCGTGCAGTCAAGGGCAAGCCGGGTCAGTACAACGTCGTCTACAGCTACACCGACGAGACCGTCGCCGTCGCCGCCGGCAAGCTCGCGGTGCGCCTCATCAACCACCTCGTCGAGCCCCAGGACGGCTTCGACTTCGAGACAGAGTTCAACGCCTTCCTCCGCCAGGCCGAGCGCGTCGCCTTCGGCCCCTCGACGGCCGCCATCCTCGAGGAGGCGGCCTCCCGCGACATCCCCTACATCCGCCTCAACTCCGCCTCGCTCGTCCAGCTCGGCCAGGGTGTCCACGCCCAGCGCATCCGCGCCACGATGACGTCGAAGACGGGCGCGCTCGCGGTCGACATCGCGAGCGACAAGGACCTCACGACGAAGCTCCTCGGCTCGGCAGGTCTGCCCGTGCCCAAGCAGGAGGCCGTGCGCACCCTGCGGGGTGCCCTCGAGGCGGCTCGCCGCATCGGGTTCCCCGTCGTCGTCAAGCCGCTCGACGGCAACCACGGCCGCGGCGTGTGCCTCAACCTCATGAGCGACGCGGACGTCGAGAAGGCCTACGACATCGCCAAGTCCGAGTCGCGGCGCGGCACGATCATCGTCGAGTCCTTCGTGACCGGTCGCGACTACCGCTGCCTCATCGTCGGCGGCCGCATGCAGGCCATCGCCGAGCGCGTCCCCGCTCACGTCATCGGCGACGGCACCCACACGGTCGCCGAGCTCGTCGACATCACCAACGCCGACCCCCGCCGCGGTGTCGGTCACGAGAAGGTGCTGACGAAGATCAAGGTCGACGCCAACGCGCTCGAGATCCTCGCCGGCCAGGGGCACACGACCGAGTCCGTGCCGCCCGAGGGCGAGATGGTCAAGCTCGCCCTGACGGGCAACATGTCGACCGGTGGCATCTCGATCGACCGCACCTTCGACGCACACCCGGACAACGTCGAGATCGCCGAGGAGGCCGCCCGCATGGTCGGGCTCGACGTCGCCGGCATCGACTTCATCTGCCCCGACATCACCTACCCCGTCCGCGAGACGGGTGGCGCGATCTGCGAGGTGAACGCGGCGCCCGGCTTCCGGATGCACACGCACCCGACCGTCGGCGAGCCGCAGTTCATCGCCAAGCCGGTCGTCGACCTGCTCTTCCCCCCGGGTGCGCAGTCGCGCGTGCCGATCGTCGCCGTCACCGGCACCAACGGCAAGACCACGACCTCGCGCATGATCGCCCACATCTTCAAGGGCCTCGGACGCAAGGTCGGCATGACCTCGACCGACGGCGTCGTCATCGACGAGCGGCTCGTCATCAAGGCCGACGCCTCCGGCCCGCGCTCGGCCCGGATGGTCCTGCAGAACCCCCGCGTCGACTTCGCCGTCATGGAGGTCGCCCGGGGCGGCATCCTGCGCGAGGGCCTCGGCTACGACCGCAACGACATCGCCGTCGTCACCAATGTGGCTCCAGATCACTTGGGGCTCAAGGGAATCGACACCCTGCGTCAGCTGGCCGACGTCAAGGCGGTCATCGTCGAGGCCGTGCCGCGCGACGGCTTCGCGGTGCTCAACGCCGACGACCCGAACGTGCGCAACATGCGCCGCCGCTGCTCGGGTGGCATCGTCTGGTTCTCGATGGCCGAGCCGGGCAGCGAGACCCGCGAGTTCGTCGACGACTACTGCCGCCGTGGCGGACGTGCCGTGGTGCTCGAGCCGAGCGAACGCGGCGAGATGATCGTCATCAAGCACGGCCGGCGCAGCATGCAGCTCGCCTGGACCCACCTGCTCCCGTCGACGTTCGGCGGCGCGGCGCGCTTCAACGTCGCCAACTCGCTCGCGGCGGCGGGCGCGGCGTTCGCCGCAGGGGCCCCGCTCCACGACATCCGTCAGGGCCTGCGCACCTTCGCGACGACCTACTACCTCTCCCCCGGACGCCTGAACCTCGTGCAGGTCAACAACGCCGACGTGTTCGTCGACTACTGCCACAACGCGGCCGGCATGAAGGAGCTCGGCGCCTTCGTCGACCGCTACGCCGACCAGAAGCAGCGCCAGGCCGATCTCGGCAAGACCTCGCGCATCGGCATGATCGGTGCGGCGGGCGACCGGCGCGACGACGACATGCGCGAGCTCGGGGCGGTGGCCGCGCAGCACTTCGACGTCATCGTCATCCGTGAGGACGAGCGCCTGCGCGGCCGCAAGCCCGGCGAGACCGCTGAGCTCGTGGCCGAGGGCGCCCGCGCCGCCATGCGCGAAGGCGCCCGCTGCCGGCAGGTGGAGATCGTGCTCGACGAGCTCGACGCCGCGCGGCACGTGCTCGCGCGCACCAACCCGGGCGACCTCGTCGTCATGTGCGTCGACCAGCACGCGCTGGTGGTCGCCGAGCTCGAGGAGCGCACCAAGCACGCCCAGGCCGGCGCCCGCATCGGCACGGCCGCGGCCGCCACGAGCGACCCCGACCTCGACCCGAGCACCCTCACCGAGACCGCCGAGGCGGAGGGCGACGAGGCGGAGGGCGAGGCCCTCGGCGCCGTCCCGTCCGAGTCGCAGCCGGACCAGGCGGACGACACCGCCATCTGAGCAGGCTGCGGATCAGTCTGCGGCTGTTGCTTTCGCGGGGGCCAGCTCGTCGGCGTAGGCCCGCAGGGCGCGGCGGTAGGCCTGTGTGTCGACGTCGGTCGTCGCTTCGAGCGTCGCCCGGATGAGGTCGGCGACGGCTTGGCGCTCCTGGCCGAGGTCGGCCTGCACGAGCGCCCTGAGCATGAGCGCCGCGGTGTTGTGCGGCCGTGCCTCGAGGACGTCGGCGACGAGTCCCTGCGCCTCGGCGGTCCGTCCGACGACGCGCAGGCTCGAGGCGAGCTGCAGCTGGGCCCGGTGCCGGTGCGGCTCGCGCAGGCCGCCCGCGAGGGCGTCCTCGTAGAGACCGATGGCGCCCTGCTCGTCGCCCATCGCGTCCTTGACGCCGGCCAGCTCGAAGACGAGACGTGGGTCGCCCGGGTGGCCGTCGACGAGCTCCTGCGCGGCAGCGAGCCTGGTCTGATGGTCGTCGCTCTCCCAGAGGGCCGCGATCTCGGCCTCGAGCTCGTGCTCACCGCGCGCGGCCACGACCTTGCGGCGGATCGAACGGGCATCGTCGACCTTGCCGCCGTGGGCGCGGATCCAGCCGTCGACCTCGGTGCGCTCGGCGTGGCACATGAGCGCGATGACGTCGCCGTCGAGCGCGTGCGGCACGAGAGCCTCGAAGGACTCGAGCTCGGTGTCGTAGCCGGGCACGTCGAGGACGCCGACCTTGGCCAGGCCGTCGCGGAAGAGACCGAGCAGGTCCTCGACCTCGCGTCCGCGCAGGTAGTGGCGGGCGACCTTGAGGACGACCTCCTCGGCCCCGCGCCCGGCGATCTCGCCCATCGCGACGATCGCCTCGTCGGCGCGGTCGCCGGCGCAGCCCAGTCCGAGGCGGACGGCGCCACCCGGTGCGGCGAGCCCGCGTGCGACGTCGAGCAAGGCCTCGAGACCGGCCTCGTTGTGGGCCATGTCCATGATGACGGTCGCCTTGCCCCCGCTCGGGAGCGGCAGCGAGTAGGTGTTGAGCCGGCCCCAGTTGTGCTCGGGGTCGGGGGCGAAGGTCCGAAGTCCGTCGACCACGGCCGAGCGCGGGACGCCGAGTCCCAGGGCGGCGGCGGCACCGGCCAGCGCGTTGGCGATGTTGTTTCGCGACAGGCCGCTCAGGGTCATGGGGACGTCGACGATCTTGACGAGCCGGTCGGGGTCCCCGTTCGGCGACAGGACGACGATCTCGCCGTCGAGCACGGTGATGCCGCGGCCGCCGGAGTTGATCGACTCCCAGAGCGCGGGCGACGCGGGGTCGAGGCTGAATGCCCACGGCTTGGCCCTGATGCCGAACCGCATGGCCCAGACACGGGGGTCGTCGCCGTTGAGCACGACCCACCCCTGCGGCTTCGTCACGGTCGTGACGATCGCCTTGACCTCGGCCAGCTGGTCGAGGGTGTCGATGCCCTGCAGGCCGAGGTGGTCGGCGCTGACGTTGGTGACGACGCTGACGTCGTTGGTCGTGACGCCCATGCCCTTGAGGAGCATGCCGCCGCGGGCGGTCTCGAGGATGCCGATGTCTAGACCGGGCGTCTCGAGCACGCCCCGCGCCCCGGCCGGCCCTGAGAAGTCGCCCTCCTCCTTCGTCTCCCCCATGACGACGACCCCGTCGGTCGAGCTCCACGCCGTCGTCAGGCCTGCGCTCATGCACATGTGCGCCATGAGCCGGGTCGTCGTCGTCTTGCCGTTGGTGCCCGTGACGGACGCGACGGGGACGGTCGGCGTGAGGACGCTGGGTCCGGGACCGTCGGGCGCGGCCAGGATGACGGCCGCGGCCTCCTCGATGACCTCGTCGGCACGCCTGGAGGGGTCGAGCAGGCCGGCCATGACGGCGCCGAACTGCTCCCCCGCGACGCGGCCCCGCGTGCGGTGCACCCACGGGAAGGCGAGCACGACGTCCTCGACGGTCTGACCCGCCCGAACGCGTACGCCCAGACGGCCCGCACCGATCTCGGTGCCCACGCGACGCGTCACGGTGCGGATGACCCGCATGACGAAGCGCTGGCGCAGGGCCGTGCCGCGCTTGCCGGGGCGCGCGGAACGCATCCCGAGCCGACGGGCCAGGGCCTCGGCGTCGGTGCGCTTGAGGTCGAGGTAGCCGGGCACGTGCAGGATGACCTTGATCGCGGGCCGGGCGAAGTAGAGGTTGGGCCCGTCGAGCACCCGCACCTCGTCGACACGGACCTGCGGCACCGCCTCGGGTTCGGTCGTCGTCAAGGGGCTGGACTCGGTCCCGGCGTGAGGCATGGGCAGGACTCTAGCGAGAGCACCGGAGGGCGTGCGCGGTCACTGGCCCATCGCGTGGACGCCGCCGTCGACGTGGATGATCTCGCCCGTCGTGGCGGGGAACCAGTCGCTGAGCAGCGCTGCGCAGGCCTTGGCCGCCGGCACCGGGTCGTTGACGTCCCAGCCGAGCGGGGCACGGTCGTCCCAGACCTTCTCGAACTGCTCGAAGCCGGGGATCGACTTGGCCGCCGTCGTGCGGATCGGGCCCGCCGCGACGAGGTTGCAGCGCACGTCCTTGGGGCCGAGGTCGCGGGCGAGGTAGCGGTTCGTCGACTCGAAGGCGGCCTTGGCCACGCCCATCCAGTCGTAGACCGGCCAGGCGAACTTCGCGTCGAAGGTCAGGCCGACGACGCTGCCGCCCTCCGTCATGAGGGGCAGGGTCGCGACGGCGAGCGACTTGAGGCTGTAGGCCGAGATCTGGAGCGCCGTCGAGACGTCCTCCCACGTGCCCTCGAGGAAGTTGAAGGCACCCTGCGGCGCGAAGCCGATCGAGTGCAGCACGCCGTCGAGCCCGTCGACGTGCTCGCGCAGGCGCTCGGCGAGCGTGTCGAGGTGCTCCTGGTCGGCGACGTCGAGCTCGATGACCACCGGGGTCTCAGGGAGCCGCTTGGCGATGGTCTGGGTGATCTTCATCGTCCGGCCGAACGAGGTGAGCACGACCGTCGCGCCCTCCTGCTGGGCGATCTTGGCCACGTGGAACGCGATCGAGCTGTCCATGAGGACGCCGGTGATGAGGAGCTTCTTGCCTTCGAGGATTCCCATGCCTGCGACTTTCTCGAGTGGGTGGGGACGCTTGCTGCGCAAGGACGTTCGCGGCATACGGGAGTATGCCGTGTGGTGGGCTCAGTGCCCCATGCCGAGCCCGCCGTCGACCGGGATCACCGCGCCGGTGATGTAGGCGGCGTCGTCGCTCGCGACGAAGCGCACGACTGACGCGACCTCCTCGGGCGTGGCGAAGCGGCCGGCGGGGATGTTGGAGAGGTAGGCCTTCTTCTGCTCGTCGGGCAGTACCGCCGTCATCTCCGTGTCGATGAAGCCGGGCGCGACGACGTTGGCGGTGATGCCTCGGCCGCCGAGCTCGCGCGAGATGGAGCGGGCGAGACCGACGAGGCCCGCCTTCGACGCGGCGTAGTTGGTCTGGCCGGGCGAGCCGTAGAGGCCGACGACGCTGCTGATGAGGACGATGCGCCCGCGACGCTTGCGGATCATCCCGGTCGCCGCGCGGCGCGCGCAGCGGAAGGCACCGGCGAGGTTGGTGTCGATGACGGAGTCGAACTCCTCGTCGCTCATGCGCATGAGCAGCGTGTCGCGGGTGATGCCGGCATTCGCGACGAGCACCTCGACCGGACCACCGAAGATCTCCTCGGCGGCCGTGAACGCCGCGTCGACGGAGGACGAGTCGGTGACCTCGCACGTGACGCCCTGCAGCCCCTCCGGGGGCACTCCGGAGCGGTGGGTGATGACGACGTTGTCGCCGGCCTCGGCGAAGGCCCTGGCGATCGCCAGTCCGATGCCGCGGTTGCCTCCGGTCACGAGTACGTTGCGCGCCTCGGTCG
Source organism: Terrabacter sp. Soil810 (assembly GCF_001429645.1). Taxonomy (NCBI): domain Bacteria; kingdom Bacillati; phylum Actinomycetota; class Actinomycetes; order Micrococcales; family Intrasporangiaceae; genus Terrabacter; species Terrabacter sp. Soil810. Next base: position 1,671,364 of record NZ_LMSW01000011.1, read on the forward strand.
TTGACACTGTGCTTTCCTCCATCCGTCCGGCGGCTGCCGGCTCGCTGCCTTGACCCGAAACCTAACGGACTACCGAACGGTAGACAGCACGGTGCCGTAGGCGTGGGACGGGCTTATGGTTGAAGGGTGCCAAGAGCCAAGAACGAACCGGTCGTCTACTCCGTCACCTCGGCGTCGACCTCCACGACGGACGACCAGGACCAGCGCGTCCGTCGCTACCTCACGATGATGGGCATCCGCATCGTCTGCTTCGGGCTGGTCTTCGTCACTTCGGGCTGGCTGCGCTGGACCGCCATCCTGGCCGCGGTCTTCATCCCCTACGTCGCCGTCGTGCTCGCGAACGCCGTGAGTCCCCGCCAGCCGGGCAGCATCCAGTCGGTCGTGCCCCGCGACGACACGCAGCGCCTCGAGCAGTGAACGGACCGCTCTCCCTGTCCCCCACGGACGGCGCCGTCGACGAGCACGTCTGCAGCGCCAAGGGATGCCGTGCGACGGCCGTCCACGCGGTCGTCTGGAACAACCCGAAGCTGCACACCGCAGGTCGCCGCAAGGTGTGGCTGGCGTGCGAGGACCACGAGAAGTCGCTCGCCGACTTCGTCGCCCTGAGGGGCTTCCTCATCGAGGTCGTCCCGGTCGGGGCCCTCACCGACGCCGACGGGTGACGGCCGCCGCCTGCCGGGACGCCGGTCAGAGCTGCGTGTTGAGGTAGCGCTGGAGCTGCGCGACGGTGCGGCTGTTCCACGTCGTGGCGCCGTCGAGCGACATCCCGAGGTAGGTCTGCATCGCCGCCATGGAGCGCGGTCCCCAGACGCCGACGACGGGCCCGGCGATCCGGGTCTGCAGCGCGAGGATCGTGGCTCGGTCGAACGTCCCGGTACGGGCGATGCCGAGCCAGCGCTGCAGGGCCGTCGTGGTCAGGGGGCCGAGGTATCCCGTGATCGGCAGTCGTGGCTCCAGCAGTCCGTACTCCGCCTTGACCGTGAGGACGCGCAGCACGGCGGTCTGGACCTTGGCCCGGAAGGCGCTGTCCGACGCCGCCCGTGCGCTCACGGCACCGACCATCGCCGGAACCACCGCCGGGTTCACCGTCAGGACGACGTCGCCGCCCGCACCGATGAAGTCCACGGCGCGCGCCGCAGGCGTCCAGTTGTGCACCTGGTAGGCGTTGCCGAGGTCGTCGCTGACCACGATGCCGGTGAAGTGGAGGTCGCCGCGGATCATCCCGCCGATCACCGTGGGCGAGAAGACCGCCGGACGTGCTGCGTCGATGAGCCGGTAGTAGGCGGACGAGACCATGAGTATCCGCGCTCCGCTGTTGACCGCTGCTCGGAAGGGTGCGATGTCTCCGGACGTCCGGGTCGTCACGGTGTCGGTGACGCCCGCAGAGGTGTCGGTGTTGCCCGTGACCCGGCCGAGTCCCGGGAAGTGCTTCGCCGTCATGGCGAGGCCCGAGGCCCCCATGGCCCTCAGGAACGTCGTGCCCTTGTCGGCGACGACCGACGGGGTGTAGCCGTACTCGCGCTCGTACCTGCCGATGGGCTGGTTCGAGCTGGCAAAGCTCTTCGCGACGGTGTCCATGACCGGTGCGAGGTCGACGTCGACGCCCGAGCGACGAACCTGACGCCCCCACGACGCCGCAGACGCGTACAGCGCCGAGTCGGCCCACGTGCCCTGCGTCAGGGCCGTCGGCATCCGCGAGAACCCCGTCCCCTGCAGGACCTGGACGTAGCCGCCCTCCTGGTCCGTGGCGATGAGCAGGGGCACGGACGCGGTGGCGGACGCGTTCGCCAGGACGTCGGCATGGCTCGTCAGGGCGCGCACGGGAGGGGCGCCCGACGTCGTGCGTCCGGTGAGGACGAGATTGCCGACGTGGTAGCGGACGATGGCGCTCTCGGTGGCCGACCCGAGACCCGTCACCGGACCACCGACCATGAACAGCTGCCCCACCCGTTGTGCGGACGTCATGCGGTCGTATGCAGCCTTGGCCTGCGCCGCAGGCGTCAGGGTGGATGCGACCGCCGCCCCAGAGCGGGGTGGCACTCCGACGCCGAGCGCGTCGAGTGCGCCGAGGAGCAGGAGCGTGCTGACTCCTGCTGTCACACGAGTGATTCGTCGGGCACGCATGGCACTGCACCTGCCGTTCCTGGGCCTGCCGCGACGCACGTCCAGTCTAGGCCGCCGAGCCCGCCGTGAGAACGGGCCGAGCGCGCCGTCAGCCGCCGATGGCGGACATCGGGCGGTCGGGCTGGACGAAGCCCGGGTCCCCGATGCCGTGGCCACGGCGCTTGCGCCACATCTCGCCACGCATCAGACCGAGCAGCTCGTCGTCGGTGGCGCCCTCGCGCAGTGGCCCGCGCAGGTCGGTCTCGGTCGTCGAGAAAAGGCAGTTGCGCACCTGCCCGTCGGCGGTCAGGCGCGTGCGGTCGCAGGCCGCACAGAACGGCGCGCTGACACTGGCGATGATGCCGACGGTCTCGGGGCCGCCGTCGATGAGGAACCGCTCGGCCGGGGCACTCCCCCGGTCGGCTGCCGGCAGGGGGGTCAGCTCCCAGCGCTGCGACAGACGCTCGCGGATCTCGTCGGCGGAGATCATCTGGGCGCGGTCCCAGGCGTGCTGCGCGTCGAGCGGCATCTGCTCGATGAACCGCAGCTCGTAGCCGCGCTCGAGGCACCACGCGAGCACGTCGGCGACCGACTCGTCGTTGATGCCGCGCATCGCGACGGCGTTGACCTTGACGGGCGTCAGGCCGGCGTCGGACGCAGCCTTGAGGCCGGCCTCGACGTCGGCGAGGCGGTCGCGACGGGTCAGCTGGGTGAAGGTCTCGGAGTCGATGGTGTCGAGGCTGACGTTGACCCGGTCGAGGCCGGCCTCCTTCAGCCCGATGGCCACCCGCTCGAGGCCGACCCCGTTCGTCGTCATCGCGATCTTGGGACGCGGCTCGAGCGCGGCGATGCCGGCGACGAGCTCGACGACCGAGCGACGCAGCAGCGGCTCGCCGCCGGTGAGACGGACCTGGGTGATGCCGTCGCGCACGAAGATGCCGATGATCCGCAGCATCTCCTCGTCCGTCAGCATCTCCGCCTTCGGCATCCACGGGAGGCCCTCGGCGGGCATGCAGTAGGTGCAGCGCAGGTTGCACCGGTCGGTGACCGACACGCGGAGGTCGCGGGCCACCCGGCCGAACTGGTCGGCCAGGCCGGCCGGTCGGACGCTCGGGTCGGGAAGGCGGGTCATGAGCTCCACTCTAGGCCGGGTATCGCAGCGACCGGTCGTGTCGTGCTGCCGATGTTGCCCCAGGCCATTGAACTGCGGTTGCGTGACGTGTGTCTGGTTGGTCAGGGCGACCGTGACTGGCCGCCTTCGGACCTCCTGCGAACAATTTTGGATTACGGGTCCGTCAGCCCGGGACCTCAGGCGCCGCTGCCGTCCTTGCGCGGTCGTCATCGTCCGGGAATACCCAGTGGAAGATGTTGGCCGATGTACTCAGAAGCAGCTGTATCTGACCGGCCAACGACCGGCCTGGGAGAGTCTCGGTCGGGCGGACGGTAGTCCGAAATGTGCGTCCCGGAAGCTCATCGTCATGCGGAGCCCGACCGGTGCGTGAGGGCATTCAGCCTTTCGGCTTGTGTTTGCGTCCCTGCTTCCACCAGGTGGTGTCCAGGTGGTTGCCCTGCGCGTCCCATCGTTCCCAGGAGCCGTCCTTCGTGCCATGGTCGAAGGCGCCCCTCTGGAGGAGCACCCCGCTGGCGCGGTACCAGGTCCAGACTCCGTGCAGCTCGCCGCGGTCGTATCCACCTTCGGAGCGGAGACGACCATCGCCGGCGACGTGGCACCAGTGCCCGACCCGATCGCCGTCGAGATACTCCCCGGTCATGGATCCGCCGTGGGGGTCAGGTTCGGACCATCGTCCCGACTTGCGTCCTGCGGCGTCGAAGGAGTTGGGGCGGTCCTCCGAGCTCATGCGGGGCTGATGAGTTGGATCAGGTTGCCGCAGGTGTCGTCCAGGATCGCCGTGACCATGTCGCCCATCGCGGTCGGGGGTTGTATGAATCGGACGCCGTGCTGTTCGAGCTCACGGTGTGCGGCTGCGACATCGTCCACGGCGAAGGAGGTGTAGGGGATGCCGTCGGTGACCAGCGCATCCTTGAAGGACTTCGCGGCCGGGTGCTCGTCCGGCTCGAGAAGCAGCTCGACACCGTGAGTGGCGCCGGGCTCGGCAACCGTCAGCCAGCGATGCTGTCCGAGGGGCACGTCGGTCTTCGGGATGAAGCCGAGCCGGTTGGTGTAGAAGGCGAGGGCCTTGTCCTGGTCGTCGACCAAGACACTGGTGACATGCAGTCGTGCGTGCACGGTGTCGCTCCTATCGCGTTGTCGGCCACCGCCGCGAGATCTCGAGTAGCGGCCGGGTGTTCAGGTGATGGATCTTCGTTCGACCCTCGCGATGCGAGCGGATGAGGTCGACGTCCTCGAGGACCGTGAGGTGCTGGGAGATCGCTTGTCGCGTTGATGAGTTTCCGTGCTTCATGGCCAGGCGTGCGCAGATGTCGAACAGCGTCAAGCCGTCACGCTCGAACAGCTCATCGAGGATCTGACGCCGCGTGGCATCCGCCAGCGCCCGGTACACATCTCCCACCACCCCAAGATAGGCAAGTGAGTGCTTGCCTGTCCAGTGGTGCAGTCAGCAGGCTGGCCTCCCGCCGACACGGTCCCGCATGGGAACCTCATCCGGGAACCCCACAGCTCAGCAGGCCCACACCCGAACGCGCGTCCGCACGGCCAGATCGCGACCGGCACCGTGTTCGAGGTCAGCAGCATCGCCCCAACCGTCAGCGCTCCAACCGTCAGCGCTCCAACCGTCAGCGCTCCAACCGTCAGCGCTCCAACCGTCAGGGCCAGAACCGGTGTGGCCGGACTCGCCGTCCAAGACTCGCTGCCGCGTCTGGACGTGGCGCCGGCCGCAACCCACGCAAGAGTCGCCGGTGATGTCGTCGGGCCCGGCGGACTGCCATCGGTGCCACCCGATCCTGCACTTGATGCTTCGCGTCGTACCCATGGCTCAGGATCTGGCCGGCTGACCTCATCTGTCTGTGCCCGTCGTGACACATCTGCGCGGGTCGCGCCCCCCGGGTGGGCGCCTTCAGCGTGCGACTGGCCTTGGCGACGAATGTGTCGCCGACCCCAGAGACTCTGGCGCTCTGCCTGCTCAACGAGACGCTCAGGTCCGACGAACACCCCAGGTGCGTCAGTTTTCCGCGGGCCGGCCTGTTGGCGTCGGCAGGATCAACAGTCATGACTCAAGTCACCGTGCCACTGCTGCCGGGCGCCAGAAGGGTGCATCCACGTGGCACCGTGTACAGATGACCTTGCCTGTCCTTCGGAGCGTCGATGCGATCACGATCCCAGTGCCTGGGTTGGACGAGGGACTCGCGTTCTACCGTGACCGGCTCGGCCACCAGTTGCTGTGGCGAAACGACGCAGTCGGGCAGGCAGGGCTGGCTCTTCCCGACAGCCGCGTCGAAGTGGTGTTGAGCACGCGACAGCAGATGGAACCCAACTGGCTGGTCGAGAGCATTGACACGGCCGTGCATGATCTCGTGGAAGCCGGCGCCAGTGTCGCAGCGGAACCCGCGACGATCCCTGTCGGCAGAGTGGCGGTCGTCATTGACCCCTTTGGCAATCCGCTCGTCCTCGTCGAGCTCACCGGAGGGTACGAGACCGCGACAGATAGAGGTGCCGACGCGGAATGACATACGGTCCGCCCCCCTGGAGCCTTAGCGCCCTTCCGCCGCGGAAGCGCTCCACCTGGATGGGGCGGGGCGAACTTGTTGCTTCCAGCAATCGCAGGACTGCACGCTTCGGCGCAGCCTGCCTGACCTCGCGTACCCGCGGCTCGACCTCCTCACCGGGCGAGAAGCTGGCCCCCCACCCCGGGCGTCCAGGGGTGGGGGCCGCTCGTACTGGAGGGCGGCGCTAGGGACTAGTGACTCCGCGTGCGCGCCGTATCACCGGGGCCAGAGTGTCTCATCGAGGCTGGGGAGGGTGCCTCGGTCCAGGTTGTCGGTGTCCTTGGCGGTCAGGTGTCCGGGAGCGAACCCGCTCATCGGGCCGGAGACCGGCAGGTTCAGCCTCGTGGACCGCAGGTCGAGCGTGTACATCCCTGGGCTGGTGTCGACGGCGATGACGCCGTTACTGGCCCCGCTGACGATCAGCCCGAGCTGGTGTCCGGCCGGGACGACGACGTCGTTGGCGGCCAGCTCGACGGTGACGTCGTGTTGGCCCGGGCCGTCGAGGCGTGCCCAGCCACGGGCGAGAACCTGCAGCTGGGTGCTCTGAAGGCGTCGGGTGACGTCCTTGTAGCAGGCATCGTCCGCAGTAGTGGCCGCGCCCCAGCAGGTCTCCGTTCCGAGGGTGAGGGCGCCGTCACCGGTCGCACTGACCCGGTCCATCGCGCCGTAGTCGACGAGCATGACCGACACCTGGCCGGCCTGGGCGCCATGGGTCACACCGAGGTCGACCGTCGGCGTGCCGGAGATCCGGACGTCCTGGGTCGTCGTGCCGGTGAGGAGCTGCACCCGGTTCGGGTTTGCGCCGAGCGCGACCGCGTTCGCCTCGGTCAGGCGGGAGTTGTTGACGTAGCCAGCGGTACCGCGTTCCGGAGTTCCGAGCGCCAACGTGCCGTCTGCTCGAGGGCTGAGCGACATGGTGCGCGCGGACTGGGTCGGCCACGTCTTGGAGGTCTCCCACTGGTTCGGGGCGGTCTCGACGCGGACGGCCGGCTCACGGTCGATGCCGTTGTCGATGCCCATGAGCTCGTGGTCGAACCACCGGTTGAGGGTGGTGACCCACTCCTGGCGGTCGTGGTCGAACGGGTCGACGTGACCGAGGCGGCTGAGCCACATCTTGCGCGCGACGCCCTGCTTGCCCAGGTCGTCCCACCACTTGGAGGCGTTCATCGTCTTGACGTTGTTGTCCTGGAGACCGTGGACGATGAAGACGCTCGCCTTGACCTTGGAGGCGTCGTAGAGGCTGCCGGCGCGGTAGTCGCGCTCGGCCCAGAAGTCCGTGTGGGCGCCCGTTGCGTCGGCGTCGTTGGCATCCATGTAGTTCAGCCGCGACGAGCAGTCGGTCGGGATGGTGCGGCGCTGGGCGATGGTGCGTGACAGGCTGCTGGCGTAGTGGCGCGACTTCACCGCGCCCTGCCAGCGGTTGTAGTCGTACCAGGAGCTGATGGCGCTGATCGGCACGATCGTCTTGAGCCCGTCAACGCCGGTAGCGGCCACGCCGTTGGCGAGCGTCCCGTCGTAGGACTTGCCGATCATCCCGGTGCTGCCGTTGCTCCAGGTCGCCTGGACGATTGCGCCAGTCGAGTCGTGGGCGCTGCCCTTGCCGTTGAGCCACTCGACGACGGCCTTGGCTGACTCGACGTCGGAGCGGCCGCCCTCGTCGGTGCACCCGGTCGAGCGAGCCGTGCCGGCCATGTCGACGGCGACGAACGCGTAGCCGCGGGGGACGAAGTAGTTGTCGTAGTAGAGCGGGAACTTCGTCGGGCTGCCGTCTGGCGCGTACTCCTTGTACTCGGTCTCGTTGCCGCGGCCGAGGCTTAGGTAGTAGGGGCTGGCGTCCATGATGACCGGCACCCGTGCGGTGCCGTCGAGCTCGCGCGGCCGGATGATGTCGGTGGCGATCCGCTCCGCCTTGCCGTCGCCGTCCAGGTCGGGCGTGTCGACCCAGACGGTCTCGCGGATGGCATTCGTGTAGTCGTACCTCGGCGAGGTCATCCCGCCGACCAGCGTGACGGGCGGATTGTCGATGGCGCTTGTCGGTGCGGCGTGGGCCTCCCCCAGTGTCCCGATGGCCAGCGGTGCGGCCACGGCGAGCGAGCTGGCGAGGGCAAGGATCCTGGTTTTCATGTGAGTCCTTCCTGCCCCCGGAACCGGCGATGTCCCTTTGGGGTGAGGGGCTTTCACAAAGTAGCGACGAAATGCCCTGAAATGGAGGGTGTTGCGACCCGGATGTAACGCTGTCCGCTTGTCTGTCTGGCTGTCCTCCAACGGTCCCGAGGATGCCCTGCACGAGTACTCCGGTATGGATCCCCCATGGAATTCACCTCGCGCGATGACCAAACGCGACCACGACCGCACAGTTCGCGAGCAGACACCAAGATCAACCGCTGCCGAGGCCACTCGACCGTCGGACCTTCCGGCGGGGCGGGGACGGCACATCCTGCACGGCCATCGCCTGGCCCGGCGTCTCGACATACCGACTCAGCCACCTTGCGCCCGGTCGGCCGGGACAGCAGCGCACCGGTCGCGCCGAACGAGCCCGGCGTCCGTCGTCAGTCGCGGGCGATGTAGTCGCTGCACCTAGAGTGCGTCGTCCCACCCGCGGAGACGACTGGCTACTCGGTCTCGGGAGAGCGCTCGAAGGAGCGCTCGAGTGAGGCCAGGGTGTGTGACCGCTCCCGCGTCACGAGCCGCGCGACCACCGGCTTGAACACGCGAGCCAGGCCATACAGCTCCGCCTCCGCGGTGTGCTGGACGACCGTGGAGTCACCCTCGACCACGAGCACGTAGCTCGGACGTGCCTGAGTGAGCGGGCGGCCGAACATGCTGAACGTCTCGCTGAACGCGAGGCGCGTCGACGGCACGTGCTCGGTCACCTCCCCGACGAAGCGGCCCATCCGCGTACGGTCCACGTACGTCGTGCCGGACCGCACCGGCAGCGCGGACGTCAGCTCGGTGTCGCCGAACACACCGTCACGGTGCATCCACTGCCGATAGCCGGGCAGATCGGCCAGCCGCTCGAACACCTCGCTCGCCGACCGACGGATCACCGTCCGCGCCTCGAACCGAAGCACGCTCCCAGCCATGAGGCCTCCTCGATCCCTGCGGCGACCATCCCAAGCCTAGGCAGGTCGGGGGTGATCCGCACACATCATCATCAAAGGGCGCCGGCCGAGGCGACTCGGCCATATCTTCTCTGGCGACACGGGCCTGCCCGGTGCGGGGCATGTCCGCCCAACGCTTCCTGGCCGCTCGGAGTCGCTCCCTCGCTCGCCGGCCCTCTCCCATACTCAGTCCTGGAGGGACCTGACGGCTGCCTCGTTGGCCGCCTTTACGGCTTGGGTCGCCATTGGACCGGGGCTGCCCGAAATCATGCTGATCGGCGAGACGCTCACACTCAATCCGCCGCTCGAAGGGGTCCACCCTTCGTGATGCGGTCGCTCGCCGGAGTTGAGGCGTATCGCCACCGACCGGATACCGGCACCGATAGCCTCAGGCGTTCGGACCGGGGGCCGGAACTCACAACTGACAGAGGTGGATTGATGCACAAGATCCAAGGCTTCAGAACGCGTACCGCGGTGGTCCTCTCGGCATTCGGCGTGATCGCGGCTGGCGGGCTGACCGCGCCGCAGGCCCTCGCGGCTCCCAGTGCAGCGGCGAGCCCTGCGAAGGCGTCCCAGTTGGGCAAGCATGATCGCGAGCTGCTCGCCACGGCTCGCGCCAAGGGCTCCCCGACGGTGACACTGCTCATCGCCGCTGTCCCCGGGCAGAACAACGCCGTGACCTCCGCCCTGAAGTCCCTCGGCGCGGTCATCAGCAAGGCTGACAGCGACATCAGCTACATCCGCGCCGTCGTGCCGATCGACAAGGCCCAGACGGCAGCCGACCTTGCCGGCATCGTGGCCGCAGACCTCGACGAGGTCATCCCGCTGGACGACCCGACGCCGCAAGGCTCGCAACCACCCGCCGCACAGACCCCGCCCGGCCCGAGCACCCCTCGGAACAACGCCTACATGCCCATCGGCGACACGGGCGCCGCGCAGTTCACCGCAGCCCACCCCGCCTGGGACGGCCGGGGCACGACCATCGGCATCGTGGACTCCGGCATCGACCTGGACCACCCGGCACTGGCCACAACGACCACCGGGGAACGGAAGATCACCGACTGGGTCACCGCCACCGACCCGTTCACCGACGACGACCCGACGTGGCTGAAGATGTCCACCCAGGTCAGCGGGCCGAGCTTCGCCGTCAACGGCGCAGCCTACGTCGCGCCAGCCGGCAGCTACCGCTTCGCGGTCTTCAACGAGGGCGACCCGCGGCTGGGCGGTGAGGTCGGCAGCGACGTCAACCGCGACGGCGACAGCACCGACAAGTTCGCGGTCCTCTGGGACCCGGCCGCCGGCACCGTCCGGGTCGACACCGACCAGGACAACAACCTGACCAACGACCAGGTCCTGACCGACTACGCGAAGAAGTTCGACGTCGGCCACTTCGGCGCCGACAACCCGGCCACCGCCGAGCACGAGTCGATGCCCTTCGTCGTGCAGACCGACGGCAAGAACAAGGTCGTCAACATCGGCATCGTCTCGGGTGAGCACGGCACCCACGTCGCCGGCATCACGGCAGCGAACCAGATGTTCGGAGGCGCCATGTCAGGCGCCGCCCCCGGAGCCAAGCTGAAGTCCGTGCGGGTCTGCATGTTCATCACCGGGTGCACCTCGCACGCCCTGATCGAGGGCATGACGTTCATCGCCAAGCAGGGCAACGTCGACGTCATCAACATGTCGATCGGTGGCCTACCGGCGCTCAACGACGGCAACAACACCCGAGCCGTCCTCTACAACCGGTTGATCGACCAGTACAACGTCCAGATGTTCATCTCCGCCGGCAACAACGGGTCGGGGCTCAACACCATCGGTGACCCCGCCGTCGCCTCCAAGGTGCTCGCGGTCGGCTCCTACATCAGCAAGGAGACGTGGCAGAAGAACTACGGCTCCGACTCCGCCTATGCCGACAACCTGCACGGCTTCTCCTCACGCGGCCCCCGCGAGGACGGCGGCTTCAAGCCCGAGATCGTCGCGCCGGGCGCCGCGATCTCCACCACCCCGATGTGGGAGACCTCCTCCCCGGTGCCGGGCACCTACGACCTCCCCGCCGGATACTCGATGCTGCAGGGCACCTCGATGGCGTCCCCGCAGGCCGCCGGAGCTGGGGCGCTGCTCGTCAGCGCCGCCAAGCAGTCCGGACTGCAGAGCAAGCCAAGTCAGATTCGTGAGGCCCTGACCTCCTCCGCCCGCTACCTCGACCCCGCCCGCTTCGGCGCGTACGAGCAGGGCAACGGCCTGATCAACGTCGGCGCGGCCTGGGACCTGCTCAAGACCAACCTCAAGCCCGTCGACATCAGCTCCTCCGTCGCGGTCCACACGATCCTGTCCGACTTCCTCGCCACCCCCGGGCGAGGCGAAGGCATCTTCGACCGTGAAGGAGTCGCAGTCGGCGACAGCTACACCCGCACCTACACCTTCACCCGGACCTCCGGCGGCGGCGGCAGCCGGACCTACAACCTGGCCTGGACCGGCAACGACGGCACGTTCGCGTCACCCGCCTTCGTGGCGCTACCGCTGAACGCGCCGACCACTCTGACGGTGACGGTCCACCCGACCGCGGCGGGTGCGCACTCGGCCATCCTCAACCTCGACGACCCGTCCACGTCCGGCATCGAGAAGCAGACCCTCAACACCGTCGTCGCGGCAGAGGCCTTCACCGCTGCCAACAACTACAGCGTGACGCACCGGGGCATGATCGGCCGCAACCAGGTGACCAGCTACTTCTACAACGTCCCGGCGAACACGCCCGCATTCAAGGTCGACCTCGAAGGCGGGGGCAGCGCTCCCGGCGCGGGGCAGATCCGGTTCCTGCGGTTCCACCCGTACGGCGTCGCCATTGACGACAACTCCTCGCTCAGCTGCTACAACCCCACTTCGGGGGGTTGTGCGGGGTCGCCGACCAGCCGCACCACCAGCAACCCACAAGCCGGCGTGTGGGAGGTCACCGTCGAGGCCCGTCGGACCTCCGACGTCGACAGCGCCCCGTACACGCTGACCGCGTCGGTTCTCGGGGCCACGGTTTCACCCAACCCCGACACCATCGCGTCCGCAACCCTCGGAGTCCCGGTCGCGCGCAGCTACACCCTGACGAACGGCTTCGGCGCCTTCACCGGCCGGGCCGTCGGAACCAACCTCGGCAGCGCGCAAAGGCTGACTCCGACCATCGCGAATGGAACGAGCCAGCAGCGCCAGGTTGCTGTCACGGCCGGATCGACATCGCTGCGGGCGACCATCGGTTCCAGTAGCGACACCGGAGCCGACCTCGACCTCTTCGTCTACAACTGCACCAGCGGCTCGTGCGTGCTCGCCGGGCAGTCAGCCGACGGAGACAGCGAGGAGTCGGTGACCATCGCCAACCCAGCGGCCGGGACCTGGGTGACTCTCGTCGACGGCTACGCCGTGCCGTCCGGGTCGACGACGTTCAACTATGTCGACGTCTTCACGAACCCAGCGTTCGGCTCCGTCGCCGTCACTGACGCGAACGCCCTTCGGCCGGCTGGGTCAGCGTGGACCGTACCCGGCAGCGTCACCGCCAACGCGGCCCCAGCCGCCGGCCGGCTCCTGCTCGGCAACGTCCAGGTGCGCACCGACAGCAACATTCTGGTCGGCAGCGGCGATGTCGTCGTTCAGGCGGTTACCCCCTAGCGTCCAACTCGGCCGCTGCACCAACAGCGAAGGGCCTCGCCGGAGCAATCTGGCGAGGCCCTTCGTGCTCGCGTTTGGCGTCTTGCCGAGAACTGACGACAACGCAAGCTTGCCGCGATCAGCTCGCCCAAGAGGGGAGTGCACCTGCGTCACACCACCGCAAAGACGCGCCGAAGAGTCCGCGAGAGGCCGTGTGGGCTTTACGCGGAAGCGCCGGTCGGGTCCGGCTACCAGCTCGGTGGGATCCCTGACGGCGAGGACCCCGCGACATGCACGGGCTGCAACTTCGCGTCACGCACCAGTCCTCTGAAGTCCAGGCGCTGAAAGCCCGGCACATACGAGGCCCGCCCTATCGGGTGACTGAGGAGGCGGCGACGTGACGTCACCGCAGGTCAGAGGCGGGCCGGTACTCAGGTCCGCCCTCAGGCCGGGTACCGTCGATCCGTGCTTCGACTCTGGCTGACGCGGCGCTGGCTGCTCTGGACCCTCGTCGCGGTCCTCTTCGGGGTCGCCTGTTTCTATCTCGGCCTGTGGCAGTGGCACCGGCACGTCGAGCAGCGGACCAAGGTCGATGCGATCGCGCGCAACTACGGCGCGACGCCCGTCGCCTTCGCTCCCGCTCTCGTCGGGTCCCCGATCCCGCCTGAGCGGCAGTGGACGCGCGTCACGCTGACGGGCACGTATGCCGCCGACACCGACCTGCTCGTCCGCAACCGCACGCTCGACTCCACGGTGGGGTTCGAGGTGCTGACACCGATGCAGACAGGGGACCTGACGCTGCTGGTCGACCGCGGCTGGGTGGCCAACGCTGCCGATGCCGAGACCAGCCCACCCGTCGACCCGCCGCCGTCGGGTCCCGTGCAGGTGACCGGGTGGCTGCGCACCGGGGAGGTCAGCCTCGGGCGCGACCTGCCGCGGCCCCAGATGGCGAGCATCAACGTCGCCGACGCGAGGACCCAGGTGCCGTCGCTGGGCGAGGTCGACGCCTACCTCGTCCTCGGCGCGCAGCAGCCGACGGCTGTCGCCGGGCACCACCCGCTGCGCCTGCTGCCGCGGCCCGAGGAGGACCTCGGCCCGCACCAGGCCTACGCCTACCAGTGGTGGCTCTTCATGCCCGGAGGCCTCGTCTTCATCTGCTTCGCGATCAGGCGCGAGGCTGCCGTCCGTCGGGCCGAGACGGCCGGCCCGGACGCTCCCCCCGCGAAACCGAAGAAGGTGCGGATCTGGGACGAGGAGGACGCCTGAGCGTGGGGCTCCACGGCTCCGGTCGGCGCGGGTGAGAAGGTCTGACAAGGTCGACGTCCCCACCCCACGAAGGAGCCCAGCATGGACATGCGCCTGGAACTCGTCCCCCTCCCGACGACCGATGTCGACGCCAGCCTGGCGTTCTACGCCGAGGGCATGGGTTTCGTCCTCGACCACGACGTCGAGCCGGGCAACGGCATGCGCGTGGTGCAGCTGACCCCGCCGGGGTCGAGCTGCTCGATCGTGATCGGCGTCGGGATGAGCGCTCCCGACGCGCCCCGGGTGCAGAACCTCCATCTCGTCGTCGACGACATCGATGAGGCGCGGGAGATGCTGGCCCGCAACGGGGTCGAGGTGTCCGACGTCCAGGACATGGGCGGCGTCAAGTACGCCCACCTGAGCGACCCGGACGGCAACACCTGGGCGCTCCAGCAGCTCTCGCGCTGACCTCGCCCCGGCGTCGCCCCTTCAGACGGGGCCCTCGCACTCGTGGAGCACGTCGACCCGCCGGAAGCCGAACCGCTCGTTGGTGTGCTGCATCGGCACGTTGCCCTGCTCGGTGTGGGTCTGCAGCCAGCGCCGTCCCTCCACCGGTCCTCCCAGTGCGCCGAGCTGCTCGAGGTTGGCCGCCTTGAGCAGCGCGCCGAGACCACGGCCGCGGTGCTCGCGGCCGACGAGCGTGTCGTCCTGCAGCACGAAGTCCGGGTCGTGCGCCGACACGAACATCTCGGTGTAGCCGGCGCCGTCACCCGCCTCCGTCAGCGCGACGCTGCGGACCTTGGTCCAGCCCTGCTGGGCCATCTGCTCGTCCGAGAGCCGGATGCGGTCGACGTCGACGACCGACGCCGTGCGGGTCAGCTCACCCCGCGGCACGTCCTGGTTCATCTGCGTGCGCATGCGCGCCCACTCCGCGGCCAGGTCGTCCGGGCACGGCCCGGTGAACGACAGGACGCGGTAGCCGTCCGGCGCCGGCACGCCGGCGACGATCCGGTCGAGACGCGCCGGGTCGAAGGGCAGGTCGACGAGCATCCGGTCCTCGGCACTGACGCTGCCCATCCCCTGCCGCCCGGCGAAGGCTCCCCCGCACCAGCTCTCGAACGCGACGCAGTCGGGCACGGTCACCTCCGTCTGCAGGATGCTCCGGCCGTGCTCGCGTGCGATCGCCCGCACCTCGGTCATGAGCAACGCCCCGGCGCCGCGTCGGCGATGGCCGGGCAGCACGCCGAGAACCACCGACATCGTCTCGGTGTCGTCGACGAGGGGCAGTGACAGCTCTGCGCCGCCGACGAGGTCGTCGCCGTCGAACGCCGCGACGATCCGGTATGCCGTCCGGCCGGCCGGACGCGCGAGATACGTCCGGGTCGCCTCCCACGACTCCCACCACGCGGGCTCGCGGTCGGCGAGGTGGGCCTCCCGGACGGCGTCGTACCAGTCGCGGAGGGCGGGGTCGTCGGTGCCGAGCTCTCGGGTCGTGAGCATCGGCTCATCCGACCCGATGTGGCGCGAGGGGGCAAGCCGGTTTTCAGCGCGCCGGACCGTCAGACGTGGTCGAGGGCGTCGCTCTCGAGCACACCGACCTCACGGCCGGACCGTCCCGGTCGCTCGACGGTCTGGTCGTCGAACTGCGTCGCGTGGAGGTCGGCATAGAGCCCGCCGGCCGCCAGGAGCTCGGAGTGCCGGCCGGTCTGGACGACGCGGCCGTGGTCGAGCACGACGATGAGGTCGGCCTGGCGGATCGTGGAGAGCCGGTGCGCGATGACGATCGACGTGCGGCCCTCGAGCGCTGCGTCGAGGGCGCGCTGCACGGCGACCTCGGACTCGGAGTCGAGGTGAGCCGTCGCCTCGTCGAGCACGACGACGTCGGGGGCCTTGAGGAGCAGCCTCGCGATGGCGAGACGCTGCTTCTCACCGCCGCTCAGGCGGTGCCCGCGGTCGCCGACGACGGTGTCGAGGCCCTCGGGCAGCTCGGCGACGAGGTCGCTGATCTGGGCGGCCCGGAGCGCCGCATGGATCTCGGCGTCGGTCGCGTCCGGCCGGGCGTACAGGAGGTTGGCGCGGATCGTGTCGTGGAAGAGGTGCGCCTCCTGCGTGACGACACCGACGCGGTCGCGCAGCGACGTCATCGTGACGTCCCGCAGGTCGAGGCCACCGATGCGCACGACGCCCTCGCTGGGGTCGTAGAGCCGCGAGACGAGCGAGGTCAGGGTCGTCTTGCCGGCGCCCGAGGGGCCGACGAGGGCGACGAGGTGCCCGGCGGGGGCGCCGACCGTGACGTCGTGGAGCACGACACCGCTCCCGCGGCGGTCTCCGGACGCGACGGACTCGAGCGACGCGAGCGACACCTCGTCGGCGGACGGGTAGCGGAACGCCACGTGCTCGAGCTCGACGCCCAGCGGCCCGTCGGGCAGGTCGACGGCACCAGCGCGCTCCTTGACGAGCGGCTCGAGGTCGAGCACCTCGAAGACGCGCTCGAAGGAGATGAGCGCCGTCATGATGTCGACCCGGACGTTGGACAGCGACGTGAGCGGGCCGTAGAGGCGGGCGAGAAGCGCGGCGAGGGCCAGGAGCGTGCCGACGGAGAGCGTGCCGTTGACGGCCATGACGCCTCCGAAGCCGTAGATCATCGCCGTCGCGAGCGCCGCGACGAGGGTGAGGGCGGCCATGAAGATCGTGCGGTTGAGCGCGATCTGGATGCCGATGTCGCGGACCCGGCCGGCGCGCTCGGCGTACTCGGCCTCCTCACGCGCGGGCTTGCCGAAGAGCTTGACGAGCAGGGCGCCGGCGACGTTGAAGCGCTCGGTCATCCGCGTGCCCATGTCGGCGTTGAGCGTCATCTGGCGATGTGCGAGGCTCGCGAGCCGCTTGCCCATGAGCTTGGCCGGGATGAGGAAGAGCGGGACGAGCAGCAGCGAGCCCAGCGTCAGCTGCCACGACAGGGCGAGCATCGCCGCGATGACGAGCACGACCGACACGATGTTGGACACGACGTTGGACAGCACGGACGTGAACGCCTGCTGCGCGCCGACGACGTCGTTGTTGAGCCGGGAGACCAGTGAGCCCGTCTGCGCGCGGGTGAAGAAGGCGATCGGCTGGCGCAGCACGTGTGCGAAGACCTGGGTGCGGAGGTCGTTGATCAGACCCTCGCCGATGCGGGAGGAGTACCACCGCGAGATGACCGTCAGCACGGCGTCGGCGATGGCGATCACCGCGACGACGAGCGAGAGCCGGACGACGACGGACGAGTCCTTGGGGATGACTCCGTCGTCGACGAGACTCTTGATCAGGAGCGGCACCGTGACGACGAGCACCGAGTCGACGACGACGACCCCGAGGAACGCGATGATCGCCCTGCGATACGGCGTCGCATACGTCAGGACGCGGCGACGGGTGCCCGGCGAGAGGCTCCGGTCGGCCACCGACGAGTCGCGCGACATCGATCGCATCGCCATCCACGGCTGCATGCCCACGGCACAGACCTCCTTCAGTCCCTTGATCCAACCCCGCGGGACCGACAGCGATTCCCCCGGCCCCGGACGGAACCCCGGGGCGGCCGGGGCCGGGGGCGCCGGCTCAGGCGCCGAAGCCGCCGAGCATGGCCTGGAGCAGCCCGGTCTGGGCCTCGCGCTCACGGGCGAGCTGGCTCTCCCGGTCGCCGTCCATCGCGCCGCGGAGCAGCGGCTTGAGCGCCCGCAGGGCAGGTGCCGGCGCCGCCAGCAGCGCCTCCACGAGGGAGCCGGTCGCCTCGTCGAGGTCGGCGGCGGGCGCGAGCGAGCCGACGAGGCCGATGCTGTGCGCCTCGGGCGCCGAGACCTTGCGGCCCGTCGCGCAGATCTCGAGGGCGCGGGCATAGCCGACGAGGTGGACGAGCGGCCCGGTGCCGCCGAGGTCGGGCACGAGCCCGAGGCTCGTCTCGCGCATGGCGAACCACGCGTCGAGCGCCGCGACCCGCAGGTCGGCGGCGAGCGCGAGCTGGAAGCCGGCGCCGATGGCGTAGCCGTGCACGTGGGCGACGACGACGGCCGGGCACTCGGCCCAGGCGGTGAAGCCCTCCTGGTACGCCGCGATCCCGCGCTGGACGGCCTCGGGTCCGCCGACGGCGAGCTGGGCCACGCTCTCCTCGCCGGGCACGCCCTCGGGCGTGAACATGGCCGTGTCGATGCCGGCGGAGAAGGCGTCACCGGCGCCGCGGAGGACGACGACGCGTACGTCCTCGGGCGCCGACCGCGCCTCGTCGGCGAGCGCGGCCCAGAGGGAGGGCGTCTGCGCGTTGCGCTTCTCCGGATGGTCGAGCGTGAGGGTGCGGACGGGCCCGTCGGTCTCGACCCTGAGGTGCGGATGCGTCATGGACGCAGGCTACCCGCGGGTCACCGGGTCGGGACCCGGGCTCAGGCCGCCGCGGTGCGCACGGCCGGGGTCGGCAGGACGACCCGCAGGATGCCCCAGCCCGTGACGGACGCCGGCTGGACCAGCTCGACCCGGAAGACGCGCGCACAGTCCAGGCACGACCACGCAGCGGTGGGGTCGGGGAACGGCGTCACGTCATCGCCCGAGCAGAACGGGCAGGTGAGGTGGTGGTCGGTGGGCATGACACACAGTGTCCCGAGCGACCCACCCAGATACAATAACCGTCCATTATGTGAGCCCAACTGTTTGCTTATGTATGCCGTCCCGTGCCGTCACTGCCCCAGGGCGCCGACCGCTCGCGCCACGACGAGCAGCGACGTGAGTAGGGCGGCCGTCGCCTCGAGGCCCATGAGCGCCTTGGCCCGACCCGACAGGGGCATCGTGTCGGTGGGGCTGAAGGCGCTCGAGTTGGTGAGCGAGACGTACAGGTAGTCGATGAACTCCGGTCGCCAGTTGCTCCGCTCGCTCGACGTCGCGGCCACCTCGGTGATCGCGTCCTGGTTCTCGTCCTGGGAGAAGCGCCAGTCGGCGGGCGCCAGGCGGTTGCGGACCACCGTGTGGCGCGCGACGGGACCACCGCGGTCGATCTCCCAGAAGAGCAGGCCGAAGCCGATGACGTTGGTCAGCCACACCTGCATGCCGGCGAGCAGCAACGGCATCCCGCCGGGCTCGGACGAGGTGAGGGTCCGCACGAGCATCCCGAGGGCGACGAGGTTGGTCGCGATCACCACGCACGCCAGCGCGATGGACGCGCCGCGCGACCACCGCGTCTGACGGACCATCCGTCGCGGGTTGGTGGCGAGCAGCGCGCCCAGCAGCACCATCTCGACGACCGGGATGGCCAGCCGGGGCCCGACGAGCAGGCTCTCGGGGAGCACGGCATACGCCAGCGCCGCCACGACGACCGCGAGCGCCGGCCACAGCCGGTTCTCGCCGGCGCTCGACCGCGGCTCACGACGCCGTCGCCGCCACGCGCTCGATGTCATGGCGCCAACGTAGCCAGTGGGGCGCCGTCATGGGCGCCGACGGGCTCAGGCCAGTGAGATGAGGTCGAGGTAGTCCGGTCCCCAGAGGTCCTCGACGCCGTCGGGCAGCAGCAGGATGCGCTCGGGCTCGAGCGCCTCGACGGCACCCTCGTCGTGGGTGACGAGCACGACCGCACCTTCGAAGGTCGACAGGGCCCCGAGGATCTCGGCGCGCGAGGCCGGGTCGAGGTTGTTCGTGGGCTCGTCGAGGAGCAGCACGTTGGCCGCCGAGACGACGAGAAGGGCGAGGGAGAGCCGCGTCTTCTCCCCACCCGAGAGCACGCCGGCGGGCTTGTGCACGTCGTCGCCCGAGAAGAGGAAGGAGCCGAGCACCTTGCGGACCTCGGTCTCGCCGAGCTCGGGCGCGGCCGACTTCATGTTCTCGAGGACCGTGCGACCGACGTCGAGGTTCTCGTGCTCCTGGGCGTAGTAGCCGAGGCGCAGCCCGTGACCGGGCTCGACCTCGCCGGTGTCGGGGGTGTCGACGCCGGCGAGCATCCGCAGCAGGGTCGTCTTGCCGGCACCGTTGAGGCCGAGCACGACGACCTTGCTGCCCCGGTCGATGGCGAGGTCGACGTCGGTGAAGACCTCGAGCGAGCCGTACGAGCGGGAGAGCCCGGACGCGCGCAGGGGCGTCTTGCCGCAGGCGGCCGGCTTGGGGAACCGGAGCTTGGCCACCTTGTCCTGGACCCGCTCGCCCTCGACGCCGGCGAGAAGGCGCTCGGCGCGCTTGGCCATGTTCTGGGCAGCTGTCGCCTTGGTGGCCTTGGCGCGCATCTTGTCGGCCTGCGCCATGAGCGCGCCGGCCTTCTTCGTCGCGTTGGCGAGCTCGCGCCTGCGGCGCTTCTCGTCCGTCTCGCGTGCCTGGAGGTAGGTCTTCCAGCTGACGTTGTAGACGTCGAGGGCCGAGCGGTTCGCGTCGAGGTGGTAGACCTTGTTGACGACGGCATCGAGCATCTCGGCGTCGTGGCTGATGATGATGAGCCCGCCCTTGTAGGCGCGGAGATACTCCCTCAGCCAGATGATCGAGTCGGCGTCGAGGTGGTTGGTCGGCTCGTCGAGGAGCAGGGTCTCGTTGCCGGAGAAGAGGATCCGCGACAGCTCGACGCGGCGACGCTGTCCACCCGAGAGGGTTCCGAGCGGTTGGCCGAGGATGCGCTCCTCGAGGTTGAGGGCGCTGGCGATGGACGCAGCCTCCGACTCGGCGGCATACCCGCCCTGGGCCTCGAACTCCACCTCGAGCCGGGTGTAGGCGCGCATCGCCTTGTCGCGGACCAGCTCGTCGTCACTGCCCATCCGGGCCTCGGCCTCGGATCGCTGGCGCACGATGGCGTCCAACCCGCGGGCGGAGAGGATGCGGTCGCGGGCGAGCATCTCTAGGTCGCCGGTGCGGGGGTCCTGAGGCAGGTAGCCGACGGCGCCCGTGCGGGTCACCGTGCCCGCGGCCGGCTGGCCCTCCCCGGCGAGCACCTTGGTCAGGGTCGTCTTGCCGGCACCGTTGCGTCCGACGAGGCCGATGCGGTCGCCCGCGTCGATCCTGAAGCTGGCGTCCTCGACGAGCAGGCGCGCCCCAGCGCGCAGCTCGATCCCGGTGGCGACGATCACGGCATTCCTCCTATCGGTGCCGCACTACGTCAGCGGCCGGACAACCCCTCCAGTCTAGGAGCCGCGAGGGGGTGCTCTCGACGCGATATCCGCGCGGCGGCCTCATGGCAGGCCGCGCACCCGCACGTCCGGGAGGCGTGCATGGTGCCGACGTTGCGCTGCGTGCCCGGCTCCCAGAGGGGCTCGGGAATGCCGCCGGGCGAGCTCGCCGTCGGCAGCAGCGTCGGCAGGCGGTCGGGGTCGCTCGTCCCGGCGCGGCAGCACCGGCACGGTGTGTAGCCCGGGTTGCCGCCCTCGTGCCACGCCTGCTGGTGCGCGCACCCGAGGCACAGGTGCACGAGGACGCTCACCGACGCAGACCCTCGGGTGCGACGGGCATGAGGACGGAGAATCCCGCGCCGTCGCCCCGGATGGCGAGCGGACGACGCGGGCCGTAGAGCTCGAGCGTCGGGCGGGGGCCTGCGACCGAGAGCGCCTCATGGAGGAACTCGGGATCGACGACGACGTCGGCGGGGCCATCGGCGGCCCCACCGTCCGTCGCGGCCAGGCGGACCGAGCCGTCACGGACGACGAGACCGACCGACTCCTGCTCGACCGGCAGGGTCTCCTGCAGGCCCCGCGCGTCGACGACACCCGGACCCGCCTCGGTGACCACGATGCTCCGGTAGTCCGGAAACGAGCCCGGGAGCGCCGCCGTCGCGGCCCGCTCACCGCCGATGACGGCGCCCACCTGCCCCGGTCGCACCTCGAGCACCACCTCGGAGTCCGGATCGACGACAGCGCACGCCTCGGCGACCCGGTCGGCCCATGTCGCCGGGACCACCGCGCCCACCGGGCCGTCCGGCACCGCCGCGGGTGGCCCGACGACGAGAGCCCATCCGACGGCGAGGCGGTAGCGGTCGGTGGCGACGCAGCGCACCTCGGCGCCGCACACCTCGAGCAGGACGCCGGTCAGCACACGCAGGTCCACCCCGTCGGGGGCGCCGGCGAGCGGCTCCCCCGGCGCGACGGCGAACCGGACCGACGCCAGGGCCGCGGCGAGGTCGGTGGCGCGAACCGCGACCCGGCAGACCTCCGCCCCGGTGATGTCGCGCCCGGCCAGGAGGGCCAGGGTGCGCACGATCTCGCGCCGGGCGTCCGCCAGCCCGTCGACGAGCCGCTGCTCGTGCGCCCGGACCACGTCAGCGGCCGCTCCGACCGCACCCTGTGCGTCCTCGTCGAGGACGAGCCCCACCTCGGCCAGCGGCATGCCGACGCGACGCAGCGACGCGAGCAGACGTGCCGCGCGGACCTGCACCACGGCATACCGCCGATAGCCCGTCAGGGCGTCGACGTCGGCGGGGACGAGCACACCCTCACGGTCGTAGAAGCGCAGGGCGCTCGCCGTGAGGCCGCTCTCTCGAGCCACCTCGCCGATCGTCAGCAGGCGCGCGGGGTCGTCGATCGGGGTCGGGACGGGCATGCCTGCAAGACTGACCCCTCGACCGGGTCGAAGGTCAAGCGGTCAGTGGACCGGGTCGGCGACGGCGTCCGCGGCCCGTCGTCGATCCGTCACCGTCGTGGCCCACACGACGACCGCCCCGACGAGGGAGAGACCGGCGGTCACCCAGGCGGCGACGTTCCAACCGGCCACGAGCCCGGAGGCCCCGGAGCCGGGGACCGCGTGCGCCGCGACGACCACAG
The DNA here is from genome assembly GCF_001429645.1 of Terrabacter sp. Soil810. Lineage (NCBI taxonomy): Bacteria > Bacillati > Actinomycetota > Actinomycetes > Micrococcales > Intrasporangiaceae > Terrabacter > Terrabacter sp. Soil810. The sequence goes on from NZ_LMSW01000011.1 coordinate 1,693,865, forward strand.
CGACGAGCGTGACGCCGACGGACGAACCGAGGTAGCGGGCCGTGTTGTTCGCGCCGCTGCCCATCCCGCCCCGACCCGGCGGCACGCTGGCGACGGCCTCACGCCCGAGGGCGGCGTTGAGGACGCCGCTGCCGACCCCGGCGACGACGAGGCCGGGCAGGAACCGGGCCCACGACGACCCGGGCGTGATGCCGGACAGCGCCAGCTGGCCTGCTGCGACGACGACGAGCCCACCGGCCAGCTGCGCCCTGCCCGACCACCCGGCCGGAAGCCGCCGGGCCACCAGGGCGAACACGACGCTCGTCCCGGACCACGAGAGGAAGAGGACGGCAGAGGTCGTCGGGGGCAGACCGAGAGCCAGGGCCAGAAAGCCGGGGAGGAACGAAAGCAGGCCGATGGCGCCCGCACCGGTCGCGAGCGCAGCAGCACTCGCGGCGACGAACCGACCGTCACGGAAAAGGGACAGGTCGACCATCGGGAAGGACGTGCGCCGCTCGGTGACGACGAACGCGGCAGCCGAGACCGCGCCCACACCGAGCAGGACGAGGACCTCCGGCCGACCCCACCCGCTGCGGCCCTCCACGAGCGCTGCGAGGAAGCCCGTGGTCGCCACGGCGAGCAGGGTCGCGCCGAGCGCGTCGAGCGGTCGACGTTCGTGCGACCGGGTCTCGTCCAGCCGACGACGAGCGACGGCGGCCAGCACGAGCGCCGCCACCGCGAGGACGACGTAGGTGTCGCGCCACGACGCCCAGCGCTCGAACGCGCTCGCGACGATCGGGCCGAGGGCGATGCCACCTCCGACGCTCGCCCCCCACACCCCGCTCGCGGCCGCCCGGGCCGGACCGGGCTCGAACCAGTGGGCGACGAGGCCGAGGCTCGCCGCGATGACCGCTGCAGCGCCGATGCCCTGCCCGACCCGGGCGAGGACGAACACGAGCGTGCCTCCGGCAAGGGCGGCGACGAGGCTCGACGCGGCGAGGACGACCAGGCCGCCCACGAGGACGCGACGGCGACCGCGGTCGTCCGCCAGGGTCCCTGCCGTCAGCAGTGCCGCCCCGAGCCCGATGCCCATCGAGCTGAGGATCCACGTGCGCCCGGCGACGTCCGACCCGAGCGCCGCGGTGACCGAGCCGACCGTGGCCAGAGGCGCCGTGAAGGCGACGAGGGCCAGGACCGTGCCCACCGCGGCCACGGTGAGCGCCCGGCGGGCCTGCTCGCCGGCTCGGGGCGTGATGGCGTGGGGCGCGGTCGCCCCGCGCGTCGTCGTCCGGGGTGCAGCCTGCCGGGTGCGGGTCATGACGTCCTCCGTGGTCTCGGTTGGTCTGGTGAACAGACCAGGGCGTACATTCATTCCATGGCACTCGGGACGGACTACAGCGGGCAGGACTGCTCGCTCGCCAAGGCCCTCGAGGTCGTCGGCGAGCGATGGTCGCTGCTGCTCGTGCGCGACGCCTTCCTCGGCGTGACGCGGTTCAGCGACTTCCGGCGCCGCCTCGACATCTCGAAGGCGGTCCTGACCCAACGGCTCGGATCGCTCGTCGAGGCCGGCGTCCTCGAGCGCCGGACGCACGGCGGCCACGACGCCTACGTCCTCACCCCCACCGGCGAGGCGCTCTGGCCCGCCGTCCACGCGCTCATGCGCTGGGGGGACGCCACGACCTCCGCTCTAGGGCCGCGGCGGCTCTTCCGCCACGTGCCCTGCGACGCTGACCTCGACGTGACCGGGCGCTGCCCCGTCTGCGGGGCGACACCAACCGCGGCCCAGCTCGAGACCCGGCCCGGACCGGGAGCCGGCACGGACCCGCCCGCCAACCCGCTGTCCGCGAGGCTCCGGGAGCCCCACCGCCTGCTCACGCCGCTGCGCGACTGAGGGGCGTAACGCGGGAGACACATCGATGCAGCACGATGTCCCCCATGAACAGCCCCCTGCCCCCGGGTGAACCGCTCAGTGCGGAGCACGCACGGCTCATCGACTCCCCCGGCCACGACGCCCCGTGGCGCCTCTGGGGTCCCTACCTCTCCGGACGGCAGTGGGGCACGGTCCGTGAGGACTACTCGGCCGAGGGCAACGCGTGGTCGGAGTTCCCCTTCGACCAGGCGGTGTCACGCGCCTACCGCTGGGGCGAGGACGGCCTCGGCGGCATCAGCGACCGCTTCGGCTTCCTCAACTTCTCCGTGGCGCTCTGGAACGGCAAGGACCCGATCCTCAAGGAGCGGCTCTTCGGGCTGACGAACGAGGAGGGCAACCACGGCGAGGACGCCAAGGAGTACTGGTGGGCCCTCGACGGCACGCCGACCCACTCGTGGATGCAGTGGCTCTACCGCTACCCGCAGGCCGAGTTCCCCTACGAGCAGCTGCGTCGCGAGAACCGCGAGCGCACCCGCGACGAGAGGGAGTTCGAGCTCGGCGACACCGGGATCCTCGACGACCACGAGTTCTTCGACGTCACCATGACGTACGCCAAGGCCGGGCCGGACGACATGTGCATCCGGATCACGGCGACCAACCACGGCCCGGCGGCCGCGCCGCTCCACGTGCTGCCCACGATCTGGCTGCGCAACACCTGGTCGTGGGGCGTCGACGACCGCGTCACCGAGCTGCGCGAGATCCGCCGCAACGGCCGACCGCCCCGGGGCTACCGCGCCGCCGAGGTGACCCACGGCTTCCTCGGCCGCTACGTCCTGGCGGCGTCCGGCTCCCCCACGACGCTCTTCTGCGACAACGAGACGAACGCCAGGCACGTGTTCGGCGACCGCGCGCTCGCCAACCAGTCGCTCTACCCGAAGGACTCGATCAACGAGCGCGTCGTCCACGGGCACACCAAGGCGGTCAACCCCGGCGGCTACGGCAGCAAGTGCTCCTTCTGGTACCGCTTCGACTCCGTCGGCCCGGGCGAGAGCGTCACCGTCGACCTGCGCCTGGCGCCCGGCGACCCCGACCTCGAGTGGTTCGGCGAACCGTTCGAGGAGGTGCTCGGCGCCCGGGCGACCGAGGCCGACGAGTTCTACGGCCACGCCATCGACGCCTCCCTCGACGAGGCCGACCGGCACGTCGCGCGGCGGGCGTACGCCGGTCTCCTCTGGGGCAAACAGCTCTACCGCTACGACGTGCGCCAGTGGATGAACGGCGACCCCGTCGGCCCGACCGTGGCCGAGTCGCGGAAGAAGGGCCGCAACGAGCACTGGAAGCACCTCGCGCTCGCCGACGTCATCTCGATGCCCGACGAGTGGGAGTACCCGTGGTTCGCCGCGTGGGACCTCGCCTTCCACACGATCCCGCTCGCCCACGTCGACCCGGAGTTCGCCAAGGAGCAGCTGCTCCTCATGTGCCGCGAGTGGGCCATGCACCCCAACGGCCAGCTGCCGGCCTACGAGTGGGAGTTCGGCGACGTCAACCCGCCCGTCCACGCGTGGGCGGCGTGGCACGTCTACCGCATCGACGGCTACCGCGACCGCGAGTTCCTCGTGCGGGTCTTCACCAAGCTGCTGCTCAACTTCGCATGGTGGGTCAACCGCAAGGACGCCAACGGCTCCAACCTCTTCGAGGGCGGCTTCCTCGGGATGGACAACATCGGCCTGTTCAACCGCTCCGCTCCCCTGCCGCCCGGCTTCCGCCTCGAGCAGTCCGACGCGACGAGCTGGATGGCCTTCTACTGCCAGCAGATGCTCAAGATCGCCCTCGAGCTCGCCCGCACCGACAAGGCCTGGGACGACGTCGCGACGAAGTTCCTCGAGCACTTCCTGTCGATCGCCCAGGCGATGCGCCACTTCGGGTCGAGCGACAAGTCGCTGTGGCACGAGGAGGACGGCTTCTACTACGACGTCCTCGTCCAGCCCGACGGCCGCGCGCCGCACATGAGGGTGCGCTCGATGGTGGGCCTGCTGCCGATCCTCGGCGCGACGGAGATCCCGTCGTGGGTCGTCGACGAGTGCCCCGACGTGACGAGCCGCTTCCAGTGGCTCCAGGAGCGCCGACCCGAGCTCGTCAAGCCGATGCTCGCCCGCGACGACGGCAAGATGCTCCTGACGCTCGTGCCGCCGAAGCGGCTGCGCCGCATCCTCGAGCGGATGTTCGACTCGGAGGAGTTCTTGTCCCCCTACGGGGTCCGGTCGCTGTCGGCCGCGACGCGCCAGGCCGTGACGGCAACGCTCGGCAACGAGACCGTCTCGATCGAGTACGAGCCCGGCGAGTCGCGCACCGGCATGTTCGGCGGCAACTCCAACTGGCGCGGGCCGGTGTGGTTCCCCACGAACGTGCTCCTCGCCGACAAGCTGCGCACCTACGGCCGCTACTTCGGTGACGACTTCCGCATCGAGATCCCGACGGGCTCGGGCGACTGGCGCACCCTCGACCAGGCGGCGGACGTCATCGACGGGGGCCTGACGGCCCTCTTCCGCCCCGTGGACGGCCGTCGCCCCTCGGACGGCAAGCGCATCGAGTCCTCGCCCGACCCGCTGTGGTCGGCGCACCCGACCTTCTCGGAGTACTTCGACGGCGACACCGGCGAGGGGCTCGGCGCGACGCACCAGACCGGGTGGACGGCGCTCGTCGCCCATCTGCTCAACCCTCGGCTGCCCCCCGACCCGCGCACCATGGGCTGGGCCTGAGCGACACGGCATACGCCCTAGGGATGTGAGGCGGCGCCCAGGGCGTCGGCCGGTGGCGTATGCCGTCCGGCGGGCGAGGCGTGTCGGGTGACCCGTCGCGCTCGGGTAGCGTGAGCCAGCGTGAACGCGCCCATCTCCGTTCGTGACATCACCGCAGCCGAGCACCTCGCCTGGCTGCGGTCCCAGCCCTCGGCGAGCTTCCTCCAGACGCCGGCCTGGGCCGACGTGAAGAAGGAGTGGCGCACCGAGTCGGTGGGCTGGTTCGAGGGCGAGGAGATGGTCGGGGCCGCGCTCGTGCTGCACCGTTCGCTGCCGCGTCTCAAGCGTTCGCTGGCCTACGTGCCGGAGGGACCCTGCATCGACTGGGCGTCCCCACGGCTCGTCGAGCTGCTCCGAGCGTTGCGCGACCACCTCAAGGCCAAGGGTGCCTTCGCGCTGCGGCTCGGGCCGCCCGTCGCGACGCACCGCTGGCGCACGGCGACGATCAAGGCGGCCATCGGTGACCCGACGGTCCGCCGCTACGACGACGCGACGCCCGACGTCGTGGAGCCGGTGGGCACGGCCGTCGTGGCCGAGCTGCGGCGACTGGGCTTCCGCCACCTCAGTCCCGACGACGGCTTCGCCGCCGGCCAGCCGGAGTACGTCTTCCAGGTGCCCCTCGCGGGACGCACCGAGGCTGACGTGCTGGCGGGCATGAACCAGCTGTGGCGCCGCAACATCAAGAAGACCGCGAAACACGGGGTGGAGGTCCGCGTCGGTGACGCGTCCGACCTGGCGGCCTTCCACCGCACCTACGTCGAGACCGCCGAGCGCGACCGCTTCACGCCGCGCGGCCTCGCCTACTTCGAGACCATGTATGCCGCCCTGTCGGCCGAGGATCCCCAGCGGATCCGCGTCTACCTCGCCGAGCACGAGGGCGACGTGCTGGCGGCGACGATCTTCATCCGGGTCGGCGAGCACGCGTGGTACTCCTACGGTGCATCGACGTCGGCCAAGCGCGAGCTCCAGGGCTCCACGGCGATCCAGTGGCGGATGATGCAGGACTCGATCGCCGCCGGGGCGAGCGTCTACGACCTGCGCGGCATCACCAACACCGTCGACGAGGCCAACCCGCACATCGGGCTCATCCGCTTCAAGGTCGGCACGGGCGGCGAGGCCGTGCGCCTAGCCGGCGAGTGGGACCTGCCGCTGAACCGCTTGCTCTACAAGGCTTTCGACCTCTACATGAAGCGGCGGTGAGCGCTCGTGTCCTTCGTCCTGCACGTCGACGGTGAGCGCTGGCGCGCCGCCCACGACCGCTTCGTCGCCGAGCACCCCGCCGTCGTCCCCGTCATCAAGGGCAACGGCTACGGCTTCGGCCGCGACCTGCTCTGCGCGGAGGCGGGTCGCCTGGGGGTGCCGATGGTCGCGATCGGCGCCTACGCCGAACTGCCTTCTGCCCTGGCCGCGTTCGGCGGCGACGTGCTCGTCATGGAGCCCTACCGGGCCGCCGTCCACGCCGACCTGCCCGACCTGGCGAACCGGCGCGTCGTGCACACCGTCACGACCGAGTCCGACCTGGCGAGCCTGCGGGGGGAGCTCGCCGAGACGCGGGTCGTCGTCGAGGGACTCACGTCGATGAACCGCTACGGCACGCCGGTGGCCGACGTGGCCGAGCTGGCCGGACTCGCCGACGCGGTCGGCGTCACCCTGCACCTGCCGCTCGGCACGGGCCACGTCGAGGAGATCTCGCGCTTCATCGCCGCCGTCCCGGGAGTCCGCACGTGGTACGTGTCGCACGTGTCGGGCGCCGAGCTGTCCGCTCTCGCAACACGATTCCCGGAACATGAGTTCCGACCCCGCATCGGCACGGACCTGTGGTACGCCGACAAGGGATCCTACGAGGTGCGGGCTCACGTGCTCGACGTGCGACCCGTCACCAAGGGCACGCGGGTCGGCTACCGGCAGCGCGCGGTCGCCGCGGGCCACCTCGTCGTCGTCAGCGGCGGCACCTCGCACGGCGTCGCGATGGAGAGCCCGTCGTCCGCCGCCACGGCGCGGTCGCGCGCCATCGCCGTCACCGAGGGCGTGCTCGAGGCAGCGCACCGGGTGCGTTCGCCCTTCACGGTGTCCGGTGTCATGCCCCGTTTCGCCGAGCCGCCGCACATGCAGTGCAGCCTCCTCGTGCTGCCGGCCGGGGCCACTCCCCCGCGCATCGGCGACGAGGTCACGGCCAGGATGCGCCTGACGACGACGACCCCGGACGCGGTCGTCGTCTCCTGACGGACCGTGTGACGTCGGTCGACGGCGGCCGACGCCGGTGGACGCGTCCGGCCACCTGGGCGGCTCCGACCTCAGGACGGCGGCTGCGTGGGCCGGGTGAGGATCTCGGCACCGTCGCCCGTGATGGCGATCGTGTGCTCGCTGTGGGCAGTCCGGCTGCCCGTCGCGCTGCGCAGCGTCCAGCCGTCGGCATCGGTCACCAGCTCGGCCGTGTCGGCCATGACCCACGGCTCCAGGGCCAGGAGGAGGCCCGGGCGCAGCGTGTAGCCACGGCCCGGGCGCCCGGTGTTCGCGACGTGAGGGTCCTGGTGCATCGTCGACCCGACGCCATGACCTCCGAACTGGGTGTTGATCGGGAAGCCCGCCTCGGAGAGCACCGAGCCGATGGCATACGAGACGTCACCGACACGGGCGCCCGGACCCGCCGCGGCGACGCCGGCGGCCAGGGCGCGCTCGGTCACGGCGATCATGGCGAGGCTCTCGGAGGGCTGCGTCTCACCCACGACGAAGCTGACCGCGGAGTCGGCGACGACCCCGCCCAGGGAGACCGCGAGGTCGAGCGACAGCAGGTCGCCGTCGGCCAGCGCGCGGTCGTGGGGCAGCCCGTGGAGAACGGCGTCGTTGACCGACGTGCAGATGTGGTGGCCGAACGGCCCTCGCCCGAAGGACGGGGCGTAGTCGACGTAGCAGGAGGTCGCCCCCGCCTCGACGATCATCGACCGGGCCCAACGGTCGATGTCCAGGAGGTTGGTGCCCACTGCGGTGCGGCTCCTCAGGGACTGCAGGATGTCAGCGACGAGGGCGCCGGTCTCCCGCGCCCGAGGCAGCTCGGACGGGCTCAGGATCTCGATCATGCGGCGCCTCTCTCGTGACACTCTCGTGCGACCAATAACTATCCCGGCCATGTTATCCCGGTCTAGGATCGGGTTCATGGTCAGGTTGCCGCTCACACCCGCGGAGGTCGAGCGCGGACAGCGCCTCGGCGCCCTCCTGCGTCGCGCCCGAGGCGAGCGCTCGATGCTCGAGACCGCCCTCGACGCACAGATCTCCCCCGAGACCCTGCGCAAGATCGAGTCGGGCCGCGTGGCCACCCCGTCGTTCCCGACGATCGCCGCCGTCGCAGAGGTCCTCGGGCTCTCGCTCGACGTGGTGTGGGCCGAGATCAGCCCGCCCGAGAGCCGTCGCGAACGACAAGGCTCCGGTCGCGACCCACGCGAGCAGATGGCCTCGTAGGGGCCACGGTCGTCGAGCTGCTCCCTGCCATGATGTCGGAATGGAACGAGTCCTGGGCGTCGGCGGCTACTTCCTGAGAGCCGCAGACCCGGCAGCCCTGGCTGCGTGGTACCGCGAATGCCTCGGGCTTGACGTCGACCAGCACGGGTCGTGGAGCCAGGAGGCCGGACCGACCGTGTTCGCCACGTTCGAGGCAGACACCGACTACTTCGGCGCTCGCACCCAGCAGACGATGGTCAACTTCCGCGTCCGGAACCTCGACGCGATGCTCGCGCAGCTGCGGGCCGCCGGAGCAGCCGCCGACACGGAGACGCAGGACCTGGATGGTGTCGGCCGGTTCGGCTGGGTCACCGACCCGGAGGGCAACCGGATCGAGTTCTGGCAGCCCAGCTGACCCCGCGCCGCAGCCCGACGGTCAGACGTCCGACCCGCCGGCCTCGATCGCGTCGAGGTCGCGCACGGCGTAACGGTGGTGCTCCCACTCCTCGTCGAGGATCGTGTGCAGGCACGAGAGCACCGTCTCGGGGTACGCCGGGTCGTGCGGGTTCGGTCGGGCCGACGCGAGCAGCTCGGGTGTGACTGCGGCGATGACGTCGCGCACCATCGCGACCCTCGCTGCCCGCACCCGGAGGACCTCCGCGTAGGACGGCGCGTCCGTCGCAAGGACCGACACGTCGAAGTCGTCGTCCACGGTGCCGGCGTCGATCAGGCCATAGGGGTGGTAGGGCTGGGCGGTCCCCAGAATCGCCTTGCCCAGCCACGTGTCCGTGGCCAGCACGAGGTGCCGCAGGGTCTGGGCGAACGACCACTCCCCGGCGACCGACACGTCCACCGTGCCGGCGGGCATGGCGTCGACGCGGGCGAGCGTGGACTCCCAGGCGCCCTCCAGTCGGGCCCAGGCCGTCGCCAGTCCCTCCGGATCGGTGGCACGCCGCTCGGCACGACCGGGGAAGCGCCGGTTCAGCTCCGCGTCGACGAGCGGGACCACGTCGACACCGTTGACGCGCAGGAAGGTCTCGCCGTCGAAGAGCCACGGCGCATCGATCTCCACGTCCTCCGCCTGCACACCGCGCATCACGACGCCGGAGACGTCGGCGCCGACGAACCGGGCGCCGCGCAGGTCGGTGTCGACGAACTCTGCTCCCTGCAGGTCGTCGGACGGGCCGAAGGTTGCCATGACGTCTCCTCGTCGCACGCCGCCGGGTAGCCAGACTACCGAGCGCCTCGCGCCCCCTACCAGACGTCGAACGTCCGGGTTGCCGGTTAGCGTGCCTCGCATGGACATGCTGACGACGACGCAGATCACCGAGGCCGGACTGGCCGACTGGCGGAAGCTGGGGCAGGGACTGCATGCCAGGTACCTCGTCGACGGGTTCGTCGCCGGCGCGGCGTTCGTCTCCGCGGTCGGCGAGGCGGGGGACACCGTCGGCCACCATCCGCGCGTGACGATCGGCACGACATACGTCGACCTGGTGCTGCTCAGCGACGACGCCGTCCACCGCGACGACGAGGGCACGGAGCACGTCGTCGACTGGGTGACCCAGAAGGACGTCGACCTCGCGCGGCGCATCACCGGGATCGCGGGCGAGCACGGCCTCGAGGCCGACCCGGCGGCGGTCACCGGGATCGAGCTCGCGCTCGACACGGCGCGCGCCGCCACGATCGCGCCGTTCTGGGCAGCCCTGCTGACCGGCGGCACGGATGCCATGGGTCGCGGGACCATCGGCGACGACGTCCGCGATGCCACCGCACGGGTGCCCATCCTCTGGTTCCAGGGGACGGACGAGCACGAGACGCCGCGGCAGCGCTTCCACCTCGACGTCTGGGTCGCACCCGAGGTGGCCGACCAGCGGATCGCGGCCGCCGTCGCCGCCGGTGGCGTCGTCGTCGACGACAGCCAGGCGCCGTCGTTCACGGTGCTCGCGGACCAGGACGGCAACAGGGCGTGCGTGTGCACGTCTCTCCCGTCTGCCGAGAACCCCTGACGCGCAACCGAGCTCAGGGCGCCTCGGCAGGGTCGTGCGCGCCGGCGCGCCCGAGGCGGAACTGGTCGGCGGCCAGCAGCAGCCACGTCACCGAGGCGATCGTGAGCCACGGGTGCGCCGATGCGGCCCACCACGCGAGGCCCGACGCAGCCACCGCCCCGAAGCCGGCATCCGGGAAGCGCCTGCCGTCGCCGCTGAGCGGTACGGTCTTTCCGGACGGTCGGCGTCCGGGAGGTGACCACATGCGGTACGACACGAGTCCCACGGCACGAGCCCTGCTCGCGCTCGAGGCCATCCAGGACAGCCCGGGCATCACGGCTCAGCGGCTCGGCGACCACCTCGGCGTCACCGAGCGCGCCGCGCGCCGCTACGTCGCCATCCTCCGCGAGGCTGACCTGCCGATCGAGTCGGTCACCGGGCCGCACGGCGGCTACAGGGTCGGCCGGGGGCTGCGACTCCCACCCCTGATGTTCACGGCCGCCGAGGCCCTCGGCCTCGTCATGGCCGTGCTCGAGGGCCACCGCGGCGCGGCCGATCCCACCGAGCTCGTCGGGGCCGCCCTCTCCAAGATCCTGCGCGTGCTCCCCCAGCAGGTCGCCGAGCCGGTCCGGGCCGTACGCCGGGTGGCCGGCCCACCGCCCGACCCGCGCCTGCGCGTCGACCCTGCCCTGACGGCCAAGCTCGTCGAGGCCTGCACGTCGTCGCACCGGGTCCGCATCGACTACCGCCTCGAGGACGGGAGGGAGCGACCGATGGAGATCGACCCGTGGGCGGTCGTCCTGCGTCACGGCCGGTGGTACCTCCTCGGCTGGTCGCAGACGAGCGAGGCCCAGCGCGCCCTGCGGATCGACCGCGTCCTGTCGGTCTTCACCACCTCGCAGCGGTTCGCGCCACCCGAGGACCTCGACGCCCTCCGCACCCTCGAGGAACACCTGTCCCAGGGGTGGCGCCACGAGGTCGACGTGCTCCTGCGGGCCGACCTCGACGAGGCCTCACGCTGGATCCCCCGAAGCCTGGGACGCCTCGAGGTGGTCGAGGGCGGCATCCGGCTCCGGGCCACGACCGACGAGCCGGAGTGGTACGCCCGCCAGCTGGCCGTCACGCCGCTCACCTTCGAGGTGGTCGGGTCACCCGCGCTCGTGCAGGCCACCGAGGACCTCGCCGCGCGCCTCGTCAAGTCCGCGGGCAGCTCCGACACCACCGGTGGCCGCGGCGCCCATCGCTGACCCGGCTCGAGCGGGTACGACACCGTCACGGCAGCCGACGGAGCAGCCGTCGTCCACAGGTCCCCGCGCACTAGGGTGATCTCGACCGGACCGGGGAGCCCCCGGTCCCGAGCCCGAGGAGCGGCACATGAGCTTCAACGACAACGCCCAGCTCGACACCTCCCAGGTGCAGAGCGGCGGCAGCGGGGGCGGCGGAGGCGGAGGCGGCTTCCCCGGCGGCATCCAGGTCGGTGGAGGCATCGGTGGCCTCATCCTCCTCGTGCTCATGCTCATCTTCGGCGGCACCAAGATCCTCGGTGGCGGCGACTCCGGCAGCACGACCGGAGGACTGCCCTCACAGCAGCTCCAGTCCGACCAGGTCGCGGCCGCGGGCCAGGTCGACCAGGGCGAGTTCTCCCAGTGCAAGACCGGAGCCGACGCCAACAAGAACGACGTCTGCCTCATCATCGCGACGGTCAACAGCGTCCAGGACTACTGGGGCAAGACGCTGCCCAAGTACCAGATGAACTACGAGCCGGTGAAGACCGTCATCTACCAGGGCCAGACCCCGTCGGGTTGCGGTACCGCCAACTCGCAGGTGGGTCCCTTCTACTGCCCCCTCGACTCCAAGGTCTACGTCGACGCCAGCTTCTTCGAGGAGCTCCAGAGCAAGTTCGGCGCCGACGGCGGCCAGCTCGCCAAGGAGTACGTCATCGCGCACGAGTACGGCCACCACGTCCAGAACCAGCTCGGCATCCTGGACCGGGCGCAGCAGGACCCCCAGGGTCCCAACTCCGGCGCCGTCCGCATCGAGCTCATGGCCGACTGCCTCGCCGGCACGTGGGTCAAGCACGCGACCGAGACGACCGACGCCAACGGCACCCCGCTGCTCAAGCCCGTCACGGAGCAGGACATCACGTCAGCGCTCTCGGCCGCGTCCGCCGTCGGTGACGACCGCATCCAGAAGAAGATGCAGGGACGCGTCACCCCCGAGAACTGGACCCACGGCTCGTCCGAGGCGCGCCAGAAGTGGTTCCTGCAGGGCTACCAGACCGGCGACCTCAACCAGTGCAACACCTTCGGGGTCGACACCGTCAGCTGACGCCGCCCGCAGGCGTCTCCGTGAGCTCGATGCGCACGGAGCGCCCTCGACGCAGCGCGGCCTCGAGCACGTCGCGCTTCGGGTCGGGCAGATCGTAGAGCTCGCGCATCGGGAGGCCCGCGAGGGCCCTCAGGGCCCGGGCCTCGAGCACCTCGCGCACCAGCGTGCGGTCTCCCCCGACGACGAGGCCTCGGGGTATGCCGTCCGCTCCCGTCGCGGGTGACTCGTCGTCCCCGAGGAGGACCCGTCGCGCGTGACCCACGACGGCGTCGACGAGCTCGTCGGCCTGCTTGCCCCGACGGCGGGCGAAGCGCTGTTGCGACCAGCCGCCCGCCGCGGTGCGCGACTGGACGTGGCGGGACCCCACCTTCGAGGCCGTGAAGGCGCCGGCGGAGGCCAGCCCCACGGCATACCCTCCTCGCCTGACGAGGATGACGCCGAGGGGCTCGTGGGCGAACGGCGTTGCCACGAGGGAGGATCCGTCGGCAGCCCGGGCGGACACGACGACGCCGCCGGGAGTGGACTCCTCGGCGGCGTCGTAGGTGCCGTGTCGCTCGGCGAAGCCCGCCATCCATCGGTCGAACCGAGCGGGGTCGACCTCGATGACGCGCGTCGTCACGAGCGCGGGTGCTGCAGGCTCAGAGGTTGAAGCCGAGGGCGCGCAGCTGCTCGCGGCCGTCCTCGGTGATCTTGTCGGGACCCCACGGCGGCATCCACACCCAGTTGATGCGGTGCGTCGTGACGAGACCCTCGAGCGCCTGCGCGGTCTGGTCCTCGATGACGTCGGTGAGGGGGCACGCAGCCGACGTCAGCGTCATGTCGATGACGGCGTGCGACTGCGCGTCGACGGTGATGCCGTAGACGAGGCCGAGGTCGACGACGTTGATGCCGAGCTCGGGGTCGACGACGTCGCGCATGGCCTCCTCGACGTCAGCCACGTTGGGCGGGGTGGTGGTCTGGGTCATGACGAAACTCCTTGGGGGGAGGCGGAACTCGTGGAAGTGATGTCGACGCCGGCTCGAGCCAGCGCGTCGGTGAAAGCGGTCCAGCCGAGCAGGGCGCACTTGACGCGCGCGGGGTACTTCGAGACGCCGGCGAAGGCCACGCCGTCGCCGATGACCGTCTCGTCGCCGGCCACCTGGCCACGGGAGGTCAGCATGGCGCGCACCGCCTCGAAGGTCTGCAGGGCCTCGACGACCGGGTGGCCGATGACCTCCTCGGCGAGCACGGACGAGCTCGCGACGGAGATCGAGCAGCCCTGCGCCTCGTAGGACACGTCGGTCACGACGGCGTCGGCGCCCGTGCCGGAGACGTCGACCCGCAGGGTCACCTCGTCGCCGCACGTCGGGTTGATGTGGTGCACCTCGGCGTCGAAGGGCTCGCGCAGACCCGCGTGGTGCGGGCGCTTCGAGTGCTCGAGGATGAGCTCCTGGTAGAGGTCCATCAGCTCGCCTCCCTCTCCGTGTGAAGGCCGAAGACCACCGGCACGCGGTCGAGCGCCGCGAGCAGCGCCTCGACCTCGGCGACGGTGTTGTGGACGGCGAACGACGCACGGGTCGTGGCGGTGGCGCCGAGCACCCGGTGCAGCGGCCACGCGCAGTGGTGGCCCACGCGGACGGCCACCCCGGCGTCGTCGAGCACCTGCCCGACGTCGTGCGCGTGCACGCCGTCCACGACGAACGCGACGGCGCCGCCGCGCGGCGTGCCGAGCGGCGGACCGACGACACGCACCCACGGGCGCTCGGCGAGGCCCCGCTGCAGCAGGTCGACGAGGGCGGCCTCGTGCGCGTGGATGCGCTCGATGCCGAGGGCCTCGATCCACCGCACCGCGGCGGCCAGCCCCACGGCCTGCGCCGCGTTGGGCACGCCCGCCTCGAACTTCTGCGGCGCGGGTGCGTAGGTGGAGCGCTCCATCGTCACGAGCTCGATCATCGAGCCGCCCGTCAGGAACGGCGGCATGACCTCGAGGAGCTCGCCGCGGCCCCAGAGGACGCCGACCCCCATCGGGCCGTACATCTTGTGGCCGCTGAAGGCGACGAAGTCCGCGCCCAGGGTGGCGACGTCGAGCGCGAGGTGCGGCACCGACTGGCACGCGTCGACGACGACGAGCGCCCCGACCGCGTGCGCGCGCTCAGCGAGCTCGGCGACGGGGTTGACCGTGCCGAGCACGTTGGAGACGTGGGTGAAGGCGAACACCTTGGTGCGCTCGGTGAGCAGGCCGTCGAGACCCGTCAGGTCGAGCGCGCCGTCGGCGTCGACCGGCACCCAGCGCAGGGTCGCGCCGGTGCGACGGGCGAGCTCCTGCCACGGGACGAGGTTGGCGTGGTGCTCCATCTCGGTCACGAGGATCTCGTCACCGGGGCGGAGCACGAACCGCTCGTCCTTGGGGTCGGCGGTCGGGGCCGCGTTGGAGAAGGCGTACGCCACGAGGTTGATCGCCTCGGTGGCGTTCTTGGTGAAGACGACCTCGTCGGCGGGCGCGCCGATGAACGACGCGACGGTCGCCCGCGCCGCCTCGAAGTCGTCGGTGGCCTCCTCCGCGAGCTGGTGCGCGCCGCGGTGGACCGCAGCGTTGTGCTGCTCGTAGAACGCGCGCTCGGCGTCGAGGACCTGCGTCGGCTTGTGCGACGTCGCCCCGGAGTCGAGGTAGACGAGCGGCCTGCCGTCGCGCACCGTGCGCGTCAGGATCGGGAAGTCGCCGCGGATCGCGGCGAGCTCCCCGTCCGTGAAGGGCAGGACGTCGGTCATTCGGCTCAGACCTCGACCGCCGCGGCCGGAGCCGCGGTGAGGTAGCGGTCGTAGCCCTCGTCCTCGAGGCGGTCGGCCAGCTCGGGGCCACCCTCCTCGACGACCTTGCCGTCGACGAAGACGTGCACGAAGTCGGGCTTGATGTAGCGCAGGATGCGCGTGTAGTGCGTGATGAGCAGGACGCCGAGGTCGCTCGAGTCCTTCGCGCGGTTGACGCCCTCGGAGACGATCTTGAGCGCGTCGACGTCGAGGCCGGAGTCGGTCTCGTCGAGCACGGCCACCTTGGGTCGGAGCAGCTCCATCTGGAGGATCTCGTGGCGCTTCTTCTCACCACCGGAGAAGCCCTCGTTGACGTTGCGCTCGGCGAACGCGGGGTCCATGCGCAGGTTGCCCATGGCCGCCTTGACGTCCTTGACCCACGTGCGCAGCTTGGGCGCCTCGCCGTCGATGGCGGTCTTGGCCGTGCGGAGGAAGTTGCTGACCGTGACGCCGGGGACCTCGACGGGGTACTGCATCGCGAGGAACAGGCCGGCGCGGGCGCGCTCGTCGACCTTCATGGCGAGGACGTCCTCGCCGTCCAGCGTCACCGTGCCGCCGGTGACGGTGTACTTCGGGTGGCCGGCGATGCTGTAGGCCAGCGTCGACTTGCCGGAGCCGTTGGGCCCCATGATCGCGTGGGTCTCCCCCGACTTCACGGTGAGGTCGACCCCGCGCAGGATCTCCTTGGGGCCGTCCTCGGTCTCGACCGAGACCGTCAGTCCCTTGATCTCGAGCGTGCTCATGGGTCAGTTCTCCTTGTTGGTGCTGGCGGTGTCTGTGCTGGGGGTGTGCTGGGTGGGAGCGGCGTACGCCGTCGACGCGAGCTCGTCCTCGATGGCGGCGGTGATCTCGTCACGCAGGTCGGCGAGCGGGATCTCACGGATGATGTCGGCGAAGAAGCCGCGCACGACGAGGCGCTTGGCCTCGTCCTCGTTGATGCCGCGCGACTGCAGGTAGAACAGCTGCAGGTCGTCGAAACGCCCTGTGGCAGAAGCGTGTCCAGCACCCAGGATCTCGCCGGTCTCGATCTCGAGGTTCGGCACCGAGTCGGCGCGAGCGCCGTCGGTGAGCACGAGGTTGCGGTTGAGCTCGTAGGTGTCGGTGCCCTCGGCCTCCGCGCGGATCAGGACGTCGCCGACCCACACGGTGCGGGCGGACTCGCCCTGGAGCGCACCCTTGTAGGTGGCGCGGCTCTTGCAGTGGGGGGTGTTGTGGTCGACGTACGAGCGGTGCTCGAGGTGCTGACCGGCGTCGGCGAAGTAGACGCCGAGAAGGGTCGCGTCGCCACCGGGACCGGCGTAGCGCACGTTGGCGTTGACGCGGACGACCTCCCCGCCGAGCGACACCGAGAGGTGCTTGAAGCGGGCGTCGCGACCGACGAGCGCGTCGTGCTGGGCCAGGTGCTGGGCGTCGTCGGCCCAGCGCTGCACCGACACGACGGTGAGGTCGGAGCCGTCGTCGGTGACGACTGACAGGAGCTGGCAGTAGCGGGCCGAGCCGGTGTGCTCGACGACGACGGTCGCCTTGGAGAATCGTCCGGCACGCACGACGAGGTGGCCGTGCACGGGCTCCCCGCCCCGGCCGACGAGCGAGAGGCGGACCGGCTCGTCGAGCTCGGCGTCGGCCGGGATGTCGAGCAGCACAGCGCCGTCGGCGGCCGCGGCGGCAACGACGGCCGCGCGGTCCTGGGGCGGCAGGATGCCGAGGCTCTGGGCCTGCTCGGAGGTGATCGTCGACGTCGTGACGCCCTCGGGGAGCGACGTGCTCCAGTCGAGGCTTCCCGTCGCGCCCTCGGCCAGCAGGCCGGCGAGCTTCTTGACGGGCGTGAAGCGCCAGTCCTCCTCGCGGCCCGTCGGGAGCGGGAACGCGGAGACGTCGAAGGACGCCGTGCGCTCGGCCCGCGACTGGACGGGCACGAACGCCGCGGCCGAGTCGGTGTGGGCGGTGGCGCCGGGGAGGGTGGTCGTGGCGGTGGGGGCGGCGTCGGGCACCGTGGTCTCGCTCTGCTGGGTCTCGGGGGTGTCGGTCGTCGTGTCAGCCAGAAGGCTCATCAGCCGACGGCTCCTTCCATCTGCAGCTCGATGAGGCGGTTGAGCTCGAGGGCGTACTCCATGGGCAGCTCACGCGCGATCGGCTCGATGAAGCCGCGCACGATCATCGCCATGGCCTCGTCCTCGGCCATGCCGCGGGACATGAGGTAGAAGAGCTGGTCCTCGGACACCTTGGAGACCGTGGCCTCGTGACCCATCGAGACGTCGTCCTCGCGGATGTCGACGTAGGGGTAGGTGTCGGAGCGGCTGATCGTGTCGACGAGCAGCGCGTCGCAGCGCACGGTCGATGCCGAGTGCGAGGCGCCCTCGAGCACCTGCACGAGGCCGCGGTAGCTCGCGCGCCCGCCACCACGGGCGACCGACTTGCTGATGATCGAGCTCTTGGTGTTGGGAGCACAGTGAACCATCTTGGAGCCGGTGTCCTGGTGCTGGCCCGCGCCGGCGAAGGCGATCGAGAGCGTCTCACCCTTCGCGTGCTCGCCCATGAGGAAGACGGCGGGGTACTTCATCGTCACCTTGGAGCCGATGTTGCCGTCGACCCACTCCATCGTCGCGCCGGCCTCGCAGGTCGCCCGCTTGGTGACGAGGTTGTAGACGTTGTTGGACCAGTTCTGGATCGTCGTGTAGCGCACCCGGGCGTTCTTCTTGACGATGATCTCGACGACGGCCGAGTGCAGCGAGTCCGACTTGTAGATCGGCGCGGTGCAGCCTTCGACGTAGTGCACGTAGGAACCCTCGTCGGCGATGATCAGCGTCCGCTCGAACTGGCCCATGTTCTCGGTGTTGATGCGGAAGTACGCCTGGAGCGGGATGTCGACGTGGACGCCCTTGGGCACGTAGATGAACGAGCCACCCGACCACACGGCCGTGTTGAGCGCTGCGAACTTGTTGTCACCGGCCGGGATCACCGTGGCGAAGTGCTCGCGGAAGAGGTCCTCGTGCTCCTTCAGCGCCGTGTCGGTGTCGAGGAAGATGACGCCCTGGGCCTCGAGGTCCTCACGGATCTGGTGGTAGACGACCTCCGACTCGTACTGCGCGGCGACGCCGGAGACGAGCCGCTGCTTCTCGGCCTCGGGGATGCCCAGGCGGTCGTAGGTGTTCTTGATGTCCTCGGGCAGGTCGTCCCACGTGGCCGCCTGCTTCTCGGTGGACTTCACGAAGTACTTGATGTTCTGGAAGTCGATGCCGGTGAGGTCGGAGCCCCACGACGGCATGGGCTTCTTGCCGAAGAGGCTGAGGCTCTTCAGGCGCAGCTTCGTCATCCACTCCGGCTCGGTCTTGCGGGCCGAGATGTCGCGCACGACGTCCTCGTTGAGCCCACGACGCGCCGTGGACCCGGCCACGTCGCTGTCGGCCCAGCCGTACTCGTAGGTGCCGATGCCCTTGAGGCCGGGGTTCAGCTCTTCGATGTGGGTGGTCATGAGGAACCTTCCTTGACGTGCGTGAGCGTGTCGGTGCTCGTGCGGGGCGTACGCGTGCCGGCGGGCGTGCCCGGCGTGTCGTGGGGAGTCTGGGTGGTCGTGGTGGTCGTGGTGGTCGGGGCGGCCTCCGGGTCAACACCGGCGACCGGCGAGGTCTTCCGGGGACGGGAGCCGATTCCACCGGTCGGGACGAAGGTCGTGCACACGTGGTGTCCGCCCGCGAGGGTCGCGAGGCGCTGGACGTGCACCCCGAGCAGGCGGGAGAACGCGTCGGTCTCGGCCTCGCAGAAGGCCGGGAACTCGGTGGCGACGTGCTGCACCGGGCAGTGACCCTGGCACAGCTGGACGCCGGTCAGGCCGCCGGCCCCGACGGGACGGGCGGTCGCGGCGAAGCCGTCCTCGCTGAGGGCCTCGACGAGGGCCTCGGTGCGAGCGGCGGGGTCGTCACCGGCGGCGGCGAGGCGGGCGGCATACCGCTCCTCGAGCGCGCCGACGCGGCTGCGGGCGAACTCGCCGACGGCAGCCGGACCCGCGTGCTCCTCGAGGTAGCGCAGCACCTCGACTGCGAGCGAGTCGTAGTCGGCTTCGAGGGCGCTGTGCCCGGCGTCGGACACGACGTAGGCGCGGGCGGGACGACCACGGCCACGGCGGCCACCGGTGGGCTCGTGCGGCACGACGGCGCCCTGCTCGACCAGCGCGTCGAGGTGACGACGCACGGCGGCGGGGGTCAGGTCGAGGTGACGACCGAGCTCGGCGGCCGAGATGGGGCCGTCGGCGGAGACCATGTGGAGCACCCGCGAGCGCGTGCGCGACTCGAGCGGCGAGACGTGCTCGCCGTCCTTCGTCTCACGCGGTGCGTGCTCTCCGATAAACACCACACCATTGTGACGTAATTAGGGCCCCAACTTCCAGTTAGGCCCCCCTTACCCTCGCCGGGCGTCCTCAGCGGTCGCCGTCGAGGTCGTCGCAGTCCCCCGCCTCGTCGTCGGCGTCGTCGTCGGCGTCGTCCAGGTCGTCGTCGGCGTCCGGCGGCATGATGACCGACGGCATGCGGGTCCGCGGCGGGGCGACGGCGGCCTCGCCGAACCACCGCCGCCGCAGTGGTGACGTGACCCAGCCCAGCGGGCAGGTGAGGACGTAGCCGTAGGCGAGCGCCATGCCGGTCGCGCCCGGGAAGAGGGCCAGGCCGACGGCGATGACGATGCCGAGCGGGACCGTGATGCGCAGATGCCGCGGCGACAGCAGGTCGCGGAAGGAGCGGAAGCGGAACGACGACGCCATGAGGGCCGCCGGCACCACCCCGGCCACGACGGGCACGAGGGGCGCCCAGTCATAGAGCGGCTCCCCGATGGCGAGCACGGTCGAGATGACGACGCCGGCGGCACCAGGGCTCGCGAGGCCGACGAAGTAGCGCTTGTCGGCGAGCGGGTCGATGGTGACGTTGAAGCGGGCCAGGCGGTAGGCCGCGCAGGCCAGCCAGAACATCGCGCCGGCCCACGCCCAGACGGGGTACGCCGGCAGCGCCCACGTGTAGACGAGCACCGCAGGCGCGATGCCGAACGAGATGAGGTCGGCGAGCGAGTCGAACTGGAGGCCGAAGGGCGTGATGGCGCCGACCGCCCGAGCCACCGCACCGTCGCAGATGTCGAGGATGATCGAGATGCCGACGAGGACGGCTGCCGCCCGGAAGTGTCCCTGGAAGGACAGCAGCACCGACGAGAAGCCGCACAGCATGTTGCCCAGCGTGAAGAGGCTCGGGAGGGTCGCCCGGGCTCGGACACGCGGGTTGAGCCGGTCGAGCGGGATGACCCTGGCCCCGGTGGCCGACACGAGCCGGATGCGCCGGCTCACGCGGTCGCGCCGCCGCGGGCGCTCGTCGGAGGCCGCGTCGCCGGTCACGATGCGTCCGCCGCCGGGAAGCGGCCCAGGACCGTCTCTCCCCCGATGGCGCGCTTGCCCTTGCTGACCTCGAGCTGCACCTCCGGCGGCACGAAGACGTCCATGCGCGAGCCGAACTTCATCAGGCCCATGCGCTCGCCCGTGGCGATCTCGTCGCCCGGCTCGATCCTGGTGACGATGCGGCGCGCCAGCTGGCCCACGAGCTGGCGGTAGACGATGCGACGCGGTCGGCCCGCGACGACGCGCTCGACGATGATCTCGCTGCGCTCGTTCTTCGTGGCGCTCTCGGCGCGGTAGGCGGCGAGGAAGCGGCCCGGCGTGTGCGTGACGTCGATGACGCGGCCACCGTAGGGCGAGCGGTTCATGTGCACGTCGAGCAGGGACAGGAAGATGCTGACCTGCTGCCACTCACCGGGCGGGGCGATGCCCGGCTGCGGCTCCCCCACGTGCATGACGATCCCGTCGGCCGGGGCGAGCACGACGTCGGGGTCGGTCACGGGCGTGCGGTCCGGGGTGCGGTCGGGGTCGCGGAAGAAGAGGGTCACCCCCGCCGTCAGCAGGCCGAGGGCGGCGGTCGTACGCGGTCGGCGGGCCAGCGCAGCGATCACCGTGGGCGCGGCGGCCATCGCGGTGAAGGGCTTGGCGGCTGGGTCGATCTTCACGGGTGGGGTCTCCGTCAGGGTCGAGTCGGGCGGCGGGTGGGGCGGAGCGGGGACGGCGAGGGGGTACGCCGGTGGCGACCGAGGTGCGGTGACCTGGGTCGTCGGGACCGAGCCTAGACTCATGGGCCATGACCGCTGCGGTGACACTGTCCGACCTCCACCGCACCTTCGGTCAGGTCGCCGCGCTCGACGGGCTGACGTGGACGGCACCGGCGGGACGCATCACCGCGGTACTCGGTCCCAACGGCGCGGGCAAGACGACGGCCATCGAGTGCGCCGTCGGGCTCGGCCGACCCGACAGCGGCACGGTGAGGGTGCTCGGCACCGACCCGTGGCAGGCGAGCGCCGACCACCGTGCCCGCGTGGGCGTCATGCTCCAGGCGGGGGGTCTGCCCAACGGCACGAAGCCGCTGCGCCTCCTCCACCACCTCTCCCGGCTCTACGCCGACCCCGTCGACGTCGATGCGGTGGCGCGTCGCCTCGGCGTCACCGACTTCGCGTCGACGACGGTGCGCCGCCTGTCGGGCGGCCAGAAGCAGCGCCTCGCGCTCGCGGCGTCGCTGCTCGGTCGGCCCGAGGTCCTCTTCCTCGACGAGCCCGCCGCCGGTCTGGACCCGCACGGCCGGCTCGACGTGTGGGACCTCGTGGCCGAGCAGCGCGACGCCGGCACCACCGTCGTCGTGACGACCCACTCCTTCGAGGAGGCCGAGCGGCTCGCCGACCACCTCGTCATCATGAACGCCGGACGCACCGTCGCGGAGGGGACGCCCGCCTCGGTGACCGCCGGTCGCTCCCTCGAGGACGTCTACTTCAGCCTGACCCGCAAGGGAGCCGCGTGAGCACCTCGGCCGCCCCGACGACGCCGGGCACCTCCCGCGCCGCCGCCTCCCGCCGGCGCGTCCTGGCCCAGTCCGGCTTCGAGGTGGGGAGCCTGCTCCGCAACGGCGAGCAGCTCCTCGTCTCCCTCGTGCTGCCCGCGATGGCACTCGTCGGGCTCAGCGTGACGACGACCCCGTCCCTCGGCCCGGGCACGCGCATCGACGTGGCGACGCCGGGTGTCATCGCCCTCTGCGTCATCTCCGCCGCGTTCACCGCCCAGGCGATCTCGACCGCGTTCGACCGGCGCTACGCCGTGCTGCGCTACCTCGGCGTCACCCCCCTCGGACGGGGCGGTCTCGTCGCGGCCAAGGTGATCGCGACCCTGGCCGTCGAGGTGCTCCAGATCGGCGTCATCGCCGTGCTGGGTCTCGCGCTCGGGTGGCGGCCGGAGGTCTCCGGGATCCCGTATGCCGTCCTCTTCGTCGTCCTCGGCACGTGGGCCTTCGTGGCCCTGGCCCTCCTGCTCGCGGGCACCCTGCGGGCCGAGGCCGTGCTCGCGATCGCCAACCTCGTGTGGGTGCTGCTGCTCGCCGTCGGCGGTGTCATCGTGCCGCGGACCGAGCTCCCCGCGGGCGTGTCGCACGTCGTGGCCTACCTCCCCTCGGCGGGCCTGGCCG
Organism: Terrabacter sp. Soil810; assembly: GCF_001429645.1. Lineage (NCBI taxonomy): Bacteria > Bacillati > Actinomycetota > Actinomycetes > Micrococcales > Intrasporangiaceae > Terrabacter > Terrabacter sp. Soil810. Next base: position 1,716,576 of record NZ_LMSW01000011.1, read on the forward strand.
ACGGGCTCCGGTCGGCCCTCGTCGACGGTGTGCTGAACCTTCCCGCGCTCGCAGTCGTCGTCGCGTGGGGACTGGTGGCGACGGTCCTCGCGGCGCGTCTCTTCCGCTTCGACGACTGAACCGACGAGACTGGCCGCAGCACGACCACAGGGACCATCCGTACCACCCACCCCACGACCCGATCGGCCGGAGGCGACGTGTTCGACTACATCTTCGGTCTCCCGATGCATGCCCTCGTCATCCACGCCGTCATCGTCCTCGTGCCGCTGTCGGCGCTGTGCGCGATCGCCTACGCCGTCCGCCCCGCGTGGCGACGGGTGCTGCGCTGGCCCACCGCCGCAGGTGCCGTGATCTCGGGGGCCTCGGCCTTCGTCGCGGCCGAGAGCGGCGAGGCCCTGCAGCGCCGGGTGTCCGCCGTGCGAGCGAGCACGACGGACTTCGACCTGCTGCGCGAGCACGTCGAGTGGGGCGACCGCGCCAAGCTGTTCTGCCTGCTGTTCATGGGGATCACGCTCCTCGCTCTCTGGTTCGCCCGGCCCCCGGACGAGGAGTCGCCCCGCGGGCACGCCCTCGACGTCATCGTCAGCACTCTCGTCGTCCTCGCCGCCGTGGCGGCCGTCGTCACCGTCGTCCTCGCGGGCCACGCCGGCTCGCAGGTCGTGTGGAACGACGTGGCCTGAACCCGGTGGCGGGCTTCGCCCACGGCGCGCGCGGGCCTGACTCACACAGCCCCCGGCAGCTCGGGGCGATGCGGGGAGACCGGGCCCGGCGGCATACCCTTGCGGGGTGTCCTCCACGCCAACCGTGACCGACGCCGTCCCCCTGACCGGCCAGAGCCGGCTCGCGCGGGCTGCAGGTCATCTCCCCGCCGTCCGCTCCCGCTGGGTGCGGCCGCTCCTGCTCGCCAACCTCGTCGGCGAGGTCGGCATCGTCGTCACCGGCGGCATCGTGCGCCTCACCGGCAGCGGGCTCGGGTGCAGCACGTGGCCGGAGTGCCAGCCGGGGTCGTTCACACCGGTGCGCACGCCCGAGAGCGAGTTCCACGACCTCGTCGAGTTCGGCAACCGCATGCTGACGGGCGTCGTCACCGTCCTCGCGCTGGCCTCGCTGTGGGTCGTGCTCACGCACTGGCCGCAGCGCCGCCGGCTCCACCGCGTCGCGATCGGCGTCCTCGCCGGCATCCCCGCCCAGGCGGTCCTCGGCGGCATCACCGTCCTGACCGGCCTCAACCCGTGGACCGTCATGTCGCACTTCCTGCTCTCGATGGTGCTCGTCGCGCTGTCGACGGCGCTCGTGCGCGGAGCCCGCGACGACGTCTCGGGCCCGGGCGAGCTCGTCGTCCACCCGCTCGCCCGGACGCTGGCCCTCGGCACGAGCGCCGTGGGCGCGGTCGTGCTGCTCCTCGGCACCATCGTCACCGGCTCGGGGCCGCACTCGGGCGACGCCGACCGGCCCGCCCGCACGGGCTTCGACCCGCGCTTCGTCTCGTGGATGCACGCCGACGCCGTCATGCTCTTCTGCGGTCTCGTCATCGCGACCCTCGTCGCGGTGCGCATCACGGCGACCACCGACGAGGCCCGCCGGGCCTGGACCATGGTGCTCGTCGTCACCCTCGCCCAGGGGCTCATCGGCTACATCCAGTACTTCACGAAGCTGCCCGAGCTGCTCGTCCTGCTGCACATGTTGGGGGCCAGCCTGCTCGTCGTCGCGCTGACGTTCGGCGTCCTGGCCACGAGACGCCATCCGGTCTGACGACCACGCGCCGACGTCACCGGACCACAAGGACTTTCGCCGCTCCGGAGGGCGCGCCGCTGCCTAGGCTGGTGGCGTGCCCACCGTCCTCGTCGTCGACGACGACCCCACCCTGCGCGAGGTCGTCTCGGGCTACCTGACCCGCGCCGGACTCGACGTGCTCGAGGCCGGCGACGGGCTCGACGCGCTGTCCGTGGCCCGGACCCGCTCCCCCGACCTCGTCGTGCTCGACCTGACGCTGCCCGGCCTCGACGGCCTGGAGGTGTTCCGCCGGCTGCGCTCGGAACGCGGCGACCTGCCCGTCGTCATGCTGACGGCCCGGGGTGAGGAGTCGGACCGCGTCCTCGGCCTCGAGATCGGCGCCGACGACTACGTGACGAAGCCGTTCAGCAGCCGCGAGCTCGTGCTGCGCATCCAGTCGATCCTGCGCAGGGCCGCACCGCCGACCGCGGTGGCGGAGCCGGCGGTGACGACCCTCGTGGACGACGACCTGCGCGTCGACACCCGACGCCACCAGGCCTGGCTCGGCAACGCACCCCTCGCGCTGACCAGCCGCGAGTTCGACCTGCTCGCCCACCTCATGGCCCACCCGGGCACGGCCTTCTCCCGGCGGGAGCTGATGGAGCAGGTGTGGGGCTGGGAGTACGGCGACGAGTCCACGGTGACCGTGCACGTACGCCGTCTGCGCGAGAAGGTCGAGACCGACCCCGCGCGGCCCGTCCGGCTCCAGACGGTGTGGGGTGTGGGCTACCGGTGGGACGGCGTCGCCCCCGCGGCGGCGGGCCCGTGATCGCCGAGGCGGCCCTGTTCGCCGCGCTCGCTGCCGTCGCGGTCGGGACCGTCGGCGCGCTCGTCGTCCGGGCGCTCGCCGCCCGCTCCCTCGTCGCCGCCGCGGTGGTGGCCCCCGTCGTCGTCATCCTCACCGTCGCCCTCGGGGTCGTCGTCACGGCGCGGGCGATGTTCATCAACGAGCACGACCAGCTCGTGGTCCTCGTCGTCACCGCCACCTCGCTCCCCATCGCGGCCGTCTTCGGCTGGCTCATCGCCCGACGGGTCCAGGAGCTGATGCGCGCCTCCGCGGAGGAGGCGGCCGAGCGCGACCGCGACCGACAGGTCGAGGAGAGCCGGCGCGAGCTCGTCGCCTGGGTGTCGCACGACCTGCGCACCCCGCTGGCGGGCATTCGGGCGATGGCGGAGGCGATCGAGGACGGCCACGCCCCCGCGGACGGGTCGTACCCGGCGCGCATCCGCTCGGAGGCCGACCGGATGTCCGACATGGTCGGCGGGCTCCTCGCACTCTCCCGCCTCCAGTCCGGCACGCTGCGACTCGACCGGGCACCCGTCGACCTCGGCGACCTCGTGTCCGACGCCCTCGCCTCCGCGCGCGTCCTCGCGGACGGACGCGGCGTCCACGTCGCAGGCTCGGCCCCGACCGGGTCCGTCACCGCCTCGGCCGACGCGGGTGAGCTCTCCCGCGCCCTGTCCAACCTCGTGACGAACGCTTTGACCCACACGGACGCCGGCGGCAGCGTCGACATCTCCCTCACGGCCGACCACGACGTGGCCCGCGTCGCCGTCGCGGACGGCTGCGGCGGCATCCCTGCCAGTGAGCTCGACCGGCTCTTCGAGCCGGGCTGGCGCGGCACGAGTGCGCGGACCCCGGCCGCGGGGGTGGGCGCCGGCCTCGGGCTCGCCGTCGCGCGTGGCATCGCCCGGGCCCACGGTGGCGACGTGACCGTGGCCAACGCCGGCCCCGGGTGCCGCTTCGAGCTGACCCTGCCCCTCACCGAGCCGACGCCGGGCGGTCATCCCTAGGCTGGGGCGGTGACCGACCAGCCGACGCTCCGCGAGGGCGAGCTCGTGCTCCGTCCGTGGACGCTCGACGACAGCGACGCCACCCGGACCCTGCACGACAGCGAGATCGCCCGCTGGTTCGACTTCCCCGTGGCGCCGCCGCCCGTCGAGGAGCACCGGGCCTGGATCGAGCGGACGCGCACCGAGTGGAGCGACCGGTCCAAGGTCACCTACCTCGTCGAGTGGCGCGGGCGAGCCGCCGGCACCGTCGACGTCCGGGTCCAGGAGCCACGCGTCGGCGTCCTGTCGTGGGCCGTCTTCGCGCCGTACCGCGGCCGGGGGCTCGCGTGGCGGGCCGTGCGACTGCTCGTCGAGTGGGCGTTCGAGGCGCTCGACCTCGAGCGGGTCGAGGCGCACGTCAACCCCGACAACCGGGCCTCCGTGCGCACGGCCCTGCGGGCCGGGCTGCGTCGCGAGGGCCACCTCCGCGGCAACGCCACCCTCGCCGGCGTGCGCCAGGACACCGTCGTGCTCGGCCGGCGCCGCGACGACGCCCACCCGGACACCCGCGAGGGCTTCACCGCCATGCTCGACTCGACCCTGCCGACCAAGCGCGCCATCGCCCAGGGCGTCCTGCGCTCGGGCTCGGGGCACCTGCTCCTCTGCGAGCTCGTCTACAAGCGCGAGTGGGACCTGCCCGGCGGTGTCGTGGACCGGCACGAGTCCCCCGCCGCCTGCGTCGTCCGCGAGGTCCGCGAGGAGCTCGACCTGACCGTCAGCGCCGGTCCGCTGCTCGCCGTCAACTGGCTCCCCGCGCTCCACGGCTGGGGCGACGCGACCGTCTTCGTCTTCGACCTCGGCACCGTCGAGGCCGACGTCGTCGAGCGGGCGCACCTACAGCAGCGCGAGATCCGCGACGTGCACTGGACCGGGCCGGACGACTGGCCGGGCCGGGTGGCGCCCTACAACGAGCGGCTGCTCACCGCGCTGCACCGCCACGAGGGCGGCGGGACGCTCTACCTCGAGGACGGCACGCCGACCACGTGAGCGCGCCGGCCGGCATACGGCCTCGGCGGGCGGGTGCGCGTCAGGAGTAGAACGGCAGCGGCAGGTGCCAGATCGGGTCGAGCGCGACACCCACGAAGAGGACCGTGAGGTACGTGATCGAGAAGTGGAACAGGCGCATGGGCTTGAGGACGTCCTCGGCCGCACCCGCACACGCCTTCGCGAGGAGGCGGTGTGCCTCGGTGAGGAAGAGCGCCCCCGCGACCACGGCGGCCACGGTGTAGACCCACCCGACGTGCTGGACCGGCACGAGGGCCAGGGACGTCAGGACCATGGCCCACGAGTAGACGACGATCTGCCGTGCCACGACGACGAAGCGCTCGACGACCGGGAGCATCGGCACGTGCGCGGTGGCGTAGTCGTCCTTGTAGCGCATCGACAGCGGCCAGTAGTGCGGCGGCGTCCAGAAGAAGATGACCATGAAGAGGATGAACGCCGACCAGCTGAGCGAGTCGGTCACGGCCGACCATCCGATGAGCACCGGCATGCAGCCCGCGGCCCCGCCCCAGACGATGTTCTGGGCCGTGCGGCGCTTGAGCAGCAGCGTGTAGCCGAAGACGTAGAAGAGCAGTGCCCCGAGGGCGAGCCAGGCACTCAGCCAGTTGACGAGCAGGCCAAGCCACAGGGTCGACCCGACGGCGAGGGCCACCCCGAAGACGAGGGCTCCCCGCGGGCTGACCGTCCCGGTCACCAGCGGACGTCGGCTCGTGCGGTGCATGACCGCGTCGATGTCACGGTCGATGTAGCAGTTGAGGGTGTTGGCCGCGCCCGCCGACAGCGTGCCGCCGACGACGGTCGCGACGACGAGCCACAGGTCGGGCACACCCTGCTCGGCCAGGAACATCACGGGGATCGTCGTGATGAGGAGCAGCTCGATGATCCGGGGCTTCATCAGGGAGACGTACTGTCCGACGAGGAACTTCAGCCCACTGCCGTCCGGACCGTTCAGCGCCGAGAGGTCGGCGCGGGGGTCCACCGTTGTCACTGAGATCCTCACCGCTGGTACGTCGCTCCGACCCGATGGGTACGTGAGCATTGCGTCGCAAGTCTAGACCGTCACCGCCGACGGCCGGCACCGCACCGGCAGTACGCCGTACCGACCGTCGGGCGAGGTGTCGTCCCTCACAGCGCGGGCACTAGGCTCGTGGCCGTACGTGATCAACCTTTGTTGAAGGAGACCCGTTCCGTGCCCACTGCTGCGTCCAGCACCGCCACGAAGGCGAAGAAGCCCACCCGATCCGGCACCACGCGGACGGCGACGACGAAGGGCCTGCTGGCACAGCGCGACCCGGGTCTGCCGCTGCCCGTGGCGAAGAAGGCCGGCTGGAGCGACCTCGACGTCCGCGCGGTCGACACCACGCGCCTTCTCGCCGCCGACGCCGTGCAGAAGGTCGGCAACGGCCACCCCGGCACCGCGATGTCGCTCGCCCCGCTCGCGTACCTGCTGTACCAGAACGTCATGACGCACGACCCCTCCGACCCGGCCTGGCTGGGGCGCGACCGGTTCGTGCTCTCCTGCGGGCACTCGAGCCTGACGCAGTACATCCAGCTCTACCTCAGCGGCTACGGCCTCTCGCTCGACGACCTCAAGTCGCTGCGCACGTGGGGTTCGCTGACCCCCGGCCACCCCGAGGTGCACCACACCCCCGGCGTCGAGATCACGACCGGCCCGCTCGGCTCGGGCCTGGCGTCCGCCGTCGGCATGGCCATGGCCCAGCGCCGCCAGCGCGGCCTCTTCGACCCCGAGGCCGAGCCGGGCACGAGCCCCTTCGACCACCACGTCTACGTCATCGCCTCCGACGGCGACATGCAGGAGGGCGTCTCGCACGAGGCCTGCGCCCTCGCAGGCCACCAGGAGCTCGGCAACCTCACCGTCGTCTACGACGCCAACCAGATCTCCATCGAGGACGACACCGACATCGCGTTCAGCGAGGACGTCGCGGCGCGCTTCGAGGCCTACGGCTGGCACGTCGTGGAGGTCGACTGGCGCAAGGACGCCGACGGCGCCACCTACGTCGAGGACGTCGACGCCCTGCTCGCCGCGATCCGCTCCGGCGACACGGTGACGGACAAGCCGACGCTCGTCGTGCTGCACACCATCATCGCGTGGCCCGCACCGACGAAGCAGAACACCGGCAAGTCGCACGGCTCGGCCCTCGGCGACGAGGAGATCGGCGGCACGAAGGAGCTGCTCGGCTTCGACCCGAAGAAGACGTTCGTCGTCGAGCCCGCCGTCCTCAAGCACGCACGCGACGTCGTCAAGCGGGGCAAGGCCGCGCACCGCGAGTGGGACAAGACGTACAAGGCGTGGCGCAAGGCCAACCCCGACCGCGCGACGCTGCTCGACCGCATCCTCGCCGGGAAGGCCCCGGCCGGTCTGGCCAAGGCCATGCCCACCTTCCCCGCCGACGAGAAGGGCGTCGCGACCCGCGCCGCGTCCGGCAAGGTCCTCACGGCCATCGCCGACGTCATGCCCGAGCTCTGGGGCGGCTCGGCCGACCTCGCCGAGTCCAACAACACGACGATGGAGGGCCAGCCGTCCTTCATCCCCAGCTCGAAGCAGACGTCGACGTGGAAGGGCGGCCCGTTCGGCCGCACGCTGCACTTCGGCATCCGCGAGAACGGCATGGGCATGATCCTCAACGGGATCGCGCTCGAGGGCCTGACCCGTCCCTACGGCGGAACGTTCCTCGTCTTCTCCGACTACATGCGCCCGGCCGTGCGCCTCGCCGCGATCCAGCAGGCACCCGTCACGTACGTCTGGACGCACGACTCCATCGGCCTCGGCGAGGACGGCCCCACGCACCAGCCGATCGAGCACCTCGCCGCCCTGCGCGCCATCCCCGGTCTCGACGTCGTGCGACCCGCCGACGCCAACGAGACCGCGGCCGCCTGGGCGCAGATCCTCACGAACACCGACGGTCCGGCCGCGCTGTGCCTGACCCGCCAGCCCGTCCCGACGTGGGACCGCAAAACCTACGGCAAGGTGAGCGGCGTCGCCAAGGGCGCCTACGTCCTCGTCGAGGAGTCGCGGGCCGGCGACCCCGACGTCGTCATCGTCGCAACGGGTTCCGAGGTGCAGCTGGCGGTCCAGGCCGCCGAGCGCCTCGAGAAGTCCCGCATCGCGACGCGCGTCGTGTCGATGCCCTGCCGGGAATGGTTCGAGAAGCAGACCCGTTCCTACCAGGACAAGGTTCTGCCGCCGGCAGTCCGCGGCCGTGTCAGCGTCGAGGCGGGGATCTCGATGGGGTGGCACGACGTCGTCGGCGACGCCGGGCGCATCGTGAGCATCGAGCACTTCGGCGCCTCCGCCGACCAGGCCACCCTGTACCGCGAGTTCGGCATCACCGCCGACGCGGTCGTCAAGGCGGCGAAGGACTCCATCAAGGCAGCCAAGGGCTCCGCGACGAAGGCCCCGGGGGTCACCGAGACCAACCCGGCGCGCGCCGCCCAGAGCGCGTCCACCACCGTCATGGGTGACGACGCGACGACCGGCAGCGGCAAGGCCGCCGGTGCGGCAGCCGCATCCGCTACGAGCAAGGGGAAGTGACCAGCATGACCAACCCGAACACCCAGGCGCTCTCACAGGCAGGCGTCTCCATCTGGCTCGACGACCTCTCCCGCGAGCTCATCGAGACCGGCAGGATCTCCGAGCTCATCGAGGAGCGCAACGTCGTCGGTGTCACCTCGAACCCCTCGATCTTCCAGGCGGCGCTGTCGAAGGGCGACCGCTACAACGACGACCTGGCCGCCCTGACCAAGGCCGGCAAGGACGTCGAGGAGGTCGTCCACGAGCTGACGACGGAGGACGTCCGCGACGCGTGCGACCTCTTCCTGCCGCTCTACGAGTCGACGCGTGGCGTCGACGGCCGAGTCTCCATCGAGGTCGACCCGCGCCTGGCCCACGACACCGACAAGACGGTCGAGCAGGCGAAGCAGATGCACGGCGACGTGGACCGCCCGAACGTGCTCATCAAGATCCCCGCGACCAAGGCGGGTCTCCCGGCCATCACGGCGACCATCGCCGAGGGCATCAGCGTCAACGTGACCCTGATCTTCTCCCTCGAGCGCTACCGCGCCGTCATGAACGCCTATCTCGAGGGCCTCGAGAAGGCGCACGCGAACGGCCACGACCTGTCGACGATCCACTCGGTCGCCTCGTTCTTCGTCTCCCGCGTCGACACCGAGATCGACAAGCGCCTCGACACCATCGGCACCGACGAGGCCCGTGCCCTCAAGGGCAAGGCCGGACTGGCCAACGCGCGCCTCGCCTACCAGGCCTTCGAGGAGGTCTTCTCGACGCCGCGCTGGGGCTCGCTCGCCGAGGCGGGCGCGAACGTGCAGCGCCCGCTCTGGGCGTCCACCGGCGTCAAGGACCCGGCCTACCCCGACACGATGTACGTCACCGAGCTCGTGGCCGCCGACGTCGTCAACACGATGCCCGGCAAGACGCTCGAGGCGACGGCCGACCACGGCGACATCCACGGCGACACGGTGACCGGCGGCTACGAGCTGGCCGGCAACGTCCTCGACGACCTCGAGGGCGTCGGGGTCTCCTACACCGAGGTCGTCGACCTGCTCGAGACCGAGGGCGTCGACAAGTTCGAGAAGGCGTGGGGTGAGCTGTTGGACGGCGTCACCGCGGAGATGGAGAAGGTGACGGCATGAGCTCGCTGTCCGTCAGCGCATCAGGAGCAGCGGCGGACGCGATCGGGAGGCACGTGCCGAGCCTCGTCGACGACTCCGTCGCGAGCCGCCTCTTCGCCCAGGACCCCACGCTGTGGGGCCCTGACGCCGAGTCCGAGTCGAGCATCCGCCTGTCGTGGGTGGGCCTGCCGCGCTCGTCGCGCCCCCTCGTCGGAGAGATCGCCGCGCTGCGCGAGTCCTTCTCCGAGCAGGGCCTCGACCATGTCGTGCTCTGCGGCATGGGCGGCTCGTCGCTCGCCCCCGAGGTCATCTGCGCGACGGCCGGCAAGCCGCTCGTCGTGCTCGACTCGTCCGACCCCGACTACGTCCGCCGGGCCCTCGGAGACGACCTCGAGCACACCGTGGTCGTCGTCTCGAGCAAGTCCGGCTCCACCGTCGAGACCGACTCGCAGCGGCGCGCCTACGAGCAGGCGTTCACCGACGCCGGCATCGACCCGGCGTCGCGCATCGTCATCGTCACCGACCCCGGCAGCCCGCTCGACCAGGAGTCCCGCGGCAAGGGCTACCGCGTCGTCAACGCCGACCCGAACGTCGGCGGTCGCTACTCCGCGCTGACCGCCTTCGGTCTCGTGCCCAGCGGTCTCGCCGGCGTCGACGTCGAGGCGCTTCTCGACGAGGCCGAGTCCGTCGCCGACCTGCTGGCCGCCGACGACGACGCCAACCCCGGTCTGCGCCTCGGCGCCGCCATGGGGGGCACCGACCCGCTGCGCGACAAGCTCGTCCTCGTCGACGACGGTTCCGGCATCGTCGGGTTCGCCGACTGGGCCGAGCAGCTCATCGCCGAGTCCACGGGCAAGAACGGCACCGGCGTGCTTCCCGTCGTCGCCGGAGGCGAGCAGGACCCCGAGGTGGCCTGGCCTGCGGCCGACGTCACCGTGGTGCGCCTCGTGGCCGCCGACAACGAGTCCCGCCCGGGCGACGACGTCGCCTCGGAGGTACGCGTGGGCGGCGCCCTGGGTGCCCAGCTGCTCCTGTGGGAGGTGGCGACGGCCGTCGCCGGCCGGCTGCTCGGCATCAACCCGTTCGACCAGCCCGACGTCGAGAGCGCCAAGAAGGCCGCTCGGGCCCTGCTCGACCAGGGGACGGGCGCCGCCGCCGACCCTGCCGCGACGGACGGCTCCGTCGAGATCCGATCGCTCGGCGGCTCGGGCGACTGGCTCGGCGACGCGACGACCGTCCCGGCGGCCCTCGACGCGCTCTTCGCCCAGCTCGACCCGCAGCACGGCTACGTCGCCGTCATGGCCTACCTCGACCGGCTCGCCGACGCCGACCTCGCCGAGTGCCGCGTCCCGCTGGCCCGCCGCACCGAGCGTCCGACGACGTTCGGCTGGGGCCCGCGCTTCCTCCACTCGACGGGCCAGTTCCACAAGGGCGGCCCGGCCGTCGGCGTCTACCTCCAGGTGACCACGGCGCCAAAGGAGGACCTCTCGATCCCCGGTCGCGAGTTCACCTTCGGTGACTTCATCGCCTCCCAGGCCGGAGGCGACGCCGCCGTCCTCGCCGAGCACGGTCGCCCCGTCCTCCAGCTGCACCTCACCGACCACGACGCAGGACTCGCTCAGCTGCGCGAAGCGCTGCTGGCAGGAGGACGTGCATGACTCCGGCGCGCATCTCGCACGGGCACAACCCGCTGCGCACCGCCGAGGACAAGCGCCTCCCCCGCATCGCGGGACCGTGTGGTCTCGTGCTGTTCGGCGTGACCGGTGACCTCGCCCGCAAGAAGCTCATGCCGGCGATCTACGACCTCGCCAACCGTGGGCTGCTGCCGCCGGGCTTCTCGCTCGTCGGCTTCGCCCGAAGGGACTGGGCGGCGCAGGACTTCGGCCAGGTCGTCCACGACGCCGTGAAGCAGCACGCCCGCACGCCCTTCAGCGAGGACGTGTGGCGCAACCTCTCCGAGGGCTTCCGGTTCGTGCCCGGCACGTTCGACGACCCCGCGGCGTTCGACCTGCTCGCCAGGACCGTCGACGAGCTCGACATGGACCGCGGCACGGGGGGCAACCATGCCTTCTACCTGTCGATCCCCCCGGGCTTCTTCGCCACCGTGTGCGAGCAGCTCGAGCGGTGCGGCCTGACGACGGCCGAGGGCGACAGCTGGCGACGCGTCATCATCGAGAAGCCCTTCGGCCACGACCTCAAGAGCGCCCAGCAGCTCAACGAGATCGTCGAGGGGGTCTTCCCGCCCGACTCCGTCTTCCGCATCGACCACTACCTCGGCAAGGAGACGGTCCAGAACCTCCTCGCCCTGCGCTTCGCCAACCAGCTCTTCGAGCCGGTGTGGAACGCCAACTACGTCGACCACGTGCAGATCACGATGGCCGAGGACATCGGCATCGCGGGCCGCGCCGGCTACTACGACGGCATCGGCGCCGCGCGCGACGTCATCCAGAACCACCTGCTCCAGCTCCTCGCGCTCACGGCCATGGAGGAGCCGGTGTCCTTCGACGCCAAGGACCTTCGCGCCGAGAAGGAGAAGGTGCTCTCGGCGGTCCGCCTCCCCGCGGACCTCGACAAGGGCGCCGCACGTGGGCAGTACGCCGGTGGCTGGCAGGGTGCCGAGGAGGTCGTCGGCTACCTCCAGGAGGACGGCGTCGACCCGAAGTCGGTCACCGAGACCTTCGCTGCGGTGACCCTCGAGGTCGACACCCGCCGCTGGGCCGGCGTCCCCTTCTACCTGCGCACCGGCAAGCGACTCGGCAAGCGCGTCACCGAGATCGCCGTCGTCTTCAAGCGCGCGCCGCACCTGCCCTTCGAGCACACCGCGACGGAGGAGCTCGGCCAGAACGCCATCGTCATCCGCGTCCAGCCCGACGAGGGCGTCACCATCCGCTTCGGCTCCAAGGTGCCCGGCGCGCAGATGGAGGTCCGCGACGTCACGATGGACTTCGGCTACGGCTCGTCGTTCACCGAGGCCTCGCCCGAGGCGTACGAACGCCTCATCCTCGACGTGCTGCTCGGTGAGCCGCCGCTCTTCCCGCGGCACGAGGAGGTCGAGTCGTCCTGGCGGATCCTCGACCCGCTCATGAAGCACTGGGCCAAGTCGGGCAAGCCCGAGCAGTACCCCGCGGGGACGTGGGGGCCGCCCTCGGCCGACGAGATGCTCGAACGCGACGGACGTACGTGGAGGATGCCGTGATCCGCGACCTGACCGACACCACGACCACCGGCATCAGCAAGATGCTGGTGCGCCTGCGCAACGAGGTCGGCGCGATGGCGCTGGGCCGGGTGCTGACGCTCGTCGTCGTCGTCGAGGACACCGACGCCGGCAACGCCATCGACATCGCCAACCAGGCCAGCCGCCAGCACCCGTGCCGCATCGTCGTCGTCATCTCGGGAGACCGTCGTGGCAAGAACCGCCTCGACGCCCAGATCCGCCTCGGCGGTGACGCCGGTGCGAGCGAGATCGTCGTGCTGCGGCTCTACGGCGCACTGGCCAACCACGGCCCGAGCGTCGTCGTGCCGCTGCTGCTGCCCGACTCCCCAATCGTGGCCTGGTGGCCCGGCGAGGCGCCGGCCGACGTCGCCAAGGACCCCATCGGGGCGATGGCGCAGCGCCGGATCACCGACGCCGCCGAGCACCGCAACCCGCGGCTCATGCTCAAGAAGCGTGCGGCGAACTACGCCCCCGGCGACACCGACCTCGCGTGGACACGCCTCACCCGGTGGCGCGGCCTGCTGGCCGCGGCGCTCGACCAGCCGCCCTACGAGCCGATCACCGGCGCCGTCGTCAGCGGCGCTCCGGACTCCCCGTCGTCCGACCTGCTGGCGGGCTGGCTCTCGCGACGGCTGCGGGTGCCCGTGCACCGGGTCTCCACCCCACGCGGTTCGGGCATCAGCTCGGTCCGTCTCGAGCGCAAGAGCGGCCCCATCGACCTCGTGCGCCCCGGCGACGTCGTCGCGACGCTCTCGCAGACCGGCCAGCCCGACCGTCGGATCAGCCTGCCCCGGCGCGAGCTTCCCGAGTGCCTCGCCGACGAGCTGCGACGCCTCGACCCCGACGACGCCTACGAGGACGCCCTGCTGCACGGCATCCAGGCGCTCCAGCCGGTGCGTCTCACCGCCGCCGCCGCGGCCAAGGCGGGCAAGGCCCCGGACCCCGCCGCGTCGCGTCGACTCGCTGCCCGGCTCGGCCGGGACGAGTCCGCGCAGGAGGCCAGCGCGATGATCACCGCTCCCCCGGCGCCCGAGCATGCCGAGACCGCCGACGTGCACGCGGCGACGGTCCGCAAGCTCGCCGGCAAGCGCACCCCCCGCGAGAAGCAGGCCGCCAAGGCCCGCAAGAACTCTGACGCGACGTCGTCGACCCCGACCGGCGGCGAGACGACCTCGGGCACGGCGGCGACGAAGAGCGCCCCGGCCACGTCGGGGTCCGCGGCGAAGCGGTCGACGGCCAAGCGGGCGAGCACCGGGCGTGCGGGGGCGAAGGCCGCCGCGACCAGGACCTCGGCGACCAAGGCCGTCGCGAAGAAGACCGCGACGCGCACCACCGCGGGCACGCGCAAGGCCTCGGCCAGGAAGTCCACCACGCCCACGGCCACGAAGGCCTCCGCCACGAACGCGACGGCGAGCGGGACGGCCACCTCGTGAGCGGCGAACCGCGGGTGGTCGTCCACCCGGACAAGCAGTCCCTGGCCGACGCTGCAGCCGCTCGGCTCGTCACGGCGGTGATCGACGCGCAGACCCGCAACCCCGAGGCCCAGGTGGCCCTGACCGGCGGGTCCATGGGCTCGGCGATCATCGCCTCCGTCCTGAGGACCCCGGGTCGCACGGCCGTCGACTGGTCACGGGTCCGGGTCTGGTGGGGCGACGAGCGCTACCTCCCGGCCGGTGACCCCGACCGCAACGACACCCAGAACGACGAGGCCGGTCTCAGCGCGCTGGGACTCGACCCCGCGAAGGTGCACCGGGTGGCCGGCCCCGACGTCTCGCAGAGCGCCGAAGCCAGCGCGGAGGCCTACGGCCAGACCATCCGCGAGCACGGCCAGAAGACCTGGGACGTCGTGCTGTTCGGCGTGGGTCCGGACGGTCACGTGGCCTCGCTCTTCCCCCACCACCCCGCCCAGCGGCTCACCGACGCCATCGCCGTCGCCGTGCACGACTCGCCGAAACCGCCACCGGACCGGGTGAGCCTCACCTTCGAGTGCTTCGAGCGCTCGCACGAGGTGTGGTTCCTCGTCTCCGGAGCCGACAAGGCCGAGGCGGTCCGGGCCGCCCTGGCCCCCGGAGCGGACCGCTGGGACGTCCCGGCGGCCGGCCCGGTGGGCACCGACGCGACGCTGTGGCTCGTCGACGCTGACGCGGCGTCGGAACTCGACTGACCGACGCCCGCGGTAGGGCGTCAGCCCCGGCGGACGGCATACGCCGGCGGACGGGCATACGACACGACGAAGGGCCCGGGAGGATCTCATCTCCCGGGCCCTTCGTCGTCAGGTCGCCCAGTGGGGCGACCCGTCAGCTCACTGGATGAGGCCGCGCTCGCGCAGGGTGCTGAGGGCCTCGTCGAGGATGGCCGCACCGTCGGCGTCGCTGCGACGCTCCTTCACGTAGGCGAGGTGCGTCTTGTAGGGCTCGACCTTCGGCGGGGCCGGAGGGTTGTCCTTGTCCTGACCGGCGGGGAAGCCGCAGCGCGGGCAGTCCCACGTCTCGGGCAGGACCATGCCGGGCTCCTCGGCGAAGCTCGGACGTGTCTCGTGCCCGTTGGAGCACCAGTAGGAGATGTGGACGCGAGGGGCGGCGTCGCCGCGCTCGGCCTCGCCCATGGGGCCGGCGCCGACCCTGCTTCCACGAATGGCGTTACCGCTGGCCATCTGTCCGTCCTCTCAGCTCGCGAAACGGGCCAGGAGGCCCAGACCGATGATCGCCGTCGCCCACACGAGCGCCACGGCCACCGTGAAGCGGTCGAGGTTGCGCTCGGCGACCGATGAGCCACCGAGCGACGTGGACATGCCCCCGCCGAACATGTCGGACAGGCCGCCACCCTTGCCCTTGTGCAGCAGGATGAAGAGGGTCAGGACCATGCTGGACAGCACCAGCAGGACCTGAAGCACGATGCGAACCGCATCCACGTGGTCACTCCAAATCGTCGGGATCTCGGGGGTCGTCCGGCCGGTCGGCCACTCCCCCGCGTGTTCCGGGGCTCGGGCAAGGATACCTGCCCGAGTGCCCATCGGCCGAACGGCCCCGGTCGGGGTCCGCCCGGCCGGGGGAAACGGCTCAGGACGTGGCGAGGTGGTCGCGGTAGCGACAGATCGACGCGAACTCCGTCGGGTCGATCGACGCACCACCCACGAGGGCGCCGTCGACGTCCTCCTGGGCCATGATCGCCGCGATGTTGCCGGCCTTGACGCTGCCGCCGTAGAGCACGCGCACGCCGTCGGCGACGTCGCCGCTGTAGAGCTCGGCGAGCAGCGTGCGGATGGCTGCACACACCTCCTGCGCGTCGTCGGGGGTCGCGACCTCGCCGGTGCCGATGGCCCAGATCGGCTCGTAGGCGATGACGACCGACGCGGCCTGCTCCTTGGTCACCCCGTCGAGGTTCTCGCGCAGCTGGGCGAGCACGTGCTCGACCTGGCGACCCTCCTTGCGCACGTCGAGCGCCTCGCCGCAGCAGAGGATCGGTGTGAGGCCGTGGGCGTAGGCCGCCTTGACCTTGGCGCCCACGACGGCGTCGGTCTCGCCGTGGCCCTCGCGTCGCTCGCTGTGGCCGACGGCGACGTACGTGCACCCGAGCTTGGCGAGGAAGGCGCCGGAGATGTCACCGGTGTAGGCGCCCGACGTGTGCGGCGACAGGTCCTGCGCGCCGTACCTGAGGTCGAGCTTGTCGCCCTCGACGAGGGTCTGCACCGAGCGCAGGTCGGTGAACGGCGGCAGCACCGCGACCTCGACGGCCGCGTGGTCGTGCTTCGCGTCGCGCAGGGTCCAGTCGAGCTTCTGCACGAGGTGCGTCGCCTGGAGGTGGTCGAGGTTCATCTTCCAGTTGCCGGCCATGAGCGGCACGCGCCCGACCGGCTTGGTGTCCTTCGCCATCAGGCGTCGCCCTCCTCGAGCACGGTGAGTCCGGGCAGCTCCTTGCCCTCGAGGTACTCGAGGCTGGCGCCGCCACCGGTGGAGATGTGGCCGAAGTCGGAGTCGGCGAAACCGAGCTGTCGCACCGCGGCTGCCGAGTCGCCGCCGCCGACGACGGTCAGGGCTCCCTGGGCGGTGATCTCGACGAGCGCCTGCGCGAGGGCCTTGGTGCCGGCGGCGTAGGGCTCCATCTCGAAGGCACCCATCGGGCCGTTCCAGAAGACGGTGCGGCAGTCGGCGAGCTTCTCGGCGAAGAGCGCGCTCGACGCGGGCCCGATGTCGAGGCCCATGCGGTCGGCCGGGATCGCGTCGGCCGCGACGACCTCGTGGGCCGCGTCGGCGCTGAACGCGTCGGCCGCGACGACGTCGACGGGCAGGACGATCTCGACACCCTCCTTCTCGGCACGGTCGAGGTAGCCCTTGACGGTGTCGATCTGGTCAGCCTCGAGCAGGCTCTTGCCGACCTCGTGCCCCTGGGCGGCGAGGAAGGTGAAGACCATTCCGCCGCCGACGATGAGGCGGTCCGCGGTGCCGAGCAGGTTGCCGATGACGCCGAGCTTGTCGGACACTTTCGCGCCGCCGAGGACGACGGCATACGGCCGCTCGGGGTCCCGGGTCAGGCGACGCAGCACGTCCACCTCGGTCGACACGAGGTCGCCCGTGGCGTGCGGCAGCAGGCGCGCGACGTCATAGACCGACGCCTGCTTGCGGTGCACGACCCCGAAGCCGTCGGAGACGAAGACGTCTGCGAGAGAAGCGAGCTCGCCCGCGAACTCGGCTCGCTCGTCGTCGGTCTTGGTGGTCTCACCGGCATTGAAGCGGAGGTTCTCGAGGAGCAGGACCTGCCCGTCCTCCAGCGCAGCCGCCTTGGCCCTCGCGTCGTCGCCGACGGTGTCCTCGGCGAAGACGACGTCGCTGCCGAGCACCTCGCCGAGCCGCTTCGCGACCGGGGCGAGGGAGTACTTCGCCTCGGGGGCACCCTTGGGGCGTCCGAGGTGCGCGCAGACGATCACGCGGGCGCCGGCGTCGGCCAGACCCTTGATCGTCGGGGCCGAAGCGCGGATGCGGCCGTCGTCGGTGATCGTCGAGCCGTCGAGCGGCACGTTGAGGTCGGACCGGACGAGGACGCGCTTGCCGCGCAGGTCCCCGAGGTCGCTGGTGGTCTTCACGCGGGATGCCTCTTCGTCAGTTGGGAGTGGGGCCGGGCACGGGTGACATGGGTGCGGCCACCGCCCGGGCGCTCCGGAGAGCACCGAGGGCGGTGGCCGAGTGGCTCAGAGGGACTGACCGACGAGCGCGACGAGGTCGACGAGGCGGTTGGAGTAGCCCCACTCGTTGTCGTACCAGCCGACGACCTTGACCTGGTTGCCGATGACCTTGGTGAGGCCGGCGTCGAAGATGCAGGAGGCCGGGTCGGTCTCGATGTCCTTGGAGACGATCTCGTCCTCGGTGTAGACGAGGAAGCCCTTCATCGGGCCCTCGGCGGCGGCCTTGACGGCGGCGTTGACCTCTTCGACGGTTGTCTCGCGACCGGCCTCGAAGGTCAGGTCGGTGGCCGAGCCGGTCGGCACCGGGACGCGCAGCGCGTAGCCGTCTAGCTTGCCCTTGAGCTCGGGCAGCACGAGGGCGACGGCCTTGGCGGCACCGGTCGTGGTCGGGACGATGTTGAGGGCGGCGGCACGGGCCCGGCGGAGGTCCTTGTGCGGCGCGTCCTGGAGGTTCTGGTCCTGGGTGTAGGCGTGGATCGTCGTCATGAGGCCCTTGACGATGCCGAACTCGTCATTGAGGGCCTTGGCCATCGGCGCCAGGCAGTTCGTCGTGCACGAGGCGTTGGAGATGACCGTGTGGGCGGCCGGGTCGTAGAGCTCGTGGTTGACGCCCATCACGATCGTGATGTCCTCGTTCTTGGCCGGGGCCGAGATGATGACCTTCTTGGCGCCACCGTCGATGTGCGCCTTGGCCTTCTGGGCGTCGGTGAAGAAGCCGGTGGACTCGACGATGATGTCGGCGCCGACGCCGGCCCAGTCGATGTTGGCGGGGTCGCGCTCCTCGAAGACCCGGATGGCCTTGCCGTCGACGATGATCGACGTGTCGTCGTAGGTGACCTCACCGGGGAAACGGCCCAGGATCGAGTCGTACTTGAGCAGGTGGGCGAGGGTCTTGTTGTCCATGAGGTCGTTGGTTGCCACGACCTCGATGTCGGCTCCGGACGCCACGATGGCGCGGAAGAAGTTGCGGCCGATGCGGCCAAAGCCGTTGATACCAACGCGAACGGTCACTGCTGTGCACCTCTTCGGTGAGACTGTGTGTCGGACGAAATGCCAGACCTTGGGCCGCCCCGTTGCGACCTCGATCACACCACACCCTAGTGCGTCGCCCCAGACGCCCAAGCGGCAGTCTCAGGGCTTGGTGAGCACGCGCTCAGCACGCGCTCAGCGTGCTCAGGCCGACGGGCGAGCACCCGAACGGACCCCGGCAGGCGCGTGATCAGGTCTCGAGCATGTCGGGCGTGAGGTTCGCGTCGGTGCCGGCGACCCCGAGCTCCTCGGCCCGCTTGTCGGCCATGGCTAGCAGGCGACGGATGCGACCGGCCACGGCGTCCTTCGTCATGGGCGGCTTGGCCAGCTGGCCGAGCTCCTCGAGGCTGGCCTGCTTGTGCTCGAGGCGCAGCACCCCGGCCTCGCGCAGGTGGTCGGGGACGTCCTCGCCGAGCAGCTCCATCGCGCGCTCGACCCGGGCGCCGGCGGCGACGGCGGCGCGTGCCGAGCGGCGCAGGTTGGCGTCGTCGAAGTTGGCGAGCCGGTTGGCCGTCGCCCGGACCTCGCGCCGCATCCGCCGCTCCTCCCACGCCATCACGGCGTCGTGGGCGCCGAGACGGGTCAGCATCGCGCCGATGGCGTCGCCGTCACGGATGACGACGCGGTCGACGCCGCGGACCTCGCGGGCCTTGGCCTGGATGCCGAGACGGCGGGCGGCACCGACGAGGGCGAGTGCCGCCTCGGGCCCGGGGCAGGTCACCTCGAGCGCCGACGAGCGTCCCGGCTCGGTGAGGGAGCCGTGGGCGAGGAACGCGCCACGCCACGCGGCCTCGGAGTCGCACGTCGCGGCACTGACGACCTTGGGGGGCAGGCCCCGCACGGGACGGCCACGCGTGTCGATGAGCCCGGTCTGTCGGGCCAGGGTCGCGCCCTCCTCGACGACCCGCACGACGTAGCGCGAGCCGCGACGCAGGCCACCGGCGGCGAGGACGAGGACGTCGCTCTTGTGGCCGTAGACCTCGGCGATGTTGCGGCGCAGGCGGCGCGCGGCGTTCGCGGTGTCGAGCTCGGCCTCGACGACGATCTGTCCCCCGATGATGTGGAGGCCTCCGGCGAAGCGGAGCATCGTCGAGACCTCGGCCTTGCGACAGCACGGTTTGGTCACCTCGAGGCGTGAGAGCTCGTCCTTCACCTTTGCTGTCATGGCCATGGGCGACATCCTGCCACCCTGATCAAGCACCCTCGCGCCGGAGCCCCGGCGCGCTCTCCGGCCGGCGTCGGGACGAGCTCAGGAGATGACGTCGCGCAGCGCCGCCGCGAGCCGGAGCGGGTCGTGGACACCCGGCTCGCCCCGGGCCGCCACGGGGGCGACGACGAGCTCGGCCCCGAGCTCGGCGGCCGCAGCCCGCAGGGACGCCCCGTCGGGGACGACGCTCGGGTCGGCGAGGACGACGTCGAGCCGCAGGTCGGGGGCGTTGGCGGCAAAGGAGGCGAGGTGGTCCTCGGCCCGGAAGTCGCGGGTCTCGCCCTTGTGCACCTCGAGGTTGAGGTTGAGCAGTCGCTTGGCCGGCGTCGAGACGAGGGCGTCGACGAGGGCGGGGACGAGCAGGTGCGGCATGACGGACGTGAACCACGACCCGGGCCCGAGCATCACCCAGTCGGCGTCGCGGACGGCCGAGAGGGCCTCGTGGCACGGCTCGGGGCAGGTGGGCACGATGCCGATCGACGACACGATGCCCGGTGACGACGCGACGCGGTGCTGCCCCCGCACCTCGACGGTGTCGTCGGGACGGGCGGGGTCGTGGCCTCGGATCTCGGCCACGATCTCGAGCGGCTCGGCCGCCATCGGCAGCACCCGCCCCCGCGCGCCGAGCAGGCGACCCACGAGGTCGAGCCCCTGCACGGTGTCGCCGAGCAGCTCCCAGATCGAGACGATCATGAGGTTGCCGAGTGCATGACCCCTGAGGTCCCCGGTGCCGGCGAAACGGTGCTGCAGCACGTCGCGCCAGGTGTGGCCCCAGTCGCTGTCGTCGCACAGCGCGGACAGCGCCATCCGCAGGTCGCCGGGGGGCAGCACGTCGAACTCCTCGCGCAGCCGCCCGCTCGAGCCGCCGTCGTCGGCCACCGTGACGACGGCGGTGACGTTGTCGGTGAGCAGGCGCAGGGCGGTGAGCGCCGCGGCCAGGCCGTGGCCACCGCCGAGCGCGACGATGCGTCGGTGGTGCGGAGAGCCGAGGGGAAGGCGTGGGGTCGTCACCGCGTTGGTCCCGGTCACTCCCGACCCAGGTCGCGGTGGACGACGAACGTGTCGACGCGGTCGCGCCCGCCGAGCCGCTCGCTCAGCGCTTCGGCGATCGCGACGGACCGGTGCTTGCCGCCCGTGCAGCCGACGGCCACCGTGACGTAGCGACGCCCCTCGCGGACGTAGCCGTCGATCATCGTGTCGAGCAGGTCACCGGCGCGGTCGAGGAACTCGTCGGCGCCCTCCTGCTTCATGACGAACTCGCTGACGGGCGTATCGCGTCCGGTCAGCGCCCGCAGCTCGGGAACCCAGTAGGGGTTGGGCAGGAAGCGCATGTCGAAGACGACGTCGGCGTCGAGCGGCAGGCCGTACTTGAAGCCGAACGACATCACGGCGATGCGCAGCTGCACGCGCCGGTCACCGGCGAAGAGCGAGGAGAGCTTGGCGCTCAGCTGGTGGACGTTGAGTCCAGAGCTGTCGATGACGACGTCTGCGGACGAGCGCAGGTCGAGGAGCAGCTCGCGCTCGCGCTGGATGCCGTCGAGGAGTCGACCGTCGCCCTGGAGCGGGTGCGGTCGGCGCACGCTCTCGAAGCGGCGCACGAGGGCCTCGTCGGTCGCGTCGAGGAAGACGAGGCTCGGACGCTCGCCGCGCTCTCGGGCCGCACCGATCGCCCCCTCGAGCTGGGCGAACCAGCCGCGCGAGCGGACGTCGACGACGACGGCGACCTGCTGGAGATGGGCCTCCGGGTGCTGGGCACGGGCCTCGTCGCGCAGCTCGGCGAGGTGCGTGAGCAGCTGCGGCGGCAGGTTGTCGACGACGAGCCAGCCGAGATCCTCGAGGACGTTGGCGGTGGTGCTGCGGCCGGCCCCGCTCATCCCGGTGACGATGACGATCGGAGCATCGGCCAAGGGCGTCTGCGGTGTGCGCCCGGTGTCGGCGGTCATTCGAGGACTTCTCCCGTCGTGAGGTTCACGGCTGGCTCCTGGGGTGCTCCCTCAGCCAAGTGGTTGACGACGGCCGAGGCAAGCGACCGGCCGAAGCCCGGTACGGCCATGATGTCCGTTGTGTCCGCCGAGCGAAGGCGTTTGACCGAACCGAAGTGGCGCAGCAGCGCCTTCTGTCGGCTGGCGCCGAGCCCGGGTATGCCGTCGAGCTGGGAGGTCGTCATCGCCCTCGACCGCCGCTGGCGGTGGAAGGTGATCGCGAAGCGATGGGCCTCGTCGCGCAGACGCTGGAGCAGGTAGAGGCCTTCGCTCGTGCGCGGCAGGATGACCGGGTGGTCGTCGCGCGGGACCCACACCTCCTCGAGGCGCTTGGCGAGCCCGACGAGCGCGACCTCCTCGATGCCGAGCTCGTCGAGCACCGCCTGGGCGGCGTTGACCTGCGGGAGCCCGCCGTCGACGACGACGAGGCTCGGCGGGTAGGCGAAGCGTCGCGGGCGGCCCGTCTCGGGGTCGATGGGGCCGGAGGCGGACGGCTCGTCGTCGTCATCGGTGGACGACGCGGCCGGCGCGTCCGACGACCCGCCGACGACACCGGTCGACAGGTCGAGGTCGCCGGCTCCCTCGGCGTCCTCGAGGTAGCGCCGGAAGCGACGCATGAGCACCTCGCGCATCGCGGCGGTGTCGTCGACCGTGACCGGCTCGCCGCCCTCGTCACCCGCCGTGGCTCCGCGGACGATGAACCGGCGGTACTCGCTCTTGCGCGCGAGGCCGTCCTCGAACACCACCATCGACGCGACGACGTTGGTGCCCTGCACGTGGCTGACGTCGTAGCACTCGATGCGCAGCGGCGCGTCGTCGAGCCCGAGGTAGTCCTGGAGCTCCTGCAGGGCCTTGCTGCGCAGGGTCAGGTCGCCGGCGCGGGCCACCTTGTGCCGGGCCAGCGACTGCTCGGCGTTGCGCCGGACGGTCTCCATCAGGGTGCGCTTGTCGCCGCGCTGCGGCACCCGGACGCTGACGGCCGAGCCGCGCACCGATGACAGCCACTCGGTGACGGCCTCGACGTCGACGGGGGCGGTCGGGACGAGGACCTCGCGGGGGATGGCGTCGCGCTCGGCGTCGCCGTAGACCTGCAGGAGGAGGTGCTCGACAAGGGTCGGGAGGTCCTCGCTCTCCTTCTCGACGACCCAGCCCCGCTGGCCTCGGATGCGTCCCCCACGGACGTGGAACACCTGGACCGCGGCCTCGAGGTCGTCGTCGGCGAGGGCGAAGACGTCGGCGTCCGTGGCGTCACCGAGCACCACCGCTTGCTTCTCGAGGGCCTTGGTCAGGGCACCGATGTCGTCGCGCAGGCGGGCGGCCTGCTCGAAGTCGAGCTCGGCGGCCGCCTCCTTCATCCGCGTCTCGAGTCGCTTGGCGAAGTGCGTGGTGTTGCCGGCCATGAAGTCGCAGAAGTCCTCGGCGATGGCCCGGTGCTCGTCGGGGGTGACCCGGCCGACGCACGGCGCCGAGCACTTGTCGATGTAGCCGAGCAGGCACGGACGGCCGCTCGCCGTGGCGCGCTTGAACACCCCGGAGGAGCAGGTGCGCACGGGGAAGACGCGCAGCAGCAGGTCGAGGGTCTCGCGGATCGCCCACGCGTGGCCGTGGGGCCCGAAGTAACGGGTGCCCTTGCGCTTGGCGCCGCGCATGACCTGGGCCCGCGGGAACTCCTCGCCCATCGTGACGGCGAGGAAGGGGTAGGACTTGTCGTCGCGGTACTTGACGTTGAAGCGCGGGTCGAACTCCTTGATCCAGGAGTACTCGAGCTGGAGGGCCTCGACCTCGGTGCGCACGACGGTCCACTCGACCGACGCGGCCGTGGTGACCATCGTCGCCGTGCGCGGGTGGAGCGCCGTGATGTCCTGGAAGTAGGACGACAACCGCGGGCGCAGCGACTTGGCCTTGCCGACGTAGATGACCCGGCCGTGCGCGTCGCGGAAACGGTAGACGCCCGGGTCGGTCGGGATCTCCCCCGGCTTCGGTCGGTAGGTCGTCGGGTCCGCCACGCTCCCACCCTATGTCGGGCCACCGACGCTCCCGCAGGGCCTCCTCGCGTATGCCGTGTGCCGGGGGACGCGGGACCCGCCCGCGTGGGCGTCGGGCGGGGACGCATGACGCCCGGCCGACGCCGAGGGGCGCCGACCGGGCGGCAGACGAGGGCGGACTGCTCTCAGCTGACGGTGAACGCGGTGCCGGTGACCGTGATCGTCTTGGCCGTGAGGCCGGTCGGCGCGGGACCGGAGACGCGGTCGCCGGTGGTCGCGTCGAAGTGGCTCTGGTGGCAGGGGCAGATGATCTGTCCGTTCTCGACGGAGCCGACGGTGCAGCCCTGGTGGGGGCACACCGCGTCGAACGCCTTGAAGGTGCCGGCCGTCGGCTGGGTGACGACGGTCATGGTGTCGGGGAAGACGGTGCCGCCGCCGACGGGCACCTCGGACGTCGGGGTGCCGCCCGCCGCAGCAGCACCGCCCGACGAGTCGGCGGAGGCCGTCGGGACGGGTGGGCTGCTGCAGGCCGCCAGTGCCCCGGCGCCGACGACGACGCCGGCGACCCGGAGGACGCCGCGCCGGTCGGTGAGGAGGGAGATGCGGTCACCGAGCCTCGGCTCGGGGCTGGTGGACGGGGTGTCGGAGGTGCTCGTGCTGCTGGTCGGCTCGGTGGTGCTGGAGTGCGTGCGCCGGGTCATGCGTTCCTCTTCCGGGTCGTGGTCGACCTCGTCTTGCTCACGGTGGTGCTCGACGTGGTCTTCTTCGCAGCGGCGGTGGTGGCACCTCCTCGTGCGCGACCGCTCGCCTTCGTCGCCGTCGATGCCTTCGTCGCCGTCGATGCCTTCACGGTGCGCGTCGTCGATGTGCCCGCGCCGACAGTTCGCTGTGAGTCCGCAGAGCCCGCGGACGACGCGACGGCCTTCTTGCCGCGGCCGGTCGCCGGCGTGCGGCCCGTCGTGCGAGCCGTGCGCTCGAGGATGGGCTTGAGGAACCGGCCGGTGTGGCTGGCGGCCACCTCGGCGACGTCCTCGGGCGTGCCCTCGGCGATGACGGTGCCACCGCCGGAGCCGCCCTCGGGCCCCATGTCGATGATCCAGTCGGCGTTCTTGATGACGTCGAGGTTGTGCTCGATGACGATGACGGTGTTGCCCTTGTCGACGAGGCCCTGGAGCACGTCGAGGAGCTTGCGGATGTCCTCGAAGTGCAGGCCGGTGGTCGGCTCGTCGAGGACGTAGATGGTGCGTCCGGTGGACCGCTTCTGCAGCTCGCTGGCGAGCTTGACGCGCTGGGCCTCACCACCGGAGAGGGTGGGCGCCGGCTGGCCGAGGCGCACGTAGCCCAGGCCGACGTCGTTGAGGGTCTTGAGGTGACGCGCGATCGCGGGGACCGCCTCGAAGAACGTGGCGGCCTCCTCGATCGGCATGTCGAGCACGTCTGCGATCGTCTTGCCCTTGAAGTGCACCTCCAGCGTCTCCCGGTTGTACCGGGCCCCGTGGCACACCTCGCACGGGACGTAGACGTCGGGCAGGAAGTTCATCTCGATCTTGATCGTGCCGTCGCCGGAGCACGCGTCACAGCGGCCGCCCTTGACGTTGAAGGAGAACCGGCCCGGCTGGTAGCCGCGCACCTTGGCCTCCGTCGTCTCGGCAAAGAGCTTGCGCATGTTGTCGAAGACGCCGGTGTAGGTCGCGGGGTTCGATCGGGGCGTGCGTCCGATCGGGCTCTGGTCGACGTGGACGACCTTGTCGAGGTGGTCGAGGCCGGTCACGGACTTGTGCCGACCGGGCACGTGGCGCGCTCCGTTGAGCTTGTTGGCGAGGACGTTGTAGAGGATGTCGTTGACGAGGGTCGACTTGCCCGAGCCCGACACCCCGGTGACGGCCACGAGGTTGCCGAGGGGGAAGTCGACCGACACGTTCTGGAGGTTGTTCTCGCGGGCGCCGTTGACGGTGATCTGTCGCCCGTCGTGGCCGCGGCGCACGTCGGGCGAGGGGATCTCACGGCGACCCGAGAGGTACATGCCGGTGAGCGAGTCGGGGTGCTCGAGCAGCCCCTTGACCGTGCCGGAGTGCACGACGTGGCCACCGTGCTCACCCGCGCCCGGGCCGATGTCGACGACCCAGTCGGCCGTCGCGATGGTGTCCTCGTCGTGCTCGACGACGATGAGGGTGTTGCCGAGGTCGCGCAGGCGCGTCAGCGTCTCGATGAGGCGGTGGTTGTCGCGCTGGTGCAGCCCGATCGAGGGCTCGTCGAGGACGTAGAGCACGCCGACGAGGCCGGACCCGATCTGGGTCGCGAGCCGGATGCGCTGCGCCTCGCCGCCCGAGAGGGTGCCGGCCGGGCGGTCGAGCGAGAGGTAGTCGAGCCCGACGTCGAGCAGGAAGCCGAGCCGGGCGTCGATCTCCTTGATGACGCGCTCGGCGATCTGCTGCTCGCGCGAGGTGAAGTCGACGGTGTCGAGGAAGCCGGCCGCCTCGCTGATGGCGAGCCCGCAGACCTCCGAGATGTTCTTGCCGCCGACGAGCACGGCGAGCGACTCGGGCTTGAGCCGCGCCCCCTTGCAGACCGGGCACGGGACCTCGCGCATGAAGCCCTCGTAGCGGTCGCGGCTCCACTCGGAGTCGGTCTCGGAGTGACGGCGCTTGATGAACGGGACGACGCCCTCGAAGCCGGTCGTGTAGGAGCGGTCGCGGCCGTAGCGGTTCTTGTACTTGACGTGGACCTTGTAGTTCTGGCCGTGCAGCAGCGCCTCCTTGGCGCGGGCCGGCAGCGCCCGGAAGGGTGCGTCCATCGAGAACTTCATGTCCTCCCCGAGCGCCCCCATGACGCGCTGGAAGTACTCGGCCGAGCCGGACCCCTGGGCCCACGGCGCGATGGCGCCCTCGGCGAGCGACAGGTCCTCGTCGGGCACGACGAGCTCGGGGTCGACCTCGAGCTCGGTGCCGATGCCGGTGCACTCGGTGCACGCGCCGAACGGCGAGTTGAACGAGAAGGACCGCGGCTGGATCTCGTCCATGCCGAGCGGGTGGTTGTTGGGGCAGGCCATCTTCTCGGAGAAGCGGCGCTCGCGGTCCTTGTCCTTGGCGTCGCGGTCGACGAAGTCGATGATGACGACGCCGCCGGCCAGCCCGAGGGCGGTCTCGACGGAGTCCGTCAGGCGACGCTTGGAACCGCTGTCGTCACCCTTGGCCACGAGACGGTCGACGACGACCTCGATGGTGTGCTTCTTCTGCTTCTCGAGGGTGGGCGGCTCGGTGAGGGAGACCACCTCGCCGTCGACGCGGGCACGCGAGAAGCCCTTGGTCTGCAGCTCGGCGAAGAGGTCGACGAACTCACCCTTGCGGCCCTGCACGACGGGGGCGAGCACCTGGAAGCGCGTGCGGTCCTCGAGCGTGAGGAGCTGGTCGACGATCTGCTGCGGCGACTGCCGGGTCACGGGCTCACCGCACACCGGGCAGTGCGGCCGCCCGGCGCGGGCGAAGAGGAGACGCAGGTAGTCGTAGACCTCGGTGATGGTGCCGACCGTCGAGCGCGGGTTGCGGTTGGTCGACTTCTGGTCGATGGAGACCGCGGGCGAGAGGCCCTCGATGAAGTCGACGTCGGGCTTGTCCATCTGTCCGAGGAACTGCCGGGCGTAGGCCGACAGCGACTCGACGTAGCGACGCTGCCCCTCGGCGAAGATCGTGTCGAAGGCGAGGCTCGACTTGCCCGACCCCGAGAGCCCCGTGAAGACGATGAGGCTGTCGCGTGGGAGGTCGACGGACACGTCGCGCAGGTTGTGCTCGCGGGCGCCGCGGACGACGAGGGAATGGGCGTTGCCGGTGGGCGTAGCAGTCACGCGCAACATGCTAGGTGGGGTCACTGACAGTCCCCCCATCGGCGGCTCAAGGCTGGACACGACACCGGACGTACCCGCCCCGCCACGCCCTCGGGCGACAGGAGCGCCCGACCCGGCAGGACGGCATACTCGCAGTCATGAGTGAGCACGTGCCCACCCCGATCGAGGACTACGCCGTGCTCGGCGACCTCGGCACCGCCGCCCTCGTCAGCCTCAAGGGGTCGGTCGACTGGCTGTGCCTCCCCCGTTTCGACTCGCGCGCGTGCTTCTCGGCGCTGCTCGGCACGCCGGACCACGGCCGCTGGCTCATCACGCCGGTCGACCCGGACGCCGTGACGACCCGCCGCTACGTCGGCAACTCGTTCGTCCTCGAGACGATCCACGAGACGCCCACGGGCCGGGTCCGCGTCACCGACGTCATGCCCCTCGGCGACGGGCGGTCCGACCTCCTGCGCCGCATCGAGGGCGTCGACGGCACGGTCCGGATGGTCCACGAGTGGACGGTGCGCTTCAACTACGGCCGCACCCGCCCGTGGGTGATGCGCCACACCGAGGACCGCGAGGACCACACCGACGAGATCATCACGGCGATCGCCGGCCCCGACATGCTCGTCCTGCGCGGCGCGCGGCTCCCCCACGCCCAGGACGGCCACCACGTCGACGAGTTCGACGTCGTCGCCGGCCAGACCTTCACCTTCTCGACGACGTGGTTCCGCAGCCACGAGGAGATCCCGCCGCCGCTGCGCGTGCGCGCCCGAATCGAGGAGACGATCGCGCTGAGCGAGGAGTACGCCTCCCGCAGCGACTACGTCGGCCCCTACGAGGAGGCGGTCACGCGCTCCCTGCTCGTGCTGCGCGGCCTGACCCACCAGTCGACCGGTGGGATCGTCGCCGCCGCCACGACGTCGCTGCCCGAGGAGCTCGGTGGCGAGCGCAACTGGGACTACCGCTTCTGCTGGCTGCGCGACGCCGCGCTGACGCTCGAGGCGCTGCTCGGCTGCGGCTACGTCGAGGAGACCGAGCTGTGGCGGGCGTGGCTGCTGCGCGCCGTCGCCGGTGACCCCGAGGACATGCAGATCATGTACCGCGTCGACGGCGGCCGTGACCTCCCGGAGCGGGTCCTCGAGCACCTGCCCGGGTATGCCGCGTCGCGTCCCGTGCGCGTCGGCAACGCGGCCGTCGAGCAGCGCCAGACCGACGTGCTCGGCGAGGTGATGATCTCGCTCGACCATGCGCGGTCGAAGGGACTCGAGGAGAACGACGACTCGTGGCACCTGCAGCGGGCGCTGGTCAACCACCTCGCCCAGCACTGGGAGGAGGCCGACAACGGCCTGTGGGAGATCCGGGGCCCCCTGCGGCACTTCACGCACTCGCGCGTCATGGTGTGGGCCGCCTTCGACCGTGCGATCCGCGCCGTCGAGCAGCACGGCGTCGAGGGTCCGGTCGACCACTGGCGCGAGCTGCGCGACCAGGTGCGCGAGGAGGTCACGACGAAGGGCTTCGACACCGAGCGCAACACCTTCGTCCAGCACTACGACACGACCGAGGTCGACGCGTCGCTGCTGACGCTGTCGTCGATCGGCTTCGTCGACGGTGACGACCCGCGGATGCTCGGCACCATCGCGGCCGTCGAGTCCGACCTGCTGCGCGAGGGTCTCGTCATGCGCTACCGCACCGACAGCGGCGTCGACGGCCTGGCCGGCGACGAGCACCCGTTCCTCGCGTGCTCCTTCTGGCTCGTGACCGCCTACGCGAAGGCGGGTATGACGACGGAGGCCACCGAGCTGATGGACCGGCTCGTGGGCCTGACCAACGACGTCGGACTGCTCTCGGAGGAGTACGACCCGATCGCGAAGCGCATGGTGGGCAACTTCCCGCAGGCGTTCTCGCACCTGACGCTCGTCGGCGCCGCCCTCGCTCTCGCGAAGGCGTCCGGCACGGCGTCCGACACGGAGACCGAGAAGCAACCCGGGAGGGCAACGGCATGAGGCACGCCGACGTGACACCCGCGCTCGTCGCGGCCGAGACGGGCCGGCTGGTCGAGACGGCCGCCTGCTTCCGCAACGACGCGGTGCTCGGCCCGTCGCTCTGCGAGGGGTGGTCGCGCGGCCACGTGCTGGCGCACCTCGCACGCAACGCCGACGCCCTCGTGCGGGTGTGCGACGTCGCCCTGACCGGCACCGCCGACACGATGTACGACGACGTCGAGTCGCGGGACGCCGACATCGAGCGCGGCGCCCGACGCTCCGCACACGACCACGCGACCGACATCCGTGACTCGGCGGCGCGTCTGGCCGAGCGTCTCGACGCCCTGCGTCCCGAGCACGCCGACGTCCATGTCGAGCGCACCCCGGGCGGCTTCCCGATCCCCGTCCGGATGGTGCCGTTCATGCGGCTGCGCGAGGTCGTCTACCACCACGTCGACCTCGACGCGGGCTACACCTTCGCGAGCGCCCCGGACGAGGTCGTGGCGCTCCTCGTCCGCGACGCGGCGAACCGCCTCGCCCACGACGACGCCCCGCCGTCGCTCCACCTCGCCACGGCCGAGGGCGACGAGCACGTCGTCGGCGGTGGTGAGACGCGCGTGACCGGCGCCGCCGCCGACGTGCTGCTGTGGCTCGCCCGAGGGCGCACCGACGGCGTGCGCTTCGACGGTCCCGTCCCGACCCTGCCCTTCGGAGGCTGACCATGAGGCACGCACCCGACGACGCCTACACCGGGCACGTCACCGCCGCAGGCCCGGCCGGGGTGCGGGAGCTCCCCGCCCTGACGATCCGCAAGCTCGAGGTCGGCGACTTCGGCAACAACGCCTACCTGCTGACCTGCCGCGCCACGGGCGCGCAGCTGCTCGTCGACGCCGCCAGCGAGCCCGACCGCCTGCTCGAGCTCGTCTCCGCCGGAGGCGGCGGGCTCGACACCGTCGTCACGACCCACCTGCACCACGACCACGTCGGCGCGCTCGCCGAGGTCGTCGCCGCCACGGGCGCCCGCACCGTGGCCGGCGCCGACGACGCCGACGGCCTGCCCGTCCCCGTCGACGAGCGCGTCACCCAGGGCGACACGGTCACGGTCGGCGACGTCACCCTCGACGTCGTGCACCTGCGCGGCCACACGCCCGGCTCGATCGCGCTCGCCTACGCCGACCCGGCGGGCCACACGCACCTCTTCACCGGCGACAGCCTCTTCCCCGGTGGCATCGGCAACACGAAGAACCCCGGCCAGAGCTTCGAGTCGCTCATCGAGGACGTCACGACCCGCGTCTTCGACGTCTATGACGACGAGACGTGGTTCTACCCCGGCCACGGCGACGACTCGACCCTGGGCGCCGAGCGCCCGCACCTCGGCGAGTGGCGCGCCCGCGGCTGGTGACCGGCTGAGCCCGCGGGACGGCATACGTCCTCGGTGACGACCCGATGGCGTATGCCGTCCGGCGCGCCGGGTGCTCAGGGCGCGGGTGCGTCGGGGGCGCGGACGGGCAGGCGGACCCGCAGGCGGGTGTCGCCCGGCCGGGACTCGATCTCGATCGACCCGCCGTGGCGCTCGACGACGATGCGGTGGGCGATGTCGAGGCCGAGCCCGGTGCCGCGGCCGACGTCCTTCGTCGTGTAGAACGCCTCGAAGGCCCGTTGCTGCACCTCCGGGCTCATGCCGGCACCGGTGTCCCTCACCTCGACGACGACGGCCTCCCCGTCCGGCCGTGTCGTCACCGTCAAGGTGCCGACGCCGTCCATCGCGTCGACGGCGTTGTCGACGAGGTTGGTCCAGACCTGGTTGAGCTCGCCCGGCATCCCGTCGACGAGCGGCACGTCGCTCCCCCAGTCGCGCACCACCGTGACGCCCGGACGAAGCCGTGGCCCCATGACGAGCAGCGTGCTCTCGAGACCCTCGCGGACGTCGACCCGCTGGTGCGAGGCGCGGTCCATCTGCGAGTAGGACTTGATGCCGGCGACGAGCTCGGACACGCGCCGGGTCGACTCGCGCACCTCCGTGAGCAGCGACGCCACGTCGATGGTGCGGGCCACCCAGCCGAGCGAGGCTCCGAGGCCGTCGACCGGTGACGCGGCCGCGGCGCGCTCCACCCAGCCGACGTCCGCGCCGGCCGAGACGAGGGACGCCGCGAGCTCCCACGGTCGGTCCACCCCCGCACGGTCCAGCCACTCCCCCAGCTCCTCCTCGAGGTCGGCCGTCTCGAGCGGGTCGGGCAGCGTCGTCGGCGGCTCGAGCTCGCGCCGCAGGGCGTCGAGCTCACCGAACTGGGCCGCGGTGACGCCGGCGGTCGCCATCTGGCGCAGCGCCTCGAGCAGACCGTCGCAGGCGCGCTCGAGCTCGGCGGACGAGCGGGCCGCGGCGGCGGCGGGGTTGTTGATCTCGTGGGCGAGGCCGGCTGCGAGCGTCCCGAGCGTCACGAGCCCGCTGCGCTGGCGGGCCGTCGCCTCGATGGACCGGGCCGTGCCGTAGAGGCCGGCGACGAGGTGTGCGGCGAAGGGGAACCAGACGTTGGCCAGCTCGTGCAGCCGCTCGGCCGGGACCCGCAGCAGCCGCCCGGGGGCGACGCCCCGCGCCGTCGCCAGGTAGACGCCGTGCTCGTCCCAGGCCCGGAAGCCCCCGGCCCAACGCCCCGGCACGTCCATCCGGCCGACGACGACGTCCTCGCGACCGATGTGGCGCGAGAGGTCGAGCGTCCCGTCGACGACGACCCACCAGAAGTCGGCACGGTCCCCCTCGAGCCAGACCACCTCCCCGGGGACGATCGGCACCTCGGCGCCACCGTCGAGCAGCTCCGCGAGCTGGGCGTCGTCCAGCCCGTCGAAGAGCGGCACCGTCCGGAGGTCGGAGAGCTCGAGCATCGGGTGTCCCGTCTGTGCGGCCGGTCAGATCGTGGCGAGGTAGCGGTGGACGAAGTAGACGGACATCGAGCCCTCACCGACGGCGGAGGCCACCCGCTTCATCGAGTCCGAGCGCACGTCGCCGGCGGCGAAGACTCCCGGCAGGCTCGTCTCGAGCGCGAACGGCGGGCGCGTGAGCGTCCACCCGTGCGCGCGGGGTCCGGTGACGAGGTCGTGACCGGTGACCACGAAGCCGTGGTCGTCGCGCATGACGTCGCCACCGAGCCAGTCGGTGCGGGGCGATGCGCCGATGTAGACGAAGAGCCAGTCGGCAGCGACCTCCGTCGGGGCTCCGGTGTGCCGGTCCGAGAGCGTCAGCCGCTCGAGGTGGCCGTCGCCGTCCGCGGCGACGACCTCGGTGCGGCACAGGACGCGGATGCGCTCGTCGGCACGGATCCTCTCGACGAGGTACTGGGACATGCTCGCCTCGAGCGACTCGCCACGGACGACGAGCGTGACGCGGCGGGCATGACGCGCGAGGTTGAGGACCGCCTGTCCCGCGGAGTTGGCGGCACCGACGACGTAGACCTCGTCACCGGCGCAGGCCGCGGCCTGGCCGGCGTTGGACCCGTAGTGCACGCCGCGCCCGGCGAGCGCGTCGATGCCCGCAGCCTCCAGCCGCCGGTAGGACACACCGGTCGCGAGCACGACGCTGCGCGCCTCGATGTCGTCGGCGCCGTCGAGCCGGACCGCCCGGACGGGACCCCGCTGCTCGAGCGCCACGACGTCACGCGCGAGGACCATCTCGGCCCCGAAGCGGCGGGCCTGGGCGATCGCACGCTGCGCGAGGTCGGCGCCGGACAGACCTCGCGGGAAGCCGAGGTAGTTCTCGATCGCGGCGCTCTGCCCCGCCTGGCCGCCGGGCGCGTCGTGCTCGACGATGACGGTGCTGAGGCCCTCGGACGCGGCGTAGACCGCGGCGGCGAGGCCGGCCGGACCGCCCCCGACGATGCAGAGGTCGTAGAGGTCGCGCTCGGCGCGGGTGCGCAGTCCGAGGGCTGTCGCGACAGCCACCGGTGTCGGGGCGCGGAGCGTGTCGCCGTCGGGCACGAGCACGAGCGGCAGGTCCTCGGGCCCGGCGTCCGCGAGGTCGCGCAGGCGCGCGCCCTCCTCGTCCCGCTCGACGTCGAGCCAGACGTACGGCACGTGGTTGTTGGCGAGGAAGGTCTTGACGAGGTCGCTGGCGTCGGACCACCGGTGCCCCACGACACGGACCTCGTTCGTCTGCTCCGGGTGGGCGTTGTGCCAGTCGGAGAGCAGGTCGTCGACGACGGGGTAGAGCCGGTCCTCGGGAGGGTCCCACGGCTTGAGGAGGTAGTGGTCGAGCCCGATGTCGTTGATCGCCGAGATCGCGACGTCGGTGTCCGCGTAGGCTGTGAGCAGCAGCAGCTTGGCGTCCGGGACGTCGAGGCGCACCCTGGCCAGCAGCTCGATACCGGTCATCCCCGGCATGCGCTGGTCGGACGCGACGAGCGCGAGGGGCTGGCCGCGCAGGACGAGACGGGCCACGAGGTCGAGCGCCTCGGCGCCCGACGAGGCGCGCAGGATGCGGTGCTCGGCGCCGTACCTGGCCCGCAGGTCCCTCGCGATCGCCGCCGAGACCGGCGCGTCGTCGTCCACGGTGATGATCGCCGGTCTGGCCACGCGCCCAGCGTACGAGCGGGACCCGGCGTTCGGGAGGGAGTCGCCGTGGTTCAACCGAGCGGGGTGAGAGCCACGAAACGGGCGCGTCGGGGCATGCCGTGACGAAAGGGACCGTCAGCCTGACGCCGCTCCCGCGCGACCTCCGGCTGCTGGAGCCCTCGGGCTACTGGGCGTCCTCGAGGTCCGACGTCGCGTCCGGGTCGAACTCCGCGATGAGCGACTCGAGCTCGGACCGGAGGAAGTCGATGTCGGCCGGCACGTTGGTCATGAGGATGTGACGCCTCGGGTTGCCGGCGACCGAGAGGCCGACGCCGAGCCGTGACCGACCGTGGCGGTCGCGCCACGCGCGCTCGAGCCGGGGCCCACCGGTCCAGTCGACGGGCGCGTGCAGCCAGCCCTGGACGTCGACGAGGTCGCCGTCGGGGCTGTGACGTCGGTTCTTCGGGGGATCGAATCCCTCCAGGGTGATTCGCTCTTCCATAGTCCTGACGGTACGGGTCCGGGGGCCCGCGGACCAGTACCTCGCGCAGGTCCACACCGATTCGAGAGGGAAGTGACAGCGAGGTGTCAGGCAGCGCGACACCGGGCACAGACCGGAAGCCGTGCGAAGCAGCCAGCCGGTCCTCACGTCGGAGCGGGCCACGGCACACCTCTGCGGCAGGTGACGGTGGGCGGCCGGTCCGTGCACGTCGCGGGGCCCAGTGCCTGGCCGGCCTGAGCGAGCGCCGGAGCGTGGTGCGAGGATGACGGGCGTGAGCTCGTCCGCCGCCGCCAACGCCCTCAACGCCGTCAGTGCCACCCACCTCGTCCGCGTCCCCGTGACGACCGTCTGGACCGGTCCCGGGAGCCCGCGCCCCGTCGACGGCCCCGCCGTCGCCGACGAGCCCGACGTCGCGGCGTGGCTGGCCGCCCTCGACACGCATGCCGCCGACGACGAGTCAGGCCGAGGCCGCCTCGGCCTGCACGGGCGCGTCGAGTCGCAGCTGCTCGCCGGTGAGCCCGTCGAGGTGACGGAGACCGACGAGTCCGGTGCCTGGTCCCACGTCGTCGCCCCGTGGCAGCTCTCTCCCGAGGACGCCCGCGGCTACCCCGGCTGGGTGCGCTCGGCCCACCTGTCGCCCGTGACCGACGACGTGGTGCAGGGACCCGTGCCGACGCTCGACCCCCGCGAGGGCGGAGCGACCCACCCCGCGGTCGCCGAGGCGCGTCGCCACCTCGGCCTGCCCTACCTGTGGTCGGGCGTCTCCCCGCTCGGCTTCGACTGCTCGGGTCTCGTGCTGCACACGTGGCGCCTCCTCGGCGTCGTCGTGGCGCGCGACGCGTACGCCCAGGCGGAGTTCGCATCGCCCGTCGAGCTCGACGCGGTGCAGGCGGGCGACCTCTACTTCTTCGCGCGACCCGGTCGACGCATCCACCACGTCGGCATCGTCGTGCGCCCCGGTCGCATGGTCCACGCCTCCGAGACCGGCGGCGTCCTCGTCGAGGAGGACCTGCCCGCCGACCGCGTCGCCACCCTCGTCGCCGCCGGGCGCCTGCCGATGCCGTGAGCGTCGACCACCGCACCGCTCCCCTGCTCGTCCTCGGCGGCGTCGTCTCCGTCCAGTTCGGTGGCGCCTTCGCCGCCACCCTCGTGCCACGGATCGGCGCACCCGGCTCCGTGCTGCTGCGCCTGTTCTTCGCGATGGTCATCCTCTATGCCGTCGCGCGGCCCTCCTGGCGCGGACGCAGCCGGTCCGACTGGGGCACCGTCGTGCTCTTCGGGCTCGCGCTCGCCGCGATGAACACCTCGTTCTACGCCTCGCTGGCGCACCTGCCCATCGGCGTCGCCGTGACGATCGAGTTCCTCGGGCCCCTCGGCCTCGCCGCCGCCCTCAGCCGTCGCCCGCGTGACATCCTCGCCGTCGCCGCTGCGGCCCTCGGCGTCGTGCTCGTCTCCGGGGTGCTGCACACGTCGTGGGACCGGCTCGACCTCGTCGGTGTCGGGTTCGCGGCGCTCGCCGGAGTCATGTGGGCGGCCTACATCGTCCTCAGCCAGCGCACCGGCAAGGCGTTCGGAGGGCTCGACGGGCTCGCCCTCGCCCTCATCGTGTCGACGGTCGCGGTCGCCCCGCTCGGGCTCACGTCCATCGACCTCTGGACGCCCCGGGACGTCGCCCTGGGCCTCGGCATCGCCGTGCTGTCGTCGGTGCTGCCCTACTCCCTCGAGCTCGTCGCCCTGCGCCACCTCGCGCAGCGGGTGTTCGGCATCCTGCTCAGCCTCGAGCCGGTCGTCGCCGCGCTCGCCGGGTTCGTCGTCCTCGACCAGGTGCTCGACCGTGGGCAGGTGGCCGGCATGGCGCTCGTCGTGCTCGCCAGCGTCATCGTGCTAGGTGCCCAGACCCGTCCCGAGTCGCCGGACGCCGCGATGGGCCCGGGCTGATGGAGGCGGGTCGATGACGCGTGGTCCCGGGGGCTTGACCTCCAGTCCGCATGAGGTCCTACGGTCGCCGGATGACCTCGAGCACGATGCGTCCTGACGCCGGCGCGACCGTCCCCGACGCGGGGGGCGGCATCCTGGCCCCGGCGCTGCGGGCCACGACCATCGGCGTGATCGCCCTCGTGTCCCTGCACGCCTTCGAGGCGCTCGCGCTGACGACGGTCATGCCGACGATCGCCCGCGACCTCGACGGCGCCTCGCTCTACGCGATGGCCTTCACGGCGACGCTCGCGTCGGGGATCGTCAGCATCGTCTGGTCCGGCAACCTCGCCGACCGCCGTGGACCACGGCCTCCCCTGCTCCTCGGACTCGTGCTCTTCGCCACCGGCCTCGTGGTCGCGGGACTCGCGCCATCGATGGGCGTCCTCGTCGCGGCGCGCGTCGTACAGGGCCTCGGCGCGGGCATGACGAGCACCGCGCTCTACGTCCTCGTGACCCGCGTCTACCCGCAGCGCCTGCACACGGCGATCCTCGCCGGCTTCTCGGCAGCGTGGGTCGTGCCGTCGATCGCGGGACCGTTCGTCGCCGGCCTCATCACCCAGACGATCGGATGGCGCTGGGTCTTCGGGCTGGCGCTCGTCGTCCTCGTCGTCGCGGCCGTGCTGCTCGGCCGCATCATCACCGGGCTGCGGCAGGACCTCGTCGACGTGCCGTGGCGGTGGCGGTCGATCGTCGCGTCCGTCGTGCTGGCCCTCGCCGTCCTCGGCCTCAACGCGGTCGCCGACCGGCTCGACCCCCTCGGCGTCACCCTCGCGGTGCTCGCCCTCGTCGTCGTGGGCCTCACCCTGCTGCCGCTCACACCGCGCGGTACGTTGCGGGCCGCGCGTGGGCTGCCGACCGACATCGCGCTGCGCGCGCTCGCCTTCGCGGCCTTCAGCGGTGCCGAGGTCTATCTGCCACGCCTGCTCACCGAACGCGACGGGCTGAGTCCTAGCCTCGCCGGGGTCGCCCTCACGGTCACCGGTGTCACCTGGTTCGCCGGCT
Source organism: Terrabacter sp. Soil810 (assembly GCF_001429645.1). NCBI lineage: Bacteria > Bacillati > Actinomycetota > Actinomycetes > Micrococcales > Intrasporangiaceae > Terrabacter > Terrabacter sp. Soil810. The sequence continues at coordinate 1,754,261 of NZ_LMSW01000011.1, forward strand.
CGTGGGTCCAGGGGCGGTGGGACCGCCACTTCGAGATCGGTCGCACGGCGGCGTTCTCGCTCGCCGCGATCGCGCTGACGCTGGTGGCGCTCGCCGCCGCGGTGGCGCTCGCCGCACCCACGTGGGTCGTCATCGCGCTCTTCCCCGTCGTGGGCCTCGGGATCGGGACGCTCTACCCTCGCGTCACCGCCCAGGCGCTCTCACGGGCCGGAGCCACCGAGCAGGGCTTCGTCAGCTCGGCCCTGCAGATCGGCGACTCGTCGGGCGCCGCGACCGCGATCGCCGTGTCGGCCATCGTCTTCGCCGGGGCAGGATCAGCCGTACCGAACGCGTATGCCGCCGTCTTCGCGGTCATGGCCGTCCCCGCCCTGCTCGGCTGGGTGGTCGCCCACCGCGTCCGCTGACACCCCGTCCTGCCGTGTTGGTCCGAGGGCTGCAGACCCGCGAAGCGCACGCCCGTGGGGCAGCAGGACGGGCCGTCGTCATGGGACTGACGGGTGCCAGCGCCGACCCGTGACGAGCTGTTCGAGGCTGGCCAGCCTCCGCGTGAGCAGCTGCCCGGGGAGGTTCGACTCGTCGCCGGTGAGGGCGAGCAGGATGTCGGAGACGAGGAAGGTCGCCTGCCGGACCTCGCACTCCCTCCGGAGAGCTGAACCCGAGATTCCAGCCGCCTCGGCGACCACGTCCATGACGGCCGCCTCGTGCTCGCCGCTGAACGAGACGAGGAAGAAGTAGTCGTCCAGCGGGTCGCCGAACCTCGCCCACTCGAAGTCGAGCAGGGCGGTGAGGTCGCCGTCGCTGGCGAGCCAGTTCTCCCAGTAGCAGTCGGCGTGCACGGGCACATCGGTGCGAGCTGCTCGAGGCGCCCCTTCGGCGACCGACACGAGTCCGTGGACGAGTGCCCGGTCGACGACGCGGTGGCGATCGGCCGCGACGAGCTGCTCGACCAGACCGAGGAGCTCGTCTCGCGTCGTGAAACCACCGTGGTCGAGTGGCTGCCGCAGGATCTCGGCCACGTCATCGGGAGGTCGCCAACGGTGCAGGACAGCGAGCCGCTCCATGGCTTGCTCGGCCAGTGACCGAGCGGTCGCGACGTCGACGCCCGGCAGTCCCGCACCGGGGGTGACACCCGGCGCTCGGCGGTAGCAGGCGAACTGGACGGAACGTCCGTCGAACGAGCGGGCTCCGCCGGCGAGCAGCTGGGGGGTGAGGCCCGGAGACAGATGGCCGGCCAGACGGATCTCCCGGTCCAGCCGCGAGTGCTCCGCCAGCTTCACGACGACGTCCCGTCCGACGAACACCCGCCTCGACTGGCTCTCGACGGGGATCAGCGGCCCTGCGGGGCGCCCCAGCTCGGTCTCGACGATCGACTCAGCCATCTCGCGCGGATCGAGACGTTGGGTCATCCGGCGTCCTTCCGACGGCGTCGGTCCAGGACTCCCCGGAGGCTCCAGTGGACGACACGCCCGTCAGCATGCCGACTGCGGCCGGTGGGCTGGGCCGGGTCACTCCGTCCTCTCGGGTGTGCGGTGCGGAGCGTCCTGGCTCGTGGCCCAGCTGATGAGGAACTGCAGGGCTTCGGCAGAGGCCGTGCCGGGTTCCACGGTGTAGGTGATGATCGTGAGGCCGTCGTCGCCGGGCAGCTCCAGCGCCTCACCGGTGAGCTCCAGGTCTCCGACGATCGGGTGGTGCATCCGTTTCGTCGACGTGCGGTGGAGCCGGACGGTGTGGCTGGCCCACCAGGTGCGGAACTCCTCACTGCGAGTGGAGAGCTCACCGACGAGGTCCGTCAGCCCGCGGTCATACGGGTTGTGGCCCGCCTGCAGCCGCAGGGAGGCGACGACGTCCTTGGCGACCGCCGACCAGTCGGCGTAGAAGTCCCGTGAGCGGTCGTCGAGGAACAGGTAGCGCGCGAGGTTGGGGTGCGTGGCGTCGGCGGTATAGAGGTCGGACAGCAGGGCTCGTCCGAACTGGTTGACACCGAGCAGGTCGAGGCGGTTGTTGCGGACGTACGCCGGCGCCGAGAGCGAGTCGAGGATGCGCTGGACGCCCGGCCGCAGCTGCTGCTTGGTGGTGGGGCGACGGCGCCGGCTGCCGCTGTTGGCCGCCCGTGCGAGGTCGAACAGATGCACGCGCTCGGACTCGTCGAGCTTGAGCGCTGCCGCCACGGCCTCCAGGACCGACTCGGACACCCCGGAGAGGTTGCCCCGCTCGAGCCGCGTGTAGTAGTCGGTGCTGACGTCGGCGAGCATGGCGACCTCCTCGCGTCGCAGGCCCTTGACCCGACGGTTGCTCCCGTAGAGCGTCAGGCCGGCCTGGTCGGGGGTGAGACGCGCCCGGCGTGAGGTCAGGAAGTCGCGCACTTCGGCCCTGTTGTCCATGCCTCGACCGTACGGTGCCGGCCCGCGCCCGAGGAGGGTCTGGCGTTACCTGTGACGGGCAGTGCTCGGAGCGGGAAACCGCGCACCAGCGCGACGAGAGGGGTAACACCAGCCCCTCCCTCGCGCAGAGCCCCACGCCTACGGTCGGTCACATGACCACTCTGCAGCTGAACAACCAGGTCGAGATGCCCGCCATCGGGCTGGGGGTCTTCCAGACCCCTCCGGACGAGACCCGTGCCGCCGTCGCGGCTGCGCTGGAGACGGGCTACCGCCACATCGACACTGCCGCCGCCTACGGCAACGAGCGCGAGGTCGGCGACGCCGTCCGCAGCTCCGGTGTGCCCCGCGACGACATCGTCATCGAGACGAAGATCTGGATCAGCGACTACGGCTACGACGAGACCCTGCACGGCTTCGACAAGAGCGCCGGCAAGCTGGGCGTCGAGCAGATCGACCTGCTCATCCTGCACCAGGCCCTCCCCTCGGCATTCGACCAGACGCTCGAGGCGTACCGGGCGTTGGAGACGCTCCTCGCGGACGGCAAGGTGCGCGCCATTGGCGTCAGCAACTTCATGGTCGAGCACCTCACCGCCCTTCTCGAGAAGGCGACGGTCGTGCCCGCGGTCAACCAGATCGAGCTGCACCCCTACTTCCAGCAGAAACCGGTCCAGGAGCTCGGCGCGCAGCACGGATCCTCACGCAGGCGTGGTCCCCCATCGGTGGCATCACGTTCTACCGCGACGGCAAGCACGGCAGCACCCTCCAGGACCCGGTCATCGGCGTCATCGCCGAAGCGCACGACAAGACGCCCGCCCAGGTGATGCTGCGATGGCACCTGCAGCAGGGCCGCTCCGCCATTCCCAAGTCCACCAAGCCCCAGCGGATCGCGGAGAACTTCGACGTCTTCGACTTCGACCTGACCCCCGACGAGCTCGCGGCCATCGACGCCCTCGACACCGGTCAGCGGGGCGGCCCCGAACCGGCCGACATCACCCTGGAGTCCTTCGGGCGCCCCATCCCCGAGACCTGAGCCCCCGGCCCTCCTCCGACCACGAACGAGAGAGCACCACGCATGACCACGACACCCCAGTCCACCGAGACCGGCAGGGTCGCCGTCGTCACCGGCGCCTCCTCCGGCATCGGCGCCGCCACCGCGCGCACCCTCGCCGCGGCCGGCTACCGCGTTGCCCTGCTGGCCCGGCGCACCGACCGGATCGACGCCCTCGCCCGCGAGCTCGGCTCCGCCGCCCTCGCCATCCAGGCCGACGTGACCGATCGCGCCAGCCTGCTCGCAGCAGCGGACCGGGTGCAGGACGAGCTCGGCGGCGCAGCCGTGCTCGTCAACAACGCCGGGGTCATGCTGCTCGGCCCGTTCAGCGCCGACCAGCGCGACGACTACCGCCAGATGGTCGAGGTCAACCTGCTCGGCGCCATCACCGCCACCGAGGTGTTCCTCGACCAGCTCACGACCGCCGGCTCGAGCAGTGCGGGCGGCGACATCATCAACATCTCCTCCGTCGCCGGACGCACCGCCCGCGCCGGCAACGGCGTCTACGCAGCCACGAAGTGGGGCCTCAACGGGTGGTCCGAGTCCCTCCGCCAGGAGCTGCTGCCCGACGTGCGCGTCACGCTCATCGAGCCCGGCGTCGTCGCCACCGAGCTGCCCACGCACATCACGCACGCGGAGACCCGCGAGGGGGTCGGCAGGCTCTACGACCAGGCCGAGGTCACGGCCGAGGACATCGCGGAGGTCATCGCCTTCGCTCTCAGCCGGCCGCGGCGCCTCGCCATCAACGAGATCCTCGTACGACCCGCCGGCCAGCTCTGAAGGCCGACGACCCCACACGCCTGACCCGACCAAGGAGAACCACATGCAGACACGCACTCTCGGCACCCGAGGCCTCGAGGTCTCCGCACTCGGTCTCGGGTGCATGGGCATGAGCCAGTCATTCGGTCCGCGACCGCCACGGGACGAGATGATCACGTTCCTCCGTGCCGCGGTCGACCGCGGCGTCACCCTCTTCGACACGGCCGAGGTCTACGGTCCGTTCCACAACGAGGAGCTCGTCGGCGAGGCGCTCCAACCGGTGCGCAATGACGTCATCATCGCCACCAAGTTCGGGTTCGCGTTCGACGAGAACGGCAGGCAGACCGGCGTGACCAGCAGGCCCGACCACATCCGCACCACCGTCGACGGCTCCCTGCGGCGCCTGCGCACCGACGCGATCGACCTGCTCTACCAGCACCGGGTCGACCCGGAGGTCCCCATCGAAGAGGTCGCCGGAGCCGTCAAGGAGCTCATCGAGGCCGGCAAGGTGCACCACTTCGGCCTGTCCGAGGCGGGTGTCCAGACGATCCGGCGCGCCCACGCCGTGCAACCCGTCACGGCGCTGGAGAGTGAGTACTCGCTCTTCTGGCGCGAGCCCGAGGACGCGATCCTGCCTGCCTTGGACGAGCTCGGCATCGGCTTCGTCCCCTTCAGCCCCCTCGGACGCGGCTTCCTCACCGGTCAGGTCACCGCTGCGACCGAGTTCGGCGAGGGGGACATCCGCGCGACGCTCCCACGCTTCGAGCCAGAGGCGCTGCAGGCCAACCTCGCCCTCGTCGACCTCGTCAGGACGGTCGCCGAACGCAGGAGCGCGACGGTCGGGCAGATCGCCCTCGCGTGGCTCCTTGCGCAGCGACCGTGGATCACGCCGATCCCCGGGACGCGACGCCTCGAGCGGCTCGACGAGAACCTGGCGTCCGCCGACCTCGAGCTCACCGCGTCGGACCTCGCTGAGCTCGACCGCGCGTCAGCGACCGTCCAGGTCCAGGGAGACCGATATCCCGAAGCCATGCAACGGATGATCGACCGCTGACCGCGCCTCGGGGCGTCGACCGTCTCGCCACCCTGCGAGAAGGGCGGCGAACGGGTCACCGGCGCGCACGTCGTGACGGCCTGCGGCTCGCCCTCGTCACCTGAGCCCGTGTGGGTAGGTTGGCGGGCAGGTTTCGAGTCGTGGGAGGCAGCATGGCCATCGGGGCGGACGAGTTCTACGCGGTCGCGTCCAGCGATGACTGGCGGCTGACCTTCGAGGGTGCGTTGGCGCACTACGTGTGTCCCGACGCGCGGAGACGAGTCGAGTTCGCCGGGCGGGTGGTGGATCTGGAGCCGGGGGGCTACGGGCCCGATCTGGAGCTGCGGGCGACCGGCGTCACGGTGCGGCTGGCGTCCTCGTTCGACGCCGGTGGCCTGCCCGAGGCGGCCGCTGGTCTGGCGGCTTCGGTCTCCGAGATCGCGGAGGAGCTCGGCCTGCCCGCGGACGTCGAGCACCTGCAGGCGATGCAGATCGCGGTGGACGGCGGGATGGACGCCATTCCGTTCTGGCAGGCCGTCACGGGATACGACCAGGTTGGCGACGCCGACCTCGTCGACCCCCTCGGCCGCGCTCCGGGCGTGTGGAACCAGGCCGTGAACGACGGCCGGGACGCACCGGCACGCATCCACCTCGACGTCAGCGTGTCGGCCGACGAGGCTGCCCGGCGCATCGACGCCGCCCTGAGGGCGGGTGGTCGCGTCGCGGACGACTCGCACGCCCCGCACTGGATCACGTTGGCCGACCCGTCAGGGAACCTCGTCGACATCGCGGCCTGGCCCGACCTGCCGTGACTGCGGCCTGACCGCGGCTTGATCGGAGGCGATGACACGTTCGACCCATGGTCGGGCGTGCCCGTCCTCACCGCGCGGCACCGTGAGTGCCACCCCCCCGCTCGCACCAGGCTTCCACGCGCCTGCTTCCGGTTGGGTCACTCGCCCGCGAGCTCGGCCGCGATGTCGACATGGCCTGCGTGCCGGGAGTACTCGACGAGTACGTGGAAGCAGATCCACTCGAGCGTCGGCGGATCCTGCCCGAAGCGCCCTCCCGCGGCTGCGCGCTCGTCCAACGGGTGGTCCCGGATGATGGCGCTGGTCCGCCGGCCGAGCGCCCGAAGCCGGTCCGCCAGGTCTTCCGCGGTCACGTCGTCGGCTACGCGCCAGCGCGCGGCGACCTTGGTCTCGTCGCTGTCGTCCGCGGTCCACGGCTCGGGCAGGTTCCAGTCGCCCCAGGGCTGTTGGACGTCCTCGCCGAGGAACCCCCACACGAACCACCGCCGCTCCATGTGCAGCACGTGACTGAGCAGCTCGATCGGCGTCCAGCCGCTCGCCACGCGTGAGGTGCGCTGCTCCTGCGCGGACAGCGACAGGACCGAGGCGATGACCTCCTCGCGGACCCACGCGAGGTAGTCCGCCCACCGTTGCCCACCAGGCGGTCCGCTCTTCGTCGGCTCAGAAGGACTCGCGCTCGCCGCCTCGCCATTGCTCACGCTGCCGAGGCTAGACGCCGCCGCAGGTCGCGCGAGGGCGCGGTTCAGTCCTTCTTCGCTGGGGACTCGGCCACGCAGAGGACTCCCGTGTTGCCGTCCTGGTCGGCGATGACGGTGAGCGACGGTGCGTCGCTGTCATCGACGACAGTCTCACCCGCCGCGACGGCGGCGGCGACTCGTTTCTCGGCCACCTCGGGCGCGACGTAGACCTCGACGTGGAACCGCTGACGCAGGGCCTCGTGCTCGTCGGGGTCACCGAACCACAGGTTCGGCACCCGCCCGGTGGCGTCCCGGATCTCGTCGCTCGGGGACCCGTGGCCCCGGGCCTCGGCGCTCCCGGTCAGCAGGGCGGCCCACACCGGGGCGATGGTGGCGGAGCGCGCCGTGTCGAGGCCGAGCTCGAGGACGCTGACCGAGGCCGGGTCGGCGTCGACCTTGTGCTCGGCGGCGATCTCGGTGATCCGTCGGGCAAGCTCGACGTCCTGCTGGGTCACCCATTCGACGACGTGCTCGGCGCCTTCGTCGTCGCGGTAGATGGCGTCGGCGCTGACCAGCTTGAGGTCGACGTACCCGGTGCCGATCGACACGCTCGGATGGTGCCCGAGCCCGTCACCCGCTTCCCCAACGGCGACGACGAACCGTGCGCCGGTGCCGAAGTCGTCGACCAGGTAGCGCGCATGCAGTCCTTGGGCCAGCTTGCGCCAGTCGGCCAGCCTGGCCTCGGCGATCTCGTCGCCCTTGAGCATGTCCATGCTCGGGGACCCTATCCGGAATCACCCGGGGCGCCGAAGCCAGCGGACCCACGATCCAGAAAGATCACAGGCCGAGCAAGCACCGGCGTGCCCGGGACGTCACCGGCGATCAGCGCCGCCAGCGGTGTCGCGATGTCGCGGGGGGAGAACAGGTCGGTTCCGCCGTATGCGGCGATGTCTGCGTGCCGCCACCATCGCATCGCGCTGATGTGCTCGGCGGCGAGCTCGTCATCGGACAGGGCGCCACGGGGATCGAAGCGCGTGGCGCGGACGAGGAAGTAGTCGTTGACCACCCCGTCGTGGCCGTCCGCCAGGCCGGGACCGGTGACTTCCTGGTGCCAGACGTGAGGCGGGTCGGCGTCGACGCCAACGGCGCGGCCGCAACCCCTCGTCGCTCCAGGACCGCTCGCCCCTGTTCGGCACCATCTCCACGTTGCTAGCATCTGGCCGAGATGGAGATCCCTGAGCTCGTCGAGGCCTACCTCGCCGGTCAGCCAGAGCCCAAGCAGACCGACCTGCGACTGCTGCATGCGCGGATGCTGGCGGAGTTTCCGGGGTGCAGGCTGTGGTTCACCGACGGCACGGACGAGCGCGGCAAGGTCGTGGCCAACCCCAACGTCGGCTACGGCGTGCGCACCCTCACCTACGCCGACGGGTCGTCGCGAGAGTTCTATCGCGTCGGCCTGAGCGCCAACACGACGGGCATCTCCGTCTATGTCCTCGGCCTCGCGGACCAGGGCTACCTGGCGCGCACCTTTGGCGACTCGATCGGCAAGGCCAGCGTCACGGGCTACTGCATCAAGTTCAGACGCCTTGCAGTCATCGACGCCGAGGCTCTTCAGGCGGCGATCCGCCACGGCATGACCGTCGACCAGACCGGTTGAGCGCAGCTCGGCACGGGTCGCAGCACCCGACGCGTGCGGCCGTGGCGCTCAGCGCTCGTGGGTCAGCTCGACAGCTCGCAGGAGGTGTCCATGTACCGGGTCGTCAGGCCCACGTGGCGCATGCCGAGGCGCCGGCAGACGGCCTGGGAAGCGTGGTTGTCGGGGTGGGTGACAGCGATGACTCGGCTCTGCCCGCGTGCGAAGGCGTCGGCCGACGCAGCGACGGCGGCCTCGGTCGCGTAGCCGTGGCCCCAGGCGTCGGGGTGCACGTGCCACCCGATCTCCACCTCGGCCGGGTCCGATGGCCCTTCGCCTGCCGACAGCGGGATGGGCTTGAGCAGGAGGTTCCCGAGCCGTGCGCCGGCGTGGTCGGTGATGATCCAGATGCCGTGGATGGGGTGCTCGCTGACGGCCCGGCGGCGTTCGACGGAGGCGAGCGCCTCGTCGCGGGAGGTCATGGGTGTGGGGTCGGCTCCCAGGTAGCGCACGACCTCCCATCGGCCCTCGAGGTCGAGGAGGAAATCGGTGTCGTCAGCGTCCCACGGCCTGAGAGTCAGTCGCTGTGACGTGATGGTTCGCATGGACGCAACCTAGCGATCGGCGGGAAAGCGAGCCGCCCACCGACCGGGCGGTCGGCGGGCGGCTCGTGACGGCATACGCCCTCAGTGCTGGTCGCGCGAGACGGGGGGCGCGGTGACGCCGTCGTGCTCGGTGACGCCGTCGTGCTCGGTGACGCCGTCGTGCTCGGTGACGCNTTCGTGCTCGGTGACGCCGTCGTGCTCGGCGGCGTCGGTCGAGGCGTCGGACTCGGCAGACGCGTCCGGCGCGACATCTGTGCCCGTGGTGTCGGCTGCGCCGCCCGCGGCCTCGAGCTTCGCGTCTCGGCTGGACTTCCAGAGGCTCGCGACGGTGGTGACGCCGAGGATGAGGACGATCGCACCGAGCGAGACGATGATCGGGATGTCGGGGACGCCCTCGATCGGCTGGCCGCCGTTGATGAACGGCAGGTTGTTCTCGTGCATCGCGTGCATGAAGAGCTTGACGCCGATGAACGCGAGCAGGACCGCGAGGCCGATGCTGAGGTAGACGAGCTTCTTGAGCAGGCCGCCGATGAGGAAGTAGAGCTGACGAAGTCCCATGAGGGCGAAGATGTTGGCCGTCAGGACGAGGTACGGCTCGTTGGTCAGGCCGTAGATCGCCGGGATCGAGTCGAGCGCGAAGAGCAGGTCGGTCGTGCCCAGGGCGAGGATGACGATGAGCATCGGCGTGATCAGGCGCTTGCCGTTCTCGATCACCGTCAGGCTCGTGCCGTGCCACTCCTTCGTCGCCGGGAAGCGCTTCTCGACCCAGAGCAGGAAACGGTTCTCGTGGTACTGGTCGTCGTCGCTCTCGCCACCCGTCGCGAGCTTGATCGCCGTGTAGACGAGGAAGGCGCCGAAGATGTAGAAGACCCACGCGTAGGCGTTGATGACGACCGCGCCGAGCCCGATGAAGATGCCGCGCAGGATGATCGCGATGACGATGCCGACCATGAGGGCCGACTGCTGGAGCTTCTTCGGCACCTTGAAGCTGCCCATGATGAGCAGGAAGACAAAGAGGTTGTCGACGGACAACGAGTACTCGGTGAGCCACCCGGCGTAGAACTCACCGGCATACTGCCCGCCCCACTCGAACCAGATGAAGAGTCCGAAGAGCACGGCGAGGCCGACGAAGAAGGCCAGGTGCCTCCCGGCCTCGGCCATCGACGGGACGTGGGGCCGCCGTGCGATGACGAAGACGTCGACGGCGAGGAACACGGTCATCAGACCGATGGTGAGGAACCAACCCCACACGGGAACGTTCATGGGCACAACCTTCCGGTCACCAGATCAGTAACCGGAGGTCTCTCCCGCCCGGCGTGGTGCCGGACCGACGGGACCGGGAGCGGCGGTGAGACCCACTCCGTGATGACGAGCCCGTCGTGTCGGGGATACTCCCCTCCGTGAACGCCTGAGTCTTTCACTCCGAGCGGCGCGCCTCAAATCGGTCCCGCCCCGTGAGCACGACGTCGGCCGGTCGCGCCGCGCTCAGCCGGCCGTCCCGGGTCGCTTGCCCCGGGGCAACCCGGACACGACGATCTCGTAGGAGGTCTCGATCGCCTCGAGCAGCTCGTCCGGCTCGATGGCCCCGGTCGTGCGCAGGGTGTTCCAGCCGTGACGGCCGATGTAGGCCATGACGCTCGCGTCGTCGGGGTAGCGGTGCAGCCACTCGTCTGCCTCCGTGCGGCTCCGGGCACACTTGACCCCCACCGACTCGGGTCCGAGGAAGACGAAGATCTTGTCGCCCACCTTGGCGACGGTGTCGCCGTCCCACGGCGAGTCCTCCCACGCACCGGGCAGCGCCAGCGCGGCAGCGCGAAGGCGGGCAGCCACGCCACCGCGCCCCGAGCCCTTCGCCGTCACGACGTCCTCACCGCGTCCTCACCGGGTCCTCACCGCGTCGCGGCACTCATCTGCCGCAGCTCCTTCTTCAGGTCGCCGATCTCGTCGCGCAGACGTGCTGCGAGCTCGAAGTGGAGCTCGGCCGCGGCCTGGTGCATCTGGGTCGTGAGCTCCTGGATGAGACCGGCGAGGTCGGCCGCCGCCATGTCGGCCGGGCGGTTGGTCGCACCGCCTGCGGAGACGCCGACGTCGGCGGCCATGGCGCCACGTCCCGCGCCGCTCTTGCCCCGGGACTGCATGCGCCCCGAGCCGAGCAGCTCCTGGGTGTCGGCGTCCTCGCGCTCGAGCAGGTCGGTGATGTCGGCGATCTTCTTGCGCAGCGGGGTCGGGTCGATGCCGTGCTCGGTGTTGTAGGCGATCTGCTTCTCGCGGCGCCGGTTGGTCTCGTCGAGCGCCTGCTCCATCGAGGGCGTGATCTTGTCGGCGTACATGTGGACCTGACCCGAGACGTTGCGCGCCGCACGACCGATCGTCTGGATGAGCGACCGGGCCGACCGGAGGAAGCCCTCCTTGTCGGCGTCGAGGATGGACACGAGCGACACCTCGGGCAGGTCGAGACCCTCGCGCAGCAGGTTGATGCCGACGAGGACGTCGAAGACGCCGGTGCGCAGCTCGCGGAGCAGCTCGACCCGGCGCAGGGTGTCGATGTCGCTGTGGAGGTAGCGGACCCGGATGCCCTTGTCGAGGAGGTAGTCGGTGAGGTCCTCGGCCATCTTCTTCGTCAGGGTGGTGACGAGGACGCGCTCGTTGCGCTCGGTGCGCTCCTGGATCTCGTGCATGAGGTCGTCGATCTGGCCCTTGGTCGGCTTGAGCACGACCTCGGGGTCGATGAGCCCGGTGGGTCGGATGATCTGCTCGACGGGCGGACCGGACTTGGCCAGCTCGTACTCCCCCGGCGTCGCCGAGAGGTAGACGGTCTGCCCGATGCGCTCGAGGAACTCCTCCCACTTCAGCGGACGGTTGTCCATGGCGCTCGGCAGTCGGAAGCCGTGCTCGACGAGCATCCGCTTGCGGGACATGTCGCCCTCGTACATCGCGCCGATCTGCGGGACCGTCTGGTGCGACTCGTCGAGCACGAGGAGGAAGTCCTCGGGGAAGTAGTCGATGAGGCAGTTCGGGGCCGAGCCGGACGTGCGGCCGTCGATGTGGCGGCTGTAGTTCTCGATGCCGTTGCAGAAGCCGACCTGACGCATCATCTCGAGGTCGTAGGTCGTGCGCATGCGCAGGCGCTGGGCCTCGAGGAGCTTGCCCTGCTTCTCGAAGAGCGCCAGCTGGTCCTCGAGCTCGAGCTCGATGCCGCGGATGGCGCGCTCCATGCGCTCGGGGCCGGCGACGTAGTGCGAGGCCGGGAAGACGTACATCTCCTGCTCCTCGTTGACGACCTCGCCCGTCACGGGGTGCAGCGTGTAGATGCGCTCGATCTCGTCGCCGAAGAACTCGATGCGGATCGCGAGCTCCTCGTAGACCGGGATGATCTCGACGGTGTCGCCGCGGACCCGGAAGGTGCCCCGCGTGAAGGCGAGGTCGTTGCGGGTGTACTGCATCTCGACGAAGCGGCGCAGCAGGTCGTCGCGCACGACCTCCTGGCCGACCTTGAGACGGGCCATCCGGTCGACGTACTCCTGTGGCGTGCCGAGGCCGTAGATGCACGACACCGAGGCGACGACGATGACGTCGCGCCGGGTCAGCAGGGAGTTGGTGGCCGAGTGCCGCAGCCGCTCGACCTCGTCGTTGACCGAGCTGTCCTTCTCGATGTAGGTGTCGGTCTGCGGGATGTACGCCTCGGGCTGGTAGTAGTCGTAGTAGCTGACGAAGTACTCGACGGCGTTGTTGGGCAGCAGCTCGCGGAACTCGTTGGCCAGCTGCGCGGCGAGCGTCTTGTTGGGCGCCATGACGAGCGTCGGCCGCTGCACCTGCTCGATGAGCCAGGCGGTCGTGGCCGACTTGCCGGTGCCGGTGGCGCCGAGCAGCACGGTGTCGGTGTCTCCCGCCCGGACCCGCCGCGCGAGCTCGGCGATCGCCGTGGGCTGGTCACCGCTCGGGGTGTACTCGGAGATCACCTCGAAGGGGGCCACCGTGCGCTGGAGGTCGGTCGTGGGACGCATGGCTCAACCGTACGTCGCACGACCGACAGCGCCCACTCGCCTACTCCTCCCACACGTACGCGGGGCGCAGCTCGACGGTGTCGCCGGGCCCCGCGAACGTCACGGCGAGCTCCTCCGCCCGCTCCCGGGAGTCGACGTCGAGCAGGAAGAAGCCGGCGAGGTGCTCCTTGCTCTCGGCGTACGGTCCGTCCGTCGCGACCGTGCCGCTCACGTCCCACCGGTACAGCCGGGCCTCTGCCGGGTCGCCCAGGGCCTCGCCACCCTTGAGCTCGCCGCTCTTCGAGAGCTCCTCGAGCATCGCGTCGAAGGCGGCGGCTCCGGCGTCGCGCTCCTCCTGCGGTCGCGCGAGCGCCTCGGCGACGAAGTTCCCGGTCGGGTGACCCCAGGGCTGGGGGTTGGAGTGGATGAGGATGACGTACTTCATGGTCGGTCCCTTCGGTTCGCGGGCGGCCAGTCTGCCGCCTCGCAGGGGACGTCGGAGCCGACACGCCGTCCTCGACATCACGGCACGCGGTGGGTCCACTCCGGGGTCGCGAACTTGTCGTCGACGAGCCGCTGCGCCTGCTCCAGCTCGTCGGCCGTGTAGTCGGAGAGGGTCGTCCGGTAGCGACGGGCGAACGTCGCGGAAAACGACTCGAGGATCGCGTCGCGGGTCATGCCCGTCTGCGAGCGCATCGGGTCGACCCGCTTGTTGGCCGACTTCGTGCCCTTGTCGCTCATCTTCTCCCGACCGATCCGCAGCACCTCGAGCATCTTGTCGGCGTCGATGTCGTAGGCCATCGTCACGTGGTGGAGCACGGCGCCGGACACGAAGCGCTTCTGCGCGGCGCCGCCGATCTTGCCGCGGTCGCTCGCGATGTCGTTGAGGGGCACGAAGTGGGCGGTGACACCGATCTCGGCGAGCGCCTCGATGACCCACTCGTCGAGGAAGGAGTAGGACCGCTCGAAGCTCAGGCCCTCGACGAGCGAGGTCGGCACGACGAGCGAGTAGGTGATGGTGTTGCCCGGCTCCATGAACATGGCTCCCCCGCCCGAGATGCGGCGCACGACGTCGATGCCGTGGCGCTCGGCACCCTCCGGGTCCACTTCGTTGCGGACGGACTGGAACGAGCCGATGACGACGAGCGGGCTGTCCCAGTCCCAGAACCGCAGGGTCGGGGGCCGCTCCCCCGCCGCGACCTCGCGGGCGATGACCTCGTCGAGCGCGACGTGGAGGGCCGGGTCGAGCACGCGTGCCGGGATGACGTCGAAGTCGTGGTCGTCCCACCCGGTCGCCTTGCCGAGGGCACGCCGGATCGCGATGCCGATCGACTCCGCGGTGAAGCCGATGAGCGAGACGTCGTCGGCGAGCGCGCCGTTCACCGCTCCGGCCAGCTGCTCGACACCGGCGTCGACCGGCATGCCCGTCAGCGCCGCGTTGATGTCGCCGAGCGCCTCGTCGGGCTCGAGGAAGAAGTCGCCCGAGACGCTGACCTGCGCCAGCCGTCCGCCGTCCTCCTCGAGGTCGACCGCCACGAGCTTGCCACCGGGAACCTTGTACTCACCACGCATGTCACGCTCAACACCGCACACCGCGCGCGTATGCCGCATGCTCCTACCGCGGCTGCCACCCCGTGCGCTCGGCCCAGTCGGTCGCGCGCAGCCACGCGCCCTCGAACCACGCCTCCTTGGCCACGACGTAGTCGGAGGTGCTCTCGTGCAGGCCGAGCAGTCGGTGCTTCTCCGCGGCGTACGCGTCGCGCTCGGCGGGCTCGTGGCGCAGCGAGTCACGGAAGAGCAGCGCGAAGCGCCAGCCGGCGGAGCCGTGCTCGCGCACGTGGACGTGCACGTGGTTCGCGGGGTCGCAGCCGCCGAGGAAGCGCTTGACCCAGGCAGCAGGGTCCGAGCCGAGTGGGTGGGGGGTGTCGCTGTGGACCCCGTGGGAAGACACGTAGCCGGCGTCCCGCAGGACCTGCCGGACGTCGTCCCGGTCGGCGTCGTCGAGGTGGTGGACCCCGACCTGGACGTCGATGACGTCCTTGGCGATCAGCCCGGGCACGGAGGTCGACCCGATGTGCGACACCTCCGTGGCCACACCCGTGGGCGCGAGTGCTGCCGCGAGGCGTGCCACGACGCGCTCGGCCCGGGGCTCCCAGTCCGGTCGCGGCTCGACGACGCAGTCACGTGCGAGGTCGGGGCGTCGTGCTCGGGTGCCGGACCCGAGGTTCGCCTCGTAGGGCACGAGCCGCTCGTGCCAGAGGGCCTCGACGGCCCGGACGAGATCGTCCGGGGTGCCGGAGTTGTCGAGCACGACGTCGGCCACCGCGCGCCGTTGCTCGTCGGTGGCCTGGGCGGCGATGCGGTGCCGGGCGTCGTCCGCGGAGAGGCCACGCTGCTCGACGAGCCGCCGCACGCGTGTCTCGGCATCGGCCTCGACGACGACCGTGAGGTGCTCGTGCACCCAGAGCCCGCGCTCGACGAGGAGCGGCATGTCGTAGACGGAGACGACCCCGTCGGGCACGGCCGCCCGCTGCTGCGCCACCCGGGCGGCGATGGCCGGCCCGGTGATCGCGTCGAGCGCGTCGAGCGCGTCGCGGTCGGGGAAGACGATCGCGGCCAGGGCGGCCCGGTCGAGGCTCCCGTCGTCGCGGAGGACGTGGACGCCGAAGCGCTCGCGGATGCGCTCGAGCGTCGGCTCCCCCGGCTCGACGACCTCGCGCGCGACGGCGTCGGCGTCGACGACGTGCGCGCCGAGCTCGGCCAGCCGTCGCGAGACCGTGGACTTGCCCGACCCGATCCCACCGGTGACTCCCACGCGCAGCACGGGCGCCAGCCTACGTGCGGGTCCCGGCGCCCGCCCGAGCGGGAGCGAGCACCGAACGCTGCGTTCGGTCTCGAAAGCCGTGCTGTGACACTGCGCTCGGCGTCGAACGCTGGTTCAGGAAGGGATGCTCAGGCGAGGCGGGCGGGGAAGCCGCCGGTGGCCACCGGGCCCCACCGGGTGGGCGTGACGCGGAGCAGGGACTTGCCCTGGTCGCGCATCGCCTGGCGGTACTCGTCCCAGTCCGGGTGCTCGCCGGAGATGGCCCGGAAGTAGTCGACGAGCGGCTCGACGGAGTCGGGGAGGTCGATGACCTCGCAGTCCCCGTCGACCTGCACCCACTCGCCGCCGAAGTCGTCGGACAGCACGAGGACGCTGACCTGGGGACTCCGGCGCGCGTTCGTCGTCTTGGCGCGCTCGGGATAGGTCGAGATCACGATGCGTCCCTGCTCGTCGACGCCGCCGGTGACTGGCGAGGCCTGCGGCCGACCGTCGGCACGCTGCGTCATGAGCACCATGGAGTGGCGCGGACGCACGAAGTCGAGCAGCGCGTCGAGGTCGACGTGGGTGTTGGTCGCGATCTGGCGGGGCATGCTCAGTCCTCCTGGTGGGTGCTGGCGCGGTCGAAGACCGCGACGACCGCCTCGGCCAGCCAGGCGGCATACATCGTGTGGGTCCACCCGCACCGTCGCACGAAGCGGTCGTAGATCTCTGGAGCCGTGACGGTCCAGACGATGTCGATGAACCGCTCACGGTCGAGGTGCGGAGGTATGCCGTGGGCCGCGTCGAGCGCGTTGAGGGCGTTCGTGTTGCCGACCCGTCGCTCGCGGTCGATGGTCGCGACGAACTCCTGCAGGCCGGCGTCGCCCCCGGGACCCTGGGCGAGGAGGACGCCGAGGAGGGGCCCGACGCGCTCGTAGATGGTCGCGCACAAGGCGGCGTAGGCCCGCACGAAGCTCTCACGGTCGGGGGCCGCCGACATGGCCCGGAACTCGGGCCGATCCTGCATGGCCACGGGGGCGTCGTCACCGACGAGCAGCACGTCGTAGACGGCCTTGACGACCGCCGCCTTCCCACCGACGGCGTTGTAGACGGTCTGCGCGCTGACGCCCGCGGTCGAGGCGAGGGCGCTGACCGACATCGCGTGGTACCCGTCGCGCAGGAGCATGTCGCGGGCCGCCTCGATGATCCGGCGCCGCGTCGCGAGGGCTGCCTCCGCCCTCGAGCTGTTGTCGTACGCCCGGTCTGTTGACATCGGAGTCCTTCGAAAGCATCATGAGTTCGCTGGAACGGCGTTCTAGCGAATGGGTGGGGTCCAGGGGTCCCCACCCAGCTGCTGCACCAGGCGGTTGCAGCGCCGACATCGGCGCCTGTCGACCGGACGAGTGTGCCACGAGCGCCACAGCGCCCGCCCCGGCGGGGCACCGGAGGGGAAGTGAGGGGCCGGACCACGGGGGTCCGGCCCCTCGCTGGGGCTCAGCCGGGTGAGCCGGGGGCCTCTTCCCTCAGGCAGGGGCCGGGGTGAGCACCGACAGGGCGCGGTCGGGATAGTCAGAGACGATGCCGTCGACCCCCGCCTCGACGAGCGCCACCATGCGGTCCGGCTCGTTGACCGTCCACGGCAGCACCGCGAGTCCGGCCCGGTGCGCGCGGTCGACGAAGTCCGCGTCGACGAGCACGTGCTCGGGTGAGATCACCTGGGCGCCCACGGCAGCGGCACCGGCGCACACGTCGTCATGCGACTCCCCCACCGTCACGCTCCCGGTCCACGGGCTGCCCGGCATCCACGTCACGGAGGCCTCGACGAGCGCCGAACGGATGACCCCGGGGGCCAGCTCGGCCGACAGCTCGAGCACCGCCCAGTCGAAGGAGTGCATGAAGCACTGCCGCTCCAGGCCCGCGTCGTGCACGCTCGACAGGACGCGATCGAGGAGCTGGCGCCGGCTCGCGGACTCCCCCGCGTCGAGCGGGTTGACCTTGAGCTCGATGGTCCACCACACGTCGGGCGCGCGCTCTCGCCCGTGGGCCAGCACCTCGTCCAGCGTCGAGATGCGGGCGCCCGGCGAGGGGCGCTGGTCCGGGAAGCCGGCGAGCGTCTGGCTGCCGACGTCGACCGTGCGCAGCTGCTCCAGCGTCAGCTCGGCGACGCGGGCCCCGACGACGTCGGGACCGGTCGGCAGGCACTTGCCCGGCAGCAGCACCGGGTCGTGCCAGACGACGACCTCACCGTCGGACGTGAGCCGGACGTCGAGCTCGACACCGGTCACCCCGGCGTCGTACGCGGCCGCGAAGCTCGCCAGGGTGTTCTCGACGACGAGCCCCTTGGCACCACGGTGCCCCTCGACGTCGAACCGGCCCGAGGCCCAGGGGCCGGGGCGAGCGGACATGTCAGGCCTCGATCCGCTCGCCGGAGGTCGCGTCGAAGAGGTGGACCTCGCCGCGGTTGGGCTCGACGTGCACCGTGTCGCCGACGGTCAGGTGCGTGCGCTTGTCGAGGCGGACCGTGACCCGGTCGGTGCCCTCGTCCGCACCGACCGGACGGCCGTAGACGAACGACTCGGAGCCGAGGGACTCGACGAGCTCGACGTTGAGCGCGAGGGCCGACGCGTCGGCCCCGTCCCGGGCTCCGTCCGCAGGCGTCTCGACGACGTGCCACGACTCGGGCCGCAGCCCCACCACGACCTTCTCCCCCGCCCGGCCGGCTACGGCACGGTCGAGCGGCACGGATACGCCGTGGACGCGGGCGACACCCTCGCGGACCTCCGACTCGACGAGGGTGATGGCCGGCGATCCGATGAAGGCCGCCACGAAGGTGTTGACCGGGTGGTCGTAGAGCCGCTCCGGCGTGTCGACCTGCTGGAGCCTCCCGTCGCGCAGCACCGCGACACGGTGCCCCATCGTCATCGCCTCGACCTGGTCGTGGGTGACGTAGACGGTCGTGATCCCCAGACGCCGCTGGAGACCCGCGATCTGCGAACGCGTCGAGACGCGCAGCTTGGCGTCGAGGTTGGACAGCGGCTCGTCCATGCAGAAGACCTTGGGGTTGCGCACGATCGCCCGGCCCATCGCCACGCGCTGGCGCTGCCCGCCGGACATCTGGCCCGGCTTGCGGTCGAGCAGCGGCTCGAGCTCGAGGATCTTGGCGGCCTCGGCGACCCGCTGCTTCGTCTCGGCCTTGCTCACCTTCGCGTTGTCGAGGGCGAAGGCCATGTTCTGGGCCGCGGACATGTTGGGGTAGAGCGCGTAGCTCTGGAAGACCATGGCGATGTCGCGGTCGCGGGGACGCACGCCCTTCTGGTCGTGTCCGTCTACGAGGATCCGGCCGCCGTCGACGGGCTCGAGGCCGGCGAGCATGCGCAGCGTCGTCGACTTGCCGCAGCCCGAGGGGCCGACGAGGACGAGGAACTCACCGTCGGCGATGTCGAGCGTGATGCCGTCGACCGCCGGGGCGTCGTCGTCCTTGGAGAACCGACGAGTCGCCTCGTCGAAGTACACGGTTGCCATCGGTGGCCTCTCGGGTCGTTCTGGTTCGGGGGGTCTGGAGCCGGGGACGTGGGAGGACGCGAGCTTGCTCGCACCTCCCAGGTCAGTCCGGAACGCCGTCCGGCGGGTCCGCGCGGAGCCCGCCGGACGGCATACGACCGAGGTGGTGCGGTGGCGCGTCAGGCGCCCAGCTTGCTCTTGATCTGCGAGTCGAAGACCTGCTGGCTCTCGGCGTCGAGCGCCTTGAAGACCGTCGCGACGTCCTGGCCCTGGACGATCTGGTCGAGGCCCTTGCCGATGCGCGCGCCACCACCGGGGAGCAGCACGCGGACGTTGTCCTGCGACCGGGTCTTGGGCAGCTGCTCGATCGCCGTCTTCGCGTTCGGGTTCTTCTCGAGGAACGCCTTCTCCTCCGGCAGCTCCACGGCCGACTTGCGCACGGGCATGTACCCGGTGGCCTGCGTGAAGGTGACGGTGTTCTGGGCATTGGTGAGGAACTCGATGAACGTCAGCGCGTTCTTCTTGCGGTCGTCGGAGATGTTGGCCGGGATGCCGACGCCCGCGCCACCCGTCGGGCAGTTGCCGTCCGTGGGCAGGAACGCCGTGCCCACCGGGAACTTCGCGTCCTTGGCCACGCCGCCGAGCGATCCGGTCGACATCATGCTGCAGCCGACGATGCCGGCCGTGAAGTCGGGCGCCGGGTCCTTGGAGAGCTTGAGGTAGCCGTCCTTGGCGAGGTTCTGCAGGTAGGTGCCGGCCTTGACGGTGTTGGGGTCCGAGAACGTCGGCGTCCACTCCTTGGAGTAGGCACCGCCGTAGCCCCACACCATGTTCTGGAAGACCCAGTCGAGGTAGTTCGAGCCGTCGGGCAGCTCCATGACGATCTTGTCGGAGCCGGCGGCGGCCTTGAGCTTCGGTGCCCACGTGAGGAACTCGTCCCAGTCCTTGGGGCCACGGTCCTCGAGACCGGCGGCCTTCCAGAGGTCCTTGTTGTAGTAGAAGAGCGGTGTCGACCGGGAGAACGGCAGCGCGTAGTGCTTGTCGTCGAGGTTGTAGTCGTTGTAGAGCGCGTCGACGTAGTCGGACGTGTCGAGCTTCGCCGTCGCGAGCAGCTCGTCGAGCGGGCTGAGCTGCTTGTTGAGCGCGAAGTTGAACCACGTGACGTCCGAGACGACGACGACGTCGGGCAGCGAGCCGCCGGCGAGCGACGCGTTGAACTTCTGCGCGACCTCCTCGTAGTTCTTGCCGGCGTCGACGAGCTTGACCTTGAGGCCGGAGTTGGCCGCCTCGAAGGCCTTGATGATCTCCTGCTCGACCGGCTTGCTGTTGCCGGGGTGGTTGCTCCAGAACTCGATGGTGTTGCTCGAGCCGCCCCCGCTGCCCGTCGACGGTGCCGTGCCCGTGCCGGCGCAGGCCGCGAGACCGGCGACGCCGGCGGCCCCGGCGAGGCCGAGGAAGCCTCGACGTGAGAACTCGTTCATGGATGGTGCCTTTCCCTGTGGTGGTGGGTTGGGGTCGTTGGTATGGATCGGCCTGCGGCAGAGCAGGACTCAGCTCTTCACGGCCCCCGCCGTGAGGCCCTTGATCATCTGCCGCTGGAGGAAGAGGAACAGCACGAGGATCGGCAGCATCGCCAGGACGGTGCCGGCCATGACCGGCCCCCAGTTGGTGACGCCGTCGTTGTTCTGGAGGAACGTCAGACCGACGGGCAGCGTGGCCGTCGACTCGTCGTCGGCCATCAGGAACGGCCAGAGGTACTCGTTCCACTCGTTGACCACCGTGATGAGCGCGAACGCCACCAGCGTCGGCCACGACATGGGCATGACCACGCGCCACAGCAGCTTCATCGGCCCCGCCCCGTCGAGGCGGGCGGCCTCGATGATCTCTCCGGGCAGGTTGAGGAACTGGTTGCGCATGAGGAAGGTGCCGAAGGCGACACCGGCCAGCGGGATGATGATGCCCTGGTAGGTGTTGCGCCAGCCGAGCTGCGCGACGAGCGCGTAGTTGCTGATGACGGTGATCTGGTTGGGCACCATCAGGGCCGCGATGACGACGAGGAAGACGATCGAGCGCCCCGGGAAGCGCAGCAGCGACAGGGCGTACGCGCTGATGACGCCGAGGATGATCTTCGCGAGCGACGTCGCGGACGTGATGATCACCGAGTTGCGGACGTAGTCGAAGAACGGGATGCGGGTCGTCAGCTCGCTGTAGTTCGCGGTGGTGGCGGGGTCGGGCCACCACTGCGCCGGACGGACGTAGATGTCGCCGCGCTCCTTGAACGACGTGATGAGGATCCAGAAGAGCGGGACGGCGACGACGAGGACGACGAGGACCATGCCGGCGTATCCCGCTGCGGTCCAGAGCGGTCCACGGTTGTGGGTCGACGCCTTCACGTTGTGCGACGCGCGTCGGCGCCGACGCCGGGTGGGCGCCTCAGGTGCCTTCTCGTCGTCGAGGGTCCCGAGGATGGTGGACGTGCTCATGCCTTCTTCCCCCTGTCCATGAAGCGCACCTGGACGACCGTGACGGCGAGCAGGATGACGAACATGACCGTGGCGACCGTGGCGCCGTAGCCGGCGCGCTGGTTGACGAACGTCTCCTGGTAGACCTGGTAGACGAGGGTGGTCGTGGCATTGCCCTGTGGACCGCCTCGGGTCATGACGTTGATGATGTCGAAGACCTGCACCGAGCTGAGCAGCACCGTGATCGACAGGAAGAAGGTCGTCGGCCGCAGCTGTGGCATGAGGACCCGGCGGAAGCGGGTCCAGGCCGACGCCCCGTCGATCTCGGCCGCCTCGTCGAGGTCGGCGCGCCGGCCCTGGAGGGCGGCCAGGTAGATGACGAACGTGTAGCCGATGTTCTTCCAGATGTAGGTCACGGTCACCATGAACAGGGCCCATCCGGGCTCCTGGTAGAAGTCCGGGACCCCGACGCCGATGCGGACCAGCAGGTCGCGGATGAGGCCGTAGTTGGGGTCGAAGACGAACTGGAACGCGATGCCGATCGCGGCGCCCGAGATGACGAACGGCGCGAACACGACCGAGCGCACGAGGTTGCGGCCCCTGAGCTTCTGGTCGAGCAGCAGCGCGAGGCCGAGCCCGACCGCCATCGAGATGCCGACCGTCGCGACCGTGAAGACCAACGTGTTGCGCACGATGATCTTCGTGTCGTCACGCCCGAACCACTCGATGTAGTTCGACAGGCCCACGGGGTTGGCGATGGGCGAGGAGACGTTCCAGTCGGTGAACGACAGCCTGATGTTGTCGAGCAGCGGACGGTAGGTGAAGACGATGAGGAGCACGAGGTTGGGCAGGAGCAGGAGGGCCGCGAGCGACCACTCCCAGGCCCGTCCGCTCGACCGTCGCGGGGGTGGCCCGACCTCGGGCGGGGGTCCCCCGGTTCCGGGCGTGGCGCTGCGGGGATGGGTCACCGATGACTGCACCCGGCCAACCTAGCCGCGCGAATGCACCGATTGCGGCTTTGGTGCGTCAGGCATTCAACGCGTGTCTGAACTCCTGTCGCGACGGGTGCTCGCGGCGCACGACGGGCGCGACGTCGGCGAAGAACCGATCGATGCTGCGTCGCGTGACGGCCTCCGGTAGGCCCGGCACATCGAGCGAGACGCCCGAGAGCTCGTGGCCGAACGCCTCGCGGTACCGACCGATCTTGTCGACGACCTCGGCGGGCGAACCGATGAGCGCGGAGCTGTCCCGGGCGTACTCCTCGACGGTCGTGAAGGGCAGCCGGTTGTGGACCGCGCCGGGTGAGCGCCGGAACGCCTCGAAGGCAGGCTCGTAGAGGCGCAGCGCCTCCTGGGTCGTGTCGGCGACGAGCAGGCCGAGGAACCCGGCACCGACGACCGCGTCCGCCGGGTCGTGGCCGTGCGCCTCCCACCGCTCGCGGTAGTGACGCACGAGGGCTGCGTACTTCGTTAGTGGGTGGAAGCCGTTGGCGGAGAAGAGCGGGTCGCCCCAGCGCGCCGCGAGCTCGGTCGACTCGGTGGAGCTGGCGGAGCCGTGCCAGACGGGAATCGGCTGCTGGAGCGGCCGCGGCTGCGTGGTCGCGTCGACGAGCGGGGGCCGGAACCGGCCTGACCACGTCACGCGCTCCTCGCGCCACAGCCGCCGGAGCAGCTCGTACTTCTCGGCGTTGCGTTCCCACTGCCCCTCGAGGTCGAGCCCGAAGAGGGCGTTCTGGTCCGGGTCGTTGCCCTTGCCGATGACGACGTCGAGCCGTCCGCCGCTCAGGTGGTCGAGGGTGGCGTAGTCCTCGGCGACGCGGACCGGGTCGAGGAGCGAGAGCACCGTGACGGTCGTCATGAGGCGGATGCGAGTGGTGCGCGCCGCGAGGTGGGCGAGGACGACGGGCGGCGAGGAGGAGACGAAGCGCTGGGCGTGCCGCTCCCCCACGCCGAACGCGTCGAACCCGAGCTGTTCGGCCCACTCGGCCTGGTGCGCGACGTGCTCGAAAGCCTGCGTCTGGGTGCGCGCGACTCCGGTGACCGGGTCGGGGCTCGTGTCGAGCAGCGTGTAGGTGGCGAACCTCATGCCGGCCGCTTCTCCCCTGCCGTGACGGGGACGGCGATGCGGTTGCCCGTGACGGGCCCCGGGCACGTGCCATGGGCCGTGAAGGCGAAGGGAAGGTTGACCGCGCGGTTGAAGTCGACGACGACGTTGCCGTCGGGGTCCGGCGCCGACGTCGTGACGGTGCGCCAGGGCGCCGAGGCATCACCGTTCGTCGTGTCGTGGAAGAGCAGCCCCAGGCCGTCTCCGGCCGCGACCGCGCTGAGTCGGTGGCGCACGCCGTCGATGTCGACGTCGACCGTGCCGACGACGGTGGCGTGCTGCACGAGGTCGTCACGCGCGGTGCGCACCGCCACCCGCGCCGGGCGGTCGGACGGCGTGAACCGGCCGGGTCGCACCCAGTCGGGGTCGTGCTCCCACGTCGGCACGCCGCGGAAGCCCAACCGCGTCGGTGCCTGTGGGTCACGGGTGCGCACGGCGAGCCTCCCGCCCCTTCGGAGCAGCTCGACGACGCGGTCCCCGTGCCTCACCCAGAGTCGCGAACCCGACTCCTCGACGTCCGCCGTGGCCCGTCCGGCGACCGGTTCGTCCCCGACCCGGAGGGACTCACCGGGGTCCGCCTCGACATGGGCTCCGGAGTCGTCCGCCCACCAGCGGCCCGGGAGGCCGGGCAGGCTCGCCGCCTGGTCAGGGAGCCAGGCGAACGCGGTCAGCGAGAGCCAGCCGTGCTCCTGGGCGAGGTCGGTCTCCCGCGCGGTGCGCCACGCGAGCCACTCGTCCGTGGCGCTCATGCGACGGCCGCCCGGTCGGCCGTGTCGGCCGTGTCGGCCGTGTCGGCCGTGGCCGCGGCCGCCTCCCGACGCGCGACCTCGTCGCGCACGAGCGGGATGACGTGCCGCCCGAAGTCCACGGCGTCGTCGTAGAGGTGGTAGCCGCGGGCCGAGAAGATCCGCACCCCGAGGTCGTAGTAGTCGAGCAACGCCGCTGCGACGGTCTCGGGGGTGCCGACGAGGGCCGTGGAGTTCCCGCCTCCCCCCGTGGCGGCCGACGTCGCGGTCCAGAGGGCACGGTCGTGGCGCTCCCCCGACTCCGCGGCCGCCAGCAGCCGCTGCGACCCTGCGTTCTCGGGCTGGGAGCCGTTGCGGCGCAAGCGTCCCCGCGAGGCAGAGCCTCCGGCGGCTCTGTGCGCCCGGATGTCGCCGAGGGTGCGCTCGGCCTTGTCCCAGGCCAGCTCGTCCGTGGCTCCGAGGATCGGCCGGAAGGCGACCTGGATCGTCGGCAGGGCACGCCCGGCATGGGCGGCGGCAGCGCGGATCGTCTCGATCTGCTCCGCCGTGCCGGCGAGCGGCTCGCCCCACAGCGCGAAGACGTCAGCCTCCTGCGCACCGACGGCGTATGCCGCCGGGCTCGACCCGCCGAAGGAGATCCGCGGGCGCGGGGTCTGGAGCGGCTTGATGTCGGCGAGGAAGCCCTCGAAACGGTAGTGCTCGCCGTCGAAGTCGAACGGCTCGTCGCTCGTCCACGCCTGCTTGAGGATCTGGATGAACTCCCTCGTGCGGGCGTACCGGGCGTCCTTGTCGAGGTGGTCACCCTCCGCGGCCTGGTCCGCGGTGCTGCCTCCGGTGATGACGTGCACCTCGAAGCGGCCGTCGCTGATGTGGTCGAGCGTGGCGAAGGTCTTCGCCGTCAGGGTGGGGTAGGCCGTGTTGGGCCGGTGCGCGACGACGAGGTTGAGCCGGTCGGTGTTCGCCGCGACGTGGGCGGCGACCTGTGCGGGGTCGGGTGAGCCGGAGTGGTAGGCGAAGAGGACGCGGTCCCAGCCGTTGTCCTCGTGGGCGCGGGCGAGCTTCGTGGCGTACGACAGGTCGAGGGCGCCCGCGCTGCGTGCGGTCGTCTCCGTGCCGTCGTGGTTGGCGGCGATGCCGAGGAACTCAACTGGCATGACGGTGGTCCTTCTCTCTCGGGGTGTCTCGGGGGTCGTGCTGCGGTCGGTGGGCGTCGTCGTGGTCCCGCACGTGGACCGGTGCCCTGCGTGGCGGTCGGTGCGACGAGGAGCTGATGAGGTGCGCGGGCGTGGTGCGCCCTGCCAGGGCGACCGTGAGCAGGTCTCGGGCGACGGCGTCGTTCTGGCGGAACCCCGGCCCGTTGAAGCGGGGCCGGGAGAAGCCTCCGGCGCCGACGGACCCCGACACCGCGGGGCCGACGAGGTAGCGGTGCGGGTGCACGCTGCCGTCGGCACGGACGGCCCGCGCCCGGGCGTCGTCGACGAGCTGCCCCGCGCCGAGAGCGGTCCCGTCGGAAGCCGTGACGGGCCGCGAGCGCAGCTCGCCCGAGGCCAGCAGCCCGGCGACGAGGGGGTCGGTGACGAGGGCGCTGTCGGGTCGGGGCAGCCTCGCGTCGACGGCTGCCCGGGCCCGCACCTCACGGTCTCCGGAGCGCCCGACGAAGGCACCGTCCTCGATGACGAGCTCGAGGTGCGGGCCGAGGAACCGGACGATGCCCGCCCGGTGCAGCGCCAGCAGCTCGGCGAGCCGACGCGGCGGAGGTCCGCTGGCCAGGAACGAGAAGAGCCCGTGGAAGTGCCCCTCCACGTGCCGCACCCGGTCCTCGTCGAGGAGGCGACCGGTCACGACGAGCTCGGTCAGGACGGCATACACCGCGAGGAGCGTGTCGAAGACGGCCCGGTCGCTCGACCGCGACGGGTCGGCGCGACGGGTCAGGTCGTGTCCGACGTGCTCTGCGACGAGGCGCTCCACCTCGTCGGGCGACGTCCCGTCGTGGAGGACGGCGTCGAGCGGCCGGTCGATGCGGTGGATGTCGAAGACGTCCTCGGGGTCGCTCAGGTGCGCCACGGCGACGGCCGTGAGCTCCCCGTTCGTGACGTCGGCCCTGGCGAGGGCGCGCTCGAGCGCCTCGAGGGTGCCTCGGGTCCGCTCCGGGTGGGCCTCGAAGAGCCGGCGGTAGTGCGCCGCCGCGAGCTCGAGCACGACGAGCGGCCAGACCTGGCTCCGGTAGTCGAGGACCGACGTGCCGCCGCCGAGGGTGGCGAGGCGCTCACGGGTCAGGTGGCGCAGCGGGGCCGGTCCGGCGACACCCTCGCGGACCTCGTAGCCGAGCTTGGCGTGGTAGGGCACGCCGCGACGTGACCCCACGTGGAGCACCGGCTCACGGCCGCTCGGGTGGTAGGTCAGCTGCGTGCCGTCGCCGGTGAACGTGCCGCCGCGGCCTTCGCCGAGAAGGACGACGAGGTCGACGAACGCCAGGCCCATCCCGCGGACGACGACGGGCTCCCCCGGCTGCAGCCCGTCGAGGTCGAGGTCGGCCGTGTGCCCCGGGGGGACGTAGGTGAGTCCCTGGGCGGCCGCGACGTCGAGGAGCCGCTGCTCGCCGGGGGCGGGAGCCTGGTCGAGATACCCCTGCGCGAGGACGACGAGGTCCGCCTCGAGGTGCCGCCCGTCGGCCAGGCCGACGCGTTGGGACCCGCCGCGGTCGACGAGTCCGACGGCCCGGCTCGCGTGGACGTGCACGCTGACGGCCTCCGGAAGGGAACCGACGACTCGTCCCCAGGCCCAGTCGAGGTAGTCCGCCTGGACGACGCGGGGCGCGAAGGAGCGGGCAGACAGCCCGGCCGCCGCGGCGCTCGCCTCGGGACCGGCCGCCCACTCGGACAGGGACGGCCCCGGCACGACCGGTCCCTCGCACGTGACCGACTCGTCCGTGAAGACCGTGACGTCCTGCGCCTCGGAGTTCATCCAGAGCAGGGGCGACTGGGCTGCCCGCCAGATCCGACCGGTGCCCGGCGGGTGCGGGTCGACGACGTGCACCTCGACCCGCTCCCCCGGCGTGCCGACCACGCCCGCGTTGGCGCCGAGGCGCTCGACGAGGCCGAGCGCCCGCGGTCCGGCCCCCACGACGACGATCCGTCGGCCGGTCACGCCGCACCCCAGTCCCGGTACGAGCGCAGCCCGGGCGACCCGGCGGACACGCCGGGCACGGCGGGCACGGCGGACGCGCCCGATAGGACCGTCCCCGCCGGAAGCTCCTTGTCGAAGGCGTGCGGGCCGATCGACTCGGGGTCGGCGTGCAGGTCGAAGGCCGGGAGGTAGCCGGCTGCGAGGTAGAGCGCGCGTGCCTCGGGCTGGCGTGGCCCCGTGGTGAGGTGGATCCTCCGGTACCCGAGCCCCGCGGCGGCCTTCTCGAGCTCGATCAGGACCCTGCGGGCGAGTCCCTGACGACGGAACTGGGCGTGGGTCCAGACCCGCTTCACCTCGGCGGTCTCGTCGTCGTGGCGGCGGATCGCCCCGCCGGCGATCGTCTGCCCGCCTCGGAGCACGACGACGAACGCCCCGTGGGGTCCCTCGAAGTCGCTGACCGGGACCTCTGTCAGCTGCGTGTGGGGCGTCGACAGCCCGTAGCGCGTGCCGTACTCGACGACGAGGTCCTCGAGGAGCGGGGCCGCGACGTCGTCGTGCGGGGACACGCGCAGCACGACGTCGTCGTCGTCGAGGGCCGGCACCTCGTCGCGGCGGTGCCGCGCGACGTGCGTGAGGAACGACTCCGTGACCTGATGGAGGGCTCGGGAGGCGGACTCCGAGAGCAGCACGCCGCCGTCGGCGGGGAAGACCTGCACGTCGGAGGCCAGCACGAACCAGCCCTGGGTCACGTGCTCCGCGCCGAGCGAGACGAGCACCGGCCGCAGGGCGTAGTCGACGGCGAGCACGTGCGCCGCACTGCCGCCGGTGGCGACGGGAAGCACCGACTTGCCCCGCAGTGCGTACTGCGGGAGCAGGTCGAGCAGCGTCTTGAGCAGCCCGGTGTAGGCCGCCTTGTAGACCGGTGTCGTGACGACGACGGCGTCCGCCGCCTCGATCCGCGCCACGACCGCCGCGATCTGCGGGTCGGTGGCGTCGGCACGCAGCAGCGCCTCCGGGGGCAGGTCGCGCACGACGACGCGCTGGACGTCGTGGCCTCGCACGGCGAGACGGCGTTCGATGTGGCCGAGGACGGCATCCGTGCGGGACGCCGCCGACGGGCTCGAGGCGATGGTGACGATGGTGGCCATGTCAGCGCCTCACTTCGCCGAGGTCTCGGTGGGCTTGGGCAGCCCGGCGGGGTTGACCTCGGAGGCGGGCACCGCCTCCGCGGTGAGGCCCCACCGGGCGAGGACCTTGCCGTAGCTGCCGTCCGCGATGGCGGCGTTGATGGCGTCCGCGATCGGCTTGGCCAGGCCGTTGCCCTTCTTCGTCAGCACACCGACCTTCCCGGGGATCGGGAAGCTCGACGACACGGTGCCGACGATCTGCGTCCTGCCGGCCGTGACGACGTGGTAGGTCGCGGTCGGGTTCGGGCCGAGGTAGAGGTCGATGCGACCGGAGTCGAGAGCGAGGTAGTACTCCGTCGTGCCCTGGTAGTAGACGAGCTCGGCGGGCGCGCGTCCGGCCTTCTCGTTCTCCTCGTTCCAGCGCAGCAGGATCGCCTCCTGCAGGGTCCCCGACCCGACGGCCACCTTCTTGCCCGAGATGTCGGCCGGCCCCCGCACCTGCAGCGTCGAGCCCTTCTTGGCCTCGAACGCGTGCAGCCCGAGCCGGTACGTCGCGAAGTCGTACTTCTCCTTTCGCTCCTCGGAGACGCCGACGTTGGAGATCGCGACCTGGTACTTGCCCGAGTCGATGCCGATGAAGAGGTTCTCCCAGCTCGTCGTCTGCACGTCGGCCTCGAGGCCGAGGACGTCGGCGACGAGGTGGGCGACGTCGACCTCCACCCCGATCGGCGTCGTGTTGTCGTCGGCCGTGAACGCCAGAGGGGGTATGCCGCCGCCCGCGCCGCCGCTGCCGATGACCAGGGTGCCCCTGGCCTTGACGTCGGCCGGCAGGGTCGCGGCGATCTCCGGATGCAGGGTGCCCGCCGGGCGCTTCGCGTTCGCCGAGGTGTCGAACGAGACGGGGAGGACCTTCGAGTCGCCGAGTGCCTTCGGGTCCACCTGCGTCGTCCCGGTGCTGACCGGGTCGGCGCAGGCTCCGAGCACACCGACGGTCGACAGGAGGGCGGCCGCGACGACGATCGCACGGCGGCCAGCAGGCGCATGGGTCTTGCTGTGGTGCATGATGATTCGTCTCCTGGGGTGGTGTGGGTGGCTCAGTCGGTCTTGGGCAGGCCGGGCGGGTTGACCTCGGACTTCGCGAGCCCCTCGGTGCTGAGGTTCCAGCGCTGGAGGACCTTCGCGTAGCTGCCGTCGGCGATCGCCGAGTTGATGGCGGCGGCGTAGGGCGCGGCGAGGCCGGAGCCCTTCCTCGTCAGCACGGCGATGAGTCCCTGCAGGGACTCCCCGGCGCCCGAGAAGTGACCGATGGCCTCGGTCTGCCCGGCGGTCGCGACGTGGTAGGCGACGCTCGGGTTGGGGCCGAAGTACGCGTCGATCCGGTGCGACGACAGCGCGAGGTAGTAGTCCGTCTGCGACTGGAAGTACTTCACCTCGGCGGGTGCGAGCCCGGCCTTGATGTTGGCCTCGTTCCAGTCGAGGAGGATCTTCTCCTGGTTGGTGCCGGAGCCGACGGCGATGGTCTTGCCGGCGACTTCCCTGCCGCTCGTGACCTTCCACGTGCCGCCCTTGGGCGCCTCGAAGGCGAGGTCGTCCTTGCGGTAGGTCGCGAAGTCGTACTTCTCCTTGCGCTCCTCCGTGACCGTGACGTTCGTCAGGGCCACGTCGTAGCGACCCGAGTCGATGCCGAGGAAGACGTTCTCCCAGCTCGTCGCGGGCGTCTCGACCCTGAGGCCGAGCTTGTCGGCGAAGAGGTGCGCGAGGTCGACCTCGACGCCGATGACGGTCTTGTCGTCGTCGGCCGTGAAGACGAGCGGCGGCGTGCCGCCACCCGCCCCGGCGTTGGCGGCCGTGATCGTGCCCCGCTCCCGGATGGCCGCCGGCAGCAGGGCCGCGGCCTTCTCGTCCTTGGCGGCGGTGATGCGCTTCTGGTCCGGGGAGGTGTTGACGGTCGGCCCGGCCTGGGTCGCGGGGCCTCCCGAGCTGGCCTCTGCGGCTCCGGAGCAGCCGGTGAGCGCGACGGAGGCGGCGACCACGAGGGCGGTGACGGCATACGTCGTCGGGCGGTGGACGGTGTGGGGACGTGCGGGCATGAGGACTCCTCTCGGCACCCGATGGGTGCGAGTCATGGATGGCCGGTACGGCCTGAGGGGTGGTGGGGTGGTGGGGTGGTGGGCGGCGTCAGAGGACGCGGTCGAGGAAGGCGCGGGTGCGTGCGTGGGCGGGGTGGTCGATGACCTGCTCGGGCGGTCCCTGCTCGACGATGCGGCCCCCGTCGAGGAAGACGACCGTGTCGGCGACCTCGCGGGCGAAGCCGACCTCGTGCGTCACGACGACGAGGGTGGCACCGTCGCGGGCGAGCTCCTTGATGACGGCGAGGACCTCGCCGACGAGCTCGGGGTCGAGGGCTGAGGTGGGCTCGTCGAAGAGGATGACGTCGGGGTGCAGGGCCAGGGCGCGGGCGATGGCGACCCGTTGCTGCTGGCCACCGGAGAGCTGACGCGGATAGGCGGCCGCCTTGTCCCCCAGACCGACCCGCGCGAGCAGGGCCCGGGCCTCGACCTCCACCTCGGACCGTCGCCGGCGCTGCGCCGACACCGGCGCCTCGACGACGTTCTCGAGGACGGTGAGGTGCGGGAAGAGGTTGAACTGCTGGAAGACGAAGCCGATGCGGCTGCGCTGGCGCAGGATGTCCCGCTCGGGCAGCTCGTGCAGGCGCTCACCCACCTGCCGGTAGCCGATGAGCGTCCCGTTGACGCGCACCTGACCCCGGTCGATCTTCTCCAGGTGGTTGATGGTCCGCAGCAGCGTGGACTTGCCCGATCCCGACGGACCGAGGATGACGGTCACGGTGCCCTCGGCGAGCTCGAGGTCGACGTCGTCGAGCACCCGGTGGCCCCCGAACGACTTCGTGACGCCGCGCAGGTCGACGACGGCGGTCATCGGACAGCCTGCTCGGGACGACGGGTGGCCTGCGATGCCTGCGTGGCGAACCCGGCCCACCGGGCACGCAGCCGCTGGAGCGGCGTCGGGGGCAGGGAACGGGCGCTGCCCCGGGCGAAGTGGCGCTCGACGTAGTACTGGCCGACCGACAGCAGCGTCGTGAGGATGATGTACCAGACCGTCGCCACGAGCAGGAGGGGCACGACCCGGGAGTTGCGGCCGTAGATCACCTGCACCTGGTAGAAGAGCTCCGGGATCGCGAGGACCGAGACGATCGAGGTGCCCTTGAAGAGGCTGATGACCTCGTTCGCGGCGTTGGGCAGGATCGAGCGCATCGCCTGCGGCAGCACGATCCTCGTGAGCTGACGGCGCCGCGGGATACCTAGCGCCGACGCCGCCTCGCGCTGCCCCTCGTCGACGGAGAGGATGCCTCCGCGGATGATCTCTGCCGCGTAGGCCGCCTGGTGCAGGGCGAGGCCGAGCACGGCCGCGCCGAGGGCCCCGAGGAGGTCGTTGGTCTCGACGCTGGCGAAGGACGGGCCGAACGGCACGCCGACGCTGATGGTCTGGTAGAGGTAGGCGATGTTGAACCAGAAGAGCAGCTGCACGATGAGCGGGATCGACCGGAACGCCCAGATGTAGGCCCACGCCACGGTCCGCAGGAACGCGTTGGACGAGAGACGCATCGCCGCGAGGACGAGCCCCAGGGCGAAGCCGGCCACGGTCCCGAGGACGGTTAGCTGGATGGTCGTGCCGAGGGCCCGGATGACGGTCTCGGTCGCGAAGTAGCGACCGAAGGTCGGCCAGTCCCAGCCGGGGTTGGTCGCCAGGCCGTTGACGAACATCGCGACGAGCAGGCCCACTCCGGCGACGCCGACCCACGTCCAGGGGTTGCGACGCGGGACGACGGCGAGGACCGGCCGGTCGACGGACGGCGTGACGGTGTGCGGGGCTGGTGGGGTCGCAGGGTGGTCCGCGCCGGTCGGCGGGACGGGCTCGGTCGCCCGTGGCGACGGAGGTGCCGTCGGCGCCGAGCGCCGGACGGTCGAGAGTGATGGCACGTGGGGCTCCTGGAGGGATCGCTCGGGCACCCGTCACCGGGGACGGGTGGCAGGGAGGCGGCGTGCGCCGCGTGGGGTGCGTGCTGGCGCCTGTCCCTGCGGGATCACCGCTGGGGCCATGGGCGCCGACCGGCCGGCCGAGGAGTCGGCGACCGAGACGTCGTCAGGGACGACAGAGCGCGCTGGACACGCGGAGCAGGTCGACGTGGCGGCGTAGCACCAGGTGGGTGCTCGTCGTGCGCGCCATGTCGGCTCCTCGGTCCGGGACCCGACCACAGCGAGTCCGCGCTTGCCGTCGCCTGCTGGCGACGGCCTGGTCCTCACCCGGAGCACCCCGCCGCGGTGGAGGGTTGCTGTCCAGCGAGCCGGGGCTTGGCACTGGAGCTCTTGACCTGTGGACGACACTACGAAGGGCGCGTGGCACCCGTCAATCGCCGAATCGGGCACTTCCTCGGCACCAGGACCGGGTGCGCACCCGCCGTCGGAACCTTGTATTCCCTTGCCTCCCAATGGATTTCCAGCATGGCAACGGACTGTCGGCGGACTTAATTCCTAGTAATCCAGTCGGAAATAGGCTCAGGCCCTTCTTGCATCCTGAGACAGCAGGCTCGCCTCGGCGCGTCGCCCACCGTCCCGCAGCCTCGACGACCCCCGCCACTCCCGGGCTACCACCGGGTAGTCTCACGCGCGTGACTGCCGGACCAGGTCGCACTGACGCGCCCGCCACGACCCCACCGACACCCGTCGGCCCCGGGTCGACCCGACGCATCGCCGCGCTCGACGGGCTGCGCGGGATCGTCATCGTCCTCGTCGTGCTCGGTCACGCCAACGGCAACCTGTGGCCCACCGACCTCGTCCTCCCCGTCCCGGTCCTCGGCGGCTTCTTCGGAGGTGGCGCCGTGTCGCTG
Organism: Terrabacter sp. Soil810; assembly: GCF_001429645.1. Taxonomy (NCBI): domain Bacteria; kingdom Bacillati; phylum Actinomycetota; class Actinomycetes; order Micrococcales; family Intrasporangiaceae; genus Terrabacter; species Terrabacter sp. Soil810. The sequence goes on from NZ_LMSW01000011.1 coordinate 1,787,966, forward strand.
CTCTTCGTCATCGGCGCCGTCATCGTCACGCGGGGCCTGCTGCGGGAGCGCGAGCTCGGCGTCATCGACCCGGTGCGCTTCTACGCCCGACGCGTGGTGCGCCTCGGGGTGCAGCTCGTCCCCTTCACGGTCGCGATCCTCGTGCTGCACCGCATCGACCCCACCGACACGACGAGCGCCCACACGACGAACCAGTCGGTGCTCAATGTCCTGGCCTTCACGTGGAACACCTACACCGAGCAGCACCTCCTCGAGGCCCGCCCCGACTTCTTCCACCTCTGGTACCTCAGCGTCCAGCAGCAGTGCTACCTCCTGCTCCCACTCGTCGTCGTGCTGCTGGGTGCCCGTCGTCGTGCGCTCGCAGCCGCCCTCGCCGCCCTTTTCGTGGCCATCACGGTGTGGCGCTACCACGTCTTCGCGACAGACGGGTGGATCGTCGCGCACAGCTCCACCACGACACGCTCCGACGGCCTCGTGCTGGGCGTGCTCGTCGCGGTGGTGCTGCCGTGGCTGGCGCCCCTGCGTCACCGGGCCGGGCATGCCATGACCGCCAGCGCCGTCGCCCTCGTCGTCCTCGTCGGCAGCCTCCAGGAGCTCCCGCCCTTCCAGTACCTCCACGAGTGGGGCATCGTCTTCACGCTCGTCGGCGGGGTCCTCGTGGCGACGATCTTCCTCGACCCCGCTCCCACGGTCGCGTCGCGGGCCCTGTCCACCCGGCCGCTCGGCTACCTCGGGCGCGCGTCGCTCGCCATCTTCATCTGGCACCTCCCGGTCTTCGCCCTCGTCGCCCGGCACACGACCACGTGGCAGTGGCCGACCCGGACTCTCGTCGCCGCCCTCGTGCTCGGCGTCGTCGTGTGGTCCTCCCACCGCTTCATCGAGGAGCCCACCCGGATCTGGCTGGCCACCCACCTCCGGCCGCGCCGGCTCGAGACCGCTCCCGGGCCGGTGCCGGCCGGGACGGCACGCCCGACGTCGCCCGCCGCCCCGGCGGGCGAGCCGTGAGCACGAAGGGGGCGGCGGCGAACACCTCGCCGCCGACCCGACCGGAGCACCCGGCCAGCGCGTCCCGCCTCGCGGTGCTCGACGGCTTCCGCGGGATCGCGATCGTCCTCGTCGTCCTGTCGCACCTCGGCAAGGTCTGGCCGGAGCAGCTGCGCCCCGACCTCGGCCCGCTCGACGGGCTGTTCGCCGCCGGGAGCATCGGGGTGACGATCTTCCTCGTCGTCGGTGGGTTCCTCGTCACCCGGGGCCTGCTCGCGGCCCGGTCCCGCGACGGGCTCCGCGGCCCGGTGGTCTCGTTCACCCGCCGGCTCGTGAGGATCAGCCTGCAGGTCTACCTCCTGCTCGCGGTCGTCGCCGTCGTCGCGGAGATCGACCCGACCGACCCGAACTCCCGCTCCGCCACGAACAGCTCGCTGCTCGCCGTGGCGACGTACTGGTGGAACGTCTACGTCCGCAACCACGCCCTCGACGCCCGCAGCGACCTCGGCCCCCTCTACTACCTCAGCATCGAGCTGCAGTTCTACGTCGTCCTTCTCGTCCTCGTCCTGCTGCTCGCGCGACACCGCCGGCTCCTGGCCGGCCTGCTCGCCGCGGCCATCCCGGTCGTCACGGTCTGGCGCTGGCACGTCTACGACACGCAGGGCTGGTTCGTCGCCTCGCTCATGACCACGACCCGCATGGACGGGCTGCTCTACGGCGCGCTGGCGGCCGTGGTCGTCGACCTGCTCCCGGGCAGGGTCCGGGCCGGTCTCCGTCGCCAGTCGGCGACCCTTGTGGGCGGCTCGCTCCTCGTCGTCGTGGGCGTCGTGGTCTCGTGCGCGTTCTACGACATCGGGGCCTACTTCAAGGTCCAGGGCATCGTGCTCACGGTCGCGTGCGCCCTGCTCGTCCTCGGCTGCGCGAGCCCCCTCGACCCGCAGGCGTATGCCGTCCGCCTCCTCTCGGAGCGCCGGCTCGCGTGGCTCGGGGTGGCGTCGCTCAGCATCTTCGCGTGGCACGTGCCTGTCTTCGAGCTCCTGATGCGCCACACGCCGGACTGGCCCCCGGCGGCACGCACCGCCGTCGCCCTCGGCCTCCTGGCCGCCGTCGTCCACCTCGTCGAGCGCTTCGTCGGGCGGCCGGTCACGGCCGTGGTCGGCCGCGTGGGCCGCACCGTGCGCCTGGCGGACCCGCCCGCCGTGGTGGAGCCGAGCCCTGGGCTGGTCCAGACCTCCCCTGCGCCGCAGCCGTCGCCGGCACCGACGCCGGCCGTGACCGGCTCGTCGACGAGCACCGCCCGACCCGGCCCCTCCCTGCGGCGCTCCTCGGGGACCGTCGTCGCGGCCGTCGAGGCACCCGACGACTGGGACGACGGGTTCGAGGACTACGACTACGACGGACCCGTCCGCGACTGACCTCGTCCGCGACCGAGGGCCGGACGCACGAGAGCCCCGGACCGTGACGGTCCGGGGCTCTCGGTGTTGCGGGTGACTGGCGTCAGTTGCCCGTCAGCTTCTCGCGAAGCGCGGCGAGCGCCTCGTCCGAAGCCAGCGTGCCCTCGGCCGGGGCCGGGGCGTTGCGCGGGGCGCGCTCGGCACGGTCGGCGTCGCCGGCCTCGGCGACGTCACCGGTCGCGGACGAGTACGACGTCGCGGAGCCGGCGTTGGCCGCAGCCTCGGCGTCGGCCTTCGTCGCGGCGTCGACCTGGGCCTTGTGGGCCTCCCAGCGAGCGTGGGCGTCGGCGTACTGGCGCTCCCACTTCTCGCGCTGGGCGTCGAAGCCCTCGAGCCACTCGTTCGTCTCCGGGTCGAAGCCCTCGGGGTACTTGTAGTTGCCCTGCTCGTCGTACTCGGCAGCCATGCCGTAGAGGGTCGGGTCGAACTCCGACGCCGCGACGGCCTGGTCGTTGGCCTGCTTGAGCGACAGCGAGATGCGGCGACGCTCGAGGTCGATGTCGATGACCTTGACGAAGATCTCGTCGCCGACGTTGACGACCTGCTCCGGCAGCTCCACGTGGCGCTCGGCCAGCTCGGAGATGTGGACGAGGCCCTCGATGCCGTCCTCGACGCGCACGAACGCACCGAACGGGACGAGCTTGGTGACCTTGCCGGGGACGACCTGGCCGATGGCGTGCGTGCGAGCGAAGTGCTGCCACGGGTCCTCCTGCGTCGCCTTCAGCGACAGGGAGACACGCTCACGGTCCATGTCGACGTCGAGCACCTCGACGGTGACCTCGGTGCCGACCTCGACGACCTCGGACGGGTGGTCGATGTGCTTCCACGACAGCTCGGAGACGTGGACGAGACCGTCGACGCCGCCGAGGTCGACGAACGCGCCGAAGTTGACGATGGAGGACACGACGCCCGAACGGACCTGGCCCTTCTGGAGCTCCTTGAGGAACGTCGTGCGCACCTCGGACTGCGTCTGCTCGAGCCAGGCACGGCGCGACAGGACCACGTTGTTGCGGTTCTTGTCGAGCTCGATGATCTTGGCCTCGATCTCCTTGCCGACGTAGGGCTGGAGGTCGCGGACACGGCGCATCTCGACGAGCGAGGCGGGAAGGAAGCCGCGGAGGCCGATGTCGAGGATGAGCCCACCCTTGACGACCTCGATGACGGTGCCGGTGACGACCCCGTCCTCTTCCTTGACCTTCTCGATCGTGCCCCAGGCGCGTTCGTACTGTGCGCGCTTCTTGGACAGGATGAGACGGCCTTCCTTGTCCTCCTTCTGGAGGACGAGGGCCTCGACCTCGTCACCGACCTTGACGATCTCGCCGGGGTCGACGTCGTGCTTGATGGACAGCTCGCGCGAGGGGATGACGCCCTCGGTCTTGTATCCGATGTCGAGCAGGACCTCGTCCCGGTCGACCTTGACGATCACACCCTCGACGATGTCGCCGTCGTTGAAGTCCTTGATGGTGGCGTCGATCGCCGCAAGGATGTCTTCCTGAGAGCCGATGTCGTTGATGGCGATCTCAGGCGCGGTCTTCTCGACCGTGTTGGCAGTCATGTAGTAGGAACTCCGATTGTGGACAGTTAGATTGGGGACCTCGCGGCGGCGGACCTGACGGCCGCTGCCCCGATGCCTTGTGGACAGGTTCAACATTGATCGTGCGCACACGGATGTGCACGGCAATCCTATCCGCGCTGTCACCAGCCGGTCAAAAGAGAGCACGTATGCCGTGAGCACGCCCACCGAGGCCACCCGCCGTCCCGCTCCCCCGGACGAGACGGCCACGGCCAACCGCACGTGGTGGGACGGCGAGGCGACGTCGTACTACGTCGAGCACGGGTCGTTCCTCGGTGACACCGACTTCGTCTGGGGCCCCGAGCGCCTGCGCGAGGATGACGCCGGACTGCTCGGCGACCCGGAGGGCCAGGTCGTCCTCGAGATCGGCGCCGGCTCGGGGCAGTGCTCGCGCTGGCTCGCCGCCCACGGCGCGACGGTCGTGGCCACCGACCTGTCGGCCGGCATGGTCGCGACGGGCGTGGCCGTCAACGACGCCCTCGCCGACGGACCGGACGAGGCCCTCCGTGTCCCCTTCGCGCAGTGCGACGGACGTGCCCTCCCCTTCGCCGACGCGTCCTTCGACACGGTCTTCACGGCATACGGCGTCGTGCCCTTCGTCGCTGACTCCGACGTCGTCATGGCGGAGGCGGCCCGCGTGCTGCGCCCCGGCGGCCGGTTCGTCTTCTCGACGACCCACCCCGTGCGGTGGTCGTTCGCCGACGACCCCGGGGCCGGCGGGCTGACGGCACGTCACTCCTACTTCGACCGCACGCCCTACGTCGAGCAGGACGAGCAGGGCCGGGCGACCTACGTCGAGCACCACCGGACGGTCGGCGACCGCGTGCGCGAGATCGCCGCGGCCGGGCTCGTCCTCGTCGACCTCGTCGAACCCGAGTGGCCCGAGGGCCACGAAGAGCCGTGGGGTGGATGGTCGCCCCTGCGCGGTCGGGTCATCCCGGGCACGGCGATCTTCGTCTGTCGCAAGCCCGCCTGACGCGCGGCGACGGGCACGGCGACCGGCGCGACGACTTGCCGCGACGGCCTGCGTCCCGACACCGAGACGGCGCCGGGACGGCGGTCGGACCGGTCAGGCGCCCACCGGAACGCGGTGTCGCGACCCGTCACTCGTTCGGGCATCGCTCTGGCGCAGGACGAAGCCGCCGAAGAGGGCCAGGACCCCGCCGACGAGCCCGACGAGCGGCACGGTCGAGGTGAGCAGGTTGAGCTTGCTCGCGTTGGCCTTGGCGTCCTCGACGTTCTTCGCCACGGTGTCGGGGGTGAACGCGAACGTCAGGTCGAGCACGGTCTGGCCCGACGAGGCCATGCTCCGGGTCTGGTGCTCGCTCTGCTTGAGGATCGAGCCGGTGAGGGCGTCGACCCACATCGTCTTCTCCGTGGAGTACTTCCCGGCGTCCTCACCGATCGTGATGTCACCGTCGATGATGCGCACGACGTACTTGTGCGTCGTGACGCCGTCGAGGTCCTCCTCGCCCTGGAACGTCGCCGGGACCGCGCGGCTGGTCAGGCCGTCCCAGAACTTGTAGTCGGCCTTCTCCGGGTGGAAGGGGAACTTGTTGATGAGCCCCTCGTGCTTCTTCGCGTCGGCGGGGAGGTACTTCGAGTCGTTCACGGCGAGCGCGGTGACGCGGTCGGTGGCGAACACGTCCGTGCCGGCGGACACGAGTCGCTTGTCGGGGTCGTCGGCCGAGACGCAGTCGGGGGCGGTGCCGTCGGGGTCCTTCACGAGGCACGACGAGCTCTCCATGACGACGACGGAGTCGTCGGACTTGGACGTGTCGGAGTGGGTGACGCTCGTCGCCTTGACCGGGGTCTCCTGCAGCGCCGTGCCGTCGAAGAGCTGGGCGTCGCCGGTCAGTCGCGTCACCGAGTTGATGTCGAGCGGGGTCTTCTCGACCTGGCCCGGGACCCAGAACCTGGCGATCAGGCCTCCCACCAGCAGGAAGGACCCCAGGAAGAGCAGGATGATGCTCAAGACCTTGCGCACCGAGCGACCCCTTCGTCGACGGCCGTCTGACCCACGTTCGGGCTTCGTCCGGCTTCAGTTCGGCGAAACCCTACCAGCGAGTACCCCACGGCGACCCGTGCGTGGTCCGTGATGTCGTGCAACGTTTCGGCAACCCTCCAGCCGGCGCCCGAGCCGCGGACGGCAAACCCGCCATCACGGTGTCCCGGACGCCCGGATGTCACTACAGTGCGGGCCATGAACGCCGAGAAGAAGGACGGCCCCGCGCCGTCGGCACCCCGACGGCTCGCGCCGCTCGACGGAGTGCGCGGCATCGCCATCCTCCTCGTCGTGCTCTCGCACGGATGGGCGCTCTGGCCGACCGCCGGCCTCGAGACCACCCCGGTCGTCGGGCTCTTCCGCGCGGGCAACCTCGCGGTGACGATCTTCTTCGTCGTCGGCGGCTACCTGCTGACGCGCTCGCTCCTCGGGGAGGTCGACCACACCGGTCGGCTCCGGGCGCGCACCGCGACGGTCCGGCGCTGGGCGAGGGTCAGCGCCCACGTCTACGCCCTCGTCGCCGTCGTCCTCATCGTCCACACCCTCGACGACACCGACCTCTACGACCGCTCCAACCTGCGCCAGTCCGCGGTCCGCATCGTCACCTACACGTGGAACTGGTTCCTGCGTGACAGCCCCCTGCTCGCCCGGCCCGACCTCGGACACCTCTGGTACGTGTGCGTCTACCTGCAGGTGACGGTGCTGCTCATCGTCGTCGTCAAGCTGCTCGGACGACGTCGCGTCCTGCTCCTCGTGCTGCTGGCCGGCGCGCTCGTGGCCGTCACGCTGTGGCGGGCGTGGGTCGTCGACCACGAGGGCCTCTACAGCGCGCTGCTGCGCACCACGACCCGGATGGACGGCATGCTGTGGGGCGCGCTCGCCGCGGTGGCGATGCCGTGGATCCGCCACCGCATCCGTCGAGCCGCACCCGCCCTCATGCCCGCGGCCCTGCTCGGCCTGGTCGCACTCATGCTGACCACCGGCCACGACGAGACGTACTTCCGCTGGCAGGGCGTGCTCATCAACCTCGCCGCGTTCGCCTTCGTGGTCTCGGCCGTGACGCTGGCTGCCCCGACCCGGCTCAGCGGCGCCCTCTCCTGGCGCCCGTTCGTCGTCCTCGGCAACGCCTCGATGGCGATCTTCGTCTGGCACTACCCGATCTTCTGGGCGGTCACCCGGCACACGACGTCGTGGTCGTGGCCCGCCCGGACGGTCGTCGCCCTCGCGATCACGGCCGCCTTCGTGCTCATGGCCCAGCGGCTCGTCGAGCGCCCGCTCCAGGCGTGGCTCGCCCACCCGCGGTGGGACCGGCGCCGCGCCGCAGCCGCCGAGCCCACCCAGCACACCGAGCCGGCAGCACCCCCGACCCGACGCTGACCGCGCACCGGGCCGACCGCCGGTCAACCCTTGCGGCGGAGGCGGTCGACGCGGGCGAGCCAGCGCTGCGCGGTTACGTCGGTGACGCCGAGCCGGCGCTTGGCGCGGTCGAAGAGGTCGACGGCCTTCTTGTCGGCCCAGATCGCGACCTTCCTGACCCCGTCGTCGGGACGCGCCCGGTAGTTCGTCGCCCGACGGACGGTCTGCTCCTCCTGCGTGAAGTAGTAGAGCGCCATCGAGCGGCGCGCCACGTCCTCGGGACACAGCAGCGGGTCCGGGTGACCATGGAAGCTGTCGTGGGAGGTCGTGAAGACGAACATGCGGTTGCCCTTGGGGGTGACCCTGCCCTGGACGGCCGTCATGTCGTGGTCCCACAGCTCGAGCTGTCCGCCCCACTCCTCCTGCCACTCCTCGTTGAGGTAGAGCAGGATGTTGACCCGGCGGGCCCAGTTCTCGTGCGTGTGGTGCGTGGAGAAGTCCGCGTGGATGTTGAGGTGGCCACCGCGCAGCGTCTGGTGCAGGCCACCGCCGTCCATCGACCAGTCGGGGATCAGCCCCTCGATGCCGGTGAGGCGCTCGAGGTAGTCGACGAACTCCGGTGACACGAACTCCTTGGCGACGGCCGTCAGGGTCGAGCCCCACGTGTCGGGCAGCGTGTTGGAGTACTTCGTCTCGTTGACGTGGAGGTAGCCCTTCCAGAAGGGGTCGCGGATTCCCGGGAACTCCTGCACCGCGGCGGCGAACGCCTCGGGCGTCAGCACGTCGTCGAGGACGATGTGCGGGTAGGGAGGTGCGGCGGCGTACCGGGCCGACGTCTCGTCGAGATCCGCCGTGAGCGACCCGACGTCGATGAGGGACAGCGCTGTCATGCGCGGAACTATCGCACAATATTTCCCGCGAGTAACTTGCAGTCGCTAGACTCCGCGAAGTTTCGTCGTCGGCTGCCCCCTCGGGCACCGTCCCGGGAGGTCAACGGTGCTCACCCCAGCTCACGCACGCACGTCCAGCACGCCCAAGCGCGTCGGTGTCCTCGTCGTCGCCTACAACGCGGCGACGACCCTGGCGCGGGTGCTCGACCGGCTGCCCGAGTCGTTCATCTCCGGGGTGGACCACATCCTCATCGGCGACGACGCCAGCGTCGACGACACGCACGCGGTGGCGACGGCGTACCAGAGCGGTTCCTTGCTCCCCCTCACCGTGGTGCGCCATCCGGAGAACCTCGGCTACGGCGGCAACCAGAAGGCGGGCTACCGCTGGGCGATCTCGCACGGCCTCGACGTCGTCGTGCTGCTGCACGGGGACGGGCAGTACGCCCCCGAGGTCATCGAGGACCTCGTCGAGCCGCTGCTCGCCGGGGATGCCGACGCGGTGTTCGGCTCCCGGATGATGCGCCGGGGCGCCGCCCGCGCCGGTGGCATGCCGGCCTACAAGTACGTCGGCAACCGCATCCTCTCGACGATGCAGAACGCCCTCACCGGTCTCGAGCTGACCGAGTGGCACAGCGGCTACCGCGCCTACCGGGTCGACGCGCTCGCCGACCTCGACCTCGGCTCGTACTCCGACGACTTCGACTTCGACACGGAGATCATCCTGGGGCTGCATGCCGCGGGGAAGCGCATCGTCGAGGTCCCGATCCCCACGTACTACGGTGACGAGATCTGCTACGTCAACGGGATGAAGTACGCGCGCGACGTCACCAAGGACGTCGTCCGCTTCCGCGCGGCCCAGATGGGCTTCGGCAGCGGCTCGACCGGGCTGGACGAGACCGCGTACGAGCTCAAGCCCTCACCGCACTCGTCCCACGGTCGCCTCCTCGGCTGGCTCGGCCGCCGCTCCCCGGCCCGCGTCCTGGACGTCGGGTGCTCCGACGGCCAGTTCGGCGCGCTCGTGCGCGAGCAGGGACACCACGTCGTCGGTGTCGACATCGTCAAGCACGACGGCGTGGCCGACCGCCTCGACGACTTCGTCGAGGCCGACCTCGAGCAGGGGCTGCCCGACGCCGGCGAACCCTACGACGTCGTCATCGCCGCCGACGTGCTCGAGCACGTCACCGACCCGGCACACCTGCTGAACGACATGACGGCCGCGCTGGCGCCCGGCGGCCGGATCCTCGTCTCGGTGCCCAACTTCGGGCACTGGTACCCCCGTGGCCGCGTCGCGGTCGGGCGGTTCGACTACGACCAGCGTGGGCCCCTGGACCAGGGGCACGTCCGCTTCTTCACCCGCCGCAGCTTCGAACGGCTCGTCACCC
>NZ_LMSW01000011.1:1797617-1926959 GCF_001429645.1 Terrabacter sp. Soil810
CAGCTTCGAACGGCTCGTCACCGCCAACGGGCTGCGTGTCGTGGCACGCGACACCGTCGGCTCACCCGTCGACGTCCTGGCACGGGGCCGGGAGGACACCACGGTCGGCGCCGTCGCCCAGGGTGTCGCCGCAACCGACCGCGCGGCCACGCGCGTGTGGCCGACCTTGTTCGGCTACCAGTTCCTCTACGTCCTGGAGCGGGTTTGACCTCAGCGCTACGACAGCGGCGCGCGCAGGTCGCCACCGCCGTCGGGCTCGTCGTCGGGGGCCTGGCGTTCTACCTCACGCTGTTCGACTTCCGGCTCGACCCGACGCGTACGGCCGTCAGCCTCGGCTACGCGTCGAACTTCTTCGACCTCCAGGCCCAGGCGTTCCTCGACGGTCGGGTCGACGTACCCCGGGGCAGCCTGGGCATCGAGGGCTTCGTCATCGACGACCGCACCTACATGTACTTCCCGCCGTTCCCGGCCCTGCTCCGCGTGCCGGTGCTGCTGCTGACCAAGGCGTTCACCGGCCGGCTCAGCCTCGTCTCGATGTGCCTGGCCTGGGTGCTGCTCGCCGTGATGACGGTGCTGCTGCTGTGGCTCGTGCACCGGTGCCTGCGGGGCACGCGTCCGGTGACGGTCCTCGAAGCGGTGGCCGCCGCCGTGTTCCTGGCAGCGGCGACCGGCGGCACGGTGCTCACGTTCGACGCGGCGCTCCCGTGGGTCTACCACGAGGTCTACCTCTGGGCGGTGGCTCTCGTCGTCGGCTCCCTCTACTGGATCGTGCGCACGGTCCTCGAGCCGACGCGGACCCACGTGCTGTGGCTCGGCGGCTTCGCCCTCGCGAGCGCCCTGACCCGCACCACCGGTGGCTGGGCCGTGTGCATCGTGGTCCTCGGCATCGGCGCCTGGCTCGCGCTCGGGCGCTACGGGCCCGAGCGCCGTCCGGCCTGGCGCATCGTCGCCCTCGCCGGAGCGGTGCCGCTCGCGGTCGCGGTCGCGTACAACCAGCTGAAGTTCGACCACCCCTACCTCTTCCCGCTGCAGGACCAGGTGTGGACCTCGGTCAACGAGCACCGGCGCGACGCCCTCGCGGCCAACGGCGGGACCATCACGGGACCGCAGTTCTTCCTGACCTCGCTCGTCAACTACTTCCGGCCCGACGGGGTGCGGTTCGTCGACTACTTCCCGTGGGTCACGCTGCCCGGCGAGCCGGCGCGGGCCTACGGCGGCGCGTACCTCGACCAGTTCTACCGGACGGGCAGCGTCACGGCCTTCATGCCGCTCCTGCTGCTGCTCACGCTCGCCTCGTTCCCCGTGCTGTTGCGCCGCACGGAGAGCATCGAGCGGCGGGCGCTGCGCCCGGCTGTGCTCGCCGGGCTGCTCGTCACCGGTGGCGTCATGGCCTACGGCTATGTCGCGTACCGCTACACGAGCGAGTTCGTCCCCGTCCTCGTCATGGCCGGCGCCGTGGGCCTGTGGGGCCTGACGGGGCTGCTCGAACGGCTCCCCCGGGTCGTGCGCGCCACGGCGCTCACCGCGACCGCGGTCCTGGCCTGCTTCGGCATCGCCGCCAACATGCTCACCGGGGTGGCGACCGCGGCGACGACGCACCGCGGCGAGGACCTGCGCGAGTTCGTGGCCACCCAGGCCACGGTCAGCGGCGGACCCGGCTCCGCCCTCAGCCGGCGGGTCACGCAGTCGGACGACCTGCCCGCGCGGGGCGCCACCGACGAGCTCCACGTCCTCGGCGACTGCGACGCGCTCTACCTCAACACCGGCGACGCGTACGAGCCGTGGGTGGTCGTCGAGGCGCGCCCCCAGGTCGTCGAGGTGCGGGTCGGCGAGCGGCTGCGTCACGGTCGCGTGCTGCTCTTCACCGTCCACGGCACCGTCGACCGGCACGTCTACCTCGAGACGCAGGACGACAACTACGCCCGTGTCGTCATCACGACGAAGGACGGCAACTACGCCGGGGGATGGTTCGCCGTCTACCGCGACTCGACCTTCCGCGTGGGCATCGGCGTCGCGACCGACCTGGGGTTCGCCGAGGTCACGTCGACCCCGGGCGGCTTCGTCGGATACGTCCCCTACATCGAGTGGGACGCGAGCTGGGACGCCCGACCGGGGAGCATCTCCCCGTCGTTCTACGGCACCCGCACGTTCGAGAAGCTCGGCGTGACCATGAGCCGCCAGCAGGGCCTGCCCCTCGACCTCTGCCACCGCCTGCTGGCCGACGCCCGCGCGTGAAGGTCACCTTCCTCACCTGGCGGGACCCGGGACACCCGGACGGGGGCGGCTCCGAGGTCTACGTCGAGGAGATCGCTCGGCGGCTCGCGGCCCGCGGCCACGAGGTCACCGTGCGCAGTGCGGCGTATGCCGGGGCCCCGGCTCGCGAGACCGTCGCGGGCGTCGCGCACCGCCGGTCCGGCGGGCGGCTCACCGTGTACGTCCGTGGGCTCGCCCACCTGCTGACGCGCGAGGGGCGCGACCGCGACGTCGTCGTCGACGTCATCAACGGCCTGCCCTTCGCGTCACCGCTGCTGCGCCGCCACGGCGTGCTCGCGCTCGTGCACCACCTGCACCGAGAGCAGTGGGCGATCATCTACCCGGACTGGCGAGGACGCCTGGGCTGGTTCGTCGAGTCGCGCGTGACGCCACTGCTCTACCGCGCCGTCCCGGTCGTGACGGTGTCGGAGCACTCGGCGGCGGACCTCGCACGGATCGGCGTCGAACGCGCGCGCGTCACCGTGGTCCGCAACGGGCTGGACCACGGTCGCCGGCCCCCGACCGTCCCGAGGTCGACCTCGCCACGCCTCGTGGTCCTCGCGCGGCTCGTCCCCCACAAGCAGATCGAGCACGCCCTCTGGGTGCTGGCGCAGCTGCGCGCGGAGGTGCCCGGGCTACGGCTCGATGTCGTCGGCGACGGGTGGTGGCGCAGTCAGCTCGTGGACGAGGCGAGCCGACTGGGCGTGACCGACTGCGTCACCTTCCACGGACACGTCGACGACCCGACTCGCGACGAGCTGCTCGCGACCGCCTGGGTGATGCTGCTGCCCTCGGTCAAGGAGGGGTGGGGCATCGCCGTCACGGAGGCCGCGGCCCAGGGGACGCCGACCATCGGCTACCGCCAGAGCGGGGGCCTGTGCGAGTCCGTCGTCGACGGCGTGACGGGCCTGCTCGTCTCGGACCGCTCGGAGTTCCTCGCCGCGACGCGCCGGCTGCTCGCCGACGACGTGCTGCGGACGCGGCTGTCGGTGGAGGGCACCCGCCGCGCGCGGCTGCTCGACTGGGACGACAGCGCCGAGCGCTTCGAGGAAGCGCTCGGCGAGGTCGGCGTGGACCGCGTCAGCGGTCGCCGTAGGTGATGATCTCCTGGCTTGCGGGGTTGGTCTCGGGCGGCGCCGTCTGCGACGACACGAGACCGAACAGTCCGACACCGGCAAGCACGGCACCGGCCACGATGGGGCCGACAACCTTCGTGAGCATCCTCAACTCCCTCTCTGGGTCCGGGGCAGCATACCAGCGGGTAGCCCCCGCCGACGGATGAACCGGTCGCGCGTCACGAGGACCATGGCGGCCAGCACGAGCGCGGCCACGAGCGCATCCGTCCCGACCACTGTCGCGATCCGCGACATCCCCGGATTCGGCTGCGGCGCAACGGGATCCGCGGACTCGTAGAGCTCCAGATGCGTTCCGCGAAAGCGCTCCACGTAGCCGGCGGGAAGGGCGGGCCGCGTCGCGGCGTCGGCCTGGACGAGGAGCCAGCGCACGCCGAGCCGGCGCAGGTCGGCGGCAGCCGCCGGCGTGCCTCCGGGCTGCCCGGCACGGGCCAGGGCTGCCCCGACGGTGGCGGACCGGACGCTCTCCCCGCCCAGGGTCAGCGGCCCGACGGAGAGCCGGTCGGACATGACGACGTCGACGTCGAACCAGCGCGACGCAGGGTCGTAGACGGCGGAGGCGGCGCCCCACGGGTAGAGACGGTAGGGGGCCCACGGCAGCGATGCCATCGACCCGTCGGACCCGTCGACGACGTCAGCCACCCGTGCGAAGTCGACGGGGTAGTCGACCGGGCGCACGGTGGGCCAGACGACCCGCGTGGCGTCGGGGAGAACGGCCAGCGGCAGCAGCAGCGCAGCTGTGCCCACCGTGGCGAGGAGCCCCGGGGACCGCGTCCGAGCCGCCCTGAGTGCCCGGTCGGTGACCGCGCCGAAAGAGAGGACGGCGAGGACGACCGCGGGCAGGAGCCACTTCTGCCCGTCGCGCAGCAGGCCCGCCCCCGGGACGCTCTCGACGAGCAGGCGCACGCCGGCAGATCCGCCCGGCACAGCGGCGACCACAGCGAGCCCGAGGCCGACCGCCGCGGCGACAGCGAGACGGGGCGCCGCCTCCGGGAGCAGCCGGCGCAGGCGCGGCCACCCGAAGACGACCACGCCGACGACGAGGACGGTCCCGACGTGGCCGAGCACGCCGCCACGGCTGGGTGGCACCGAGCCCGAGTCCCAGATCCCGCCGAGCCCGAGCAGGCTCCACAGCGCGCCACCGGGGCGCTCGGCCCGGGCCGCGAACGCCTCCACGGCGTTCGGGTCGCCCACGGAACCACTGGCGCCCAGCAGGGCCGGGACGAGCCACGGCAGCTGCACGATCACGGCGACCGCGACGGCGAGCCGACGCGTCCCACGCGTCCAGGCCAGGACGGCCGCGAGCCCGCCCGCCACGACCGCCCCGGTAGGCGTGATCGAGGCCAGGGCCGCTCCGACGAGCAGCCCGGCAGCGGCACGGGTCCGGGCGCCCCTCCCCTGCTCCGAGACGCGGCGGAGGCGGACCGCGGCAGCGACGACGACGAAGCACGCGGCATACGCGGCGAGCAGGGCCCACTGCCCCAGCGCGAGCCGCTCGACGACGAAGGGGTTCCACAGCGCGAAGCCGGCCGCGGCCGCTCGCGATGCGGGATGGGCGTCCCGCAGGAGCCGGTGGGCGGCGCACCCGGCGAGGACGAGGATCCCGACCAGCGCGACCCGGGCGAGGAGCGCCCCGCCCACGACGAGGTCGGCCGCGGCGACGAGGGCATCGAGGGGGACGGCGCGGGCGGGCGAGTCGCCGAGGCCGAGCCATGCGAGGCGGAACGGCTGGTGCGGGGTGAAGACGAGGTCCCGCGCGAGCGGGTGACCGGCCTCGGTGAGCAGCGGCCAGAGGAGCAGCACCGTGAGGGCGGCGACCCACAGGTCGAGAGCGGCCGGCACGAGCCGACCAGCCCGGGGTCGCGGGTCCATGCGCCTCCCTCCGTCGACCGGGCCGCGCCGCCTCACCACGATGCCGGTGTCGTGCCCCTCTACGCTGGGCCGACCCACCCTAGAACACCCCGGAGGCACCTCGTGAGCGAGTCGATCGGCGGCGACGCGCCCACGGCTGCCGCAGACCCCGGCGGCGACGGGTTCGACGAGGCCTTCGCCCTCGCCGACCCGATCGGCGGCTGGCTGACCCGCGACCAGGCTCGCGCCCTCTGGGACGCCGCGGCCGACCTGCCGCCCGGTGCGCACGTCGTCGAGATCGGCTCGCACCAGGGGCGCAGCACGGTCGTCCTCGCCCGCGCCCTCGCCCGGTCGGGTGGCCGGCTCACCGCCGTCGACGCCTTCGTGGACGGCCCCCGCTACGGCGGCACGGCCACCCGCGACGTCCTCGCGGCCCACCTCGAGCAGGCCGGCGTGACCGCGGTCGTCGACGTCGTGGCAGCCCGCAGCCAGGACGTCCGGTCCCGGTGGTCCGAGCCCATCGACCTGCTCTGGGTCGACGGCAAGCACGACTACTGGACGTGCAGCGACGACCTCCGCTGGAGCGAGCACCTTCCACCGCACGGCCGGTGCCTCGTGCACGACGCCTTCTCGAGCATCGGCGTGACGACGAGCCTGCTCGTCCACGTCCTTCCGTCGCGGCGCCTGCGCCTCACAGGCCGGGTGGGGTCCCTGGCGCTGCTCGAGGTCGCCTCCCCCAGCGGCGCCGACCGTCGCCGTCTCGTCGCACAGCTGCCGTGGTGGCTGCGCAACGTCGGCCTCAAGGTGCTGCTCCGTCTGCGACTGGGCGCCGTCGCGCGTCGACTCGGTCACGTCGGGCCGTTCGACCCGTACTGACGGGTAGGTAGGGGCTATCCTCGGCCCGTGACCGACCGCTCGCGACGCCGCGACGCCATCCGTGGGGGCCTCGTCATCGCTGTCGCCACCGGGCTGATGAACGCGGCGACCTACGGCTTCACCCTCATCGGGGCCCGCCGTCTCGGGCCCACCGGGTACGGCGCGTTCGCGGCGATGCTCGGCCTCGTCATCGTCGTGAACGTCGTCTCGCTCGGCCTGCAGGCGACCGGCGCCCGTCGCGTCGCGGCGGCTCCGGGCGACCGTGGCGTCATCGAGGCGCGGGTCATGGCGGTCTCGGTGCGCTGTGGGATCGCGCTCGCCGTCGTGTGCCTCGCGGCCTCCCCGCTCGTCGCCCGGGTGCTCTCCCTCGACTCGTGGCTGACGGCGGCGCTGCTCGCGGTGCCGGCGTTCTGCTTCTCCGTCATGGGCGGGCAGGCCGGCATCCTGCAGGGTGAGGGACGCTGGCTGCCGCTCGCCGCCGTGTTCGTCTCGCTCGGCGTGGCTCGCATCGTGATCGGCAGCGTCGCGATCTCGGTCTCGGCGACCCCCTTCTCGGCGACGCTCGGCGGCATCGCCGTCGCCGCGGTCGTCCCTCTGGCGGTCGGCGCCGTCGCGCTCCGCCGGACGGCGGTCGCCGGCACGCCGACCACGCCGGCCACGCCGGCCACGGGCCGCACGCACTCCCGCGTGCTGCGCGAGGTCGTCCTCAGCGCGCACGCCCTCTTCGCCTTCTTCGCCCTGTCGACGGTCGACGTCGTGGTCGCCCGCGTCGTCCTCGACGAGCACGAGGCCGGGTTGTATGCCGCCGGGCTGATCCTCTCCAAGGCTGTGCTCTTCCTCCCCCAGTTCGTCATCGTCATCGCGTTCCCGGCGATGGCCCGGCACGGAGCCGACCACCGGCTGCACCTGTGGGGGCTCGGCGTCGTCCTCGCAGTGGGCGGCGTCGTGTCCCTGGTCGCGGCCGCGCTGCCCGGGGTCGCCGTGGTCTTCGTCGGTGGGCGCGCCTATGCCGAGGTCGCCGGCTCGCTGTGGGCGTTCGCCGCCGTCGGCACGGTGCTCGCCGCCGTCCAGCTGCTCGTCTACAGCGCGCTGGCCCGACGACACCAACGGTCGATCGGGCTGCTCTGGGTCGCGCTCGTCGCCATCTCGGCGGGGTCGCTCCTCGTGCACACCGGGACCGGCCTGCTCACCCTCGTGTGCGTGGTCGACCTCGCGCTGCTCACCGCCCTCGTCGTCATCACCCGGCGTGACGACGTGACCCAGCGCGACCGTTTCGACGGGCTCGATACGCGGGCCGCGGAGCCCGTCGCCCAGCTCTGACGGGACGGCGGCCGCGTCAGAGCCCGGCCCCGGCCGTCAGGTGCGAGGGGTCAGTGGGCCGCGTCGTGCCAGGAGTGACCGACGCCGACGTTGACGTCGAGCGGCACGTCGAGCTCGGCGGCATGGCCCATCTCGTGGCGGACGAGCTTCTCGACGTCGTCGCGCTCACCGGCGGCGATCTCGAGGACGAGCTCGTCGTGGACCTGGAGCAGCACGCGCGACCTGGCACCCGAGTCGGTGAGCGCACGATCGACGCCGATCATGGCCACCTTCATGATGTCTGCCGCCGAGCCCTGGATCGGGGCGTTGAGGGCCATCCGCTCGGCCATCTCGCGGCGCTGGCGGTTGTCGGACGTCAGGTCGGGCAGGTAGCGCCGGCGGCCGAACATCGTCGCGGTGTAGCCGGTCCCGCGCGCCTCGGCGACGATCTCCTTGAGGTAGTCGCTGACGCCGCCGAACCGCTCGAAGTAGCCGTCCATCAGGCCCCGGGCCTCCTCGGTGCTGATGGTCAGCTGCTTGGAGAGTCCGAAGGCCGACAGGCCGTAGGCGAGGCCGTAGGACATCGCCTTGACCTTGGAGCGCATGGCCGAGGTGACCTCGTCGGGCTCGACGCCGAAGACCTTCGAACCGACGAAGCTGTGGAGGTCCTCACCGGTGCGGAACGCCTCGATGAGCCCCTCGTCGCCGGACAGGTGCGCCATGACGCGCATCTCGATCTGGGAGTAGTCGGCCGACATGAGAGCGTCGTAGCCGTCACCGACGACGAAGAGCTCACGGATGCGGCGCCCCTCCTCGGTGCGGATCGGGACGTTCTGGAGGTTGGGCTCGGTCGAGCTGAGCCGCCCCGTGGCGGCGATGGTCTGCAGGTAGGTCGTGTGGATGCGGCCGTCGTCGGCCACCGACTTCTGCAGCCCCTCGACCGTGACCCGCAGACGCGCGGCATCGCGGTGACGCAGCAGCGCCTCGAGGAACGGGTGCTCGGTCTTGGTGTAGAGGTCGGACAGGGCGTCGGCGTCGGTCGTCCAGCCGGTCTTGGTCTTCTTGGTCTTGGGCAGGCCCAGCTGGCCGAAGAGCACCTCCTGCAGCTGCTTCGGCGAGCCGAGGTTGACGTCGCGCCGGTCGATGGCGTCCCACGCGTCCTCCTGCGCCTGGCCGACCTTGGCGGCGAAGTCGCCCTCGAGGGAATCCAGCCCGGGCACGTCGACGGCGATGCCGGTGCGCTCCATCCGGGCGAGCACGCCGACGAGCGGAAGCTCGACCTCCGCGAGCAGCTGCTCGCCCCCGGTGGCGCCGACCTGCTCGTCGAGCACGTCGGCGAGGTCGCGCACGGCGGTGGCCCGCACCATCTCCTTCTGGGCCGCGACCTCGTCGGCGTCGCCACCGAAGTCGAGCATGCCCTGGCCGTCGGTCGGCGCGGCACCGCTCAGCTCTCGGTGCAGGTTGCGCAGCACGAGGTCGTCGAGGTGGTAGGTGCGCTGGTCGGGCTTGACGAGGTAGGCCGCGAGCTGGGTGTCGCTGGTCAGCCCGGCGAGCGTCCAGCCCCGGGCGCCGAGCGCCTCGATCGGGCCCTTGGCGTCGTGCATGGCCTTGGGGCGTGCGGGGTCCTCGAGCCAGGCACCGAGCGCGGCCTCCCCCTCGGGCGTCAGGGTCTCCAGGTCGATCCACGCAGCGCTGCCGTCGGGAGCGGCCACGGCGACACCGCTCGCGTCGCCGGTGCCCCGGGCCCAGGTGCCGGCGACGGACAGTCCGGCACGCTGGTCGGACGCGAGGTGCTCGGCCACCCAGGCCGGCACGGCCTCGGGCGCGACGAGCTCTCCGTCGACGTCGAAGCCCTCCTCGGCCTCGGGCGCGGCGGCCTCGACGGTGGCGAAGAGACGGTCGCGCAGGACGCGGAACTCGAGCCCGTCGAAGACCGTGTGCACCTCCTCACGGGCCCACTGGGTGCGCTGGAGGTCCTCGACCTCGATGCCGACGGGGCTGTCCTTGACGAGCTGGTTGAGCCGGCGGTTGCGCAGCACCTGGTCGAGGTGGTCGCGCAGCGACTGGCCGGCCTTGCCCGGGATCTTGTCGATGCTCGCGACGATGCCGTCGAGGTCGCCGTACTGGGTGATCCACTTCGCCGCGGTCTTGGGGCCGACGCCGGGCACGCCCGGGAGGTTGTCGGACGACTCGCCCACCATGGCCGCGAGGTCGCTGTAGCGGGTCGGCGGGACGCCGTACTTCTCCTCGACCTGCGTCGGTCCCATCCGCGAGACCTCGGACACACCGCGGACCGGGTAGAGGATCGTCACCCGGTCGGAGACGAGCTGGAAGGTGTCGCGGTCGCCGGAGCAGATGAGGACGTCGATGTCCTTGGCCTCGGCCTGGGTCGCGAACGTCGCGATGATGTCGTCGGCCTCGTAGCCGTCGAGCTCGACGTACCTGATGCGCAGGGCGTCGAGGATCTCCTTGACGAGCGGGATCTGGCCCTGGAACTCGTCGGGCGTGCGCGCCCGGCCCGCCTTGTACTCGGCGTACTCCTCGGTGCGGAACGACTGGCGCGCCTTGTCGAAGGCCACGACGACGTGCGTCGGCTCCTCGTCGCGCAGCATGTTGATGAGCATCGAGGTGAAGCCGTAGACGGCGTTGGTGTGCTGCCCCGTGCTGGTCGAGAAGTTCTCGGCCGGGAGCGCGAAGAACGCACGGTAGGCCAGCGAGTGTCCGTCGAGGAGGAGAAGTCGGCTCACGGGGCAACCCTAGTGGCGGCCACCGACGACGTGAGCCGGGGCACCGGCGGCCACCGGGCCACCGGCAGCGCGGGAGGCGGCATACGATCCCGGCATGACTGACTCTTCGACGCAGGCGGCAGGCGGGACCCTCGACGACATGCGGTCGATGGCCGAGGGGACCCTCATCGAGCGGATGGACATCGAGGTCACCGAGGTCTCTCCCGAGCGCCTCGTCGCGACGATGCCTGTCGCCGGCAACACCCAGCCGTACGGCCTGCTCCACGGCGGAGCCAGCGTCGTGCTCGCCGAGACCCTCGGCTCCATCGGCGCCCAGATCCACGCCGGTCCGGGACGCGTGGCCGTCGGGCTCGACATCAACGCGACGCACCACCGCGCCGCGCGATCGGGCGTCGTGACCGGCACGGCGACGCTGCTCAGCGCCGGGCGGACGCTCGTCAGCTACGACGTCGTCGTCACCGACGAGGACGGCAGGCGCGTCTGCACGTCACGGATCACCTGCCTGCTGCGCGACGCGGCCCCGGGGGCCTGACGTCGGGTCGACCGCCTCGAGAGGACTCAGCCCGCGATCTTGGGGTCGTGGCGCGGCGCCCGGGCGGCGCGCAGGTCGCGACGGCGCTGGAGCAGGTCGAGCGAGACCCTTTGGGGCCGCGGCTCCCCCGCCAGCTTGCGCTGCAGCGTCGCGGCCGATGCGACACGACGCACCGTCTCGGGGGCGAAGCCGAGGCGGGCGAAGAAGCGGTTCGCCTCGCGGTCCCCTGCCGGCACCGAGCTCGCGAGGTGCTCGCAGCCCTGGCGGTCCGCGTAGCGCCCCGCCGCCGTGAGCAGTGAGCGACCGACGCCCTGGCGGCGGAAGTCGGGGTGGACGAAGAGCATGTCGATCGACACGCAGGGTGAGTCGACGAGCAGGCTGCGGGTCGAGTCGGCGAGGACGACATAACCGGCGGGGCTTCCGTCGGTGAACGCGATGAAGGCGCAGATGTTGTTGCGCTGCAAGGCATTTCGCAGGGTGCCGTCGAGCGCCAGCCGCTGAGCCGCCTCCGGGGTGGTGCCACCCTCGATCCGGTGCGTGATCCACAGCTCGATGAACTGCGAGTGCAGGCCCTCGTCGACCCGCCGCACCGAGACCATTGCTCGACCCATCATCCCTCCCGTTCCTGCCCCGAGGTCACCCGGCAGACACTACGACCAACAGGGCCGCGGCGGAAGGGGAACACCCCGGAGCACCCGTGCCGGACGGGGCGCCACGACCGTGGTCGTGACGCCCCGCCTTCGGATTCCTGGAGCTCGCGCTCTGCGCCCGGAACGGCGTTCCGACCGTCGGTCGGAACGGCCCGCCTAGACGTCGCCGCCGAGGTAGGCCGCCTTGACGGCCGGGTCGTCGGCGAGGTCCTTGCCCGTGCCCTCGCGGACGATCTCGCCCGTCTCGAGGATGTAGGCGCGGTGCGACCTCTTGAGCGCCTGGGCGGCGTTCTGCTCGACGAGCAGCACCGTTGTGCCCTGGCTGTTGATCTCCGTCACGATGTCGAAGATCTGCTTGATCAGCTTGGGCGCGAGACCCATCGACGGCTCGTCGAGGAGCAGCAGCTTCGGCTTGGCCATGAGCGCGCGGCCCATCGCCAGCATCTGCTGCTCACCACCCGACATCGACCCCGCAGCCTGGTTGCTGCGCTCCTTGAGCCGCGGGAAGAGCTCGAAGACGCGCTCGAGGTCGTCCTTGACGGCCTTGCTCTTGCGGTCCGGACGGGCATACGTGCCCATCTCGAGGTTCTCCATGACGGTCATGCCGACGAAGCACCCGCGGCCCTCGGGCGACTGAGAGATGCCGAGGACCGGCCGCTCGTGCGACGGCATGTGCGTGATGTCCTTGCCGTCGAAGACGACCGAGCCGGCTCGCACCGGACGCAGTCCCGAGACCGTCTTCATCGTCGTCGTCTTGCCGGCACCGTTGGCCCCGATGAGGGTGACGATCTCACCCTCCTCGACCGTGAAGCTGATGTCGCGGATGGCCTCGATGCGTCCGTAGTTGACGCACAGGCCGTTGACCTCAAGAAGCATCTTCCTCATCAACTCCCAGGTAGGCGGCGATGACCGCCGGGTTGTCGCGGATCTCCGCGGGCGAGCCCTCGGCGATCTTGCGGCCGAACTCGAGCACGACGATCCGGTCGGTCACGCCCATGACGAGCTTCATGTCGTGCTCGATGAGCAGGACCGTGTAGCCCTGGTCGCGGATCGTGCGGATCAGCTCCATCAGCTTGGCCTTCTCGGCCGGGTTGAAGCCGGCCGCCGGCTCGTCGAGGCAGAGCAGCTGCGGGCTCGTGGCCAGGGCGCGCGCGATCTCGAGACGGCGCTGGTCGCCGTACGGGAGGTTGCGGGCCAGCTCGTCGGCCTTGCCGTCGAGCCCCATGAAGGTCAGCAGCTCGAGGGCGCGGGCGTAGCCCTGCGCCTCCTCCCTGCGGTGCTTCGGCAGGCGGAACATCGCCGAGACCACACCCGTCGAGTGGTGGGCGTCGACCCCGACGAGGACGTTCTCGAGCGCCGTCATGTTGGCGAAGAGCCGGATGTTCTGGAACGTGCGCGCGATGCCCAGCTTGGTGATCTGGAACTTCTTGCGCTTGCCCAGCGGCTTGCCGAGGTAGCGGACACCACCCGAGGTCGGCTGGTAGACGCCGGTCATGACGTTGAAGCACGTCGTCTTGCCGGCACCGTTCGGGCCGATGAGGCCGAGGATCTCCCCCTTGTTGATGTGGAAGCTCACCTCGTTGAGGGCGACCACACCGCCGAAGCGGAGGGTGACCTCGTCGACCTCGAGCAGCCGCTCGCCCTCGGACACGACAGGGACACCGATGTCCTCGGGAGCGATGTCGACCTCGGGGTTGATGTCGGTGACCTCGTCGGCCGGGTCGGCGAGCGCGCGCTCTCCGGTCGGCTCGACCGGAACCGAGCTCGTGCCGGCGCTCGTGCCGGCCGGGTCGGGCGTGGCCGCGGCCGCGGTCGGGTCGTCGCCGGATGTGGGCTGAGTGGGATCAGACACTGGCTTCTCCTTCCTCGAGGACGGCCTGTCTCTCGTCCGCCCGCTTGGCGCGGACCGTGCGCCGCGGGGGCAGCAGGCCCTGGGGGCGGAAGATCGCGAGCAGCATCAGCGCGAGACCGAAGACGAGCACGCGGAAGTCCGCGAACTCACGGAAGCGCTCCGGGAAGTAGCTGACCACGATCGCACCCACGATGACACCCCAGCGGTTGCCGGCGCCACCGACGACGACGGCTGCCAGGAACAGGATCGAGAGCAACAGCTGGAAGCTGTCGGGCGAGATGAAGCCCGCCTTGGTCGCGAAGAGCGCACCCGACAGGCCACCGATGGCGGCACCGAGGGCGAACGCGAGGAGCTTGAACCGGAAGGTCGGCACGCCCATCAGCTCGGCGGCGTCCTCGTCCTCACGCGTGGCCTCCCACGCACGACCCACCCGGCTGCTCTTGACGAGGATGTCGAAGAGCAGGACGAGCGAGATGATGCCGAGGGCGAGCCAGTAGTAGGGCACGAAGTCGTTGATCCCGAACTTGAGGAAGGTCGAGGTCGTGTCGAGGTCGACGACCGGCGCTCCGCTGCTCCAGTCGATGCTCGGGACCTCGAACAGCTCGAAGCCGGGCGGCTTCGGGATGTCGGAGATGCCCTGCGCCCCGCCCAGCCACTCGGAGTTGACGAGGGTGAGGCGGACGATCTCACCGAACCCGAGCGTCACGATGGCGAGGTAGTCGCCGCGCACGCGCAGGGTCGGCGCACCGAGGATGATGCCCGAGATCATGGCGATGACGATCGCGATGGGCACGACGACGACCCACGACATGTGGGCGTGCTCCGAGGTCAGCACACCGATGGTGTAGGCGCCGATCGCATAGAAGCCGACGTAACCGAGGTCGAGCAGTCCGGCGTAGCCGACGACGATGTTGAGGCCGAGGGCGACGAGGACGTACGTCGCGACCGTGAAGAGGACGCCACCGAAGTCGGAGCCCTCGGTCGTGATGAACGGGATGTTGAGCAGCGGGAGGAGGAACAGGAAGATCGCGAAGAGCACCCAGAGGAGGATCTTGACGGCCTTCGGCAGGTTGGTGACCCGCTCCCTGAAGCCCGGTGAGGTCGGCTTGCGTGCCGCGGGGGTCGACGTCGTGGTGCTCATGCGCGCGCCTTTCCGAGGGACTCACCGAGCAGGCCGGTGGGTCGGAAGAGCAGGATGAGGATGAGGAGGACGAAAGCCACGACGTCCTTCCACTGCGAGCCGACGACGGCGGAGCCGTAGTTCTCGGCCAGTCCGAGGATGAAGCCGCCGAGCAGTGCGCCGCGCAGGTTGCCGATGCCGCCGAGGACGGCAGCGGTGAACGCCTTGACGCCGAGGATGAAGCCGGCGTCGTAGCGGGTGATGCCGATCTTCAGCATGTAGAAGACGGCAGCGGCGCCGGCCATGACGCCACCGACGAGGAACGTCACCTGGATGACGCGGTCGCGGTTGACGCCCATGAGTGCGGCGGACTCGGGGTCCATCGCGACGGCGCGGATGCCGCGGCCGAGGCGCGAGCGCTTCACGAACTGGTCGAGGAGGACCATGATGGCGATGGCGCCCACGATGACGAAGACGTCGACGTTCGTGACGTGGTAGCCACCGATCGTGAAGATCGGCTGCGGCGCGATGATCGTCGGCATGCCCGCGTTGTTGCGCGAGTTGCGGACGTAGTCACGCAGGTTGTCGTCCAGGCCGACCCAGCTGGTGATGCGGCTGCGCAGGCCCATGATCTCGGCGAGGACGAACGAGGCGCCGATCGCCGAGATGAGCGCGATCAGGGGTGGCGCGTTGCGTTTGCGGAGCGGCCGGTAGGCCACCCGTTCGAGCAGCACGGCGATGAAACCGGACATCGCCATGGCCGCGACGAACATCATCGCGACCCAGAAGATGACCTGCCCCACCCCGGCACCGGGACGACCACCGAGGAGCATGACCACCCACAGTGCCGCGAAGGTGCCGTACATGAACACCTCGGAGTGGGCGAAGTTGATGAGGCGAAGGACGCCGTAGACGAGCGTGTAGCCGAGCGCGACGAGCGCGTAGACCGCGCCGATCGTCAGGCCCGTGATGGTGTAGGCGAAGAAGTTGTCGATGAGGTTCTGCATCCAAGACCTCCTGGGCCGGGTGCGGTGGGCGGGATCAGGGCTCGAGCGCCAACCGAACGAGGGGCGGTCGGAGCGTACTGCTCCGACCGCCCCCCTTCGTTGACGAACGCGTTACTTGATCTCGCCGACGGAGACGATCTTGCCGCCCTCGACCTTGTAGGCGAACACCTTGATGTCGGCCGACTCGCCCTTGGCGTCGAACTTCAGCTGCTTCGTGACGCCCTTCTTGTCGTAGGCCTTGACGAAGTCGACCATGCTCGCGCGGTCCTTGCCGGCGGCGATGCCGTCGAGCAGGATCGTGGCCGAGTCGTAGCCCTCACCGGAGTAGGTGTTGGGGTCCTCGTTGTACTTCGCCTTGTAGGCGGTCTGGAAGTCCGGGGCCACGTCCGCGGGGACGCAGGGGCAGGTGATGATCGTGCCCTCGGCGGCGTCCTTGGCGTTGTCGATGAAGGACTGGTCCTTGACACCGTCGGCCACGACGAACGTGCCCTTCCAGCCGGCGTCGCGCAGCTGCTTGATGAGCGGCGCGGCCTCGGGCGAGTAGCCACCGAAGAAGAGCGCGTCGGCGCCCGAGCTCGTCACCTTCGTGACGGAGGCGCTGAAGTCGGTCTGCTTCTGCTGGATGGTGTCGTTGCCGATGACCTGTGCGCCGAGGTCGGAGCGGACGATGTCGGCCAGGCCCTTGCCGTACTCGGACGCGTCGTCGATGACGAACGTCTTGGTCGACTTGACGGTGTCCTTGATGTACTTGGAGGCCGCGGGGCCCTGGGTGGCGTCGTTGCCGAGGGCGCGGAAGAAGGTCTTCCAGCCGTTGTCGGCGAGCTTCGGGTTGGTTGCCGACGGCGTGATCGTCACGAGGCCGGCCTCGTTGAACGCCGGGTCGGCGGCCTTGGACTCACCGGAGAACGCCGGGCCGACGATGCCGACGACCTTCTTGTCGTCGATGGCCTTCTTGGCCAGGGCGGGGGCCTGCGTCGGGTCACCCTGCGAGTCGTAGTTCTCGAGCGTGACCTTGCAGTCCGCGTGCTTCTTGTTGTAGTCGTCGAGGGCGAGGTTCACGCCGTTCTGGATGTAGATTCCAAGGTTGGCGTTCGGGCCGGTGAGGGCACCGAACATGCCGATCTTGTAGTTGCCGCAGGCTGCAGCGCCACCACTGGCGGGCGGTGTGGCGGTGTCGCCCCCCTTGGTGCCACAGGCGCCGAGGGCAAGCGCTGCGACCGCGAGCGGCACAGCGAACTTGAGGGTAGAACGCACGGGTGTCCTCCTGATGTCACACATCCCTCGGTCGAGGGCTGACTGGAGACTAAGCCCCACCCTGCACCGTGGTCACGAGAAACTCGCGATGAGTGACCGTGTCGTGACCTGTTCGGGCGTGCTCCCGGACGATGTGCGGCGTCCGGGGCGTCAGGACGCCGGAAAGCCGTTGATGACGGCCTCGGCGACCTCTTTCATCCCGAGCCGACGGTCCATCGCGGTCTTCTGGATCCAGCGGAACGCGTCGGACTCGCTCAGCTTGAGCTGGGTCATGAGCACACCCTTGGCGCGGTCGACGAGCTTGCGCGTCTCGAGCCGCTCACCGAGGTCGGCGATCTCGGCCTCGAGGGCCTTGAGCTCCTGCCAGCGGGAGGTGGCGATGTCGATGGCGGGGCGCAGGTCGTCGGCGGTGAACGGCTTGACGATGTAGGCCATGACGCCGGCGTCGCGGGCGCGCTCGACGAGCTCGGTCTGGGAGAAGGCGGTGAGCATGATGACGGGGCACAGCTTGGCCTCGTGCAGCTGCTCGGCGGCCGAGAGCCCGTCGAGGACGGGCATCTTGACGTCCATGATGACGAGGTCGGGCCTGACCTCCTTCGCGAGCTCGACGGCCTGCTCGCCGTTGCTCGCCTGGCCGACGACGTCATAGCCCTGCTCGCCGAGCATCTCGACGAGGTCGAGGCGGATGAGGGCCTCGTCCTCGGCGACGAGGATGCGGGTCGCCCCGGTGACCGGCGCCGCCGTGTCGGTGGCGTCCTCAGGTGCCGACAGCCCCTCGGACGCGGCCGGGGACGCGGGTGACCCGGAGGCCTCGGCGGCGGTGGCGGGTGTCGGCCTGGGGGTCGTGCTCTCGTCAGTGCTCACGGGGCAAAGCGTAGCCGGGGCCACGTTTCCGGCGCGTTTCGGGACCGTCAACCCCGCGTCGCGATCGGGCCGGGCGGGTCCGTGCAGGCGGCCACCCCGCTCGTGAGCGCGGCGGCAAAGGGTGCCGAGGGCGGGACTCGAACCCGCACGGCCTTGCGGCCAGAGCATTTTGAGTGCCCCGTGTCTGCCATTCCACCACCCCGGCCGGAGTGCCGCGCCAGCATACCCGCGAGGACACGAACGCCGCCGGGGGTGCCGGCGGCGTACGTGGTCACTCGGTCGTGCGATGCGGGCCGAGCTCAGCTCGTGACCTCCTCCGGCCGGTAGGCCGGGGCCGCCCGGTTGACGGCGTCGCCGACCCGGTGGACGCGCAGCGCGTTCGTCGAGCCCGGGATGCCGGGAGGCGAGCCGGCGACGATGACGACGCGGTCACCCTCGGTGACGCGACCCTCGGGCATGAGCTTGAGGTCGACCTGCATGGCGAACTGGTCGGTGTGGTGCATGCGCGGCACGAGGTAGGTCTCGATCCCCCAGACGAGGGCGAGGCGCGAGCGCACGCGGGGGTCGGAGGTGAAGGCCAGCATCGGCAGCCGCGGACGCATGCGGGCCATCCGGGTCGCCGACCCACCGGTCTCGGTGAACGTGATGAGGAACTTCGCCCCGATGACCTCGCCGATCTCGGCAGCGGCCTTGGTCACCGTGCCCCCGACGGTCTTGGGGTTGGTCTTCATCCGCGCGATCTTGTCGTGGCCGTGGACCTCGGTGGACTCGATGATGCGCGCCATGGTGCGCACCGAGTCGATCGGCCAGGCACCCACCGACGTCTCGCCCGAGAGCATGAGCGCGTCGGCGCCGTCGAGCACCGCGTTGGCGGCGTCGGAGGCCTCGGCCCTCGTCGGGCGGGGGTTCTCGATCATCGACTCGAGCACCTGCGTGGCGACGATGACCGGCTTGGCCTCGCGCCGCGCGAGCTCGATGGCGCGCTTCTGCACGAGGGGCACGTCCTCGAGCGGCATCTCGACGCCGAGGTCACCACGGGCGACCATGATGCCGTCGAAGGCCGCGACGATGCCCTCGAGGTTGTCGACAGCCTGCGGCTTCTCGATCTTGGCGATGACGGGGATGCGCTCGCCGAACTCGTCCATGACGGCGTGGACGTCGACGATGTCGTCGGCGGAGCGCACGAACGACAGCGCGATCATGTCGACGCCGAGCCGCATCGCGAAACGGAGGTCCTCGCGGTCCTTGTCGGACATGGCGGGCACGCTGACGGCCACCCCCGGCAGGTTGATGCCCTTGTTGTTGCTCACCTGGCCGCCGATGACGGTCTCGGTGAGCACGTCGGTGTCGGTGACCTCGACCGCGCGGAGCATGACCTTGCCGTCGTCGATGAGCAGGAGGTCGCCGGGAGTCACGTCACCGGGCAGGCCTTCGTAGGTGGTCCCGACGATCGTGTCGTCGCCGTCGACCTCGCGCGTCGTGATGGTGAAGCGCTGGCCGGGACTCAGGGTCACCGGACCGCCGGAGAAGCGGCCGGTGCGGATCTTGGGGCCCTGGAGGTCGACGAGGATGCCGACGGCGCGTCCGGACGCGTCGCTGGCGGCGCGGCAGTCGCGGTAGACCTGCTCGTGCACGGAGTGGTCACCGTGGGAGAGGTTGAGGCGGGCGACGTCCATGCCGGCGTCGACGAGGGCGCGGAGCTGGGTGGGCGATGAGGTCTTGGGTCCGATCGTGCAGACGATCTTGGCGCGACGCATGCTTCAACCTTATGGGTGCTGTGACGTGGGTCACCACGAGGGTTCGTCCAGTGGGACGCCCCGCGGCGTCGTCGGCGCGGGCTCCGTTGTGGCTCAGGGTGATCATGAGCGTATGCCGTGTCGCTGAGGTGGCGACACGGCATACGCCGGGGTGTGGCGGGGTGGTCGGATGCCGGCCGGCGCGGTCAGACGGTGACCGGGCGGTCGCTCGGGCCGATCGGGCGCGGGAGCGAGCTCGAGCCGGTGAGCCACGCGTCGACGCCCGCTGCGGCGGCCCGGCCCTCGGCGATCGCCCAGACGATGAGCGACTGCCCACGACCGGCGTCGCCGGCGACGAAGACGCCCGGGACCGAGCTCATGAAGTTCTTGTCGCGCGCGACGTTGCTGCGCTCGTCGAGGGCGACCCCGAGCTGTTCGACGACACCCGGGCCCTGGGGACCGAGGAAGCCCATCGCGAAGAGGACGAGCTGCGCGGGGATCTCGCGCTCGGTGCCCGGCTTGGGGGTGAGCCGGCCGTCGACGAGCTCGACCTCCGTGAGGCGCAGCGCCGAGACGTTGCCGTCGTCGTCGCCGACGAACTCCGTCGTGCTGACGGCATACAGGCGCTCGCCGCCCTCCTCGTGGGCGCTCGCGACGCGGTAGAGCATCGGGTAGGTCGGCCACGGCTGGTTGCCCGGACGCTCCTCCCCCGGCTGCGGCATGATCTCGAGGCTCGTGACGGACGCCGCGCCCTGGCGGTGGGCGGTGCCGATGCAGTCGGCGCCGGTGTCACCGCCGCCGATGACGATGACGTGCTTGTCGGTGGCGAGGATCTGGCCCTCCACCTGCTCGCCCAGCGCTGCACGGTTTCCCTGCGGGAGGTAGTCCATGGCCTGGTGGATGCCACCGAGCTGCCGCCCCGGCACGTCGAGGTCGCGCGGGACCGTGGCCCCGAGGGCGAGCACGACGGCGTCGTAGCGGTCGCGCAGCTGGCGGCCGGTGATGTCGACACCGACGTCCATGCCGTTGCGGAAGCGCGTGCCCTCGGCGGCCATCTGCTCGAGACGGCGGTCGAGGACCGACTTCTCCATCTTGAACTCGGGGATGCCGTAGCGCAGCAGCCCCCCGGGCTTGTCGGCCCGCTCGAAGACGGCGACCGTGTGACCCGCGCGCGTCAGCTGCTGGGCCGCGGCGAGACCGGCCGGGCCCGACCCGACGACGGCGACGGTCTTGCCCGACAGTCGCTCGGGCGGGAGCGGCTGGACGAGTCCCTCGTCGAAGGCGCGCTCGATCGTCGTGACCTCGACCTGCTTGATCGTCACGGCCGGCTGGTTGATGCCGAGCACGCACGCGGTCTCGCACGGTGCCGGGCACAGCCGTCCGGTGAACTCGGGGAAGTTGTTGGTCGCGTGGAGCCGCTCGATGGCATCGGACCAGTCACCGCGCCACGCGAAGTTGTTCCACTCGGGGATGAGGTTGCCGAGCGGACAGCCGGAGTGGCAGAACGGGATGCCGCAGTCCATGCAGCGACCGGCCTGGCGCTGGAGCTGCCCGAGCTCCTGCTCCTCGTAGACCTCCTTCCAGTCCCGGATGCGCACGGGGACGGGACGGCGGGCCGGGAGCTCGCGCTCACGGGTGGTGAGAAAGCCTTGGGGGTCAGCCACGGGAAGCCTCCATGATCCGGTTCCACACTTCGGGTCCGTCGAGGTCGAGGCCCTGTTCCTCGGCCTCGGCCCGGACGTCGAGGACACGCTGGAAGTCGCGCGGGAGCACGAGCGTGAAGCGCTCGCGCGCAGCCGCCCAGTCGTCGAGCAGCGCGCGGGCGACGGGCGACTCGGTCCACCCGACGTGGCCTTCGAGCAGCTCGCGGAGCGGCTCCTCGTCGTCGGCCCGGAGCGGCAGCAGGTCGACCATCTCGCGGTTGACGAGGTCGGCGTCGAGGTCGAGCACGTAGGCGACGCCACCGGACATGCCGGCCGCGAAGTTGCGCCCGGTCCGGCCGAGCACGACGGCCGTCCCGCCCGTCATGTACTCGCAGCCGTGGTCGCCGACGCCCTCGACGACGGCGTGGGCACCGGAGTTGCGCACGCAGAACCGCTCGCCGACGACACCGCGCAGGAAGAGCTGCCCGGTCGTGGCGCCGTAGGCGATGACGTTGCCGCCGATGACGTTCTGCTCGGCCACGAGGGCCGCGTCACGGTGCGGACGCACCGCGACGCGCCCGCCGGACAGGCCCTTGCCGACGTAGTCGTTGGCGTCGCCGAAGAGCTGCATCGTGATGCCGGCGGGCAGGAAGGCCCCGAAGGACTGCCCACCGGAGCCGGTCATCGTCAGCTCGATCGTGTTGTCGGCGAGACCGTGCGGGTGCGCCTTGGTCACGTGGTGCCCGAGCATGGTTCCGACCGTGCGGTTGACGTTGCGCACGGCGATCTCGGTGCGCACCGGCTCGCCGCTCTCGATGGCCGACAGGGCTCGGCTCAGCAGCTCGTTGTCGAGCGCCTTGTCGAGGCCGTGGTCCTGGGTGGCCGACTGGTACAGGGTGCCGCCGGTCGGGTTGTCGGCGACGGCGAGGATCGGGCTGAGGTCGAGGCCGGACGCCTTCCAGTGCGCGATGGCCTTGTCGAGGTCGAGGCTGCCGACCTGGCCGACGGCCTCCTCGATCGAGCGGAACCCGAGCGAGGCCAGGTGCTCGCGCACCTCCTCGGCGATGTACTCGAAGAAGGTCTCGACGAACTCCGGCTTGCCCGAGAAGCGCGAGCGCAGCTCGGGGTTCTGTGTCGCGATGCCCACCGGACACGTGTCGAGGTGGCAGACGCGCATCATGATGCAGCCCGAGACGACGAGCGGCGCGGTCGCGAAACCGAACTCCTCGGCGCCGAGCAGGGCCGCCACGACCACGTCGCGACCGGTCTTGAGCTGCCCGTCGACCTGGACGACGATGCGGTCGCGCAGGCCGTTGAGCACGAGGGTCTGCTGGGCCTCGGCGAGACCGAGCTCCCAGGGGGCACCGGCGTGCTTGAGCGACGTGAGCGGCGAGGCTCCCGTGCCGCCGTCGTGGCCGGAGATGAGCACGACGTCGGCGTGCGCCTTGGACACGCCCGCGGCGACCGTGCCGACGCCGATCTCGGACACGAGCTTGACGTGGATGCGGGCCGACGGGTTGGCGTTCTTGAGGTCGTGGATCAGCTGCGCCAGGTCCTCGATCGAGTAGATGTCGTGGTGCGGTGGCGGTGAGATGAGGCCGACACCGGGCGTCGAGTGCCTCGTCTTGGCGACCCACGGGTAGACCTTGTGCCCGGGCAGCTGCCCGCCCTCGCCGGGCTTGGCGCCCTGGGCCATCTTGATCTGGATGTCGTCGGAGTGGGTGAGGTAGAGGCTCGTCACGCCGAACCGCCCGGACGCCACCTGCTTGACGGCGGAGCGTCGCTCGGGGTCGAGCAGACGGTCGATGTCCTCGCCGCCCTCACCGGTGTTGGACCGACCGCCGAGGTGGTTCATCGCGATCGCGAGCGTCTCGTGCGCCTCCTTGGAGATCGAGCCGTAGCTCATCGCGCCGGTGTTGAAGCGCCTGACGATCTCGCTGACCGGCTCGACCTCCTCGATCGGCACGGGCAGACGCCCGGTGACCCCCGTCGGGCGGAAGGCCATGAGGCCGCGCAGCGTCATGAGGCGCGACGTCTGGTCGTCGATGCGCCCGGTGTACTGCTTGAAGATGTCGTAGCGGCGCTGGCGCGTCGAGTGCTGGAGGCGGAAGACCGTCTCGGGGTCGAAGAGGTGCGGCTCGCCCTCACGGCGCCACTGGTACTCGCCGCCGACCTCGAGGGTGCGGTGCGGCTGGTGGACTCCGTCCGGCGGGTAGGCCCGCGCGTGGCGCTCGGCGGTCTCGCGGGCGATGACGTCGAGGCCGACGCCGCCGAGCTGGCTGACCGTGCCGGTGAAGTAGCGGTCGACGAGCGGCTGGGCGAGGCCGATGGCCTCGAAGACCTGGGCGCCGCGGTAGGACGCGACGGTCGAGATGCCCATCTTGGACATGACCTTGAGGACACCCTTGCCGAGCGCCTTGATGAGGTTGGCGACGGCCGTCTCGGACGTGACGCCCTCGATCTCGCCGGCGCGGACGAGGTCCTCGACGGTCTCCATCGCGAGGTAGGGGTTGACCGCGGCCGCTCCGAAGCCGATGAGCAGGGCCACATGGTGGACCTCGCGCACGTCGCCCGCCTCGACGAGCAGACCGACCTGGGTGCGGGTCTTCTCGCGGATGAGGTGGTGGTGCACGGCGGCGGTGAGGAGCAGCGACGGGATGGGCGCGAGGTCGCGGCCCGAGTCGCGGTCGGAGAGCACGACGAAGCGCGCGCCGCGCGAGATGGCCTGCGAGACCTCGGCGAAGATCTCCTCGAGGCGGTCGCGCATGGCGGCCGCTCCGCCCGTGACGTCGTAGAGCCCGCGGACGACGTGCGTGGCGTAGCCGGGCAGGTCACCGTCGGCGTTGATGTGCACGATCTTGGCGAGCTCGTCGTTGTCGATGACCGGGAAGTCGAGGACGAGCTGTCGCGCGTGCGACGGCGAGGCCGACAGGGCGTTGCCCTCCGGGCCCATGTAGGTGCCGAGCGAGGTGACGAGCTCCTCGCGGATCGCGTCGAGCGGCGGGTTGGTCACCTGCGCGAAGAGCTGGGTGAAGTAGTCGAAGAGCAGCCGTGGACGCGACGACAGCACGGCGATGGGCGTGTCGGTGCCCATCGAGCCGAGCGCCTCGCCACCGGAGCGGGCCATCGGCGTCAGCAGGATGCGCAGCTCTTCCGCGGTGTAGCCGAAGGTCTGCTGGCGGCGAGCGACCGAGGCCGCCGTGTGCACGATGTGCTCGCGCTCCGGGAGGTCCTCGAGGCGGATCAGGCCCGCGTGCAGCCACTCGGCATACGGCTTCGCCGCGGCGAGCTGGCTCTTGATCTCCTCGTCGCTGACGATGCGGCCGTGCTCGGTGTCGACGAGGAACATCTTGCCCGGCTGCAGGCGTCCCCGCTGGACGATCGTCGCGGGGTCGAGCTCGAGCACGCCGGACTCCGACGCCAGGACGACGAGGCCGTCGTCGGTGACGGTGTAGCGGCCGGGGCGCAGGCCGTTGCGGTCGAGCACCGCGCCGACGAGGGTGCCGTCGCTGAAGCAGACGTTGGCCGGACCGTCCCACGGCTCCATGAAGGTCGAGTGGAACTCGTAGAACGCCTTGCGGGCCGGGTCCATCGTGGCGTGGTTCTCCCACGCCTCCGGGATCATCATCAGCACGGCGTGCGGGAGCGAGCGCCCACCGAGGTGGAGCAGCTCGAGCACCTCGTCGAAGCTCGCCGAGTCGGACGCCTCCGGCGTGCAGACCGGGAAGATGCGCTCGAGGTCGCCCGGGATGATGTCGGACGTCAGCAGGCTCTCGCGGGCGTGCATCCAGTTGCGGTTGCCCTTGACGGTGTTGATCTCGCCGTTGTGGGCGATGAAGCGGTAGGGGTGCGCGAGGGGCCACGACGGGAACGTGTTCGTCGAGAAGCGCGAGTGCACGAGGGCGAGCTCGCTCTTGAAGCGCGGGTCGGACAGGTCGGGGAAGAACGGCTCGAGCTGGCCGGTCGTCAGCATGCCCTTGTAGACGATGGTTCGGGAGCTGAGCGAGGCGAAGTAGACGTCGACCTCGTGCTCGGCGCGCTTGCGCAGGCAGAACGCGAGCCGGTCGAGACCGAGCGCCACCTGCCGCCCGATCGAGCTGCTGACGAAGAGCTGCTCGAAGAACGGCATGCACTCGCGCGCGACGGTGCCGACGAGGTCGTCCTCGACGGGGACCTCGCGCCAGCCGAGCACCTTGAGGTTCTCGGCGACCGCGATCTCCTCGATGCGGGCCTTGGCCGCGGCCCGCTCGATGGGGTTCTGCGGCAGGAAGGCGATGCCCGCGGCATACGCCCCGTTGTTGGGGAGCGTGAACGGGACGCTGGACCGGAAGAACTCGTCGGGGATCTGCGTCAGGATGCCCGCGCCGTCACCGACGAGCGGGTCGGCGCCGGTGGCGCCACGGTGGTCGAGGTTGCGCAGCGCCGTGAGGGCGTGGTCGACGATGTCGTGACCCGCCGTGCCCCGCATCGTCGCGATGAGGGCGACACCGCAGGCGTCGTGCTCGAACTCGCGTCGGTAGAGACCGGAGTTCTCCGGGTGTGCACTGAAGAGGGCACGGGTGCGGGTGTGCGGCGGCATCTTCACCGTCCTTCTGCTGGGTCCCAGGCGGGCGACCGCGACGGGGCCACGCGACATGACTGAGGGCATGTGGACGGCACTGGCCACAGGCGTTGCTGACGACGATATCGGAGGGACCGCTCGTCCTACCTGTTGATACAGCGGATTCCGAATCGTGAGACGCCGTGCTCACGTCGACGGTCGGGACGTGAGGAAGGACGCATCAGGACTGCGCCGGACGGTCCACCTTCGTGCCGCCGGGGACGGTGTCGTTCGGCCGGTCTGCGACGGTCTCCGCCGAAGGATCTTCGACGACGTCGTCGTCGGTGTCGCCCGCCTGGGTGGCCGAGGTGGCCTCGTCCGGCTCGTCCGGCTCGCCCGACGCGTCGTCGACCGTGTCGTCCGGAGGGGTCGGTGCGGGGGGCTGCTCCATGCGGCCGAAGTGCCGCCACAGGTAGACGCCCAGCAGGAACACGAGGATCGAGACCCAGGTGTTGACGCGCTGTCCGAGGATGAGGTTGGCCGAGTCGGTGCGCATGTTCTCGATGACGATGCGGCCGACGGGGTAGCCCATGACGTAGGCGGCGAAGACCTGGCCGGCCTTGAGCTGACGGTGGCGGCCGAGCCAGATGAGGAAGGCCGCGAGCAGCAGGCACCAGAGCGCCTCGTAGAGGAACGTCGGGTGGAAGTAGCCCTTGACGACCGGGTTGCCCTGGGCGTCGACGACGGCGCGGCCGAGGGAGGTGTCCCACTCGTAGATGCGCAGCCTCCACGGCAGGTCGGTGGGCGCACCGTAGATCTCGTTGTTGAACCAGTTGCCGAAGCGACCCATGGCCTGGGCGATCGCCAGCCCGGGTGCCGCTGCGTCGACGAAGTCACGGAAGGCCACGCCGTTCTTGCGGCAGCCGATCCACGCGCCGACGGCTCCCAGCGCGACGGCGCCCCAGATGCCGAGACCACCCTCGTAGATGGCGAACGCCTTCCACGGGTCGCCGTTCTCGCCGAAGTACGGCTGCGGCGTCGTGACGAGGTGGTAGAGGCGTCCGCCGACGATGCCGAACGGCACGGCCCACGCGGAGATGTCGATGGCGATGCCCTTGCGGTGCCCTCGGGCCTCGAGGCGCTTCTGCGTCAGCCAGACGGCGACGACGATGCCGGCGAGGATGCACATGGCGTAGCCGCGGATCGGCAGTGGACCGAGGTGCCAGACGCCGACGCTGGGCGACGGGATGTCGGCCGGGAGGGCGGCACCCAGCGCGGTCGGCACGCCGGCGAGCACGCTCACGACCGGCCCCGACGGACGCCGTCGGCGAGCTCGCGGGCCAGGGCGCCGAGCGCCTCGAGCCCCTGCTCCTCGGAGTCGGCCTCGGTGAGGCAGCGCACGAGCGCCGATCCGACGATGACGCCGTCGGCGTAGCGCCCGACCTCGGCAGCCTGGTCACCGGTCGAGACACCGAGCCCGACGCAGACCGGCAGGTCGGTGTGCTCGCGGGTGCGGGAGACGAGCGCGTCGGCCGCCTCGCCGACGCTGGCCCGCGCACCGGTCACGCCCATGACGGCGGTCGCGTAGACGAAACCCCGGCACTGGGAGGTCACGGCGGCGAGCCGCTCGGGTGTCGAGCTGGGCGCGACGAGGAAGACCTTGTCGAGGTCGTGGGCGTCTGCCGCGGCGATCCACTCACCGGCCTCGTCGGGGATGAGGTCGGGCGTGATGAGCCCGGCTCCCCCGGCCGCCGCGAGGTCGGTGGCGAAACGCTCGACGCCGTAGCGCAGGACGGGGTTCCAGTACGTCATGACGAGCGCACCGGCTCCGGCGCCGGAGACCTCGCGGGCGGCGGTGAAGATGTCGCCAAGGCGGACACCACGGGCGAGGGCGCGCACGGCGGCGTCCTGGATGACCGGGCCGTCCATGACGGGGTCGCTGTAGGGCACCCCGATCTCGATGATGTCGACGCCGGACTCGACGAGGACCTTCATCGCGGTGATCGACCCCTCGACCGACGGGAAGCCGACGGGGAGGTAGCCGATGAGGGCTGCGCGGTTGTCGGCGCGGCACTTCTCGATGATGAGACCGACACTCACTGCTGCTCCCCCATGCCCTTGGCGCCGTCGTCGTCCGGCAGCCGGGGCGACCCGTCGTCAGCGATGAGGCCGAACCACTCGGCAGCCGTGTGGACGTCCTTGTCGCCGCGCCCTGACAGGTTGACGAGCAGGATGGCGTCGGGGCCGAGCTCGCGCCCGACCTTCATCGCACCGGCGAGGGCGTGCGCGCTCTCGATCGCGGGGAGGATGCCCTCGGTGCGCGACAGCAGCGAGAACGCCTCCATCGCCTCGACGTCGGTGACGGGGCGGTACTCGGCCCGCCCCGACTCGAGCAGGTGGGCGTGCTCGGGGCCGACGCTGGGGTAGTCGAGACCGGCCGAGACGCTGTGCGACTCGACGGTCTGGCCGTCCTCGTCCTGCATGACGTAGGTGAAGGCGCCGTGGAGCACCCCGGGGATGCCGGCGGAGAAGCGCGCGGCGTGCTTGCCCGACTCGACGCCCTCGCCGCCCGCCTCGAAGCCGATGAGCCGGACGGACTCGTCGTCGATGAAGCGGTGGAAGATGCCCATCGCGTTGGAGCCGCCGCCGACGCAGGCGAGCACGGCGTCGGGCAGGCGCCCGACGAGGTCGAGCACCTGCTGGCGCGCCTCGACCCCGATGACGCGGTGGAAGTCGCGGACCATCTCGGGGAAGGGGTGCGGGCCGGTCACGGTGCCGAGGACGTAGTGCGTCGTCGCGACGTTGGCGACCCAGTCGCGGAACGCCTCGTTGACGGCGTCCTTGAGCGTCTTGCTGCCGTTGTCGACCGGGACGACCTCGGCGCCGAGCAGGCGCATCCGGGCGACGTTGAGCGCCTGGCGCTCGGTGTCCTTGCGGCCCATGTAGACGACGCACTCGAGCCCGAGCAGGGCGGCCGCGGTCGCCGTGGCGACTCCGTGCTGGCCGGCGCCGGTCTCGGCGATGACGCGCGTCTTGCCCATCCGCTTGGTCAGCAGGGCCTGGCCCAGCACGTTGTTGATCTTGTGCGAGCCGGTGTGGTTGAGGTCCTCGCGCTTGAGGATGACGCGGGCACCCCCGCAGTGCTCGGCGAAGCGCGGCACCTCGGTGATGATGCTCGGCCGGCCCGTGTAGGTGCGCTGGAGGCGCTCGAGCTCACCGACGAACTCCGGGTCGACGACGGCCTTGCGCCAGACCTCCTCGAGCTGCTCGAGGGCGGGGACGAGCGCCTCGGGGACGTAGCGTCCGCCGAAACCCCCGAAGCGGCCGTATGCCGGCACGTTGGATGTCGTGGTCATGCTCACTCTCCTGCCGCGCCGGGGCGGGCCGGGGCCCGGACCGCGGTCGCGGCGTCGATGAAGCCGCGGATCGCGGCCTCCGGGGCGCCGTTCTTGACGAGGGCCTCGCCGACGAGCACGGCACCCGCGCCGGCGCGCACGTAGGCGGCCACGTCGTCGGGACCACCGACACCGGACTCGGCCACCCCGACGACGCCCGCGGGCACGCGCGGCAGCAGG
This sequence comes from Terrabacter sp. Soil810, assembly GCF_001429645.1. NCBI lineage: Bacteria > Bacillati > Actinomycetota > Actinomycetes > Micrococcales > Intrasporangiaceae > Terrabacter > Terrabacter sp. Soil810. The sequence continues at coordinate 1,826,550 of NZ_LMSW01000011.1, forward strand.
TCGGTGACGGTGCGGGAGTCGACCTCGAGGGTCTTGAGGTTGCGGGCGTTGACGCCCACGAGGACGGGGTCGAGGGCGAGGGCCCGGTCGAGCTCGGCGGCGTCGTGCACCTCGATCAGGGCGGTCATGCCGAGCGCGAGCGCCTGGTCGTGCAGGTCACGCATGAGCGCGTCGTCGAGCGCTGCGACGATGAGGAGGACGAGGTCGGCGCCGTGGGCGCGGGCCTCGGTCACCTGGTAGGCGTCGACCATGAAGTCCTTGCGCAGCAAGGGGGTCCGGACCGCCGCGCGCACCTCGTCGAGGTCGGCGAGGCTGCCTGAGAACCGCCGCTCCTCGGTGAGCACGCTGATGGCACTCGCTCCCCCGGCGGCATACGACCGCGCCAGCAGGCCGGGCTCGGGGATCTCGGCGAGCGCGCCCTTGCTCGGGCTCGAGCGCTTGACCTCGGCGATGACGGCGACGCCCTCGGCGGAACGGATGCCCGGCATCGGGTCGAGCGCCGGGCCCACGGTCGCGAGCCGCGCCTCGAGCTCAGCGAGCGGCAGCGCGGCACGACGGCGTCCGAGATCCTCGCGGACGCCGCTGATGATCCCGTCGAGAACCGTCGGCACTGCGCTCAGCTCTTGCCGACGGTGTCGGCGCCCGTCTCGTCGGGGGCGTCGACGATCGAGCCCGCCTGCGCGTGGTGCCCGTCGTTGCCGTAGCCGGCCATGGACATCGTCTTGCCCGCGGCGACACCGGCCACGATGACGACGGCACCGATGATGCCGAGGACCAGGCTGGGGATGACGACGGCGACGGACGCGATGGCCGTGCCGAGCAGGATGATCCCGACCCCGGTCCAGGCGGCGGTGCTGTGACCGTGGTCCTCGTGCTGCTCTTCCATGGGGTCCTCTCTGGTCCGATCGGCTCCACTCGCGTGCGGGCCGACGGGGTTCATTCTGTCAGGTCTCGTCAGGAGCGTCGCGCAGGGTCGGGTCCCGCCCCTCGGACAGCTCGTCCCAGGTCGTGCGGACCTCTCCGCGCGGGCCGCTCTCGGGCTTGCCGCCCCGCTCGTAGCGGCCGGAGAGCCCGGCCCAGGTGCGGCTCGACACGGCCGCGAGCAGGGACCCGACGGCCAGCAGCACCGCCGCGACGACGGCGAGCCACACCCCCGCGGTGCTCGAGCCCGTGGCGGCCGGGGCGGTCGTGCGGGCGAGCTCGCGGGCGACGGCGTCGGCCACCGTGTCGACCGGCCGCAGGGCGACGAGGACGGTCATCGCCAGCGCGCCCAGCGAGGCCAGCACGATGACGGCCGCGGCGACGGCCCGGATGACGCGGCCGCCCGTCATGAGGCCGAGCAGGGCCACCATGCAGACGGCGGTGAGGCCGACGACGCCCGGTGCCGCGGTGCCACCGGTCACCTCGGTGATCGCCTGGCTGAGGACGTCCCTGGACTCACCGACCGCCCACGCACGGGTCGTGAGGCCGAGCAGCAGGGCCGCGGGGACGAGGACGACGAGGGCCGCGCGCTTCTTGTCGAGGGCGCCGGGACGGAGGCGGGAGGTCATGGGCGGTGGTCCCCCAGGGGACGCAGGCCCGCGGCGGCGGCCACGGCACGCAGGGCGGCGGCCGCCTTGTTGACCGTCTCCTCGTACTCGAGGTGGGGCACCGAGTCGGCGACGATGCCGGCGCCGGCCTGGACGTGGGCACGCCCGTCCTTGATGAGCGCGGTGCGGATCGCGATGGCCATGTCGAGGTCGCCGGCGAAGTCGAGGTAGCCGACGACGCCGCCGTAGAGACCGCGGCGCAGCCCCTCGTAGGCGTCGATGAGCGCCATGGCGCGCGGCTTCGGCGCCCCGCTCAGCGTGCCGGCGGGGAACGTCGCGACGAGCGCGTCGTAGGCGCTCTGGTCGTCGCGCAGGTCACCGACGACCGTCGACTCGATGTGCATGATGTGGCTGTAGCGTCGGATCGACATGAAGTCGACCGTGTCGACGGTGCCGGCGCGGCAGATGCGCTGGAGGTCGTTGCGGGCGAGGTCGACGAGCATGAGGTGCTCGGCCCGCTCCTTCGCGTCGCCGAGCAGCTCCTCGGCGAGGTGCGCGTCGTGGTCCGGGCTCTTGCCACGGGGCCGCGAGCCGGCGATGGGGTGGGTGATCGCCTGGCGTCCCGTCACCTTGATGAGGGCCTCGGGGCTCGAGCCGACGATGTCGTAGGCCGTGCCGTCGGGGTGCGGGAGCCGCAGGAGGTACATGTAGGGGCTGGGGTTGCTGACCCGCAGCGCCCGGTAGACGTCGAGGGCGTCGGCACGACACGGCACGGTGAAGCGCTGCGAGACGACGATCTGGAAGGCCTCGCCGGCCCGGATCGCCTCCTTGGCCTCCTCGACCATCTCCTCGTACTCGGCCTGCGTGTGGCTGCTCGTCGGATGGCTGTCGATGGGCTCGATGGTGGCCACGGTGCTCGGCGCGGGGGCTGCGAGCTCGTCGGTCATCCGGTCGAGACGGCTGACGGCGTCGGCCCAGGCGTCCTCGATGCGCTCGTCGGTGGCGTCGTGGTTGACGGCGTTGGCGATGAGCAGCAGCGACCCGTCGCTGTGGTCGAAGACCGCGAGGTCGGTGGCGAGCATCATCGCCACCTCAGGCAGGTCGAGCTCGTCGCGACCGCCGTCGGGCACCTTCTCCCAGCGCCGGACGGCGTCGTAGGTGATGGCGCCGACGAGACCACCCGTGAGCGGCGGCAGCCCCGGCGTCCGCGGCGTCGCGAGGGCGGCGACCGTGTCGCGGACGGCCGCGGTCGGGTCTCCGTCGGTGGGCAGCCCGACCGGCGGCTCGCCGATCCAGTGCGCGCGGCCGTCCTTCTCGGTCAGCGTCGCCGCACTGCGGGCCCCGACGATGGAGTAGCGCGACCACACGCCGCCGTGCTCGGCGGACTCGAGCAGGAAGGTGCCCGGCGCGTCCTTCGCGAGCTTGCGGTAGACGCCGACGGGCGTCTCGGCGTCGGCCAGCACACGGCGTACGACGGGGATGACGCGACGGTGCTCGAGCGCGAGCTCGGTGAAGACCTCGAGGCTCGGCCACGTGCGGCCCCACGCGAGGTCGGCGTGTGGCGCGGGCGCGGCGGCGAGCGAGGTGTTCGAGTCGGGCACCGAGCCATTCTGGCCCACGCCGTCGTATGCCGTGGCCCCGCCTCACCCGTCGAACACGCGGCCGCCGCTCCCCACCACCCTCGAGTGGGACGGAGCGCACACTGGAGCCGGGGTTCAGGCCGTGGGGGTGGGCTCGCCGACGGTGGCGGGGAGGACGCGCGCGTCGAAGCAGGTGCGGTCCCCCGTGTGGCAGGCCGCACCGACCTGGTCGACGCTCACGAGGAGGGCGTCGCCGTCGCAGTCGAGGCGCACGCCCTTGACCCACTGCACGTGGCCGCTCGTGTCGCCCTTGCGCCAGTACTCCTGACGGCTGCGCGACCAGAACGTCACCCGGCCCTCTCCGAGGGTGCGGCGCAGGGCCTCGTCGTCCATCCAGCCGACCATCAGGACGTCGCCCGTGTCGTGCTGCTGCACCACGGCGGCCACGAGGCCGTGCTCGTCGCGCTTGAGCAGCTCGGCGATCTGCGGGTCGAGCGTCGAGGGGTCGGGCGTGGCAGCTGGCGTCGGGTCGAGGGCGTCGGTCACCCGCCCATTCTGCCGCCGCCCGGACCGAACCCGGCACTCGGTCTCGCCGTCAGACCGCCTGCTGCTGGGCGACCCAGGACTCGTGGAGCCGGGAGTAGACGCCTCCGAGTCGGACGAGCTCGGTGTGGTGTCCGCGCTCGACGATGCGACCGGCATCGACGACGATCACCTCGTCGGCGGCCTGGGCCGTCGAGAGCCGGTGCGCGATCGCGATCGAGGTGCGCCCGCGGGTCAGCGAGTCGAGGGCGCGTTGGATCCGCACCTCCGTGCTCGGGTCGACGGCCGACGTCGCCTCGTCGAGGACGAGCAGGTCGGGGTCGGCGAGGTAGGCCCGGGCCAGTGCGACGAGCTGGCGCTCGCCGGCCGACAACGACTCGCCACGCTGGCCCACGTCGGTCGCCAGACCCAGCGGGAGCGTCGAGACCCACGGGTCGAGACCGAGCTCGGTGAGGGTGAGGCGCACGTCCTGCTCGCTCGCCTCTGGACGGCCGAAGCGGATGTTGTCGAGCAGCGTGCCGTCGAAGAGGAACCCCTCCTGGGGGACGAGCACGACGCGGGACCGCAGTGACGAGAAGCGGATCGTGCGCAGGTCGACGCCGTCGAGGAGCACCTGACCGCTGCTGGAGTCCATGAGCCGGGTGAGCAGCTTGGCGAGGGTCGACTTGCCCGACCCGGTCTCGCCGACGATCGCGACGCGGCTGCGCGGCGCGATCGTCAGGTCGATGTCGTGGAGCACGGGCGCGCCACCGGGGTAGGCGAAGCCGACCTCGTTGAACTGCACGGTGATCGGTCCGCGCGGCAGGGTGACGCCGGAGTCGCCCGGGTCTGAGACGTCGGCGGGGGTGTCGATGATGCCGATGACCCGGCGCCATCCGGCGACGGCGTTCTGCATCTCGTTGAGGATCTCGGTGGCCTGCTGGACCGGCTGCGTGAAGAGGTTGACGAGGAAGAGGAAGGCGAGCAGCTCTCCCAGCGTCAGGCTGCCGCGGGCTGCGAGCACGGTGCCGACGACGAGGACGACTGCCGTGGTGAGTCCGGAGACGAGCTGCCCCGACGTGAACGCCACGACCGAGCGGGCCTGGGCGCCGATGGCCGCCTTGCGGTGCGCCTCGACCGCGGCGTCGATGCGCTCGGCGGTGCGGTCCTCGACGCCGTAGGCGCGGATGGCCTGCGCCCCGACAACGGCCTCGGAGATGGCTCCGAGCATGTCGCCGACGCGTTCGCGCACCTTCGTGTAGGCCCGGCCGACGATGCCCTGGAACTTGCGGATGATGACGAAGAGCGGCACGAAGCACAGCCACACGACGAGGCCGAGGAGCGGGCTGTAGACGACCATGAGCACCGTCGCGAGCGAGATCTGCGCGATGTTGATCATGAGCATGAGCCCGCCGAACTGCACGAACATCGAGATCGTGTCGACGTCGGACGTGACGCGGGAGACGAGCGACCCGCGCCGCTCGGTGTTCTGCGTGAGCATCGCGAGGTCGTGGATGTGCCGGAAAGCCCTGAGACGCAACGTCGCCAGGCCGTTCTCGGACGACCGGAAGAGGCGGATGTTGACGAAGTAGGCGGAGACCGCCGTCACGGCGACGCCGACGAGGGCGACGCCGATGTAGACGGCCACGACCTGGGTGTCGGGACCGCCCTCGGCGAGGAGACCGTTGTCGGTGATGCGCTGGACGACGAACGGCACGAGCACCCGGCCGAGGGTCGAGAGCACGGCGAGCAGCACCGTCACCCAGATGCCCTTGCGCAGCTCGGGTGAGAGCTCGACACCACGACGCAGCGTCTGCCACGTCGTCATCTCCTTGCCCGTGGCGACACCGTGGTGCTCGACGAGGACCTGCGACCGCATGCTCATCGGGAGACCTCCTCGGCCGCGTCGGCGCCGAGCCCGGGCTCGTCGCGCTCCTCGGCGGCCGCGATGGCCTCGCGCTCCGCGGCCTCGCGGGCGTATGCCGTGACGAGCCGCTCGTAGCCGACGCACCGGCCGAGGAGCTGGTCGTGGGAGCCGTGGTCGACGACCCGACCGCCCTCGAGGTAGACGACCTCGTCGGCGAGCAGGATCGTGGCCATGCGGTAGGCGACGACGAGGACGGTGGTGCCCGAGCTCGCCTCTCGGAGCCGGGCGAGGATGGCCTGCTCGACGCTCGGGTCGACGGCCGACGTGGCGTCGTCGAGGATGAGCAGCTGCGGCTCACGGATCACGGCACGGGCCAGGGCGATGCGCTGGCGCTGTCCGCCGGAGAGGCTCGCGCCGCGCTCGCCGACGTGGGTCTCGAGACCGTCGGGCAGCTTCTCGACGAAGCCGGCGCCCTGCGCCACGTGCAGCGCGCGCCAGACGCTCTCGTCGTCGTGCTCGACACCGAGGGTGATGTTGCCGCGGACGGTGTCGTCGAACATGAAGGTCTGCTGCGCGACGAGCGCAGCGACGTCGCTGATGCCGCCATGGCGCACCTCGCGCAGGTCGACGTCGTCGACGAGCACCGCCCCCGAGTCGGGGTCGACGAGCCGCATGACGAGGTTGGTCAGCGTCGACTTGCCGCTGCCCGTGGGCCCGACGATCGCGACCGTCGCTCCGGGCGCGACGTCGAGGGTGACGTCGACGACCGCCGGGTTGCGGTCGGCCTCGCCCGTCTCGGTCTCGATCTCATAGGCGTACGCGAGTCGCTCGGCCTGCAGGTGGCTCGCGGTGCCCCGGGGCAGCGAACGGTCACCGAAGGTCATGCTGCCCGTCGCGTCCAGGACGGCCGAGACGCGCTTCCACCCGACGACGGCGCGCGGCAGCTCGGCGAGGACCCACCCGAGGGCTCGCACGGGGAAGGCGAGGATCGAGAAGAGGTAGGCGATCTGGACGACCTGGCCGGCCGTGAGCTGGCCGCTGCTCACCCGGAGGGTGCCGACGAAGAGCACGGCGAGCGTCCCGATCGTGGGGATGGCCTCGATGGCGGGGTCGAAGCGGCCACGCGTGCGGCCGACCTCGATGTTGGCGTCGCGCAGCTCGTGGGTGACGACGCGGAAGCGCTCGGCCTCGTGGTCCTCTCGGCCGAGCGACTTGACGATGAGCGCCGCCTCGAAGCTCTCGTGGGCCACCTCGGAGACGTCGGCGCGCAGCTGCTGCGCTCGCGTGACCCGCGGCGACATGGCTCGCTGGAAGGCGACGTTGGCCAGGAAGAGCATCGGGAAGACGGTGAGCCCCACGAGCGCGAGCCAGGGGTCGACGATGACCATCTGGACGATGCCGAAGACGAGCATGACGACGACACCGAGGGCCATCGGCAGCGGCGCGAAGATGTTCCACGTCGCCTCGACGTCGGCGTTCGCGTTGGAGAGCAGCTGACCGGACGGGTGCTTGTGGTGCCAGCTGAGCGGGAGCCGGAGGTACTGGCGCGTGACCTGGCCGCGGTACATCGCGCCGAGGTTGTACATCGCGACGCCGCCGGCGATGCGGCGGCCGATGACACCGATGATCGTCGTGAGCACGACTGCGGCCATGACACCGCCGATGAACCACAGCTGGGACGGGGTGACGTATCCGGCCTCGATGGCGGGCGAGATGGCGTGCTGGACCACGAAGCCGATGGCCGCCGCCGTCAGGCTCGTCATGACGCCGTAGACGACGCTGCCGACCACGGCGAGGGAGAACCAGCGCGGCTGGCCCTTGATGCCCCGGCCGATGACGGCGAGACCCTCCCGAAGGGTCGAGGTGGGCGGGACGTTCACGGTGTGCTGCTCCCCTGGTGACGTGCTCTGTGGTCGACCCCTCAGCCTCTCACGCGTCGGCGACACCCTCGCCACCAGTCCCTCTGACCCAGAGCCACTCGGCGCCGTCGGCGGCGTCCTGCGCTGCGTGCCGCTGGAAGCCGAGGCGCGCCAGGACGCGGTGGCTCGCGACGTTGTCGGGGTCGGTGTGCGCGACCACGGAGAGTCCGGCCGCCTCGAGCGAGCGCACGAAGCCGGACAGGACGTCGGTCATCAGGCCTCCTCGCCGGGCGTCCGCGACAAGGCCGTAGCCGACCTCGACGACGCCCTGGTCCGGTGGCCCGAAGCAGCCGATCGAGCCGACGACGAGCCCGTCGCTCCTGCGCACGATGTGGCGCGGGGTCCACGCGTCGGGGCCGGAGGGCATCATCCCGACGGCGTCGAGGTCGTCCTCGCGCGGGTAGCCCGTCGCCCAGTCGGCCCGCCGCTCCCCCGCGCGCATCGCCGCGGCCTCCTCGGACGTCACCGGCACGAGCCTCGCGTCCCGTGTCTCGATCGGTCCCCGGCCGATCGGCTGCGCCGGGGCGTCGGTCCGGACCCAGTGCCGCAGGACGCCCTCCCGCTCGTCCTCCAGGACGCCGCCGCACGACGTGATGGTCCGCGCGGAGGCCGTGTTGGTCGCGTCGCACGTCACGAGGACGGGGTCGATCCCGCGGGACGCGGCGAGGCGGAGCGCGAGACCCAGCGCGGCGCGGGCGATCCCCTGGCGTCGGACAGCCGGCGACACGGCATACCCGATGTGCCCACCCTCGGCGACGAGGGACGGGGTGAGCGCGTGGCGCACGGCGATGGTGCCGACGACACGACCGTCGCGGACGATCCACCGGTTCGACGACGGCACCCGGCCCTGCGGGAGGGCCTCGTCGGACCGCTCCATCCGGCCGAGCCAGTCGACCCACTCCTCGAAGGCCTCGCGGTCGCGCAGCAGCTCGCGGTCGCCCGAGCGGTAGCTCGAGCCGTGGATCGTCGTGACGGCGAAGTCGTCGACCATCTCCCACCACGAGTCGGACAGGTCGACGGTGGGGCGCACGAGCTCGATCACCGTCCGACCCTAGGCACAGACCTCCGCCCGGGCCACCGAGATTCGGTCGTGGCCGACGCCCTGAGAGGATGGCGTCATGACGCGCCACGCCCAGTCCGAACGCCTCCTGCTCTGCGACGAGCTCGACCGGCTCGGACCCGACCAGCCGACGATGTGCGAGGGGTGGGACACGCGTGACCTGGCAGCCCATCTGCTGGTCCGCGAGCACCGGCCCGACCTGACGGCCGGTCGCTTCATCCCGTTTCTCGCGGGTCACCTCGAGAAGGAGCAGGGCAAGATCGCGCACGGCGACTACACGGCGCTCGTCGACCGCGTCCGCCGGGGCGCCCCGGTGTGGAACCCCATGGCGCACCCCAAGGTCGACGAGGTGACCAACCTCATCGAGTTCTTCGTCCACCACGAGGACGCCCGCCGCGCCCAGCCCGGATGGGAGCCGCGCGAGCTGTCGCCCCAGCTGTCGGGCAAGCTCTGGTCGGCGCTCAAGCGCTCGTCACGCCTGATGTTCCGGAAGGCGCCGACGGGGATCGTGCTCATCGCCGAGGGCCAGGGCCGCTACGCCGCCAAGCTGCCCGACGAGCACGGCACCGTCGTGCTCCGCGGGACGCCCGCCGAGCTCGTGCTCTACGCCTACGGCCGCAAGAGCGTGGCGCGCGTCGAGTTCGAGGGCGACGCCGACGACATCGCGGCGCTCCAGAAGACCGACCTCGGCATCAGCTGACCGCGGCCGACCCGCACTCAGCGGACCGTCACACCGGCTGCCCGCATGGCGTCCTTGACGTCGCCGACGGTGAGCTCGCGGAAGTGGAAGACGCTCGCGGCGAGCACGGCGTCCGCCCCGGCGGCGACGGCGGGCGCGAAGTGCTCGACGCGTCCGGCGCCGCCGCTCGCGATGACGGGCACGGACACCGCCGCCCGCACGCGCCGGATCAGCTCGAGGTCGAAGCCGTCCTTCGTGCCGTCGGCGTCCATCGAGTTGAGCAGGATCTCGCCCGCCCCGAGCTCCGCGGCCCGGGCGCACCACTCGACGGCATCGAGGTCGACCGGGGTGCGCCCTCCGTGCGTCGTCATGACGAAGTCGTCGGTGGGCCGCCCGTCATCACCGATGCGCCGGCGGACGTCGGCCGACAGGACGAGCACCTGCGCGCCGAACCGGGCCGCGATCTCGGAGATCAGCTCGGGCCTGGCGATGGCGGCGGTGTTGACCCCGACCTTGTCGGCGCCGGCGCGCAGCAGGCGGTCGACGTCGTCGACGGTGCGCACGCCACCCCCGACGGTGAGGGGGATGAAGACCTGCTCGGCGGTCCGGCGCACGACGTCGTAGGTGGTCTCGCGGTCACCGCTGCTGGCCGTGACGTCGAGGAAGGTCAGCTCGTCGACGCCCTGGTCGTCGTACAGCTTCGCGAGCTCCACGGGGTCGCCGGCGTCACGGAGGTTCTCGAAGTTGACGCCCTTGACGACGCGCCCGGCGTCGACGTCGAGGCAGGCGATGACTCTCGTGGCGACGGGCATGCGACAAATCTAGGCCAGCCCGGGAGCGGGCCGTGGATCGGTAGGGTCGCGCCCATGTGGGACGAGGTGACGCGGCCGCCGCGCGAGGAGCACGTCGCGGCCGTCGTGTCCCTGGCGCTCACCGCCGACGCCCGGTGTGGCGACGTCGTCGTCGTCGCCCTCGACGGGCCCAGCGGCGCCGGCAAGACGACGCTGGCCCGCGGGATCGAGCTGGCGCTCGAGCCGACGGGTCCCGTGGCCGTCGTGCACATGGACCACCTCTACCCGGGCTGGGACGGCCTGTCGCAGGCACCCGGACTGCTGACGCAACAGGTCCTCGAGCCGCTCGCGCGCGGTGGGCGGGCCACCTACCGGCTGTGGAGCTGGGTGCGCGACGAGTGGAGCGGCACACGCGAGGTGCCCGCGTGCCGTTTCCTCGTCGTCGAGGGGTGCGGTTCCAGCGTGGGGCCGGCCGGGCCGTATGCCGCCGTGGCCGTCTTCGTGGACGCCGACGTCGCGCTCCGGATGCGCCGGGGCATCGAGCGCGACGGAGAGGCCTACCGACCGCAGTGGCAGCGGTGGGCCGACCAGGAGACGGCGCTGTTCAGTGCCGACGCGACGAGGGAGCGCGCGGACCTCGTCCTCGACACATCTAGGCTCTGATGGTGCTTCGACGAGACCGACCGCTCCGCCCCCTGCCGCCCGTCTGGGTCATGGCCCTGGCTCTCGTCGCGGTCGCCGCCAACCTCCGGATCGCGATCACGAGCGTCCCTCCGCTCCTCGACGCGATCTCCGCGGACCTCGGCCTGAGCCACGCCGCGGCCGGGGCGCTCACGACACTGCCCGTCCTCTGCATGGGCCTCTTCGCCCCGGTCGCGAGCCGGATCGCCCACCGCACCGGGGCGGCCGCCGCGGTCCTGGGCGCGGTCATCAGCATCGTCGTCGGTACGGCCAGCCGTTTCGCCGGCGAGCACGTCGTCGTGCTCTACGCAGGCACGTTCCTGTGCGGAGTCGGGATCGCCGTGGCCGGCACGCTGCTGCCCCGGCTCGTCAAGACCTTCTTCCCGCCCGAGCGCACCGGTCTCGTCACCGGCCTCTACATGCTGGCGATGATGGGCGGCGCGGCCCTCAGCTCGGCGGTCGCCGTGCCCCTCGCCGACCGACTCGGCAGCTGGCAGGCCTCGCTCGGTTCGTGGTCGGTCGTCGCCCTGGTGGGGGCCCTCGCGTGGGCGCCGTTCACCATGCGGGCCAACCCGCACCACACGCCAGACGAGGAGGGTCCGGGCCGGCTGCCGTGGCGGCACCGCACGGCCTGGCTCGTCGCCGGCTACCTCACCCTGCAGTCGTGGTGCTTCTACTCGGCCGTCACGTGGCTCGCCCCGACCTACGTCGAGCACGGCTGGTCCCGCGCGTCGGCGGGCTATCTTGCGGCGGTCTTCAGCGGGGCCCAGATCGTCTCGGGCCTGCTCGGTCCGGTCGTCAGCGACCGCACCCGCGACATGAGGCGGCTCCTGTGGCCGGCCGCGGTGCTCGGGATCGCCGGCTCGGTCGGGATCTGGGTCGCACCCCTCTCGGCGCCGTGGGTGTGGGCGGTCGTCACCGGGCTCGGCCAGGGGGCCGCGTTCTCCCTCGCCCTCGTCCTGCTCGTGCGCTACGCCCGGACCCCGGAGGCGAGCGGACGTCTCACCGGGATGGCGTTCCTCATCTCCTACGGCCTCGCCTCGATGGGACCGATCGCGATGGGACTGGTGCGCGACGTCACCGGCAGCCTGTCTCTCGTCTGGGGCATCCTCGCCGCGATCGGGGTCGTGCAGATCTTCGTCGTCCAGCGCCTGCGCCCCGACCTGCGCCGCGTCGACTGACGGGTCCCGAACCCCACGGCTGGGGCTCGTGGTGCGCTTGGGTCGACCCAATTCGGGCGAAACGGCGTACAAGGGACGATTTGCCTGTGCAGAATGCTCGCCGGACGTGCTGACTGCAAGGAGACGGACGAATGCTGCCCCGCCCCACCCCGCTGGCCGAGCCTGACCGCGACGTCGAACGACGCAGGACCGGGCGCCTGGGGTCTGCCCTCGTCGTGGCGGCTCTCCTCGCCGGAGTACCCGGCCTCGCGACGGCGCAGCCGGCGACCGCGGCCCCGTCGCTCGCCACCGCCGCACCGGCCACCGCCGCCGTCACCGGGACCGCGCCGACGGCGGCGGTCAGCCTGTCGGTCGTCGCCGGCCCGACCAGCGGTGGCACGACCGTCGATCTGTCGGGGACGGGCGTGGGAGCCACGACGACGGCCTGGTTCGGCTCCGCCGCCGTCACCCGCATCACGAAGGTCTCGAGCACCCGGGTCCGCGTGCTCACCCCGGCCCACCCGGCGGGAGTGGCGAGCGTCCGCGTCACCACCCCGGCCGGCACGTCTCCCGTCTCGTCGCGCTCGAGCTTCGCCTTCGACGCGGTCCCGACCGTGACGGCGCTGTCGTCCCGCACCGCCACGACGGGCGGCGGCACGGTGGTGACGCTGACCGGGACCGGGCTCTACCGCACCACCGCGGTGCGCTTCGGCAGCACCCCGGCCGCAGGCCTCACCCGACTCTCGGCGACCCAGCTGCGTGTCACCGTCCCGGCGCACACCGCCGGGGTCGTCGACGTCCGGGTCACGACGCCGGGCGGCACCTCGCCGGTGGTCTCCGCCGCCCGCTTCACCTACACGGTCGCGCCCGTCGTCACCCGACCGACGGTCACCGGCCTCTCCGTCGCGGCAGGACCGGTGCGGGGCGGGACGACGGTCGTCGTGTCGGGGACCCGCTTGACGGGGGCCACCACGGTCACCTTCGGGGCGACCGCGGCCCGGTTCACCGTGCTGTCGAGCACCCAGCTGCGCGTCACGTCGCCGGCCCGACCGGCCGGACTCGTCAACGTGCGCGTCCGGACCGCCTCCGGCATCTCGTTCGGCTACTCCGCGAACGCCTTCGCCTACGAGGCAGTCCCGACCCTCACCGGGATCTCGTCCACCTCGGGTCCCACGGCCGGTGGGGCCACCGTGACCCTGACGGGCACCGGCCTCGGCAGGGCGACCGCCGCCCAGTTCGGCTCCACGACGACGACCAAGGTCGTGCGGGTCTCGGCGAGCACGCTGCGCGTCACCACCCCGGCACGTCCGGTGGGCACCGTCGACGTGCGCGTGACGACGCCGGGTGGCATCTCGGCCGCCACCTCACGAGCCCGCTACGGCTACCAGGCGCTCCCCGCTGTGACGTCCCTGTCGACGACGGCCGGCCCGGTGCGCGGCGGCACGGTCGTCACGCTGACCGGCTCCCGGTTCACGGGCGCGACCCGGGTCGCCTTCGGCGCCATGGCAGCCCGCTTCACCGTCCTGTCGGCCACGAGCATCCGGGCCACGGCGCCCGCTCACACGGCCGGGGTCGTCGCCGTCACCGTCACGACCGCGTACGGCACGTCCCCGAGCACTCGTCGAGCACCTTCGCCTTCGACCCCGTCCCGGCCATCACGTCGCTGTCCCCCCAGACGGGCCCGCCGGCCGGCGGCACCGTCGTGACCCTGACCGGCAGGGGTCTGGAACGGGCCACGGCCATCCGTTTCGGCTCGGTCGCCGCGACCGACGTCGTCCGGGTCTCGGCGACCACGGTGCGCGCCACGACGCCGCGCCACGCCTCCGGCCCCGTCGACGTCCAGGTCACGTCGCCGGGCGGCACCTCCGCCGCAGGAGCCGACGCCCGCTTCGCCTACGGATCGCCGTCGGTCGTCACCGGGCTGTCCGTCACCGCCGGCCCGCTGCGCGGCGGCACGGTCGTGACGATCTCGGGTGCGCACCTCGCCGACGCCACCTCGGTGCGCTTCGGGACCGTCGCCGCCATCGGGCTCGTCCGCGTGTCGGACGGCACCCTCCGGGTCACCGCCCCCGCCCAGGCCGAGGGGACCGTGGCCGTACGCGTCACCAACCCCAACGGGACCAGCCCCGAGTCAGCGACCGGCCGGTTCACCTACGTCGGCATGCCCGCCGTGTCCGCGCTCTCGACCCTGGCAGGCCCGCTCCGCGGCGGCGTCGTCGTGACCGTCACGGGCACACGTCTGGGTCTGGCGACCGGCGTGGACTTCGGCGGCGTGCCCGGCACCGGGCTCGTCCGGGTCTCCGACACGACCCTGCGGATCACCGCCCCCGCGCGGACCGTCGGCACCGTCGACGTCCGCGTCACGACGCCCGGCGGCGTCTCCCCGGTCGTGCCGGCCGCCCGGTTCACCTACCAGGCCGTCCCGACCGTCACCGCCGTCTCCCCCACCCTCGCCCCCACGAAGGGCGGCGGCACGGTCACCCTGACGGGGACGGCATACGACCGGGTGTCGTCGGTGGCGTTCGGCGGCGTCGCCGCCACGGCCGTGACCCGCCTCTCCGCCAGCCAGCTGCGCGTCACCCTGCCGGCCCACGCGGAGGGCGACGTCGATGTGCGCGTGACCACGCCCGGTGGCACGTCGCTCGTGGTCCCCGCCGGGCGCTTCACCTTCCAGGACGCACCGGTCGTCGCCTCGGTCTCTCCCGCCTCGGGGCCCCTGGCCGGCGGCACCGTGGTCACCCTGCGCGGCACGTCCTTCACGGACGTCCGCGGGGTGCTCTTCAACGGTGTCGCCGCCACGTCCTTCACCCGCGTCTCCGCGACGCAGCTGACCGCGGTCGTGCCGGCTCGGATCGCCACGGGCAGCATCCCGATCCGGGTCACCACCCGCGCCGGCACCGTCGTGCGCACCGACGGCTTCACCTACGTCGCGGGGGCAACGCTCCGGACGGGCCAGTGGCTCTCGTCCGCGACGGCGCTCCGGTCGTCCACGGGGGCCTATGTCGCCACTATGCAGGCGGACGGCAACCTCGTCGTCACGACGTCGGCCGGGGTCCGCCGCTGGACGAGCGGCACGCCGGGCGCCGGCAACCGTCTCCAGGTCCGGGCCGACGGCAACGTCGTCATGCTGCGCACCAACGGCACGGTCGCGTGGTCGAGCGGGACCGGCGGCTGGACGGGAGGCCTGCTCACCCTGACGAATGACGGCCTGCTCCAGGTCCGCCAGGGCACGACGACGGTGTGGGACCACCGCGGCTACCGCTACGACCGGATGCTGCCGGGCCAGGTGCTGCGGGCCGGGGAGTCGATCCTGTCCACGAGCAAGGCGTGGCAGCTGACGATGCGCACCGACGGCAACCTCGTGCTGACGTCGTCCACCGGCGTGCGGCAGTGGGCGACCTTCACGACGGGGACCGGCAGCACGGCCACGATGCAGACCGACGGCAACCTCGTCGTGCGCAGCTCGCGCGGCGTGACGCTGTGGTCGACCGGGACCAGCGGGAGCGGCTCCGTCGTGCGCGTGCTCGGCAACGCCAACGTCGCCGTCTACCGGTCCACCACCGTGACGTGGGCGATCACCGGCGGTCCTGCCCCGTCGAGCTGGAAGTGCTACTCGCGCGCCACCCAGGACTGCATCGAGCGCTTCGGCTACTACGGGCAGCGCGCGTGGAGCTACCCCGTCGACCCGTGGGGAAACAACTGCACGAACTTCTCGGCCTACCGGCTCTCCCGTGACGGCGTGAAGAACCCCGGCAACCTCGGCAACGCCACCAGCTGGGACACGAACGCCCGGGCCAAGGGCTTCGCCGTCGACCAGAAGCCCCGCGTCGGCGACATCGCCCAGTGGAACTCCAACCACGTCGCGTACGTGGACTGGGTCAGCGCCGACGGCGACACCGTCGCGATCTCCGAGAGCGGTTACGGCGGAACGGTCCTCGGTGCGACCTACACCTCGATGAGCGGTCGCCGCATCCTCGAGCGGGGCAGCTACTCCTGGCCGTCGAACTTCATCCACTTCCGCTGACGGCGACGCCTCGGGACCCCGGTCGGTCCCGAGGCCTTGTCGCGCCGTCCGCCGGGTGGGAGCCTGCCACGGTGACCCGGACGATCTACGACGCCGTCGGCGGGATGCCCGCGCTCGTCTCCCTCGCGCACGCCTGGCACGAGCGGGTGCTCGCCGACCCGGTCGTGTCGCACGCCTTCTCGCACGGCTACCACCCCGACCACACCGAGCGGCTCGCCGCGTACTGGGCCGAGGCCCTCGGCGGGCCACCGGCCTTCACGACCTCCGTCGCGAGCGAGTCGGAGGTGGTGCGGATGCACTCGGGCAACGGCCCGCACCAGGAGATGGACGCGCGGGCGGTGGAGTGCTTCGAGCGGGCCGTGGAGGACGCCGGCCTCTCCGGCGACGCGGACGTACGCGACGCGCTCGTCGCGTACTTCACCTGGGCGACCGGCTACATGGGCACCTACCACGGGTCGGCCGACCAGGTGCCCGACGGCCTGACGGTGCCGCGCTGGTCGTGGGACGGCCTCGTCGACGGCACCGACTCCCGTCCCTCGCAACACACCGAGTAGGTCGCAACCCACCGCGATCCGATCCCGGTGGGTTGTGACCTACTCGGTGTGTTGGGGGCCTGGACGTCCCGAGGCGTGCGACCGGGCGGCGGGCACGGGGCCTCAGCCCCAGTAGTCGTCCATCGCCGCAGGGCCCTCGTCGGTCCCCGCCGACGTACGCCGCTCGGTCACGGTCAGGCGTCCGCGGTAGAAGAGCATCGGCCGGCCGGACTCGCCGTCCTCGAGGTCGAGGACCCGACCGACGACCACGTCGTGGTCGCCGGCGACGTGGACCTGCTCGACCGAGCAGTGCACCCGCATGAGCACGCCGGGCAGGCTCGGGCCACCGTGCACCGACGGCTCCCAGTCCAGCGCGTCGAAGCGCGCGCCACCCGCCGAGCCGAAGCGAGCGATGAGGTCACGCTGGTCGTGCCGCAGCACGTTCACGGTGAAGCGACCGTCGTCGCGCATCCGCGGCCATGACCGACCGCGGTGGTCGGCGCAGAAGAGCACGAGCGGCGGGTGCAGGGACACCGACGCGAAGGACTGGCACGCGAACCCGACCGGCTGCCCGCCATCGGCGAACCCGGTCACGATCGTCACGCCCGTGGCGAAGTGGCCGAGCGCGTGGCGCATCCGCTCCGGGGTCGGCTCGCCTGTCACGTCAGGTCCTGGGGACGGTCGGGCTCACGCGCCTCGCCGAACGCCTGGACGAGCGCGGCGAGCCGGGACGCCTCCCGACCGGCGAGCGGACCGTCGGCCTTCTGGATCGCCATGACCGCGACGGTGTCGCCGTCCTCGAGGTCGAGGGTGACCCAGGGCTCTCCCCCACCGAACTGGATGCCGACGACCTCGGGCCACTCGAGCGTGCGGGTGAGCACGAGGTTGCGCACGACGAGGCCGGCGCGGCTCGGTACGGCGGCGATCGACGCGTACCGCCAGGCGAGGAAGGCGATCACGACGCCCAGCCCGAAGAACATCAGGCGGTCGCCCAGCCCCCACCGACCGTCGACCTGCGCCGGCATGACGACGGCGATGGCGCCGAAGACGGCGAGCGAGGACCACACCACGCCGAGCGCAACGGCCCGACCACGCTTGGGACGGAAGGGCGCCCACGCCGCCGAGTCCGCGGACGGATCGGGTGCCGGCTGGGACGGGGGCTGCTGCGTCATCGGGTCACGTCCGTCGTCCGCCGTCGTGCTTCACAGCCGGCAGGCGGCGATGTCGGTCACGAGGATCGCCCGCGCGCCGAGGTCGTAGAGCTCGTCCATGAGCCGGTTGCGGCCGATGCGGGGCACCATGGCGCGCACGGCGACCCACGCGTCGTCCTGCATCGGCGAGACCGTCGGGGACTCGAGGCCCGGCGTGAGCTCGCAGGCGCGGTCGACGAGCTCCTTCGGGCAGTCGTAGTCGAGCATGACGTAGGTGCGGGCCGTGATGACGCCGGCGATGCGTCGCTGGAGCACCTCGATGGCCTGGGCCTCGCCCGGGCGGTCGCCGCGGATGAGGACGGCCTCGGAGCGCAGGATCGGCTCACCGAAGACCTCGAGACCCTGCTGCCGCAGCGTCGTGCCCGTCTCGACGACGTCGGCGATGCAGTCCGCGACCCCTAGCGTGATGGCCGTCTCGACGGCGCCGTCGAGCCGCACGACGTCGGCCGACAGCCCGCGGGCCGCGAGGTCCGAGCGCACGAGGCCGGCGTACGACGTCGCGACGCGCTTGCCCGCGATGTCCTCGACGGTGGCCACGTGACCGGGCTTGCCGGCATACCGGAAGGTCGAGGCGCCGAAGCCGAGCGACATGACCTCGACGGCGTCGGACCCCGAGTCGAGCAGCAGGTCGCGGCCGGTGACGCCGGCGTCGACGGTGCCCGACCCGACGTAGACGGCGATGTCGCGAGGGCGCAGGTAGAAGAACTCGACGTCGTTCTCGACGTCGGTGACGACGAGCTCCTTGGTGTCACGGCGCGTGCGGTAGCCCGCCTCGCGCAGCAGGTCGACGGTCGCGTCGGACAGGGAGCCCTTGTTGGGCACGGCGATTCGCAGCATGGGCAGTGAGGTCCTCAGAGGTGGGAGTAGACGTCGTCGAGCGAGATGCCCTTGGCGAGCATGAGGACCTGCAGATGGTAGAGGAGCTGGCTGATCTCCTCGGCGGCCTCGTCGTTCGACTGGTACTCGGCGGCCATCCACACCTCGGCCGCCTCCTCGACGATCTTCTTGCCGATGGCGTGGACGCCGGCGTCGAGCTGGGCGACGGTGCCCGATCCCTCGGGTCGCGCCTGCGCCTTCTCGGCCAGCTCGGCGTACAGCTGCTCAAAGCTCTTCACGGTGCCCCAGCCTACGGGCCGCTAGGCCGCGGTCCGGACGGTGCTCACGTCGTGGCGACGCCACGGAGGGCGACGACGGTCGCGACGGCCGCCGACGCGGCCTCGTGGCCCTTGTCCTCGGCCGACCCGGGCAGGCCGGCACGGTCGAGCGCCTGGGCCTCGTCATCGCACGTGAGCACCCCGAAGCCGATCGGCGTCGCCGTGCGGACCGAGACGTCGGTGATCCCGACGGTCGCGGCCTGGCAGACGTAGTCGAAGTGCGGGGTGCCGCCGCGGATGACGACGCCGAGGGCGACGAGGGCGTCGTAGCGCCCCGCGAGGGACGCGCACGCGACGGGCAGCTCGAACGTCCCGGGCACGCGGACGACGTCGACGGACGTGACCCCGGCGTCGGCGAGACCGCGGCGGGCGCCGTCGAGCAGGCCACCCATGACCTGCTCGTGCCAGCTCGCGGCGACGACCGCGACCCGCAGCCCGCTGCCGTCGGTCGTGATGGTGGGGGCGCCGTCCTTCATGCCGTCTCCTTGCCGTGCCGGTCGGTCGTGACCGGGATGTCGTGGCCCATGCGCTCGCGCTTGGTGATGAGGTACTGCTCGTTGTCCGCGCCCATCGGCCCGTGCAGCCGCTCGACCGCGACGACGTCGAGGCCGAGGTGACGCAGCGCCGAGACCTTGTTGGGGTTGTTCGTCAGGAGCACGACCTGGGTCGCGCCGAGGTCGTGCAGGATCGCCGCTCCTGCGGCGTACTCCCGTGCGTCGACGGGAAGTCCCAGGGCCGTCTGCGCGTCGACCGTGTCGGCGCCGAGGTCCTGCTGGGAGTACGCGCGGAGCTTGTCGACGAGGCCGACGCCTCGGCCCTCGTGCCCGCCGAGGTAGACGACGACACCGCCCTCGCTCCCGACGCGCGAGAGGGACGCCTGCAGCTGGGGCCCGCAGTCGCAGCGCAGCGAGCCGAAGGCGTCGCCCGTCAGGCACTCGGAGTGCAGGCGGGTGAGGACGGGACCGGTGATGCTCCGCCCGTGCAGCCCGCGCGGGCTCACGAGGGCGACGTGCTCGTCGCCGGTCAGGGTGTCGCGATAGCCGTGGGCGGTGAAGGTGCCGTGCACCGTCGGGATGCGGGTCGTGGCGAGCCGCTCGACCCGGTCGAGCCGCTGGCGGTGGTCGATGAGCTGCTCGATGGTGATGACGGGCAGCCCGTACTCGCGCCCGAGGCCGACGACCGCGTCGAAGCGCATCATCGTCCCGTCGTCGTGGACGAGCTCGCCGATGACGCCGACGGGTGAGAGGCCCGCGAGGCGCGTCAGGTCGACCGCCGCCTCGGTGTGCCCGGGCCGGGTCAGCACGCCACCGTGGCGCGCGCGCAGCGGCAGGATGTGCCCGGGGCGGATGAGGTCGGCCGGCGTCGAGTCGACGTCCGCAAGCACCCGGACGGTGTGCAGGCGGTCGGCGGCGCTGATCCCGGTGGTGACACCGCTGGCGGCGTCGACCGAGACCGTGTAGGCGGTGCGCAGCGGATCGCGGTTCTCGGCCACCATGAGGGGCAGCTCGAGCCGGTCGGCGATCTCGTCGGGCATCGGCGCGCAGAGGTAGCCGGACGAGTGACGGATGGTCCACGCCATCCAGTCCTCGGTGGCGGTCTCGGCGGCGAGGACCAGGTCGCCCTCGTTCTC
This sequence comes from Terrabacter sp. Soil810, assembly GCF_001429645.1. Lineage (NCBI taxonomy): Bacteria > Bacillati > Actinomycetota > Actinomycetes > Micrococcales > Intrasporangiaceae > Terrabacter > Terrabacter sp. Soil810. The sequence goes on from NZ_LMSW01000011.1 coordinate 1,846,890, forward strand.
GCGGTCCTCGTCGTCGAGGACGAGGACCGGGCGTCCCGCCTGGAGGGCCTCGAGCGCGGCCTCCACCGTCGAGAGGGTGGTCATGAGCCGACCTCCTGCCGGTCCGTGCCCCGATGGCTGAGCAGTCGTTCGACGTACTTGGCGATGACGTCCACCTCGAGGTTGACGACGTCGCCGACTCCCTTGTGCCCCAACGTCGTCAGCGCGAGCGTCGTGGGGATGAGCGAGACGCCGAACGCGTCGTCGCCGACGTGCGCGACGGTGAGCGACACGCCGTCGACCGTGATGGACCCCTTCTCGACCACGTATGCCGCGAGGCCCGGTGGGAGCGTGAAGTCGACCGTCTCCCAACGGTCCCCGGGCGTGCGCGCCGTGATCGTGGCGGTGCCGTCGACGTGACCTTGGACGACGTGGCCGCCGAACCGGCCGTCGGCCGGCATGGCACGTTCGAGGTTGACGCGGTCGCCGGGTGCCAGGGCGCCGAGGCTGCTGCGGTCGAGGGTCTCGGCCATGACGTCGACGGCGAAGCCCGTGGCGTCGAACTCGGTCACCGTGAGGCAGACCCCGTTGACGCAGATGGAGGCCCCGTGCGTGGCGTCGCTGACGACGAGCGGGCCGTCGATGCGCAGCACCGCAGAGTCGCTGCCGTGCTCGACGGAGGCGACGGTGCCGAGCTCCTCGACGATTCCGGTGAACATGTCTGTCTCCTCAGGGTTCTGCGTGCACGCGCGCGCCGGAACCGTCCGGCGCATCAGTGGTCGGGACGCCAGGTGTCCGGGCATCGCTGGTCGGAATGTCGGTGGGCCGTACGACAGCGGTCGGGACGGCGTGGATGCGCACGTCGCCCCCGACGACCCTCGCGTCGACGAGGTCGAGCCGGCGCACGTCGTCGATGGACGCGATACCGAGGTCGGCCACCGCGGCCCGACCCGCGCCCAGCAGGGCGGGTGCGACGTAGGCGTACACGTCGTCGACGAGGCCGGCCCGCAGGAACGCCGCGGCCAGCGTGGGCCCTCCTTCGAGCCACACGTCTCGGACTCCCCGGTGCCACAGGAGGTCCAACGCCTCACGGGGGTCCCGCGTGGTCAGGTGCACGACCGGGCCCGGGGCGCTGTGGAGTCGCGCACCCGGCGGGACCTCGCGCTCCCCCATCACGACGCGGAGAGGCTGGTGCGGCGCGAGCGCGCCACCCGGCATACGCACGGTCAGGCGAGGGTCGTCCGCGAGGACCGTCCCGGTCCCGACGAGCACGGCGTCACGGGTCGCGCGCAGCGCGTGGACGTCGGCTCGCGCCGCCTCTCCCGTGATCCACTGGCTGCTGCCGTCGGCAGCCGCGCTCCTGCCGTCGAGGGTCGTGGCGAGCTTCCACGTGACGAGCGGGCGACCGAGGGCCACGCTGCGCGCCCACCGGTCGTTGAGGGCGGCCGCCTCGTCGGCGAGCACACCTCCGGTCACGTGGATACCGGCGGCGTGCAGCACCTCGGCGCCTCCCGCCGCATCCGGGTTGGGATCCGACTGCGCGAAGACGACCCGCGCCACGCCGGCCACGACGAGCGCCTCGGCGCAGGGGCCGGTGCGCCCCGTGTGCGAGCACGGCTCGAGCGTCACGTAGGCGGTCGCTCCCCGGGCCCCGGCACCTGCCGCGCGCAGGGCCTCGATCTCCGCGTGCGGCGTACCGGCGCCGTGGTGGTGCCCCTCGCCCACGACGGTCCCGTCGGCGGCCACGACGACGCAGCCGACCCTCGGGTTGGGGTCGGGCCACGGCCCGGACGCGGCGAGCTGGAGGGCTCGTCGCATCCAGGCCGGGGCAGCCGTGTCACCCATGGGTCAGCTCGACGCGCCGGTCAGCTGCGGCTCGACGTCGCGCTCGCTGACCCGAGACGCCTTGACCCACTGGGTGAAGCCGTAGATCACGAAGAGGCCGTAGAACGTGTAGAGCACACCGGTCGGCACGTAGTCGGTCGCGAAGGCGAAGGGCACGCCGACGAGGTCGACGGCGATCCAGGCGAGCCAGAACTCGTTCCAGCCTCGCGCCATGGCGTAGGTCGCGACGATCGAGCCGACGAAGATCCACGCGTCGCACCAGTAGAACCACCACTCGGGCGTGAAGAACGGGTTCGGCGAGAGGTTCCACAGCCAGACGAACGCCTGGTGCACGACGACCGTGGCGACGAGCCAGAAGGCGACGACGGCGACGCGCTCGCGGGTCGTGGCCCAGCGCGGGGTGATCGCGACACCGCTCGAGTCGTCGGCGTGGTTGAGCCGGCGCACCTGCGACCAGCGCCACCAGCCGTAGATGCTCGTGATGATGAAGAAGACCTGCCGCCCTGCCTGCCCGAAGAGCGGGATGCGCTCGTCGGCGCCGAAGACGGCGCCCAGGTAGACGAAGAACAGCATGATGTTCGCAAGGATCCCCACGGGCCAGGCCCACACCCACCGGCGCATGCCGAGGTAGGCGGAGGCGAGCCCGATGAGGACGCCGATCAGCTCGAGCCAGTGCAGCTGGTACTGGCCGATCGGGATGGTCGCGTCGATGGCCTGTTGGAAGACGTTCTTCGTCTCGTCGGCCAGAGCAAGTGCCTGCATGTGGTGTTCGTCCTTGGTCGTTCGTCGTGGCACGGACGAACTCCGGGGTACCTCCACACGCCCACGCGATCCGGGCCGGGTCGGACGACGCCGACGGCCCAGGCCACGACGGCCTGTTTCGTGCTGCCTCCCATCCGGACTTTCACCGTCGGTCCCGGAATTTCACCAGGTCAACCGGCCGCTGGATGCGGTCGGGTCGCGGACTGTAACCGCCGGCTCGGAATTACACCGACCCCGGAGCACGTACAGCCAGTATGCACCTGGGTCGCCGCCGGGCGCACGCCGCGCCCGCGTGACGGCCACCACCCGTCGGTGCCCGTCGGTGCCCGTCGCTGCTCGTCGGTGCTCGTATCACGGCTCCCGATGCGCGACTCCGTCCCGTAGGAGTCACCAGGCTGACGCAGGGGCGGCTCCAAGACCGAGTCGGCGCGGGAGCCGAGGCCGGGCCGGCGACCGAGAACGAGGGGGCAGTCCAGTGAGTGACAGCGCGAGCGGAGAGCAGCGACGGTCGAGGGGCTTCGTCGGGTTCCTCTCGACCGTTCCCGGCATCCTGACCGCGGTTGCGGCCGTGGTCACCGCGGTCGGGGGCGTCTACGTCGGTGCGTCCAGGGATGGGACCTCGCCGGTGCCCACGCCCGCGCCGACCCAGCTGACCGTCAACCTCAGGATGGACGGCGGAGCGCCGCCGCCCCGGGCCACCCAGGTGGCCGCGGGCTCGCTACGTCTCGACGACGTGGACAGCCTGCCGAGCGCCGACCCCGTCCAGGGACTGGTCGACGCGTGCGCGCAGGGCGACGACGGCGCCTGCATCCAGATCCTCGACCAGTTGACCCTGGAGTGCTCGGACGGCGACGGTCTCAGTTGCGACGTCCTCTATGCCGTGAGCCCGTCCGGAACCGAGTACGAGTCATTCGGTGCCAGCTGCGGCTACCGATTCACCGTCGACTACGCCGGCACGTGCGAGCAACAATGATGCGCGATGAGACCGGTCGGCCCGACCCGAGCGAACCCGGGCGGGCGGCGTGGTCGAGGAGGTTCGGACGATCCGCGACCGAACAACCCCTCCCGTGGGTCGTCGCGGGGCTCGTCTTCATCGTCAACGCCGTCCTGTCCGCGACCCGGGGTGACTGGTGGCTCGCGGCACTCGAGGGGTGCACCGGCCTCCTTGCCGGGCTCTCGGCGTACTCCGTCTCCACACGGCGGAGCCCGGAGCGCGAGCGACCGGTGGACCGCTCGGCGTGACCGCGCGGTCAGTGCCCGTGCCCCCGGGCCAGCGTGCGGAGCTCGTCGACCGCTGCGGCGGCGTCCTCGGCCCCGTAGACGGCCGATCCGGCGACGAAGACGTCCGCCCCGGCGTCGGCGCACTGCTCGATGGTGTCGGCGCTGACGCCACCGTCGACCTGGATCCAGATCTCGCCGCCGTGGCGGCGAACGGCCTCGCGCACCTGGCGCACCTTGGGCATCTGGTCGGCCATGAACGACTGGCCGCCGAAGCCGGGCTCGACGGTCATGACGAGCACCATGTCGAGGTCGGGCAGGAGGTCCTCGTAGGGCGCGAACGCGGTCCCGGGCTTGAGCGCCATCGCTGCGCGCGAGCCGGCGGCGCGCAGCGTCCGGGCCAACGCCCGCGGATCCCGTGCGGCCTCGACGTGGAACGTCACCGACTGGCACCCGGCCTCGGCGTAGCTCGGCGCCCACCGGTCGGGGTCCTCGATCATGAGGTGCGCGTCGATGGGGATCGGGCTCACCTTCAGCAGCGCCTCGACGACGGGAAGGCCGAGCGTGAGGTTCGGGACGAAGTGGGCGTCCATGACGTCGACGTGGGCCCAGTCGGCGTTCGCGATGCGCCCCAGCTCCGCCTCGAGGTTCGCGAAATCGGCGGAGAGGATGCTCGGTGAGATCTGCACGCGCACAGCCTAGGGGCGTGGCGACGCCGTCAGGCAGCGGCCTTCGTCCAGACCGACACGTGCGACGACGAGTCCGCCGTGAACGGCGCTCGGGTCCAGTCCGCCCAGCGGTCGCGCAGCGTGAGGCCGGCGATCCGGGCCATGAGGTCGAGCTCCGACGGCCAGACGTAGCGGTGCGCAGAGGTGGAGTAGGTCGCGACGCCCCTCCCGCCGGCGTCGGTGTCCCCTTCCGTCCGCACGAAGTGATGTGAGACGCACCGCTGCGTCACGACGTCGACGGTGTCGAACCCGACGTGCCGCCTGCCGACATGGAAGGGCACCGCGGTCTGCCCGGGCGGCATCCGCCGCAGCTGCGGCACGAACACCTCGACGACGAAGGACCCGCCCGGCGCGAGCTGGGCGGCCACCGTGCGGAAGCACTCGACCTGCTCGTCCTGGGTCAATAGGTTGGTGATCGTGTTGTAGACGAGGTACGCCACGCGGTAGCCGCTGCCGACTCGTGTCGTCGACATGTCACCGATCGTCACCGGCAGCCGGTCCCCACCCGGCTTGCGTCGCAGCTGCGCGACCATGGCCTCGGAGAAGTCGATGCCGTGCACCTCGACACCGCGCTCCGCCAGGGGCAGCGCCACCCGACCGGTGCCGATCGCGAGCTCGAGCGCGCGACCGTCACCGGCGAGCTCGTACAGCACGTCCACGGTCGGTCCGAGGACGGCCGGCTCGAACATGTGGGCCGAGCCCGCGTCGTACGTCGGAGCCACGCGCTCGTCGAAGGGGTTGGGCTCGAGGTCGTCCATCGCGTATGCCGTCACGGCCCCACCCTGCCCACCGCTCCGTCCGCGCGCGAGCGGTTTTCAGGCGCCTACCGCTTGCGCAGCAGGGCGAAGAACATCGCGTCGGTGCCGTGGACGTGCGGCCAGAGCTGGACGTAGGGCCCTTCACCGAGACCCGGCAGCTGACGACCGGACGCATCGACGAAGAGCGGGCGTGCGTCGACCAGCTCGACGTCCTCGTGGCGCTTGAGGATGTCCGTGACGACGAAGCGCGTCTCGTTGAGGTGCGGGCTGCACGTCGCGTAGCCGACGAGGCCGCCGGTCGCGGTGGCCTCGATGCCCGACGCGAGGAGCTCACGCTGCAGCCCGGCCAGGGCCGCCACGTCGTCGGGACCGCGACGCCAGCGCGCCTCCGGGCGTCGTCGCAGGGCCCCGAGACCCGTGCAGGGCGCATCGATGAGGACGCGGCTGAAGCCGCCAGGCTCCAGCTCACCGAGCTCGCGACCGTCGCCGTGACGCACCTTGAGGCTCGTGTCGAGCTCACGGGCCTCGGCGCGTGCGGCCGCAAGGGTCTGCCAGACGAGGTCGGCGCGGTGCTCGCTGATCTCGTTGGCCACGAACGGGATCCGTCGCTCGATGGCCAGGGCCGCCAGGAGCCCGGCCTTGCCGCCCGGGCCAGCACAGAGGTCGAGCCACCGCTCGTGCCGGGCGGCCTCACCCTCGACGCCGGCACCGGCCAGTGCGAGGACGAGCAGCTGCGAGCCCTCGTCCTGCACGGCTGCCCGGCCGTCCCGAACCGCTGCGATGGCCCCGGGGTCACCCTCGGGCAGCGTCGCCCCGACCGGGCTGAGCCCGGAGCGCCCGGCCCCGGCGTCCTCCAGCTCGTCGAGCGAGCAGAGGCCGGGTCGGGCGACGAGCGACACCTTGGCGGCCGCGTTGTCGCTCTCGAGGAGGGCCGTCAAGGAGTCCTGGACGTCGCCGGGCCCGGCGGCGCCGTGCCCGATCAGGGCAGCTCGAAGGGCCTTGGCGATCCACACCGGGTGCGAGGTGCGCAGGGCGAGCCGCTCGACCGGGTCGGCGACGTCGTGGGTCACGAGGTCGGTCCACGCGTCCGGCTCCCGCTCGCTGATGCGACGCATGACGGCGTTGACGAAGCCCGCCGCCCCGGCGCCGTTGACCTGCCGGGCCAGGGCCACGGTCTCGTCGACGGCGGCGTGGCTGGGCACGCGCATGCCGAGCAGCTGGTGGGCCCCGAGCCGCAGTGTGTCGAGCACGTTGGCGTCGATCTTGTCGACCGGCCGACCCGCAGCCGAGGCGATGACCGCGTCGTAGAGGCCGGACAGCCGGGTCGCGCCGTAGACGAGCTCGGTCGCGAAGCCGGCGTCGCGGCCACTGATCCGCTTGTCGCGCAGCAGCTTCGGCAGCGCGAGGTTGGCGTAGGCGCCGTCGGCGATCTCTCGCATCGCGGTGTAGGCAGCCAGCCTCGGCGCGTCGGTGCGGCGGGCCCGTTCCGACGGACGCTGCTCCGAACGGTGCCCGGCGGAGCGCTCGCGCGCCTGCGGGCGCTGGCGTTCGCCGCGTCGCCCGTCTCCCCGACCGCCGTCTCCCCGACCGCCGTCGCCACGTCCGCCGTCGCCGCGTCCGCCGTCGCCGCGGGGGTCCTCGCCCCCCGGGCCGCGCCCTCGTCGCTCGTCACTCATCGCCGACCCGCTCCCCTGCCTCGATGCGCGTGCCCCGCGCCCAGTCGGCTGCCGACATGGGCTTCTTGCCGTGGGCCTGCACGATGCCGAGGCGGACGGGCTGGGTGCCCGTGCCGACGAACACGGCCTTCTTCGTGACGCGGAGGTCGCCGGCGCGCAGCGCGACACCCTCCGGGACGTCGTCGACCGGCACGAGGGCCACGGGCGAGACCTTGAGGCGCTCCCCGCGGAACGTGGTCCACGCGCCGGGAGCCGGGGTGCAGCCGCGCACGAGCCGGTCCACCGCGGTGGCCGGTCGGGTCCAGGCGATGTGGGCGTCCTCGACCTCGATCTTCGGCGCGAGCGAGACACCCTCGGACGGCTGCGGCACAGCGACGAGGTCGCCGGACTCGAGCCCGTCGAGCGTCGCGACGAGCAGGCCCGCCCCGGCGGCCGACAGTCGACCCAGCAGGTCACCCGCCGTGTCAGTCGCTCGGATGGTCTCGGTCATGACCCCCAGGACGGGGCCGGTGTCGAGGCCGCGCTCGATGACGAACGTCGACGCACCGGTCACCTCGTCACCGGCCATGATCGCGTGCTGGACCGGGGCCGCCCCGCGCCACGTGGGGAGCAGGGAGAAGTGCAGGTTGATCCAGCCGAGCCGCGGGATCGTCAGCGCGGCGGGCGGGATGAGGTTGCCGTAGGCCACGACGGGGCACGCGTCCGGCGCGAGCGCCGTGAGGGCCTCGAGGAAGTCGGGGTCCGTGACGCGCGTCGGGGTGAGCACCGGGATCCCGAGCTCCTCGGCGCGGCGTCGCACGGGCGAGGCCTCGAGCCGGCGACCGCGTCCGGAGGGTGCGTCGGGCCGGGTGACGACCCCGACGAGCTCGTGGCTCGAGGACGCCACGGCATCGAGACTCGGCACCGCCGCCTCGGGGGTGCCTGCGAAGACGACTCTCATGTCACATCGCCCGGCCGAAGGTCGAGTGCGGGCTGATGCGCACCTCAGGCGGGTCCTCGGCGAACCACTCCGCCTCGCGGATGGCCCGCATCGCCTCCCGCCTGGCGTCGGGGTCGAGCCGGTCGAGGAAGAGGATCCCGTCGAGGTGGTCGGTCTCGTGCTGGACACAGCGCGCCAGCAGCTGCGTGCCCTCGAGGACGACGGGCTCACCCCACATGTCCTGACCCTTCGCCACGACCGACAGGGCGCGTCTGGTGTCGAACGCGAGACCCGGGATCGAGAGGCAGCCCTCGGGCCCGTCCTGCTCGTCGGTCGAGAGGTCGAGCACCGGGTTGACGAGGTGACCGAGCACGCCGTCGACCCAGTAGGTGAAGACCCGCAGTCCGACGCCGATCTGCGGTGCCGCGAGGCCCGCGCCGGGCGCGTCGAGCATGGTGTCCTCGAGGTCCTTGACGAGGACGCGCAGCTGCTTGTCGAAGTCGGTGACCTCGGCAGCGGCGGTCCGTAGGACCGGATCGCCGAAGAGTCGGATGTCCTTGATCGACACGGGTCTCCAGGGGTCGGGAATGCGTGGGGCGCCGCCAGTCTAGGACCGTGACGCCTCGCCGGCCTCGGCGCCGTTCGGGGTGCCCGTCGGGGTGCCGGTCGGCGTGCCGGTCGGCGTGCCTCCCGGTTCCTCGGCCACCGACGGGTCCTCGCTGCTGCGTCCCAGCTCGCGCACCGACCGCGAGAGGAGCGCGGAGAGCGAGATGACGACGTAGACGCCGGCGCTGACGAGCATCAGCACCTCCGTGTCGACCGTCGTCGCGAGCCAGCCGTAGAGGAAGGTGCCGATGGGGATGGCGACGAACGACCCCAGCGCGTCGTAGCTCGAGACCCGCGAGAGCACCTGCACGGGCACGTGCTCGTGCAGGGCCGTGCTCCACCCGACGCCGAAGACCTCGACGGCCGCACCCGCCAGGAAGAAGCCGATGGCGACGGGGACGATCGCCGGCGCGACCCCGAGCAGCACCATGGGCACGGCAAGCACGCAGATGGCGATCATCCCGGCACGAAGGGGTCGCTGCAGCTGCAGCCGCAGCATGACGAGCGTCATCAGGACGGTGCCGACGGCCTCGGCGCTGAGCACGAGGCCCCAGCCCGCTTCGCCGATGGAGGCGGTCGAGCTCGCGATGAGCGGGCCGAGCACGCCGATGACGCCGGCGTGGATGGCGTTCGTCAGCCCGAAGGCGAGCACGATGACCCAGAGCCACTCGCGCCGGGTGAACTCGCTCCACCCCTCGCGCAGCTCCCGCACCATCGAGTGGTGCGGCCTGCCCGCCTCCTGGGACCGGCGCGGCAGCCCGACGCGTGTCAGGCAGACGATCGCGACGGCATACGTCAGGGCGTCGACGGCGAGCGCCCACCCCGGTCCGACGCCGACGACGAGCAGGCCGGCGACCGCGGGTCCGATGATGGACAGGCCGCTCCGGCTGAACGACAACAGCGCGTTGGCCTGCTGGAGCCGCGAGCGGTCGACGACCAGGGGGACGATGCCCATCATCGCGGGCATCGTGAAGGCCGACACCGCGCCGTTGACGCCCTCGAGGACGGTCAGCTGGGTCAGGGTCGCGTCGCCACTGATGATGAGGTACGCCGCGAGCGCCTGGGTGAGGCACGTCAGGACGTGCGAGACCTGGAGCACGACGATCCGCGAGAAGCGGTCGGCGACGACGCCGCCGACGAGGAGGAAGACGACCATCGTGAGGGTGCGCACGCCGAGCACCTGCGCGAGGGCGCTCGCGGACTGGTCGATGTGCAGCACGGCGAAGGCGAGCGAGACGGGCACCATGACCGAGCCGGCCGTCGAGACCGTGCGGGCCGCGAAGTACCACGCGAACCGCCGGTCGGACAGCACGCCGAGCGACGCCTGGACCTTCACGACGTCACCTCCCCGCCCTGGAGGCGGAAGGCGGCGACGGACAGGGCGGCCCGGACGGTGCCCTCGGTGCGCGGCGGCTGCGCCGAGGCGTGCAGCAGGGTGCTCGCCTCGGTGACGAGGTCGAAGACGCGCTCCCACACCGCCGGCGCCACCCACAGCTCGGCGTCGGTGAACTGGGACCTCTCACCCGGCGCGCGCTCGGCGAACCGGCGCGGGATGGCGTCGGCGAGGACGCGCGCATAGGCCAGCTTGTCCGCCTCGCTCGCCGGGCGGGCGCCCGACGGACGCGGGGCGTCCCACGGGTGCCGGTACTTCTTGGCCTTGCCGCCCCGCACGGTCTCCTCCCCCGCGACCTCGAGCAGACCCGCGGCGTGCAGCAGGCGCAGGTGGTAGCTGGCGTTGGCCTGCGTGACGCCGAGCTCGCGCGCGACCTCGGCAGCGCTCAGCTCGGCGCCCGTCAGCAGCGAGAGCATCTGGAGACGCAGGGGGTGGGCCGTGGCGCGGAGCTCGCTGATCCGCTCTTCCTCCAAAGACATGTTTGGGAGTATGCCGTCCGGTGGGATCGACCGTCAAGCATTCCTTTGGAGGTTGTCCTCCCGCCGCGTCCGCCCGGACCCTCAGCCCTGGCTGTAGGCGAGGTGCACGACGCCGCTGTCGTACGCCTCGGTCTCGGCGAGGCGCAGCCCAGAGACGGCCTCGTCGGTGAAGAGCCGCTCCCCCGCGCCGAGGACGACGGGGAAGACGAAGAGGTGGAGGCCGTCGACGAGCCCGTCGCGCAGCAGGGCCCGCACGAGCGTGCCGCTGCCGCTGACGTAGAGCGAGCCCTCGACCTCGTCGCGGAGGCGGCGGACGGCGTCCGCGTCGTAGCGCCCGAGGACCCGGGAGTTGTTCCACTCCGGGTCCTTCAGCGTCGAGGAGACGACGTTCTTGCGGGCGCCGTTGAAGAAGGACGCGCCGGGGTCGTCGTCGTCGGTGCGGGCCGACCAGGCGGGCGCGAACATCTCGTACGTGCGCCGGCCGAGCAGCAGCTCGGACCCGGGGCCGGTGAGACGCGCGATGGCCTCGCCCATCCGCGGGTCGAAGGGGAACTCGGCCGTCCAGCTCGGGTTCTCGTACACCCCGTCGAGCGAGATGAACTCGTGGATCTCGATGCGTCCCATGTCAGTGCCTCCGTCAGCTCTCGGACAGGTAGTGGGCCGGGTCTGCGGCCGGGTGGTCGGGTCGGTCGTCGCGTTCGACGTCGAAGGTGAAGCCCTGCGATCGCAGCCGCTCGACGAGCGCCTCGCCGAGGGCCGTCGCGGGCGTGCAGACGCCGGACCGGCGCGGCAGTCCGTCGTCGAGCGCCAGTGCCAGGGCCGTCTGGCCGAGCATGACGGCCGTGCCGCCGTAGCCCGGGTCGTAGTCGGCGCCGACACGGGTGCGGTAGCGCGCGCCGGTCGTCGTCGTGGAGCGGATCTCGAGCCGGAAGCGCCCGGCAGCCTGCGCCTCTGGGCTCGGGCCCTCGCCTTGCTTCGGCAGGAAGCGGTCGATGACGGCCCGGGTCGGACGGAACGCCATGCCCGCCACCACCCCTCCGAGCCCGACGGCCATGCCGCCGGCCAGCACCGGCGACATCGGCCCGGAGCCGAAGTCGGTCGCCTCGCGGTAGCGCAGGTCGCGACCGTAGGACCAGTCCGTCAGGGTGTTCGACAGGCGCACGATGCGGGTGTTGAACGACGCCATGACGAAGGGCCCGGTCCAGTGACCGGTCGACGGGTCACGGTCGACCTGCACGAGCCGGCGCAGCCGGTCCAGGACGCCGGTGGCCGGGCGCCGACCGGAGGACGGCTCCTCCGTGCGTCGGGGACTCAACGCGTACGGGTCGCCCAGCACGCGGCGGGCACTCCCGTCGGCACGGGCCGTGATGGCCTGCTGGCGGGCCGAGTCGACGGTGCCGCCGGAGAAGCCGCCCTTGAGCGACCGGACGAGCAGGGTCGTCTCCGCGAGCGTGCCCTCACCGTCGGCGGCCGCGCGCCGGGCCGTCGCGAGCACGCCGAGGTCGGAGGGGATGGAGTCGAAGCCGCAGGCGTGCACGATGGCCGCGCCGGTCTCCCGCGCCCGGGCGTCGAGCTCGTCGAGGGACCACCGGACGAAGAGCACCTCACCTGTGAGGTCGGCGTAGTGCGTCCCCGACTCCGCGCAGGCGCGAGCCACCTCCTTGCCGTACGTCGCGTACGGGCCGACCGTGGTGGCGAGCACGCGGGTGCGGCCGGCGAGCGCGCGGAGGGCGGGTGCGTCGGTCGCGTCGACGGCGACCAGCTCCCACGCGGCAGCATCTCGACCGAGCTCGATGCGCAGGGCCTCGAGCTTGGGGCGGGACCGGCCCGCCAGGGCGATCCGCACGTCGGGGCCCGCATGCCGCGCCAGGTGGGCGGCGGTCAGGGCCCCGACGAAGCCGGTGGCGCCGTAGAGGACGATGTCGAGCTCGCGTTCGGGCATGCCGTCACTCTGCCACGGCGCACCGGCGCCGAGGCGTCGGCCGGTCAGAAGGTGTCGAGCGGGTCGACGCGCACCGCCACGACGTCGGTCTCCTTGCGCGCCGAACGGAACGCCTTGAGCGCCAGCAGGGCCCGGGTCAGCGACTCGGTCTCGGCGGCGGGCACCCGGACGAGCACGTGGTGGTCGGCGGCGGCACGCTCGGGCTCGCCCTCGACCGGGGGCCGACGTGGCGGGGCACCGGCGTGCGAGAGACGGACCGGGCCGAGCACCTGGGCGGCGATCGGCAGGTCGGCCTGCTCGAGGGCCTCCTCGAGCGCGCGCCGACCACCGGTCAGCTGGGCCACACGCACGGCCGGCGGCAGACCGAGCTCCCGCCGCTCCGCCAGCTCGCGGGCCGCGAGCCACGCGGGGTCCCACCGCACGAGCGCCTCGACGGCAGGCAGTGCGACCGCCTCCGGGGCGCCGCTCAGCACGACGGCACGTCCCTCGCGGGCCAGAGCGGCCGCGGCCATCCACCGGCGTACCGCCTCGAGCGGGGCGTCGAGCACGGGCAGGTCGAGGCTCGCCCACGCGTCGAGCAGCAGCACCGCGGTGTAGCCGCCGTCGGCGACGGGCTCGGCACCCGGTGTCGCGATGACGAGGGACGGCTCGCGACCGACGGTGGCGAGCACCTCGCCGGAGCCTGACGTGAGCACCGGGAAGCCGGGGAAGGCGCGGCCGATCTCCTCAGCCGTGCGCCGCGCGCCCGTGATCGACGAGCGCAGCCGCCGCGAGCCGCAGTGACCGCACTCGAACCCGTGGCCGGCGAGGGCGAGGCCGCACCACCGGCAGGCCGGGGCCGTGCCGGACGCGCCCAGGGCGACCGGCCCCTGGCAGCGGGCGCACCGCACCGGCGTGCGGCACTCGGCACAGCTCAGCGAGGGGAGGTAGCCGCGCCGCGGCACCTGGACGAGCACGGGCCCGTCGACCAGGGCGTCCTTGGCGACGCGCCAGGCCCGGGACGGCAGGTGCGCCCGGGCGGCCGGCCCGTCGCGCTCCTCGTCGACACCCTCACCCGCGACGGTGACCCGGGGGGCGGCGCCGCGGACGGTTGCCGGGTCGGCCTCGACGGGCACGAGCGCCCCCGTCTCGACCGCCACCTGCACGCGCAGGCTGCGCCCGAACCCTCCGGCGAGCAGGGCGGCGCCGGTCGCGGCGGCCCGCAGTCCGAGCACGACGCCGACGTGGTGGTAGGGAGCCCGCGGCTCGGCGAGCAGGTCGTCACCGTCGTCCCACCAGGCGACGAGGCCGAGGTCGTGGACGGGGGCGAAGGCTGCCGCCCGCGTGCCGATGACGACCCGGACGTGGCCGCGGAGCACCTTGAGCCAGGCGGTGTAGCGCGCCTGCGGCCCCTGGTCGGACGTGAGCCGCACGTGCCGGCCCTTGCCGAGGACCGCGGTCAGGGCGGCATCGAGGCGGTCGACGTCGCGGTGGTCGGGCACGACGACGAGCGCGCCCCGCCCGGCAGCCGTCGCCGTGGCCACGGCGACGGCCAGGGCGGCCGGCCAGTCCGCGTCGCCGGTGCGTCCGGGCAGCGCCGCCCATGCCGCCGCCGGGCCCTCCCCCGAGGCCACCCGACGCAGCCAGGCCGGACCGGCGGGGTAGGCCGCCCACGGACCGGGGTCCGGTGCCGCGAGCTCGTCCTGGGGCGGGCACTCCATCGCGAGGTTGCGCTCGGCCGTCGCGTGGCGCTTGGGCACCGCCAGGCGCAGGACGTCGCTCAGCGTGCCGGCGTACCGGTCGGCGACGGCGCGGCAGAGTGCGAGGACCTCGGGGGTCAGCACCGGCTCGGGGCTGACGACCCGACGCAGCGGCGTCAGCCGGCCGTCGTGCTGCGCCCGGTCACGCCGCTCGACGACGAAGCCGTCGAGCTCGCGCCCGGAGAAGCGCACGCGGACCCGGGCGCCGGGCACCGCGTCGGCGTCGAGCTCGTCGGGGACGGCGTACTCGAAGACCCGGTCGAGGTGCGCGAGCGGGGTCTCCACGACGACGGCAGCGACCGGCCGTCCGGCCGGTCGCTGCTTCGTCTCGTCGTCGCCCACGGGGGCGAATCTAGCCTCAGCCGGAGACGGCGGTGCGCAGGGCCTCGACGCGGTCGGTGCGCTCCCACGTGAAGGGGTTCTCGACGCCGTCGGCCTTGGTGCGGCCGAAGTGGCCGTAGGCGGCCGTCGGGCGGTAGATCGGGCGCAGCAGGTCGAGGGCGTCGACGATCGCGGCGGGGCGCAGGTCGAAGACGTCGCCGATGGCCTGCTGGATCTTGTCGACCGGCACGGTCTCGGTGCCGAAGGTCTCGATGTAGAGACCGACCGGCTGCGCCTTGCCGATGGCGTAGGCGACCTGGACCTCGCAACGACGGGCCAGGCCCGCGGCGACGACGTTCTTGGCGACCCAGCGCATCGCGTAGGCGGCCGAGCGGTCGACCTTGCTCGGGTCCTTGCCCGAGAAGGCGCCGCCACCGTGGCGGGCCATGCCGCCGTAGGTGTCGACGATGATCTTGCGCCCGGTCAGACCGGCGTCGCCCATCGGGCCACCGATCTCGAAGCGGCCGGTCGGGTTGATCAGGGCCCGGTAGCTGGAGACGTCGAGGTCGGTGCCGCTCTCGCGCAGCTCCGCGAGGACCGGCTCGATGACGTGCGCGCGGATGTCCGGCTCGAGCATGCCCTCGAGGGACACGTCGGGGGCGTGCTGGGTCGAGAGCACCACGGTGTCGAGCGCGACGGCCTTGTCGCCCTCGTAGGCGATGGTGACCTGCGTCTTGCCGTCCGGGCGCAGGTAGGCGAGCTCGTCGCTCTTGCGCACCTGCGTCAGGCGCTCCGAGAGGCGGTGCGCGAGGTGGATCGGCAGCGGCATGAGCTCGGCCGTGTCGTCGCAGGCGTAGCCGAACATCAGGCCTTGGTCGCCGGCGCCCTGCTTGTCGAGCAGGTCGCCGACGTCACCCGTCCGGTGCTCGTGGGCCGTGTCGACGCCCTGGGCGATGTCGGGCGACTGCGCGCCGATGGAGATCGACACCCCGCAGGTGCGCCCGTCGAAACCCTTCTGCGAGCCGTCGTAGCCGACCTCGAGGATCGTCTCGCGCACGATCCTCGGGATCTCGACGTAGGCGGTCGTCGACACCTCGCCGGCGACGTGGACCAGTCCGGTCGTGACCATCGTCTCGACGGCGACGCGGGCCTGCGGGTCGTCGGTGAGCAGCGCGTCGAGGATCGAGTCGCTGATCTGGTCGCAGATCTTGTCCGGGTGTCCCTCGGTGACGGACTCGGACGTGAACAGACGTGCGGACACTTGCTCTCCCTCGGTCGGGTGCGTGGTGGTGTGCTCGGGCGCGCGGTGACGGCGCGTACGCGTGTGGGGCGAGAGTCTAGTGCTCAGTCGAGCAGCGTCGAGATGGTGTCCCACAGCACGTCGGCCACGGCGTCCTTGGAGGCCGGGCCGACCATGGTCGCCTCGTCGCTGTCCCGCCGCAACAGGTGCACCGTCGTGTCGTCCTTGCCGAACGTCAGGTCGGTGCCCACCTCGTTGACGACCTGCAGGTCGCTGCCCTTGCGGGCGAACTTGGCCCGCGCGTGGTCCATGACGCTGCCGTGGGCGTCGCCCGT
This sequence comes from Terrabacter sp. Soil810, assembly GCF_001429645.1. Taxonomy (NCBI): domain Bacteria; kingdom Bacillati; phylum Actinomycetota; class Actinomycetes; order Micrococcales; family Intrasporangiaceae; genus Terrabacter; species Terrabacter sp. Soil810. The sequence goes on from NZ_LMSW01000011.1 coordinate 1,862,830, forward strand.
CTCGGCGGCGAAGCTGACGATGAACGGCGTGCCCGTCCCGCGGCTCTCGCGGGCTGCGACGAGGCCGCGGACGATGTCGGGGTTCTCGACGAGCTCGACCCGAAGGCCGGCGTCGGGGTCGGCGGACTTCTTGATCTTGCTCTCGCTCACGGCCGCCGGGCGGAAGTCGGCCGGCGCCGCAGCCATGACGACGACGTCGGCGTCGGACGCCGCCTCCTCCACCGCACGCTGCAGCTCGAGGGTCGTCTCGACGGGCACGACGTCGATGCCCTCGGGCACCGGGAGCGCGACGTTGGCGGCCACGAGGGTGACCTTCGCGCCACGGTCGGCAGCGGCGCGCGCGATGGCCACGCCCTGCTTGCCGGACGAGCGGTTGCCGAGGTAGCGCACGGGGTCGAGCGGCTCGCGCGTGCCCCCGGCGGACACGACCACGCGCCGGCCCTCGAGGTCGCGCCGGGGCTCCCCCGCCACGGCGGCGCCGTCACCCGACACGATCGCGAGGCACGCGGCATACAACGCCTCGGGCTCGGGGAGGCGGCCGGCACCGGTGTCCTTGCCGGTCAGGCGTCCCACCGCGGGGTCGATGACGTGGGCTCCGCGCGCGCGGAGCGTGGCGACGTTGGCCTGCGTGGCCGGGTGCTCCCACATCTCGGTGTGCATGGCCGGCGCGAACGCGACCGGGCACCGAGCGGTGAGGAGGGTGTTGGTCAGCAGGTCGTCGGCGAGGCCGTGCGCGGCCTTCGCGAGGAGGTCTGCGGTGGCCGGGGCGACGACCACCAGGTCGGCGGACTGGCCGATGCGCACGTGCGGGACCTCGTGGACCGACGTCCACACCTCCGTGCTGACGGGCTTGCCCGAGAGGGCCGACCACGTCGGCGCTCCCACGAAGTGGAGCGCCGCCGCGGTGGGCACGACGGTGACGTCGTGCCCGTGCTCGGTGAAGAGCCGGAGCAGCGAGCAGGCCTTGTAGGCGGCGATGCCGCCACTCACCCCGAGGACGACGCGCATCGGCTGCTCCCGACCCGTCGGGTGCTCAGGCCTCGGTGGGCGTCGAGGTCAGCAGGCCCTCGTTGATCTCGCGCAGCGCGATCGACAGCGGCTTCTCGTGGACCTCGGTCTCCACGAGCGGACCGACGTAGTCGAGCAGGCCCTCCTGCAGCTGGGAGTAGTAGGCGTTGATCTGACGGGCGCGCTTGGCGGAGTAGATGACGAGCGCGTACTTCGAGTCGGCGGCGGTCAGGAGGTCGTCGATCGGCGGGTTGGTGATGCCGATGGGAGCAGCCTGGGTACCGGACACAGTGATCTCGTTTCGTTGGTTTCAGCGGGCTTGAGGTGCGTGCTGCGACGTCGACGGCGGTGCGGTCGTCTGCCGTCGGCTGGCACACATCACGTCGGGACTCACCGGTCGGTGCGTCCCGATCTCATCAATGATACGAGTTCTTCGCTCGCCCGACGAACATCGTCGTTGACGATGACCTCGTCGAACTCGCTCTGGGCGGCCAGCTCGGCCCGTGCGGTGGACAGGCGGCGCTCGCGCTCGGCCTCGTCCTCGGTGCCCCGTCCGACGAGCCGGCGCACCAGCTCGTCCCAGCTCGGCGGCGCGAGGAAGACGAAGAGCGCCTCGGGCCACGTGTCGCGCACCTGGCGGGCCCCCTGCAGGTCGATCTCGAGCAGGGCGTCGCGCCCCTCGCGGATGACGCGCTCGACCGGCCCGCGCGGGGTGCCGTACTTCGCGGCGCCGTGCACGACGGCGTACTCGAGGAACTCCCCCGCCTCGACGAGACGGTCGAACTCGTGGTCGTCGACGAAGTGGTAGTGCACGCCGTCGACCTCGCCCGGCCGCGGGCGCCGGGTCGTCATGGAGACGGAGAACCACACGCCCGGGAAGTGGGTGCGCACGTAGGCCGCGATGGTGCCCTTCCCGACGGCGGTCGGGCCGGCGAGCACCGTGAGCCGGCCACGCCGGGGTGCGGCTGCGTCGTGCTGGGGCTCCGCGGTCGACGTCGGGTCAGCCGACATCACGGCTTCTCGAAGCGGTGCAGCAGGGCCGCGACCTGGTTGGCCCCGAGCCCCCGGACCCGGCGGGACTCGGCGATGCCGACCTCGGACATGATCGCCTTGGCCCGCACGCGGCCGACGCCGGGCATCGACTCGAGCAGCTCGGTGACCTTCATCTTGCCGATGACGGGGTCGACCTTGCCGTCCTCGAGGACCTCCGCGAGCGAGCCGCTGGAGTACTTGAGCCGGTTCTTGACCGCTGCTCGCTCCCTACGTGCGGCTGCAGCCTTCTCGAGTGCTGCGGCCCGTTGCTCAGGGGTGAGCGGTGGAAGCGCCACGGTCTTCGGTCTCCTCGCTGCCTGCGGGGAGCGCCCTGCGCCCCCTGCCGTTCTTCACGTCTCGCGTGTCTGTCTCCGCCGAACCTAGCGATCCGGCCCTGCGCGCCGCAACGCGGGGCCTGCCGGAAACGCCTCACGGCACGCCCCGGCGCCGCTCAGCTGCCGAGGTCGACCCCGCAGGTCTCCTTGGCGTGGGTCTCGATGCGCTTGGCCGAGGCCTCGAAGCCCTGCATCTGCTTCGTCAGTGCGGCGAGGTCCGGCTTGGCCACCGTGAACTTCGCGACGAGGACCCGCAGCGACGCCCAGTCGGCCTTGACCTCCTCGGGTGCGCTCGCCTCGATCTGGGTGATGGTCGCGACGAAACGGGCCGCGGCGGCCGGGTCCTTGAGGGTCGCGCCGGCGTCCTTCCAGTCGGCTTCTGCCGTCTTCAGGGCGTCACAGTAGGAGCCGGCGGACCCCGCCGAGCAGGCGCCGAGGGACGTCGCCGACAGGAGCAGCACGAGGGCCACCGACGGCCCCCTGCGCATGGCGGTCGTTCGCATCCCCACACCGTATGCCGTGTGGTGGGCGCCGTCGCGCGAGTCCCCCGAAGCGCGCCGGTCCCAGGGGGCTCAGGAGATGTCGAGGTTGCACGTCGTCTTGGCGTGCTTCTCGATGGTCGTGCTCGAGGCGTCCATCTTCGCCGTCGCGGCCGTGAGGGCGCTCTTGTCGCCGGAGGCTGCGGCGTCGACGAAGGCGATGAGGTCACCCCACTCCTGCTTGACCTCTGCGGGCGCGGCGGCCTCGATCTTCTCGAGCACGGCCTTGCCCTGCGCGAGGGCAGCCGTGTCGCTGAGCTTCGAGGACATGGACTCGAGCTCCTTCTGGCCGGACTCAAGTGCCGCGCAGTAGGCGGCGTCGCCCTGCGCGCTGGTCGTCGCGCTCGGTGCCGACGACGAGGAGGCGGCAGCGCTGCCGCCGCCGCTCGCGGGGGGCTGGGTGCTGGAGCCGCACGCGGCGGCGAGCGGGATCGTCGCCACGACGGCGACGGTGGCGAGCAGTCGGCGAACCGGTCGAGTGTGAGTCATGCCACACGGCATACCCGGCTGGGAGTTGCCTGTGACAAACCGGGGAGCGTCAGCGCAGGAGCGACTCGGCGACCTGCGCCGCCCGGCTCGCCAGTCTGCTCGGGTCGGGGCCGGCCGCGAGGATCTCGCGACTCGACGCGGCGAGGACCTGGTGGCGGGCCGCGCCGAACGTCGCCGCGAGGGTATCGACGGTGCCGCCCTGCGCCCCGAAGCCGGGCGCGAGCACGGGCGTCGCTGCCGCCACGAGGTCGAGCCCGAGGTCGCGCACGGCGGTGCCCACGGTGGCGCCGATGACGAGCCCGACGCTCCCGAGCTCGCCGCGGGACAGCGCAGCAGCGTTGTCGCCGGCTGCGCCCTCGACGACGGACGCGGCGACCGACCGGCCGTCCCGCACCGCGTGCTGGACCTCGGCGCCCTCCGGGTTGGAGGTCAGGGCCAGGACGAAGAGCCCGCGACCGTTCTCCTCGGCGAGGTCGATCGCGGGGCGCAGCGACTCGTAGCCGAGGTAGGGGCTCACGGTGAGGGCGTCCGGCGGGGCGACGGCGTCCGGACCGAGGTAGGCCTCGGCGTACGCGCTCATGGTCGACCCGATGTCGCCACGCTTCGCGTCGAGGATCGTCAGCGTCCCCGACGCGCGCAGCTCGGTGAGCACCCTCTCGAGCACGGCCAGGCCACGGCTGCCGAAGACCTCGAAGAAGGCGGACTGCGGCTTGACCGCGGCGACCCGCCCGGCGAACGCCTCGACACAGGTGAGCGCGAAACGCTCGAGCCCGGCGACGTCGTAGGACAGGCCCCACGACTCGACCAGCCCCCGGTGCGGGTCGATGCCCGCGCAGAGCGGCCCGTGGGCCTGCATGGCGTCCTGGAGGCGGGCTCCGAAGGCCTTGCTCATCGTCGGTCTCCGTTCACGGGTGTGCGGTGGGTCGCTCAGCGGCCGTGGGCCACGGCGACGGCATCGGTGAAGCGCTCGAAGCCCTTGGCGTCGAGCAGCTCGCACAGCTCGCGCAGGACCCGGACCGGTGCCGAGGGGTCGTTGAACACCGCCGTCCCGACCTGGATCGCGCTCGCTCCGGCAGCGACGAGCTCGAGGGCGTCCCGCCCCGTGCGCACTCCCCCGACGCCGATGATCGGCACGGTGCGGATCCGCCCCTCGAACATCGCCTGGCGCACCTGCCAGATGGCCCGCACCGCGACCGGTCGGATGCCCGGACCCGACAGGCCACCGGTGACCCCGCCGAGCTGCGGACGCATCCGGTCGGTGTCGATGACCATGCCGAGCAGCGTGTTGATCATCGTCAGGCCGTCGGCGCCGGCCTTGACGCAGGCGGCCGCGATGGCGGTGATGTCGGTGACGTCCGGGCTGAGCTTGGCGAAGACCGGGATGTCGCGCGGGAGCTGCTCGCGCACGAGCGCGATGACCTTGGCCGAGGCCATCGGGTCGCAGGCGAACACGAGGCCGCGGTTGGCGACGTTGGGGCACGAGATGTTGACCTCGACCCCGACCACGGCATCGAACGCCCGGCTTGCTCGGAGGGTCGCCGCGACGTGGGCGTACTCGGTGCTCGAGCTGCCGGCGATCGAGGGCAGCACGCGGGCCCCGACGGACTTGAGCCAGGGCAGGTCCTCGTCGACGAACGCCTCGATGCCGGGACCCTGCAGGCCGATCGAGTTGAGCATCCCGGAGGGCGTCTCGGCCATGCGGGGTGTGCCGCGGCCGGACCGTGGGTCGGCCATGACGGACTTGGTGACGAACGCGCCGAGGTCGGCGACGTCGAAGAAGCGGTGCAGCTCCCTGCCGTTCGCCGCGCAGCCCGAGGCGGTCATCAGCGGGTTGGGCAGCCGGTGGCCGCCCCCGAGGTCGACGGAGAGGTCCACCATCAGTGGCCACCCACCTTCGGGGCGCCGACGGCGTCGTCCGGCACGCGGGCATGCCCTCCGTCGAAGGCGTCCCAGCGGACTCGGTCACCGCGGAAGACGGGTCCCTCGACGCACGAGCGCACCATCCGCGTCCTCCCGTCGGACCCGACGACCGGCATGACGCAGGTCATGCAGACGCCGACGCCGCAGGCCATCGACTCCTCGACGGCCACCTGGGCCACCGCGTCGTGGGCCTGCGCGACCCGGGTGATCGACTCGAGCATCCCCATGGGACCGCAGCCGTAGACGACCCCGGCCCCGGTGCGCTCGATGATCCCCGGCAGCGGGTCGCTGACCCAGCCCTTCTGCCCGGCGGAGCCGTCGTCGGTCGTGACCGTGACGCCGTCGCAGCTGCGCCGGGCCTCGACCACGCCGAAGAGGCGGTCCTCGCTCGCCGCTCCCAGGACCATCTCGACGTGGCAGCCGCGCTCGCGCAGCTCACCGGCGAGCCAGAAGAGCGGAGCGCTGCCGTAACCGCCGCCGACGAGGACGCAGGCGACGGGGTCGGTCGGCAGCGGGAACGCCTTGCCGAGCGGTCCGACGACGTCGATGGTGTCGTGCGGGGCACGCTCGACGATCCACCGGGTGCCGGTGCCCACGGCCGACACGACGATCTCGACGGTGCCACCGTAGGTGCCGCTCGGGCTCACCTTGTGGATCGAGAAGGACCGCCGCAGCAACGTCCCGGACGTCTCGCCGCCGACCGCGAGAGCGACGAACTGGCCCGGTCGGGCGAGCTCGGCGACGCCGGGGGCGACGAGGGTGAGGTGCTGGTAGGCGCCGACCCGACGGGTCGCGATGACCTCCGCGACCTCCTGCGTGACGCGGGCCCGCAGCTGGCGCTCGCTCATGCCGTCGCCCCCGCCGTCGCGGCGGCTGTCGCGGCGGCTGTCGCGGCGGCCCGGCGGCCGTAGAGGTCGAGGTCGCGCGCGTGGTCCTGCAGCGACTTGACCCGGATCTCCTCGGTCAGCCCGGCCTCGATGCCGAGGACGGCCGCGGCGAGGGTCGCGATCGTCGTGATGATGGGCTTGTCGGCACTCGTCGTCGCGGCGCGGATGGCGTAGCCGTCGGCGCGCGCGTCCTGGCCCGACGGCGTGTTGACGACCATCTGCACGGTGCCCTCGCGGATGAGGTCGACGATCGACTTCTCCCCCGGCGCGTCGTCGTCGCGCTCGGTGATCTTGCGGACGAGCGTGGCGGGGATCCCGTTGCGCTTGAGCACTGCGGCCGTGCCGCTCGTCGCGAGGATGGTGAAGCCGAGGTCGACGAGACGCTTGACCGGGAAGAGCATGGCGCGCTTGTCGCGGTTGGCCACGGACACGAAGATCGCACCGGAGCGCGGCAGCGCCGACCCGCCACCCTGCTGGGCCTTGGAGAAGGCCGAGCCGAAGTCGACGTCGATGCCCATGACCTCGCCCGTCGAGCGCATCTCGGGCCCGAGGAGCGAGTCGACCGCGACACCCTCCTTGGTGCGGAAGCGCTTGAAGGGCAGGACCGCCTCCTTGCACGAGACCGGCGCGTGGTCGGGCATCCGGCCGCCGTCCCCGGTCGGGGGCAGCATGCCCTCCTCGCGCAGCTCCTTGATCGTGGAGCCCAGCATGACGCGGGCCGCCGCGCTCGCGATCGGCACGCCTGTCGCCTTGGCGACGAACGGCACCGTGCGCGATGCGCGGGGGTTGGCCTCGATGACGTAGAGGATGTCCTGGGCGAGAGCGAACTGGACGTTCATGAGGCCGCGGACGCCGATCCCCTCGGCGAGCTTGCGCGTGGCGACGCGCACTCGCTCGAGCTCCCCGTCACCGAGCGTGGCCGGTGGCAGCGTGCACGAGCTGTCGCCCGAGTGGATGCCGGCCTCCTCGACGTGCTCCATGATGCCGCCGAGGTACATGTCCTCGCCGTCGAAGAGCGCGTCGACGTCGATCTCGATCGCGTCGTCGAGGAAGCGGTCGATGAGGATCGGGTGGTCGGGCGAGGCCTCGGTCGCCTTCTCGACGTAGGTGACGAGGGAGTCGTCGTCGTAGACGATGACCATGCCGCGGCCGCCGAGGACGTAGGACGGCCGCACGAGGACGGGGTAGCCGATCTCGCGCGCGACGACGAGGGCCTCGTCCGAGCTGTACGCCGTGCCGTGCTTCGGCGCGATGAGACCCGCCCTGGCGAGGACCTGACCGAAGGCGCCGCGGTCCTCGGCGAGGTGGATCGCGCTCGGCGACGTGCCGACGATCGGCACGCCCTCGTCCTCGAGCGCCTGCGCGAGACCGAGGGGCGTCTGACCGCCGAGCTGCACGATGACGCCCGCGATCGGGCCGGCCTGGCTCTCGGCGTGGATGACCTCGAGGACGTCCTCGAGCGTCAGCGGCTCGAAGTAGAGACGGCTGCTCGTGTCGTAGTCGGTCGAGACCGTCTCGGGGTTGCAGTTGATCATGACCGTGTCGAATCCCTTGTCGCGCAGGGAGAACGACGCGTGAACGCAGGAGTAGTCGAACTCGACACCCTGCCCGATGCGGTTGGGACCCGAGCCGAGGATGATGACGGCCGGGCGCTCGCGCGGCGCGACCTCGGTCTCCTCGTCGTAGGAGCTGTAGTGGTAGGGCGTCGTGGCTGCGAACTCGGCCGCGCACGTGTCGACGGTCTTGTAGACCGGGCGCACCCCGAGGGCGTGGCGCACCCCGCGGACCACGGCCTCCGGCATACGCCGGACGGAGGCCACCTGCGCGTCGCTGAAGCCGTGCCGCTTGACGAGGCGGAGCAGCTCCGGCGTCAGCTGTGGCGCGTCGGCGAGCATCGTCGCGACGTCGTTGATCAGCGCGATCTGGTCGAGGAACCACGGGTCGATGCCGGTGGCGTCGTGGACCTCCTCGACGGTGCAGCCGCCGCGCAGCGCCTGCTGCACGAGCACGATGCGGCCGTCGGTCGGGACCCTGGCCTCCTCGAGCGCCCGCTCGGCGGAGACCTTGCTGATCTCGCCGTCCCAGTGGAAGCTCGCGCCCTTCTTCTCGAGCGAGCGCAGTGCCTTCTGGAGGGCCTCGGTGAAGTTGCGCCCGATCGCCATCGCCTCGCCGACCGACTTCATCGTCGTCGTCAGCGTCGGGTCGGCCGCAGGGAACTTCTCGAAGGCGAAGCGCGGCACCTTGACGACGACGTAGTCGAGCGACGGCTCGAAGCTCGCCGGCGTCTCGCGCGTGATGTCGTTGGGCACCTCGTCGAGTGTGTAGCCGATGGCCATCTTCGCCGCGATCTTGGCGATCGGGAAGCCGGTCGCCTTGGAGGCCAGGGCGCTCGATCGCGAGACGCGCGGGTTCATCTCGATGACGATGATGCGTCCGTCGTCGGGGTTGACGGCGAACTGGATGTTGCAGCCGCCGGTGTCGACGCCGACCTCGCGGATGACGGCGATGCCGATGTCGCGCAGTCGCTGGTACTCGCGGTCGGTCAGGGTCAGGGCCGGCGCGACGGTGATCGAGTCGCCGGTGTGCACGCCCATCGGGTCGAGGTTCTCGATGGAGCAGACGACGACGACGTTGTCGGCGTGGTCGCGCATGACCTCGAGCTCGTACTCCTTCCAGCCGAGGATCGACTCCTCGAGGAGCACCTCGGTCGTCGGGGAGTACTGCAGGCCGGCACCGCCGAGGAGGCGCAGGTCGGCCTCGTCGTAGGCGAAGCCCGACCCGAGTCCACCCATCGTGAACGAGGGGCGCACGACGACCGGGTAGCCGAGCTCGTCCGCGGCCGCGAGGAGCTCGTCCATCGAGTGGCAGATGAGGGACTTCGCGGACTCCGCGCCGCACCGCTCGACGACACCCTTGAACTTCTCGCGGTCCTCGCCGAGCTGGATCGCCTCGACGTTGGCCCCGATGAGCGGGCAGCCGTACTTCTCGAGGACTCCGTTGTCGTGCAAGGAGATCGCGCAGTTGAGGGCGGTCTGGCCACCGAGCGTGGCGAGCACCGCGTCGGGGCGCTCCTTGGCGATGATCGCCTCGACGACCTCGGGAGTGATCGGCTCGACGTAGGTGGCGTCGGCGAACTCGGGGTCAGTCATGATCGTGGCCGGGTTGCTGTTGACGAGGATGACGCGGATGCCCTCCTCGCGCAGCACGCGGCACGCCTGCGTGCCGGAGTAGTCGAACTCGCACGCCTGCCCGATGACGATCGGTCCGGACCCGATGACGAGGACGCTCTTGATGTCGTCGCGCTTGGGCATCAGGCGTTGACCTCCGTGGTCTGGTGGGCTGTCTGTCTGGTGCTCATGAGCTCCACGAAGCGGTCGAAGAGGTAGGCGGCGTCGTGCGGGCCGGCGGCCGCCTCCGGGTGGTACTGCACGGAGTACGCCGGCCGGTCGAGGCACTCGAGGCCCTCGACGACGTCGTCGTTGAGGCACACGTGCGACACGCGGACGCGGCCGTATGCCGTGTCGCTGTCCTCGTCGAGGGGCGCGTCGACCGCGAAGCCGTGGTTGTGGGCGGTCACCTCGACCTTGCCGGTCGTGCGGTCCATGACCGGCTGGTTGATGCCGCGGTGGCCGTACTTCAGCTTGTACGTGCCGAAGCCGAGCGCCCGACCGAGGAGCTGGTTGCCGAAGCAGATGCCGAAGAACGGGATGTCGCGGTCGAGCACCTCGCGCAGCAGCGCGACCTCGCGCTCCGCGGACGCCGGGTCACCGGGACCGTTGGAGAAGAAGACCCCGTCGGGGCCGGACTCCCCCACCGCGAGCACGTCGTCGATCGTCGCGGAGGCCGGCAGCACGTGCACCTCGATCCCGCGCTGCGCCATGAGCGCCGGGGTCATCGCCTTGATGCCGAGGTCGACGGCGGCGACGGTGAAGCGCTTGTCGCCCACGGCCGGGACGGCATACGGCTCGGCGGTGGTGACCTCCGCGGCGAGCGCGGCGCCCGCCATCTGCGGGCTCGTGCGGACCGCGTCGAGCAGGTCGGCCTCGGGACGGTCGGCGGCGTCACCGCTGAAGATGCCGACGCGCATGGCGCCGCGCTCGCGCAGGTGGCGCGTCAGGGCGCGGGTGTCGATGTCGCAGATGCCGACGACGCGCTGGTCGACGAGCTCGTCCTCGAGCTCGCGCGTGGCGCGCCAGCTGGACGACCGGATCGCGGGGTCGCGCACGACGTAGCCGGCGACCCAGATGCGGGTGCTCTCGTCGTCCTCGGTGTTGACGCCGGTGTTGCCGACGTGCGGCGCGGTCATGACGATGACCTGCCGGTGGTAGCTCGGGTCCGTCAGCGTCTCCTGGTAGCCGGTCATGCCGGTGGAGAAGACCGCCTCACCGACGGTCTCGCCGACCGCGCCGTAGGACGACCCACGGAAGGTGCGGCCGTCCTCGAGCACGAGGGTCGCTGCGACGCGGGCGGGCGCGGACCTCCCGTCACGGCTCGGCACGGTCAACGGTGTCTGGGTGGTCACAGGTCTGCTCCCGAGGTCGTCGCGTTCGTCAGTTCTCGTCGGGTGCCCGCGCCGTTGCGGACGTCGTGGGTGACGCGCCCCGCGTGGACCGTCGCGAGGACGGCTCCGCGCAGGGTGCGCCCGTGCCACGGGTTGTTGCGCGAGCGGCTGCGGCTCGCGGCAGCGTCGACCGTGACCTCGCGGTCGGGGTCGACGAGGGTGATGTGGGCGGGGCTGCCGACGTCGAGCGCCCTTCCCTGGTGGGCGAGTCCGCCGATCCGGGCAGGGGCGGTCGACATGACGCGGGCCACGTCGGCCCAGTCGAGCAGGCCGGGGTGCACGAGCACGTCGCTGACGACCGAGAGTGCCGTCTCGAGGCCGAGCATGCCGAAGGCCGCGTCGACGAAGGCGTGCTCCTTGTCGTGACGGGCGTGCGGCGCGTGGTCGGTGGCGACGGCGTCGATGGTGCCGTCGGCGAGGCCTGCGCGCAGCGCCTCGACGTCCTCGGTCGGGCGCAGCGGCGGGTTGACCTTGTAGACGGGGTCGTAGCCGAGCAGCAGGTCGGTCGTCAGGGCCAGGTGGTGCGGCGTGACCTCGGCGGTGACGTCGATGCCCTGTGCCTTGGCCCAGCGGATCACCTCGACGGTGCCCGCGGTCGAGACGTGGGCGACGTGGACGCGGGAGCCGGTGTGGCGGGCGAGCATGACGTCGCGCGCGACGATCGACTCCTCGGCGATGCCGGGCCACCCCGGCAGCCCGAGACGACCGGAGACCTCGCCCTCGTGGCAGCACGCCTCGCGCCCGGCGAGCCGGGGGTCCTGGGCGTGCTGGCTGACGACCCCGCCGAACGGCTTGATGTACTCGAGCGCGCGGCGCATGATCCGCGCGTCGTGGACGCAGTAGCCGTCGTCGCTGAAGACGCGCACCTTCGCGCGCGAGCGGGCCATCAGGCCGAGCTCGGCGAGCTCGGCGCCCTCGAGGCCCTTGGTCACGGCCCCGACCGGGACCACCTCGGTGAGCCCGCAGGCGCGCCCGAGGTCGAGCACGCGTTCGGCTGCCTCGGCCGTGTCGGTGACCGGGCTCGTGTTGGCCATGGCGAAGACGGCGGTGAAGCCGCCTGCGGCAGCGGCCGCCGAGCCGGTGGCGATGGTCTCGGCGTCCTCGCGTCCCGGCTCGCGCAGGTGCACGTGGAGGTCGACGAGGCCGGGCAGCGCGACGAGGCCGTCGGCGTCGAGCACCTCGGTGCCGGCAGGTGCCGAGACCGAGCCGACCTCGGTGATGACGCCGTCCTCGACGAGCAGGTCGGCCGACTCGGCGCCGAGCAGGCGGGCGCCGCGGATCACGAGGCGGGTCATCGGACGGCTCCTTCGGGGGCGCTGGCGGGCAGGGGCGCCGGGGTGTCCTCGCCGGCGAGCAGGTGGTAGAGCACGGCCATCCGGACCGCGACGCCCGCCGACACCTGGTCGAGGACGACCGACTGCGGCGAGTCGGCCGCCTCGGGCGCGATCTCGAGCCCACGGTTCATCGGGCCGGGGTGCAGCACGAGGACGTCGTCGTTGCGCGCGACGAGCCGCTCGAGCCGGTCGCGGGTCAGGCCGTAGCCGACGGTGTACTCGCGCGCCGTCGGGAAGTAGCCGCCGCTCATCCGCTCGCGCTGGACGCGGAGCATCATGACGGCGTCGACCGGGCCGTGCTCGCCCTCGCCGTCGAGGACGGGGTCGAGGTCCCAGCTCGTCGCGAAGCCGTCGGCCTGGCTCCACGCACCGATGCCGCTCGGCATGAGCGTCGGCGGGGCGACGACCGTGACGTGGGCGCCGAGGGTCCCCAGGGTGATGACGTTGCTGCGGAAGACGCGCGAGTGGGTGAGGTCGCCGACGATGACGACGTGCTTGCCGTCGAGGTCACCGAGGCGCGTCCGGAGCGTGTAGGCGTCGAGCAGCGCCTGGGTCGGGTGCTCGTGGGTGCCGTCCCCCGCGTTGATGACGCTGCACCGCACCCACTGAGCCACCTGGTGGCAGGCGCCCGAGGCGTTGTGTCGGATGACGAGGGCGTCGACCGCCATCGCGTCGACGGTCATCGCCGTGTCGCGCAGGCTCTCGCCCTTGCTCGTCGAGGAGCCCTTCGCCGAGAGGTTGATGGTGTCGGCCGACATCCACTTGCCGGCGATCTCGAAGGAGCTGCGGGTGCGCGTCGAGTCCTCGAAGAAGAAGTTGATGACGGTGCGCCCGCGCAGGGTCGGGACCTTCTTGACCTCGCGGCGCTGGAGGTCGTGCATCGAGGCGGCGGTCTCGAGGATGTCCTCGACCTCGGTGCGGCTCAGGTCGGCCGAGGAGATGAGGTGCTTGGTCATCGCGACTCACCACCGCTGATCCGCACGACGTCGAGGCCGTCGACCTCGGCGACCCGGACGTGCACGCGCTCGTCGCGCGACGTGGGGAGGTTCTTGCCGACGTGGTCGGCGCGGATCGGCAGCTCGCGGTGGCCGCGGTCGACGAGCACGGCGAGCCGCACGGCGCGGGGCCGCCCGAGCTCGGAGAGCGCGTCGAGGGCGGCGCGGATCGTGCGACCCGAGTAGAGCACGTCGTCGACGAGGACGACGACCTGGTCGTCGATGCCACCGGCGGGGATGCGCGAGCGGTGGGCCGTGCGCACCGGGTTGCGGCGCAGGTCGTCGCGGTGGAGCGTGATGTCGAGCTCGCCGACGGGGATCGCCGTCCCCTCGACCTCCTCGATGCACGCCGCGAGACGGCGCGCGAGCGGGACGCCGCGCGAGGGGATGCCCAGGAGGAGGAGCCCCTCGCTGCCCTTGTTGCGTTCGAGGATCTCGTGACCGATGCGCCGTAGCGCCCGGGAGATGTCACCCTCGCTCATGACGTCTCTCGCGTCATCGGGGATGCTCGAACGGTCGTTCGATGGCTGGTGGGGTGCACTCAGGTCAGGGCAGGTCACAGCCGCTGGACCTCCTTCCCCGCCTCACAGGACGGTGGTTAAAGGATGTCTTCGCGAGGGAGTCTAACGCGGGCCCGCCCACGGGCCGACACCGGTCCGCCCCTCGGCACGTCGCCCCGAGGACGGCCCGTGGCGTGGCCGGGAACGACGAAGCCACCCGCGCGCGGGTGGCTTCGTCGCATGGTGCCGGGTGCGTGGGCGTCAGACGATGGTCGCCTTGACCTCGGCGAGCCGCGCGAGCAGGCCGTTGACGAACGCCGGCGACTCGTCGGTCGACAGGTCGGTCGCGAGCGCCACGGCCTCGGAGATCGCGACGCCGTCGGGGATCTCGTCGTTCCAGAGCACCTCCCAGGCGCCGAGCCGCAGGATCGCGCGGTCGACGGCGGGCATCCGCTCGAGGGTCCAGCCCTGGCTGTAGTCGGTCAGCGCCGCATTGATGTCGTTCCAGCGCCCGACGACACCGCGCACGAGGTCTGCGGTGTAGGGGTTGTTCGCCGCCCGCGACTCGCGGTCGGCGAGGCGCTCGTCGAGGAGCGTCTCGGCGTTGAGACCGCGCTGGTCTGCCTCGAAGAGGATGTCGAGGGCCCGCGTTCGGGCCTTGCTGCGTGCTGCCAAGGGAATTCGCGTCCGCTCAGTCGTTGACTCGGCCGAGGTACGACCCGTCGCGGGTGTCGACCTTGACGCGGGTGCCGGACTCGAGGAAGAGCGGCACGTTGATCTGTGCACCGGTCTCGAGCGTGGCCGGCTTGGTGCCGCCGGTCGAGCGGTCGCCCTGCAGGCCCGGCTCGGTGTGCGTGATCTCGAGGACGACCGACGCGGGCAGCTCGACGTAGAGCGGCAGGCCCTCGTTGGTGGCCACGAGCGCGTTCTGGTTCTCGAGGAGGTAGTTGGCGGCGTCGCCGACGACGGCCTCGGACACGTTGAGCTGGTCGTACGTGTCGGTGTCCATGAAGACGAAGTCGGTGCCGTCCTTGTAGAGGTACTGCATCGTGCGCTTGTCGACGTTGCTCGTCTCGACCTTGGTGCCGGCGTTGAACGTCTTGTCGACGACCTTGCCGGAGAGGACGGCCTTGAGCTTGGTGCGCACGAACGCGGGGCCCTTGCCGGGCTTCACGTGCTGGAACTCGACGACGGACCAGAGCTGTCCCTCGATGTTGAGCACCATGCCGTTCTTCAGGTCGTTGGTCGAAGCCATCGTCACAAACCACTTTCGTATGCCGGCCGGCCCGGTCGGGTGCCTCTGGGCACGCGGGAGCCCCGGACGTTCTTTGACTTGGGGAGTTGCCGCACGAGTCTAGCCGTGCGCCCACCGGATCGCGGAATCGCGCACGCGTCCCAGGGGCCCCGCCGGTGTACGCTGACCCGTTCCCCCGCCCCGCAACACACCGAGCAGGTCACGACCCACCGGCGTCCGATCCCGGCGGGTTGCCATCTCCTCGGTGTGTTCCGCTGACGAAAGGTCCTCGCGTGCCCTCGCCCGACCACGGACTCGACGCCGAACTCGCCCGGGAGCAGGCCTATCTCGACGACGCGCGCGAGCAGCTCGCGCGGATGCGTCGGCTCGCCGAGTCCCTCGACGCGTCGAAGGCGAGCGACGCGGTCTCGGGAGAGGTCCTCGGCTGGGTGCTGGCGCGGCGCATCGCCTCGCTCCAGGACGACCCGCGCACGACCCTCTTCTTCGGCCGCATCGACGTCGACTCGCCCGGCGGACCCGCCGAGCAGTTCCACATCGGCCGACGGCACGTGTCGGACGAGGCGGGCGACCCGGTCGTCGTCGACTGGCGGGCCCCGATCTCGACGGCCTTCTACCGTGCCTCGTCGGTCGAGCCGATGGACGTCGTGCTGCGGCGCCGCTTCGGCGTCGACCGTGGACACCTGACGGCTCTCGAGGACGAGCACCTGCGCGAGCCGGAGCAGTCAGGGTCGACGGCCGGCTCGCTCCTCGCCGCCGAGATCGAGCGCCCGCGCACGGGCCCGATGCGTGACATCGTCTCGACGATCCAGCCGGAGCAGGACGCAATCGTCCGGAGCGACGTCGCCGTGAGCGTCTGCGTGCAGGGGGCGCCCGGCACCGGGAAGACCGCCGTCGGGCTGCACCGCGCCGCCTGGCTGCTCTACTCCTTCCGCGAGCGCCTCGACCGCTCGGGCGTGCTCGTCGTCGGCCCCAACCGCGCCTTCCTCGACCACATCGGAGCGGTGCTGCCCTCGCTCGGCGAGGTGCGCGTCGGGCACGCGACCATCGAGTCGCTGCTCGAGCACGGCCGGGTGCGCACGGACGAGCCGGCCGAGGTGGCGACCCTCAAGGGCGACGCCCGCCTCGCGTCGGTGCTGCGCCGCGCCGTGTGGTCGAGCCTCGTCCGTCCCACCGAAGCGGTCGTGGTGCCGCGCGGCGTGCGCAAGTGGCGCGTCCCGGCCTACGAGGTCGCCGACATCGTCGACGAGCTGGCCGCCCGCGGCGTGCGCTACTCCGCCGCGCGTGACCTGTTCCCCCAGCGCCTCGCCCACCACGTGCTCCTGGAGATGGAGCGGGCGGGCGACGCGCCGGACGACCGGGTGCAGGACGCGGTCGCCAGGTCGGCCGCGGTCAAGACGTACGTCTCGTCCGTGTGGCCCGCCCTCGACCCACAGGGGGTGCTGCACCGTCTGTGGTCCGACGCCGACGCGCTGCGAGCTGCCGCCGGTGACGACCTCACCGACGACGAGCAGTCGATGCTCTTGTGGGACAAGCCCGCCCGCACCAAGGGTGCCGCCCGCTGGTCGCGCGCCGACATGGCGCTGCTCGACGAGCTCGACGACCTGCTGCGACGGGTGCCCAGCCTCGGCCACGTCGTGCTCGACGAGGCGCAGGACCTGTCGCCCATGCAGCTGCGCGCGGTCGGGCGGCGGTGCTCGACGGGGTCGGTCACGGTGCTCGGCGACATCGCCCAGGGCACGACCCCGTGGGCGACGGCATCCTGGGACGAGGCGATGCGTCACCTCGGCAAGGACGACCACGACCTCGTCGTGCTCGACCGCGGTTTCCGGGTCCCGGCCGTCGTGATCGAGTACGCCGCCCGGCTCCTGCCCGTCATGGCGCCGGGTCTCGGCGCACCGGTGTCGGTGCGCGACAACCCGGGGCGGCTGGACATCGTGCCCGCGGCTCCGGGCGGCCTCGACGCCGAGGTCGTGCGGGCCGTCGCGCGGGCCTCGAGCGCGGCGGGGTCGGTCGGCGTCATCACGCCGGACGCCGACGTCGAGCGGGTCTCGGCCGCGCTCGCTGCCGCCGGCGTGCCGCACGGACGGCTCGACCGCGACCACGGCGACGACGAGGACCATCAGGTCGAGGTCGTGCCGGCGAGCGTCGCCAAGGGTCTCGAGTTCGACCGCACCGTCGTCGTCGAGCCGGCGGCGATCGCTGCAGCCGAGCCCGACGAGCGCACCGGCCTGCGGCGCCTCTACGTCGTGCTGACCCGCGCCGTCTCCGAGCTGACGATCGTGCACACCGAGCCGCTGCCCGAGGCTCTCGGCGCAGGCTGACGTCCGCTCACTGAAGCCCCTGGTGGGCCCCCCACCGGTCCGCGGCCCGGTCCGCGGCTGCCGCGATGAGTGCTGCGAGCTCGGCGCGGTCGGGCACGGTGAACGACACGTAGGCGCCACGACCGCCCTGGACGGGTCGGCCGTACGCCTTGGCCGCGAGATGGCCGTCCGGGAGCATCCGGACGTTGAGCGTGTCGAGCCGGAACTCCTGTCCCCGGCGACTGTCGTTCCAGCGCAGCGCCTCAGGGATGGTCACGTTGATCGCCATCGCGCTGACGACGAGGTCCTCGTCCTCACTCATGGGAGCAGGCTCCCACGTGCCCGGGCCCTGTGGCGGGTCAGACGCCGATCGTCAACGCAGCCGTGTAACCAGACGTGGCGCTGCCCGACATCGTCGCGAGCTGGTGGATGCCACCGTCGTCACCGAAGACGTTGTCGCGCTGGAGACTGACCTGCGAGAGGTTGCCGACGCTCTGCTCGTAGCCGCTCATGGCGTAGACCGTCTCGCAGGTGGTCTGGGGCAGGGCGATCTGCGAGGTCTTGACGATCGGGCCGCTCGACGTCGCATCGCTCACCTTCGAGTAGACCTCGAAGTGGATGTGCGGCCAACGTCCCGAGTAGCAGGCGGGAAAGATCGACGTGAAGGTTGCCGTGCCCGACTCGTCGGTGGCCTGCACGCCGCGCAGGTAGTTCTCGTCGGCCGCGCCCTGGCTGTACATCGAGTAGCTGCCGTCGCGGTCGCAGTGCCAGACGTAGACGGCCGCGCCGACGAGCGCAGAGCTCGTCGCGAGATCCTTCACCGTCAGCTTGATGGTCAGGGGCACACCCTGGGCCGTCGTGGTGGAGGAGCCGAAGCTGCTGCGGATGTCCTGGCGCAGGATGCCGGAGTCGTCGAGGGCGTTCTGGCCGTTGGACCCGTCGCCCGGGAAGGGCCCGGCCGTCTCGTCCGGCGCTTCGACGAGATCGGCATCGGTCGTGGCAGCGGAGGTGGCCGCCGCCGTCGAGGTGGCGGCGCTCGTCGCGGTGGCCGAGGACGTGGCGCTCGACGAGCTACTCGTCGCGCTGCTCGTCGTGACCGACGCGGTGCCGGAGCTGCACGCTGCGAGCGCTCCCGCGACACCGAGACCGCCGAAGAGGGTCAGCGCCCGGCGCCGGTCGACGAGGGTCTGGAGGTCGTAGACAAGTCCCCGGTCGTGGTCCTCGATCTCGTTGCCGTGCTCGTCGAGCCACTCGTGCTCAGGGGCCGAGGGAGTGCGCGGTGCCATGGGCCGACCTTTCGTCGCGGGACCCGGTAGTCCCTCCTGAGAAGACTCTGAGAGTCTCATCCGTGGCGACCCGTTGCTCGGTCTGTGCAATCGCTGTGAGACTGCGGCTCGGGGCTGGATCGGACGCCTCTTCCCGGTCCGTGGTGTCAGGAGCGAGCGGCTTCCGTCGAGCGAACGAGGTCGAGCGCGCACTCCTTGACCCTCGAGGCGTCGCCCGTGTCGACCGTGGCGAGGTAGACGAACCAGCTGCCGTCGTGCTGGGCCGCGAGACGGCATGCTCTCGGCCAGCCCTTCAGCTCGTACACCGGTGACCGGGCCGGGATGAAGCCGGCCGAGTGCTCGGTCACCTCCGGCAGCTCCGACTGCGTGAGCTCGTTCAGGCTCGAGTACGTGCAGGAGACCCGGAACACCTCCGGTCCGAGCTGGGCCGGTGCGAGTGCCTGCGGCCGATCAGGTCGCGAGCTGTACGTGACGCCGTCGTGCACCACGAGGTCCGTGAAGTCGACGATCGCCCGCCGCACCGGCGTGACCGACACCGGCGGGCAGCCGGGCACCGCCACGGTCGTCGGTTCCGGGGCCGAGGCTGGATGCCGGACCGGCTGCACGCACCCCGACAGAGCGGCCGCGCGACGAGCACCGCGCCGCCGACTGCGAGCCGCTCTGCGTGGGTCACGACAGCAACGTACGGCGCGCGGAGGTGAGCCGGATGGGCAGCGTCGGGCTCCGTCATCACATCGTGACGGGCCCGCTGCCGTCAGACCAGGGCGCGCAGGGCCAACAGGTAGGACTGCAGGCCGAAGCCCGAGACCGTGCCGGTCGCGACCCCCGCGACGACGCTGGTGTGCCGGAACTCCTCGCGGGCAGCCGGGTTGCTCAGGTGCACCTCGACGAGGCTGCGTCCGCTCGTGGTCACGATGGCGCAGGCGTCGCGGACGGCATACGAGTAGTGCGTGAAGGCGCCCGGGTTGAGCACGACGTCAGCCCCCACGTCGACGGCCTCGTGCAGCCAGTCGATGAGCTCGCCCTCGTGGTTGGTCTGGCGACAGTCGGCGACGAGGCCCAGGTCGCGCGCCTCGCGCTGCACCGCGGCGTGCACGTCGTCGAGCGTGTCCGAGCCGTAGACCTCCGGCTCTCGGGTGCCGAGACGGCCCAGGTTGGGGCCCGACAGGACGAAGACCGTGGGTGCCGTCATGCCCGCGAGTCTACTGAGCGGCCGCGTCGGCGCGGCGCGACACGAGGCCGTATGCCGCTTGGAGCAGCGCGTCGTCAGGCCCGGCCAGACGGGTGGGCTCGGCCAGACCGTCGAGCACGACGAACCGCAGCGTCGAACCGCGGGACTTCTTGTCGCGTCGCATCGCGGTCAGCAGCTCGTCCCACCGGCCCGCGGCATACGTCGTCGGCAGGCCGAGCGAGGTGAGGACCGAGCGGTGCCTGGCCACGAGCGCGTCGCCCTCGGGACCGCTCAGGTGACCGGTGAGGCGGGCGAGCTCGGCGACGTAGACCATGCCGACCCCCACCGCCTCGCCGTGCCGCCACGAGTAGTGCTCGACCTGCTCGATGGCGTGGCCGAAGGTGTGGCCGTAGTTGAGGATCTCGCGGAGCGAGCTCTCGCGCAGGTCGGCGGCGACGACGTTGGCCTTGACCCGGACGGCGCGCTCGATGAGCTCGCGCAGGTGCGGGTTGGCGGCACTTCGGGCCCGGTCGGCGTCATCCGCGGTGGCCGACTCGACGAGGTCGAGGATGACGGGGTCGGCGATGAAGCCGCACTTGACGACCTCGGCGAGACCCGCGGCGAGGTCGGCCACGGGCAGGGTCGCGAGGACGTCCACGTCGCAGAGCACCCCGGCCGGCGGGTGGAAGGCGCCGACGAGGTTCTTGCCCTCCGGGGTGTTGATCCCGGTCTTGCCACCGAGGGCAGCGTCGACCATGCCGAGTAGCGTCGTCGGCACCTGGACGACGCGCACCCCGCGCAGCCACGACGCCGCGACGAAGCCGGCGAGGTCGGTGACCGTGCCGCCGCCGACCCCGACGACGGCATCGGTGCGGGTGAAGCCGGCGCGGCCGAGCTGCGCCCAGAGGGCCGCAGCGACCTCGGCGGTCTTGGCCGCCTCTGCGTCGGGCACCTCGGCGGCGTGGACGGCATACCCCCGACCCTCGAGTGCTGCTGTCACCCGGGACGTGAGCCCGGGGAGCGTCGGGGGGTGGACGACGAGGACGCGTTCGACGTCGGGGCCGAGGAGGTCACCGACGCGGTCGAGCACACCGGACCCGATGACGACGTCGTAGTCGCCGCCGACGGCGATCGTCGTCGGCTCGGCCGGAGCGCTCACGCCCGGGCCGCCTGGAGCTCGGCGACGACGACGTCGACGACCTCGTCGGGCGTGCGGCCGGCGGTGTCCACGCGGACGGTCGCGATGCGCTCGTAGGTCGGGCGCCGCTGGTTCATCATCGCGACCCACGACGCGCGGGGGTTGACCGACAGGAGCGGTCGCGACCGGTCGAAGCCGATCCGCTTGCTCGCGTCGGCGATGGCGACGTCGAGGAAGACGACGGCGTGCCCGGCGATGGCCGCCTCGGTCAGCGGGTCCATGACCGCTCCCCCGCCGAGCGAGACGACGCCCGGCTCCTCCGCCAGCGCCCGGGCGACCTCGGCGCGCTCGAGGTCGCGGAAGACGGACTCGCCGTCGTCGACGAAGATGTCGGAGATCGACCGGCCCTGCGCGGCCTCGATGGCAGCGTCGACGTCGTGGAAGGCGACGCCCAGGCGCGACGCCAGCGCCTGCCCGACGGTGGTCTTGCCGGCGCCGGGAGGCCCGACGACGACGGCCACGGGGCGGCTCACGGGCTCGTTCACCATGTGCGCAGCCCCTGCCGGATGCCGTCGAGGTATGCCGTGTGGTTGCGTGACGTCTCGGTGACCGAGTCGCCCCCGAACTTCTCGAGGCACGACGCGGCGAGGACCAGCGCGACCATCGCCTCGGCGACCACGCCCGCGGCAGGCACGGCGCAGACGTCCGAACGCTGGTGGATGGCCGTCGCGGCCTCCCCCGTGGCGACGTCGACCGTGGACAGCGCCCGCGGCACGGTGCTGATCGGCTTCATCGCCGCGCGGACGCGGAGCACCTGGCCGGTCGACATGCCGCCCTCGGTGCCGCCGGCCCGGCCGGTGCGGCGGGTGATGACGCCGTCGACGAGCTCCATCTCGTCGTGCGCCTCGGAGCCGCGACGCCGGGCCGTCTCGAAGCCGTCGCCGACCTCGACGCCCTTGATCGCCTGGATGCTCATGAGGGCCTGCGCGAGCTGCCCGTCGAGCTTGCGGTCCCAGTGCACGTGCGAGCCGAGACCCGGGGGCACGCCGTAGGCGAGGACCTCGACGACGCCGCCGAGGGTGTCGCCGTCCTTCTTGGCCGCGTCGACCGCGGCGACCATGGCAGCCGACCCCTGAGGATCGAAGGCGCGCACGGGGTCGGCGTCGAGGCGCTCGACGTCGTCGGGGGTCGGCAGGGCGGCGCCGGCGGCCACACCTGCCGTCCCGATCGAGACGGTGTGCGACACGAGGCGGATGCCGTAGGACTGCTCGAGGAAGCGGGCGGCGATCTCGCCGAGCGCGACCCGGGCCGCGGTCTCGCGGGCCGAGGCACGCTCGAGCACGGGGCGGGCGTCCTCGTGACCGTACTTCTGCATGCCGACGAGGTCGGCGTGCCCCGGACGAGGGCGGGTCAGCGGCTTGTTGCGCGCGACCTCCTTCTCGGCGTTCACGTCGTCGGAGGCGGCATACGCCTCGTCGCTGACGGCCTCGGGGCTCATCACGGTGGTCCACTTCGGCCACTCGCTGTTGCCGATGCGCACCGCGATGGGCGAGCCGAGCGTCAGGCCGTGGCGCAGGCCACCGAGGAACTCGACCTCGTCCTGCTCGAACGTCATCCGCGCACCGCGGCCGTAGCCGAGGCGACGACGGGACAGGGCGGCCTGCAGGTCCTTCGCCCCGACCTCGACGCCGGCGGGCAGCCCCTCCATCATGGCGACGAGTGCGGGACCGTGCGACTCACCGGCCGTCAACCAACGCAACATGCCCCGATCCTCCCACGGGGTCCGCCACCGCCCCCGACCCGCCCGCTCCGCGGGACCGGGCTCGCGGGCTGCGCTCGGGAGGGCAGGCGGTCGGGAGAGCAGGCGCTCAGACGAGCGGGCTCACCTGGACGACGAGGGAGATGAGCAGACCGAGCAGCATCCAGGGACCGAACGCGATGTCGTCCTTGCGGGTGCCGCGGCGCAGGACGAGCCGCACGAGCCCGTAGACCCCCGCGAGGATGAAGGCGGCATACGACGCCACGAGCGTCGTCGACACGCTGACGTAGCCGGTCGCGAGCCCCACGAGCCCGGCGAGCGTCACGTCGCCGTAGCCGAAGCCGCTGCCGAGCAACGCCGCCACGAGCGCGAGCACGAAGTAGATCGTCCAGAGCACGGCGCCGGCGATCGCCGCCCGGCGCAACGCCTCCCAGTCCCCCGAGGCGAGGGACGCGAGCGCGAGCTGCGCCACGAGGAGTGGGTATGCCGGCCGCGTCAGTCCGCGCGGCAGGCGATGCACGTCCGCGTCGATCCACGCGAGGCCGACGGCGACGAAGGCGAACCCGAGGTAGGCTGGCGTCAGCGCCCACTCCGACAGGGGTCCGAAGCGCCAGGCGAGCAGCCCCCACAGGAGGGCGAGCGCGACCGGCACGACGACCGGCGAGACGCGCGGCGGGGGCCCGGCCTCGTCGTCGAGGCGGTAGCCACCGGTCGCGAGCCGGCGTCGCAGCACCTCGCCGACGAGCCCACCGGCCACGGCCAGCGCGACGACGAACCACCACGGCGTGCCCGGGGCCGTCGCCCACGTCATCGGCGGGATCATGGGTCCTCGCGCCGGTCGCGCAACGCGAGTCGGAGGGCGTGCGACATCTCGGCGAGCGGAGCCGGGCGACCGGTCATGAGACGGACCTGCTCGGTGGCCTGGTGCAGGAGCATGTCCGTGCCCGCGGCGACGGCCCAGCCGCGGTCACGCGCGGCGCGCTGCAGGGCGGTCTCGCCCGAGCCGTAGACGACGTCGAGGACCACGGGACGTCTCGAGCCCTCCGACGCCTCGGGGAAGGAGCCGAGGCCCGGCACCGACGCTGGTGGCACGGTGCTGACGACGGCGTCGACGTCGGCCGCCGTGGCCCACTCCCCCAGGTGGACGACCTCGACGGCCAGCCCGGCCTGCCGGGCCTGCGCGAGGGTCTCGGGGCGGACCCGGTCGCGCACCATGAACACGACCCGCCCGCGGGGCGCCGACACGGCAGCGATCGCAGCGCGTGCGGTGGCACCCGAACCGACGACGAGCACGCTCGACGGGTCGGTGCACCCGGCGACGCGCAGCGCCATCGTGATGCCGTGAACGTCGGTGTTGTGCGCGGTCCAGCCCTGCGACCCGTCGGGGTCGCGGACGAGGGTGTTGGCCGCGCCCGTCACCGCGGCGAGCGTCGTCACCGTGGTGGCCGACCGGAACGCCACCTCCTTGAGGGGCATCGTCAGGGACAGACCGACCCACGTCGCGTCGAGTCCGGCCAGGGCGGCGGCGAAGCCTGCCTCGTCGACCTCCCGGCGGTCGTAGGACCAGTCGTGCAGGCCCAGCGCCGCGTACGCCGCCCGGTGCAGCACGGGCGAGAGCGAGTGCCCGATCGGGCTGCCCCACACCGCGCAGTGCCGGGCGACGTCGCGCCCCTCGTTCAGCACTTGCCCTTGTTGTCGGTGCACCACTTCTGGAACTGCGCCACGTTGCGCTGGTGCTCCTCGTAGGTGGCGGCGAACTTCGTCTCCCCCGTGTCGAGGTCGACCGTCACGAAGTAGAGCCACGGCCCGGCCACGGGTCCGGCGGCGGCCTCGAGGGCGCTCTCTCCCGGGTTGGAGATCGGGCCGGGCGGCAGACCGGTGAAGCGTCGCGTGTTGTAGGGGTTGTCGCTGTCGAGCATCTCCTGCGTGGGGACACCGCGCTTCTTGAAGATGTAGTTGACCGTCGAGTCGAACCCGAGCGACATCTTGGCCGCGAGCCGGTTCTCGACGACGCGGGCGACCTTGGACCGGTCCGCCTGGTTCTTGGCCTCGCCCTCGACGAGGCTCGCCACCGTGACGACGCGCTCCATCCGGTCGGGCGTGATGCCGAGGGCGTCGAGGCGCTTGGTCGACTCCGCGACCATCTGCTTGAGCTGGTCGAGCGCGGTCGCCGTGGGCCCGAACTCGTAGCTCGCCGGGAAGAGGTAGCCCTCGAGGTTGCCCTTGGCCGACGGGGGCAGGCCGAGCTCGTCGACCTTCTTGGCGGCCGCGACGTACTGCGCCACCGGGATGCCCGACGACTTCGACAGCTTGGCGTAGATCTCGCTCGCCCAGAGACCCTCGGGGATGGTGACGCGGGTGATCATACGGTTCTTGGGGTCGACGAGGATCGCGAGGGCGTCGGACGCCTTCATCTGCTTCTTCATCTCGTAGACGCCCGGCTGGATGCCGGCGCTCTTCGGGTCGTTGTTGGCGGCCTCGATGAAGGCCTTGCTCGACTTGACGACGTCCTGGTCGGCCAGGGTCTTGGCGATCGCGCTGCCGCCCGCACCCTGGTCGACGGTCACCCGGATCTCGCCCGTACCCGGGCCCGGGTAGTCGTTGGACTCGAGGAAGCCCTCGACGACCGGCTTGAGGGCCTTGTAGGCGACGGCGACGCCGCCGCCGATGACGGCGAGCGCGAGCACGATCACGACGAGGCGGCGGAAGACCGACGGCTTGCCCTTCGGCGCACCACCTGACGCGCCCTTGCCGGCCCGGCGGTTGCCGCGCTTGCGGGCCGCGAGCTCCTGCTCGCGCAGCTCGCGTCGGCTCATCGGCGGCGCCGCGTGCGTCTCCTCGACGTGCTCGAGGGTCTCTTCGTGGTCGCCGAAGATGGATGACTCGAGATGGTCCTTCATCGACGACGTTCCTTCTTCCGTTTGCCCCCCGGCGTGACGGTCTCCCCGGGCGGCCTGCCCGACAGCGCCTCGGTGTCGAGGGCCGACTGCAGGATGAGCACCGCAGCAGCCTGGTCGACGACGGCCCGTTGACCCCGACCCGGGACGCCGCTGTCGCGTAGTCTGCGGTGCGCGTCCACGGTGGTCAAGCGTTCATCGACCATCCGCACCTCCACCGTACCCAGACGGGCCGCGAGCCGACCGGCATAGTCGCGCGCGATGCGCGCCGCCTCGCCCTCCTGGCCCGACAGCAGGCGCGGCAGCCCGACGACGACCTCGATCGCCTCGAGCTCCTTCGTCAGGGCCACGATGGCGTCGACGTCGCTGTCGGTCTCGGCATCCCGCGCCAGGGTGCGCACCGGATGGGCGAGCACCCCGGAGGCGTCCGACGCCGCGACGCCGACGCGGGCATTGCCCACGTCGACGCCGACGCGGGCCCCTGGACGGGCGCGGGGATCCGACAAGTCAGTCGCCTCGGTTGCGGAGCTGGTCCTCGACGGAGCCGAGGGCCACCGAGACGCGCGACGCGTCGGTGCCGCCGCCCTGGGCGAGGTCGTCCTTGCCGCCGCCACCGCCGCCGAGCGCCTGCGCGGCGACCTTGACGAAGGCGCCGGCCTTGAGTCCGATCTCGCGGGCGCGTTCGTTCGTCGCGACGATGACGACCGGGCGGCCGGCGGCCACGGAGGCCATCGACACGAGCACGGGACGGTCGTTGCCGAGGCGGCCGCGCACGTCGGTGACGAGCTTGCGCAGGTCGTCGCCGGTGACGCCGTCGCCCGCGTCGTGGCTGACGAACGTGACGCCGGAGATGTCGCGCGCCGACTGGACGAGCCCGGACGCCGCCCCGAGCACCTGGCTCTGACGCACCGCCGCGATCTCCTTCTCGGCGTCGCGCAGCCGGCCGAGGATGGTCGCGATGCGGTCAGGCAGCTCGTCGCGCCGCACCCCGAGCGTGTCGGTCAGCTGGCTGACGATCGTCGCCTCTCGGGCGAGGTGGGAGTACGCGTCGGCACCCACGAGCGCCTCGACGCGCCTCACGCCCGACCCGATCGAGCTCTCGCCGAGCAGCTTGACGACCCCGATCTGGCCGACGCGCGGCGTGTGCGTGCCGACGCACAGCTCACGCGACCACTCGCCGATCGACACGACGCGGACCCGCTCGCCGTACTTCTCGCCGAAGAGCGCCATGGCGCCGAGCTTCTTCGCGGCGTCGATGGCCATGACGTCCGCCGTGACGGGCAGGTCGTCGAGCAGCACGGCGTTGATCCGCGACTCGATCTCGCCCATGGCCGCGGCGGGGACGGCCTGGAGCGACTTGAAGTCGAAGCGCAGCCGACCCGGGGAGTTCTCGGAGCCCGCCTGCGTGGCCGTGTCGCCGAGCTCGTCGCGCAGCGCCTGGTGGACCATGTGGGTCGCGGTGTGCGCGCGGGAGATCGACCGGCGGCGCACGACGTCGACCTCGGCCTCGGCGTCCTCGCCGACGCGCGCCTCGCCCTCGAGCACCGTCGCGCGGTGCACGACGAGACCGGTGATGGGGCGCTGGACGTCGGTGACCTCGATGAGGGCCCCGCTCGTGAGGCGGATGTGGCCGTGGTCGGCCTGCTGGCCACCGGACTCCGCGTAGAGCGGCGTGCGGTCGAGCACGATCTCGACCTCGTCACCGGGACCGATGCGGTCGACGACGACGCCGTCGCGGATCAGGCCCCGGATACGCGTGTCGGTCTGGGTCTGGTCGTAGCCGGTGAACTCGACGTCGCGGCCGAGGGTGTCGGACAGCTGCCGGTAGACGCTCGTGTCTCCGTGCGCCGACTTCTTGGCCCTGGCGTCGGCCTTCGCGCGGTCCCGCTGCTCGCCCATGAGCCGGCGGAAGCCGGGCTCGTCGACCTGCAGACCCTGCTCGGCGGCCATCTCGAGCGTCAGGTCGATCGGGAAGCCGTACGTGTCGTGCAGCGCGAACGCCTCGGCGCCGCCGAGGGTCGTGGCACCCGAGGACTTGGCCCGCGCCACCGCCGTGTCGAGGATCGTCGTGCCCGAGCTCAGCGTGCGTCGGAAGGCGTCCTCCTCGGCGTACGCGACCTGGCTGATCCGGTGGAAGTCGGTCTCGAGCTCCGGGTAGGAGGTCTTCATCCGCTCCATGCTGACCGGGAGCAGCTGCTCGAGCGTCGGTGCGTCGACGCCGAGCAGACGCATCGAGCGCACCGCGCGCCGCAGGAGGCGGCGCAGCACGTAGCCGCGGCCCTCGTTGCCCGGGGTGACGCCGTCTCCGATGAGCATGAGCGAGCTGCGCACGTGGTCGGCGACGACGCGGAAGCGCACGTCGTCCTCGTGGTCGGAGCCGTAGCGGCGACCTGTCAGGTCCTCCGCCGCCGCGATGACAGGGAAGACCTCGTCGGTCTCGTAGATGTTGTCGACGCCCTGGAGCAGGAAGGCGACGCGCTCGAGGCCCATGCCGGTGTCGATGTTGCGCTTGGGCAGCTCGCCCGCGATGTCGAAGTCCTCCTTCGACCGGACGTTCTCGAGCTCGTACTGCATGAAGACGAGGTTCCAGAACTCGAGGTAGCGGTCGCCCGCCTCCCAGTCGCCGTCGGCGCCGAACTCGCGGCCTCGGTCGAGCAGGATCTCCGAGCAGGGACCGCCGGGACCGGCCACGCCCATGTTCCAGTAGTTGTCCTTGCGCCCGAGGCGCACGATGCGGTCGTCGGACAGGCCCGCGATCTTCTTCCAGAGCGAGGTCGCCTCGGCGTCCTCGTGGTAGACGGACGCGTAGAGGTCCTTCTCCTCGAAGCCCAGGCCACCCTCGGCCTGGCTGCGCGTGATGAGCTCCCACGCGAGCTCGATGGCGCCTTCCTTGAAGTAGTCGCCGAAGCTGAAGTTGCCGTTCATCTGGAAGAACGTGCCGTGGCGGGTCGTCTTGCCGACCTCCTCGATGTCGAGGGTGCGCACGCACTTCTGCACGCTCGTCGCGCGCGAGAACTGCGGGGTCTCCTGACCGAGGAAGTACGGCTTGAACGGGACCATGCCGGCGTTGACGAACAGCAGGTTCGGGTCCTCGTGCACGAGCGGGGCGCTCGGCACGACGGTGTGGCCGCGGCTGCCGAAGTACGAGAGCCAGCGACGCCTGATCTCAGCGGTTTCCATGATGAGTCCTTGGGGTCGACACGTGTGGTCTGCGGGAGGCCCGTCGCAGGTGGTGACGGGCAGGCGGGGCGGGGTCAGCCCGGCGCCTCACTGGCGCGCGGCTGACCCCCGGGGGGCTCGCCTCGCCGGCTGCAGGCCACCGCACCGGGTGTGCCTGGGTCCCTGGTGGGCCACGTTCATCGTCCTTCGGTCGTCGGCGCACGCTCACGCCGAGGTGGTTCAACCCTAACGGACCGCGTGAGACTCGTCCCACCACCGTTGACCGGGTATGCCGCTGGGCCGGCTCCCCCGTGCGGGAACCGGCCCAGCGGCATACGTCGTGCGTCCTCGCCCCCGGCACTCAGGCCGAGTGCTCGACCTCGGCGACGAGGTCGGTCTTGACCTCCGGGAAGTGGCAGGCCTGCAGGTGCACGCCGCCCTCGCGGAAGGTGCGCGTCGCCAGGTCGGCCGTGGCCGAGACGAGCGGAGGCTCCTGCTGGGCGCAGATGTCCTGCGCCTTCCAGCAGCGCGTGCGGAAACGGCAGCCGCTCGGCGGGTCGATCGGGCTCGGCACGTCGCCGACCAGGCGGATGCGCTCCTTGGGGGCGATGCCGCGGGCGACGTTGATGTCGGGCGCCGCCGAGAGCAGGGCCTGGGTGTACGGGTGCTCGGGGGCCTCGTAGATCTTCTTCTTGTCGCCGTACTCGACGATCTTGCCGAGGTACATCACCGCGACCTGGTCGCAGAAGTGGCGCACGACGCCGAGGTCGTGGGCGACGAAGATGAACGCGAGGTCGAGCTCGTTGCGCAGCTTGGCGAGCAGGTTCATCACCTGCGCCTGGATCGACACGTCGAGAGCCGAGACCGGCTCGTCGGCGATGATCAGCTTCGGCTCGACCGCGAGGGCGCGGGCGATGCCGATGCGCTGGCGCTGGCCTCCGGAGAACTCCGAGGGGTAGCGGTTGATGTGCTCCGGGTTGAGGCCGACGAGCTGGAGCAGCTCCTGCACGCGGGCCTTCTCCTTGCCCTTGTGCAGGCCGTGCACGCGCAGCGGCGTGCTGAGAATCGCCCCGACCGTCTGCCTCGGGTTCAGCGAGGAGTACGGGTCCTGGAAGATCATCTGCACGTTGCGGCGGATGTCGCGCAGCTCGTGCTCCTTGAGGTGCGTGATGTCACGCCCCTCGAACTCGACGGTGCCGCCGGTGGGCTCGTCGAGCCGCGTCACGAGCCGCGACGTCGTCGACTTGCCGCAGCCGGACTCGCCCACGAGTCCGAGGGTCTGGCCCTCGTTGACCGTGAAGCTGATGCCGTCGACGGCCTTGACCGTCGCCTTGACCATGCGCAGTCCCTGGACCTCGCGGAACGGGAAGTAGCGCTGGAGGTCGGTGACCCTGAGCAGCGTCTTGTCGCTCATCGGACTCCCTCGTCGTTCTGCAGCGTGGCCACGGGGTCGGCCAGGTGGCAGCGGATCTCACGGTTGGACAGGCCCGGCGTCGGCCGCCACTCCGGCAGCACGGTCCAGCAGGCATCCCCCTCGACCTGCGTCTTGAACTCGCAGCGCGGGTGGAAGGAGCAGCCCGACGGCAGGTTGAGCAGGCTGGGCGGCGTGCCCTTGATCGCCTTGAGCTCCTCGAGGTCCTCCGAGTGCGAGGGCAGCGACTGGAGCAGGCCGTAGGTGTACGGGTGCGACGGCTGGGCCAGCACCTCCTTGGCGCTGCCCTTCTCGACGCCACGGCCGGCGTACATCACGAGGATGTCGTCGGCCGTCTCGGCCACGACCGCGAGGTCGTGGGTGATGAGGATGACCGCCGAGCCGAACTCCTTCTGGAGGTCGTTGACGAGGTCGAGGATCTGGGCCTGCACGGTGACGTCGAGCGCGGTCGTCGGCTCGTCGGCGATGAGCAGCTTGGGGTTGTTGACCAGGCCGAGGGCGATCATGGCGCGCTGGCGCATGCCGCCCGAGAACTCGTGCGGGTAGGAGTTGGCGCGACGCTGCGGGTTGGGGATGCCCACGAGGTCGAGCATCTCGACCGCACGCTTGAGGGCGACCTGCTTGCTCACCTTGTTGTGCGCCTGGTAGGCCTCGGCGATCTGCTTGCCCACCTTGTGGAACGGGTGCAGCGAGCTCTGCGGGTCCTGGAAGACCATGGCCGCCTTCGTGCTGCGGATCTTCTGGAAGGTCGAGCTCGGCGCGCCGACGAGCTCGATGCCGTCGAGCTTGATGCTGCCCGTGATCTGGGTGCGCTTGGGGTTGTGCAGTCCGAGCACCGCCATGCTGCTCACCGACTTGCCCGAGCCGGACTCGCCGACGATGGCGAGCGTCCGCCCGAGGCGAGCCTGGTACGTGAGGTTGGAGACGGCCTTGACCACGCCCTCCTCCGTCGGGAAGGCCACCGAGAGGTCGTTGACGTCGAGGACGACGTCGCCGGCGTTGCGGGCCTCTGCGGTCTGGGTCGAGATGGTGTTGACGGTCGTGGTCACGAGAGCCTCACTCGCGGGTCGATGAAGGAGTACGCGATGTCGACGAGGAGGTTCATGACCACGACGACGACGGCTCCGATGAGCACCGTCCCCATGATGACCGGCAGGTCGAAGGACCGGAGCGCGGCCAGGCCGCGGCGGCCGATGCCGTCGACGCCGAAGATCTGCTCCGTGATGAGAGTGCCGGTCAGCAGGGCCGCGATGTCGAGGCCCAGGATCGTGGCGATCGGGCTCATCGCGGCCCGGAAGCCGTGCTTGAACAGCACGGTGCGCTCGTTGATGCCCTTCGACCGGGCGGTGCGGATGTAGTCCATCGACAGCGTCTCGATCATCGAGTTGCGGGTGTAGCGCACATACGACGCGGAGGTGACGAGTCCGAGGATCAACGCGGGTGCGAGCATGCCCATGAAGTAGGGCCCGACTCCCGCGGATATCGAGGAGTACTGCGGAAGGATGTTCCACAGGATGACCGGGTAGAGCGCAACGAGCAGCGCGAGGACGTAGTACGGGATCGAGCCGAGCACCTGCGAGCCGCCGACGAGCCCGCGGTCGGACGCGGAACCGCGGCGCACTGCCGCGAGGATGCCGAAGGTCACGCCGACCGTCACGAACACGACTGCGGCCATCAGAGCCAGCACGACGGTGTTCGGGAAGCGGGTGAAGAGCTCCTCGTTGACGGAACGACGCGTCACGAACGAGAAGCCCAGGCACGGGGCGCCGCAGTGCACGGTGTCGCCCGCGTAGACGAAGTCGCGACCGACGAAGAGACCCTTGAAGTAGGTGAGGAACTGCTCGATGAGGGGCTTGTCCAGCCCGATGCTCTTGGTGATGGCCTCGAGCCGTGCGGGGTTGCACTTGGTCTCGGGGCACATGGCCTGGGCCGGGTCGGACGGGCCCGCGAAGAACAGCAGGAACGCCGAGACCAGGGTGGCCATGATGACGCTCAGGGCGAGAGCCGACCGCCTGAGGATGTACGTGAGCACGTTTTGCCTTCCAAACGAGGTGGGCGCCGGTGGTGGGGGCCCGGGAAACCCGGACCCCCACCACGGCTTCAGTTCAGATCTTGCTCCCCTTGCGGGGCGCTGTCACTGACGACTTACTGGTCGAGCCACACGTCAGTGAGGTCCGGCATGCCCTTGTTCGGGTTGTTGTGGACGTTCTTGACCTTCGTGCCGAAGACCGAGTTGCCCTTGTCGTTGTTGTCCGGGATGGCCAGGAGGTAGTTCTCCGTCAGCCACTTGTCCATCTTGCCCCACTCCGGGCCCTGCTCCGTGATGGAGAGGTTCTGGATGCGCTTGATCTCGGCGTCGATCTTGGCGTCGGAGAAGTTACCGAACGTCGTACCACCCTGCGAGAGGGCGATCGTGCCGATGGTGGGCGGGATGATCGAGTCGGCGGACGGCCAGTCGAAGCACCATCCACGCGGCGACTGGAGCATGTTGTACTTGCCCTTGGGGTCGCCGACGATCTTGCGACGCTCGGCTCCGGGGACACCGATGTCCTGAACCTTGAAGCCGGCGGCCTCGAGCTTCTGCTTGCGGACCTGGTTGACCTTCTGCGCGATGTCGTCGTCGTTCGTGTAGTAGTAGATGAGCTCGAACGGCTTGTCGGGGCCGTAGCCGGCCTTGGCGAGCATGTCCTTGGCCATCGTCGGGTTGCCGTCGCCCTGACCGTTCATCTTGACGCCCGGGGCAGCCTCGGCCTCGTAGTCGAGGTGACCGGGGATCTGCGGCGGGATGATCGTGCTGGCCGGCGAGAACGAGTGCGTCGTCTCGCCTCCGGCCTTGTGGATCGAGTCGAAAGGCCACGCCACGGCGATCGCCTTGCGGATCTCGAGCGGGATCTTGCGGGCGTCCATGTTGACCATGAGCACGCAGGAGGACGGGCCCTCCTCGAACTGGGCCTTCTTGTCGCCCTCGATCTGCGGGATGAGCGAGGAGTCGATGGCGTCCCAGTTGAGGCTCGTGGCGTCGTCACCGTTGGAGGCAAGGATGGCCGTCTGCGTCTTGATGGTGTCGACGCCCCACTTGAAGTGGAAGCCGTCGGGGTAGTCGTTGCGCGCCGGGTCCGTGGCCGGGTCCCAGTTGGGGTTGCGCTTGAGGACCAGCTCGGTGCCCGGGGTGTACTTGTCGAACATGTACGGGCCGGTGGCGAGCGGGTGCAGCTGGTAGTCGGCCTTCTTGTCCTTCGCCTCGGGGATCGGCGTGAACTGGTTGAAGGAGACGAAGTAGGGCAGCGTCTCGAAGCGCTTCTCGAGGTGGAAGACGACGGTCTTGTCGTCGGGGGCCTCGACGCCCTTCCAGCTCTTGTCACCCTTGTAGGGGCCCTGGTAGTCGGCGCCACCCTTGAAGAACTCGCGCTGGTACGTCGGGCCGTTGGCCGCGAGGTCGGGGTCGAACGAGCGCTTCGCGGCGAAGACGATGTCGGCAGCCTTGACGGGGGTGCCGTCTTCGTACTTGATGCCGTCCTTGAGCGTGAAGGTCCACGTCAGGCCGTCCTCGGACGCCTTGCCGAGGTCGGTGGCGAGGTCCGGCACCAGCACCTGCTTGCCGTCGCGGCTGACGTAGGTCGTCAGGGCGCGGTGCGTGAGCGAGAAGATGACGGCCGTGTCCTGGTAGAACTGGTCGCTCGGGTCCATGTTGGCGGGCACCGTGGAGTAGGGCACCGTGAGGATGCCGCCCTTCTTGGCACCGGGGATCTCCGGGGCGGGGCCCTTGGCGTTGGGGTCGAGGGCGGCACCCGCCTGGTCGACCGGCGCGTTTCCACCGTTGGTGCCGTTGCCGGCACCGCCGTTGTTGGCGGCAGGCGCGCCGCAGGCCGCGACGAAGCCGAGGGAAGCCGCGGCTCCCACGGTCAGGACTTTGGTCCAGCGCATTGTTGTTTGCTCCCTTTGTGCTTGTCCCGGCGTTTTGCCGAGAACATCTGGTGACCGTGACCCGGTGGGGTCAGCGGCGGCTGGTGGGGTCGAAGGCGTCGCGGATCGAGTCGCCGAGCAGGCTCAGGGCGAGCACGAGCAGCGACAGGCCGATGACCGAGGGCCAGAGCCACAGGGGGTACGTGGCGAAGAGGTTCTGCGCGTCGGCGATGGTGCGGCCCCACGACGCGGTGGGCTCGACGAGACCGGCGCCGAGGTAGCTCAGCGTCGCTTCGTAGGTGATGTAGGCCGGGACGGCGATCGAGGCGGAGACGATGATCGGACCGACGAGGTTGGGCAGGATCTCGCGGAAGAGGATCGAGCGGGTCGGCACGCCGATGGCGCGTGCGGCCTGGACGAACTCGCGCTCGCGCAGGCTCTTGACCTCGCCGCGCACGAGGCGAGCCAGCCCCATCCACCCGAAGACCACGAGGATGACGATGAGGACCCAGAAGCGGATCGCCGAGGTCTCCTCGGGAGTCAGGTCGCTGCCGGCCGCGATGCGCTTCTGCATGATCGGGATGATGGCGAGCACGAGCAGCAGGATCGGCAGCGACAGGAAGAAGTCGATGATCCAGGAGATGACCTTGTCGGAGGCGCCACCGAGGTAGCCGCCGACGAGCCCGAGGGTCACGCCGATGATCGTCGAGGCGAACGCCGCGACGAAGCCGATGATGAGCGAGGGGCGCGCGCCGTAGGCCCAGCGGGCGAAGAGGTCACGACCGAGTCGCGGCTCGACGCCGAGCCAGTGGGCCGAGCTGGCCCCGACGGTCGGCAGGCCGTTGAAGTCGACGAGCTCCGTGTGCACCGTGCTCGGGTCGGCCTTGGCCCCGGTGATGGGGTCGACGGCCTCGAGGGAGACGAGGAACGGGGCGAAGATCGCGATGAGGAGGAACAGCAGGATGATGACGGCGCAGACGACCGCGACCTTGTCCCGCTTGAGCCGGGCCCAGGCCACCTGACCGGGAGAACGGCCCGTGCGGACGTCCTGGGTCTCGGGGGCCGTCGTCGAAGCCGTCTCCTCGGATTCCTCGGTCAGCATGGCCGCTGAGGGCTCCGGCATTGCGTTCAACGCGTTGTCTCCATCCTTGTGGGATCACATCCGGCCGGGGTTTCGTCACCCGGACCGCCCTCGGAGGCACACCAGATGATCCGGATGCCACCCCCGCCGGGACGTCGTGAGCCTGCCACACAGTTTCGCGCTGTCCAAGCATCGAGACGTGCATGGATGACAAATCGTTACCGAGCACCACGTCCGGCCACACATTGTTCGTCCACGCCCTGCGGACCCGAAACATTGCCCGACGACGCAGGCGTGAGCGGCCCCTCCGGTCACTCCCCGCGCGTGCGCCCCAGACGTCCCGAGAGCCATTCCCAGCGCGTCCGGAGGCGCTCCTCGAACCCGCGGTCCGTGGGCCGGTAGTAGCTGACGGCGTCGTGCAGGTCGTCGGGGAGGTACTGCTGCGCGGCGACCCCGTCGGGCTCGTCGTGCGCGTAGACGTACCCCTTGCCGTGACCGAGCCGCTCGGCGCCCGCGTAGCCGCTCCCCCGCAGGTGCGGGGGGACGGCGCCGCCACGGCCCGCGCGCACGTCCGCGATCGCCTCGTTGATCCCGAGGTATGCCGCGTTGGACTTGGGTGCCATGGCGTTGTGCACGACCGCCTGGGCGAGGATGATCCGCGCCTCGGGCATGCCGATCTGGGCCACCGCGTGCATCGCCGCCACGGCGGTCTGCAGGGCGGTGGGGTCGCCCATGCCGACGTCCTCGCTGGCGGAGATGACGATGCGGCGGGCGATGAAGCGGGGGTCCTCCCCCGCCTCGAGCATCCGCGCGAGGTAGTGCAGGGCGGCGTCGACGTCACTCCCCCGCATCGACTTGATGAGCGCGCTCGCGACGTCGTAGTGCTGGTCGCCGGCGCGGTCGTAGCGGACGGCCGCCTGGGCGACGGCCTGCTCGACGTCGGCCAGGGTGATCCCGACGGGGTCGTCGGACGTCCGGCCCGCAGGCTGGGCGTCGAGCGCGACGCCGGCGGCGGCCTCGAGGGAGGTCAGCGCCCGACGCGCGTCGCCGCCGGCGATCCGCACGAGGTGGTCGGTGGCGTCGGCGGCGAGGGTGTGCGCGCCGTCGAACCCGCGCTCGTCGGTGAGCGCGGCTGCGAGGAGCTCGGCGATCTCCTCGTCGGACAGCGACTCGAGCGTGACGAGCACCGACCGCGACAGCAGGGGCGCGATGATGCTGAACGACGGGTTCTCGGTCGTCGCCGCGACGAGGATGACGGTGCGGTTCTCGACGCCCGGGAGCAGCGCGTCCTGCTGGGCCTTGGTGAAGCGGTGGATCTCGTCGAGGAAGAGCACGGTCTGGCGGGCGTAGAGGTCACGCTCCCGGACGGCCGACTCCATGACCGAGCGGACGTCCTTGACACCGGCCGTGACGGCCGAGAGCTCGACGAAGCGGCGTTCGGCGGCTGTCGCGACGAGGTGGGCGAGCGTCGTCTTGCCCGTGCCCGGCGGCCCCCAGAGGATCGCCGACAACGGACCCGCGGCCCCGCCGGAGCCCTCGATGAGCCGGCGCAGCGGGCTGCCCGGACGCAGCACCTTCGCCTGGCCCCGGACCTCGTCGAGGGTGCGCGGGCGCATCCGGACGGCGAGCGGGGCGACGCCGGCCGATGCGGGCTGCTCGCCGCGCTCGGCGGCGGAGGCCGCACCGAAGAGGTCCTCCGTGCTGTTCGACATCACTGTGGAAGGCTATCCGCGTGCAGAACCCCTCACCCGCGGGCCCGCCGCGCACCCGGCTGGCCCGTCTCGGCGGACTCATCGCGCGGCACCCGCGCACCTGGGTGGCGGCCTGGGCCGTCATCGCGATCGCGTGCTTCGCCGTCGCGGTCGGTGGCGTGACCGGGGAGTCGCTCTTCGAGCGGCTGCACTCCGGTGCCCCGACCGTCGAGTCCGAGTCCTCCCGGGCCCAGGACGTCATCGCCGAGAGCCAGCCGGCGCTCGAGACCCTGACGATGCAGGTGACCGGGGCCGACCTCACCGACGTGGCGACGGTGCAGGCCGGCGCGTCCGCGACCCGTGAGGTCGCACAGGTCCCGGGTGTCAAGACCGTGCGGTCTCCGCTGCTCGCACCGGGCGGCGTCACCGACCCCTCCGTGGCGCCGTTGCTCAAGGGCGGGACCCCGGCCGCGGGCGGTTTCGTCACCGTCGTCGACTTCGAGCCCGGCCTCGACAAGGCAGCCCAGGACGCGGCCGAGACGCAGGCCGAGACGCGGCTGCTGGCCGTCGCGACGAGCATGGACGCCCAAGGGTCCGTGGGAAGCACGAGCAAGGTGATCGAGGCCATCACAACGACCGTCGAGCGCGACCTGCTCCGGGGCGAGGGCATCGCCCTGCCGCTCACCTTCATCGTCATGTTCTTCGTCTTCGGCGGCTTCGTCGCCGCTGGCATGCCGGTCGTCGGTGCCGTCGTCTCGATCGGCGGGGCCCTGCTCTCGCTCTTCGTCTTCTCCCACGTGGTCGAGCTCGACGCCACGGTCGTCAACATCGTCACCCTGCTCGGCCTCGGCCTCTCCATCGACTACGGCCTCCTGACGGTGAGCCGCTTCCGCGAGGAGCTCGCCCACCGCGAGCACGAGGTGCCGACGCGCGAGGAGGTCGCGCACGCGGCCGAGCGGACCGTGGCGACGGCGGGCCGCACCGTCCTCTTCTCCGGCCTGACCGTGGCGATCGCCCTCGCCGGCCTGCTCGTCTTCGAGGCGTCGATCATGCGCGCCAT
This sequence comes from Terrabacter sp. Soil810, assembly GCF_001429645.1. NCBI lineage: Bacteria > Bacillati > Actinomycetota > Actinomycetes > Micrococcales > Intrasporangiaceae > Terrabacter > Terrabacter sp. Soil810. The sequence continues at coordinate 1,900,562 of NZ_LMSW01000011.1, forward strand.
CGGGGTGGCCGGGGTCAGCGTCGTCCTCGTCGCGATGGTCGTCGCCATCACGCTCGTGCCCGCACTCTGCGTCGTGGGCGCAAAACGCCTGTCCCGCAAGGCCGTCGAGCCGACGTCCGACGTCGGCTTCTTCTCCCGGCTGGCCGTCGGGGTGCAGCGCCGACCCGTGATCGTCATCCTCGGGGTCGTCGTCGTCCTGGTGACGCTGGCGCTGCCCACCTTGTCGATGAAGCTCACCTCGTCGGGCACCGAGCTGCTCCCGAAGGACGCGCCCCAGCGGGTCTTCTTCGAGCAGCTCGACCGGGACTACCCCGCACTCTCCGCCCCGGAGGTGACCGTCGTCGCCCGGACGGCCGACACCGCCGCCGTCACGGCGTGGGCCCAGCAGTTCCGCAGCAGTCCGGGTGTGGAGGCCGTCGTCGTCCGTCCGCTCGGGAGCACCGACCAGCGCGTCGACATCCGCGTCGCCGGGCGTCCGACGTCCGACGAGGCCCAGGACCTCGTGACGACGATCCGCGGGACGAGCGCACCCTTCGAGACGTTGACGACGGGGCAGGCCGCGGGACAGATCGACTTCCTCGACTCGATGTCCGCCCGCGCTCCGTACGCCGTGGCTCTCGTCGTGCTCGGCACGTTCGTCCTGCTCTTCCTCATGACAGGGTCGGTCGTCCTGCCGGTCAAGGCACTGCTGCTCAACGTCATCTCGCTCGGCGCCGCGCTCGGCGTCGTCGTGTGGATCTTCCAGGAGGGCCACCTCGAGGGCCTCCTCGGGTTCACCTCGGTCGGCGCGATCGAGTCGATGGTGCCGTTCCTCGTGCTCGCCTTCGGGTTCGGCCTGTCGATGGACTACGAGGTGTTCCTGCTCTCCCGGATCGTCGAGTTCCACCGGCACGGCGCCGGCAACGACCGCGCCGTCTCGCTCGGCCTCCAGCGAACGGGCCGCATCATCACGTCGGCGGCGCTGCTCATCGTCATCGTCTTCGGCGGCTTCGTCGCCGGCGACATCCTCATCATCAAGGAGATGGGCGTGGCGCTCGTCGCGGCCGTCGCCATCGACGCGACGCTGGTGCGCATGCTGCTCGTCCCCGCGACGATGACGGTGCTCGGCCGATGGAACTGGTGGGCCCCCGGGCCACTGCGCCGCCTCCACGACCGGTTCGGGATCACGGAGTGACCGCCGTCGTCAGCGCGCACGGTCTCGACGACCTGCTTGACGCGACCGGTCGCCACCCCTTCGTCAGGTGGGAGGTCACCGACGACCTGGCCACGACCTGGTGGAGCTCGGCCGACGCCGTCGCCTTCCAGCGCACCCGCAAGGCCGTGCGCCGCACCGTGAACGTCCTCGGTGGCGACGACGGGGTCACGGCGCTGCTCGACCACCTGCCGGAGATCGCGCAGACGGTCTCCCCCGGACGTCGCGCCTTCTCGGTCACCGTGCCGCAGCACCTCGAGCCACGGCTGCGCGAGCGCTACCGCGTCATGGACGGAGGTGACTGGGAGTGGTTCCACACGACCACCGCCCCGGAGGAGCATCCGTCGCACGAACAGGTGGTCGTCCTCGACGACGTCGCGCGGGGCGACGAGGTGCGCGCTTTCCTCGAGGCGCACTCCCCCACGGCCGACACCGAGCCCGGCGGGGGCGACCGTTGGTTCGCGGTCGAGGACGGCGACGGTACGCTCCGCGCGGTCGCCGCCTGGGGCACGACGCGTGGCGGGGCGCCGCACCTGTCGTCCGTGGCCGTCGACGCGCGGCTGCGCGGTCAGGGCCTCGGCCGCACCATCGTCGGCGCGATCACCCGACTGGCCGTCGCCGAGACGGGTGTCTGCACCCTCGGGATGTACTCGCACAACGCGGTCGCGCGTGGGCTCTACGCGTCCCTCGGCTACGACCGGCTCTGCGCCTGGTCGAGCCGCCCGGTCGTCATCGACCACTGACCGGGCGGCCTCGGCCTCAGGCGAAGTCGGCGGCCACGACCTTCCGGTCGGCCTCCTGTACGAGGACGATCCAGTTGCCCGAGTTGTCGCGGCACACGGCCTCGGTGCCGTAGGGCCGGGCCGACGGAGGCTGGAGGAACTCGACGCCCTTCGCCGTCAGGTCGGCGTAGGTCTTCTCGCAGTCGTCGACCGAGAGGCCGAGCCCGTTGAGGCCGCCGGCGTCGAGGGCCCGCTTCATCGCCGTGACGAGCTCGTCGGAGAAGGGGGGTCCGGGGATCGCGAGGCTGACCTGCAGCTCCGGCTGGCTCGGGTGCACGACGGTGCACCAGCGGTAGCCGTCGCCGAGGGTGATGTCGTCCTTCTCCTCGAACCCGAGGACGTCGACGTAGAAGCGCTTGGACTCGTCGATGTCCTTCACGAAGACGCTGACGATGGAGATGTTGGTGATCATGGGTCCACGCTAGGACGGCCCGGACGGCCCGCGCTTCTCCTGGGTTGCGGAGCCTTCGACGAGACCCCACATGAACATGAGGCAGCCCGGGATGTGCGGCGCACCCGTGGCGGCATACCTCGCCTGGAACTCGCTCGGGCTCTCCCCCACGACGGCCCGGAACCGGCTGCTGAAGGAGCCCAGGCTCGAGAAGCCGACCGCGTGGCACACCTCGGTGACCGTGAGGTTGGTGGCCCGGAGCAGGTCCTGGGCCCGCTCGATGCGCCGACGCGAGACGTACTCGGTTGGTGTCACGCCGTACGTCGTGCGGAAGAGCCGGAGGAAGTGGTACTTCGACAGGCGCGCCTCGGCGGCGAGCGCGTCGAGGTCGAGCGGCTCGGCGTAGTGCCGGTCGGCGTGGTCGCGGGCGCGGCGCAGGTGGACCAGCACGTCATCGGGCGCGCGTCGCTCCGTCGTGGTCACCCGCTCATTCTCGCCCTCCGCGCCTCAGCCGACGGCATCCGTGACGAACGTGCCGTTGACAGCGCGGAGCCGGTGGTCCCAGGACGTCGCGGGCCGGCCGAGGACCTTCTCGCTGAGCGTGGCCCGGGCACTGGTGTCGGCGGTCGCGTGCCGCTGGTCCCGCGGCACCCCGTAGATCCAGCTCGCCTGCCCGTCGTAGGACGAGGTCTCCGACCGGCTCGACAGGCGCGCCGCGCCGCGCGTCAGCGAGTCGTCGCGCGACCACGTGATGGCGATGTCGCCCGTGACGTCGTACGCGCCGGCGATGTCGCCGCGCGGATGGAAGCCGAGGACACCGTCCTTGTCCCAGCGGTGTCCGGTGCGTTCGACGGTCGGGGTCCCGTTCGCGAGCCCGGTCGCCACCACCTGGGTGTCGGTCCACGACGCCGTGAGCGTGTCGTCGGCCTCGTCGTCGGTCCACACGTGCCGCGACGTGTTCTCGAGCCGGCGCGTGACCGTGGTCGTCACCGGCCCGCGCGAGGTGGACAGCGTTCCCGTGACGCGGAGCTGACGTCGCGCGTCGAGATCGACGTGGCCCGCCTGGTCCCCCGCCCCCGACACGGCGCTCTCCACGACGGGGTCGCCTGCGTATGCCGTCCCGGTCGTCCCTGCGACGACGCTGCGGCCCGCGTCGCGCCAGATCCGGAAACGTGGCGAGATCGTCCAGCCGCCCTGACCGGACGGCAAACCCACGACCGAGAGGCGCACGTCGTGCGGTCTGCCGTCGTTGAGGCGGCCCAGGAACGGCGTCAGGTCGTAGCCGAGCGGCGGGATGTCGAAGGCCTTCGGTGACGGGATGGTGTACCAGAGGAACGGGTTGCTCCAGCCTCCGGTGTAGACGACGGGGTACGGCGCCGCGATCCCGGCGAGCTGCCCGTCGATGCGCACGTCGACCTCGCGGTAGGGCAGGCCGTCCGGACACGAGTAGCCCGTGCTCGCGGGGGCGCTCGTGTCCCAGAACTCCTCGCAGCCACCGCCGGAACCGGTCGCGAAGACGTCCGCGAGCAACCGGGTCGAGTTGCGGGGCACGGTCAGCGAGCCGACGAGGTCGGTGCCGTCGCGGGAGGTGTCGGAGAGCGGAAGGACGGCGTCGGACGTCCGGGCCGCCGGGGTGCCGCGTCCCGTGGTGTAGAAGTCGAGGTCGACCGTGACGTGGATGACTCCGGTGTACGTGGAGTCGACGACGTTGCCGATGAAGGCCTGCACCTGCTGCGGGTCCGCGAGCAGCGGCGCGAGGTCGGTGACGTCCTTCTCGACGTGCCAACGGATCCCGTCGACGCTCGGTTCGGGCGTCGAGAGCGTCAGCATGCGCACGCCACCGACGTCGACGTAGCCGATGCGGTCGAACTGCCGCCCGGCCACCGAACCCTCGAGCCGCATCACGACCGTGGACCACGGACCTGCGCACCCGACGGGCGGGGTGTAGGCCCGCGTGTGGACGTCGAAGTCGTCGAACGCGTCGTCGACGATCCGCACGGTGCAGTGACGGGTGGGTGGCACGGCGACGGGTGGCTCCGGGGTGCGCGGGTCGTCCCAGTCGGTGCCGAACTCCGGTGGCGGGGCAGCGGCGGGCGCGGTCGAAGGGACGGCGGCGGGACCGGTCGAGGGCAGGCCAGAGGCCGCGCTCGCGCCGGTCAGGGCGAGGACCGTGCCCAGGAGCACCGCTGTGACGGGACGGCGACGTGGTGTGCGCATGGTTCCGACCGTAGGACCGCTCGGGTCAAGGATGGGCAAAGCGCGTGGCAGGTGACGGCATACGTCAAGAAGGGGTTGTCGTCACCGCGGTGACGACAACCCCTCCATGGAGCGGGTGCTGGAGGTCAGCTCTGCTTGGGGCCGACCTCGGGGGCGCCCTGGGCTGCGGGGGCGGAGGCCGCGGGCTTCGCGTCGACGCCGGCCTCCTTGCGCTGCGCGGACGTGATCGGCGCCGGGGCCGCGGTCAGCGGGTCGTAGCCACCGCCGGACTTCGGGAAGGCGATGACGTCGCGGATCGAGTCGGTGTGCGCGAGCAGCGAGACGATGCGGTCCCAGCCGAAGGCGATGCCGCCGTGCGGCGGGGCACCGAAGGCGAAGGCCTCGAGGAGGAAGCCGAACTTCTCCTGGGCGTCCTCCTCCGACAGGCCCATGACCGCGAAGACGCGCTCCTGCACGTCGCGGCGATGGATACGGATCGAGCCGCCGCCGATCTCGTTGCCGTTGCAGACGATGTCGTAGGCGTAGGCGAGCGCCGGCCCCGGGTCGATGTCGAAGGTCTCGAGGAACTCGGGCTTGGGCGAGGTGAAGGCGTGGTGGACGGCCGTCCACGCACCGGCACCGACGGCGACGTCGCCTGAGGCGACGGCGTCGGCGGCCGGCTCGAAGAGCGGGGCGTCGACGACCCAGAGGAAGCTCCACGCGTCCTCGTCGATGAGCTCGCAGCGACGTCCGATCTCGAGTCGGGCGGCACCGAGCAGGGCCCGCGAGGGCTTGGCCGCGCCGGCGGCGAAGAAGATGCAGTCACCCGGCTTCGCGCCGACGTGCGCGGCCAGGCCGCCACGCTCGGCGTCGGTGAGGTTCTTGGCGACCGGGCCACCGAGCTCGCCGTCCTCCTGGACGAGGACGTACGCGAGACCGCGGGCGCCGCGCTGCTTGGCCCACTCCTGCCAGGCGTCGAGCTGCTTGCGCGGCTGGCCGGCACCGCCTGGCATGACGACCGCGCCGACGTAGTCCGCCTGGAAGACACGGAAGGTCGTGTCGGCGAAGTATCCGGTGCACTCGACGAGCTCGTTGCCGAAGCGCAGGTCGGGCTTGTCGGAGCCGTAGCGGGCCATCGCGTCGGTGTAGGTCATCCGCTGGAACGGGGCGTCGAGCTCGACGCCGATCAGGCGCCAGAGCGCCTGCACGATCGACTCGCCGAGCTCGATGATGTCGTCCTGCTCGACGAAGCTCATCTCGATGTCGAGCTGGGTGAACTCCGGCTGGCGATCGGCGCGGAAGTCCTCGTCGCGGTAGCAGCGCGCGATCTGGTAGTAGCGCTCCATACCGGCGACCATGAGCAGCTGTTTGAACAGCTGCGGGCTCTGCGGCAGTGCGTACCACGAGCCGGGCGCGAGGCGCGCGGGCACGAGGAAGTCACGGGCACCCTCGGGCGTCGACCGGGTCAGGGTCGGGGTCTCGATCTCGACGAAGTCGCGGGCACCGAGGACGGCGCGCGCTGCGGCGTTGACCTTCGAGCGCAGGCGGATCGCGGCGCCGGCCGAGCTGGCGCCGGGGCGGCGCAGGTCGAGGTAGCGGTGCTTGAGGCGGGCCTCCTCGCCGACCGTGACGCGCTCGTCGATCTGGAACGGCAGCGGCGCAGCCGGGTTGAGCACCTGGAGCTCGCTGACGATGACCTCGATGTCGCCGGTGGGCAGGTCGGGGTTGGCGTTGCCCTCGGGGCGCTCGCGCACCTCGCCGGTGACCTTGACGCAGAACTCGTTGCGCACGTCGTGGGCGCCGCCCTGGGCGAGCACCTCGTCACGCGCGACGACCTGGGCGACGCCCGAGGCGTCACGCAGGTCGAGAAAGGCGACCCCGCCGTGGTCTCGACGCCGCGCCACCCAGCCGGTGAGGGTGACGGTCTGGCCTGCGTGGTCGGCACGGAGAGTGCCGGCCTCGTGAGTGCGGAGCACGGAGGGTCCTTCCGGGACGTGGTTCGGGCGGCACGACGGCCGCCGGGGCTGAGCAGGGAGTGCGCTGGGGCGCCCGCGGCTGGTCGGCCGTGGGCACCGAGGACCAATCCTAGACCGCCTGCGCCTAGGCTCTTCGCCGTGCAGCACTCCCGCAACCGAGACCTCGACGGCGTCCGAGGTCTCGCCATCCTCCTCGTCGTGGCGGCCCACTCCGGGCTGCCGGTGCGCTGGGGCGGCCTGTCGGGCGTGACGCTCTTCTTCGTGCTGTCCGGCTACCTCATCACGAGCCTGCTCGTCCGCGAGTGGGACCGCTGGGGGTCGGTCAGCCTGTGGCGCTTCTGGGGACGACGGGCCCTGCGCCTGCTGCCCGCGCTCGCGCTCCTGATCGTGCTCGCTCCCCTGCTGCTCTGGGCGACGGGCGACGACCGGCTCTCGACCTACCCGACCGCGGCCCTCGCCTCGCTCTTCTACGTCGGCAACTGGGTGCGCATCGGGGGCACCGACCTGGGGGTGCTCAACCACCTGTGGTCGCTCTCGGTCGAGGAGCAGTTCTACGTCGTGTGGCCGGCCGTCTTCATCGCCCTCATGACGTGGCTGCGCAGCCGCGCCCTCGCGGTCGTGCTCAGCCTGGCGGCGCTCGCGACCTTCTACTCCGTGTGGACGAGGGGCAGCGCGATCCGCCTCGACATCTCGACCGAGACGAACGCGTTCGCCCTCCTGCTCGGGGTGGCACTGGCGTTCGCGATCGCCGCGGTGCGCGCGCGTGGCTGGGAGCTGCCGTCGACGAGCCCCCTCGTGCCCTTCGTCGTCCTGGTCGCCGTGTCGGCCTTCCCCGGGCACGGGCTCGAGGTCGACCACCCGCTCTTCCGGCCGCTCGGTGCCGTCTACGCCGTGCTCGGCGTGTGGCTCGTGTATGCCGCCGTGTCGGGTCACTCGCGCGTCGTGGGCTCCCGCGTCATGGTCTTCTTCGGGACGATCAGCTACGCGCTGTACCTGTGGCACCAGACGTTCATCAACAGCAGGCTGCTCGGCGAGCACACGACCCCACGCAACCTCGTGCTCATCGCGGCCGCGGTCCTCGTGTCGTGGCTCTCGTGGGTGCTCGTCGAGCGACCCGTGGGCCGGCTGCGCGGTCGGCTGCGTCTCGACCAGCCGTCGCGCCGGCAGCAGGCCTTCGCCGAGACCCGCGACCGGGCCGCGCGGGACCCGCGTCCGGCCGCCCCGACGGCGTAGACGGCCCACGCGGGAGGGTTCCGCTCCGGTGCCGCCGGAGGGCCCCTACGCCGTCGTCCGAGCCCGGTCTCCCGCGGCTGCGGGCTCCGGGTCCGGCCCCGCGTCCGGTTCTGCTTCCGGTTCTGCGTGCTCGTCGACGTTGCGGGAGTCGGTGAGGCTGAGCGCCCCCCAGGTGGTCACGACTCCCACGAGGACGGCCAGGACGGCATACGTCACCCGTTCACCGTGGAAGAAGGACGAGACGAGCTCGGGGCTCCAGGTGCCTGCCGGCAGGACCGTCGTCACGAGGACGGCCACGAGGGTGCCGACGACCGCGGTGCCGACGCTCGTGCCGACCTCCTGGGCCGTGTCGTTGAGAGCGGTGCCGATCGACGTCCGGTTGGCGGGCATCGCCTCGACGAGCGCCACCGCGCAGATCGTCATGACCGTGCGCAGGCCGACCGTCATGACGACCATGGAGGCAGCGATGGCGGGGTAGCCCCGGTCGACGCCCCACGCGAGGCCCAGGAGCGAGCCCGCGACAAGGGCCGCACCGACAAGGCACGCGATGCGGTGGCCGAAGCGCCGGGCGAGCCATTCCGAGAGCGGAGTGGCGAGGATCATCGTCATGATGAGCGGCAGGTTGGCGAGGCCGGCGCGCACCGGGCTCCAGCCGTAGGCGTACTGGAAGTGCAGGATGAGGCCGAACATGACCCCGGCCATCGCGATCGAGGTCCCGGCCTGTGCCACGGCGGCGCCGCGCACCGTGCCCCGCGAGAAGAGCGAGAGGTCGAGCATCGGCGAGGCGGAACGGCGCTCGTGCCGGACGAACGCGAAGAGGGCGAGGCCGGCACCGAGGACCGCCGCGACCGTGGTGGCCGACACCCAGCCGTGCTCGACGCCGCTCGTCAGGGCGTAGCAGCCGAGGCCGATGGCCGCGATGCTCAGCAGGGCGCCGGGCAGGTCGAGCCGGTCGTCGGTGAGGTCCTCGCGGCGGTCGGCGGGCACCCCGAGCCGGACTCCGACCCACGCGACCAGGGCGATGGGCGCGTTGACGAGGAGCAGCCACTCCCACCGGACGTGGGCGAGCGCCGTGCCGCCGAGGAGGGGCCCGAGGACGAAGCCGGACATCCCGACGATGATCATCACGGTCATGGCCCGCATGCGCAGAGCCTGGTCGTCGAAGAGCCGGAAGACGAGCGAGTTGGTGATCGGGGCCATCGCCGCCGCCGCGATACCGAGGGCCGCTCGGAGCGCGATGAGCTCGCCGGTCGTGGACACGGCGGCCACTCCGAGGCTGATGACGCCGAAGCCGGCGAGACCCCAGAGGAGCACCCGGCGTCGGCCGAGCCGGTCGGCGGCCGAGCCCGCGGTCAGCAGCAGGCCGCCGAACGTCAGCGAGTAGGCACCGGTGACCCACTGCAGTGCCGTCGTGGCGCCACCGAGGTCGCGGCCGATGGTGGGCAACGCGATGGTCAGGAGGGTGTTGTCCACCATCTCGACGAAGAAGGCGAGGCAGAGGGCGAGCATGGGCACCCAGGCCGCGCGGAGCGAGGCATAGGTCCGAGACGGGCCGGGAATCGTCGTGGTCATGGCACCTCCTGAAGTATCGAACGGCGTTCGACTCTCGAACACAGTTCGATAATATAGAACAGTGTTCGATGTAATGCAAGAACGACGGCACCGGGTGTGGTGGGATGGGGCCATGAGCCCACAGCGCCAGCGCGACGCCAGCTCCTCGAGGGGGCGCCGCCGGGCCTCGCACTCCCTCGACGCCGTGCTCTCGGAGGCGGTCGCCCTGCTCGACACGAGCGGCGAGCAGGCTCTGACGTTCCGGGCCCTGGCGGGCCGGCTCGGTGGGGGCGCCGCGAGCATCTACTGGTACGTCTCGAGCAAGGACGAGCTGCTCGACCGCGCCGCCGACCACGTCCTCGCGGACGTGCTGGCTGCGGTCCAGGACGTGGGGACCGGCGATCCCGTCGACGACCTCCGGACCATGGCCCTCAGGATCTTCGACGCCATCGTCGAGCGGCCCTGGCTGGGCGCGTACTTCATGCGCAACACGGAGGTGCAGCCGAACGCCCTGGCGATCTACGAGCGTCTCGGCGAACAGGTGCTCCGCCTCGACCTCACACCGCGGCAGAGCTTCCACGCGGTCTCCGCGGTCGTCGGCTTCGTCGTCGGCACGGCGGCCGACATGGGCCAGCAGCCCCCGGAAGAGGTGCTCTCCGGAGCGGTCCGACGCGACGAGTACCTCGCCAGGTATGCCGCGCAGTGGCGTGAGCTCGACCCCGCCACGTTCCCGTTCGTGCACGTCGTCGTCGACGAGTTCGCGGGTCACGACGACGCCGCGCAGTTCCGCGCCGGACTCGACCTCATCCTCGCCGGGCTGCGCCTGCAGGCCGGGACCTGAGCGGTCAGCTCCGAACGCGGCGGGTGATGTCCCCGCCACGCGGCTCAGACCGGTCGGAGGTCCCGGCCGGCCTCGGTGGCGAGCGCGTCGACCGCCGCGGCGAGCGCGGGCCGGTCGGTCATGGTGCGCCGCCAGACGAGGCTGACCGTCCGTTCGGACACCGGGTCGACGATGGGGACGGCGACGACCCGACCCGGGAGCGGGCCTCGGCCGAGGCGTGGCACGAGGGCGATGGCCTCCCCCTCGGCGACGAGGGCGATGTGGGTGGCGAACTCGAGGGCGACATGGGCGATCCGGGGAGCGCGACCGACGTCGGCATACATCTTCTGCAGCCACTGGTGGCAGATGGAGCCGGGCGCGACGCTGGCCCAGGCCTCGTCGAGCACGTCACCGACCCCGAGGCTGGCACGGGCGGCGAGCGGATGGTCCTCGTGAACGAGGACGTCGGCGCGGTCCCGTCCGAGGTCTCGCACCTCGAGGTGGTCCGGGATGGCGAGCGGCAGTGGCTCCCAGTTGTGCACGAGGGCGAGGTCGTGCGTGCCGGCGGCCACCGCATCCACCGCGTCCCAGGGGTCGATCTCGTCGGGCCGGAGGACGACGTCGGGTGCGGTCGCGCGAAGGCGGCCGATGGCGCCCACGACGATCCCGCGGTAGGCCGTGGCGAAGGTCGCGAGGCGCACCGTGCCGACCGTCTGACCGCTCGCCCCGTGGAGGCGCGACTCGAGCCGCTCCATGTCGGCCAGCAGGGCCCGGGCCGCGTCCGAGAGGGTCCGGCCCGCCTCGGTGAGCAGCACGCCGCGACCCTGCCGCTCGAGCAGCTGCACCCCGGTCTGGGTCTCGAGGCGCTTGATCTGCTGGGACACCGCGCTCGGGGTGTAGTCGAGGGCGGACGCGGCGGCCCCGACGGAGCCGTGGGCCTCGACAGCCACGAGCGAGCGCAGGGCGACCGGATCGATCATGTAGCGATGCTACATGGTGGGCCTCATGACAGTTTGATGGACGTGAACGGTCTGCAGCCCCGACGATGAGGTCATGCGCCGCCGTGACACCGCCCTCGCCGTGCTCGTCGCCCTCATCTGGGGCACGAACTTCGTCGCCATCCGCACCGGCATCGACTCGGTGCCGCCGTTCCTCTTCCTCGCGGTGCGCTTCGTCGTCGTCTGCATCCCGGCGGTCTTCCTCGTCCGACGGCCGGGGCTGCCGTGGCGCGACCTCGCCCTCATCGGCCTCTTCACGAGTCTCGGCCAGTTCGCGCTCATGTACCTCGCGGTGCACCTCGGGATGCCGCCGGGCCTGTCGTCGCTCGTGCTCCAGGCGCAGGTGCTCCTCACCGTCGTCATCGCCGCCGTCTGGCTGCGCGAGCGTCCGTCGACGGCCCAGCGCATCGGTGTCGCCCTGGGAGGAGCCGGACTCCTGACGATCGCGGTCGGTCGTGGGCTCTCGGCCCCGCTGCTCCCCCTCGTCGTGCTCGTGCTCGCCGCCGTGTCCTGGGCCGTGGGCAACGTGCTGACCCGCCGTGCGGGGGCGCTGACGGGTCCGGGCGCCGGGCTCGGGGTGACGGTCTGGTCGGGCCTCGTCGTGCCGGTGCCCGCCCTCGCACTCTCGTTCGCGTTCGAGGGACCGGCGGCCATCGGGGAGGCCCTGGGTCACCTGCAGTGGCAGGCCGTCGCCTCGACCGCCTACACCGCCTACCTCTCCTCCCTCGTCGGCTACGGGATCTGGAACACGCTGCTCAGCCGTCACCCCGTCGCGAAGGTGACGCCGTTCGCGATGCTCGTGCCGGTGTTCGGCATGGCCGCCGCGGCGGTCGCGTTCGACGAGCGGCCCAACGTCCTCGAGCTGGCCGGCGGGCTCGTGCTGCTCGCCGGCGTCGCCGTGGCGGTCACCCGGCGACGTGGCGGGGTGGCGGTGGCATCGCCGGCCGTGCCCGCCGACGGGTCACCCGTGCTCGCCGTCGACATAGAGCCAGCGACCGGCCCGGCGGGCGAAGCGGCTGACCTCGTGCAGCTCGCCCCGACGCTCGGCACCCGCTGAGGACTCCGACCACCGGGCGACGAACTCGACGACACCGTCCTCGTCGTCGGTCCCGCCGCGCTCGCTCCGCAGCACCGTCAGACCGGTCCAGCGCGTCGCCGCGTCGAGGTCGACCCGCTCGGGCCGGGTCCGTGGGTGCCAGCTGCGCACGAGGTACGCCTCGTCCCCCACGGCGAACGCCGTGTAGCGCGAGCGCATGAGCTCCTCCGCGGTGCCGGCCGGACGGTCGCCCGCGTGGAGCGGCCCGCAGCAGGCGGCATACGCCTGCTGCTGCGGGCCGCCACCGCACGGGCACCGCGCCGACGCAGCCAGCCCGAAGGCTCCGCTCACGAGCGCTGGACGCGCTGGGCCTCGCGGGCGGGCCACGGCGCGTCGTGCGGTCGCAACGTCGACCACCCACGGCTTCGGGACAGCCCAGCGGAGAGCAGCCCGACGAGCGTGGCCGAGTTGCTGATGCTTCCGTCGAGCGCCGCGTCGACGGCGTCGTCGAGCGAGACCCAGAGCGGTCGGATCCCGAGCTCCTCGGCGGTGCGCTGGTGGGCGTCGGCCGCGGCGACCTCGTGCAGGCCCCGAGCGAGGAAGATCCGCACCGTCTCGGGGAACGCCCCCGGCGACGTGACGTCGTCGGCGAGCACGTGCCACTCGTCGGCCGTCAGGTCGACCTCCTCGGCCAGCTCACGCGCGGCGGCCTCCCACGGCGGCTCGCCGTCGACGTCGAGCAAGCCGGCGGGGAGCTCCCACACGTGGCCGCCACTCGCGTGGCGGTACTGCCGGATGAGGAGCACGTGCGAGACCCCGTCGAGCTCGCGCAGGGCGAGCACGGCGACGGCGCCGGGGTGCGTCACGAAGTCACGGGTGACGACGCCCCCGGCGCCGAGGTCGACGCGTTCGCGCACGACGTCGAAGATGATCCCCTCGAAGGGGGTCGTCGTCTCGACCACCGGCTCGGCGGTCCACTCCTCGACGAGGTCGGCTGCGCTGCCCCGCGGCGCGTCCAGGCTCACCCGCGGCTCAGTCGGCGTCCGGGACGGCACCCGATGCCGAGACGGACGCGAGCTCGTCGCGCCCGGCACGCTCGTCGGCGTCCCGCTCGGCCTGGCCGGCGTCGACCGCAGCACGGTGGCGCTCGACCTCGACGAGACGCTCGCTGCGCTGGCGCTGCAGTGCGGCCCCGACCAGCCCTGCGAAGAGCGGGTGCGCGCGGTTGGGACGCGACAGGAACTCCGGGTGCGCCTGCGTCGACACGTAGTAGGGGTGCACCTCGCGCGGGAGCTCGACGAACTCGACGAGCGTGCCGTCGGGAGAGGTGCCGGAGAAGACGAGGCCCGCCTTCTCGAGGTCGGCCCGGTAGGAGTTGTTGACCTCGTAGCGGTGGCGGTGGCGCTCCTTGACCTCGGCCTCGCCGTAGGCCTCGCGGATGACGCTGCCCTCCTTGAGCGCAGCCGGGTAGAGCCCGAGGCGCATCGTGCCGCCGAGGTCGCCGGCGCCCTCGACGAACGCCTTCTGCTCCTCCATCGTGGCGATGACGGGGTGGTCGGTCTCGGGGTCGAACTCGGTCGAGCTCGCGTCCTGGTTGCCGAGGACGGCGCGGGCGTACTCGATGACCATGCACTGCAGGCCGAGGCAGATGCCGAGCGTCGGCACCTGCTTCTCGCGGGCCCACGTCAGCGCACCGAGCTTGCCCTCGATGCCGCGTACGCCGAAGCCGCCGGGCACGAGGACTGCGTCGACGCCCCCGAGCGCCTTCTGGGCCCCGGCCGGGGTCTGGCACTCGTCGCTGGCGACCCAGCGGATGTTGACCTTGGCGTCGTGGTGGAAACCGCCGGCACGCAGCGCCTCGGTGACCGAGAGGTACGCGTCGGGCAGGTCGATGTACTTGCCGACGAGCGCGATCTCGATGTCGTGCTCCGGGTCGTGGACCCGCTGGAGCAGCTCGTCCCACTCGGTCCAGTCGACGTCGCGGAAGTTGAGCCCGAGCCGGCGGATGACGTAGGCGTCGAGGCCCTCGCGGTGCAGCACCTTGGGGATGTCGTAGATGCTCGGGGCGTCGACTGCAGCGGCCACCGCGGTCACGTCGACGTCGCACATGAGCGAGATCTTGCGCTTGATCGGGTCGGGGATCTCGCGGTCGGCTCGCAGCACGAGGCCGTCGGGCTGGATGCCGACCTGGCGCAGGGCGGCCACGGAGTGCTGGGTCGGCTTCGTCTTCAGCTCACCGCTCGGCGCGAGGTAGGGCACCAGCGAGACGTGCAGGAAGAAGCTGTGGTCGCGGCCGATGAGGTGGCGCACCTGGCGGGCCGCCTCGAGGAAGGGCAGCGACTCGATGTCACCGACCGTGCCGCCGATCTCGGTGATGATGACGTCCGGGGCGTCCGGACCTCCGGTGGCGAGCGCGCGCATCCGGGCGACGATCTCGTTGGTGATGTGCGGGATGACCTGGACCGTGTCGCCGAGGTACTCGCCGCGGCGCTCCTTGGCGATGACGTTGTTGTAGACCTGCCCGGTCGTCACGTTGGCGCTGCCGACGAGGTTGACGTCGAGGAAGCGCTCGTAGTGGCCGATGTCGAGATCGGTCTCGGCTCCGTCGTCGGTCACGAAGACCTCGCCGTGCTGGAACGGGTTCATCGTCCCGGGATCGACGTTGATGTAGGGGTCGAGCTTCTGCATCGTGACCCGCAGGCCCCGCGATCTGAGAAGTCGTCCGAGGCTCGAGGCGGTGAGCCCCTTGCCGAGAGAGGAGGCGACGCCCCCGGTCACAAAGATGTGCTTCGTCGTATCCACCACGGGCTTTGAGTCTACGTCACTCCGCGGGGGTCCGTGACGTAGCGTTCCACCCACCGGCGCGTCTCGTCGTCGGGAGTGGGCCATCCGGCCGCCAGCACGCGGGCGGCGGCACCGTCGCGGAGCCTGGCCGCCGGGTCGCTGAGCAGGTGGTCCACTCGGTCCGCCACTGCGGCCGGGTCACCTACGGCGACAAGCGAACCCGCGTCCCCCACGAGGTCGGGTAGGCCGCCGGTCCTAGTCACCACGACGGGCAGCCCCGCTGCCATGGCTTCCTGGACGACGAGCGCCCGAGCTTCCCAGCGACTGGTGAGGACGAAGACGTCGGCGGCGCGGAACCACTCGGGCACATCGGTGCGGGCCCCCACGAACCGGACCTGCGCCGCGGCGACGTCGCCCTCCCCCTGCGGTATGCCGTCCGCCTCCTCCTCGAGGCGGGCGCGGAGCCGCGCGTCGCCGTCGCCGACGACGACCCACGTCGCGGCGGCGTGCGACAGTCGCGCGGCCTGCACGAGGGTCGGGAGGTCCTTCTGGGGTGCGATGCGCGACACCGTGAGCACGACGGGACGATCGGTGGCGATGCCCGCCGCGGCAAGGAAGGCGGCCCGCTCGGTGGCGTCGAGGGCAGGTCGACCCCGGAGGTCGGCGACCGCGGCGGACGGCACGAGGGCCAGCTCGGTGCATCGGGCCCCCAGTCGATCGGCGAGCTCGACGAGGTCGGCGCTCGCACCTGTCACGAGGTCGGCCCGGCGCAGGGACCAGCTGAGCAGGCGGCGGGCGACCGATGCCCTGGCGCGTGCGCTCGCGGACGGACCGGCCGGTGGGAGGTCGTTGTGGAGGGAGACCACGAGCCGCGGGCGTGGCCGGGCCCGGCTGACGGCCACGGCAGCGACAACGGCAGCCTGGTGCCCGTGTGCGTGCACGACGTCGACGGTGCACGCGAGGCGCATGATGCGGTGCCAGTCCACGAGACCGCGAGGAGCGCGCACCCCGCTGTGGACCGGCCACAGCCGGAGGGCGTCGGTCCAGCCGAAGGTGCGCGCCGTCGAGTCGGCCGTCACGACCTCGACCTCATGACCCTGCTCGCGCAGGCCGGTCACGAGGGCGTCGACGTGCGCGCCGACTCCCCCGGCCGCCCGGCCGAGCACCATGAGCACCTTCATCGCGTCTCCGAGGGGCCGGTGGCGTCGGACGTGCGGGCCGGGTCCACGACGCTCGGCGAACCGACGCTCGGCGAACCGGCGGTCGAGGAAGCGGGTCGTCGCCGACGCAGGCGGGCGAGCACCGACCGGTCTACGAGCAGGACG
Source organism: Terrabacter sp. Soil810 (assembly GCF_001429645.1). Taxonomy (NCBI): domain Bacteria; kingdom Bacillati; phylum Actinomycetota; class Actinomycetes; order Micrococcales; family Intrasporangiaceae; genus Terrabacter; species Terrabacter sp. Soil810. The sequence goes on from NZ_LMSW01000011.1 coordinate 1,916,846, forward strand.
ACGACCACGAGGGCCGCCGTGGCGGCCAGCGCGACGGCCACGGCCTGGACGGCGGCGGCCAGGAGTGCATCGGGGGTCCACAGACCACCGAGCCACCACCCGAGGACTGCCGCCGCCGCAGCTCCGGCGATCCCGGCGGCGACCGGGCGCACCGGGACGGCCAGCGCCGCGCCACCCCAGCTCCGCGCGACGAGGACCGCGAGCGCGACCGCCCCGGCCACGAGCCCCACGCTCGTGCCGAGGGTCAGGGCGCGCACGGTGGCGGCAGGTCCGGCGTCGCCCTCGAGAGCCACGAGGGGCACGAAGGTCGTCGTGAGCCAGGCCACGGCGACCACCGCGCCGGCGACCCGCGCGCGGCCGCGGACGTACGACGCCCGGGTCAGCAGTCCGATCGCGCAGAGCCCGACGATGCCGGGAGCCACGAGCGCCAGGGCGTCGGGGATGGCCGACAGGGCCTCGGCGCCCGTCCGGTCCGCTCGTCCCGCGTCGAGCAGTGCGAAGAAGGCGCCGACCGGTCGGGCGACGGCCACGAGCAGCCCCCCGGCCAGCAGGCCGGCGAGAAGAGTCGCGAGCCAGGTGCGACGCAGCACGTCCACGGCCGCCGGGCCCGGCGCAGAGCCCGGCGGAGGGCCCGGCGCGGGAGTCACGGTCCCGGCCCGCGGTGTCGCGTCCCGGCCGGCCTCCGCACTGCCCGCCAGCGTCGGGAACGCCGCTGTTGCGAGCGGGACGGCGAGGACGGCATACGGCAGCAGCGAGACCGCCTGGACGTAGATGTAGACGTTGAGCGTCCCGGGGCCGCCCCGGTCGTTGGCGAGACGGATGAAGACGAGGGTCGCCAGCTGCTGTCCGGCGACGGCGAGCAGCCCCGCCACGGCGAGTCGCCGGACCCTGGCGGCGACGCCGTGGGGGAAGCGGGTCGTCAGGCGGAGGTCGATGCCGGCGCGACGCACTGGGACGAGGAGCGGCAGGGACAGGGCCACGACCCCGAGGGTCGTGCCGACGGCGAGCACCGTGGTCGCCGATGTCGGCACCTGCGGGATCGCCGCCGCCGGGTCGGCGGCGAGGGCGGCGTACGCGACGTAGGTCGCGATCACGACAAGGCTCGACATGAGCGGGGCGAGGGCCGCCGCGACGAAGCGGTGGTGCGATTGGAGCAGCCCGCCGAGCACGATGCCGACGCCGTAGAGCGGGATCTGGATCGCGAAGACCCGCAGCAGGTCGGTGCCGAGACCCACCGCACCGGGACAGGACCCTCCGGCTCCGAGCAGAGCGCGCGCGATCGGCTCGGCGGCGAGGGCGACGAGCAGCCCGAGCGGCACGAGGACGACGAGCACCCACGTCAGCAGGGCGGAGGCCGTGTGGTCAGCCTCGGCTCTGTCCCCGCGGGCCAGCGCGCCCGCGACGAGGGGCACGGCGACTGCGGCGAGCACTCCCCCGGCCGCGATCTCGAAGAGCACGTTCGGCACGGCGTTGACCGACTGGTAGACGCTGCCGACACACGTCGCGCCGACCGAGTGCGAGAAGACGAACCATCGTCCGAAACCGACGACACGAGCGACGAGCGTGATGACCGCGATGGTCCCGGCCGCGGCGAACAGCCCACGGCGAGAGGCATGCCCGTTCACGGGGGCCCGGTCACTCATCGGGGCTCCCGGCCCCACTCGTCGAGCCCGCGCAGGACCGGGTGGGCCTCGATGACGCGGGTGAAGCTGACACGCTCAGAGGCAAGCGTCAGCGCAGCGAGGCCGGCGAGCGCCACCGCCCGACCGAGGAGCCCGGTGCGCTCGACGAGGGCGAGACCCACGAGGGCCCCGGCGGCGTTGGCGCCCGTGTCACCGAGCATCGACGTCGCGCGGAGGTCGTCGCGGACGACGCCGAGCGAGGCGCCGACCGCGGCCGCTGCCGGCGCACTGCCGACGAGCGGGAGCCCAGCCGCGGCGGTGACCTTCAGGGCTCGTCCGGGACGCAGGTCGAAGAGGTTGACGGCGTTGGCGGCGCCTGCGACGACGGCGCCACCGACGAGGGTGGCGAGCGCCCCGGGACGGGTCGGTCGCCGCGCGTCGGCGAGCGCGGCACCGAGCAGCCCGGTGACGCCGAGTCCGACGATCTTGACCGTGCCCGTGGTGACCTCACCACGCGTGAGCGCCCCCAGGTGACCCTTGAGGCCCTTGTCCGACGCACCTCCGGCGAGGTCGTCGAGCGCCCCGAGAGCACCGGCGGCGACGGCGACGGCTAGGGCCGCCGAGGCCGACGAGGCCGACGAGGCCGACGAGGCGCCGATCGATGCGGCGGTCGCACCGCGGGACAGGCGTGAGGCCACGGCGCCGGCGGCGATGCCGGCCACGGCGCCGCCGACCCAGGCGGGACCCTCGAGGAGGGTGACCGGACGGCCGGCGTGGTTGGTGCGCTCCCATGGCTCGCGGACGGCAGGCGCCAACCTCCGGGACAGCCGCAGCACCGCCCACGACCCCGCTGCCGACCCGACGAGGGCAGCGAGGGACGACACGCCGGACGGGCTCGTGCGACGCCTCGACGTCACGGAAGCACCCGGGGGACGGTGGCCGTGGCTCCCGTGGCGACGCCGTAGTGGCCGACCCGCTCGTCGAGGACGTTCTCGATGGCGAGGACCACGATGGCGGGCCCGTCGCCGGCCCGGGCATGGTCGACGGTGGCGACGATCTCGGCGGTCTCGGACTTCTCGCGCACGGCTTGGACGGCGTTGGACGTCATGGGCTGGCCCGCCGCTGCGACCGTCTCACCACCGGCGACGACGGTGGCGCGGGTCGAGCCGGCGAACGAGGTGACCAGGGCTCTGACGGCGTCGGAGCGGGCGGTCACCGCCGACTCGGTGCCCGCGTAGTCGGCGGACACGACGATGGCAAGGTCGGCCGGCGCGAGGTCGGCCACCGAGCTGTCGACGAGGCCTGCGTCGACCAGCACCTTGAGAGCGGCCGAGCGCTGCGGTGAGCTGCCGGTGTTGCCCGTCGAGACCGTGAGGTCTGTGAGCACCTGCACGAGCAGGACGTCGCCCGACGCGCTCGTGTCGATCCCGAGCGCCGACGCGGCCTCCTTGGCGGCCTGGTCGCGGTCGGCCGACTGGCTGGGGTCGAACCAGTCGGGGCTGAGCGTGACCGTCCCGGTCAGGGCGGAGCCGCTCTGCGTCACGACGCCCTCGAGGTTCGTCGTCATCGTGCCGTCGGCGGACGGCAGCACGACGACGACCGCGCGGTGACCGGACAGCCGGGCCTTCACGACCCGCTGCTGCACGGCGGTCGCGTACTCGTCCGACGCGTCGACGATCTTCTCGCTCGTCGTCAGCTTCTCGTTGAGGGACTGCTTCTCGGTGCGCAGGGCTGCGACCTGGTCGCTCAGCTGGTTGCCGAGGTTGGCCTGCAGGGGGCCGGCCCCGAGCACGATGCCCACCGCGAGCGCGAGGAACACCGAGATGATCGAGACGAGGTGATAGCGGAAGTCGATCACGAGAAGATCCCAACGACGGCAGTCCAGAGGTCGTCCCAGCGGGCCGCGAGGACCTGCAGCCACGCCTGCCCCGCCGGTGTGGACGCGAGGGCTGCGAAGAAGGCGAGCACACCTGCGAGGAGCATCGTCACGAGCAGTCGACCCGGGATGCGGGCGCGGTAGAGCTGGCTGACGCCCTTGGCGTCGACGAGCTTGCCGCCGACGCGCAGCCGGGTCAGGAACGTCGAGGCCTGCCCGTCGCGACCCTTGTCGAGGAACTCGACGAGGGTGACGTGGGTGCCGACGGCGACGATGAGCTCAGCACCGGAGTCGTCGGCGAGGAGCATCGCGACGTCCTCGCTCGTGCCGGCGGCCGGGAAGACGACCGGCGTGATCCCGAGCGCCTCGACGCGCGCGAGACCCGGGGCGCGCCCGTCGCGGTAGGCATGCACGACGATCTCGGCGCCGCACCGCAGCGCCTTGTCCGAGACGGAGTCCATGTCACCGACGATGAGGTCGGGCTGGTGGCCGGACTCGAGGATCGCGTCGGCGCCGCCGTCGACGCCGATGAGGATCGGGCGGAACTCGCGGATGTAGGGACGCAGGGTCTCGAGGTCCTCGCGGTAGTGGTAGCCGCGCACGACGATGAGGCAGTGCCGCCCGTCCAGCTCGGTGGTGATCGGTGGCACGCCGATGCCGTCGAGGAGCAGGTCGCGCTCCTTGCGGATGTACTCCATCGTGTTCGTCGCGAAGGCCTCGATCTGCACGGCGAGCCCGGCCCGCGCCTCGTGCATCTGCGCCTTCACCGCATCGGCGTCGAGCAGCGTGCCGGTGGCGACCCGCGACTCACCCGACCACAGGTCACTGCCGTCGAGGCGGACCGGCTGGCCCTCGGCGAGCGTCATGACCTCGGGACCGGCGGCGTCGAGCACGGGGATGCCGGCCTCGACGAGGATCTGCGGGCCGAGGTTCGGGTAGCGGCCACTGATCGATGCGCTTGCGTTGACGACCGCCGCGGGGCGGACGCTCACGAGGGCGTCGGCGCTGACCTTGTCGAGGTCCGCATGGTCGATGACCGCGATGTCGCCCGGTTGCAGCCGCTTCGTCAGGGCCTTGGTCCGCCGGTCGACGCGTGCGGTGCCGACCACGCCCGGACCGGTGTCTCGGGCATGCGAACGGCGGCGGATGGAGAGGGCCATGATGGCCTCAATCGTGCCACGTCGGTGGATCGGCGCCCCCATCGGTCCGAGCCGCGGCGCGGCACGCGGCAGGAGTCTCGGGATGGGCCTCGACCGTCCCTCGGGACGCCCATGCGATCAGGCGCGCGCGCCGCTGCGGGCGACCGGACGCGCACCCACCCGGGCGCCGCTGGTCTGCTCGAGCAGGTCGCCGGCGTGGGCCAGACCGGCCTCGGAGTCGGGGTCACCGCCCATCATCCGCGAGAGCTCCCGCAGCCGGGCGTCGCCGTCGACGACGGAGACGCTGCTCGAGGTGATGCGGCCGTCGTCGGACTTGTGCACGACGAGGTGCCGGTCGGCGAACGCCGCCACCTGCGCGAGGTGGGTGACGACGATGACCTGGGCGTGCTCGGCCAGTGCCGCCAGACGTGCACCCACGTCGAGGGCTGCCCGACCGCCGACGCCGGCATCGACCTCGTCGAAGACGAACGTGGGTGGTCCGCTCGCGGCCTCGCCCGAGGCGCTGCGCGAGCCGACGACCTCGAGGGCGAGCATGACGCGCGAGAGCTCACCGCCGGAGGCGGCACGGGACACGCTGCGCGGCGTCGCACCGGGGTTGGCGGCGAGCAGGATCTCGACGTCGTCGATGCCGTGTCGGGCCAGCCGCACGCGGTCACCGTCGGGCAGCACGACGCCCTCGGGGTCGGTGCGACGACGCAGCTCGACCTGGACGACGGCCTTGCCCATCGCCAGGTGCGAGAGCTCCTCGGAGACGCGGGTGCCGAAGTCGTCACCGGCGGCGCGGCGAGCCTCCGACAGCGCCACGGCGGCCGCGACGACGGACGCCTCCAGCTCGGCCACCTCGGCGCCGAGCCGCTCGACCCGGTCGTCGGCCGTCACGAGCTCGTCGAGGCGAGCAGCCCCGCGACCCGACCACTCGAGCACCTCGTCGACGGTCTCGCCGTACTTGCGGGTGAGGACACCGAGCGCTGCCCGCCGCTCCTGCACGTAGCCCAGGCGCTGCGGGTCGAGGTCGACGTCCTCGAGGTATGCCGTCAGGTCGGCCGAGAGGTCCGTGACGAGCGTGCCCACCTCGTGCAGGCGCTCGTCGAGGCCGGCGAGGGCCTGGTCGTGGGCCGTGGCGGGCCCGAGCGCACCCCGGGCCGACCCGATGAGGTCACGCACGTTGGGGGCCGGCTCGGCGGCATACTCGTCACCGCTGAGGTCAGCGAGGGCCTGGGCTGCAGCCAGACGAAGCGTGTCGGCGTGGGCGAGGCGCTCGTCCTCGGCGCGCAGCGCCACGTCCTCGCCGGGCTGGGGGTCGACGGCCTCGATCTCCTCGAGGGAGGCGGTGAGCGAGTCGATCTCACGGGCGCGCTCACGTGCTTCTGACACGAGGCGCTCGTGCTCACGGGCCGACTCGCGCCAGCGGTCGTAGAGCTCGCCGACGCGGTCGCGGAGCGCCGTGAGGTCAGGTCCGCCGAAGTCGTCGAGGACCACCCGGTGCGCGTCGCCCTGCTTGAGGCGCCACTGGTCGGCCTGGCCGTGGACGGCCACGAGCATCTGCCCGAGCTCGGCGAGCACGGCGACCGGGGCGGTGCGCCCGCCGACGTGGGCGCGCGACCGTCCGGCCGCGGCGATGGTGCGGGCGATGACGAGCTCGCCGTCCTCGTGGTCGGCGCCCGCCTCGTCGGCCCGGACGAGGGCCGGATGGTCCAGGGGCAGCTGCACGACGCCCTCGACGAGCGCCGAGGAGGAGCCGGTGCGCACGAGCCCGGAGTCGGCGCGCTCACCGAGCAGCAGGCCGAGACCGGAGACGACCATGGTCTTGCCGGCGCCGGTCTCACCGGTGAGGACGTTGAGCCCGGGGCTCAGGTCGAGGACGGCGTCGTCGATGACGCCGACACCCCGGATCCTCATCTGGCTGAACACGGGTCCACCTTAGGGCCGGGCACCCGCACCGCCGTCGACGTCGTCCACGGGTGTCGTGGTGTCGCCGTTGCCGTTGCCACGCCACCCGGCGACCGACAGGTTGAACTTGGCGACGAGGCGGTCGGTGAACGGCGCGCTCGTCAGACGGGCGAGGCGAAGCGGACGCAACCCGCGGCGTACCTCGATGCGCGCGCCCGGCGGGAGGTCGACATGGCGCCGACCGTCGCACCACATGACGCCCGCCCCCTCGGTCGCGGCCTTGATCTCCACGGCGAGGTGGGTGTCGGGACCCAGCACCAGCGGGCGGGCGAAGAGTGCGTGCGCTGCGCTGGGGACGAGGAGCATCGCCTCGACCTGCGGCCACACGACCGGCCCACCGGCCGAGAAGGCGTATGCCGTCGAGCCCGTCGGCGTGGAGACGATGACGCCGTCACAGCCCCAGCTCGACAGCGGGCGACCGTCGACCTCGACGGTGACCTCGAGCATCCGCTCGCGTGCCGCCTTCTCGACGCTGACCTCGTTGAGGGCCCAGCTGCTGGCGATGAGGTCACCGTGCAGCTTGGCGTCGACGTGGAGCGTCATGCGCTCCTCGACGGCGTAGTCGTTGCTCGCGATGTGCTCGACCGTGGCGTCGAGGTCGTCGCGCTCGGCCTCCGCGAGGAAGCCGACGTGGCCCAGGTTGACGCCGAGCAGGGGGACGTCGACGCTGCGGGCGAACTCGGCGCCGCGCAGGATCGTGCCGTCGCCGCCGAGCACCACGACGAGGTCGCACCCCTCGGCGACCTGCTCCTCGGCGGACGCGATGTGCACGCGTGCGCTGTCCTTGAGGTCGAGGGCCTCCGCCTCGTCGGCCTGGAGGGACACGTCGATGCCGAGGTGCGTGAGGCGCTCGACGACGCCCTTGGCGACCGTCAGCGCCTCGGGGCGCCTCGGGTGGGCCACGAGCAGGATCCGGCGCGTCACGGGACTCCTTCCAGGTCGACGGCCTCCAGCATGTCATCCACCGCCGTCACGGAGGCGCCCGGGACCGGTCTCGGAGCGAGCCAGAAGAGGAACTCCCGGTTGCCGTCGCCCCCGGCGATCGGGCTGGCGCTCGCGCCGTGCAGGTGCAGGTCCAGGTCGGCCGCGACCTGCGCCACGTCCCGCAGCACGCGCCCGCGTTCGTGCGGCGACGTCACGACCCCCGTGCGGCTCAGCCGCTCACGGCCCACCTCGAACTGCGGCTTGACCAGGACGACCAGGTCACCCTCGTCGGTCACGAGGGGGCGCATGGCGGGCAGCGCGATGGCGAGCGAGATGAAGCTGAGGTCGGACACGACGAGGTCGAATCGCCCTCCGAGCGCCGCGGCGTCCACGTCACGGATGTTGGTGCCGGGCAGGTCGCGGACCCTGGGGTCAGCACCGATCGTCGCGACGAGCTGGTCGTGGCCGACGTCGAGAGCCGTGACGTGCGCGGCACCCCGCTCGAGCAGGACCTGCGTGAATCCCCCCGTGCTCGCACCGACGTCGAGGCACCGTCGGCCCTCGACCGGGACGGGCCACGTGTCCAGGGCGTGGAGCAGCTTGAGGGCCGCGCGCCCCACCCACCGGTCAGGCTCACGAGTCAGCTCGATCGTCGTCGAGTCGCCGACGGGCACGGCGGGCTTGCTTGCCGGTCTGCCGTCGACGAGCACCACGCCAGCCATGACGAGCTCGCGCGCCTGGGTGCGCGACCGGGCCAGTCCGCGGGCGACGAGCTCGACGTCGAGACGACGCGTCACGCCCCACCCAGGCCGCCGAGGCGGCTCTGCAGGCTGCGGTGGGCGTGCTCGCCCCACTCGATGCGTTCCGCGAACGAGCCGGCCTGGGACTCGGCCAGGCGCATCATCGCCTCGTCGACGGCCTGGTCCCCCGTCACCGGCGGCGTCGGCACGTCAGGTGTCGTGTCGAGCGGGGCGTACGGCACCTCGGCGGCTGCCCCGTCGTCCTCGACGTCCTCGTCACGGTTCCGGTGGTCCGTGACGTCGTCGTGGGCCTCGTTCTGGGTCTCGTCGGTGTCGTCGTCCGCGAGGTCGCTCGCGCCGTCGTCGTCCGTCACGTCGGCGTCGCTCACATCGTCGGACTCGTCGGGCTCGTCGGACCAGTCGTCGAGCGTGCCGTCGAGGTCGCCGCTCCCGTCCGTGCTCGTGTCGGTCTCCGAGTCCATCGGATCGAGCTCCTCGGCGACCTGGAGCGGTTCGCCGGACCCGAGGTCGTCGCGTCGAGCGTCACTGTCGCCGAACATGTGCTGCCTCCGTGCCGAGTCGTGTGGTTCGCTGCGGTCACGCTACCGGGTCGGAGCCGCCGGATCGTCGAGCAGGCGGTCGAGGGCCCCGGCCTCGCGGCGCAGCTGCTCGCGCGGGACCCCGTCGTCACGAAGCGTCAGCAACGCCGCCAGCCCGGCGCGTACGACCTCGATGGGGGCCGCGCTCCCCCGCTCGACGCGCAGCGTCCCGTCGGTGCGTGTCACCTGCGCCGCGCCGCATCGCCAGGCTCCTCCCTCTGGCACCGGGGCGGCGTACGGCTGGAGGAGCTGGGCGAGCGAGGAGACGACATACGTCGGCGACGAACCGCTCACCACGAGGTCCGACGGCCGGTCGACACCGGTGAGGACCCACGCCGAGTCGAGACCCGAGGCCTCCGCTCCGACGATGTCGGTGGCGATCCGGTCCCCGACGGCGAGCGTCCTGTCCGCCCGGCTGCCGAGGCGGTCGAGGGCCAGGTCGTAGAGCGGCGGGTGCGGCTTCCCGACGACGTCCGGGCGCCGCCGGAGCGCGGCGGCGAGCAGGTCGATGTACGCGCCGTTCCCCGGGGACTGGCCCCACGGCAGTGGCAGGGTGGCGTCGTCGTTCGTCGCGACCCAGGGCAGACCTGTGGTCAGGAGCCGGGCCGCCGTCTCGAAGTCCCGCACTCGCAGCTCCTTGCCGAAGCCCTGCAGCACGGCCGCGACGACGTCGTGCCCGAGGCGGCCGTCCGTCTCGTCGAGGCTGACGGGGGTGAGGCCGGCATCCCTCAGGGCCTCCACGACACCCTCACCGCCGAGGGCGAGCACGGCAGCGCCCGCCTCCAGCTCGTGGGCGAGCCGGGCAGCGCCGGCCTGGGCGCTCGACACGACGTCGGACGCGGTTGCCGGTGCGCCCAGACTCGCGACCTGCGCGGCCACCTCGCTCGGCACGCGCGAGGCGTTGTTCGTCGCGTAGACGACCTTGATCCCGCGAGTCACCATGTCCCGCAGTGCGTCCGGCGCCCCGGGCACGGCATCCGCCCCGCGGTACACGACACCGTCGAGGTCGCACACCACCCCGTCGTAGCCCGCGATCAGTGGCTCCGCCGATGTCTCCGTGTGCATGCGACCTCCTGCGCGAGACCCTACGACGACTCGTCGTCTGCGACGCGGACCGTCCGGAACGCAGAACGGGCCCGACCGTGGAGGTCGGGCCCGTTCTCGCTGAGGACCTCAGCGCTCGTCAGCGTCCTCGTCGTCAGCGTCCTCGTCGTCAGCGTCCTCGTCGTCAGCGTCCTCGTCG
>NZ_LMSW01000011.1:1927008-1927937 GCF_001429645.1 Terrabacter sp. Soil810
GCATCGTCGTCAAAGGACTCGATCGGGTAGCCGTCCTCGTCCTCGTCGCCGAGCAGGTCGGTGACGTCGACGCCGTCGAGCTCCTCGAGCCGCTCCGCGGCATCCGTCGCCAGCTCGTGGTCGGCGTCCGCAGCCCTGGCGAACCAGTCACGTGCCACCTCGAGATCGCCGGCGGCGAGCTTGGCGTCCGCATAGGCGTAGAAGAGCCGTGCGGCAGAGGGTCGGTTCGGGTTGATCCGCTTCACGAGATCACTGAGGCCCGCGACGGCGGCGTCGAGCTGACCGAGGTCCCGGCGGATCCCGGAGACGACGATCGCCAGCTCGACGCGGTCGTCGATGGCCAGGTTGCCCGCCTCGTCGGACTGCGCCAGCTCGAGCGCCTTGTCGTGGCGTCCCAGGGCTCGCTCGCAGTCGACCATGAGCGGGAGCAGGTGGCTCGACCCGGAAAGCCGTCGGACCGTGCGGAACTCTCCGAGAGCCCGAGCCCAGTCGCCGAGGCGGTACGCGACGAGCCCCAGGGATTCTCGGGCGGCAGGCACACGACCAGCACGGCGCACGGCCGTCTCGGCGTGGGCCAGGGCTGCCTCGGGCTCGACGTCGAGCAGCTCGGCGACCATGACGAGGTGCTGGGCGACGCCCTCGGCGTTCTCCTTGGACAGGGTGCGCAGCTGGTTCTTGACCCCGCGGTCGACCTCGTGACCGGTGACGCCCTCGCGAATGGCCGGTTCGGGCTTCCGCGGGGCCTTCGGAGTCAGGCGGGGGCCACCCCTCCGGTCATCGTCCTGAGGACGGCCGGCGCCGCCGCGAGCACGGTCGTCCGAACGGTAGCCGCTGCGGTCGCTGCCGCCGCTGGAGCGTCGGTCGTCCGAGCGGTACCCGCCCCGGTCGCTGCTGCCGCTGGAGCGTCGGTCGTCGGAGCGGTACCCGCC
>NZ_LMSW01000011.1:1927949-1928098 GCF_001429645.1 Terrabacter sp. Soil810
CGGTCGCTGCTGCCGCCGCTGGAGGGACGGTTCCCACCCCGGTCGCTGCCGCCGCTGGAGGGACGGTTCCCACCCCGGTCGCTGCCGCCGCTGGAGCGTCGGTCGTCCGAGCGGTGCCCGCCGCGGTCGCTGCTGCCGCTGGAGCGTCG
>NZ_LMSW01000011.1:1928121-1928914 GCF_001429645.1 Terrabacter sp. Soil810
GGAGCGGTGCCCGCCGCGGTCGCTGCTGCCGCTGGAGCGTCGGTCGTCGGAGCGGTACCCGCCGCGGTCGCTGCCGCCGCCACCGGAGCGTCGGTCATCCGAGCGATACCCGCCCCGGTCACTGCTGCCGCCACCGGAGCGTCGGTCATCCGAGCGATACCCGCCCCGGTCACTGCCGCCGCCACCGGAGCGTCGGTCATCCGAGCGATACCCGCCCCGGTCACTGCTGCCGCCGCTGGAGCGACGGTCATCAGAGCGGTACCCGCCTCGGTCGTCGCGCCCGGCACCGGAGGGACGGTACCCACCCCGGTCGCTGCTGCCGCCACTGGAGCGTCGGTCGTCGGAGCGGTACCCACCGCGGTCGCTGCTGCCGCCGGAGGGACGGTACCCACCCCGGTCGCTGCTGCCGCCACTCGAGCGACGGTCATCAGAGCGGTACCCACCGCGGTCGCTGCTGCCGCCGGAGGGACGGTAGCCGCCGCGGTCGTCGCGACGCGGTCCGGAGGAACGAGGCGCGCCCGAGCTGCGGCCGGCGCCGCTGCCGCGCGCGGGGCCTCGCGCTCCGCCGTCGCGGTCGCGTCGGTCGCCTCGGCTGTCGTTGCCGTCCTGGTCACTCATGTCATGCATCCTTCCGCGCCGACCGCGGTCGGCGCCACCTCTGGTGTCGTCGAGCACAAAAAGAAAGAGCGCCCCAGTCGGACCAATGAAGTTCCGTCTGGGGCGCTCTGACAAAGTGTGTCCGGCTGCGTCCTACTCTCCCACACCGTCACCAGTGCAGTACCATCGGCGCTGA
>NZ_LMSW01000012.1:0-57992 GCF_001429645.1 Terrabacter sp. Soil810
TCAGCGCCGATGGTACTGCACTGGTGACGGTGTGGGAGAGTAGGACGCAGCCGGACACACTTTCAGACAACCCCGCCGGGTAACCGGCGGGGTTGTCGCATTTCCATACCCTTTTCGTCGTCTCTTTCGGAGGCCGGCGACGCGTTCCGATGTCGGGACGCCCCGCCCAGGAAGGTGCTGAGGGCCCATCGGCCAGGGTCTAGGGTTGGCTCGTGCCTGAACTCATTCCCTTTCCCACCCGTATCCCCGTCCCCGGCGGCAAGGTCATCGACGAGCACGTCGGTGCCGTCAACACCCCGGGCGCGAGCCTGCAGGCGTCGGTCTCCGTGGCGCGGATGGTCGCCCCGGGCGGTTGGTCCGAGCCCTTCCAGACGCCCGAGTTCGACGAGATCACGCTGGTGCTCGCCGGAACGGTGATCATCGACCACGACGGTGGCACCCTCGAGGTCGCGGCCGGCCAGTCGGTCGTGACGCGGGGCGGCGAGCGCATCCGCTACTCGTGCGGTCCTGACGGCGCCGAGTACGTCGCCGTCTGCCTGCCCGCCTTCAGCCCGGACTCGGTGCACCGCGAGGACGAGACCGAGACGGGCGCCGGTGACGCGTCGTGAGCGCTGACGACGTCCGTCGGGCTCCCAAGGTCCTGCTCCACGACCACCTCGACGGAGGTCTGCGCCCGCAGTCGGTCATCGAGCTCGCCGCGGAGGTCGGCTACGACGTGCTGCCCGAGACCGACGCGGAGTCGCTGGGCACCTGGTTCCGGGAGAGCGCCGACTCCGGCTCGCTCCCGCGCTACCTCGAGACCTTCGACCACACCCTCGCCGTCATGCAGACGCGTGAAGGCCTCTTCCGGGTGGCCAGCGAGTGCGCCCAGGACCTCGCCGCCGACGGCGTGGTCTACGCCGAGAGCCGCTACGCGCCGGAGCAGCACCTGACCCGTGGTCTGACGCTCGAGGGCGTCGTCGAGGCCGTCAACGCCGGCCTGCGCGACGGGGAGGCGCGGGCTGCGGCTGCGGGACACCCGATCCGGGTCACCTCGCTGCTGACGGCCATGCGGCACGCGGCCAAGTCCACCGAGATCGCCGAGCTCGCGATCCGCTATCGGGACCAGGGCGTCTCCGGGTTCGACATCGCCGGAGCCGAGGCGGGCTACCCGCCCACCCGTCACCTCGACGCCTTCGAGTACCTCCGCCGCGAGAACTTCCACTTCACGATCCACGCCGGTGAGGCGTTCGGTCTGCCGTCCATCTGGGAGGCCATCCAGTGGTGCGGCGCGGACCGGCTCGGCCACGGTGTGCGCATCGTCGACGACATCACCATCGACGGCGCACCCTTCGCCCAGTGGGTCGAGGGCAACAAGGACGACGTCGGCGCCCTGACGACCCTGGAGCTCGACCGGGTGCGCCTGGGTCGGCTCTCGGCCTACGTGCGCGACAAGCGCATCCCCCTCGAGATGTGCCCGAGCAGCAACCTGCAGACGTCTGCGGCGCCGTCGATCGCGCTGCACCCGATCACGCTGCTGCGTCGCCTGCGCTTCCGGGTCACCCTCAACACCGACAACCGGCTCATGAGCGACACCTCGATGAGCAAGGAGGCGGCCCTGCTGCGAGACGAGGCCGGCTGGACCCTCGAGGACCTGCGCTGGGTGACGATCAACGCCATGAAGTCGGCGTTCATCCCGTTCGACGAGCGCCTCGCGCTCATCGACGACGTCATCAAGCCGGGGTACGCCGCCCTCGGCTACCAGGCGCCTCCCATCGCCTGAGGCTGCCGAGCCCCGTCCGTCCGGCGGGCGCCGCCGTGGGGGAGTCAGTCGCCCGCGAGCGCGGCGGTCACCGCGGCCTCGACGTGCAGGCGGGTCGTCGGGAAGACCGGCACGTGCGAGTCGGACTGGTCGACGAGCAGTTCGATCTCGGTGCAGCCGAGGACGACTCCCTCGGCGCCCGCCGCGACGAGCCGGGCGATGACCTCGCGGTAGGCCTGCCGGGACTCCTCGGTGACGACGCCGAGGCACAGCTCGTCGTAGATGACCCGGTGCACCAGGGCGCGGTCGTCGGCGTCGGGCACGAGCACCGTCAGGCCGTGGCCGGCGAGGCGCTCACGCAGGAAGCCCTCCTCCATCGTGTAGGCCGTCGCGAGCAGGCCGACCCGACGGAGGCCCGCCGCTCGCACCGCGTGGGCGGTGACGTCCCCGATGTGCAGCAGCGGGATGGAGACGGCCTCCTCGATGGCGGGGGCGACCTTGTGCATCGTGTTGGTGCACAGCACGATCAACTCAGCGCCTCCGGCCTCGAGTCCCGCGGCGGCCGCGGCGAGCAGCACGCCGGCCTCGTCCCAGCGGTCCTCGGCCTGCAGGCGCTCGACCTCGGCGAAGTCGACGGAGTGCAGCAGCAGTCGCGCGGAGGCGAGCCCGCCGACCCTCTCTCGCACGAGCTCGTTGGCGAGCCGGTAGTACTCCGCGCTCGACTCCCAGCTCATGCCGCCGAGCAGGCCGATGAGCCTCACGCCGGTCTCGCGCTGGGGAGTGCGCCGAGCTCGGTCTCTGCGTCGCGCGGGTGCACGCACCTGGCGCCGTGGGCCTGTGCCTCGGCGACCACGTGCGGCTCGTCGCGCCAGAGGGCGATCCCGCGGCGGACGAGGATGTGGGGGGGTTTCCGTCGCTCGGACAGGTCCCGCACGAACCGGCGCAGGGCCGTCAGGGTGCGGTTCTGCCGTACGCACAGGGCGTCGGCGAGCAGGCCCTCGCGCTGCAGGGGCTCGACGAGCCGGCCGGCGAAGAGACCCTCGGCCAGCACGAAGTCGGTCGGGCCGGCGTGCACGACGTGCCGACCCGTCACGGCGGACGCGCCGATGTCGTAGACGGGGACCTCGACGTGCCCCTCGTCGACGAGCCGACGCAAGGCGTCGACCGCGGCCTGGCTGTCCCACGAGTCGGCGTGGTCCCAGTCGGGGATGCCGATGGGGGACCGCGGCAGTCGGGGATCGCTCGCCTCGCGGTAGAAGTCGTCGAGGCGCACGACCGGCCACCCGTGGGCGGCGCTCAACCGAGCCGAGAGGCGGCTCTTGCCGGCGCCGCTGGGTCCGGTGAGGAGGATGACGCGGCGACGACCGGCACCCGTCTCGCGGTTGCCGCCCGCGCGGTGGTCGACCGACGCCACCTCGTCTCCTCCCACCGAACCAGGGTTCCGACCCGAACCGGGCTCAGAGACCCTTGGGGTGCCAGACGGTCTTCGTCTCGACGAAGGCGCGGATCCGACCGAGCCCCGGGTCGGCGTCCCAGTCGGGCTCGACGGGGGCGCCGTCGGCCAGGGCCGGCCGGTAGACACGCTTGAGGTTGCCCGCGGCCTCGGCCTCGAGCGCGGCCCAGTCGACGCCGTTGGCGCCGGCCACTCCGGTCAGGTCGATGGCGTTGACGTCGCGGTGCGCGGCGAGCCACGTCGCGACCTCGGCGGTCTGCGCGGTGACGATGTTGACGACGCCACCCGGGACGTCGGACGTCGCGAGGACCTCGCTGAAGGTCACCGCCGGGAGCGGTCGGGCAGCCGAGGTGACGACCACGGCGGTGTTGCCCGCCGCGATGACGGGGGCCACGACCGACACGAGACCGAGCAGCGAGGAGCCTTGGGGCGCAAGGACGCCCACCACACCGGTCGGCTCAGGAGCCGACACGTTGAAGAACGGCCCGGCGACGGGGTTGAGGTTGCCGAGCACCTGGGCGATCTTGTCGGTCCACCCGGCGTACCAGACGACGCGGTCGATCGCGGCGTCGACGACGGCACCTGCGGCACGGACCGTGAGCCCCTCGCTCGCGGCGACCTCGTCGACGAACTGGGCTCGGCGGCCCTCGAGCACCTCCGCGACGCGGTAGAGCACCTGGCCGCGGTTGTAGGCCGTCGCGCCCGCCCAGCCGGCCAGCGCGCCCCGAGCGGCGACGACGGCGTCCCGGACGTCCTTGCGAGAGCCCATCGCGGCGTTGGCGAGGAACTCGCCCGAGGCCGAGACGACCTCGTAGGAGCGACCGGACTCGCTGCGCGGGAACGTGCCCCCGATGTAGAGCTTGTAGGTCTTGCGCACGTCGAGGCGGCTCATCGGGCGGCTCCCGTCAGGGTCGAAGGGGCGGTGGTGACGTAGGCCTCGAGGCCGTGGCGGCCGCCCTCGCGGCCATAGCCCGACTCCTTGAAGCCACCGAACGGCGACGTCGGGTCGAAGCGGTTGAAGGTGTTGGCCCAGACCACGCCGGCCTTGAGCTGGTCGGCCATCCAGAGGATGCGCGAGCCCTTCTCGGTCCAGACGCCGGCCGAGAGGCCGTACGCCGTGTTGTTGGCCTTGGCGACCGCCTCCTGCGGTGTGCGGAAGGTCAGCACGGACAGGACCGGGCCGAAGATCTCCTCGGTCGCGACACGGTGCGTCTGCGAGACGCCCGTGAGCACCGTCGGCGGGAACCAGTAGCCCTTGGCCGGCAGGGTGCACTCGGGGCTCCAGCGCTCGGCACCCTCGGCGACGCCTGCCTCGACGAGCGAGGTGATGCGGTCGAGCTGCGCCTTGCTGTTGATCGCGCCGAGGTCGCTGTTCTTGTCCATCGGGTCACCGACGCGCAGCGTGCCGAGACGACGCTTGAGCTTCGCGACGACCTGGTCGTGGACGTTCTCCTGCACGAGCAGGCGCGAGCCGGCGCAGCACACCTGGCCCTGGTTGAAGAAGATGCCGTTGACGATGCCCTCGACGGCCTGGTCGAGCGGGGCGTCGTCGAAGACGATGTTCGCGGCCTTGCCGCCGAGCTCGAGCGTGGCCTTCTTCGACGTGCCGGCGATGGTCCGGGCGATCGCCTTGCCGACCTCGGTCGAGCCGGTGAAGGCGATCTTGTCGACGTCGGGGTGCTCGACGAGGGCCTGACCCGTGCGGCCGTCTCCGGTGATGATGTTGACGACGCCGGCGGGCAGCTCGGCCTGCTGGCAGACCTCGGCGAAGAGCAGGGCCGATAGCGGTGTCGTCTCGGCGGGCTTGAGCACGACGGTGTTGCCCGTCGCGAGGGCCGGGGCGATCTTCCACGCGAGCATGAGCAGCGGGAAGTTCCACGGGATGACCTGGCCGACCACGCCGTGCGGGCGCGGCACGTCGGCGCCCGAGGCGGACAGGCCGGCATACTCCAGCTTGTCGGCCCAGCCCGCGTGGTAGAAGAAGTGCGCCGCGGCGACCGGGACATCGACGTCGCGGGTCTCCTTGATCGGCTTGCCGTTGTCGAGCGTCTCGAGCACGGCGAACTCACGGGCCCGCTCCTGGAGGATGCGGGCGATGCGGAAGAGGTACTTGCCGCGCTCGGCGCCGCTCATGCGACCCCAGACGCCCTCATAGGCGCGGCGAGCCGCAGCGACCGCCTTGTCGACGTCCTTGGGGCCGGCCTGGCTCACCTCGGCGAGGACCGTCTCGTCGGCGGGGTTGAGCGTGGGGAAGGTCGCCTTGGGGCGCGTGAAGGCGCCGTCGATGAAGAGCCCGTAGGACTTCTCGATCGTGACGATGGCGCGCGACTCCGGCGCGGGGGCGTACTCGAACTTCGGCATCAGGGTGTCTTTCGTGGGCGCTGTCGTGTGGCGCGGTCGGTCAGTCGCGGTCAGTCGATCGTCACGTAGTCGGCGCCGGAGTAGGCACCGGTGGCGAGCTTCTGCCGCTGGAGGATGAGGTCGTTGAGCAGGCTCGAGGCACCGAAGCGGAACCACTCGGGGGTGAGCCAGTCGTCGCCCGCGATCTCGCTGACCATGACGAGGTACTTGATGGCGTCCTTGGTGGTCTTGATGCCACCGGCCGGCTTGACGCCCACCTGGGTGCCGGTGAGGTCGCGCCAGTCGCGCACGGCCTCGAGCATGATGAGCGTGACGGGCAGGGTCGCCGCAGGCTGGACCTTGCCGGTGGACGTCTTGATGAAGTCGCCGCCGGCGAGCATCGAGAGGTAGGACGCGCGGCGGACGTTGTCGTAGGTGACGAGCTCGCCCGTCTCCATGATGACCTTGAGGTGCGCCGTGCCGCAGGCCTGCTTGACCTCGGCGATCTGGTTGAAGACCGTGAGGTAGTCGCCCGAGAGGAACGCCCCGCGGTCGATGACCATGTCGATCTCGTCGGCTCCGGCCTCGACGGCGTCACGGGTGTCGGCGAGCTTGACCGGCATGCTCGCGCGCCCGGACGGGAAGGCGGTCGCGACGGCCGCGACGTGGATGCCACTGTCACCGAGCGCGGCCTTCGCGGTCGCGACCATGTCGCCGTAGACGCAGATCGCGGCGGGCCGCGGCGTCGTGGGGTCGAGCGGGTCGGGCACGAGGGCCTTCGCGCACAGCGAGCGGACCTTGCCGACCGTGTCGGAGCCCTCGAGGGTCGTCAGGTCGATCATCCCGATGGCGGTGTCGATCGCCCAGGCCTTGCTCGTCGTCTTCACCGAGCGGGTGCCGAGGGACGCGGCTCGCGCCTCGCAGCCGACCTGGTCGACCCCGGGCAGGCCGTGCAGCCAGGAGGTCAGGGCATGGTTCGTCAGGCGCGACACCCCGAGGACGTCCCGCGCCTGCGCGGTGAGGTCCTGCGCGGTGCGCGTCGTGGTGCTTACTGTCACCACGGGAGTCTATCCACCTATCGAGACGGCCCGTCACGCGTGAGAGAGTCGGTCCGTGAGCCCTGACGTGTCCCCACCGCCCTCCGACTCACCGGCCGAGGCCCCCGACGAGAGCGACGCTCTGCGCGATGCCCGCACCCTCCGGCCGGGCTCGTCGATCGTCGTCGGCGTCGTCGGCGGGGTCGCCGGACTCGCCCTGCTCGTCCTCGCCGCGCTGACCGAGCCGCGGAGCTGGACGCTCATCTCGACCGTGGTGCTCGCCCTCGCGCTGCTGTGGCTCTTCGTCGTGCGACCGTGCGTCGTCATCCACGCCGAGGGCATCCGGCTCGTCAACCCGCTGCGGGTCGTCGACGTCACGTGGCCCGCCATCGCCGAGGTGCGGTCGAGGTGGGCGCTCGAGATCGTCGCGGAGGGCCGGCGCTACACGGCATGGGGCGTGCCGGCCGATCCCGGCCGTCCGAGGTACGGCCGCGGCATGCTGACCGTCGGCGCCAACAAGGTGCGGGGCAAGGGGACCACGGAGGAGCCGACGAAGTCCAAGGTCGAGGCGCAGGCCGTCGCGGCCGAGGTCGAGGCGCGCATGAGCGCCGACCGCAAGCGCAAGGACGGCCGGACGCCGCGCATCGCGCACCAGGCCTGGGACCCGGTGTCCGTCGGCCTGCTCCTCGCCGCCGCGGCCTTCTTCGTCATCGGCACGTTCGTCGTGTGACGGGCTGCCGCTCACCCTGCCCCACGCGTACGCCGTCGATGGCGTACGCGTGGGGCTCCCTCAGAGGGACGTGAGGCGTTCCATGTCGGCCCGGACGCGGGCGAGCCGGGTCTCGGCGAGCGCGCGTGACTCGCCGAGGGCCGCCGGACCGGCGACCGGCTCGATGACCTCGAGGTAGACCTTCACCTTGGGCTCGGTGCCGCTCGGGCGCACGATGACGCGGGAGCGGTCGACGAGGTGGTAGCGCAGGCCCTCGGTGGGCGGCAGCCCGCCGTCGCCCCGGGCGAGGTCGTCGATGCGGTCGACCTCCACGCCGGCCACCGAGGCCGGCGGCTCGGCGCGCAGGCGCCCCATCAGGGTGTCGGTCTGGGCGAGGTCCGAGACGCGCACCGAGAACGAGTCGGTCGCGTGCACGCCGTGCTCGACGGCGAGGTCGTCGAGCTGGTCGATGAGCGTGCGCCCCTGTGCCTTGAGGGTGGCTGCGAGCTCGGCGAGCAGCAGGGCGGCGCTGACGCCGTCCTTGTCGCGGACGAGCTGCGGCGCGACGCAGTAGCCGAGCGCCTCCTCGTAGCCGTAGCGCAGCCGGTCGACGCGGGAGATCCACTTGAAGCCGGTGAGCGTCTCCTCGTGGGCGAGTCCGGCGGCCTTCGCGATCGACGCGAGCAGGCGCGAGGACACGATCGAGTTGGCGAAGACGTCGCGGCGCGAGACGCCACGCCGGACGATGTGGGCACCGAGGAGCGCCCCCACCTCGTCGCCGCGCAGCATCCGCCAGTCGCCGAGGGCCGGGTCGAGCACGGCCGCAGCGCACCGGTCGGCGTCCGGGTCGTTGGCGATGACGAGGTCGCACCCGACGGCGCGGGCTCGGGCCAGCGCGAGGTCGATCGCGCCCTTCTCCTCGGGGTTGGGGAACGCGACGGTCGGGAAGTCCGGGTCGGGTACGGCCTGCTCGTCGACGACGACCGGCGCCGCGAAGCCGGCCTGGACGAAGGCGGTGTGCACCGTGCCGTGACCGACGCCGTGCAGGCTCGTGTGGACGACGCGGAGGTCGCGCGGCGAGCTCGGGTCGACGACGCCGACGACGGCGTCGACGTAGTCCTCGAGGAGGTTGTCGCCCAGCATCTCCCAGCCATCGGCGGCGCGCGGCACGTCGGCCACCCGCTCGACGCGGCCGATGTGGGCGGCGATCCGGGCGTCGGCGGGCGGCACGATCTGGCTGCCGTCGCCGAGGTAGACCTTGTAGCCGTTGTCCTGCGGCGGATTGTGGCTCGCCGTCACCATGACGCCGGCATCGGCGCCGAGGTGGCGGATCGCGAAGGCGAGGACCGGCGTCGGAAGGGGCTGGGGCAGCAGCAGCGCCCGGCCGCCGGCCGCGACGACCACGGCGGCGGTGTCGCGGGCGAAGACGTCCGAGTTGTAGCGCGCGTCGTAGCCGACGACGACCGTCGGCGCGTCGCCGGCGCGCCCCTCGTCCTTGAGGTATGCCGTCAGGCCGGCCGCCGCTCGGATGACGACGCTGCGGTTCATCCGGTTGGGGCCGGCGCCGAGGGCCCCGCGCAGCCCGGCGGTGCCGAACTCGAGCAGTCCGGCCATGCGGTCGGCGAGGTCGGCGGCTGCGTCCGCGTCGCCCGCCGTCGCCCTGCCGAGGACGGCGTCGAGCTCGGCCCGCGTCGTCGGGTCGGGGTCGTCGTCGCGCCAGGCCCGCGCCGCGGCATACAGCGTCTCGGTGGTGTCGATGGTCGTCATCAGAGGCGCCCCACGACCTGGGCGAGCAGCCGGCCGCAGCGTTCGGCGGCGGCCTGTCCGGCCTCGAGCACCTCGGCGTGGCTGAGCGGCTGGTCCGAGATGCCGGCCGCGAGGTTGGTCACGAGCGAGATGCCGAGCACGTCGAGCCCGGCCTGGCGCGCGGCGATCGCCTCGAGGCTCGTCGACATGCCGACGAGGTCGCCGCCGATGACCTTGGCCATCTGCACCTCGGCCGGCGTCTCGTAGTGCGGCCCTCGGAACTGGACGTAGACGCCCTCGTCGAGGTCGGGGTCGACCTCGCGGGCGATGTCGCGCAGTCGCGGGGTGTAGAGGTCGGTGAGGTCGACGAAGTTCGCACCCTCGACGGGGGAGTGCGCGGTGAGGTTGATGTGGTCCCGGATGAGGACGGGAGTGCCGGGTGCCCACGCGGGGTTGAGGCCACCGCAGCCGTTGGTCAGCACGACGGTCGAGCAACCCGCCGCCTTCGCGGTGCGGACGCCGTGGACGACGGCCCGCACGCCGCGCCCCTCGTAGAAGTGGGTGCGGGTGCCGAAGACGAGCGCCCGGCGGCCGGTGTTGCCGATGGCCACCGAACGCATGCTGCCGGAGTGTCCGGCGACGGCGGCCTTGTGGAAGCCGGGGACGTCGGCGTTCTCGACGGTCGCGAGCGTCTCACCGATGAGGTCGGCGGTCTGGCCCCAGCCCGATCCGAGCACGAGGGCAACGTCGTGGTGGTCGGCGCCGGTGCGCTCGGCGATGACGGCGGCGGCGTCGGCGGCGACGGCGAAGGGGTCGGTGGAGGGGTCGCTGAGATCACGGTGGGAACTGGTCACGCTCAGGACTCTAGCGAGGTCGACCCGGTGCAGGAACCGGCCCGGTCGGGTCAGCCCGGACTCTCCGCGAACGCCGTGAGCACCGTGTCGACGGTGCGCGTGACGAAGGCCCGCCGGCGCCGCGCCGGCTGCGCCAGGGCGCTGAGCAGGACGCCCTCGAGGGCGGCCACGACGGCCTCTGCGCGGGTCCTCGTGTCGCCGTCTCGGCTGCGGCTCACGACCTCCTCGACGACGTCGAGCAGCCGGATGCGCCACTGCGCGAAGGCGGCGGCCAGCTCGTCGTCGCGGGCCGCCTCGAGCGTCAGCTCCAGACGGGCCAGCACGACGTCGGGATCGCGCAGCCAGCCGGCGAAGAGGTCGGAGACCTGGGCACCTGCGAAGGTCGGGTCGCCGGGTCGAGTGGCGAGGCGGCGGGCGAGTGCCTCGACGTCGTCGGTCAGGCCCGTGGCGACGTGCTGGGCGAGGGCGTGGACCAAGGCGGCACGCGTGCGCAGGTAGGCCGAGCAGGTCCCCGGCGGCAGCCCGGCCCTGGCGTCGACGGCGCGATGGGTCAGTCCACGGAGCCCGCCCGCGGCGACCACCTGCACGGCGGCCTCGAGCAGCTGTCGGCGGCGCGGGGAGAGGGGGGCGTCCGTCGGGGACATCGGTCCTGCCTGTCGCACGAGTGGGAGTCGTCACACCGAGGGTAGCCGGGAATGTGTGGCGGCTCGGACGGTGTTTCTACATATGTAGAATCTACGGATGTAGAAACCTTCAGGAGGTCCACCATGCAGATCCTCACCGGCATCACGCCGTTCCTCGTCGTCTTCTTCTCTCTCGCCGCGATCGCCGCGCTGCTCGTCCTCGGGGCTGCAGGCGCCTTCCTCGTGCGCAACCGCTCCCTGCGTGTCCGCGCCGGAACGCCCCTCGTGCCCTACTACCGTGGGCTTGCCCTCAGCCACTGACGGCCGGCTCCGCCCGGTCGCCGGGCGGTCGGACGCCCGTCCGAGGGATGGTTGGATGGTCCCGTGATCACGCGCGAGACATCCGTTGTCATCATCGGCGGCGGCCCCGGGGGCTATGAGGCGGCGCTCGTCGCGGCCCAGCTCGGGGCGCAGGTCACGATCGTCGAGAAGGACGGCCTCGGCGGCGCGGCCGTCCTCACCGACTGCGTCCCCAGCAAGGCCCTCATCGCGACCGCCGACTACATGTCCGACTTCGAGACCGCGTCGCGGCTCGGTGTGCGGCTGCAGGACGACGACGGTGACGAGGTGTCCGACGCCGTCGCCCAGGCGCACACCGTCAACGACCGCATCCTCGAGCTCGCCGCCGCTCAGAGCGCCGATATCCAGGGGAGCCTCGAGGCGGTCGGCGTCACCGTGCTGCGCGGCACCGCCCGGATCGTCGGCCGCGAGCGCGTGGTCGCCGAGCTCGCGGACGGGACGACGCAGGAGCTCACCGCGCACGTCGTCCTCGTCGCCACCGGCGCTGCACCTCGCGTCATGGACACCATGCGGCCGGACGGCGAGCGCATCCTGACGTGGCAGCAGATCTACTCCCTCGACGAGCTGCCCGAGCGGATCATCGTCATCGGGTCAGGTGTCACCGGCGCCGAGCTCGCCCAGGCCTACCTCGGCCTCGGCTCCCAGGTCGTGCTCGTCTCCTCACGCGACCGGGTGCTGCCCGGCGAGGACGCCGACGCCGCCACCGTCATCGAGGACGTCTTCCGCAAGCGCGGCATGGAGGTCCTCAACAAGTCGCGAGCGGCGTCCGTCGAGCGCACGGCCGACGGCGTCGTCGTCACGCTCGTCGACGGGCGCACCGTCGAGGGGTCGCACGCCCTGCTCGCCGTCGGATCCGTGCCGAACACCGACGGTCTCGGCCTCGAGGAGGCCGGTGTCGAGCTCAGCCCCTCGGGGCACGTCCAGGTCGACCGGGTCTCGCGCACCAGCGTCGGCGGCGTCTACGCGGCCGGCGACTGCACCGGCGTGCTGCCCCTCGCGTCCGTCGCCGCCATGCAGGGACGCATCGCCATGTGGCACGCGCTCGGCGACGCCGTGTCGCCCCTCAACGTGCGGGGCGTCGCCGCCAACATCTTCACGGAGCCCGAGATCGCGACCGTCGGCATCAGCCAGAACGCGGCCGACGAGTCACCCGACGTCGAGTCCGTGACCCTGCCGCTCGCACGCAACCCGCGCGCCAAGATGCAGGGCATCAGCGACGGCTTCGTCAAGCTCTTCTGTCGCAAGGGCTACGGGACGGTGCTCGGCGGGGTCGTCGTCGCGCCGAAGGCGTCCGAGCTGATCTACCCCGTCGCGCTCGCGGTGCAGAACCGCCTCAGCGTGGACCAGGTGTCGAGCACCATCACGGTCTACCCCTCGCTGTCGGGCTCGATCGCCGAGGCGGCGCGCCAGCTGCACCAGTCCGACTGACCTCGACCGAGGCCGCGCCGTCCCGGGGTGAGCAGACGTCCGACGCGGGACGACCGACCCGGCCGGACGGCATACCGTGTCGGCGGCTGCTCA
The DNA here is from genome assembly GCF_001429645.1 of Terrabacter sp. Soil810. Taxonomy (NCBI): domain Bacteria; kingdom Bacillati; phylum Actinomycetota; class Actinomycetes; order Micrococcales; family Intrasporangiaceae; genus Terrabacter; species Terrabacter sp. Soil810. The sequence goes on from NZ_LMSW01000012.1 coordinate 12,385, forward strand.
GTGCTCGTCGTCGCGCGGCGCCGGGCGGTCAGCCTGCCCGCGCTCGAGCTCGGCTCGACGGTCCTCCTCAGCCCATCGTTCGCGCCGGCGGCGCGAGACCACCTCGCGCAGCTTCTTCTGCAGCGGGTAGACGATCGCGGCCACGATGACGAGGATGACGAGGTTCGCCACGGAGAAGACGGGCTGGTCGGCCGAGGCAGTGGGGAGGGTCGCAAACACATGAGCAGTGTGCCAGAGGCGTAGCGTCGGGCCCGTGGCGGCGTCGTCGCCATGTCAGGGATGGCTGTCCACCCGCGGGCGGTGGTTCCTGAGCAGGTCGGACCGTGGAGGCAAACGCAGTGAGCGACTGGATCCAGAAGGCCAAGGACTTCGTCAAGGGCCACCCCGAGCAGGCCCAGCAGGGACTCGACAAGGCCGAGGAGCTCATCAACGAGCGCACCGGGGGGAAGTACGCCGACCAGGTCGACCAGGGCAGCGACAAGCTGAAGGAGGGCCTCGGGCTGCCGCCGGACGCCGAGGGCACCCAGCCTCCCGGCGCCCCGGAGCCGCCGGCCACCCCGCCGCCGGCTCCGAGCCCGCCGCCGGCCCCGACGCCCGAGCCCACGCCGACACCGGAGCCCGTCCCGACGCCGGAGCCCGTTCCGACACCGGAGCCCGGACCCGTCGAGCCGAGGCCGCCGGTCGACCCGACCGACCCGGCTCCCGTCGACCCCCACCTGCCCGGCGGACCCGGCCCGTCGGAGATCCCGCCGGCGGGAGGGCCTGCCGGCGAGCAGGAGCTGCCCGGAGTCCCCGACCCCAACCTGCCCGGCTCGGGCGACGGCGACGTCACCCTCGGCGACCCGCCCGCCAAGCAGGGCTGACGAGACGCTGCCGGCGACGGCGGCACACGACGAGGGCCGACCCCGCCACGCGGGGTCGGCCCTCGTCGTCGGTCCGGTGGGTGGGCTCAGCCCTCGGCGACGTCGGTGATCTCGGCGAGCACGGCACCCGACGTGACGGTCTCGCCGACCTTCGCGGTGAGGCCCGACACGACGCCGGCCTTGTGGGCGGTGATGGGCTGCTCCATCTTCATCGCCTCCAGGACGATGACGAGGTCGCCCGCCGCGACGGTCGCGCCCTCCTCGACGGCGATCTTGACGATCGTGCCCTGCATCGGGGCGGTGAGGGAGTCGCCGGAGGCCGCGCCCCCGGACTTGCCGCCACCGGACCTCTTGGGCGCCTTCTTCTTGGCCGCAGACGCACTCCCGCCGCCGCCGAGCGACAGACCGCCCGGGAGCGAGACCTCGAGGCGCTTGCCCCCGACCTCGACGACGACGGTCTGGCGCTCCTCGGCCTCGGCCGCGTCGGCCGACCCACCGGCATACGCCTCGATCGTGTTGTCGAACTCGGTCTCGATCCAACGGGTGTGGATCGTGAAGGGCGCACCGTCGGCCGGCGCGAAGGCCGGGTCGGCGACGACGGCCCGGTGGAACGGCACGACGGTCGGCATGCCCTCGATGGTGAGCTCGGCCAGGGCCCGGCGCGACCGCTCGATGGCCTGCTCACGGGTGCGGCCGGTGATGACGAGCTTGGCGATCATCGAGTCGAAGGCGCCGGCGACGGTGTCGCCCTCGACGAGGCCGGCGTCCCAGCGCACACCGGGACCCTGCGGGACGACCATGCGGCTGACGGTCCCCGGTGCCGGCAGGAAGCCGCGGCCGGCGTCCTCGCCGTTGATGCGGAACTCGATCGAGTGGGCGTGCGGCTCGGGGTCGCCGTAGTCGAGGGACTCGCCGTTCGCGATGCGGAACTGCTCCCGCACGAGGTCGATGCCGGTGACCTCCTCGGTCACGGGGTGCTCGACCTGCAGACGGGTGTTGACCTCGAGGAAGCTGATGTCGCCGGCCGGGCCGACGAGGAACTCGCACGTGCCGGCTCCGACGTATCCGGCCTCCTTGAGGATCGCCTTGCTCGCGCGGAGCAGCTCGGTGTGCTGCGCCTCGGAGAGGAACGGTGCGGGCGCCTCCTCGACGAGCTTCTGGTTGCGGCGCTGGAGCGAGCAGTCGCGCGTCGACACGACGACGACGTTGCCGTGCTGGTCGGCCAGGCACTGGGTCTCGACGTGGCGGGGGTGGTCGAGGAAGCGCTCGACGAAGCACTCGCCGCGGCCGAAGGCCGTCACGGCCTCGCGGACCGCCGAGTCGTAGAGGTCGGGGATCTCCTCCATGGCGCGGGCGACCTTGAGGCCGCGGCCGCCGCCGCCGTAGGCCGCCTTGATCGCGACGGGGAGGCCGTGCTCCTTCGCGAACTCGACGACCTCGTCGGCTCCCGAGACGGGGTCCTTCGTGCCGGGCACGAGTGGCGCGCCGGCCTTCGTGGCGATGTGGCGCGCCTTGACCTTGTCGCCGAGGGAGTCGATCGCCTGGGGGCCGGGGCCGATCCAGATCAGGCCGGCGTCGATGACCGCCTGCGCGAACGAGGCGTTCTCGGCGAGGAAGCCGTAGCCGGGGTGGACCGCGTCGGCGCCCGCCTGACGGGCGATGTCGAGCAGCTTCTCCTGGACGAGGTAGCTCTCGCCGGGGGTCGAGCCCCCGAGGGCGTACGCCTCGTCGGCGACCTTGACGTGCAAGGCATCCCGGTCAGGCTCGGCGTAGACGGCGACCGAGGCGATCCCGCTGTCCGCGCACGCCCGCGCGATGCGGACGGCGATCTCACCACGGTTTGCGATCAGTACCTTGCTGATGGATGCCATGGTTCGGACTCTATCGGGATGACGTCGCGTCAATTCGGCGTCCTCGGGTCTATTCCCGGTCGTCTCGGAGTGAGGTCGGGCACACCACCCCGAGCGGCACCGACCTAGCGTGGGCAGCATGACGACACACGAGCCAGTCCACACCCTCGGCCTCGGCCACGCCTCAACCCCGGGCCTCGCTGTCCCGCAGGTCGGCTTCGGTGTCTGGGAGGTCCCGGACGCCGCCGTCGACGCCGCCTTCGGCCGTGCGCTCGATGCCGGCTACCGCCACATCGACACCGCGCGGATCTACGGCAACGAGGAGGGCGTCGGCCGGGTCCTCGGGCGCAGCGACGTCGACCGCGACGACGTCTTCGTCACGACGAAGGTCTGGAACGACGACCACAGGAGCGTGCCCGCGGCCTTCGACGCCTCGATGCAGCGCCTCGGCATCGAGGTCCTCGACCTCTACCTCATCCACTGGCCGGCCCCGCAGCAGGATGCCTACGTCGACGCCTGGCGGGCGATGCTCGACCTCCAGCGCGAGGGACGGGTCCGCTCGGTCGGTGTCTGCAACTTCCAGGTGCCCCACCTCGAGAGGCTGCTCGAGGAGACCGGGGTCCTGCCGTCGGTCAACCAGATCGAGCTGAGCCCGTACCTCCAGCAGAGGGAGCTGCGCGCCTTCCACGCCGAGCACGGCATCGTCACCGAGGCCTGGAGCCCGCTCGCCGTCCGTGCCGGGCTGCTCGACGACCCGGTCGTCGTCGCCCTCGCCGCGACGCATGCCGTGACGCCCGCCCAGCTCGTGCTGCGCTGGCACGTCGAGCTCGGCAACGTCGTGCTCGCGCGCTCCGTCACCCCGGCACGCATCGCGGAGAACGTCGAGATCTTCGGGTTCAGCCTCGGCGAGGACGACCTCGAGGCCCTCGCCGGGCTCGACCGGGGCACCCGTACCGGGCCCGACCCGGACGCCTTCGGCTGACCGGACCCGGGCCGCGTCCGAGCCACTAGATTGGCGGGCATGGGACTGTTCTCGCGCAAGGGCAAGGACGACACCGACGAGCCGGCGGGCGCGGCCCCCACGGTCGACGAGGACGCCGACGACGCCCTTGCCGCCGACTTCACCGGACGGCCGGTCGCGGTGCCGCTCGGTGACGAGGAGCGCGCGCGCATCACCGCGGCCCTCGAGCACGCGACGGATGACGGGGTGGACGTCGACGACCTCGCGTCCATCGGCGCGCACTACGACGCGGCCTACCGCCGCTGGGCCGACGCGGGCGGTTCGGGCGAGGGGCCGGACATCGTCGTCGAGACGTATGCCGTCGCCATCGGCGAGCACCTCGCGCGCCACAGCGCGCGTGACTGGGCGATCGTCACCGACGTCTTCGGCACCGACCTCGGTCTCGTGGCTGCACGTGCCGACACCGTGGTCGTGCCGCACAACCTCGTCGGCGCCCGGTGGATGCGCGGTGAGACCGGCTGGGTCCCGGGCGTCGTCTCCCACCTCGTGAGCATCCGCCCGCGCTCGCGCTGACGCGACCTCTAGGATCGCGGGCATGGACAGTGCCGCCCAGGGTGGGCTCGACCGGCGGAGCAAGCGCGACCTCGAGGAGGGCATCCAGCGTGACTTCACGCGCAGGATGTCCTACGGCGACTACCTCCGGCTGGACACCCTCCTCAGTGCGCAGCAGCCACTGAGCGAACCGCCCCAGCACGACGAGCTGCTCTTCATCATCCAGCACCAGACGTCGGAGCTGTGGCTCAAGCTCCTGATCCACGAGCTCCGTTCTGCCCGAAGCCTGCTCCGCGACGACGAGCTGGCTCCGGCGCTCAAGCGCCTCGCCCGGGTCAAGCACATCCAGCACACGTTGACCGACCAGTGGTCGGTGCTCGCGACCCTGACCCCGAGCGAGTACGCCGAGATCCGACCCTTCCTCGCCACGAGCTCGGGCTTCCAGTCGGCGCAGTACCGGGAGGTCGAGTTCCTCCTCGGCAACAAGAACGCCGACATGGTCGCCGTCTTCTCGCACGACGAGGGCGCCCGGGCGGCCCTCGACGCCCTGCTGCACGAGCCGAGCCTCTACGACGAGTTCCTCGCCTACCTCTCCCGACGGGGGTATGCCGTCCCGCCGGCTCTGCTCGACCGTGACTGGACGCAGCCCTACCGCCATGACGAGGGGCTCGTCGACGTCTTCGCGGCCGTCTACGCGCAGCCGAACGAGCACTGGGGCGTCTACGAGACCTGCGAGGAGCTGGTCGACCTCGAGGACAACTTCCAGCAGTGGAGGTTCCGGCACCTCCAGGTCGTGCAGCGCACGATCGGGCAGAAGACCGGGACCGGTGGCTCGACGGGTGTCGACTTCCTGCGCCGCGCGCTCGACCTGACCTTCTTCCCGGAGCTCTACGAGGTGCGCACCCGCATCGGCGGCTGACGAGCGTCTCGGGAGCGGCGGCGCGCGCAAGGGTGACCTTTCGGACAGGTCTGTCGTTGCCGACCCGTGGGCTCATCACCTACGTGTCGGGCGCCAGCGAGGACGCCGTCGCCGCTCTGGGCGGTACGACCTCCCTGCTGCTGCTCGGTGTGTTCACGATCGTCAACATCGTCGTCCTCGTGCTGCGCCGCGACCGGCAGACGAGCGACCACTTCGTCACGCCGTCCGTGCTGCCGGTCATCGGTGCCGTCCGCTGCTTCTTCCTGGTGCTGCCCTTCTCGGGACGACCGTCGGAGCACTACAGGATCGGCGGCGGACTGCCCGCGCCCGGCGTGGTGCTCTGGGCGTTGACGTGGATGGCCAACCGCGGCCTGCGAGCGAAGAAGACCTACTTCCGTGACACCGACGACCTCGGGGGCGGTGGGCCCGTCAACTAGGGGTGCCGTCACCCTCGAGCTCCCCGCGCTCCTCGTCGACCACGTCGGCGGGGAGCGCTCGGCGTCTGCCCAGCCGGTCGCGTCCCGGCTCGCACTGGCACGGGCACGCGGCGACGCAGAGCTCCTCGAAACACCTGTCGAGGCAGTGGCACTCGATGTCGGCCGTGGGTGGCGCGTCGACGCGCGGCTGCCGTCCACGCATCAGTCGACGCCGGAGCAGCAGCTCGCCTTCGGTCGGGTGGTCGGCCGGCCGCTCGCGGTGCGGGGCGTCGTCCGCGAGCTGGTCACGCGTCGAGCGGTGACGGAACCAGGCGCGTGCATCGGGACGGTCGTAGCGTGGGAAGGCCCAGCGTTCGAAGGGCACCTCGTCGGGAGGCGCGACGTCGAGGTGGGCGGGAAACCGTCGCCCCTGGTTGTCGCGCACCGTGTCGACCGGCACCGGCAGGACCTCGTGCCCCTCGCGGTCGACGACCACCAGCCGGAGTTCCGCCAGTGCGAGCAGTCGGACGTAGAGGGCGATGCTGGGCACCACGGCGCCGGACTCGATGCGACTCACGGTGCTCGCGGAGATGCCCACGAGGGCGGCGAGCTCCCGCTGGCTGAGGTCGGCGCGACGCCGCGCGCGAACGACATACCGTCCTGGCTCGTCGTCGGGGGCAGGGCTGCCTGCTGTTGCGCTCATGCGGACACGTTCGGTGTCGGCACCGACAGCGCCGTGCGCTCGAAGGGCCCTGTCCACATGTCCGGTGACCGACTCAGAGGGGTGTGGACATCCCGTCCACGGCTACGTCACTGCTGCATGGGGTGCAACAGTGACGTAGCGGGTGGGTCTGGTCACCCGGCGGGCGGTGGGGGTCCAGCGGCTACGTCACTGCTGCATGGGGTGCAACAGTGACGTAGCGGTTGGGTCTGGTCACCTGGCGGGCGGTTGGGGTCCAGCGGCTACGTCACTGCTGCACGGGGTGCAGCACTGACGTAGGAGGTGTGCCGGGGTTCTGCTGGTCAGGAGGCGGTCTTGGCGCGGACCTGGCGCTTGATGCGGCCGAGCATCGCGACCATGCCGCGCATCCGCAGCGGTGACACCGCTTCGGCGAGGCCGAAGCGCATCGGGGCGTCGTCGGGGACGTCGAGCACCTCCGCAGCCGAGAGGCCGTCCAGGCCCTCGTGCAGGATGCCGGCGAACCCGCGGGTCGTCGGTGCCTCGGGCGGGGCGTCGAAGAACAGGCTGACGACGCGGTCGTCGAGCGAGTCGCCGTCGCCCACCTCGACGGTGAGGAGGAGCGGCGACTGGCACTCGTCGACGCGTTCGAGCTGGTCGAGGTGGCCGGCATACCGCTCGGGAAGGCCCGGCAGCTCGTCGCTGAACTCGAGCAGCAGCTGGAGCTTGAGGTCGTTGCTCGCCGACCGGAAGTCCTCGGCGATCTCGGCGAGGGGGGCCGGCAGTGGGGTGTCGCTCACGAGAGACTCCTGGCTCGCATCCGGGTCACTTCTCGATCGGCACGCGCACGGCGTTGCCCCACTCGGTCCACGAGCCGTCGTAGTTGCGCACCGTCTCGAAGCCGAGCAGGTGGGTCAGCACGAACCACGTGTGCGACGAGCGCTCACCGATGCGGCAGTACGCGACGACGTCGTCCGAGGCCGTGAGGCCCTGCTCCTCGAGGTAGATCGCCTCGAGGTCCTCGCGCGACTTGAACGAGCCGTCCTCGTTCGCGGCGCGTGCCCACGGCACCGACCTGGCGCCGGGGATGTGCCCGCCGCGCATCGCCCCCTCCTGGGGGTAGTCCGGCATGTGCAGCAGCTCGCCGGAGTACTCGCCGGGGGAGCGGACGTCGACCAGAGGCTTGCCGAGGTGGGCGAGCACGTCGTCCTTGAAGGCGCGGATGGGGGCGTCGTCACGCTCGGCCACGGGGTAGTCCACCGTGGCCGGCGACGACACGTCGCGGGTGAGCTCGCGGCCCTCGGCGACCCACTTGGCCCGGCCACCGTCGAGGAGACGGACGTCCTCGTGCCCGAAGAGGCTGAAGACCCACAGGGCGTACGCCGCCCACCAGTTGCTCTTGTCGCCGTAGATCACGACGGTCGTGTCGCGGCTGATGCCGCGGGCGCCCATCACCTCGGCGAAACGCGCACCGTCGACGTAGTCGCGCGCCACCGGGTCGTTGAGGTCGACGTGCCAGTCGATCTTGAGCGCCCCTGGGATGTGGCCGGTCTCGTAGAGCAGCACGTCCTCGTCGGACTCGAGCAGCACGATGCCGTCCGGGCCCCCGAGGCCGCCGGCCGCGATCTGCTCCGCGAGCCACTCGGTCGTGACGAGGCGCTCAGGGTGGGCGTAGGCGGAGATCTTCGTGTCTTCAGCGCTCATGCACCCATCGTGTCACGCGCGACGAAAGGCTTCACACGTGGTCGAGGCGCCCGAGGTCGTCGCGGCAGCGCCGCTCGAACTCGCCCAGCTCGGCGATGGCGTCCTGCACGTCGCGCAGGCGCTGCTCGAGGTCGGTGCGACGCTCGTCGATCTGGCCGAGGACGTACTCGAGCTGCGTGCGACGGCCGCGCGGCGCGTCGAAGAGGTCGATGATCGTGCGGATCTCCTCGAGCGGGAAGCCCAGCCGCTTGCCGCGCAGGATGAGGCTGAGGCGCGTGCGGTCGCGGCGGTGGTAGACGCGCTGGGTCCCGCGCCGCTCGGGCGAGATGAGGCCGAGGTCCTCGTAGTGGCGAACCGTTCGGTGGGTGACGTCGAACTCCTCGGCCACCTGGGCGATGGTCCACGTCTCGCCGGTCCGCGAGGACGGGCGCGCGATCGAGGTGTCACTTGTCATGCGGTCGATAGTGCTTTACGTTTACGTCAACGTCAAGCATGCGTCACGAGCGCGTGATGGCCGCCACCCCTTCAGGAGAACAGCGATGTTCGAGCTCAGCCAGGACCACGAGGACTTCCGGATGGTCGTCCGCGACTTCGCCGAGAAGGAGGTCGCGCCCAACATCGCCAAGTGGGACGCCGCCGCGTACTTCCCGACCGACCTCGTGCCGAAGATGGGTGACCTCGGGCTGTTCGGCCTCGTCGTGCCGGAGGAGTACGGCGGCGCGGGGGAGTCCGGCGACTTCACGAGTCTCTGCGTCGCCATCGAGGAGCTGGGCCGCGTCGACCAGTCGATCGGCATCACGCTGTCCGCGGGCGTGGGGCTCGGCATCAACCCGATCCTCACCTACGGCACCGAGGAGCAGAAGCAGCGCTTCCTGCCCGACCTCGTCGCCGGCCGCGCCCTCGCCGGCTTCGGGCTCACCGAGCCCGAGGCCGGCTCCGACGCCGGCGCGACCCGCACGCGAGCCGTCCGCGACGGCGACGAGTGGGTCGTCAACGGCGCCAAGGCCTTCATCACGAACTCCGGCACCGACATCACGTCCGTCGTCACCGTGACCGCGCGCACCGGCACGAACGAGGACGGGTCACCGCAGATCTCGGCGATCATGGTGCCCGCCGGCACCCCCGGCTTCATCGTCGAGCCGGCGTACCACAAGCTCGGCTGGCACGTCTCCGACACCCACGGCCTCACCTTCGAGGACTGCCGCGTCCCCGCCGACCACCTCCTCGGCCAGGAGGGTGAGGGGTTCAAGCAGTTCCTCAAGACCCTCGATGACGGCCGCATCGCCATCTCGGCGCTGGCCGTCGGCTGCGCGCAGGCCTGTCTCGAGCTCGCCACGGACTACGCGAAGACCCGCGTTGCGTTCGGCCGCCCGATCGGCGTCAACCAGGGCGTGTCGTTCCAGCTCGCCGACCTCGCGGTCATGGTCGAGGGAGCCCGGCTGCTGACCTACAAGGCGGCCTGGCTCAAGGACGAGCTCCACGCGGGCAAGCGCTCCGTCAAGGAGGTCAAGCAGGCTGCCGCCATCGCGAAGCTCTACTCGACCGAGGCCGCCGTCACGGCCACCCGGATCGCGACGCAGGTGTTCGGCGGCAACGGCTTCATGGAGGAGTACCCCGTGGCCCGGTTCTACCGCGACGCCAAGATCCTCGAGATCGGCGAGGGCACGTCCGAGGTCCAGCGCATGCTCATCGCCCGCGGGATGGGGCTGCCGGCATGACCGAGCCCGCGCCCGGTGCGAGCCCCCACGGCGACCCGCGCGTGGCCGACGTCCGCGCGCGCCTCTCCGCCGCCCACGCCGCATCGGCCAGCGCGCCGGAGAAGGCGCAGGCCAAGCTCGACGCGCAGGGCAAGATCTACGTCCGCGACCGCATCGCCCTGCTCTTCGACGAGGGCTCCTTCGTCGAGGACGGCCGATACGCCAACGCCCTGCAGCCGGGCCTCCCGGCCGACGGCGTCGTCACCGGGCGTGGCACGGTCGACGGTCGGGCGGCGATCGTCATCGCCAACGACCCGACCGTCAAGGCCGGTTCCTGGGGCGCGCGCACTGTCGAGAAGATCGTGCGCGCCACCGAGATGGCGCTGCGCGAGGAGCTGCCCGTCTTCTGGTTCGTCGACTCGGCCGGCGCCCGCATCACCGACCAGGTCGAGATGTTCCCCGGCCGTCGCGGCGCCGGGCGCATCTTCCACAACCAGGTCGCCCTGTCGGGCAAGGTGCCCCAGATCTGCTGCCTCTTCGGCCCAAGTGCCGCCGGTGGCGCCTACATCCCCAGCTTCTGCGACCTCATCATCATGGTCGAGGGCAATGCCTCGATGTACCTCGGCAGCCCGCGCATGGCCGAGATGGTCGTCGGCGAGAAGGTCTCCCTCGAGGAGATGGGCGGCGCCCGCATGCACTGCACCGTCTCCGGTGTCGGTGACCTGCTCGCCCACGACGACGCCGAGGCCATTGAGCTGGCCAAGCTCTACTTCTCCTACGTCCCCGGCAGCTGGCGCGACCACCCGCCGACGTATGCGGCCGAGCAGCCGGCGACGCCGCTGACCCGGGAGACCGTGCCCGAGCGCGAGTCCGTGCCCTTCGACGTCCACGAGGTCATCGACGGTCTCGTGGACGACGACTCCTTCTTCGAGCTCAAGCCCCTCTGGGCCGGCGAGCTCGTCATCGGCTTCGGGCGCCTCGAGGGGCAGACCGTCGGCATCGTCGCGAACAACTCCATGGTCAAGGGCGGCGTGCTCTTCACCGACAGCGCCGACAAGGCCGCGCGCTTCATCTGGCTCTGCGACGCCTTCAACGTCCCGATCGTCTACCTCGCCGACGTGCCGGGCTTCATGATCGGCTCGGAGGTCGAGCGCGGCGGCATCATCCGGCACGGCGCCAAGATGGTCAGCGCCGTCTCGTCCGCGACCGTGCCGCAGTTCTGCGTCGTCGTGCGCAAGGCCTACGGGGCGGGCCTCTACGCCATGGGCGGTCCCGGTTTCGGTCCCGACGCGACCATCGCGCTGCCGACCGCGCGGATCGCCGTGATGGGCCCGGAGGCCGCCGTCAACGCCGTCTACGCGAACAAGATCGCCGAGATCGCCGACCCCGACGAACAGGCACGATTCGTGGCGGATCGCCGTCGCGAGTACGAGGAGGACGTCGACATCGAGCGTCTGGCAGCCGACCTCGTGCTCGACTCGATCATCGAGGCGGATGAACTGCGCTCGGACCTGGTGCGCCGTCTGGCCTATGCTTCCCGGCGTGACCGTCACTTCAGCGAGCGCCGACGCTCCGTCCCGCCGGTCTGAGCCGCGCCTCGGTCACAGGCTCGAGCACCCCGACCGCGACGCCGAGCGAGTGCAGCCGTTCTGGCGCCGGTTCCCGGTCTGGTTCCCCTTCGCCGTCTTCGGCGTCTCACGCATCTTCGTCTGGGTCGCCGCGACGTACCTCTCGCGCTACCAGATCCCGCTGCCGATCGGGACGGCGAACATCCGCATCTTCTACCCCTCGCCCGCGGACCCCGGCTATGCCGCGGTCATGACGGGCTGGGACGGCCAGTGGTACCGCGTCATCGCCGAGCAGGGCTACCCCGCGGTACTGCCTCGTGTCGGCTGGGGTGGCATCGACATGAACCCGTGGGCCTTCTTCCCGGTGTTCCCGATGACCGCCGGCCTCATCATGAAGGTGACCGGGCTGCCCTTCTCCGTGGTCGCCCCGATGCTCTCGATCGTCATCGGCTTCGCCGCGATGCACGTGCTGTTCAAGCTCGTCGACCAGGCGGTCGGTCGCTGGGAGGCGATCGTCGCCGTCGTCGCGACCTGCTTCTTCATCGCGTCCCCGGCCTTCTCGGCCTCCTACACCGAGTCGACCGCCCTCCTGGGCGTCGTCACGGTGCTGTGGCTGCTGCGCAAGCGGCAGTACTGGTGGGTCGCCCTCGCGCTCCTCGTGCTGTCCCTCAGCCGCAACGTCGTCATCGCGATGGTGCCGGTCATCATCGCCCACGCCGTCGTGCGCTGGCGGCAGGGCGACGAGGGCGAGCACCCGGTGCGCCTGCGCGTCGGGCTGGGCGTGCTCGCGGCGTACGCCGGCGCTCTGACCTTCCTCTGGCCGACGATCGTCACGATCGCGACCGACACGCCCAACGCCTACAACGACACGATGCTCGCCTGGAACATCGAGACGAAGATCAAGCTCTACCTGTGGTGGAACCTGCTCTACGACTACTGGGGCGTCCTCGGCCAGGTCGCGGGCGTGCTCGGCATCGCCGCGTTCACGTGGTTCATGCTGACGAAGAACTCGTGGCGCTGGGGCCCGGAGATCTGGGGCTGGGCCGGCGCCTACCCGGCATACATCATCCTCGTGACGAGCACGACGCCGAGCCGCGTGCGCTACGCGCTGCTGGCCTTCCCGATGACGCTCGTCATCGCCTGGTTCCTCAAGCTGCGCTGGTGGCGGCGCTACCGCTACTGGCTGCTCGGACTCATCGTGGTCATCGGCGCGGCCCAGATGTGGTGGTGGACCGAGCACTACCTCGTCATCGAGAACCTCACCGACGACCTCTACCCCTGACCGTCGACCCCGCCGACGACGTCGAACCACTCGATTCCGGCGTCGGCGAGCAGGTCGCGCAGCAGCGGCAGGGACAGGCCGACGACGTTGTGGTGGTCGCCCTCCACGGAGGTGACGAACGCGCCGCCGAGGCCGTCGATGGTGAAGGCTCCGGCGACGGTGAGTGGTTCGCCCGTGGTGACGTAGGCCTCGATCTCCTCGTCGGAGAGCTTCGCGAAGTGGACGGTCGTCGACGCCGTCGCGCCCAGCGTGGGGCCGCCGCTGCCGCGTTCGTCGATGAGCCAGTGGCCCGTGTGCAGCACCCCTGACCGGCCCCGCATCCGGCGCCACCGGGCCACAGCCTCCGCGGCGTCGCCCGGCTTGCCGTGGACCTCGCCGTCGAGCTCGAGGACCGAGTCGCAGCCGAGCACGACCACGCCGGCGTCGACCCGGGCCGCGACGTCCTCGGCCTTGGCGCGCGCGAGCAGCAGCGCGATGTCGGCCGGCTCGAGCGGGCCGTAGCGCTCCGTGGCTTCGGCGACGGTGAGGTCCTCGTCGACCTCGCTCACGACGACGACCGGCTCGATGCCGGCGGCACGGAGGGTCGAGCGGCGGGCGGGCGAGGCAGAGGCGAGGACGAGCTGGACGGTGGGCACGTCGGGGAGGGGACTCGGCGGCATGACGCCATGCTAGGCGCGCGGCCGGCCGATGGGACGCCGACGGCGCCGCTCCGGGAGCGGCGCCGTCGGAGCGTGGTCAGATCTCCCGCAGGACCGCGCTGCGCAGGGTGTCGAGGCCGACGCCACCGATGTCGAGCGCCCGCCGGTGAAAGGCCTTGAGGTCGAAGGCGTCCCCCTCGCGCTGCTTGACCTCGTCGCGCAGCTGCAGCCACAGTCGCTCACCGATCTTGTAGCTGGGCGCCTGCCCCGGCCAGCCGAGGTAGCGGTTGAGCTCGAAGCGCAGGATCTTCTCGTCCATGAAGCCGTAGCGGGTCAGGTAGGCCCACGCCTTGTCGTAGTCCCAGGCACCGCCGCCGACCTCGTCAGGTGCGTCGAAGCCGCAGTGCACGCCGATGTCGATGACGACGCGTGCGGCCCGGAGTGACTGTCCGGCAAGCCAACCCATCCGGTTGCCGGGGTCGTCCATGTAGCCGAGCTCGGCCATGAGCCGCTCGGCGTAGAGGGCCCAGCCCTCGCCGTGGCCGGAGGTCCAGGCCTCGAGGCGACGCCACTTGTTGAGCAGCTCGGAGCGGTACACCGTCTGGGCGACCTGGAGGTGATGACCGGGGACACCCTCGTGGTAGACCGTGGTCAGCTCGTTCCACGTGCGGAACTCGGTGTTGCCCTTGGGAACCGACCACCACATCCGGCCGGGTCGGCTGAAGTCGTCGGACGGTCCGGTGTAGTAGATCCCGCCCGTCTGCGTCGGCGCGATCATGCACTCGATGCGCTGGACCGGCTCCGGGATGTCGAAGTGGACGTCCTTGAGGTCGGCGATGACCTCGTCGGCCCGCTCCTGCATCCAGGCCCGGAGCGCGTCGGTGCCGTGCAGGGCGTAGCGGTCGTCGGCGTCGAGGATCTCGACCCCGCGCTGGACGCCGGCCCCGGCCTCGAGGCCCTCGGCGATCTCGCTCATCTGCGCGTGCAGGCTCGCGACCTCCTGCTGGCCCCAGCGGTAGGTCTCCTGCAGGTCGACCGCGGCGCCGAGGAAGTAGCGCGACTCGAGCCGGTAGCGCTCGATGCCGCAGGCGTCGGCCTCGGGGGCGTGCGGCAGCAGCTCCCTCTCGAGCCAGTCGGCGATGTCGCCGTATGCCGCCGCGGCCATCCTCGCGCCCTCGGCGAGCCGGTCCCTCACCTCGCCGGCGAGCGGCGCGTCTGCGACCGTCGCGTCGGCCACGACCTTCGCGAAGTACCCGTCGTCGGCCACGAGGTCACGCGTCTGCTCGGCGCAGGCCTCGACCTGCCGGCGTGGGGAGACCTGCCCACGCTCGCGCGCGAGGAGCAGCGACTCCTTGTACCCCTCGAGGGCGGCCGGGATCTTCGTGAGGCGGACGGCGAAGGTGCGCCAGTTGTCCTCGGTCTCCTGCGGCATGAGGTCGAACACGTCGCGGACGGCCTGGAGCGGGGACGCGAGGACGTTGAGGGACATCTCGTCGAGTCCCGCGGCATACCGGTCCTCGGAGAGCTGGAGGCGCTCGGTCATCGCGTCGACGGTGACCCGGTCGACGTCGTCGGCCGGGGTCGCCGCGGCGAGCTCGGAGAGCGTCGTGCGCCGCAGCTCGGAGGCGGCGGCGTTGCCGGCGGGGGAGAGGTCGTCGAGCTCCTCCTCGGCGCCGGGGACGCCGAGGAAGGTCGCGTTGATGGGACTGAGGGCGACGGAGGCGTCGAAGTAGGTCTCCGCGATGCGGTCGACGTCGGTCTGGGGTCGCGCTGTCTGGGTGTTGGCGGTCACCCGGCGAACGTAATCCAGCCCGCGGTCACGTGCCAGTGCATTGTGGTCGCGCGGGTCGGACGCGTCCGGGGCTCAGCCGTCGCCGTCGGACGAGCCGCCCTTGTCGCCGCCCGAGACGACGAGCACGACGATCCCGTCGGCCGTCGGGGTGCCGGCAGCAGGCCAGGTCGCGATGACCTGACCGCTCTCACCGTCGGAGGGGACCGTAACCCGCGTGACCCGGACGTCCTCGCGGTCGAGTGCCTTCTCCGCGTCCTTGGCGCTCGTGCCGACGAGGCCCTCGGGCACGACGAAGGAGGAGTTGACCTGGTCCGGGGCGTGGCCACGGCTCACGACGAGGGCGACCGTCTGGCCCTTCGTCATCGGCTGGCCCTCGGCGGGGAAGCTGCCCATGACCGCGCCGTCCGGCTGCGCCGAGCGCACGAGCACCCAGCGCACGTTGACGCCGAGGCCGATCAGCTCGTCGACCGTCGCGTCGCGCTGCTGTCCGACGAGGCCGCCGGGAACGGTGCTGCCGTCGGACGGCGGGTCGGTCTTCGAGGGGGCGGAGGTGGGCTTCGCGCTCGCCGACGGGCGCGTGCCCGAGGTGGCGGTCGGTGCGTCCGAGCCCGACAGCAGGACGTAGCCGAGGATCCCGACGAGCGCCACGACGGCGGCGAGGAGCACCCAGACGACGGGGCTCGGCCCGGACCGGCCGCGGCCGGCCACGCTCGAGCGCCGGGTTGCGGCGGCCGTTGGGCCCACGGGCATGGGCGCGGGTGCGGGTGCGGCGACTCCGGTGGGCACCCTGCGCGCGGCGGCCGCGCTGGGCACGGGGTGGACCGCCGTGCGCTCGCCGCTCGGCTGGAGGTCGACCGCGGGCATCATCGCCGTGCTCGTGCCGATGTCGAGGACCGAGGTGGCCTCGCCGGCGGGCAGGGCCCGGGTCGCGGCATCGGCACGCATCTCGTGGCCGAGCAGGGCCGCAGCCATGGCGTCGGCGTCGGCGTAGCGGTCGGTCGGCGACTTCGCCGTGGCGCGGACGACGACCTCGTCGAGGTTCGCCGGGAGGTCCGCGACGCGCGAGCTCGGCAGGGGCACCGACTCGTCGAGGTGCCGCATCGCGATCGCGACCGGGGTGTCGCCCTCGAAGGGGACGGCTCCGGTCAGCATCTGGAAGAGCAGGATGCCCAGCGAGTAGAGGTCCGACGACGGCGTCGTGGCCTCACCGCGGGCCTGCTCGGGAGCGACGTAGGCCGCCGTGCCCATGACGGTGCCGGTGTCGGTGAGCGATGCCTGTCCGAGGGCCCGGGCGATGCCGAAGTCGGTCACCTTGACCGTGCCGTCGGGGCGGACGATGACGTTGCCGGGCTTGATGTCCCGGTGGACGACGCCGGCGCGGTGGGCGGCACCGAGGGCTGCGCAGACCTGCTCCGCGATGCGCACGGCGTCGCTGGGGGTGAGCCGGCCGTGCTCCCGGATCACGTGGGCGAGGTCCTGGCCCTCGGCATACTCCATGACGATGAAGTGGGAGTCGCCGTCGACGCCGTAGTCGTAGACCTGGGCGATGTTGGGGTGCGACAGCGCCGCGGCAGTGAGGGCCTCGCGGCGGAACCGCTCGACGAAGTCGGGGGAGTCGGCGAACCCCGCGCCGAGCACCTTGACGGCGACGAGCCGACCCAGGCGGTCGTCGGTCGCGAGGTGGACCTCACCCATGCCACCGACGGCGAGGCGCTCCCGGAGGGAGTAGCGCTCGGCGATCCGGACGGTGGGGCTCGACTCGACAGACATGAGGAACGAGCGTAGGGCAGTGGGCCGGGTGACGGCCAACCGAAACGGGCCTCGCGTCAGCGGGGCAGGCCCGTGCGCCGCCACCCGCCGTGGCGGGCCGAGGGGCCGACGAGCGACCAGGAGGGGTCGGACCAGGCCGAACGGGCGTGCTCGGGCACCGCCTCGTCCCCACCGAGCGCGGACAGCACGGCGACGAGCGCCGCGACCTCCTCGGGCGTCGGGTGGCCCGAGACGCGGATCGTGGGCGGGACCGGGCCCGCCGCGGGCGTCGTGGGATCGCTCACAGCGGGATGTTCCCGTGCTTCTTGGGCGGCAGCGTCTCACGCTTGTTCTGCAGGGCGCGCAGGGCCCGGGTGACGTTCATCCGCGTGTTGGAGGGGCTGATCACCGTGTCGATGTAGCCACGCTCGGCCGCGACGTACGGGTTGGCCAGCGTCTCCTCGTAGTGGGTGATGAGCTCCTGGCGCTGGGCGTCGACGTCGCCGCCCCGCTCCGCGGTGTGCTTGAGCTCCTTGCGGTAGAGGATGTTGACGGCGCCCTGGGCGCCCATGACGGCGATCTGCCCCGTCGGCCAGGCGAGGTTGATGTCGGCGCCGAGGTGCTTGGAGCCCATGACGTCGTAGGCGCCGCCGTAGGCCTTGCGCGTGATGACGGTGATCTTGGGGACCGTGGCCTCGGCGTAGGCGTAGATGAGCTTGGCACCGCGACGGATGATGCCGTCCCACTCCTGGCTCGTGCCGGGGAGGAAGCCCGGCACGTCGACGAGGGTCAGCACGGGGACGTTGAAGCAGTCGCACGTGCGCACGAAGCGCGCGGCCTTCTCGGACGCGTGGATGTCGAGGCACCCGGCGAACTGGAGCGGCTGGTTGGCCACGATGCCGACCGACATGCCGTCGATGCGGGCGAAGCCGGTGAGGATGTTGGGCGCGAAGAGCGGCTGCACCTCGAGGAACTCGCCGTCGTCGACGAGGTGCTCGATGACCTGCTTCATGTCGTAGGGGACGTTGGGGGAGTCCGGGATGCACGTGTCGAGCCAGCGGTCGTCGTCGGTGACCGCGAGGTCCGCCTCGCCCTCGCCGTAGGCCGGCGGGGTCTCCATGTTGTTGCTCGGCAGGTAGGAGAGGAGCGCCTTGACGTAGTCGATGGCGTCCTGCTCGTCGGTGCCCATGTAGTGCGCGACACCCGACTTGCTGTTGTGCGTCAGCGCACCGCCGAGCTCCTCGAAGCCGACGTCCTCGCCCGTCACGGTCTTGATGACGTCCGGACCGGTGATGAACATGTGCGAGGTCTGGTCGACCATGACGGTGAAGTCGGTGATGGCGGGGGAGTAGACCGCGCCGCCGGCGCACGGGCCCATGACGAGCGAGATCTGCGGGATGACGCCCGACGCGCGGACGTTGCGGAAGAAGATCTCGCCGTAGAGGCCGAGCGAGACGACCCCCTCCTGGATGCGGGCGCCGCCGGAGTCGTTGAGGCCGATGACGGGGCAGCCGATCTTCATCGCGAAGTCCATGACCTTGACGATCTTCTCGCCGAAGACCTCACCGAGGGACCCGCCGAAGACGGTGAAGTCCTGGGCGAAGACCGCCACCTGGCGACCGTCGACCATGCCGTAGCCGGTGACGACGCCGTCGCCGTAGGGCCGGTTCTTGTCCTGGCCGAAGTTGTTGCTGCGGTGCCGGGCGTACTTGTCGAGCTCGATGAAGGTGCCCTCGTCGAGGAGCATCTCGATGCGCTCGCGGGCGGTCTTCTTGCCGCGGGCGTGCTGCTTCTCGACCGCGCGCTCCGACCCGGCGTTGGCCACCTCGGCGACGCGTCGCTTCAGGTCGGCGAGCTTGCCGGCCGTCGTGCCGAGATCGGGCCCGGGGGCCGACCCCGCCTCGGGCGACGTGCGCTCCGGCGACGTGCTGGTCGGCTGTTCTGCGACGGCATGATCGGTGGCCATGTTCGGCACTCTAGCCTTGTGGACGTGCGCGATTCGCTCGACATCGAGACTGTGAGTGCGGCCTTGGTCACGTCCGGACGGCCCTGGCGCGGGGTGGAGTTCCACCCGGCCCTCGGGTCGACGAACACCCGGCTGCGCGAGCTGCTCGCCGGGACGGCCCAGCCGACCGGTCCGTATGCCGTGGGGCGGGCGGGCGACGACCGCTGCCTCTGGTGGGTCGTCCTCACCGACCACCAGACCGGCGGGCGCGGACGGCTCGGGCGGGCCTGGACGGTGCCCGACCGGGCCTCGATCGCCATCAGCGTCGCGGTCCCGGTCGCCGACCCCGCGCAGGCGGGCTGGATGCCGCTCCTCGCCGGGCTCGCGCTGTCGCGCGCCGTGCGCCGCGTGACCGAGGCAGCCGGTCACGCGCTGACGGCCCGGCTCAAGTGGCCCAACGACGTGCTCCTGGCCGACGACGGCGACCGCAAGCTGAGCGGCATCCTCTGCGAGCTCGTGGCGGTGTCCTCCGGACAGGCAGTCGTCGTCGGCACCGGCGTCAACGTCGACCAGACCCGCGAGGAGCTGCCCGTCGACACCGCGACGTCCCTGGCGGTCGCCGGGGCCACCGTGCGCCGCGAGGACCTGCTGGTCGCCTACCTCGACGAGCTGACGGCCGTGCTCGCAGGAGCGGGGGCGGACATCGGCACCGACCCGTCGAGGGCGGCCGGGGTGGCTGGGGCGGTCGGGGCGGTCGGGGCGGCCGGGGCGGCCGGGGCACGGACGGCGTACCGCGAGGCGTGCTCGACCATCGGGCTGGAGGTCCGGGTGCACCTGCCGACGGGCGAGGCGATCGAGGGCGTCGCGGTCGGCGTCGACGACGGCGGAGCCCTCGTCGTACGCACCGACCACGGGGAGCGGAGCTTCGCGGCCGGTGACGTCGTCCACGTCCGGCCCGCGGCCGGCGGGCTGGCATGATCGGGCCATGACCGAGCCGGGCACCACGGGCGCCGAGCCAGTCGGGCGGGCCAGCGAGGACTACACCGAGCGGCTGCTCGGGCGTCCGCTCGAGCTGCGCCGCCGCGAGGTGAGCCGCGGTGCCGAGGTGTCCCTGCTGTCCGCGCGCAAGTTCTGGCACGCGCTCGGCTTCCCCGTCGTCGACACCGACGACGAGCTGTTCACCGAGGCCGACCAGAAGGCGCTCGCGGCGGTCGCGGGCATCGTGCGCGACGGGCTGCTCGACGAGCCGACGGCGCTCGCCATGACCCGGGCCTTCGCCCGCTCGGCCGACCGCCTCGCGGGCTGGCAGTCGCAGCTCATCGCCGAGGCCGTCGAGAACCACATGTCGGCCGCGCTGGCCGAGGAGAGCGACGACGACGACCAGGAGTCGCGGTCGGTGCCCAGCATCGAGACCGCGACCGAGACGGCCAAGCGCCTCGCGGTGCTCACCGACCGCCTCGAGCCCCTCCTCGTCTACGCCTGGCGCCGTCACCTGTCGGCCACGGTGGCGCGCATGCTCGCCGACGCCGACCCCGAGTCCTACGGCATGACGAAGATGCGCTCGGTGGGCTTCGCCGACCTCGTCAACTTCACGGCGCTCGTGCGTCGGCTGTCCGAGCGGGACCTCGCGCGCCTCGTCTCCCGCTTCGAGGCGCTGTCGGCCGACGTCATCACGGCCCACGGTGGCCGCCTCATCAAGACGGTCGGCGACGAGGTCCTCTTCACCACGATGGGGGCCGCGCCCGCCGCGGCCATCGCGCTCGACCTCGTCGAGACGATGACCCACGACGACGTGCTGCCGGACGTGCGCTGCGGGATGGCGCGCGGCCCGATCATCTCCCGCCTCGGCGACGTGTTCGGCACCACCGTCAACCGCGCCTCGCGCCTGACCGCCGTGGCCCAGGCCGGGAGCGTCCTCGTCGACGCGACGATGGCGCGCGAGCTCGCGAGCCTCTCCGGCTTCGAGCTGACCGGGCAGCGCCGGCGCATCCTGCGCGGGGTCGGGCCGGTCACGCCCTCGCTCCTGCGCCGGGCGACGTCCGTCGGCCGCCGCTCCGTCTCGGGGGACCCGGTCCCCGACACCGCCCGCCGACCCACGTCGCCCACCGACACGTGACCCCAGAAGGAGACCTTCGTATGCCGTCAACGCCGACCGCAGCCGACGACACCGCGAGCGCGGGGTCATTAGAGCCCGTCCTCGTGCGCGTCGAGCGCTTCGAGGACCCCGAGCTGGCGCACGTCGCGGAGATCGTCCTCGACCGGCCGGAGGCCATGAACGCCGTGTCGACCGCCATGGCCCGCGCCATCGCCGCGGCGACGGCCCGCGTGGCCGCGGACGAGTCGGTGCGCTGCGTCGTGCTGAGCTCGAGCCATCCGAAGGCGTTCTGCGTCGGCGCCGACCTCAAGGAGCGCAACAGCTTCACCGACGCCGACCTCATGGAGCAACGCCCTGTCGCCCGGGCGGCCTACGGCGGCGTGCTCGACCTGCCGGTGCCCGCGATCGCCGCCGTCGACGGTTTCGCCCTCGGCGGTGGCTTCGAGCTGGCGCTGTCGTGCGACGTCGTGGTCGCGGGCGAGGGTGCCCTCGTCGGACTGCCGGAGGTCAGCGTCGGCGTCATCCCCGGCGGCGGCGGCACGCAGCTGCTCGTGCGCCGGGTCGGGTGGTCGCGGGCCGCGAGGGCCATCTTCACGGCGGCGCGGCTCCCAGCGGCGGAGGCCCTCGAGCTCGGCGCCGTCGACGAGGTCGTGCCGGCCGGAACCGCGCGTGATAGGGCGCTCGAGCTGGCTCGGACGATCGCGGCGAACTCGCCCGTCGGGCTGCGCAACGCCAAGCGGGCGATGCGTCTCGGCGCCGACGTGGGCCTCGACGCGGGCCTGGAGATCGAGGACGGCTGCTGGCGGGCGACGGCCTTCTCGGGCGACCGGCGCGAGGGTGTGGCCGCGTTCGCGGAGAAGCGTCGCCCGGTCTGGCCGGGCCGCTGACCGGCGATCTGCCATGTCGCCGTGCCGTCAGGGTGCAATTCGGTCCGTTGTCGATAGGCTCACGACGGTCGGTGCGCCCCCGGGCCGGCAGATCTTGAGGACGGTGACATGACCCGAGTGCTCCTGGCGGAGGACGACCCAGCCATCTCCGAGCCGTTGGCGCGTGCGCTGCGGCGAGAGGGCTACGACGTCGACGTGCGCGAGGACGGTGTTGCTGCCCTCGACGGTGCCAAGGAGAACCCCGACCTCGTGCTGCTCGACCTCGGACTGCCGAAGATCGACGGGCTCGAGGTGTGCCGTCGCATCCGCGCCGAGGGCCGTGCCATCCCCGTCCTCATCCTCACGGCCCGCGCCGACGAGGTGGACACCGTCGTGGGCCTCGACGCCGGTGCCGACGACTACGTCACCAAGCCGTTCCGCCTCGCCGAGCTGCTCGCCCGTGTGCGGGCACTGCTGCGACGCACCCCCACCGAGGTCGTCGCCACCGGCGAGCTCGTGCGCATCGACTCCGACGGGCGCCGCGCCTGGTTCAAGGGAGAGGAGCTGCAGCTCACGGCCAAGGAGTTCGACCTGCTGCGGGTGCTCGTGCGCGAGCAGGGCAAGGTCGTATCCCGTGAGCAGCTGATGCGCGAGATCTGGGACACCGCGTGGTTCGGCTCCACGAAGACCCTCGACATGCACATCTCGGTGCTGCGCCGGAAGCTCGGCGACGACGCGACCTCCCCTCAGTACATCGCCACCGTCCGTGGCGTCGGCTTCCGCTTCGAGCGTCCCCAGGTCGACTGACCGTGCGCCGGGTGCTCGACCGGATGGCACTCGTCGGGGCCGTCGTGGGCGCCGGGCTCTTCGTGCTGCTCTCGACTGTCGTCGTCGTCTGGGCCGTGACGCAGCGGCCGAGTGCCCTCAGGGCCTGGGTCCTCTCGGACCCCTCGCTCGGGATCGCCCGGTTCGGCGCCGCCATGCTCGGGGTCGGTGCGCTGAGCGGGGCCGCGGCCTACCTCGCCACGACGAGCACCCGGGCGCACGTCGAGCGGTCCTCCCAGGAGCTCGTCCACCTCGCCACCCGGTTCGCGGCGGGAGAGGCGCGCCTGACGCCCGTGCACTCCGACATCGACGAGATCGACCACGTGTCGGGCGTCATGACCCGCCGGGCCCACGACATGACGAAGTCGCTCGCCGCCGAGCGCGACTTCGCGGCGGACGCCTCCCACCAGCTGCGCACGCCCCTGACCGCCCTGCTCATGCGCCTCGAGGAGATCTCCGAGACCGACGACGCCGAGGTGGTCAAGGAGGAGGCGACCATCGCGATCGCGCAGGTCGAGCGGCTGACCCGGGTCGTCGACGACCTCCTCGGGCGCACCCGCGGATCGGGCGGACCGTCACCGGCCGTGTCGCTCGACTCCGTCATCGCCGCCCTGCAGCGCGAGTGGCAGCCCGCCTTCGAGCAGGCTCGCCGCTCGGTGCGGGTGCGCGGCGAGCGCGGCCTCTTCGTCCGGTCGACGCCGGTTGCGCTCTCCCAGGTGCTCTCGACGCTCCTCGAGAACTCCCTCGTGCACGGCCGGGGCACCGTCGACGTGCACGCGCGCCGCTCCGGCCCGTCGGTCATCGTCGAGGTCAGCGACCAGGGTGACGGCGTGCCGGCGGCGATGGCCCCCCACATCTTCGAGCGCTCCGTCAGCAGCGGCGCCGGTGGCAGCACCGGTCTGGGCCTCGCCCTCGCCCGCGACCTCGCCGAGTCCAACGGCGGGCGACTCGACCTCGTCCAGGCGCAGCCGGCCCGCTTCGCGCTCTTCCTGTCCGAGGCCGAGACCGACTGACGTCGGCCCTCGAGGGTTCCCGAACCGGCCCGGGACTCCCGGCAACGCGGGGTAGGGTGCCCCGGTGAGGCGCCTGCATGAGTTCCTGTTCGTGCGCCACCGGCACAACTGGCTGCTGCTGCTCCGGTTCGCGGTCGTTGGCGTGTCGGGCGTGCTCGTCAACCTCATCACCCTGGTCGTCGTCAAGAAGCTCGGGCCGGGCTTCAACCAGCCGATCGTCGGCGTGCCGGGCACCGAGTTCAACGTCCGCTGGTACCACGTCTACTCGACCATCGCGTTCCTCGTCGCGAACCTCTGGAACTTCCAGCTCAACCGGACATGGACCTTCCGCACGAGCAAGCACGCCCGGTGGTGGCACGAGTACTGGCCGTTCCTCGCCGTGGGGCTGCTCGGTCAGGTCATCGGCCTCGTGCTGCTGACCCTGCTCATGCACCTCGACTCACCGATCCATCTCTCGCCCACGGTGTTCGACGACTCGACGGGCTTCCGAACCCGCCTCTACTGGGCGCAGCTCATCGTCATCGCCGTCGTCACGCCCATCTCGTTCGTGCTCAACAAGCTGTGGACGTTCGCGGCGGTGCGCACCCACCACCCCGACCTCGCCGACCCCAGCCACGTCGAGGCGGTGCTCGCCGACGAGGGCGACGAGGCCACCGCGTCGACCGATGCGGACCGGCGGGCCGGCGCCCTGCCGGGCCGCCACGACCCACTCGCCTGACGGCGACTACGCTTGGGCGTCGTGACCCAGCCGAAGCGCGCCCCCGGAGGATTCCCCGTCGTCGGCGTCGTCGGTGGCGGACAGCTCGCCCGCATGATGCAGGGCCCCGCCGTCGAGCTGGGCGTCCAGCTGTCGGTGCTCGCCGAGAGCGACACCGCGGCAGCCGCCCTCGTCGTGCCGAGCTCACCCGTCGGCGAGCACACCGACCTCGAGACAGTCCGCGCCTTCGCCCAGCACTGCGACGTCGTCACCTTCGACCACGAGCACGTGCCGCCCGCCGTCCTCGAGGCGCTCGAGGCCGACGGCGTCGCCATCCACCCCACCCGCGCCGCCCTCAACTTCGCGCAGGACAAGCTCGCGATGCGCGAGCGCCTCACCGCCCTCGGGATCGCCTGCCCCCGCTGGGCCCGCGCGTCCACCGCCGAGGAGGTCACCGCGTTCGGCGACGAGGTCGGCTGGCCGGTCATCGCCAAGACACCCCGGGGTGGCTATGACGGCAAGGGCGTGGCCGTCGCCTCCTCCGCCGACGACCTCACCGAGTGGATCTCCCGGATCGGGGAGCCCGGCCCGCTCGAGGGCGGCCTGCTCCTCGAGGAGAAGGTCGACTTCGTCCGTGAGCTCGCCGTCCTCATCGCCCGCAGCCCGTCAGGCCAGGCGGCGGCGTGGCCGGTGGTCGAGACGGTCCAGACCGACGGCATCTGCACCGAAGTGCTCGCCCCCGCACCGTCCCTCGACGCCGACCTCGCATCGGTGGCCACCGAGGCCGCCCTGCGGATCGCCGGGGAGCTCGGCGTGACGGGTGTCCTCGCCGTGGAGATGTTCGAGGTGCGCCCCGGGACGGGCGGCGCGGCCGCCTACGTCGTCAACGAGCTCGCGATGCGGCCGCACAACAGCGGTCACTGGTCCATGGACGGCGCCGTCACCGGGCAGTTCGAGCAGCACCTGCGTGCCGTGCTCGACCTGCCGCTCGGCGACCCTCGTCCCCGGGCCCCGTGGACCGTCATGGCCAACGTCCTCGGCGGCGACTACGAGCACCTCTACCCGGCGTACCGCCACATCATGGCGCGCGACCCCGGCGCCAAGGTGCACGTCTACGGCAAGGGCGTGCGTCCCGGCCGCAAGATCGGGCACGTCAACGTCAGCGGCGCCGACCTCGACGACGCGCGCGAGCGGGCCGGGCACGCAGCCGGCTACCTCCGAGGAGTGATCACCGAATGACCGACAGCCCCCGGAGCAGCGCGGTCGCGCCCGCTTCCGCCCCCGTCGTCGGCATCGTCATGGGCAGCGACAGCGACTGGCCCGTCATGCGTGAGGCCGCCCGCGCGCTCGAGGAGTTCGGCATCCCCTACGAGGCCGATGTCGTCTCGGCCCACCGGATGCCCGACGAGATGATCGCCTACGGCCAGAACGCCGCCGGACGAGGCCTGCGGGTCGTCATCGCCGGCGCCGGGGGAGCCGCGCACCTGCCGGGCATGCTCGCGTCGGTGACGCCGCTCCCCGTCGTCGGGGTCCCGGTGCCGCTGAAGTACCTCGACGGCATGGACTCGCTGCTCTCGATCGTCCAGATGCCCGCCGGGGTGCCCGTCGCGACCGTGTCGATCGGGGGCGCCCGCAACGCGGGCCTGCTCGCTGCCCGCATCGTCGGCACCGGGAGCGACGAGCTCGCCGCCGACGTGCGTGAGCGGATGGTCACCTTCCAGGCCGACCTGCGCGACCAGGCGCATGCCAAGGGAGCGTCCCTGCGCGAGCAGGTCGCTCGGGGCCTGACCGACTGAGCCCACCCCGCCCCACACCCGCCGCGGGCGACCGTGGGACCGTGGCGGCCGGCATACGGCCTCGGTCAGTCCGGCAGTGCGAGGAAGCCGCGCACGGCAGCCGCGAACGCCTCCGGCCGGCGGGCGTGCACGAGGTGTCCCGCGTCGATGCGCACGAGGCGACCGTCGGCGACGGTCTCGGCCATCTCGGTGACGTGCTCGGGCGGCATCGGGCTGCTCGGTCCGCCCCACACGACGAGCGTCGGGGCGGTGACCGCCGCGACCACCTGCGGCCATCGGGGGTCCGGGCGGTCGATCTGCGCGCGCACCTGGAGCACCGCCTCCCAGTCGAAGGCGAGCTCGCCGTCGGGGCGTAGCTGCCGGGCCACGGGCTCGCGCCGTGCCCGCGCAGGTCGACGGCCACGACGAGCCGGTCGTGCGCGAGGCCGGTCGCGACCTCGCCCCAGTCCGCCGAGGTGTCGCCCGTGGCATGGACGAGCAGGACGGGCGCGGGCTCGCCGGGGCTGCCCCAGCGCCGGACGTGGAGGGCGACCGCAGCCACGGTCGGGTCAGTCGGTCACGGCCGAGGCGCCGTCACCGGGCTGGATGCGGGGGTACTCGATCTTGGGGCACGTGTCCATGACGACCGCGAGCCCGGCCGCCTCGGCGCGGGCGGCCGCGTCCTCGTCGATGACCCCGAGCTGCAGCCACAGCGCCTCGATGCCGAGGCGGTCGCGCTCGGCGATCGCCTCGTCGACGACGGCGCCCACCCGGGAGCTGTTGACGAAGCAGTCGACGACCTTGACGACCATGCCGTCCGGGATGTCGGCCAGGGTCTTGTAGCCCGTCGCCCCGTGCACCGTCGCGGCGCTCGGGTGGACCGGCACGAGGCGGATGCCGAGCTCGCGCTGGAGCCACAGCGACACGCGGTATGCCGTGCGGTCGGGGTTGTCACCGAGACCGACGACGGCCCACGCGGCCGGGGTGTGGAGCAGATCCCGGATGACGTCCGGGTCGTTGTGGTGCGGACTCATGCCGCCATCCTCACACGCTGAGCCGTGCGGGTCGCGTGCTGATCGCCCCCGGATCGCACCCTGAGGGCGTCGAGCGGGCCGTGGTTGGATGGCGGGATGCGATTCGGAATGTTCGTTCCCCAGGGCTGGCGTATGGACCTCGTCGGCATCGAGCCGGCCCAGCACTGGGAAGCCATGGTCAACCTCGCCAAGCACGCCGACGACGGAGACGTCTACGAGTCCATCTGGGTCTACGACCACTTCCACACCACGCCGCAGCCGTCGGGCGAGGCGACGCACGAGGCGTGGTCGCTCATGGCGGGCTTCGGCGCCGCGACGAGCCGGGTGCGGCTCGGCCAGATGTGCACGTGCATGGCCTACCGCAACCCCGCCTACCTCGCCAAGGTGGCCGCGACCGTCGACGTCATCTCCGGCGGCCGCACCGAGATGGGCATCGGCGCCGGCTGGTACGAGCACGAGTGGCGCGCCTACGGCTACGGCTTCCCCAAGGCCGGCGACCGTCTCGGTGCCCTCCGTGAGGGCGTCCAGGTCTTCCGCGACATGTGGACGAAGGGCTCGGCCACGCTCGACGGGACGTACTACCAGGTCGACGGCGCCCTCTGCGCCCCGCGGCCGCTGCAGGGCACGAGCCACCCGGGCAGCGCCCTCAACGGCATCCCGATGTGGATCGCCGGGGGCGGCGAGAAGGTGACGCTGAAGATCGCGGCCGAGTACGCCGACTACACGAACTTCGACGGCAGCCCCGAGGGCTTCGACCACAAGAGCGCGATCCTCAAGGGCCACTGCGACGACCGTGGCCGCGACTTCGGCGAGATCGTGCGCTCGGCCAACTACAACGTCGTCATCGGCGAGACCGACGCCGACGTCGAGGACCGCCTCCAGTTCTACGGTGAGCTGCTCCGCAAGGGTGGCGTGGCCGACGACAAGGCTGCCGCGTCAGTCGAGGACCTCCGCAAGCAGCCCGCGGTCGGCACGCCAGACAAGATCGTCACCATGCTCAAGGACATGGAGGCACGCGGGATGACGTATGCCATCACGTACTTCGCGGAGGCCGCCTACGACCGCTCGGGCATCGAGCTCTTCGAGCAGACGGTCGCCCCCGAACTCAAGGCCTGAGGGCCCTCGTCCTCGTTCGATGTGTTCTGCCGTCACCCGTGACCGCAGAACACATCGAATCGGGTCGGCCGCTCGTCACCAGGCCGTCCAGCCGCCGTCGACGGCGACGACCTGGCCGGTGACGTACGCGGACGCGTCCGACGCCAGCCACGTGACGACCCCGCGGAAGTCGTCCTCGGTCCCCATCCGCCCCAGTGGCGTCAGGCGCTCGTAGCGCTCGACGAACGCGTCGTCCTGCCCACGGGCGATGCCACCGGGCGCGAACGCGTTGACCCGCACGTCGGGCGCGAGCACCGTCGAGAGGTAGCGCGTCAGCTGGGCGATGCCGCCCTTGCTCGCGGCGTAGGCCGCCGGGTTGCCCATCCGGGTGCCCTCGTAGAGCCCCATGTTGGGCCCGACGAGGCCGTAGATGCTCGAGACGTTGACGACGCTCCCGTGCCCGGAGGCGCGCAGGAGCGGGGCGAGCTGCCGGGTGAGCGAAAAGGGCGCGGTGAGGTTGAGCGCCAGCGCCATCGCGAAGGCGTCGTCGGTCTGCTCGTCGAAGGGGACGGCATACCCCGGCACCCCGGACGTGCCGGTGAAGGCCGCGTTGTTGACGAGGACGTCGCAGGCTCCGAGGTCGCGCACGGCATCGACGACGCTCGAGATCCCTGGTGGGGCAAGCAGATCGGCCCCGACCGGCACGTGTCCGGAGCCGGGGAGCGCGCTCGAGGTCGCGGCGCAGGCCGCCTCGTCGAGGTCGACGACGACGACCCGGGCGCCTGCCGTGGCCAGGGCGTCGGCCAGCACGCTGCCGAGCGGACCGGCGCCTCCGGTCACGACCGCGGTGCGACCCGCGAGGGACGGGGTCGGTGCGCTCGTCATGGGCTCTCCTTCGTCGGGGTGGCACCCGTGCCGGCGGCGAGGTCGGTGACGTCGAGCCAGGGCAACGTGATGAGCCCCGAGCCGATGAGGGACTCGATGAGCCGGAACTCGTACTCGTCGTCGATCGAGAAGGCCTGCGCCTCGGGGATCTCGAGGCCCTCGTGGGTGCCCTCGTCGAACCACGACGACTCGAGCCGACGCACGAAGTCGGCGCGCCAGAGGTAGAAGTTGCCGTTGATCCGCAGGAAGCGACCCACCTCCTGGCGTCGGGTCACCCCGGTGCCGGCCTCGAAGTAGCGCGTCAGGGCCCCGGCGCGCCCCTCATCGGGTCGCACGCCGACCCAGACGGGGTTGAAGGTGGGCTCGGAGACGCTGACGACACCGTCGAGGGCCGGGTTCGTCGCGAGGCGGGCCACGGCCTCGGCGAGCTGGGCGGGCACGCGGGCCGGGCTCGTCGGGTCGAGGAGCAGCACGGCGTCGTAGGCGGTGCCCTCGTCGCCTTCGACCCACTCGAGGGCGTGCCGGACCACCGGGGCCATCGGGGTGTCGTCGGCCGCGAGCTCGGCCGGGCGCAGGAAGGGGGCGTCACCGCCGTGCGCCCGCACGACGTCGGCGATCTCGGCCGAGTCGGTCGTGACGACGCAGCGCGTCACCTCGGGCGTCAGGGCAGCGGCGCGGACACTGTGCGCGATGAGGGGCAGTCCCCACATGGGGCGGATGTTCTTGCCCGGCAGTCCCTTCGAGCCTCCCCGCGCGGGGATGACGGCGAGGACGCGGGGCGGGTGGCGGTCGGTCACGAGGCGTCCTCGGGGTCTGCGGCCGGGTCGGCCACGTGCAGCCCCGTCGCACGCGCCTCGTCGCACACGCGCAGGGCGTCGATGCCCTCGGCGAGGGTGGCGGGGGCTCCGCGTGCGAGGCGCTGGTCGGCCGGTGCCGACGGCCGGAGGTCGAGGGCCGCGCGGGCCTGGGTGCCCATGACGATGTCGCGGTCGAGGTCGTGGTCGAAGACCTGTTCGCTGACTTCGCCGTCGGCCGTCGTGTGCCGCACCATCGCTCGCGTGACGTCCCACTCGAGGATGCCGTCGTGGGAGTGGACGACCACCCCGCGTGACGTCGGTCGGGTGACGTAGTCGAGCCGCGCCGTGACCGTGAAGGGGTGCCCCGTCTCCCACAGCAGGGTGGCGGCCTGCTCGGCCTCGATGTCGAGCGGCCCGCTGGTCTCGAGGCGAGAGCCGATGAGCTCGGGGCGACCGAAGAGCACGGTGGCGTAGTCGATCTCGTGGACCATGTCGCGCAGCACGCCGCCCTCGTCGGGACGCGCGGAGTAGGAGGTGCGGTAGTCGCGGTCGGGCCGCCAGCCGGGCAGCCAGGACTGGGACCTCACGTGGGCCGACGCGCTGCCGTCGATGCGCCCCACGAGCCGGCGCAGGTGGCGGAACGCCTCGTGGGCGCGCAGCGGGGCGGCGACCCACACGTCGACGGACCGTGGGTGGCCGCGCAGCGCGTGGGCGTCGTCGACCGTCGCCGCGACGGGCTTCTCGACGAGGACGGCGAACGCGCCGGCGTCGAGGGCGGCGATCGCATCCGCCACGTGTCGGGAGGTGTCGGTGGCGACGACGACGAGCGTGTCGCGCAGCGAGCCCGGCCCGGTGGAGTCGTCGAGGAGCCGCGCGCCCGTGGCCTCGTCGACGGCATCGGGGGCGGCATCGGGGGCGGCGCCGCGGTCGCGGACCGGCCACAGGGAGACCTCGGCGCCGACCTGCCGGAAGACGCGCGCGTGGCGCTGCCCGATCGAGCCGGAGCCGCGCACGACCACGCGCATCGACGAGGAGGACGGGCTGGGCACACCTGCAGGCTAGAGGACGCGGTCGCCTGCCGCGCACGACGGCGGGTGGCTGACCGGTCGGCGTGCCGCGCACCGGTACCTTCGGGTCTGTGACGAGCCCGCCCGGAAGCCCCGCGCCCACCGCCGGCCGTCCCGGCGCGTCGCTCGGGGCGCACTCGGTGGTCTACCTCGTGGGCACGGCCCTGCAGGGCCTCGGCGTGCTCCTCGTGCTGCCCTTCGCCACCCGGGTGCTCGGGGCCGTCGAGTTCGGCCGGGTGGCAACGGGTCTCGTGGTCGTGCAGATGGTGGGCACCATCGCCGCGGCGGGCCTGCCCCAGGTCGTGCTCCGCGAGCACCACCGCGGCGCCGAAGGTCCGCGGGTCGCGAGGGCGCTGGCCGGGACGATGGTGCTGCTCGCCCTCGGTCTCGGTGTCGTCGGTCTGCTGCTCGCGCTCGTCCTGTCCGCCACCGGGCACGCCGACCTCGGACAGTGGGTGCCGCTCGTGGTCGCCGCGGTCGCGCTGACGACCGTCGTGGCCGGCCAGACCCTGATGCGGGCCCGGCTGCAGCCGTGGGGGTTCCTCGCGCTCGCCGTGCTCGCGACCGTCGGCGCGCAACTCGCGGGACTGCTCGCCTCGCGCACCGAGCCGACCGCGGAGACGTACCTGACGGCATACGCCGTCGTCGTCGTGCTCGCCGCCGTCGTCGCCCTCGTGCTCGGCCGTCCGCTGCCGCCCACCGTCGAGCGCGAGCGCGTGCGGGCCGGCATCCGCCTGGCGACGCCGCTCCTGCCGCAGGCGGCGGCGATGCTCGGGCTGCTCTCGGGGGACGTCCTGCTCGCCCGCGTCCTCGTCGGGGAGGCCGGCGCCGGCAGCTACCAGGTGGCCCTCCAGCTCGGGAACATGCCCTTCGTCCTCGCGGTCGCCCTCTTCAACGCGTGGGGTCCCCTCGTGCTCTCCCACCCTCTGGAGCGCCGCTGGGCCTGGACCGCCCGGACCGGCACCGCGCTGACGACGGTCGTCGCCGCGGGAGCGGCCGGGGTGGCGCTGCTCGGGCCCTGGCTCGTCGCCGTCATGGCCGACCCCGGCTTCGACCACGTCGCGATGGTCGGCGCGCTCGGCGTCATCTGCACCGTCTCGGTGTCGTACATGCTCTACCAGGGCTCCTCGCTGGCCGTGCTCGACGCGGAGCGCACCGGCCGGCTCGCGTGGGCTGCCCTCGTGGCACTCGCCGTGCTCGTCCTCGTCGCCCTGTCGCTCGCCCCACAGGCCGGCTCGACGGGCGGGATCGTCGGCGTGGCCATCGCGAAGGCCGCCGGCTACGTCGTGCTCATGGCGCTGACGACGTGGTTCGCCCGGACCCACTCGCCGCTGCGGTGGCCTCCCCGGGTGGCCGCGGTGGCGCTCGCCGGCGTCGCCCTCGCGCTCGTCGGTGCCGTGCTGCCGCTGGACGGACCGGCCGCGTGGGTGCGGGTCGCCCTCACCGTCCTCGTCGGGGCGGCGGCCGTGGCCGTCGCGCCGCGGATCCTGCGCACGCTGCGCGGATAGGATGGGGCGCTCGCCCGGCTCGCCTCGATCCGGCACGCACCGACACGCAGGAGAGACGCTTTCGTGGTGACACCGCTCGTCCACATGGGGTTGGGCTACGACGACCTCCTCGTGCCGGCCCTCGTGCACGCCGGCTTCGAGACGAAGGACGTCGTGCTCGTCGTGCGGACGGACGCCAACCTCGCGTGGGTGCGCAAGCACGCGCCGCGTGCCACGACCGTCCGGCTGCCGTATGCCGCAGCGCGCAAGGCCAACGTCGTCAGTGGCCTCGCGCCCCACGCGGCTCTCAAGCGGGCCTGTGCCGGCGTCGGCCTCGACCCGCTCGACCTGCTCGTGTCGGAGCGGGCGCTGCGCCGCAACCGCGTCGACACCGCGATGAACTTCCTCAACCTCGCCGCCGAGGAGCTCGAGGCGGCCATCGAGGGTCGCGGTCCCGTGCTCGCCCTCGTCGAGTTCACCGTGACCTCCGAGCTGCTCACGGCGGGCCTCGTGACCCACCACGGCGGCCTCGCGACCTGGCCACGCGGCATCCGCCTCCCGTCCGACCGTTTCGGCCTCATCGGCGCGCCCAAGGGGATCACCCTGTGGGAGCGGCAGGTCGAGGACCCGTCGGCGGTGGCAGCGGGCCAGGCGTTCATCGACACGTGGCGGGCCGAGCACGGGCGCCCGATGGGCTTCGCCCGCAACCTGCAGGTCGAGACCGGCCAGGAGATCTGGCGCCTCGCGAGCGACCGCATCAAGGAGTTCGCCGTCGACCGGGGCGCGAACCTCCAGCTGCCACGGCCCTCCGACTACGCGCGGCTGCCGTGGCTCAACCCCGTCAAGGCCCGCCTCAACCTGCGCGAGTACCAGGACCGACGCTGGGACCCGGTGCCGGAGAAGTTCGTCTTCCTGCCGCTGCAGGTGCAGCCGGAGTCGAGCGCCGACGTCATGGGCCAGGAGTGGCGCGACCAGGCCTACACCGCACGCGTCCTCGCCGACGCGCTCGCGCCGCTCGACATCGGCGTCGCCGTCAAGGAGCACGCGCACTTCATGTGGCGGCGTGACCCCGACTACTGGCCGCAGTTCGACGCGCACCCCAACATCGCGACGATCGACCCGTTCGCCGACTCCCGTGAGCTGATGAAGCAGGCGGTCTTCACCGTCACCGCGACCGGCACGGTCGGTCTCGAGGCGGGGCTGCTCGGGCTGCCGGTCGTCACCGGGGCCGAGATGCCCTGGAGCGGTCTGGGCAACGTGGCCCGGCTCGACTCGCCCGACGACCTGACGCAGTTCGTCGCCGACCGCGGCTGGGAGTCGCTGCGTGCCGACCAGGCCTCGATCGACGAGTGGTTCGTCCACGGCTACGTGCGCAACTCGTGGGAGGGACTGGTGCTCGACCCGCCACGCGTGCCCGCCGTGCTGGAGCCCGACAACATCCGCAAGGTCGGCGGTGCGCTCGGCGAGGCCGCGGCGTCGCTGGGTCATCGGGACGGCCTGACGTGACGGCGGGCGGCGCCGGCTGGGTCGTCCTCGGCGCGGGCGGCCACGCGCGCTCGGTCGTGGACGTCCTCGAGCGAGCCGGGCACACCGTCGTCGCGGTCTCGGGCACGGTCTCGGGCACGGTCTCGGGCACGGTCTCGGGCGCGGCCCCGGGCGGCGAGCGCTGGCACGTCGACGTGCTCTCGGACGACCGCGCGGCCTTCGAGCTGATCGAGGCGCAGGGGCTGCAGGCCGTGGTCGCCATCGGCGCCAACCCCGCTCGCGCCCGCCTCGTCCGAGAGCTCGTGGCCCGCGGACTGCCCGTCCCCCCGGTCGTCGCCGCGACGGCCACCGTCTCACCCCGCAGCGTCCTCGGTGCCGGCTGCGTCGTGCTCGAGCACGCGCACGTCGGAGCCGCGAGCAGTCTGGGTGTCGCCGTCGTCGTCAACACCGGCGCCGTCGTCGAGCACGACTGCACGGTCGGCGACGGTGCCCACATCGCGCCCGGCGCCGTGCTCCTCGGGGCGGCGTCCGTCGGCGACGGCTCTCTCGTCGGCAGCGGCGCGCGCGTCCTGCCGGGCGTCACCGTCGGAGCCGGCGTCACCGTCGGCGCGGGCGCCGTGGTCACCGCGCGCGTCGCCGACGGGGAGACCGTCGTCGGAGTCCCCGCCGAGACGCGCGACCCCCGCAGCACCCCCGACACCCGCCCGCCTGGAGGCACTGCATGAGCGACCACCTGAACGCCGTCACGCCGGTCGCGATCGGCGACGTCGACGTCCCCACTCCCGGCGACGTCTACGTCATCGCCGAGGCGGGCGTGAACCACAACGGCGACATCGACCTGGCGCACCGCCTCGTCGACATCGCGGTGGCCTCTGGCGCCGACGCCGTGAAGTTCCAGACGTTCTCGCCCGACAAGCTCGTCTCGTCGGCGGCGGCGACGACGCCCTACCAGCGCGACCGGGGTGGCAGCACCGACCAGCGCAGCCTGCTCGAGGCGCTCACCCTGCCCAAGGAGGCCTGGGTCGAGCTGCGCGACCACGCGACCGAGGCCGGCACGACCTTCCTGTCGACCCCCTTCGACCTCGACAGCGCCGAGATGCTCGTCGAGCTCGGCCTGCCCGCGCTCAAGGTGAGCTCGGGCGAGCTGACGAACCTGCCTTACCTGCGCGAGATGTCGCAGCTCGGCGTGGTCCTGCTCGTCTCGACCGGCATGGGCACCCAGGACGAGGTCGAGGCGGCCGTCGAGGCCTGTGCCGACGCGCCGGGTCTCGTCCTCTTCCACTGCGTGTCGGCCTACCCGGCGCCGGTGGAGGAGTGCAACCTGCGGGTCATCCCACGCCTGACCGAGCTGCACGGCATACCCGTGGGGTGGTCCGACCACACGCCCGGGCTCACGACGGCCCTCGGCGCCGTGGCGCTCGGCGCGCCGATCCTCGAGAAGCACTTCACGAGCGACCGCACGCTGCCCGGACCCGACCACCTCGCCAGCCTCGAGCCCGAGGCCCTCACCGAGTACGTCGCGACGACCAAGCTGCTCGCCCGCGCGCTCGGCGACGGCGTCAAGGTGCGCATGCCGTCTGAGGAGGAGAACGCCGTTCTCGTGCGTCGCTCCTGGCACGCCGCGCGCGCGATGCCGGCCGGCACCGAGCTCGCGGGCACTGACCTCCAGCTGCTGCGCCCCGAGGGCGGCGTCAGCCCCGCCGTCGACATCCGCGGACGCGTCCTGGCCCGTCCCGTCGAGGCCGGGGCCCCCGTGACCGACGCCGATCTCGCCGACTGACGCGCACGATGACCCCTCTGCCCACGGTAGCCGTCTTCGTCGGCACCCGCGCCGACCTCGGACCGCTGTCGCCCGTCCTCGAGGCGCTGCAGTCGGCCGACGACGTGACCCTGCGCGTCCTGACGGGGGTCATGTATGCCGCTGACGACCTCGTCGCCGCCCTGCCCGCGAGCGCCACGGCGGACGCGTGGCGCGCGGCGGTCGTGCCGCTCGCCGAGCCGATGACCGAGGTGACCGTCGACGCCCAGCTCGAGCAGGGCGCGGTGCTCGCCCGCGCCGCCGGCCGGGCGTTGCGCGACGAGCACGTCGACGTCCTCGTGGTGCTCGGCGACCGGTGGGAGCTGCTCTACGTCGTGCCCGCGGCCGTCCTGCTCGGCGTGCCGGTCGTGCACCTGCACGGGGGAGAGGTGACGGAGGGGGCGCTCGACGAGCGGGTCCGCCACGCGGTCACCAAGCTCGCCGACCAGCACTGCGTCGCGTCCGAGGACGCCGCGGCGCGAGTGCGACAGCTCGGCGAGCCGGCCGACCGGGTCCACGTGACCGGGGCGCCCGGCCTCGACCGGCTGGCGACCGCGTCGCCGATCTCCGACGCCGACCTCGGCGAGCTGCTCGGAACGGCCGTGGAGCGGCCGCTCGCGCTCTTCACCTACCACCCGCCGACCGCCCAGCGGGGCGCGCCGGTCGGGGAGTGGGCCCGAGAGGCGGCCGAGGCGGTCCTGGCCACGTGCGGCACGGTCGTCGCCACCCACCCGGGCATGGACGAGGGACGCGACGAGATCCTCACGGAGCTGACCGCCCTCGCCGAGCGCGAGCCGCGGCTGCGACTCGTCGCCGCCCTGGGCCGGGACTACCCACGCGTCCTCGCCGCCAGCGACGTCGTCGTCGGCAACTCGAGCTCGGGCGTCATCGAGGCGGCGACGCTGCACGTGCCCGCCGTCGACATCGGCGAGCGCCAGCGGGGTCGCCTCCGGGGCGACAACGTCGTGCACGCTGCAGAGGGGCGCGACGCGGTCGAGGCCGCGCTGGGCACGGCCCTCAGCCCCCGGTGGCGGGAGCACTCGGCCCACGTCGCCAACCCCTACGGCACGGGTACGGCCAGCGCCGCCATCCTCGATATCGTTCGGACAGCGGCGCACGCCCCGCGGTCCAAGCACTTCGTGGACCTCGCGCCGGCGCCGACTCCCGGCCGGCAGTGGGACGGCGACACGAACGAGGAGGAAGAGGAGTGACGGCGCGAGACCTGCGCGCGGCCTGCGCGCCGACCACCGCGACGATCCGGGACGCCCTCGAGGTCGTCGACCGCAGCGGCAACCTCGTGTGCCTGCTCGTCGACGACGACAACCGCCTCGCCGGGCTGCTCACCGACGGCGACCTGCGCCGTGCCTTTCTCAAGGGCACGAGCCTCGACGACGTCGCCCTCGACCACGCGACCCGCACCCCGCACTTCGTCGCCGCCGGGTCGCCTCGGGCGCTCGTGCTCGACCTCATGCAGGCGCTGCGGATCTCGGCGGTGCCCGAGCTCGCCGACGACCGCACCCTCGTGGGCCTGCACACGCTCTCCGACGTCGTCGGGTCGGCGCCGCTGCCCAACGTCGCCGTCGTCATGGCCGGTGGCCGCGGCACCCGCCTCGGTGACCTGACCAAGGACACCCCGAAGCCGCTCATGACCGTGGCGGGACGCTCGATCCTCGAGTGGATCGTCCTGGGCCTCGTCGGTGACGGCATCCGCGAGATCTACGTCAGCGTCAACTACCTCGCCGAGCAGATCGAGGAGCACCTCGGCGACGGCTCGCGTCTCGGGTGCACCGTGCGCTACCTGCGCGAGGACCCCGACCGCCCGCTCGGCACCGCCGGCTCGCTGACGCTCCTGCGCGACGAGCGACCCGACCTCGAGCACGCCGTCCTCGTCATGAACGGTGACCTCATGGTCGAGTTCGACGCGGGCGACCTCCTCGACGCGCACCGGCGCACCGGCGCCGCTGTCACCGTCGCGACCCGCACCTACCAGCACGAGGTGCCCTTCGGTGTCGTCGAGAGCACCGACGGCCGCGTCACCGGCGTCTCGGAGAAGCCGACGCTGAGCTTCGACATCAACGCCGCCGTGTATGCCGTCGAGCCCCGCGCGCTCGCCTGGCTGCCCACCGGGCGGGCCAGCACGATGCCGGGCCTCGTCGAGACGTGTCTCGAGCGCGACGAGCCGGTGACGGCGTGGCCGATCCAGAGCGACTGGATCGACGTCGGCACCCCCAAGGACCTCGCCCGCGCGAAGGGTGAGACATGAGCATCCCCGTGACCGGCACCGACGCGCACGACGTGGCTGACGGCATACGAGAACACATGAACGACGAAAAGGCAGCTGTGACAACACTTTCCGGCCTGAGCACCAACGCTGACGTCCCCGACATCGAGCTGACCGCGAGGCCCGTCGAGGGGTCCGTCGCCGGCAAGACCGTCCTCGTCACGGGCTCCGACGGTTTCATCGGGTCGCACGTCGTCGAGCGGCTCGTCGCCGACGGGGCGCACGTGCGGGCCTTCTGCCTCTACAACTCCAACGGGTCGACGGGCTGGCTCGACGAGTCCGACGTCTTCAAGGCCGCGGTGCGCGACGGGCAGGCCGAGGTCGTCCTCGGCGACATCCGCGACCCCGAGCACGTCATGGCCACGACCGAGGGCGTTGACGTCGTGCTCCACCTGGCGGCCCTCATCGCGATCCCGTTCTCCTACGTGGCTCCCCGCTCCTACGTCGAGACCAACGTCATCGGCACGCTCAACGTCCTCGAGGCCGTCCGCCGTCACGGGACACCGCGGATGGTCAACACGTCGACGTCCGAGGTCTACGGCACGCCGGAGTCGGTGCCGATCACCGAGGCGCACCCGCTGCGCGGCCAGTCGCCCTACTCGGCGACGAAGATCTCGGCCGACAAGATGTGTGAGTCCTACGCCCTGTCCTTCGAGACGCCGGTGACGACGCTGCGCCCGTTCAACACGTTCGGTCCCCGACAGTCCACGCGCGCCGTCATCCCGACCGTCCTGTCCCAGCTGCTCGCGGGCGCGAGCCAGCTCAAGCTCGGCGACCTCACGCCCAAGCGCGACTTCACCTTCGTGGCCGACACGGCCGACGGCTTCGTCCGCGCCGCCCTGGCCGACGTCGCGCCCGGCACGACGATCCAGCTCGGCACCGGGCGCACCGTCTCGGTCGGCGACGTCGTCGAGCTGTGCCGCAAGGTCACCGGCAGCGACGCCGAGATCGTCACCGAGAGCGACCGCATCCGCCCCGAGGGGTCCGAGGTGCAGATCCTGCTGTCCGACCCGTCGCTCGCCAACGAGGTGCTCGGCTGGGCGCCCACCGTGTCGCTCGAGGAGGGCCTGTCGGCCACGGCGGAGTGGCTGCGGCCGCGCGTCGACCCCGAGACCGCCGGGCGGTACCACCGGTGACCGAGGCCCACGCCCCTGGAGCCCGCGGGCCCGAAGGGACGATCCCGCTCGCGGTGCCCAACATCGGCGAGCTCGAGCGGCGCTACGTCCTCGAGGCCGTGGAGTCCGGCTTCGTCTCGTCCGTCGGTCCCTTCGTCTCGGAGTTCGAGCGGCGCTTCGCCGCGCGGGTCGGGTCGAAGCACGCCATCGCCTGCGCGACCGGCACGGCCGCGATTCACATCGGCCTGCTCCTGCTCGGGGTCGGGCGCGACGACGACGTCGTCTGCTCCGACTTCACCTTCGTCGGCTCGGTCAACCCGATCGCCTACTGCGGCGCCCGCCCGGTGCTCGTCGACGCCGAGACGACGACGTGGAACATCGACCCGGCCCTGCTCGCCGCCGAGCTCGACCGCCGCGCCGCCGCGGGGGAGGCCCAGCCGAAGGTCGTCGAGGTCGTGCACGTGCTCGGGCAGCCCGCCGACATGGGACCGCTCATGGACGCCTGCGAGCGACACGGCATACCCGTGCTCGAGGACGCCGCGGAGTCGCTCGGGGCGACGTGGACGTCCGGTCCCTACGCCGGGCGGCACACCGGCACCGTCGGCCGCATCGGCTGCTTCTCCTTCAACGGCAACAAGATCGCGACGACCGGCGGTGGCGGCATGATCGTCACCGACGACGACGACCTCGCCGCACGCGCCCGTCACCTCACGACCCAGGCGAAGGTGCCTGACGTCGGCTACCTCCACGACGAGGTCGGCTACAACTACCGGCTCACCAACATCGCTGCCGGGCTCGGGCTCGCCCAGCTCGAGCGGCTCGACGAGTTCGTCTCCGCCAAGCACCGCATCGCGGCCCGCTACGACGCGGCGTTCGCCGACCTCCCGCTCGTCCTGCCGCCGCGGGTCGAGGGACTCGACGCGACGTACTGGCTCTACTCGGTCCTCGTACCAGAGGCCGACGGGCGCGGTCGTGACGAGTTCCTCGCCCACCTCAACGGGGCCGGCGTCGGGGCCCGGGCACTGTGGCGGCCGCTGCACGCGCAGCCGCCCTTCCTGTCGGCGCCGCTGCTCGGTGGGGCGGTCGGCGACGGGCTCTTCGCCCGCGGCCTCTCGC
The DNA here is from genome assembly GCF_001429645.1 of Terrabacter sp. Soil810. NCBI lineage: Bacteria > Bacillati > Actinomycetota > Actinomycetes > Micrococcales > Intrasporangiaceae > Terrabacter > Terrabacter sp. Soil810. The sequence goes on from NZ_LMSW01000012.1 coordinate 52,431, forward strand.
TGCCCTGCGCGACCGAGCTGACCGAGGCCGACCAGGACCGCGTCATCGCGGCGGTGCGCACCTTCTTCGCCTGACGCGCGGACGGCCGACGCACCCACGACCCGTGTGGGGCAGGATGTCGTCGTGGAGATCGCCATCGGGCTGCTCGCGATCGCAGCCACCGTGCTCGGGGGGTCGTGGCTCGCCGACCGGTTCGACCTGCCGGCGCCGATCGTCCTCATCGTCATCGGCATCCTCGGGTCCTACCTCCCGTTCGTGCCCGAGGTGGCCCTGAGCCCTGACGTCGTGCTGCTCGGCATCCTCCCGCCCCTGCTGTACGCCGCCGCGATCCAGACCTCGCTCGTCGACTTCCGGAACAACCGGGCAGTCATCCTCAGCCTGTCGGTCGGGCTCGTGCTCTTCACCGCACTCGGGGTGGCGCTCTTCCTGCAGTGGGCGCTCGGCCTCGACTTCGCGGTCGCCTTCGCGATCGGTGCGGTCGTCGCGCCGCCGGACGCGGTCGCGGCGACGGCGGTCGGCCGCCGTATCGGGCTGCCGCGGCGCCTGGTGTCGATCCTCGAGGGCGAGTCGCTCGTCAACGACGCCACGGCGCTCGTGTCGCTGCGCACGGCGCTCGCCGCGGCCGGGCTCGCGACGGGGTTGGCCTCCAACGGCGTGACCTTCGGCGGTGTCGTGCTCGACTTCGCCTGGGCGTCGGTGGGCGGCATCGCGATCGGCGTCGTCGTCGCGATCGTCGTCTCGGTGCTGCGCCGGCACTTCTCGACCGAGCCGGCCTTCGACACGGTGCTGTCGTTCATGGTGCCCTTCGCGGCCTACGTCCCTGCCGAGGAGCTGCACGCCTCCGGCGTCATCGCCGTCGTCACGGCAGGCCTCGTGCTCGGCCACAAGTCGCCGCGGACCCAGACGGGCGCCTCGCGCCTCAGCGAGCGGATCAACTGGAGCTCGATCCAGTTCCTCCTCGAGAACGCCGTCTTCCTCCTCATCGGCCTGCAGGTCTTCTACGTCCTCGCCGAGGTCCGCAGCTCCCCGCTGTCGGCCGGGCAGATCACGCTCGCCGCCGTCGGCACGCTCGTCGCCGTCCTGCTCCTCCGGCCGCTCTGGATCGTGCCGTTCCGATTCCTCAGGACGCGCGTGTTCCGCATCGAGGCACACGCGCCGTGGTCCCACACCGTCGTGCTGTCGTGGGCCGGCATGCGTGGCGTGGTGACCCTCGCCGCGGCCCTGCTCCTGCCGCCGGAGACCCCGCACCGCGACGTGCTGGTCCTCATCGCCGTCGTCGTCACCATCGGCACCCTGCTCATCCAGGGCACGACGCTGCCGGCACTGGCCCGCTGGCTCGACGTGCGGGGGCCGGACCCCCGCGAGGACGCGCTCCAGGCGGCGACGGTGCTCCAGGCCGCGACGCGCTCGGGCCTCGACGCGCTCGACCGCATGGACGACGTCGACGAGGCGACGCGCGAGATGCTGCAGTCGCGCTCCGAGGACCGGCTCAACCAGATGTGGGAGCGGCTCGGGCCGCGCAGCGGCAACGACGACGAGACGCCGAGCGCCCGCTACTGCCGGGCCCGGTTGCAGATGCTGCAGGCCGAGCGCGACGAGGTCCTGCGCCTGCGCGACGAGGGGCGGGCCGACCAGGTCGTGCTCCGCGTCGTCCTCAGCAGCCTCGACCTGGAAGAGACCATGCTCGACCGCATCGACGACCAGGAGAGCCGCCTGGCAGAGAGTGAGATGTTGCCCGTGGACACCATCGAGGCCCCGTGCGAGCACCTGCAGGAGACCGACTCGTGCGTCGAGCCGCGCACGCCCGAGGGGTGCGAGGAGTGCCTGCGCGACGGCACGACGTGGGTGCACCTGCGTCTGTGCCTCCGGTGCGGGCACGTCGGCTGCTGCGACTCCTCGGAGATGAAGCACGCCACGGCGCACTTCCACGAGACGCAGCATCCCGTCATGCGCTCCATCGAGCCGGGCGAGGCGTGGCGCTGGTGCTTCGTCGACGAGGTCGTCGGCTGAGCCGAGCCGTCGGCGGTCTCAGGAGAGGCGCTGCGTGACCTCGTGCCGGTCCCCGTCGTGGACCACGCTGGTCGTGGCGCCCTGGACGAGAGCGAGGAACGGCTGCACGTGCCCGCACTCGACGTCGGCGAGGATCGGCACGCCCAGCATCCCGAGCGCATCGACGACGGCCGCGTGCTGGGTGAAGCCGTGCGGCTCGGGCGCATGGGTGCGTGAGACGAGGACGCCCGTGGCGGCGTCGAACCAGCCGCGCAGGCGCATGGCGTGCAGGGCCCGGCAGATGTCGTAGGAGCTCCACTCGGAGATGTCGAGGAGCACGACGACGCCCTCGGGCGCGTGGTCCCGCGCGAAGGCGCCCATGTCGGCGAAGCGCCCGCCGGCCAGGAAGCTCACCGTCTCGACGCAGCCGGCGACGAGGCGGCCCGAGAAGCTGGCCGGCTCGTCCTCGTGACCCGGGTCGATGCGCGTCCACGTGCCGCGCCCCTCGAGGGTCATCTCGGAGACCGTCGGGTTGCCGGCGTAGTCGTCCCAGCCGCCGGTGCGGTGCCGCCCGGGGGAGTGCTGGCGCAGCTCCGCACCTGCGGCGGCGGAGGCGACGTCGACCCAGTGGAGTATGCCGTCCGGCACGGCGAACGGGGTGTCCATGAGGTTCTGCCCGTGGTCAGGGTGAGCGGGGTCAGCCACGTCGACGTGTCGGAGAAGCCGACGCACCACGTCGGCTCGGCCGCCGAGACCGCGTCGAGGTCGAGCAGGTCGAGCAGGTCGATGCCCGTCTCGCCGCCCCACGGCGGGACGACCGCGCGGATGCTCGGGTCGAGCAGCATCGACATGAGCTCGTCGGCGCGCGCCTCGCGCGGCCCGCTCACGTGGGTGGGCGCGTGGTTGAGCTCGCCCACGACGATCTCGAAGCCGCGGTCACGGAGGCACTGGACGGCATACGCGAACCGCCCCCAGAGGGCGTCGGAGACGCCGGAGCTCGGCGAGGTCACGCCGATCCGGTCGCCGGGGCGCAGCGGGGCGGGGTAGCGGATCGGCATGGCTGCCATCGTGCCAGCCGTGCCGATCCGCTTCAGCCCGGTTCGGGCGGTGTCAGGCCTTGGCGGCGGTGAAGCCCTGCTCGAGGTCGGCGACGATGTCGTCGATGTGCTCGATGCCCACCGAGAGGCGCACGAGGCCGGGCGTCACGCCCGCGGCGAGGCGGTCCTCGTCGGGACCCTGCGAGTGCGTCGTCGAGGCGGGGTGGATGACGAGCGAGCGCACGTCGCCGATGTTGGCGACGTGGCTGTGGAGGGTCAGCGCCTCGACGAACTTCTTGCCGGCCTCGAGCCCGCCCTCGATCTCGAACGACAGCACGGCCCCGGCGCCGCGCGGCGTGTACTTCTCCGCGAGGGCGTGGAACGGGCTGTCGGGCAAGGACGCCCACACGACCTTCTCCACCTGGTCGTGGCCCTGGAGGTAGGCAGCGACCCGGTGCGCGTTCTCGATGTGACGCTCGATGCGCAGCGACAGCGTCTCGATGCCCTGCGCGATGAGGAAGGCGTTGAAGGGCGAAGCGGCCGGGCCGAGGTCTCGAAGCAGCTGCACCCGTGCCTTGAGGATGAACGCGAGGTTGGCGCCGAGGGGGCTGCCCACGCCGAGGTCGCGGGCGAACACGAGCCCGTGGTAGCTCTCCTCGGGCGTGTTGTAGTTGGGGAACTTCTCGGGGTCCGCGCCGAAGTCGAAGTTGCCCGAGTCGACGATGACGCCGGCGATCGAGGTCCCGTGGCCGCCGAGGTACTTGGTCGCCGAGTGCACGACGATGTCGGCGCCCCACTCGATCGGGCGGATGAGGTAGGGCGTCGCGACGGTGTTGTCGACGACGAGCGGGACACCGTGCTCGTGCGCGAGGGCCGCGACCGCCTCGATGTCGAGGATCTCGCTCTTGGGGTTGGCGATGGTCTCGCCGAAGAGGAGCTTGGTGTTGGGCCGGATCGCCGCACGCCACGAGTCGATCGACGTCGGGTCCTCGACGAAGCCGACCTCGATGCCGAACTTCGGCAGCGTGTGCTTGAAGAGGTTGAAGGTGCCGCCGTAGAGGCTGGGGGAGACGACGACGTGGTCTCCAGCCTCGGCGATGTTGAGCACGGCGAGCGTCTCGGCGGCCTGGCCCGAGGCGACGAGAAGGGCGCCCACCCCACCCTCGAGCGCCGCGATGCGCTGCTCGACGACGTCGGTCGTCGGGTTCATCAGGCGGGTGTAGATGTTGCCGAACTCCTTGAGCCCGAAGAGGTTCGCGGCGTGGTCGGTGTCGTTGAAGACGTAGCTCGTCGTCTGGTAGATCGGCAGCGCCCGGGCGCCCGTGGCGCTGTCGGGGGACTGGCCGGCGTGGATCTGCTTGGTCTCGAAGGACCAATTGGGCTCGGTCATCGGTCGTTCCTGCTCTTCCTGGGTCGTGTCGATGACCAGGGCCCCGCGTGACCGGGCCCGGCGCACCGACGGGTCGGTGCGGGAGAGAGGCTCTCCGCGCTTGCCCGAGCGCCGGTGGCGTCGACGGGCCAGGTCTTCACCCGGGGCACCCCACCGCGGTTGGAGGGTTGCCGGCCAGCGAGCCGGGGCTTGTCGCTGGCGCTCATGACCTACCGGCGAGTGTACGTATGCGTGTCCGCCAGGTGGGAGCCGCTGTCCTCATCGTGGACGCGCCGACGCAGGCGCAATCGGGGAGGGATCGTTACGGCGTTGCTAGAACGGGTGAGATCCCCTGGGGTGCAGTCGAATTGGCTATCCACAGATTCGCCTGCCCTCTTGAAAAGGAGTCGAACACCTGTTCTACTAGAGGTAGCAGATCGTCGTCGAGGGGAGGGTCCCGTGCCTTATGTCGCGTCCACCAGAGCCGGGCTGCTCGGTGTCGCCGACGAGCGGGTGCGGGCAGCCGCGATGGCTGACGTCCAGAGCAGCCTGACGGCGTTGGGTGAGCGGGCGCTGCGCACCGTCGAGGCGCTCGAGGTGGAGAAGGCGCGGCTCGAGGCGCGGCTGCTCACCGCCTACGGGGTGCTGCACACGATCGAGACCCAGCAGGTCGAGACCCTCGCCCTTCCGGCTGGGTCGCTGCACGTGTCGGCCGAGCGGGTCGTGACCGAGGAGATCGCCCTCGCGACCGGGGTCGGCACCGGCGAGGTCGCCCGCCGCCTCACCCTGGCGACCGCGCCGCGTCGGCACCGGGTCGTCCTGGGCGCGCTGCGCGCCGGGGCGACCTCGCTGCACCGTGCGCTGCAGGTCGCGTCCGAGACCGCCCAACTGCCGGATCCGGACGTGACCACCGTGGCCGAGGCCGTGCTCGCCCCGTCCCGCGACGGTCGACCCGTGCCGCAGCGGACGTTCACCGCGCGGCTGCGGCGGACGGTCGCGTCGGTCGATGCCCGCGGCAGCCAGGAGCGGCACGCGCACGCCCGGTCCCGGCGCGGGGTCTTCGGCCGCCTCACCGACGACGGGATGGGCTGCCTCACCGTCACCACCGACGCCGCCACGATCGCCGCGGTCCTGGACCGCCTCCACACGCACGCCCGTGGCCGGCGC
>NZ_LMSW01000012.1:58077-118898 GCF_001429645.1 Terrabacter sp. Soil810
CGTCGGCAACCTCCACGCCAAACACCGCTGGCACCACAACACCAAGACCGACGGCATCTGGACCTCGCGACCAGTCCCCGACGACGGCCCAGACGACAGTCTCGATGACGGCCTTGAATGGACCACCCTCACCGGCCGCACCTACACCACCCACCCCAAGAACTGGCGCGACGGCCTCGAGCCCCCACCACCACGACACCCACACCCACAATCACCGCCCGAGCAACCTGCCACACCAGCAGCGCTCACCCGATCCGAGGACGACCCANAGCGCATGGTCGCCACGGGGTGGCGTGGCGTGAATCACTAGGACGTCCTACTAAACCGAACTCGCGAGTAGGATTACGCTTCGTGAGCACGAATGCCGACTTCGACCTGTTCCGGACCAGCGAGGACCACGAGGCCCTGAGGGAGGCCGTCCGCGCGGTCGCCGAGGACAAGATCGCCCCGTACGCCGCCGCCGTCGACGAAGAGGCGCGCTACCCCCAGGAAGCGCACGACGCCCTCGTCGCCTCCGACTTCTTTGCGCCGCACGTGCCCGAGGAGTACGACGGCGTGGGCGCCGACGCGCTCGCGACGTGCATCGTCATCGAGGAGGTCGCCCGCGTGGACGCCTCCGCCTCGCTCATCCCGGCCGTCAACAAGCTCGGATCGCTCCCGCTCATCCTCGACGGCAGCGATGACGTCAAGGCCCGCTACCTGCCACCGCTCGCCAAGGGCGAGACGACCTTCTCCTACGGCCTGTCCGAGCGTGAGGCCGGCTCCGACACGGCGTCGATGAAGTGCCGGGCCCGTCAGGACGGTGACGACTGGGTGCTCAACGGCCAGAAGTCGTGGATCACCAACGCCGGCGTGTCGGAGTACTACACGGTTCTCGCCGTCACCGACCCGGACGGGCCCCGGGGTGCCAACGTCACGGCCTTCGTGGTCGAGAAGTCCGACGAGGGCTTCACCTTCGGGGAGAAGGAGCGCAAGCTCGGCATCAAGGGCAGCCCCACGCGTGAGCTGATCTTCGACGACGTCCGGATCCCGGGCGACCGCGTCGTCGGTCAGGTGGGCGACGGCCTCAAGATCGCGTTGCGCACCCTCGACCACACGCGCGTCACCATCGGGGCCCAGGCCGTCGGCATCGCCCAGGGCGCGCTCGACCAGGCCGTCGCCTACGTCAAGGACCGCAAGCAGTTCGGCAAGCGCATCGCCGACTTCGAGGGCATCCAGTTCATGCTCGCCGACATGGCGATGGAGCTCGAGGTCGCACGCCAGATGGTCTACGTCGCGGCGGCCAAGTCCGAGCGCGGCGACAAGGACCTCACGTTCTTCGGCGCGGCGGCCAAGTGCTACGCCTCCGACGTGGCGATGAAGATCACCACCGACGCGGTCCAGCTGCTCGGTGGCGCGGGCTACACCCGTGACTTCCCGCTCGAGCGGATGATGCGCGATGCGAAGATCACGCAGATCTACGAGGGCACCAACCAGGTCCAGCGCCTGGTCATGGCCCGCCAGGTCCTCAAGTAGGCTGGGCGCCGCTCGCGCGGGGAGGCCGGGCCATCGAGCCGTGAGACCCGACGACGAGAAGGACGCCCGTGGACCTGACTCCTGACCTCCATCCGGACCCCGAGCCCGCGGTCAGCGTCATCATGCCGATCCTCAACGAGGAGAGGCACCTTCGCGACGCCGTCGCGATGATCCTCGCGCAGGACTACACCGGACCGCTCGAGGTCGTCCTCGCTCTCGGGCCGTCGACGGACCGGACCGACGAGGTCGCCGAAGACCTCGCCGAGGCCGACGCCCGTGTGCGCGTGGTCGCCAACCCGAGCGGCCGCACGCCCGATGCGCTCAACGCCGCGATCGGCGCCAGCACGGGCGAGGTCATCGTCCGCGTCGACGGCCACGCCGAGATCCCCGACGACTACATCAGCGTCGCCGTGGCCGAGCTGCTCAGGGTCGGCGCCGACAACGTCGGCGGGGTCATGGATGCCCGGGGCACCTCGACCTTCGAGCGCGCCGTGGCGTGCGCGATGCGCAGCCCGCTCGGTGTCGGCAGTGCGCGGTTCCACACGGGGGGCGAGGCCGGCGACGCCGACACCGTCTACCTCGGTGTCTTCCGTCGCGCGGCTCTCGAGCGGGTGGGCGGCTACGACCCGCACTTCGCCCGCGCCCAGGACTGGGAGATGAACCACCGCATCCGCGAGACCGGGGGCAAGGTGTGGTTCACGCCGGAGCTCAAGGTTACCTACCGCCCCCGCGCGTCGGTCAAGGCCCTGGCCAAGCAGTACTTCCACTACGGCCGGTGGCGCCGCGTCGTCGCGCGACACCACGAGGGCACCATCAACCCCCGCTACCTCGCACCCCCGACGATGGTCGGCGTCACCACCGTGGCCACGATCGCCGGTTTCGTGTGGGCGCCCGCCTGGTTGGTCCCGGCCGCGTACGCCGCGGGCGTGACGGCGGGTGGCGTTGCCATCAGCAAGGGGGAGGCCCCGGCGACCCGTGCCGTGACTCCGCTCGTCCTGGCGACGATGCACTGGTCGTGGGGCATAGGGTTCCTGACGAGTCCGGGCCGCCTCAAGCGCTGAACGTGGCTCACCGCCCACGCGGCCGCCACATCGCCCGACCTCACACACACCGCATCGGAAAGGGACCTCGACTGTGCTCGACCAAGCAAGGCTGCTGACGCAGCTGGCCCAGCAGACGGTGCGGCGTCAGGTCGCCAAGCGCAAGCTGTCCCAGCGCCTCGAGCGCACCGGCCTCGAGCCCGGGTCGGACGCGCCGTTCCGCTGCGCGGTCTACTTCTCCGACGAACCGGTCAACCTCTACCAGATCCGGCAGTGGTACGCCCCGCTCCAGGAGCTGGCGAAGACCCAGCCCGTCGTCGTCATCTCGCGCATGCCCGAGACGACGAGCCTGCTGCTCGACGAGTGCCCGCTCCCGGTCGTGCACGGCCCGCGCGTGACCGACATCGAGACGTTCATGGCGGGGCACGAGATCGGGCTCGTGCTCTACGTCAACCAGAACGTCCGCAACTTCCAGATGCTCCGCTTCGCCGAGCCGGCCCACGTGTTCGTGAGCCACGGCGAGAGCGACAAGTCCTACATGGCCTCCAACCAGCTCAAGGCCTACGACCGGGTGTTCATCGCCGGGCCGGCCGCGGCCGAGCGCCTGAGCGGCGCGCTCGTGGAGTTCGACGTCGCGGCGCGCGCGGTCGAGATCGGCCGGCCCCAGGCGGACGTCACCTACGAGGCGCCGCAGCTGCCCGACGACGGGCGCACCACGGTGCTCTACGCCCCGACGTGGGAGGGCGACCGCCAGAGCATGGCCTACGGCTCCATCGCCACGCACGGCGCGTCCCTGCTGACGAGCCTGCTGGCCGACCGCAGGTTCCGGGTCGTCTACCGACCGCACCCGAGGTCCGGGAGCTTCGACCCGGCATACGGCACGGCGTCCTCGCACCTGGCCCGCCTCGTCGGGGAGGCCAACCACGCCGACCCGACCGCCGGGCACGTCGTCGACACCGAGACCGCGTTCGGCTGGCACCTGGGCCGGCTCGACACGTGCATCACCGACATCTCCGCCGTCGCCCTGGACTGGCTCGCCACGGGCAAGCCGCTCGTGCTGACGCGCCCGGCGAGCCCGCGTGCCGACGTCGAGCCGACCCGGCTCAACACGAGCGTGCCCATGGTGACGGCCGACCAGGCGCGCGAGATCGTGGGCATCCTCGACGACGCGATGTCGGCGTCCGACGCCAGCCGCGCCGAGGTCGTGCGGCACTACTTCGGCGACACCAGCCCGGGTGCTGCGACGCAGCGTTTCGTGCGTGCGTCGACCGATCTCATCGAGGCTCGGCTCGCCCGGACGGTGAACCGAGCCTGACAGCGGTCCGGGCCGGCCCCGGACCGACCGCGAACGCGGCACACGGCGAGCACCCCTAGACTTCGGCGAGGATCGGGTGGGGGACCGCCCAGCCCGGCCCTGGATGCAGAGGCCTCGAGACAGCACGAAGGAGAAGGTGGTCTGCGCGCATGATCGGCGTGTCCCAGTTCCGTGGCCTGATGGCCAACCGTCAGGTGCTACGCACCCTCGTGGAACGCGACCTGCGCGTCCGGTATGCCGGCAGCGTGCTCGGCTGGGTGTGGACGGTGCTCGACCCGCTGCTCATGGCGCTGGTCTACTTCGTCGTCTTCACCCTCATCTTCACAGCGCGACAAGCGGGTCACCAGCCCTACTTCCTCCACCTCGTGACCGGTCTGTTCCTGTGGCAGTGGTTCGCCCAGAACATGTCGGAGACGTCCCGGGCGCTGCTGTCCGAGGCACGCCTCGTACGGTCCGCGAACCTGCCGCGTGAGCTCTGGGTGGTGCGGGTCGTCCTCGCCAAGGGCGTCGAGTTCGTGCTCACGCTCCCGGTCATCGCCGCCTTCACGATCTTCTACATGATCACCGGGCAGACCAAGCTGCACTGGACCATCGTGCTCATCCCGGTGTCCCTCGTGCTCACCTTCCTGCTGTCCGTGGGCATCGGCATGATCCTCGCCCCCGTGACCGTGCTCGTGAACGACATGGCTCGCGTCGTCCGCATCGTGCTGCGCCTCGGCTTCTACGCCACTCCCGTGCTCTACAGCGCCGACATGGCTCCGCCCGTGCTGCAGACCCTGCTCGCGCTCAACCCGATGAGCGGCATCCTCGAGCTGTTCCGGTCCGGCTTCTTCAAGGGTGAGATGAACCTCCTGTCGGTCGCCTCGGCCGTGGTGCTCACAATCGTGCTGCTGCTCGTGGGGTCCGTCGTGTTCAAGCGGCTCGAGCCCGCCGTGCTGAAGGAGATCTGATGGCCAAGCCGGTGATCGAGGTGCGCAACCTCGGGATCGAGTTCTACCGCTCCCGTCGTCGGCGCATGTCGCTGCGCGAGATGGTGCTCAAGCGGCAGAACAGCGCCCCCAGCGACACCTTTTGGGCGCTGCGGAACATCTCCTTCGACGTCGCCAAGGGCGAGGCCGTCGGTCTCGTCGGCGGCAACGGCAGCGGCAAGAGCACGCTCCTGCGGATGATCGCCGGCGTCATGCTCCCCGACGAGGGCCACGCCAAGGTGCGCGGCAGGGTGGCGCCGCTCATCGAGCTGACCGGTGGCTTCCTCGGCGAGCTCACGGCGCGCGAGAACGTCTACCTCGCGGCGGGTCTGCACGGCCTGACCAAGGAGCAGATCGACGCGCGCTTCGACGAGATCTTCGACTTCGCCGGACCCCAGGTGCAGGCCGGCATGGACATGCCGTTCCGTCACTTCTCCTCCGGCATGCAGGTGCGCATCGCCTTCGCGCTCATCACGACGCTCGACCAGCCCGTCGTCCTCGTCGACGAGGTCCTCGCGGTCGGCGACCGCGCCTTCCGTGAGAAGTGCTACGAGCGCATGGAGAACATGCTCTCGGGCGGCAAGACGCTCTTCCTCGTGTCGCACAGCGAGCACGACCTGCGCCGTTTCGCCGAGCGAGGCCTCTACCTGTCCTCGGGCGAGCTCAAGGGCGACGGCCCCATCGACGAGGTGATCGCCCAGTACAACGCCGACGCCGACGCGGACGCCGCTTCGTGAGGCTCGACGAGCGCCCGCTCGTCGGCGACGCTCGTGCCCGGGCCGTGCACGGCCGGTCGTCCGGTGGCGACGTCGTCGTGCTCGGCGGCGACGCGGCGACGGACCTGCTCGAGTCGCTCGAGCCCTTCGCGCTCGCCCACCGGGCCGGCGTGGGGGACGGACACGACGTCTCGGCGACCCTGCGGGCAGCCGCGGACGCAGCGGACGCCGTGGACACCGTGGACACCGCGGGACGGACCTCCGGCGCCCCGCTCGTCCTCGTCAGCCACGACCTGCGGATCAGTCCCGTCGCACTCCTCGACGTCCTCGACGGCCCTCGTGACGTGACCGCGGCTGCGGTCGTCGACGGCCCGGTCACCGACCTGCGCGGCGACGGGTCCGACGAGACGCCGGGCGGGTTCGCCCCGGCTCGCGTCGACCCGGTGTCGCGACGCATCACCTCGGTCGGCACGGTGCGCCACGTCGCCAGCGACCCGACCACGTATGCCGCCGGCATCCTCCGCGTCGCCGCGGCCGACCGCGTCCGCGTGGCCGAGGTCCTTCGGGCGGCAGCGACGAGCGAGTCGGCCCGGGAGCCGGGCATGCAGGCCTTCGACCTGGCCCTGCTCGCCGTGGTGCGCGACGCCGTCGTCCCGGTCGTGGCCGTGCCGCTCGCCCACGTCACCGTCGAGCGTGGTCACGAGCAGCGCCAGGGCGCGGCAGGCTCCGCCTGGCAACAGCGTCTGCGGGCGGCGTCGCGCGGCAACGACGGAGTCTTCTCGACGCACGCGATCCGTCCGCTCTCACGCCGCCTCACGGCATACGGCCTCGGTCGTGGCTGGACGCCCAACGTCGTGACCTTCGCCAGCCTCCTCCTCGGTCTCGCGGCGTGCGCCCTCGCCGCCGTCGACACGCGCTGGACGTGGGTCCTGGCTGCCGTCCTGCTCCAGGCCTCGCTCGTCGTCGACTGCGTCGACGGCGAGATCGCCCGGTTCACCCGCCGCTACAGCCCGCTCGGTGGGTGGCTCGACGCGGTCAGCGACCGCATCAAGGAGTTCACGCTGGTGGCTGCGGTCGCGTGGGTCGCGGCTCGGCGCGGCGACGACCTGTGGTGGCTCGCCATCGTCGTGCTGGCACTGCTCGCAGCCCGACATGCCGAGGACTTCGCCTACGCCATGCGTCACCGGGCCCTGTCGACCCGGCCGCTCGCGTCCCGTCCCCTCGACGTGCCCGGCGACGGGGGAGCGCAGGGGGCCCGCACCGTCGTGCCGGCCGCACCGACGGGCCGCGCCCGCGTCGTCCGCGACATCAAGCAGGTGCTGCATCTGCCGATCGCCGAGCGCTACCTCGTCATGTCGGTCGGCCTCCTCGTCTACAGCCCCGCCTTCCTCCTGTGGGCGCTCGGGATCGCGTCGGCCGTCGCGTTCGCGTGGACCCAGGTGGGGCGTCTCGGCAAGGCCGCGACGCGACGCGACCGTTTCCGCGCCGACCACCCGGACCCGACGCTGCCGCACCTCGTCGACCTCGCCGTGGTGCCGCGACCGACCGGTCGCGGGCGGTTCGCCTGGCAGGTGCCGGGGTTGCTCGTCGCCGTCGAGGCGGCGGCCCTGCTCCTGGCCGCGGGGCGTGACCCGGCTGCCGGTGCGGCCGCCTACGCCTGGCTCGCCGCGGTCTGCTGGCACGTCTACGACAACGTCTACCGCCTGCGCGAGACGGGCAGCGGCACGCCGCACGCCCTCGTGCGCGCCACCCTCGGCGTCGAGGGGCGCGTCGTCGTCCTCGCGCTGATCGGCGGCTTCACCGACCGTCCGGCCGCGCCGCTGCTCGTCGGCGCGGTCCTGCTCATCGTGGCGTATGCCGCCGAGTCCGCCCGCGGGTGGCGCGCGGTCATCGGGTCGGCCCCCGCCGGTCGGGCCACCGATGCGGCAGTGGACGGTTCGACACGGCAGGATGGCTCCTCGTGACGCACGACCCGACGAACGACCGCCCGAGCATCGCCGAGCTCAAGGCCGTCGCGCAGCCGCCCGAGCACATCGCCCGCTACAACGCGGAGCACTGGGCCGGCGCGCTCTACATCCGTCACCTGTCGATCTATGCCACGCGGGCGCTGCTGCCGACGCACATCTCGCCCAACGGCGTCACGTGGCTGATGATCGTCACCGGTCTGCTCGGGGCCCTCGCCATCCCGTTCGGCGGCATCGTCGGGCCGATCGTCGCGGTCGTCGCCATGCAGCTGCAGATCCTGCTCGACTGCTCCGACGGCGAGGTGGCCCGGTGGCGGCAGCGGTTCTCGCCCGCCGGCATCTACCTCGACCGCATCGGGCACTACGTCACCGAGGGGGCGATCCCCGTCGCGATCGGCCTGCGCGCCGACGGCTGGAGCCTGTCCGCGCCCGGCGACGTCGGCGGCTGGACGGCGCTCGGCATGCTCGTCGCCCTCGGCGTCCTGCTCAACAAGGCCTTCACCGACCTCGTCCACGTGGCCCGGGCCAAGACCGGTCGCCCGCCGCTCGAGGACGTCGAGGGCACGGCTCGCCCCAAGGCGTCGGGGATGGCCCGGCTGCGTGGCGCCTTCGACTACGTCCCCGTCTTCCGGGCGTTCGTCGCCGTCGAGGCCTCGATCCTTGCGCTCGTCGCGGCCGTCGTCGACGCCGTCCACGGCGACCTGCTCGGCACGCAGGTCCTCGTCGTCGCCATGGTGCCGCTCATCGTCTTCACGGCCGGGGGTCACCTGCTGGGCGTGCTGTCCAGCTCGAGGCTCGACTGATGACCGGCGACGAGGCGCCCCTCGCGCGGCCGGCGCCGCTGCCGGTGCTGCAGTGGGCCCAGGAGCACGGCGAGGTCGGCGGCGTGCGCACGAGCCACGCGCAGCTGACGGCCGTCCTGCGGGCCGAGGGCATCCCGGTGTCCTACGTCGACACGGGGTCGGCGCGACGCGCGGCGGCGATGCTGCCGCGGCTCGGCCGCCGCTCGCTGCACCTGCTCCACCTGACGCGCCTGTGGCGGGCCATGCTGCTCGCCCCGGCGTTCGCGCTGCTGCCCGGACGCACGGTGCTCGTGCTGCACTCGGGATCGACGAGCGGGCAGGTCGAGCGGATGACCGCGTGGCGCCGGCGTGCGCTGGTGCTCGCGCTCTACGCGTACGACGAGATCTGGGCCGTCAACGACGAGATCGGGGCCATCCTCCCCGCGGCACTGCGCGCGCGCATCACGGTCGTGACGCCCTTCGACTCGTCGGCGGCGCCGGTGCCGAGCCCCTACGAGCGTGAGGCGCACGCGCTGGCCCTCGCGACGAACGCCGGGCTGGCCCACTACAACGCGCTGCTCGGGATCGAGACCACGCGCCTCGTGCGCGAGCGGTGGCCCGACGCGACGCTCACCGTCCTCGCGTACGGCAACGACACCCCGGAGGTCGACGCCCTGCGCCGGCTCGCCGAGACCGAGCCGTGGATCTCCGTGGCCTTCGACTCGCCGCCGGACCAGGTGTCGGCCGTCCTGTCCCGCGTCGGCACCTTCCTGCGCCCGACGAGCTGGGACGGCGACTCGGTCATCGTCCGGGAGGCCCAGGCCGCCGGAGCCACCGTCGTCGCGAGCGACACCGCTCCTCGTCCTGCAGGCGTCGTGCTCGCCGCTCTCGAGGCCGGGGCCCTCGCTGCCGCTGTCACGGACGGGGGACCCGTCAGCGACGGCAGCGGTCTCGCCCAGACGACGCTCGCCCAGGCCGTCCGCGCCACCGAGTCCGCCGCGGCTCGTCGCTGAGCAGGCGGACCGGTACCCTCGCTGACGACGAGGTGGGTCGCCCGCCCCGTCCACCCTGCCCTAGGAGAAGAGTGAGCAACCGGACCGTCATCACCTTCGGGACCTTCGACGTCTTCCACGTCGGCCACGTCCGAGTGCTCCAGCGTGCCGCCGAGCTCGGCGACCGCCTCGTCGTCGGGGTCTCGGCTGACGCCCTCAACATCGCGAAGAAGGGCCGACCGCCGGTCTTCAACCAGGACGAGCGTCTCGAGATCATCTCGGCGCTCAAGGTCGTCGACGAGGTCTTCGTCGAGGAGTCGCTCGAGCTCAAGCGCGACTACATCGTCGAGCACGGCGCGGACGTCCTCGTCATGGGCGACGACTGGGCCGGCAAGTTCGACTGGGTCGGCGACGTCTGCGAGGTCGTCTACCTGCCGCGCACCCCGTCGGTCTCGACCACGGGTCTCATCGAGCACATCGCCAGCCTGGGCTGACTCCCGCCCGGGCCTCCGCCGTCGCCGGCCTACTGCCCCCAGGCCACCGTGGACGCGTACGTCCCCGCCGCGAGCGGCGCCGTCAGGCGAGCTGCTGCCTGGACGCGGTAGACGAGCAGCTTCCCGTCGCTCGCGCGCCGGGCCAGGAGGTCGTCGCGGCCGTCGCCGGTGAGGTCACCGATGCCGCGGACCGCGCTCATCGCGTTCCAGCCCGAGGCGCCGATGTCGACGGCGGGGCGGAAGCCGCCGGTGCCGTTGCCCGGGTAGAGCACGAGCGCGCCGTCCGTGGCCCGCACCGCGACGAGGTCGCGCCGGCCGTCACCGTCGTACTCGCCGGAGGTCACCTGGCGGAGGCCGCCCCACCCGGTGCCGATCGTCGTGCTCGACACGATGCGTCCCGTACCGTCGCCACGGTGCAGGACGAGTCGCCCGTCGGTCGTCCGCGCGGCGATGTCGGTCTTGCCGTCGCCGTCCCAGTCACCCACGGGCACCACGAGGTTCACCGAACCCCACCCGGTCGCGAGCTGGTAGCGGCCCGCGTTGAGACCGCTCCTGCCCAGGCCGGGGTAGTACCAGGCCGTGCCGGCTGCGTCGATGGCGACGACGTCGCCGAGGCTGTCCTGGCTCCACGGGCCGACAGCCGCCGCCGCACGCATCCCGCTGAAGCCGGCAGACAGGATCTGCTTCGTCGTGAAGGCCATCGACCCGGTGTAGCTGACGGTCTTCAGGGTCGATCCGGACGGCAGGATGACGTCGGGGAGCCTCTCGCCGGTGACGTCGCGCGGCGAGATCGGGACGGACCGGACCGGGGCAGAGGTCACGGTCCACCACGTGCTGCGCAGGCCGAGCCGGGTCCGGAACGTGTCGCCGCTCACCGTGCTCGTGCCGGCGGATCCGGCGACCGTGACGGAGGCGACGCGTCCGCCCCACGTCCCCGTGCCGCCACCGCCGGTGCGGGAGCCGACGGCGATGGTGCGCAGGGTGCCGACGGTGGGGAAGGCCTTCTCGACCGACGCCGCCGTGAGCGAGGTCGTCCAGGCGCTCGGGTTGGACGCCGAGACCACGGCGCCGTCATAGGGGTCCGTCTTCGCCGGGAGGTAGGCCGTGCCGCCACTGACCGTGCGGCCGCCGTTGGACGCGGAGTACTGCGTGTAGGCCGGCTTGCCGCCGTAGGTCAGGACGTTGCCGGCCGTCGCGGTCGTGGCGTTCGTCGACCGCGTGTCCTCGTACCGGCGGACCAGGGTGCCCGCCGAGCTGTAGTCCGCGATGCCGTTGTACGCCTGGCACGACACGTCGCAGATGTCGTAGACGCGCGAGCCGGCCGCTGCGCGAGAGTGCGCGGCATACGTGCGGGCGGCGACCGCCTGCGCCGACAGGGCCGCTGCGGGCCAGCTCGCCGACATCTCGACGGGCACCACGGCGCGGGTGTAGCGCTCGGAGCCGACGAGGTTGACGGCATACGCCTTGCCGGAGACGGGCACGACCCGCACCGACCCGGCGTACTCGCGCTGGGTGCCGCTCGGCAGCAGGACCCGGACCGAGGACGTGGAGGGACGGCTGACCGTGAGCGGCAGCGTCGACCCCCGCCAGGTCGTCACGACGAACCAGCCGGCGCCCGAGTTCGCCTGCAGCGTCACGGCCGAGCCCTCCGGAACGATGCGCCATCGATAGGTGCTCGGGAGGGTGGACTGCCGCTTGCCGTCCGAGACGACCATGCCGCTGACGTTCGAGAACTGGGTGCCGGACGTGCCGACGGCGGAGAGCCAGACGCGCAGCGTCGGGTCCCCCTGGGCGGTGCGCGTCGTGCCGGGGTAGTAGAAACCGACGATCTGCTGCCACGTCAGGGCCTTCGTCGCCGCGCCGTAGGCACCCCACTGCGACAGCCCGACGCCGTGGCCGAAGCCGCGACCCGAGAGGGCGAACGTCGAGGAGGCCGGGCGGGCGTACGTCTCGAGGGCGGGGACGGCCGGCTGGGGGTCCCACTGCCCGTCGCGCCAGATCGTGCCGGCGCCGCTGCGGATGGCCGGCAGCTGCTGGGCGTATGCCGTGTCGCCGGGGCAGCCGGTCAGGCTGAGGTCCCGGTGCCCGATGGTGCGCGGCAGGGTCACCCTCTCGCCCGGGTCGAACTTCGAGTTGCCCGCGGAGGTGAGGGTGACCGAGCTCGTCGGGTCGAAGAGGGACCGGTCGGCCTCCCACGCGACGAGCTTCGTCACCGTGCTCTGGGTGGCGGCCGGGAAGGGGACGGACGTGAAGTCCCCGATGACGGAGATGCCGGTCGTCTCGGCGTTGAAACCGCCCGCCTGGGCCCCCTGGACGAAGCCGTCCGGGCTGCCCTTGCGGCCCTCGTAGGCCCGACCGAAGCGGTCGACGAGGATCTGGTAGCCGATGTCGCACCAGCCCTGGCTCTGCGTGTGGTACGAGTAGATCGAGCGGATGATCGCGGGCGCCTGGTCGGCCGTGTAGGTGTTGGAGTTGACCGTGTGGTGCACCACGACGGCCTTGAACCCGGGAAGACGTTCGGCGTCGCAGGTGCGCAGGCTCTCGTCGGCGCCCCACTCCGCGCGAGAGATGATCGTCGGTCGCGTGACGGCGGCGACGGCCGAGCCCGCGGGCGTGGCCAGGGCGTCGTCTGCGCTCGAGCGTCCTCCGTCGACGAGGCTGGCCCGAAGGCCGCGGGGGAGGGTGCCGTCAGGGGTCGTCACGCGGACGTCGAGGCCGTCCGAGCCGGCCGCGGCGACGGCCTCGGTGCCGGGGCGGGCGTGGCGCGCGTCGGCGGAGCCCGGGTCCGGACCGTCCCCGTCGAGCTCGAGGTCGGTCCAGCCCGACCATCCGCTCTCGCCGTGGGTCCGCACCTCGACGTGGGTCCCGGCGGGCGGTGCCGAGTCGAAGGTGACACCGGCGAGGTCGAAGTCGACGCCCTGCACCTGCTTCGTGGCGACGACGGGGTCACCGGCGCCGTGGCGGTCGACCGCGTCGGCACCGGTGCCGGACGCCGTGGTGGAGCGTTTCGCGGTGCCCGCGCCGACGCCGGCCACGGCGGGGATCGCGACGTCGTGGACGACCGGTGAGACCGGTCGGGGCGTGGCACCCGAGGTCACGGTGGGAACGACCATGAACGTGGCGCTGAGCGCGACGACGGTGAACGAGGTGGGGATGAGGCGCACGAGAGTCACTCCTGGGTGGAAGACGGCGATCGTCCCAAATGTCCCATTTATTGACGTAAACACAAGGCCTTGTTGGCCGATTCGTGACCGTACCAGCCGAATTCACAGGAAAGACCGCAATTGCGCAGACCGAATGACAAAGGGAGGTAAATTCCCGCGTTCCCGCAGGCACGGAAAATGCGCGGTCACGACATTCGTGACCGCGCCTTCTCTCGTTCTCGGAAGCCGGTGGGAGGGGCCGGTGGCTCAGCCGTGGGTGGGCGCCGGCTACAGGTCGACGATGAGCTCGGGCTCGGTCTTCTCGCGCACCTCGGCCTCGGTGACCCCGGGTGCGAGCTCGCGCAGCACCAGGCCCGAGTCGGTGACGTCGAGGACGCAGAGGTCGGTGATGATGCGCTGGACGACGCCACGGCCGGTGTAGGGCAGTGAGCACTCCTTGACGATCTTGTAGGACCCGTCCTTGGCGTTGTGCTCCATGAGCACGATGACCTTCTTGGCGCCGTGGACGAGGTCCATCGCACCACCCATGCCCTTGACCATCTTGCCGGGGATCATCCAGTTGGCGATGTCGCCGCCCTGAGAGACCTGCATGGCGCCGAGGATGGCCGCGTCGACCTTGCCGCCGCGGATCATCCCGAAGCTCGTCGCCGAGTCGAAGAAGGCCGCACCCTTGCGGAGGGTGACGGTCTCCTTGCCCGCGTTGATGAGGTCGGGGTCCTCGTCGCCGTCGAACGGGTAGGCACCGACGCCGAGGATGCCGTTCTCGGACTGGAGCACGATCTCGACGTCGTCGGGGACGTAGTTGGGAACGAGGGTCGGCAGGCCGATGCCGAGGTTGACGTAGGCGCCGTCGGCCAGCTCGGCGGCGGCGCGCGCGGCCATCTGCTCACGGGTCAGAGCCATCTCAGGCCTCCTGCTCGGTGGTCGTGCGCGGGCGGACGGTGCGGCGCTCGATGCGCTTCTCGGCAGCCTGCTCGGGGGTCAGCGGCAGCACGCGCTGGACGAAGATGCCGGGCAGGTGGATCTCGTCGGGGTCGAGCTGCCCGGGCTCGACGAGCTCCTCGACCTCGGCGACCGTGACGCGGCCGGCCATGGCGCACAGCGGGTTGAAGTTGCGGGCGGACTGGTTGAAGACGAGGTTGCCGTGACGGTCGCCCTTGGCGGCACGCACGAGACCGAAGTCGGTCGTGATGGCCTGCTCGAGGACGAAGGTGCGCGTCTCGCCCATCCAGTCGAAGTCCTGGGTCTGCTTGGGCGGCGACGCGACGGCGATGTTGCCGGAGTCGTCGTAGCGCCAGGGCAGCCCGCCCTCGGCGATCTGGGTGCCGACTCCCGTCATCGTGAAGAAGGCGCCGATGCCGGAGCCGCCGGCGCGCAGTCGCTCGGCGAGCGTGCCCTGCGGTGTCAGCTCGACCTCGAGCTCGCCGGAGAGGTACTGCCGCTCGAACTCCTTGTTCTCGCCGACGTACGAGCTGACCATGCGACGGATCCTCTTGTCGCGCAACAGGATGCCAAGGCCCCAGTCGTCGACGCCACAGTTGTTCGAGACGGCCTCGAGGTCGGTGAGGCCGGCGTCGTGGATCGCCGCGATGAGGACGGAGGGGATGCCGCAGAGGCCGAAACCGCCGACCGAGAGCGACATTCCGTCGCTGATCCCGGCGATGGCCTCCTGGGGGGTGGAGACGACTTTGTCCATGGGTCGGACTCTATCCGCGCCGCCGCGCGCCGGTGCCGTGGGGTCGCCCTACACGAGCGGGTCGACCTGTGGTCGCCGGGCACGTATGCCGTCCGGCTCCCGGAGTGGCCGAATGACAGCCGTGTCATTCGACGCCGTCGAGAAGAACACCCCTGTAATTCAGCGGACTGCCTTGTGATGGGTGTGACTGGAGTGCATAAATGGTGCGGGAGTAAACCCACTGCACGCCACCCACCACCCCATGTCTCGACCCGGCTCCAACGCCTGACAAGAGGTTCACCATGGCCCTGCGCCGACGCCCGCTGGGCCTCGTCCTCGCCCTGCCCGCGCTGACGGTGCCGATGACGGCGACCCCGGCCGCGGCGGTCCAGGCACCACCGACCCGGACGCTCCCGAGCGCGCTCGACGTCTACGTGCCCTACCAGGGGCAGACGATCTGCGACCCCGTGGCGCGGCCCGGCGTGCTGGCGTTCGCCCGGCTCATGACCTCGCACTACGGGATGGGCTCGACCGGCCTCATCGGGCGCACGTGCGGCAGCGGCCCCTCCGAGCACTACGACGGCCGTGCGTGGGACTGGATGCTCAACGTCAGCAACCCCTCGCAGGAGGCGGTCGCCCAGTCCGTGCTCGCGTGGCTGACGGCCCCCGACAAGAACGGCGTCAAGGGGGCGATGGCCCGTCGCTTCGGGATCATGTACATCATCCACGACCGGAAGATGTGGCGCTCCTACGCGACGGAGCGCGGCTGGGCGCCGTACTACGGCTCGTCGCCGCACACCGACCACGTCCACTTCAGCTTCAACTACGACGGGGCGGCGGGCCGCACGTCGTGGTGGACCGGCGTCGCCACGCGCAGCTACCTCACCACGCTCCCGCCGGCGGCGTCGAGCATCCCGACCACGCCGACGACGCCGGTGACGACGAAGCCGGTCGTGCTCTCCTACGGCATGCGCTCCGAGGCGGTGCGACAGCTGCAGGTGCGCCTGGGCAACCTCCCGACCACCGGCTACTTCGGCGACCAGACCAAGGCCCGCGTCATCGCCTACCAGGCCTTCGTCGGACTGCCCCGCACCGGCACCGCCGACCTGCGCACCCAGGAGATCCTCGCGACGCGCGGCTGGAGGAGCGTCACCGCCGCCTACCCGACGCTGAGGCTCGGCATGACCTCGGCCGCCGTCAAGGTCCTCCAGACGAAGCTCGGATCGCTGCCCACGACGGGCTACTACGGCTCCATGACGCGGGCCCGGGTGACGGCCTACCAGAAGTTCGTGGGGCTGCCGCAGACCGGCGTCGCCGACCCCGTGACCCAGGCGCGGCTGTGGGTCCGTGGGTGGACCGGCACGGCGGCCTCGGGCGCGACGACGCCCGCCTACCCGACCCTGCGGTTCGGCATGACGTCGGCGGCCGTCAAGACCCTGCAGGCCAGGCTCGGCTCGCTGCCCACGACCGGCTACTACGGCACGATGACCCGCGCGCGGGTGACGGCGTACCAGCGGTTCGCCGGCCTGCCGCAGACCGGCGTCGCCGACTCCACGACCCAGCAGCGTCTCTACACGCGCGGCTGGTCCGCCACGGCGACGGCCGCCCTCGTGGGCCGCCCGACCGTGACGACCGCAGAGCTGCCCACGACCACGACCGGGAGGGACCTCGCCATGACCACCTACGCCAGCACGTCGTCACGCACCAGCGCCGGGGTCGCCAGCGTCGACGTCGGCACGAGCTACACGGCATACAAGAGCCTGACGCTCGCGACCGGGTCGCGGGGCGCGGCGGTGCGGGTGCTCCAGCGCGCCCTGGGTGGACTCGCCGTCGACGGCGTCTTCGGCTCCGTGACACGGGACAAGGTCGTCTCGCTGCAGCGGTCGCTCGCCCGGCCGCAGACCGGGCTGGTGACGCCCGAGCTCTGGGACGTGCTCGAGGCGCGTGACTTCCCGTTCGTGGCCGACCGGTCGACGGTGCTGCGCGCGGGTGACACCGGACCCCAGGTGGTCGCCGTGCAGCGCCTCCTCGGGGTGCGTCAGACCGGCATCTTCGACCTGGCGACGCGTGAGGCGGTCAAGGCCGCCCAGGCGCACGCCGGTCTCGCGAGCACCGGGGTCGTGGCCTCCCGGACCTGGTCCCTCTTCGACCGCCTGTCGGCGTAACCGGCTGCGGCTCAGGCGTTCTCGCGGGCGTCGACCGTGACGCCCTCGGACGCGAAGCGAGCCGCGAGATCCTCGCGGTCACCGCGCACGAGCACGACCGAGCCGTCGGCCGACCACGCGCCGAGCGCCAGTCGCAGGACCTGCTCGAGCCCACCGGCGAGCGCGACGCGCGGGGACGTGCCCCACCCGTCGTCGGGCACGACGACGGCGCCGTATGCCGTGTCGAGGCCGTCCGCGGCCAGCGCGACGTCTCCGGGCTCGGCGTCGGACATCGGTGAGAAGAGGTCGCCGTGGGTGGCCAGCTCGCGGGCCTCGTCGACGGCGCCGCCTGCGTCGCCGGCCTCCGGGTGGCTGCGGGCCAGCGCCGGCAGGGAGACGAGGACCGCGTCGCCGCCGTGGCCGGCCGCAGCGGCAGGGGAGTCGGTGACGAGCACGTCGGCCCCGGCCGCAGCGCTGCCGACGACGACCGTCGCCCCGACCGACCAGGTGGCGAGCGCCCAGTAGAGCGAGCGCCAGTGCGCCGGCAGGTCGAGGCCGACGGTCGTGCCCGGTCCGGCCGCGGCGTCGTCCTGGAGGAGGTTCGCGGCCTTGGAGACCCAGTTGGCCAGGACGCGCGCGCTCAGCTCGATGCGCTCGCCCGCGGTCGGTCCCGGCTCGTCGTCGTACCACGTCAGGCGCGGCCGGCCCGGGTCGGCCGCGACCATCCGGGCGAGCACCTCGGCGGGCAACAGGTCGGCCATCAGCTGTTCTTCGCTCCCTCGACGGTGGTGCCGGGCGGCGGCTCGGTCAGCGGCTCGTCGTCCTTGAGGGCCCTGAAGAGCGCCTTGGCGCGCTCGGTGTCCCACTTGACGGCGAGGGCGCCGGCGCTCGTGCGGTAGGCGAGGTCCGAGGTCGGGACCGAGAGGGAGAGCCCCTCGTCGTTGCTGACGGCGCGCATCGCCTGGAGCACGCGGACGGCGTCCGCGATGCCGGTCTCCTGGCCGACGGCGAGGCCGGCGGCGGAGGCGTCGGCGAAGCTCTTGTAGCGCCAGGGGATGAGGACGGTCGAGGGCGTCGCCGCCTTCTTCATGAGCGCGCCCAAGAACTGCCGCTGGCGGGCGGCGCGGCCGATGTCGCCCAGCGGGTCCTCGTAGCGGGAGCGGACGTAGCCGAGGGCGTTGCCGCCGTCGAGGGTCTGGCAGCCCTTCTTGAGGTCGATGCCGGCCTTCTTGTCGTTCATGTCCCGGGCCACGCAGATGTCGACGCCGCCCACGCTGTCGACGACGGAGGCGAACCCGCCGAGGCCGATCTCGATGTAGCCGTCGATGTGGATGCCGGTGACCTGCTCGACGGTGTCGGTGAGCAGCTTCGGCCCGCCGATGGAGTAGGCGGCGTTGATCTTGTTGGAGCCGTGGCCCGGGATCGGCACGTAGGAGTCGCGGGGCAGCGAGACCATGACCGGCTTCCCGCCGCTCTCGGGCACGTGGACGAGCATGATCGTGTCGGTGCGGTTGCCCGCGGCGTTGCCCGTCGCGTACTTCTTCCGCTGCTCCTTGGTCAGGCCCTCGCGGCTGTCGGAGCCCACGAGCAGGTAGTTGTAGCCCGAGGTGTCGGTGGGTCGCTCGCCGTCGGGAATGTTGTCGACCTTGTTGACGGCCCCCCAGGCCTGCATCGGCACCCAGACCATGAAGCCGATCCAGGCCACGAGGAGCACGAGCAGCACGACGAGCGCGATGCGTCCCTTGCGCCAGCGGTAGCGCGGCTCGTGGGGTGGGGCGGTGGGTCCGAGGTCCCGCTCGTCGTGGCGCGGGGGTGCGACGGCGCCACCTCGGGGTCGCTTGG
Source organism: Terrabacter sp. Soil810 (assembly GCF_001429645.1). Classification (NCBI taxonomy): domain Bacteria; kingdom Bacillati; phylum Actinomycetota; class Actinomycetes; order Micrococcales; family Intrasporangiaceae; genus Terrabacter; species Terrabacter sp. Soil810. The sequence continues at coordinate 76,689 of NZ_LMSW01000012.1, forward strand.
GCCGACGCCGCGTGTCGACGACGTAGGCCTCGTCGCGGCCGGGGGTGCCGGGGCGGCGCGGAGTGCTCGGATCAGTCGGCATCGGCTGCCTTCACGCTCGGGGACGGGGGAACCTCGGCGGACAGTGTGTCAGTCGATCCTGTCGACCTCACGTGCTCCACTGCCGGCCGTGCCTCGTCGAGGGCGATGCGCCGCGCGAGACGCGTGTAGCGGGTCTCCATCGCGCGGAAGCGCTTGTACGTCGTCACGACGAAGCCGAGGAAGGCCACGACGAGCCCGTAGAGGATGAGGTCGGCGCCACGCCCGATCCCGAGCGCCTTGGCGAGGTTGGTCCACGTCTTGCTCGGGTCGATGATCGAGTAGATGACGATGCCCAGCAGGAAGAGGAGCCCGAGCCGTCGCATGGCCTGCGTGCGCTGGCCCGAGCCGATCAGCAGCCGCCACGCGATGGCGAGGACCGCGGCGATGAGCAGGATCTGGATGACGCTCTGTCGACTCATCGCCAGATCAGCTCCGCCAGGATGTTGACGGCGTTCCAGAGCGACTGGCCCTTGGCCTTGGAGTAGTCGGTGTAGAGGATGTGCACGGGCTCCTCCGCGTAGGCGACCTTGGCGCCGTCGAAGCGCATCGAGCCGATCTGGGCGACGATCTCGGACGCGTGGGCCATCCGGTTCTGGGTGATGTCGAGCTTCTCGACGACGTCGCGGTGCAGCACGCGCAGGCCGTTGTGTGCGTCCGTGAGGCGGGTGCCCGTCGTGAAGTTGGTGTAGGCGACCGCGGCTCGCAGGACGAGCCGCTTGGACGCCGAGGCCTCCGTGCGCTCGTCGAGGAAGCGCGAGCCGAAGACGACGCGCACGTCCTCCCGCCGGATGCGCTCGACCATGACCTCGACGTCGTCGATCTGGTGCTGGCCGTCGGCGTCGTAGGTGACGACGTAGCGCATGCCCGGGTCACCCAAGGCGTAGTCGAAGCCGGTCTGCAGGGCCGCGCCCTGGCCGAGGTTGACGGGGTGGCGCACGACGGCCGCGCCGGCCTGCTCCGCGCGGGCGGCAGACGCGTCGTGCGACCCGTCGTCGACGCACACGATGTTGGGGAAGACGGCGCGGGCCTCGCGCACGACGTCGGCGATGACGGCTGCCTCGTCGTAGAGCGGCACGACCAGCCACACGTCCTCGTTCTGCATGCGCCCAGCGTAGAGCGCCCCCGGCGCCCCGACCGACACGCGAGGTGCAGGCGGCAGCACGCCTCGGGGTGCACGCCGGCAACTAGAGTCGGGGCACCATGACGGACGCGTTGCCCCAGGCCGCCGGGAGCCCCGGAGCCGCACCCCACCTCGAGGCCTCGGCCGGGCCGGACGACTCGACGGGATCGGCCGCGCTCCGCCTCGCGATCGTCGGCCCGACCCATCCGCACAAGGGTGGAGTCGCCGCACACACGACGATGCTTGCCCACCACCTCGCGGACGCGGGCCACGACGTCACGCTCGTGTCGTGGGCGCACCTCTACCCCTCGAAGCTGCACCACGCCGACGCCTCGGTGCCCGACGGGGTGCCGGAGGTGCCGCCGTTCCCGCGGACCATCCGGGCGCTCAGCTGGGCCCGCCCCGACACCTGGGTGCGCGCGGGGCGGCGGCTGCGCGACGTCGACGCCATCCTCGTCGTGCACGTCATGCCTCCCGTCGTGCCGGCCCACCTGGCGCTGCTGCGGGCCGCCGGCGCCGTGCCCGGTGGTGCCGGCCCACGCCCCCAGTCGGTCGTCGTGTGCCACAACGTCCTGCCGCACGAGCCCCATCCGGGCGACGCCCGCCTCATGTCGGCGCTCTTCTCGCGCGTCGACTCCGTGCTCGTCCACAGCGCCGACCAGGCCACCGTGGCCCACGACCTCGGCGCGCGCCGCGTCTCCGTGGCCGACCTCCCGCCCCACCTGCCCGGCGGTGACCCCATCCTGCGCGGCCCGCGCCCCGGTCCCACCCGGCTGCTCGCCCTGGGTCTGATCCGCGAGTACAAGGGCATCGACGTGCTCCTGCGTGCCATGCGGTCCGTGCCCGAGGTGACGCTCACCATCGCCGGTGAGATCTGGGGGGCCAACCGCGGCGTCATCGGCCGCCTCGCCTCCGACCCGGCGCTCGCGGGACGGGTGGAGATCCGCGACGGCTACGTCCCGGCCGACGCCCTCGCCGCGCTCCTCGCCGACCACGACGTCCTCGCGCTGCCGTACCGCTCTGCGACGGCGTCCCAGAACGTCATCCTCGGGCACGCGCACGGGCTGCCCGTCCTCGCCTCCGACATCGCCCCGTTCTCGCAGCAGGTGGACGACGGCGTCAACGGGATCCTCGTCCCGCCGGAGGACGAGCGTGCGCTCGCCGGCGCCCTCCGGCGCCTCGGCGACCCGGACGTCCGCCGCCGCCTCGCCGAGGGCGTGCAGACGCCGGACCTCTCGGGTCCGTGGGCGCACTACCTCGGCACGCTCGAGGCCCTGTCCGTCGACGAGAGCGTGCTGCTCGGTGAGCCGGGCGGGTCGTATGCCGTCGCCCCCGACCCCGACGACCCCGACGACCCCGACGACCGCGACGACCCGGACGACCCGGACGACCCGGACGACCCGGACGAGCTCGAGCCCGCCGACCAGACCTCCGACGAGACCGCCGCGGGGGACCGGGGCCTTCTCCCGCGCACCGGGCGGCTCCTGGGCCACGGGGCGCGCCACGTCGCCGGTCGGGTGCGCCGCAGCGCCACCCGGGCCGTCGCGGCCCGGCGCCCGCTCGTCTCCCTGCGTCCCGACGACCTGCCCGAGTGGGTCCTCGCGACCGACGTGCTCGGCGAGCCCGACGAGGCCGACGACGCCCGCCGGCTCTCGCGCATCCTCGGCCTGCCGCGGTCCCTCGACAGCGTCTCGGCGTGGGCGGCCCTCGGCAGCCTCGCAGCGATCCTGCGGGTGCGAGACGACGGCCGCCGCAGCGCGGTGATCGTCGACGAGGGCGGCACCCGCTCCCTGCTCTCCCGGTGGGCGCGCGCGGTCGGTTTCGCGCCGGTCGAGATCGACTTCACGGGCGCGCACCCGAGCGTCGCGGCCCTCGACGTCGACACCGGCTCCCTCGACGTCATCGTCCGCATCCACCCCAACGGGTGCGACGCCGACGACGTCGACCACGTGCTCGAGCAGGCCTCGTGGGCGCTCCGCTCGGGGGGCCTCCTCGTCGTCACCGTCCCGATCGGCCCGCGCGCGGCCGAGGGGGCAGTCGGACCCGCCGACGTGCGCGGCATCCTGGCCCGCGCCCACGACCTCGGGTTCGTGCTCATCGGCGACCTCGACGGCGACGTCAACTCCCGGATGCGGGAGGCGGCGTCACGCGCCCGGGCCGACGACGCGGCATACGGACTCGTGCGTCTCACGCTGAGACGGCGCTGAGCACCCGGATGACACTGCGATGATGGGTGCGACATGACCCGTAAGAAGATCCTCACCCTCCTGCGCGTGGCCATCGCGCTCATCACGCTCGCAGCCGTCACCTACGCAGTCGTCCACAACTGGGCCGACGTGTCCGTGCACCTCGACAAGATCTCGTGGACGACGTTCCTGTGGTCGACCCTGGCGGCGGCCGTCGGCACGTGGCTGACGATGATCGGCTGGAAGACGCTGCTGCGCGACCTCGGCTCCGACCTGCACCTCGCGCCCGCCTCCGGCGTCTACTTCGTCGGCCAGCTCGGCAAGTACCTCCCCGGCTCGCTGTGGTCGGTGCTCGTCCAGGCCGACATCGCGAGCCACCTCAAGGTGCCGCGCCGGCGCACCGCCGTGACAGGCCTGCTCGCGCTCGGCCTGGCCCTGCTCACGGGCCTGCTCGTCGGGCTCCCGGCGGCGTCGTTCCTGCTCACGAGCACCGAGTCGGGCTTCGACTGGTGGCTGCTCCTCGGCATCCCGATCCTCGTCGTGCTCTGCGTGCCCAAGCTGCTCAACGCGGTCATCGCCAAGATGCTGCGCACCATCAAGCGCGAACCCCTCGAGCACGAGCTGTCGGCGGGCGCCGTCCTGCGCGCCGTCGTCATCTTCGTCCTCGTGTGGGTCGCGTTCGGCGTGCACACCCTGCTGCTGGCCCGAGCGGTCGCCGGCGACGCGTCACCCCACCCGGACCTGACGACCGCTGCGATGACCGGATACGCGCTGTCGGTCTCCCTGGGCATGCTGACGATCGTCCTGCCGGCCGGGCTGGGCGCCCGCGAGGGCCTGCTCACCCTCATCCTGTCCACGGCGATGCCGACGCCGGCCGCGGCCGCGGTCGCGATCATGTCGCGCTTCATCGTCACGATCGTCGACGTCGTGGCCGCGCTCGGAGGGTGGCTCTACGCCCGCTCGCACCACCTCATCAGCGAGCGGCACGCCGCCGCGGAGAGCGACGTCAGCGTCTGAGCCGCCGCCGGACTAGCGGCGCTCGAGGACGAAGACGGGGATGAGGCGGTCGGTCTTCGTCTGGTACTCCGCGTAGGGCGGGTAGGCGGCGACGCACCGCTCCCACCACTGCTCGCGCTCCTCGCCCTCGAGCTCGCGGGCGTGCACCGGGAACGTCTCGGTGCCGGCCTGCAGGTCGATGTCGGGGTGGGCGAGGAGGTTGTGGTACCACTTCGGGTGCGTCGGCGCTCCGCCCTGGCTCGCCACCGCGGCGAACGAGCCGTCGTGCTCGACGCGCATGAGCGGCACCTTGCGGATCGCCGCGGTCTTCGCGCCGCGCATCGTCAGCATGACCACGGGCAGGCCCATGATGTCCACGGAGTCGGTGGTGCCGGTGCGCTCGATCGTCTCGACCTGCTTGCGGACCCAATCGCTCGGGCTGGGGACGTACTCGCCGGTGATCGCCATGACGGCAGGGTAACCCCGCCTCACGCGACCGGCCCCCGGTGGGTCACCGGGGGCCGGAAGGCGTACGCGTGGGCTGCGTCGTGCTGACGGGTGGCCCGCTCAGGCGGCGCCGGGCTCCGGGGCCGAGCTCCACGGGTGCTTCTTGACGAAGTCCTCGACGAGGGTGGTGTTGAGGCCGCCGCACAGCTGGCGGTGGCCCATCTGGTTGGCGACCTTGCCGCTCGCCTGGTCGACGTCGGCCGACCAGTGCGACAGGGCGTACTTCTTGCCGGCCGGAAGGGCGCCGTAGGCGGGGTCCCAGGGGCTGATGAGGAACTTGTTGGCCGACTCCTTCATGGCGTTGACCTGCGTCGACAGCGCCTGGAACGCGGCCGCCTGCTCCTTCTCGACGGAGCGGTCGTACCAGAGGATCGTGTAGCCGTGCTCGAGGTTGTGCACCAGCGTCTCGATCTGCGGGGCGTCCGCGACGGTGTAGACGCGGCGGCCGTCGACGGCGGGGACGGCGAAGTGCTTGCCGCTCGACGGCGGGACCGTGGAGTACGCGATCTTCGTCACGTCTGGCTGGTTGGTGCCGGGGCCGACGTGCTCGCTCGAGCCGCTCGCGGGGTCGTTCGTGACCGGGTCGCACGAGGCGGCTGCGACGTCGCCGCTGATGTTGGCGAGCGCCTCGTCCTTCTTGTTCTGCTCACCGATGATCGCCCAGGCGACGGCCGCGCCGATGATGGCGATGACGGCGACGCAGGCACCGATGACGACGAAGAGGCGACGGCGCTCGGCCTTCTTCTGGGCGGCCTGCATCTCGGCGACGCGCTCGCGGCGGTCTCGGCTCGTCTCGCGGGCCATCGTTCCTCGTTCCTGTCGGTCTGTCGGCATGGGGCCGGGGCCGGTGGGGCCGGTGGGCGGAGCGGTGTGGGTCGCACTCGGCGAGGGAGGTGTCATCCCGTGGGGCGACGGTGCTGAGTGTAGGCGAGGATGTTGTGGTGCCCGAACCCCTGACCCGCCTGTGGCGCAGCGACCGCGAGATCGCGCTGCGCGCCCAGCTCGGGGTCTTCCGCAGGGGCTCGGGCGACCCGACGTCGCGCTTCGGACGCGACGGCACGGTGACGCGGGCGGCGCAGACCCCGGAGGGGGTCGGCACCCTCCACCTCGTGTGCCGTCCGGGCGACTCCGAGGTGCACGCACAGGCGTGGGGTCCGGGGGCCGCGTGGCTGCTCGCCGCGGTGCCGGCGCTGCTCGGCGAGGACGACGACCCCTCGGGCTTCGAGCCGCACCACGACCTCGTCGCCGAGGCGTGGCGGCGCTTCCCGCACTGGCGGGTGCCGCGGTCGGGCCTCGTGTTCGACGCGCTCGCACCGGCGGTCATCGAGCAGAAGGTGACGGGCCAGGAGGCGTTCTCCGGCTACCGCTTGCTCGTGCGTCGTTTCGGCGCGCCGGCGCCGGGTCCCTTCCCGGGGCTCATGGCCCCGCCGACGGCGACCGGGTGGGCGGCCGTCCCCTCGTGGGCGTGGTTGCAGGCGTCGGTCGACGGCGCGCGCTCGCGCACGATCGTGCGGGCCGCGGGGTATGCCGGCCGGCTCGAGCAGGGTGCGTCGGTCTCGGTCACCGAGGCGCACCGTCGGCTGCGTGCGCTGCCGGGCATCGGGGTGTGGACGGCGGCCGAGGTCGCCCAGCGGGCCCTCGGCGACCCCGACTCCGTGTCGTTCGGCGACCACCACGTCGCCAAGGACATCGGGTGGGCCCTGACCGGGACCCCGGTCGACGACGACGGACTCGCCGAGCTGCTCGAGCCCTACCGCGGTCACCGCTACCGGGTGCAGCACCTGCTCGGTCTCGCGGGTCACCACCGGCCGCGCCGGGGCCCGAGGATGGCGCCGCGGACACACCTGCCGACGCGTGCGCGCTGACCGAGCGGCACGGCATACGCCGTCGGACGCGTGGGACCGGTGGTGGTTCGTGCAGATCTGTGCCGACAAGCCACCACATGTCGCCCGTGTCGTCTAGGCTCCGGTCGGCCGCCCGGAGTGCGGCCCTCCATCCTCACGAAAGGCAGCCACGTGGCTCGTCATCACCTGGGGGCTCGCGCCCTCACCATCGGGGCCGCTGCGGCGCTGCTCGGCCCCATCGCACTCGCCGTCCCGGCGGGTGCGGGGCAGGCGCAGGGGTCGCACGGCCTCGACCTGCGCGGCCGCACCGGTCTCGCCGTCGCCGGCAGCGCCAGGGCGTCGTCCGGCGAGGTCGCGTCGAGCGCCCGGAAGGCCGTCGGCTCCGCCCAGGGCCGGAAGGCGGCGCCTCGCTCGGCGACCTCCGGCCGCGTAGCGGCGAGCACGCTCGGCTCCGTGTCCCTCTCGGCGGCCTCCGTCGAGGGCACGTCCCCGTCCCTGACGACCCAGGCGGCGCCGCAGGCGGTCGCGGGCACGTGCGCCGACGGCACCATCGACGTCAACCCGATGGCCGACCGCACGGTCGTCCACGCCACGTCGCCGATCAACGGCGCCCTGACACTCCAGCGGCTGCGCGAGTACGGCTCCTGGCGGACGATCGCCACGGGCTCGGGCACGACCCTCAAGGTCAACGACACGACGGTCAACGAGAACGTGTCCTACCAGTACCGCCTCATCGCCAAGAACGGGACCGATCCCGACTTCGACTGCTCGACCGAGTTCATGTACGGCATGTGGACCCGTGACGGCGCCGGCGACCCCGACGCCGTCGTCGCGGGCACGACGGGCATCTTCCAGCAGGGGATGTTCAGCGTCGGCAGCCGTGCCGTCGCGAACGAGTACCAGAGCCCCCGCTACTCGACCGACGGTCGCCTCTACGCGGCGACCAAGGTCATCGACGACGCCACCGGCCGGGCCGTCCTGGAGGTGCGTCGCGCGTCCAGCTCCGCGCTCGTCTTCACCGTCGACCTCGGCACGGGTGCCTTCCCGGCGGACCCCGACTTCTCGCCCGACGGGCAGACGATCGCCTACACCCGCTACGCCGCCGACACCGGCCGGTCGCTGGGCCTCGGCTTCGTCGACGTCTTCGGCCCGCACACCAAGACGGTGCTCGACACCACGACGCGCATCGGTGAGCCCTCGTGGCGTCCCGACGGCACGAGCCTCGTCGTGTCGACGTTCGGGGTGACGACGCCGGGTCTCGCCGTCGTCACGAAGGCGACCGGGGTCGTCACGCCGCTCAGCGGCACCGCGGGCGGGTACACGCCCGAGGTCGCACCCGACGGCACGATCCTCTTCGGCTGGACCGCGGACGACCAGTCGTCCAGCGCTCTGCGCCGCAAGGCCACGAGCGGTGCGGTCACTCCTGTGCGCACCTCGACGACCGACTTCTTCATCTCGCCGCGCCTGACCCCGGACGGCACGCTGTACGTCGAGCGCGACACGCCCGACACGGCCGACCCGACGAGCTACTCGATGGCCGTCCACTACGTCGACCCCGCCAACGAGCTCGATGACGAGGTCACCGCCGTCGGCCTCGAGTTCGAGGACACCCTCATCAACGGGTGGGACGTGCGCCAGCCGCAGAGCAAGGGCACCTCGGACTTCACGGCCGAGGCCCACCACGACATCGTGGCCCGCGACTCGAGCGGCAACCTCTACGCCTACCGCAACACCGGCAACCAGCTGAGCGGCCGCGTCCAGATCGGGTCCGGCTGGAAAAGCTACACGGCAGTCCTCGCCGCGGGTGACCTCACCGGAGACGACCAGGCCGACCTCGTCGGCCGCGACGCCAACGGCGCGCTGTGGCTCTACCGCGGCAAGCCGACCGGCGGCTTCTCGGCCCGGACCGCGCTCGGCACGGGCTGGAACAGCTACACGCTCGTGGCGCCCGGCGACTGGAACGGTGACGCCCGGGCCGACATCGTCGCGCGCGACGGCGCCGGCACGCTCTGGCTCTACCCGGGCACCGGTCGCGGCACCCTCGCCGCCCGCGTCCAGCTCGGCACCGGCTGGGGTGGCCTCACCATCGTCGGCACCGGCGACATCGACTTCGACAACCGCGCCGACCTCATGACGCGCGACTCGGCGGGCCGGCTGTGGATCTACCCGGGCAACGGTACGGTCGGCTTCCTCGCGCGTCGCCAGATCGGCTCGGGCTTCGGCCAGTTCAACGCCATGACGATGACCGAGGTCACGTGGCACCGCCCCCTGCTCTGGGTGCGCACCACGGCCGGTGAGCTGGTCAGCTTCGAGCTGCGCGGCGACGGCGTCTTCTCACCCGGCGACGTCTACAGCGTCGGCACCGGCTGGGGCGGCTTCACGCTGACGTCCTGACCGGCATACGCCTTCGNGGACGCGCGAAGGCCCGGCACCCCCTGACGGTGCCGGGCCTTCGCGCGTCGCGCCGCTCGGTCAGCGGCGGTAGGAGACCACGACGCTCGGGCGCGGGAANGCCGTCGGTGTGCGGCCAGGTGCTCGAGGGCGTCTCGAACGTCGCGCCGTCGGTCTCGCCCGGGTGCTGCACGGCGACGAAGACCGAGAGCTGGTCGTCGGTGACGAGCGGGCCGCACGTCTCGGCGCCGAACGGCACGGTGAGGAACTGCTCGACCCGACCGCGGTCGGGGCCGGCGACCGGGACGCGGAAGAGGCCGTCGTTGGAGCCGAGGACGTTGCCGTCGGTTGAGATCCAGAGGTTGCCGGCGGCATCGAAGGCCACGTTGTCGGGGCAGCTGATCGGGCTGACCTTCGACGTGTCGTAGCCGGCGAAGTAGGTCTCCGGGGCCGCGGGGTCGCCGCAGACGAGGAAGAGGTCCCACGTGAACGTCGTTGCGGTGTGGTCGTTCCCGAGCTCGGTGAGCTCGAGGACGTAGCCGTTGCGGTTGCCGGACTTGCTCGTCAGCGGCGCGTCGAGGGCGGCCCGGACCATGCTCGAGCCGAGCGGGTTCGTCTCGTCCGTGGGGTACTTCACGCCGCGGTCGGAGTTGTTGGTCAGGGCGGCGTAGACCTTGCCGTTGACGGGGTTGGGCTCGACGTCCTCGGGGCGGTCCATCCTCGTCGGGCCGACGGTGTCGGCGGCGAGGCGCGTGTTGACGAGCACCTCGGCGACGCTCATGCCGGCGACGTAGGACGTCGTGTCCGAGGTCAGGGCGATCCACGTCCCGGCGCCGTCGAACTCACCGTCGCCCGTGCCGTCGCCGACGAACTTCGCGACGTAGAGCGTGCCCTGGGTCAGGAGCGTCTTGTTGTGGGCGCGGGCCGAGCGGGAGCTGCCCGGGCGGAAGCGGTCGGCGGACACGAACTTGTAGAGGTAGTCGCCGCGCTCGTCGTCGCCCATGTAGGCGACGGCGTGGCCGGAGTCGGAGATCGTGACGTTGGCGCCCTCGTGCTTGAGGCGGCCGAGCATGGTCTGCTTGACCGGCGTCGAGTCGGGCTCGTAGGGGTCGACCTCGACGACCCAGCCGAAGCGGTAGGCCTCGTGGGGGTGCTTGCTGAGGTCGAAGCGCTCGTCGACGGTGGACCAGCCGCGGTTCGTGGCAGCGCCGGTCGCGAGGCCGTAGCGCTTGAACGACGTCGCGTTCGCCGGGTCGACGGCGCCGCTCGCGTCGAAGTAGCCGTTGAAGTTCTCCTCGCCGGACAGGACGGTGCCCCACGGCGTCGTGCCACCCGCGCAGTTGCCGAACGTGCCGAGCACGCGGGTGCCGGTCGGGTCGGCGGCCGTGCGGAGCAGCTCGTGGCCGGCGGCCGGGCCGTGGAAGGCGAACTCGGTGTGCACGGTGATGCGGCGGTTGTGGTGGGCGCGACGGTGGTCGGCGCGGATCCAGGATCCCTGCGCGCGGCCGCGCTCGATCGTGACGACGGCCATGCCGTGCGCGGCCATCGCGATCTTCTTGGTCGTCGCGTCGTCGTACTCACCCGTCGGGAACATGAGGTTCTCGTCGGTGTACTCGTGGTTCGTGACGAGCAGCGCGCGACGGCCGTCGAGGGGCAGGACGCCCACGTAGTCGTTGTTGTAGCCGAACTGCTGGGCCTGAGCCTCGGGTGTCTGGGCGTGCGCGTCGAAGCGGGGCGCGCCGGCCTCGACCGGGTCGCCCCAACGGATGACGACGTTGTGGGTGAACTCGGGCGCGTTCGTCACGGCGTCGGCGCGGTTGGGTGCGACGGGCGTGAAGGCGGCGCGGCTGACGTCACCGGTCTGGCGGCCGCGAGCTGCCGAGGCGGCCGTGGAGTCGGCGGCGGCGGCCGGCGTGGCGGTCGCGAGGCCGCCGACGACGAGGGCACCGGCGCCGATGGCACCGCCCTTGAGCAGCGACCGGCGGGCGAGGGCGCGCTCGACGAGGTCGCGCATCGCGGGGTTGGCGCTCTCGTTGGGGACGGGCGCGTCGCACGCGTTGTTGCAGCGGTAGTGGCACGTCATGCGGCTGCGCGAGCCGTGTCGCGGGGTGGCGATCACGGGGAGAAGCTTGGGGGTCACGCGGGTGCTCCTTCGGCGAGGTGAGTCCGCCGCGCCCCTCTGGTCGACGCGGCTGGGAACCGTCTGTGACGCTATGAGCGGTGGGGGAGCGGCTGGGTGCCCCTCCGGTGGCCATCGGGTGAACTCCGCGTGTCCCCGCTTGTGCCCCACGAATCGCTTCGGCCGAGGGTGTGCCGTCGGAAAGGCCTCGTGCCCGCACGCCGGCGGTGGGACGCTGGTGGCCATGCGGATGCTGTTCGCGACGACGGCGGGCACGGGACACTTCGGGCCGATGACCTCGGTCGCGAGGGCGTGCGCCGAGGCCGGACACGAGGTGCGGGTGGCTGCCCCGGAGTCGTTCGCGAGCCACGTGACGCGGGCCGGTCTCGAGCACGTGCCGTTCGACGACGTGCCGCCGGAGGTCATGGGCGCCGTCTTCGGTCGGCTGCCGTCGATGTCTCCGAAAGAGGCCAACGCGACGGTGGTGCGCGACGTCTTCGGCCGGCTCGACGCGCAGGCGGCCTGGCCGCGCGTGCAGGAGGTCGTCGACGACTGGGCTCCCGACGTCATCCTGCGCGAGCCGTGCGAGTTCGGGTCGCTCGCCGCCGCTGTGCGATCCGGAGTGCCGCACGTCGAGATGGCGATCGGGCTCGGGAACCTCCAGCGGTGGGCCGGGCAGGTGCTCGTCGACCCGCTGGGCGAGCTCGACGTGCTCGCCGGGCTCGACCGGGGGTCGTGCGCTGCGGCGATGTCGTCGGCCCCCGTCTTCTCGCAGGTGCCACCGAGTCTCGACATCACCGACGAGGACGGGAGCGGGACGAATGACGATGCTGCAGGGGGCGGCGTCCCGACGGTCATGCGCTATCGGGACGGCGAGGCGAGCACCCGCTCGGGGACCCTGCCGACCACGTGGGGGGACTCCGAGCGCCCCCTCGTCTACGTGACCTTCGGGTCGGTGACGGCCGGCTTCGAGGAGCTGAGCACCGTCTTCCGCCTCTCGCTCGAGGCGCTGGCCGACCTCCCCGTGCGGGTGCTCCTCACGACGGGGCACGCGGGTGACCCCGAGATGCTGCGCCCCTGGCCCCGGAACGCCCACGTCGAGCAGTGGTGGCCGCAGGACGACGTCATGCCGCTCGCGTCCGCGATGGTCGGTCACGGCGGGTTCGGCACGATGATGTCGGCCCTCGCGGCCGGGGTGCCGCAGGTGCTGGTGCCCCTCTTCGCCTTCGACCAGGAGGTCAACGCGCAGCGCATCGACGAGGTCGGTGCCGGCGTGCGGCTCGGGGGACGGCAAACGGCCATGTCCGGGCTGGCGGAAGCCGTCAACCGGGTGCTCGACGACGCGGGTGTCAGGTCGAGAGCCGAGGCGCTCGCGGACGAGATCGCGGGGCTCCCCGACGCGTCGGAGGTCGTGCCCCTGGTCGAGGCCATGGCTGCGGTGCGGTGACCGACCCGCGCCGGCCAAGAGGCGTACGGTCAGCGAAAAGCGCTGTGGGTCAAGGGATGTGGCGCTCGGCGTCGACCTCGTTGCGCATCACCACGAGGGCCTGGGCGTGGTCGTGCAGGGCGACGTCCTCGTCGCTGACGGGCACCCATGGGCGAGCGGCGACGGCGTTGCCGTCGACGTCGAGCGGCACGAAGACGATGAGCGAGTGGGTCGTCAGGTCGAGGTCGCCGGTGGACGGGTCACCCGAGCGGACGTGCACGCTGATGTGCATGCTCGACGTGCCCGTGAGCAGCAGTCGTGCCTCCACCTCGACGAGATGGCCGATCCGCAGCGGTCGGTAGAAGCGGACGCCGCCGGCGTACACGGCGACGTTGGACGCCGAGCCGGTCCACTCGGTCGCGAGCACGTGCGCGGCCTCGTCGATCCAGCGCATGACGATGCCGCCGTGCACCTTGCCGCCCCAGTTGACGTCGGTCGGTGCGGCGAGGAAGCGCAGCACGACGCGCGGGGCGGTGCCGGCGTCGCTGTAGGTCTGGGCCGCCATTGCGGCGGCGATCTCGTTGCGCAGCCCGATGCGGGTGACGGCGCTCTCCTGCCATTCGCGGTCGTGCTCGTCCTCGGGGACCATCTGGGCGACCGGTGTCGGCCTGCCGTGCTCGTCGACGGCGACGAAGACCATGATGCAGTCGGTCGTGGGCCGGAGGTCGCCGTCCCGGGGGTTGCCGGCCGAGACGGTGACGAGGATGTGCATGCTCGTCGTGCCGGTGTGGATGACCCTCGCGGTCGCCTCGACGAGGTCGCCGACCTCGACGGGCCGCGTGAAGCGCACGTTGCCGACGTATGCCGTGACGCTGTACGTCCCGCTCCACCCCGCGGCCGCCGCGTAGCCCGCCTTGTCGATCCACTCGAGGACGCGCCCGCCGCCGACGGTGCCGGAGTAGCCGGCGTCGGTCGGCGCGGCGAGGAAGCGCAGGGTGATCTCTCGTGCGCCGCGCGGCATGGGGTCCTCCTCGAGCCAGGGTGTGGGTCACGAGAGTGGCAGAGCGCGAGCCGTCGTGGGCGGTGAGTCCGGCCTCCGGCACCGCTCCGGGTCGAGCAGCGCCACCTGGAGCGGTGTCGCGCGCCCGTCGACGACGAGGTGGCCCCGACCGGGGCGGCGGGTGGCCTCGACCTCGAGACGGACGCCGAGCACGTCGCCGTCACCCGGGGAGGTCGCCCCGAGCAGGATCCCGACTCCGTCACGGGCCACCTCGGGCACGAGCCCGCGGAAGGCCGCGTTCGCGCGGGTCAGGTCGGCGCCGACCACGACGACCCCGTCCGTGCCGTCGACGAGGCGAGCCGCCTCGAGGAGCGCCGCCTCGGCGGGGCTGCCGTCGACGAGCTCCGCGTCGTCGACGAGCAGGCACAGGTCGGGGTCGTCCTGACGGGTCCTGACCAGGTCTGCGGCGTCCTGCTGGGTCAGCGCAGGGCAGTCGCGGATGGCCGCCCACGTCGACAGGGCCGAGCGGCGGGGGCTGACGACCGTGACGGACCTTCCCTGTTCGAGCAGCTGGTGACCGATGGTCGCCAGCGTGGAGGATCGGCCGGAGCGGCTCGGCCCGGCGACCAGGACGCGGCCACCGGGGCCGAGCGGCAGTGCCGAGGGCGTGGCGGTGTCGCCGCCGATCCCGATCCACAGGGTGTCCCGGGCTGTGGGTAGCTCGTCGAGCTCGACCCGCTCCGGCAGCGCGGCGATACGCCACGGGCCACCGCTCGGAGCACCGGCAGGCCCCGTGGTCCTGGTCAGGCCGTCGCGCTGGGCGTCCGCGACGCGGGCCACTTCGTCCAGGAGGGAACCGGTGGTGGGCGTGACGAGCTGCACCTCGTGTCCGGTGCGGAGGTCGATCGCTCGTCCGGGTGGGCGGCCCGAGGCGGCGTGCTCGGGAGAGATGCCGGCGAGGGTGAGGTCCAGAGGGTCGGGCAGGTGCAGGGCCAGTCGTCGGTCGAGCAGGCCCGGCAGCCTGCCGGAGAGGATGGCGCGGCCACCCGTGACGGCGAACCTCACCCCGGCGCCCGGGCCGTCGCGGAGGAGCCGGTGGAGCTCGTCGACGGGCGCGCCGTGGTCGATGCCCGCCAAGGACTCCTCGAGCGACTCCCAGCCGTCGACGAGCACGACGGTGCGGGCGGCCCCGGGCTCCTCCCCGTCGACGAGGCGGAGCAGGCGGGCGATCAGTCGTCGGCTGCGGGTCGGGTCGCCCCCGTCCGTCACCGTCCCCACGTGGGGGAGCGACCCGAGCGTGGCGCACGGTCCCGCGACGCCCTGGAGCACGTGGACGTGCAGCTCCGTGGGTGCGGCCGTCCCGACGAGGCCGAGTGCGAGGGTGACGAGCGCGGTGGAGCGTCCCGAGCGTGGACCCCCGGCGATCCCGAGGTGCCCACGGTCCTGCGCTCGCCACCAGAACGTGTCCCGGCGCTGCTCCTCGGGGACGTCGACGAGCCCCAGCGGCACGTCGCCCCCGGGTGAGGTGGCTGGGGTGCTCGGCTCGGTCGCGATGACGTCGTCCGGGCGCAGCACGGTGGGGAGCGGCGGCAGCCAGGGTGGAGGCGGCGACGGTATGCCGGCTCGGCGAGCGGCGGTGTTTGCGGCCTCGACGACGGCGTGCAGCTCGGTCGGTCGACTGTCGTCACCGTCCGGTTCGTGGTCCCGCGGGGCGACGGGGGAGAGCAGGTCGCGCTCGACGACGCGAACGTCCCTGCTCTCTGCGGCGTCCTCCTCGGGCCGCCCGAGGTAGGCCGTCTGGATCGTTGCCAGGCTCCGGTCGCCCGAGCGGATACAGGCCCGTCCTGGTGTGCGGGCGTCCAACGACGCAGCGTCGACGGCGTCGACGACGTCCTCGCTGTCGGACCGGTCACGGACGCGCAGGGCGATGCGGACGGCGACGTTGGCCCGCATGTCGGCGGAGACGATGCCGGCCGGGCGCTGTGTCGCCAGCACGAGATGGAGCCCGAGCGAGCGGCCGAGGGCTGCGACGCGCACCAGGCCCGCGATGAAGTCCGGGAACTCGTCGGCGAGTGCCTTGAACTCGTCCACGACGATGACGAGCCTGGACAGCGGAGGGAGCTCACCGCATACGGCCGCGGCTCTCCGATAGTGGTCGAGGTCGCGCGCCGACGCCCGCGCGAGCAGCCGCTCGCGGCGCTTCATCTCGGCGTCGAGCGAGGCGAGTGCCCGTGCGGTCAGGTGCGCGTCGAGGTCGGTGACGAGGCCGACCGTGTGCGGCAGGCGGGCGCAGTCGCTGAAGGCCGAGCCCCCCTTGTAGTCAACGAGGAGGAAGGCCAGCTCGTCCGGGCGGTTGCTGACGGCGAGGCCGGTCACCAGGGCCTGGAGCAGCTCCGACTTGCCCGAGCCCGTGGTCCCTCCGACGAGCACGTGTGGCCCGTCGGCCGCGAGGTCGATCGTGAGGTCGCCGTCGGTCGTGCGGCCCAGGAGGGCGACGGGCCGACCCGTGCTGCGCGACCACGACCGCTGCAGACCCTCGACGGTCGTGGGGTCGAGACCTGTCGACCGGTGCAGGTCGACGAACGACACGTGACGCGGGAGGGCTGCCTCACCACCCTCCGGTGTCGCGTCGACGAAGGGTGACAGGGCGCGGCTGACCCTCTCGAGCCATCCGAGGGACGGCAGGTCGGGTGCCACACCGGTGAGGGTGTGGCCCTCCTCCCGCACCGTGGCCGACTGTCCGGTGTCGGCCACCTCCACCGTGGCGCGCGTCTCGGCCGGG
Source organism: Terrabacter sp. Soil810 (assembly GCF_001429645.1). NCBI lineage: Bacteria > Bacillati > Actinomycetota > Actinomycetes > Micrococcales > Intrasporangiaceae > Terrabacter > Terrabacter sp. Soil810. Next base: position 93,141 of record NZ_LMSW01000012.1, read on the forward strand.
AGCGAGGTGACGTCGCGGTCGAGGCAGACGAAGACGACCCCGGCCCGTGGCCCGTCCCTCAAGAGCTCCGCGACCCCGGGTCGTGCTCGCAGACCGCTGGCACCGTCGAGGACGACGACCACGTCGGGGGGCGGGGGCCGAGAGCCGGTCCAGCGACCGTCGGCCGCCACGAGTCGGCTCTCGACGAGGACGCGGAGGCCGCCCACCTGTCGGGCCACGCCCGTCGGGTCGCCGGACACGGCTGCGGCCGAACCGTCGTCGGCGCGGACGTGCGGGAGGTGCGCGGCCCACTCCCAGTCGAGCGCGGCAGGCCGGCTGTCGGCGAGGACGAGCAGCCGGACGTCGCGCGGTGTGTGCCATGCGGCCACCTGAAGGAGCAGGCCGCCGACGAGGCTGAGTGTGTGGCCCCGAGGGCCCGCCGCGCCCACGACGCCGCACGTCCCGAGGTGCAGCAGGGCTGGCAGGCCGCCCACCTCGGGAGGCCCTTCGGGCGCCGGACCTGAGACGTCGACGCCCGTCGGCTGGGTCGCAGTCCCGACCCGGAGGACCAGGTGGTCGTCGTCCGACCGGCGGCGTTCCCACAGACGGGTCCCGCGGCGACGGACCACAGCCTCGAGGTGCGTGAGGTCGGGATGGTGCTCGCGCCGTCGTGCTGCATCGGTCGCGGTGGCCTCGACGAGGTCGTCACGGGCACGAGCGACTCGGGTGGCATGCTCGCGGACCTGTCTGCGGTACGACACCCGACCGGCGCGCCGGTCGCTCCACCACTGGCCCAGGAGCAGGACCGGCGACATCAGGGCGAAGAGGAGCAGGACGGGTGAGGAGAGGGCGACGGCGAGCACTGCCGACAGGACCACGGGTGCCAGGGACGTGAGCAGCGGCATCCGTTGGTGCTCCGGGCGTATCGGCGCATCGGGGAAGACCACCGACGGCGGCGCGCCCACCTCGCGGAAGCGCGGTTGGCGATGGATGCGGACCTCACCGTCGACGGTCTCGTGGTGCCCACTGCGGACGTCGACGGTGCCGAGCACGAGGGTCGTCGACCCCACGGTCAGCCGCTGGCCGTGCTCCAGTCGGGCGCCCTCGAGCGGCAGGGGCGACGAGTCGACGCGCGACCCGTTGGTCGGGCGGTGGTCCGTGACCGTGACGCGGTCGGCGGCTACCGTGACGACGGCGTGCGCGCGCGAGACCCCGGGGTCGTCGAGGCGTACGTCCGCGGACGCGGCCCGGCCGATGACGTGCTCGCCCCTGCCTAGTGAGACGACACGCCCAGCCCCCGGGCCGCCGACCACCCGCAGCTCGACGGCTCCGCGGCCCGTCGCGGGCGCCACGGGGTCACCTGGCCGCGCGACGGTGAGGAGGGCGCCCCTCAGGAGGGGTGGCGACCCGACCACGTCCCCGTCGGACACGAGGCGGCCGTCGATCCGGAAGCCGCAGCCCTGCACCCCGGCGATGTCGTTGAGACTGGGACGGACGGCGCCGAAGACCGTGCCGGACGGGGCCTCGATCGTGACGTGACGCGGGGCCGGACCGACCTCGTGGGTGTCGATGACAGTCATGGTCAGGCGCACCGGAGCCTCCTTCTCGGGGGTCCCATGAGACCGCCCAGGAACCCCGAGGTGCGAGGTGCGTGCACAGGTGTGGATGACGACGGCCGCGTGCGCCCGGGAGACGATACGGTGCCCGGTGCATCGACGAACCCCACGGCGCCCTGTGGACGAAGTTCCCGCGTTTGACTGCATTTGACCTAGCTTGGACGCGCCAGATCGCGACAGTCCGGGCAGGATGTCGGGCGAAGCAACTCACAGGGTTCAGGGGAAGGCATGTCGACACAGGAAGCGGTGCGTCACGTCGAGGGCGAGGTCCGCGAGCTGATCCGTCGCTCGGGTCTCGATCCGGCCAGCGACTCGAAGGCGGTCCGCCGGCTCGTCCAGGACGCCGTGCAGGACTACGACGAGAGGTCCCTCCACGGCGGCCTGCCCTCGCTCGGGGACCAGCGGCTGGCCGTGCACTCGATCCTCGCGGTCGTCGCCGGCTACGGGCCGCTCCAGCAGTACTTCGACGACGCTGCCGTCGAGGAGATCTGGATCAACGAGCCCTCGAGGGTCTTCGTGGCTCGTGGCGGCATCGCCGAGCTGACCCCGACGATCCTGACGGCCGACGAGGTGCGAGACCTCGTCGAGCGCATGCTCAAGAGCAGCGGTCGGCGCGTCGACCTCAGCAGCCCCTTCGTGGACGCGACCCTCGCGGACGGTTCGAGGCTCCACGTCGTCATCCCGGACATCAGCCGGACCCACTGGCAGGTCAACATCCGCAAGTTCGTCGTCAAGGCCGACCACCTCGACGACCTCGTCCGCCTCGGCACGATGCCACGGCAGGCGGCGACGTTCCTCGAGGCCGCTGTCGCGAGCGGGCTCAACGTGCTCGTGGCCGGAGGCACCCAGGCGGGCAAGACGACGCTCCTGAACTGCCTCGCGGCCGCCATCCCGCCACGCGAGCGCATCGTCACGTGCGAGGAGGTCTTCGAGCTGAAGATCCCCCAGCGTGACGTCGCGGCGATGCAGTGCCGACAGCCCAGCCTCGAGGGCACGGGGGAGGTCCCGCTGCGCCGACTCGTCAAGGAGGCGCTGCGGATGCGCCCGTCGCGCATCATCGTCGGCGAGGTGCGTCAGGAGGAGAGCCTCGACCTGCTCATCGCCCTGAACAGCGGTGTGCCCGGCATGTGCACCGTCCACGCCAACAGCGCCCGCGAGGCCGTCACGAAGATGTGCACACTGCCCCTCCTCGCGGGCGAGAACGTCTCGAGCCGCTTCGTCGTGCCCACCGTGGCAGCGGCGGTCGACGTCGTGGTCCATGTCGCGCTCGAGCGTGACGGCGTGCGGCGCGTGCGGGAGATCGTGGCCGTGCCGGGACGGGCCGAGGGCGACGTCATCGAGATCGCCGACCTCTTCGTCACCCGCGGCGGTGCTCTTCGACGCGCCGACGGGTTCCCGCCGCACCGGGAGGCCTTCGAGCGGGCGGGATACGACGTGACGGCCCTTCTGGGGCAGGCGGACTCGTGATCTCGCCGCTGTTCGTCGGTCTCCTGCTGGGTGTGGGCGTCTTCTTCGTCTACTGGTCCTTCTGGCCGCAGCAGCCCGCGCGCGAGAAGGCCGGCAGGGGCGGCTTCATGGTCGAGCTGCGAGACCACCTCACCCAGGCCGGCTACTCCTCGGTGTCTCCCGGCCACGTCGTCGCCGGGTCCGTGGTGCTCTTCGTCATCACCTTCCTCATGGTCCTCGCGCTGACGCGCGTCGTCCCCATCTCGCTGTGCTTCAGCCTGATGGCCGGCGCGCTCCCGCTCTCGCTGGTGCGGATGCGGGCGCGCAAGCGCCGCAACAAGCTTCGCGACCTGTGGCCAGACGTCGTCGACAACATCACGTCTGGCGTGCGTGCGGGCCTGGCGCTGCCCGAGGCGTTGTCGCAGCTCGCCGTCCGGGGCCCGGCCGAGCTGCGTCCCGCGTTCGCCGCCTTCGCGGAGGACTACCGGACCACCGGCCGTTTCCACGACTGTCTCGACCGTCTCAAGGACCGGTTGAGCGACCCGGTCGGCGACCGCATCGTCGAGTCCCTCCGGATCGCACGCGAGGTGGGCGGCAGCGACCTCGGCAAGCTGCTGCGCACGTTGTCGTCGTTCCTGCGCGAGGACGCTCGCACCCGGTCCGAGCTCGAGACGCGGCAGAGCTGGACGGTCAACGCGGCCCGGCTCGCGGCCGGCGCCCCCTGGGTCATCCTCGGGCTGCTCGCCCTCAACGGCGGCTCGCTCGCGGCCTACTCGTCGCCCACCGGCTGGGCCGTCCTCGCGATCGGTGCCGGCCTCTGTCTCGTGGCCTACCGCGCCATGGTCTGGATCGGTCGACTGCCTGAGGAAGAGCGGGTCCTGCGGTGAACGGGCTGACGGGCCGGCTCGGCGAGGTGCTTCGTGACGGGTGGTCGTGGGCCGGGGCCAGCGCGGGTGTGCTCGTGGTCGCGGGCATCGCGCTCGTCGTCGCCGGGCTGCCCACCAACCGCCGCCCCACGCTCGACGACCGCCTCGAGCCCTACCTGCGTGACACACCGCGCCCGTCGACCCTGCTCTCCCGGCCGGCACCACCGCGTGGGCCCTTCGGCTTCGGTGAGCTGCTCGCGCCCTTCGTGGCCAGGCTCGGGTCGGGGGTGGGTTCCGTGATCGGCGGCGCCCCGTCCGTGGCCAGCCGCCAGCTCCGAGCCGGCCGCCAGGCGGACGTCGACCGGTTCCGCGCGGAACAGGTGATGTTCGGCGCGATCGGCGGACTGGGCGGACTCGTCTTCACCGCCGTCGTCGCCGTCGCGCAGCGGCGCTTCCCGGTGTCGGTGCTCGTGTCGATGGTGCTCGTCGGCGTGCTCGGCGGGATCGCGGGTCGCGACTACCTCCTCAGCCGTGCAGCAACCCGGCGGGAGGCCCGCATGCTCACCGAGTTCCCCACGGTGGCAGAGTTGCTCGCGCTCGCCGTCAGCGCAGGGGAGGGCGCGGTCGGGGCGCTCGAACGCGTCTGCCGACTCTCCCGCGGAGAGCTGTCCGACGAGCTGCGACGGTGCCTGGCCGACGCGCGTGCCGGAGCCAACCTGCCCACCGCCCTGCAGGGCCTTGCCGACCGCACCGGACTGATGAGCCTGACCCGCTTCGTCGACGGGATCGTGGTGGCTGTCGAGCGCGGCACGCCGCTCGCCGACGTCCTCCGGGCCCAGGCGCAGGACGTCCGCGAGGAGGGTCGACGCACGCTCATGGAGGAGGGAGGGAAGAAGGAGATCTACATGATGGTCCCGATCGTCTTCCTCACGCTGCCCGTGACGGTGCTCTTCGCGCTCTACCCCGGCCTCAGCTTCCTCCACCTCAAGCTCTGACACCCGGCCCTCCGGGTGCTTCGTCACCGCAATCCGACACAGGGAGAAAGAGAATGAACCGCATCATCACGGCCCAGGCACGGGTCCGAGCCGTCCTCACGACCGCCGTATCGCGTCGCATCGCCGGCCCTCGTGACCGTGGCGACGTCCCCGGCTGGGTCCTCGTCACGATCATGACCGCGGGGCTCGTCACCGCTCTGTGGGCCCTCGCCGGCCCCCAGCTCGGGCAGCTCTTCAGCGACGCCATCTCGGACGTCAAGGGCCCGTGAGGCCCGCGAGGGCCGTCGGCACGTCCGTGGTGAGCCCCGGTGTGCTCCTGGCCCGCCTGCGGCACCGCTCGACCACGGCTGCAGACCGCGAGCGCGGTTCTGCGATAGCGGAGTTCGTGATGGTGGCTGCCCTGCTGCTGTTCGTGGCCATGGGTGTCTTCCAGCTCGGACTGGCGCTCTACGTCCGCAACACGCTGATCTCGGCGGCGTCCGAGGGCGCCCGCTACGGCGCACGAGCCGATGCGCAGCCCGGCGACGGCGTCGCGCGCACGAAGGCGCTCATCGCGACGTCCTTGAGCGCATCCTTCGCGCAGGACGTGAGTGCCGCTCGCTCGCTCACGGCTTCGGGCGTACGCGTGGTGGAGGTCCGCGTGACGGCTCCGCTGCCCGTGATCGGCCCGATCGGGCCCGCCGGAGGACTCACGGTGTCGGCCCGTGCCTTCAGCGAGGAGCAGGTCGTGGCCGGAGCCGACCTGTGATGCGACCGCAGGACCTCGTCGCCTGCGCGGCCCGGCCTCGACACCCCGGAGGAGGCAACGGTCGCGTCGACCTGGAGGCGGGCCGCGCCATCCTCGAGTTCATCTTCCTCGGCATCCTGCTGCTGCTCCCGCTGACCTACCTCGTGCTCACCGCGGCCCGTCTCCAGGCGGCGTCCTTCTCGGCTTCACTGGCCGGACGGGAGGCCGGGCGCGCGTTCGTCACGGCTCCGTCGGACGACGAGGGGTACGCCCGTGCACGCGCAGCCGCCCTCCTGGCCTTCTCCGACTTCTCGTTCGACGACGGCGCGGGGGTGGCCGTGGCCTGTGACGGTTCTCCGTGCCTGCGCCCCGACGCTTCCGTCACCTCCACGGCGACCATCGAGGTCCAGCTCCCGCTGGTGCCGGACTTCCTCGCGGTTCACCTGCCGGCGTCGGTGACCATCTCGTCGACCCACGTCGCCTCCGTCGACCGGTTCGTGGCGCGATGACGAGCGCGTATGCCGCCCGCCCGGGAGCCGTCGCCCGCCGGCTGTGCGTCCGGCCGCGACGTGGACGCGCGCGTGACGAGGGCCAGATCGGGGTGCTCGCCCTCGGCCTCTTCGTGCTCGCGACACTCCTCGTGCTGGGCGCCATCGACGTCACGGCGGCCCAGCTGGCCCGCATGCACCTGCTCGACGCGGCCGACTCGGCGGCGCTCGACGCTGCCGACGCGCTCGACGAGCGCGCCGCCTACGAGGGCGGCGTCCTCGAGCAGCTCGCCATCACCGACGAGTCGGTGGCACGCGCGGCCTCAGCGCACCTGGCCCGCACACCGCTGCCGTCAGGCATCACCGCCTGGTCCGTGGTCCCCGACACCGGCACGAGCGACGGGGCGACCGCCGTGGTCACGATCCAGGGCAGCGCGACCCTGCCGATGAGCGGCTGGGTGCTCGAGTCGCTCGGAGGCAGCGTCACCATCACCGTGACCTCCAGGGCCCGGGCGCCGCTCGGCTGAGGCCGCGGGCGTCAGACGACGCGAAGGCTCCGCAATATTCGCAAAACGGCCACCCGCCAGTCGAATCCGCACTAGCGTCCGTCGACGACGCCCACACCGCCCAGCACGTCCAAGGCCTGGCGGCGTGGCGCGTCGCGCCAGGCAGTGATGGCGCCGTCCGAAGGGCGGCGCCATCCGCACGTGCCGCGGCCATGGTGCCGCGACGTCAGACAGGGAAGCATGCGCACGCTCATCACCAAGGCCCTCGTGGCCACCGCCGGACTCGGCCTCGCCGTGGCCGCGCCCATCGCCGCCGCGAGCTCGGCCCAGGCGCTCCCGGCGATCATGATCTACAAGGTCCAGTACAACTCGCCGGGCTCCGACACGGGCAGCAACACGAGCCTCAACGCCGAGTACGTCGTCATCAAGAACACGACCCGCAGCAACCGCGTCCTCACCGGCTGGACGCTGCGCGACAAGACCGGCTACACCTACCGGTTCCCGACCTTCACCCTGAAGGCCGGCGGCACCGTGACCGTCCACACCGGCCGCGGGTCCGCGACGTCGACGCACCGCTACTACAACAAGACCTGGTACGTCTGGAACAACACGGGCGACACGGCATACCTCAAGAACGCCTCGGGCACGACGGTCGACACGTGTGCCTGGAGCGGCGGCGGCACCGCGAAGTACTGCTGAGCCCGCACGACCGACGCCCTCACGACAAGGCCCGCCCCGCACCCGGGGCGGGCCTTCGTCGTCCCCGGCAGGGGGAGGCACCCAGTGCGCTCGCCCGGCGCCCGCGGAACTGGGAGCTGTCCCACCAGCGGGCTGGGAAAGGTCAAGAGATCGTCAAAAACGCCTCATTACGTCACGAAGGCGATAATTTGGACAAACAGTGCCAATACCCCTCGAGACCACGTGCCCCACGGGTGGTCTCGGCGTCTGTCCGAACACGCACCAACACGCACCGCATGGAGCCACCTCGGTCCTGAGCCCCCAGCACATCCCCCACAGCAGGAGAAGGCACATGAAGCGGATCATCTTCGTCGTCCTGGCAGCCCTCGGACTCGCCGTCGGGGCGGCCGCCCCCACGCAGGCCGCCAAGCCCAGCCCCACGGTCAACCCGGCCTACTGGGGCCACTGGAGCAGCCCGGCCCTCGTCTACGACGCGACCGGCAGCAACACGAGGTTCAAGGTCGCCGAGGCCGTCTCGGAATGGCGCAAGTCCGGCTGGAACGTCAGCATGACGACCGACGCCACCAGGGCCAACATCAGGGTCATCCCGGAGCAGCCGGCGAGCGGCGCCATAGGCGAGGCCTCGCTCGTCAGCAGCGGCGGCGTCATCACCGGGTGCACGGTCAAGCTCGGCCCGGCCTTCGCCCAGCAGGTGTACTCCGAGCACATGGCCATCCACGAGCTCGGCCACTGTGGCGGCCTGCCGCACTCGTCGTCGCCCAGGAGCGTCATGTACCCGCAGACCAGCGCCACTCTGGCCATGACCCGGCCCTCGGGCCAGGACATCCAGTGGATGGCCGGCGACTACTGATCGACCAGCACCACGTGCTCGGGGGAGCCTGCACCGCAACCACATCGGGCCCACGGCGTCTGCCGTGGGCCCGATGCGAGTGCTGCCGCGCCGCTCGTGGCGGGGATGGCGACGAGCGGTACGCGTGCGGGAATCGGGCCCGGTGCCCGCCCGGCGTGCGCGGCGCGGCTCCCTGCTGCCGTAGGCTGTTCCATCGTGGCTGTTGACTTCACGCAAGAAATCAAGGAACTGCGCGCGACGATGGATTCCGTGCGCGGGGTCACGAACCTCGACGAGCTCGCCCGGACCATCAGCGAGCTCGAGCAGCAGGCCTCCGCCCCCGACCTGTGGGACGACCCGGACGCTGCCCAGCAGGTCACGAGCGCGCTGTCCCGCGCCAACTCCGAGCGCGACCGCGTCCTCGGCATGGATGCGCGCATCGAGGACCTCGAGACCCTCGTCGAGATGGGCCAGGAGGAGGCCGACGCCGCCACCCTCGAGGAGGCCGAGCGCGACCTCGCCACCCTGAAGAAGGACGTCGGCGAGCTCGAGGTCCGCACGCTGCTGTCGGGGGAGTACGACGAGCGCGAGGCCGTCGTCACGATCCGGGCCGGCGCCGGCGGCGTCGACGCCGCCGACTTCGCCGAGATGCTCATGCGCATGTACCTCCGCTGGGCCGAGCGCCACGGCTACCCGACCAAGGTCATGGACACCTCCTACGCCGAGGAGGCGGGCCTCAAGTCGGCCACCTTCGAGGTCAACGTCCCGTATGCCTTCGGCCACCTGTCCGTCGAGGCCGGCACGCACCGCCTCGTCCGGATCAGCCCGTTCGACAACCAGGGCCGTCGCCAGACGAGCTTCGCCGCCGTCGAGGTCATCCCGCTCATCGAGAGCGACGACTCGGTCGAGATCCCCGAGAACGAGCTCAAGGTCGACGTCTTCCGTTCGAGCGGGCCCGGCGGCCAGAGCGTCAACACGACCGACTCGGCCGTGCGCATGACGCACATCCCGACCGGCATCGTCGTCTCGATGCAGAACGAGAAGAGCCAGATCCAGAACCGCGCCGCCGCCCTGCGCGTCCTCCAGTCCCGCCTGCTCCTGCAGCGCAAGGCCGAGGAGGCCGCGGTCAAGAAGGAGATGGCGGGCGACGTGAAGGCGAGCTGGGGCGACCAGATGCGCTCCTACGTGCTCAACCCGTACCAGATGGTCAAGGACCTCCGGACCGAGTTCGAGACGGGCAACCCGAGCGCGGTCTTCGACGGCGACATCGACGGTTTCGTCGAGGCCGGGATCCGCTGGCAGATCGGGCAGAACCGGCAGCAGGACTGACATTTCGGGGCGACCTCGTCTTTCGACGGGCGCGACGGCCGCTGCGCTCGTAGGGTCGCGTCGTCGGCTCCCCCCGACGGCGTCACCGTGCCGGACCGCTCGGTGACCGTCCGCTCACGGTGGGTCGGCGCAGCTCGCGCACCCGCCTGAGAGGTTCCGCCCATGTCACCCCTCCACCGCCTCGCCACGACCTTCGCCGCGCTCGTCGCAGCCGCCACCGTCGCCATCGGGCTGGCGCCCGCGGCGTCTGCTGCTCCCACCGCCCCCACCGCTCTCGTCGCCAGCGCTTCCCAACCGTGCAGCAGCGTCCGGCAGATCGGCGACCGGAAGGTCGTCTCCGACCTCGGCATGTCCGCCTTCACGGTCCGCCAGTACATCGGCTGGTGCAGCGACTCGCGCGGGTCGGCGTGGATGAACTTCGCGTCCGTCTACGTGTGGGACCAGTACCACGTGCGCGGCTTCGCCTACCGCTCGTACGCCGGTGTCGCCGTCCGCGGCGAGCCCGAGACGCGCGGCTTCACGGCGAGCGCCAACCGCCAGCAGCTGAGCTACTCGACCCCCGTGCGCACGACGGCCCTGTGCACGCAGGGCTGGGGCAAGCTCTACCGCGCCGGGTCGGAGTCGGCACAGGGCCTCTCGTCGCTCGCCTGCTGAGGCGCCCGACCGACCCGGCGGCCCGCCACGCCGGGCCCGGCCGTTTTCCGGGGGTTTCGCCCGTCGGCCCGTAGCCTCGGATGCGGCCCGGTGCACGCCGGCGTATGCCGTCACGCACCACCCGGCCCAGCCGCTGTCCCGCTGATGCCCAGCTGATGTCCAGTACGAGTCGAGGCCCGACGCATGATCCTCTTCGAGAACGTCACGAAGACCTACCCGCGCACGACTCGTCCGGCGCTCGACGACGTCAGCCTCGAGATCCCGCGCGGTGAGTTCGCCTTCGTCGTCGGCACGTCCGGATCGGGCAAGTCGACGATGATGCAGCTCGTCATGAAGGAGCAGGACGTCACCCGCGGGCGCGTCCTCGTCGCGGGACGCGACCTCGACCGCCTGCCGGAGCGCAAGGTCCCGGCCCTGCGGCGCGAGATCGGCTGCGTCTTCCAGGACTTCCGCCTGCTGCCCAACAAGACGGTCTTCCAGAACGTCGCCTACGCCCTCCAGGTGCTCGGCAGCAGCCGGGCCCGCATCCGCCAGACCGTGCCCGAGACGCTCGAGCTCGTCGGCCTCGCCGGCATGGAGAAGCGCCTGCCGCACCAGCTCTCCGGCGGGGAGCAGCAGCGCGTCGCCATCGCCCGCGCCTTCGTCAACCGCCCGCCGATCCTGCTCGCCGACGAGCCCACCGGCAACCTCGACCCCGACACGAGCCTGGGCATCGTCCAGCTGCTCGACCGCATCAACCGCACCGGCACGACCGTCGTCATGGCCACCCACGACACGGTCACCGTCGACGCGATGCGCAAGCGCGTCATCCGCCTCGACCGGGGCGTCCTCGTCAGCGACATGGAGGCGGGCGACTACACGACCGGTTCGATCCCGCGCATCCGGCTCGAGGAGGAGGCCGAGGCCCCGCGCCGCGCGGACGAGCCCGAGGCGTCCGACGGCTACGACGACGGGGACCCCACGGCATACGACCCCGGCGACGAGCCCGATGGGCTCCCGCCCATCGGGCGCGACGCCGACGAGCCACGCAGCAGGGGCGGGATCTTTCGCCGGCACAAGGCCGTCCAGACGAGCGACCGCTGAGCGCGAGACGGAGCGAGACACGACATGCGATTCCAGTTCCTCCTCGGCGAGATCGGCAACGGCCTCCGGCGCAACCTCTCGATGGCCGTCTCGGTCGTCATCGTCACGATGATCTCGATGTACCTCCTCGGCCTCGGCCTCATGGGCCAGCGGCAGGTCGACACCATGAAGGACTACTGGTACGACCGCGTCCAGGTCACGGTCATGCTCTGCGCCGAGAAGACGCGGTTCACCAACTGCGCGGGTGAGGCGACGACCGACGCACAGCGGACCGCGATCAAGGCCGAGCTCGAGGCCCTCAAGCCGACGGTCAAGGAGGTCTACTACGAGTCGCGCGACGAGGCGTACGACCGGTTCAAGCAGACGTACAAGAACTCGCCGCTCGCCCGGGCGGGGGAGTCCTACTTCGCCGACTCCTACCGGGTGAACCTCAACGACGCCGGCAAGTTCGACGTCGTCGCGAGCTCGATCAAGGGCATGCCCGGTGTCGCCGACGTCCAGGACCAGAAGAAGCTGCTCGAGAAGTTCTTCACCTTCATGAACACCGTGTCGTGGGCGGCGATCGCCCTGTCCTCGCTCATGGTGCTCGCGGCCGTCATGCTCATCTCGACGACGATCCGCCAGACCGCCTTCAGCCGTCGGCGCGAGACCGGCATCATGCGTCTGGTCGGCGCCTCGAACTTCACGATCAGATTCCCGTTCGTCATGGAGACCGTCCTGTCGAGCGTGCTCGGGGCGGTGCTGGCGATGGGCATGCTGTGGGCCACGGTCCGCTACGGCGTCGTCGGCTTCCTCAGCCAGACCCTGACCGACACCGCCTTCATCGGGGTCGCGGACGTCTACTACGTCGCGCCCTTCGTCATCGTCGGCGTCATCGTGCTCTCGAGCCTCACGTCCTGGGTGACGCTCCGCCGCTACCTGCGCGTCTGACGCCCGCCGCTGCTCCACGATCTCCCGGATCCGCACCCGGGGGAGGGGTCGGTGCCGCATGCTGTCCCAGGCGGGCATACACCCCTGATCGTGACGAAGTCTCCCCATCGCGAGTGACCTGTGGTACCAATGGAACATATGTGGCTCATGAGGCGTTCTGAGAGGAGCGGGCCCGCGGCCAGGCTGACGGCCGCCGGGCTCGTCGTCGTGTGCTCCGTCTCCGTGGGATCGGCGCTCGTCGCCCGCGCCGACTCGGTCTCCGACCAGAAGAAACGCAACGACCGGAAGATCGCCGCGCTCGGCCAGCAGCTCGAGGGCACCAACGCCTCGCTCGCCCGCGCCTACGTCAACCTCCAGCGCACCAACGCCGCGCTCCCGATCGCCCAGCAGCGCGTCGCCTCCGCCCAGACGGCCCAGGTGCGAGCCCAGGCCGCGCAGGTGGCGGCCGAGGCCACCGAGGCCCGGGCCATCGCCGCCGAGGCCAAGGCCCGCGCGCACAACGAGGCCGTCGCCCAGAAGCTCGCCGTGGCCCAGGCCAACGAGCAGCGCGCCAAGGAGCAGCTGGCCAAGAGCTCCACCGACCTCGTCACCAGCCAGGACGCCCTCGACTCGTACGCCGCCGAGGTCTTCCAGGGCTCCGGCCAGGAGTCCCAGCTCGGCATGGTCTTCGGCTCGACGTCGCCCGAGGACTTCGCCAACCGGCTCGTCATGGCCGACACCGCGAGCGCCGTCGCCAGCGACACCATCGACAAGCTCGCCGCGATGACGGCCGACAACACCTCGACCCGCTCCTACCTCACGTCGGTGCGGGGCGAGATCGCCGAGCTGAAGCGTCAGGCCGAGGCCGCGCTGCGGGGCGCGGAGGCGGCCGCCGCGGCCGCCACCCAGGCCAAGAACCAGGCGATCATCGCCAAGAACAACGCCATCACGGCCACCCAGAACGCCGCGGCGGCCAAGACGCAGCTCGACCAGCTGAAGTCCAAGCAGTCGTCCTTCGCCGCCGACCTCGCGGTCCAGAAGAAGAGCGAGGCCTCTGACCTCGCCGCGGCGCGCGCCGAGTCGGCCCGCCTGCAGGCCGTCCTCGTCGAGCGTGCCCGGCAGGCCCGCATCGCCGAGCAGAAGCGCCTCGCCAAGCTGCGCGCCGAGCGCGCCGCCAAGATCCGTGCCGAGCGGGCCAAGGCAGCCGCGGCCAAGAAGCGCGGCCAGGTCTACGTCCCCAAGACCCCGCCGCCCGTGCAGGGCGACTCGACCCCGTCCAACTACCTCAGCTACCCCGCCGTCGGCCCGACGACGTCCGGCTTCGGCATGCGGTGGCACCCGGTGCTCCAGAAGTGGATGCTCCACGACGGTCTCGACTGGGGCATCCCGTGCGGCACGCCCGTGTATGCCGCGGCGCCGGGTGACGTCATCCGCGCCGGCTGGCGCGCGAGCGGGTGGGGCAACCAGATCCTCATCGACCACGGCATCCACCGGGGCGTCGACCTCGTCACGAGCTACAACCACCTGTCGAGCATCGTGAAGTTCGGCGGCAGCGTGAGGCGAGGCCAGCTCATCGGCTACTCGGGCACGACGGGCTACTCGACGGGCTGCCACCTGCACTTCGGCACCTACGAGGACGGCACGCCCGTCAACCCCCGCAAGTGGCTCTGACCGACGCCCGCCGACAAAACCGACTCTGAGTCGAGTCTGCCTTCGGGGTAGCGTTGGTGCGCTGACCACACACCACGAAGGCGGAAGGACGGCCCGGTGCCCAAGGAGAAGGGGCGGTCGCTCATCGCGAGCAACCGCAAGGCCCGACACGACTACCTCATCGACGACACCTTCGAGGCGGGCATCGTCCTCTCCGGCACCGAGGTGAAGGCGCTACGGATGGGGCGCGCGTCCCTCGTCGACGGCTTCGCCATGTTCACCGGCGACGAGCTCTACCTCGAGAACGTCCACATCCCCGAGTACCTCAACGGCACGTGGAACAACCACGCCCCGCGTCGCAAGCGCAAGCTGCTCCTGCACCGTGCCGAGCTCGCGAAGATCGCGCACAAGACCCGCGAGAGCGGGCGCACCATCGTGCCGCTGTCCCTCTACTTCAAGGACGGCCGCGCCAAGGTCGAGATCGCGATCGCGACCGGCAAGAAGGAGTACGACAAGCGCCACGCCCTGCGCGAGCGCCAGGACAACCGTGAGGCCGATCGCGCCATGAGCGCGGCCAACCGTCGCCGCTGACCCTCCAGCCGGAACCGCGGGCGTCGATGCCGCGTCCGGTGTCAGGATGCAAGGGACCAACGACGTGGAGGGATCCCGATGGCTGGATCGACCGGACCGACCCGATCGAGCGTGACGCGCGGCCGGCGACTCGCCGTGCTGGGGCTGCTCCTCGCGGCCGCCCTGCTCCTGCTCACCCCGGCGGGGAGCGCGCAGGCCGCCGGTGACGAGGGCATGGACTCCTTCGTCGCGGTCTACGACCTGCAGCCCGACGGCAGCATGAAGGTCACCGAGACGATCACGTGGCGCTTCCCGAGCGGTGAGCAGCGGCACGGCATCTTCCGCAACATCGTCGTGCGGATGGGCTGGAACGACGAGGAGAACCGCTACCGCTACTTCGACCTCACAGACGTCGCCGTGTCGAGCCCGACCGGTGCGCCGGACGAGTTCCGCGTCAGCGACAACGGTGCGTCCGAGGAGATCCGGATCGGCTCGGCGGACCAGCTCACGAGCGGGACGCAGGTCTACACGGTCAGCTACACGCTGCACGACGTGCTCAACCCGATCACGGCCGACGGCAAGCCGGCCCCGGACTCGAGCCAGGCCGCCACCGTCGAGCTCTACTACAACGTCTTCGGGACCAACGAGACGACGGCGCGTGACCGGGTGTCGATCACCGTCAACGCCCCGACGGGTTCGACCCAGGTCGCCTGCTACCAGGGCGTCAGCCGGTCCGACACGCCGTGCCAGGCCACCTCGGGCGACCCGGCCCGTTTCTCGGCCGCCGGCCTGACGTCGGGCGACGCCATGTCGGTGCTCGCCTCCTACCCTGCCTCGGCCTTCGGCGACGTGCGCGCCGACGTCCGTGAGGGCGACTCCGGTGCGTCGATCGGCTCCGACGCCGCGCCGGCCGCCAACGCGGCGGCCTGGGCCGGCGCCGTCGGCGCCCCGGTGCTGGCCCTGGCCGTCATGGGTGCGCTCGTCTGGACGCGTGGTCGCGACGAGCGCTACGCCGACCTCACTCCGGGCCTCTCACCGGCGTACGGCACCGGCGCCACGGGCGACGGCACCCCGGCCGCCGCCACCGTGCGTGGCGGGTCGTCGACCGTCGCCGTCCAGTTCCAGCCGCCGAAGGGCGTGCAGCCGGGGATGGTCGGGACGATCATCGACGAGACCGCGAACCCGATCGACGTCTCGGCCACGGTCATCGACCTCGCGGTGCGCGGCTTCATCCGCATCGAGGAGAGCGACGGCGGGGGCGGCGTGTTCAGCCGCACCGACTGGACGCTCACCCGGCTCGCGCCGCCGGCCGACGAGCGGCTGCTGCCCTACGAGCGCCAGCTGCTCGACGGGATCTTCTCCAGCCGGGGTGACGCCGTGCGCCTCTCGGAGCTGAAGAACACCTTCGCGAGCACCCTCAAGCGCATCCAGAGCGGGATGTACGAGGAGGTCGTGACGCGTGGGTGGTTCCGCTCCTCGCCCCAGACCCAGCGCGGCGCCTGGCAGGGGCTCGGCCTCGTCATCGCCGTGCTCGGCGGCCTCATGCTCTTCTACGGCCGGCCGGCGATCAGCGCGATCCTCGGTGGCAGCTTCGGCGGCGGGGTCGCCCTGGGTGTCGGGCTCGTCGTGGCCGGCATCATCGTCTGGGTCCTCGGCGGGCGGATGGCCGCCAAGACCGCCGAGGGCTCCGCGGTGCTCGCCCAGTCGCTCGGCTTCAAGGAGTACCTCACGACCGCCGAGGCCGGGCAGATCGAGTTCGACGAGGCCTCCAACATCTTCAGCCGCTACCTGCCGTATGCCGTGGTCTTCGGTGTCGCGGACCGGTGGGCCCGCACCTTCGCCGACGTCGCGAAGGCGGCCGAGGCCGCGAACCGGCCGCTCGTGATGCCGACGTGGTACGTCTGGAGCGGCAACGCCTTCCCTGACTTCACGAGCATCGCGGACGGCGTCGACTCCTTCTCGACGACGTCGACGGGCACGTTCACCTCGACACCCGGCTCGTCGGGATCGTCCGGGTTCTCCGGCGGGGGTGGCTTCTCCGGTGGCGGTGGCGGCGGGTCCTCGTCCGGCTCCTGGTAGACGGAGCCGGACGCGCCGACGCGAGGGCGAGCAGGGCGCCCACGCCGGCCACGACGCCACAGAGCGGCCACAGCAGGCCGGGGGCTGCGGCATACACGATCCCGCCCAGCGGCGCCGACAGCATGGCCCCGCTCGTCGCGGCGCCCGTGTAGAGGCCTTGGTACTGACCGACGAGATGGGAGGGCGCGGCGTCGAGGACGTGGGCGGTGGCCGTCGTCTTGTAGAGGACCTCGCCGGCGGTGAGCACCACCATCGCGACGACGGCCGCGACCGCGACGCCCAGCCAGGTCAGTCCGAAGATGACGAACCCGACTGCCACGAGGGCGTATCCGGTCGCGATGATGGGAATCGCGGGGCGGTCCCGGGCCAGATCGCCACGGGGATCTCGAGGGCGAGGATGAGCGCCGACCCGATCGCCACCAGGAGCGTGTAGAGCGCGAGCGGCTGGCCGTGGTCGCGCAGGTACAGGGGGAGGGTCGAGTAGAGCTGTCGGTAGACGAGGTCGACGAGCACGACACCGGGCAGGAGCAGCAGGAGCGACCGGTCGGCCCGGACGGCCCGCCAGAGCCCGGCCGGTGCGTCGGGCTCGCGGGCGACCGGAGCCTCGTCGGGCAGGAAGCGCGACGTGACGTGGCGCAGCACGAGGGTGAGGACGCCGTCCACCACGAAGAGCGTGTCGTAGCCGTGCGTGGCGAGCAGGGCGCCGACGGGAGGCCCGATGACGAAGCCGGCGTTCGAGGCGGCTCGGCTGACGGCGACGGACGACCGGCGCGACCCGGCCGGGACGGCGAGCGCCGCGAGGGCGCCCTGCCCGAGGGATGCGACGGCGCCGAGGTAGCCGGTCACGGGCATCGTCATGGCGAGCAGCCAGACGGGCTGCCACGGGATCAGGGCGGTGAGGACGCCGACGACGCTCGCCGCGAGGAGCAGGACGCGGCGGTGTCCGTGGCGGTCGCCGAACCGTCCTCCCGTGAGGTTGCCGAGCAGTGCGCCCACGCCGTTCGAGCCGGCGACGACACCCGCCGGCACGACGCCCAACCCGCGGGGGCCGGTGAGGTAGAGCACGAGGAAGAGCATGAGGAAGGCGCTGGCGGAGCTGACGAGGCGCCCGGCGGCCAGCACCCAGACGACGCGGGAGAGGTCTCTCAGGTCGTGCACCCCGACATCAGACCATGGTCAGTCTCTTTTGGAAACTCGGTTAGGATGACGACATGACGAGGCGACACGCGAGCCCTGCAGACCCGTGCGGCATCGCCCATGCCGTCGGCGTGCTGGGTGACCCGTGGAGCCTGCTCGTCCTGCGCGACGTCGCGGGTGGTCGCACCCGCTTCGAGCAGCTCGTCGCCGAGACGGGCATCTCGCGCAAGGTCCTCACCCAACGCCTCGAGGCCCTCGTCGCCGACGGCGTGCTCGAGCGCCGTGCCTACTCCGAGCGACCTCCCCGACACGAGTACGTCCTCACGGACCTCGGCCGCGGCGCGCTCCCGGTGCTCGGCGCCCTCCAGGAGTTCGGCGACACGTGGTTGCTCGGTGACGGGCAGCCTGACGCCGGCGCTCCGGCGGACTCCAACGAGGCGGCCCGCGTCGGCGCCCTGGTCGGAGAGACGGTCCCGCGACTGCACGCGCTCGACCCCGTCTCCGACGAGCCGCTCACCGTCGTCTACTGCTACCCGGGCAACGCCTTCCCGGGTGCAGCGGAGATCCCCGGCGGCATCGGCTGCACGCTGGAGTCCTGCACCTACCGCGACCGGCTCGCAGAGTTCGCCGACCTCGGCGCCTCCGTCGTCGGGGTCTCGACACAGCGCCCCGGCGAGCAGGCCGCGTTCGCGGCGGCGAACGGCATACGCTTCCCGCTGCTCTCCGACGCCGACCTCGAGCTGACGACGGCGCTGCGCCTGCCGACCTTCCGGGCCGGTGGCACGACGAGGCTCAAACGGCAGACGCTCGTCGTCGACCGCGACCGCACGGTGCGCGCCACGCTCTTCCCGATCCCCGACGTCACGGGCTCGGTCGAGGAGGCGCTGCGGCTCGTCCGCGAGATCGCCGGGCGGCCCGACGGGTTCGGTCAGGACGACTGGCCCACCCGACGCAACGTGCCGCTCCTGCCGCCGTCGTAGCCCGTGCGGTACGCGAGGACGTCGTCCCCGAGGATGAAGTAGTCACCGCCGTGGCGCAGCTCGCAGGACGGTGAGCTGTCAGGCGAGTAGGAGCCCGTCGCGAAGTCGAACTGCGGACCGTCGCTGATGCCGACGAGCGTGATGTCGGCGACGCAGGGGAGCAGGTCGGTCGTCAGGGTGCCGCAGCGACGCCCCTCGGCACAGTCGGCGGTGACGACGAGGGTCATCGTCAGCTGCTGGGAGCCGTACCGGGCGGGCCCGGACCAGGTGCCCGTGAGCCGGTCGATCAGCGCCGACCTCGGTGCCGGGACCGGCGAGGGTGCCGGCGTGACCAGCGCGCCCTGTCCTGACGCGGACGGCGACCCGAGGACCGACGACGCGCCGACTGCGGCCTGGGGCGTCGACGGGGGGAGGAAGTGGGTCACGAGCGTCGCGGCCGCCGTGATGCCTGCGGCCCCGAGCGCCGTGACGGCCGCCCAGCCGGTGGGGCTGAGACCGCGACGACCCCCACCGACGGGAACACCCGGCGGCTCGGTCAGCCCTGTCTCACCACTCATGCCGCACCAGCTCTGACGGCCCCGAGACCTCCAGCCTAGCGGCGGCCGGCCCCCGGCCGTCAGCCGATGACCACGAGCAGGTCGCCACCCTCGACCTGCTGGTGGGCGCCGATGGCCACCCGCGAGACGGTGCCACCGGCGGGGCTCGCGATGTTGGCCTCCATCTTCATGGCCTCGATCGTCGCGACGACCCCGCCGGCCTCGACGGTGTCGCCCTCGGCCACGGCGAGGGTGACGACGCCGGCGAAGGGGGCCGCGACCTGGCCCTTGGCTCCGGGGTCGGCCTTCTCGGCGGACTTGACGTCGGCCTCGACCGAGCGGTCGCGCACGGTGATCGGGCGGAACTGGCCGTTGAGGGTGCACATGACGGTGCGCATGCCCTTGGGGTCGGCCTCACCGATGGACTGGACGCCGAGGATGAGGCGCTTGCCCGGCTCGATCTCGACCTCGTACTCCTCACCCGCCTCGAGACCGTGGAGGAACTCGACCGTCCCCAGCACCGACAGGTCGCCGTAGGACTCGCGCGAGGTCTCGAACTCCTTCGTCGGCCCCGGGAAGAGCAGCTGGTTGAGGGTGCGTCGGGGGGCCGTGCCGAGATCGGACTCCTGCTCGGCCGTCAGCTCGGTCAGCCGCGGCTTCGACTGGCGGCCGGCGAGTGCCTTCGTGCGGAACGGCTCGGGCCACCCGCCGGGCGGGTCGCCGAGCTCACCGTTGAGGAAGCCGATGACCGAGTCGGGGATGTCGTAGCGCTGCGGGTCGTCCTCGAAGTCCTTCGGGTCGGCGCCGGCACCGACGAGCGCCAGGGCGAGGTCGCCGACGACCTTGGAGCTCGGCGTCACCTTGACGACGTTGCCGAGGATCCGGTTCGCCGCGGCATACATGTCCTCGATGGCCTCGAAGCGGTCGCCGAGACCGAGAGCGATCGCCTGCTGGCGCAGGTTGCTCAGCTGCCCACCGGGGATCTCGTGGAAGTAGACCCGACCCGTGGGGGAGTCGAGGCCCGACTCGAAGGGGCGGTAGAGGTGGCGCACGGCCTCCCAGTAGGGCTCGAGGGCGAAGACGTTCTCGATGTCGAGGCCGGTGGGCCGGTCGGTGTCGTCGGTCGCAGCGACGAGGGCCGAGAGCGAGGGCTGGCTCGTCGTGCCCGCCATCGTCGCGGTCGCCGCGTCGACGGCGTCGACCCCGGCGTCGATGGCCGCGAGCAGCGTGCCGATCTGCCCGCCCGCCGTGTCGTGGGTGTGCAGATGCACCGGGAGGTCGAAGCGCTCCCGCAGGGCCCGGACGAGCCGCGACGCGGCGGGGGCACGCAGCAGCCCCGCCATGTCCTTGATGGCGAGGACGTGGGCACCCGTGTCGACGATCTGCTCGGCGAGGCGGAGGTAGTAGTCGAGGGTGTAGAGCCTCTCGCCCGGCGACATGAGGTTGCCCGTGTAGCAGAGTGCCACCTCGGCGACCGCGGTCCCGGTCTCGAGCACGGCCTCGACGGCAGGGCGCATCTGCGACACGTCGTTGAGCGAGTCGAAGATGCGGAAGACGTCGAGCCCCGTCGAGGCGGCCTCGCGCACGAAGGCGTCGGTGACCGCGGTCGGATAGGGGGTGTAGCCGACGGTGTTGCGGCCGCGCAGCAGCATCTGGAGCGGGATGTTGGGCATCGCCTCGCGCAGCGCGGCCAGGCGCTCCCACGGGTCCTCGGCGAGGAAGCGCAGGGCGACGTCGTAGGTCGCGCCGCCCCAGGCCTCCATCGAGAGCAGCTGCGGCGTCAGGTGCGAGACGTGCTTCGCGACATGGAGCAGGTCGCGGGTGCGCATGCGGGTCGCGAGGAGCGACTGGTGCGCGTCGCGGAAGGTCGTGTCGGTGACGGCGACGTCGTTCGCCTCGCGCAGCGCTCTCGCGAAGGCGGCCGGACCGTCGGCGACGAGACGGTCTCGGGCACCGGGCGGCAGCGGCGCATCCGGGAGCGGGGGGAGCTTGGTGCGCGGGCGGATCCGCGTCGTCACCGGCCCGTTGGGCTGGTTGACGGTGACGTCGGCGAGGTAGCTGAGCAGCTTCGTCGCGCGGTCGGCGCTGATGCGCGCCGAGAGCAGCTCGGGTCGCTCGTCGATGAACGAGGTCGTCGCGAGGCCCTCCTGGAAGACCGGGTCGCCGAGCACCGCCTCGAGGAAGGGGATGTTCGTCGAGACGCCGCGGATGCGGAACTCCGCGAGCGCGCGCTGGGCCCGACGGACGGCGATCGGGAAGGTCATGCCGCGGCACGTGAGCTTGACGAGCATCGAGTCGAAGTGGGCGCTGATCTCGGCACCGACGAAGACGGTGCCACCGTCGAGCCGCACGCCGCTGCCGCCGGCCGAGCGGTAGACCGTGATGGTGCCGGCATCGGGACGGAACCCGTTGGCGGGGTCCTCGGTCGTGATCCGGCACTGCATCGCGAAGCCCTTGGTCCGGATGTCGTCCTGGCGCAGGCCCATCGACGCGAAGGTGTCGCCTGCCGCGATCTGCATCTGCATGACGACGAGGTCGATGTCCGTGACCTCCTCGGTCACGGTGTGCTCGACCTGGATGCGCGGGTTCATCTCGATGAAGACGTAGCGGCCGTCCTCACCGAGGAGGAACTCGACGGTGCCGGCGTTGACGTAGCCGATCGAGCGGGCGAACTCGACGGCGTCGGCGCACATGCTCTCGCGGGTGGCCGCGTCGAGGTTGGGCGCCGGGGCGATCTCGACGACCTTCTGGTGGCGTCGCTGGAGCGAGCAGTCGCGCTCGTAGAGGTGGACGACCTCACCCGTGCTGTCGGCGAGCACCTGGACCTCGATGTGCCGCGGGTTGACCACGGCCTCCTCGAGGTAGAGCGTCGGGTCGCCGAACGCCGACTCGGCCTCGCGCTGGGCGGCCTCGAGCGCGTCCCGCAGGCCCTCGCGCGCCTCGACGCGGCGCATGCCACGGCCACCGCCACCGCTCACCGCCTTGACGAAGACGGGGAAGCCGATGTCCTCGGCCGCGGACGCGAGGGTGTCGAGGTCGGTGCCGGGCTCGGAGCCGCGCAGCGTCGGCAGGCCGGCGTCGCGCGCGGCCGCGATGGCACGGGCCTTGTTGCCGGTGAGGTGGAGCACCGAGGCGGGTGGGCCGATGAAGGTGATGCCGGCCGCGTCGCACGCCTCGGCGAGGAGGGGGTTCTCGGAGAGGAAGCCGTAGCCGGGGTAGATCGCGTCGGCACCGGCCTCGACGGCCTGGGCCACGATGGCCTCGTGGTCGAGGTAGGCCCGGACCGGGTGGCCCTCCTCGCCGATCTGGTAGGCCTCGTCGGCCTTGAGCCGGTGCTCGCTCTTTCGGTCCTCGTAGGGGAAGACGGCGACCGTGCGGGCGCCGAGCTCGGTCGCGGCCCGGAAGGCTCGGACGGCGATCTCGCCTCGGTTGGCGACGAGAACCTTGCGGAACATCGGACCTCCAGGGTGCGGGGGCGACTCGTGTGGTCCGCGTCGACCACGTCGGCAGCCTAGTGGCGGGCTCGTCACGCCAGAGCGGGGTGTTCCCATCCGAGACGGGAATGGCTTGGACCGCCAGAACGTTCCTCCTGCATACTGTGGACTCCACCCCGGTGGAGAGCAGGGCAGCTTGACAAGTCAACAGCGTGACGTGGACACCCCTCATGGGGGTGATCGGTTTCGACGGTGGTCGACATATCAGGGGAAGCGGGTCGAGGATGCAGGGTTATCTCGTAAACGCTCCTTGCAAAACAATAGGTGCCAATTCCAAGCGCACCGACTTCGCCCTCGCCGCCTGAGCGAGCCTCGAAGTCTGTCAGCCTGAGCTAGTTTCCGACTCAGTGCCTGGCATCAGCTAGGAAACTTGCTGCGCAGTCATGTTGGGGGGCTGCGCGGGACTCTTACTCAACTGGGCCTGTCAGGGGACGTGTGCGTGCGAGCCCTGGGGCCGAGAAAAGCCATAGCGCACTGCACCCGGAGAAGCCCTGGTTTCTCGTCATCGGACGCGGGTTCAATTCCCGCCACCTCCACCACTCACGTGGTGGCCACGTCACGCTGTCGCTGTCAGCACGAAGAGGGCGCCCCGTTCGCGGGGCGCCCTCTTCGCGTATGCCGTGTGCGGTGCAGTCCCGCGGTCCGTCAGCGCAGGCGCAGGTCCTCGTTGCCGGGGGCACCGCCGGTGCGTCCCGGACCGATGAGGTCGGGCCCGAACGCGGAGTACGACCCGCCCTCGACGGGGACGATCCGCTTGCCGAGCGGGAAGAGCGAGACCGGGATCAGCTTGAGGTTGCCGAGGGCCAGCGGGATCCCGACGATCGTCACCGCCTGGGCGATGGCCGTCGTTACGTGCCCGAGCGCGAGCCACCAGCCGAAGAAGATGACCCAGAGGACGTTGCCCAGCGTCGAGGCGGCCCCGGCGGCCGGGTGGTCCACGACGGTGCGGCCGAACGGCCACAGCGCGAACCACCCGATGCGGAACGCGGCCAGCCCCAACGGGATGCCGATGATCGTCACGCACGCGACGACCCCGGCCAGCAGGTACAGCAGCCAGAGCCAGAAGCCGCCGAAGACGACCCAGACGACGTTGAGGAGAAGCCGCAAGGACTCAGGCCTGCCCGGACGCGTCGGTCGCGGCGGCGCCGGCAGCCTCGGCCGCCATCTGCTCCTTGATCGGGGCCATGTCGAGGTTCTTGACCTGCTCGATGACGTCCTGGAGCGCCGACTGCGGCAGTGCGCCGGGCTGGGCGAAGACGAGCACGCCCTCCTTGAAGGCCATCAGGGTCGGGATCGAGGTGATGTTGGCCGCCGACGCCAGCGACTGCTCGGCCTCCGTGTCGACCTTGCCGAACACGATGCCCTCGTTGTCACCGGCCTGTGAGGCGGCGTCGTAGACCGGGGCGAACTGTCGACACGGGCCGCACCAGGACGCCCAGAAGTCGACCAGGACGATGTCGTTGTCGAGAACGGTCTTCTCGAAGGACTGCGCGGTCAGGTCAGTGGTAGCCATGTCTCTCCCAACGGATCGTGTGCGGCAGGTATTCCGCCCTCAGCGCAGTTCCCAGGTGACCGTGACGGAGGCCCCGAGGTCGAGGTCACCGCCCTCGACGGGCATCCCTCCGGCGTCCATCGACGCGGCCATGAGCTTCATCTCGCGGCGCTGGACCGGAATCGCACCCGCCTCGGCCACGCCGAGGACCGCACCGAGCTGCGCGCCGGAGAGGACGGCATACTGCTCCGCCTTGTCGCGGGCGTCGGCGAACGCGGCGTCGCGAGCCCGGCGCAGCCCGTCGCTGCGGTCGGACACGTCGAGGCGCACCTGGTCGACGAGTAGCGCGTTGCCGACGGCGGACGCCGCGGCCTCGAGGATCTCGCCCACCGACTCGAGGCGGCGGACCGTCACGGCCAGGCGCTGCTGCGCCTGGAACCCGACCGCCGTGCCGGTGTTGTCCCAGCGCTGGTTGACCCCCGCGTCGAGCGTGCGGATGTCGGCATCGGCGACGCCGTGGTCGCGCACGACGGCCCCGACCTTCGTGATGCCCTCGGCCGCGCCGGCAAGGGCCGCCGCGACGTCACCGGCGTCGTGCCCGACGCGCAGGTCGAGCCGCACGACGTCGGGGGAGACCGAGGCCCGACCGCTGCCGTTGACGGTGACCGTGCGCTTGCCCATGGGCGTCCTCTCGTCGCGGCCCGGGGAGGGGTTCTGGGCCCTCTCGCAACCTACCTAGACTGCCGTCCCATGACGAGCCTCCCGCGACGGTCCGCCCCTGCCTCGCGCCACGTCGTGGGTCTGGCCGTCGCCGCGGTCGTGGTGCAGCTGCTCGTCCTCTACTGGCCGGTCGTCACCGTCGAGGGGCCCGTGAGCTGGACCGACAAGGTCGTCCACCTGCTCGTCTTCGCCGTGCCGACGTATGCCGTGGGGCGGGCTCTCGGGTCGGTGCGCACCGCCGTCGTGGTCTTCGCGATCCACGCCCCGCTGAGCGAGCTCGTCCAGCACTTCCTGCTCCCGGGACGCTCGGGCGACGCGTGGGACGCGGTGGTCGACCTCGTCGGCGTCGCGGTCGGGGCGACCGTGCTCGTGGTCCGGGGCCGGCTGCGTCGCTGGTAGACTCAGGAAATCCGACTCCGAGGTCTCCTCGGATCACGACGGAAGAGATGGCGCCGGGGATGCCCGGCGGGCAGGCTCGTCCGACGGGGTGACACCCCTACCGGAAGACCGCGCAGACGGCGCGGCCCGGCACCGACGCGGAGCGGATCCGAAAACCGGACGGCACAGATGCCGGGCACCGGTACACATGGGGCGCAGACAATGCTGCGCCTGAGGCTCGTCTGCATGGTCGTGGTGTGACTCACGGCTCGAGGCGAAGTCTGCATCGAGTCAAGAGAGTTGAATACGCAATGCCCAAGCACACCTCCTCCGGCGCGCCCAAGAAGGCCCGCTGGTCCACCGAGAAGAAGTCCGGCGCGACCAAGAAGCCACACCGCGGACAGGGTGGACCGAAGTCGTCCTCCTTCTCCGGTCCCAAGACCTCCCGCCCGGCCTCGTCGGGCTCCTCGCACGTCGGCGGCCGCGAGTGGCGCGCCCCGCGTGACGAGCACCGCTCCTCGGACCGCCGTGACGACCGTGGCGGCGACCGTGGTGGCTACCAGCGTCGTGACGACCGCGGCGACCGTGGTTTCCAG
>NZ_LMSW01000012.1:118915-119023 GCF_001429645.1 Terrabacter sp. Soil810
CGGGTACCAGCGTCGTGACGAGCGTCCGTCCTTCGACCGCCGTGACGACCGTGGTGGCTACCAGCGTCGTGACGACCGCGGCGACCGTGGTTTCCAGCGTCGTGAGGA
>NZ_LMSW01000012.1:119030-119120 GCF_001429645.1 Terrabacter sp. Soil810
TGACGACCGTGGCGGCGACCGTGGTTTCCAGCGTCGTGACGACCGCGGCGACCGTGGTTTCCAGCGTCGTGAGGACCGTCCGTCCTTCGA
>NZ_LMSW01000012.1:119147-223818 GCF_001429645.1 Terrabacter sp. Soil810
CGATGACCGGGGCGGCGACCGCTTCGCCGACCGCGCTCCCGTGAGCTTCGAGGACGCCGAGGCCGAGCGCATGGACGCCGACAGCTGGACCAAGTCGACGCGCGCCGACGTGTCCGACGGTCCCGTCGACGTCGCCGCCGACAACGGTTTCGCAGCCCTCGGCCTGCCCGAGCGGATCGTCGAGCGCCTGGCCCGCGAGGGCATCACCTCGCCGTTCCCCATCCAGACCGCGACGATCCCAGACGCGCTGGCCGGCAAGGACGTCCTCGGCCGTGGCCAGACCGGCTCGGGCAAGACGCTCGCCTTCGGCCTGCCCCTCATCGCCCGGCTCGTCGAGGCGGACCTGCCTCGTCGCCCGCGCAAGCCGCACGCCCTGATCCTCACGCCGACCCGCGAGCTCGCGATGCAGATCTCCGACGCGCTCGAGCCGCTCGTGCACGTCGCCGGCCTGCGCCACAAGCTCGTGGCCGGTGGCCTCAGCTACACGACGCAGATCAACGCCCTCAACAAGGGCGTCGACATCCTCATCGCGACGCCGGGCCGCCTCAACGACCTGCTCGAGCGGGGTGCCATCGAGATGGACGACATCGCGATCACCGTCCTCGACGAGGCCGACCACATGGCCGAGATGGGCTTCATGGCCGAGATCACGACGAGCCTCGACAAGATCCCGTCCGACGGCCAGCGCCTCCTCTTCTCGGCGACGCTCGACCGCGGCATCGACACCCTCGTCGAGAAGTACCTCACCGACCCGGTGACGCACTCGACGAACGACGCGACCGCGTCCGTCGAGGGCATGGACCACCACGTCCTGCTCATCGACCCGCAGCACAAGAAGGTCATCACGGCCGAGGTCGCCAACCGCGAGGGCCGCACCGTCGTGTTCTGCCGCACCAAGCTCGGCGCCGACCGCATCGCGCTCCAGCTGCGTGAGCAGGGCGTCATGGCGGCCGCGCTCCACGGCGGCCTCAACCAGGGCCAGCGCAACCGCGTGCTCGGCGCGTTCCGTGACGGCACCCTCCCGGTGCTCGTCGCCACCGACGTCGCCGCCCGTGGCATCCACGTCGACGACGTCTCGGTCGTCCTGCAGGTCGACCCGCCGGCCGACCACAAGGACTACCTCCACCGCTCCGGCCGCACGGCCCGCGCCGGCGACAAGGGCACCGTCGTGACCCTCGCGCTGCCGCACCAGCGCCGCACCATGGAGCGACAGCTCAAGGACGCCGGCCTCGAGATCTCGCCCGTCCGGGCCACGCCCGGCGACGCGATCATCGCGGCGACCGGTGCGACGACCCCCAGCGGCGTCGCGATCGCCGAGGACGACTTCCAGCGCCTCATCGCCGGTCCGAAGCAGCACCGTCGTGGGCCTGCCGGCCCGCGCGGTCCGCGTCAGGGCCAGCGCGGCGGCTTCCGCCCGCAGCACGGTGGCGGTCGTGACGACCGTCGTGACGACCGCCGTGACGACCGCCGTGGCCGTCGCAACGACCGTGGCGACGGTCTCGTCTCCCGCTGGGGCGACGACGAGCGCGGCGGTCACCGGGGCGCCCGCTTCTGAGCAGTCGCCGGTGTGGAAGGCTGGGCCCGTGAGCTCGACCTTCCACACCGGCCGCCTCCTCGTGGCGACGCCGTCCGTCGGGGGTGACGTGTTCCATCGGTCCGTCATCCTCATGCTGCACCACGACGACGGCGGCGCCCAGGGCGTCGTGCTCAACAAGCCGCTGTCGGCCGAGGTGGACTCGGTGCTGCCGGGCTGGCAGCGCGTCGTGACGGCCCCGCACGTGCTCTTCCAGGGCGGGCCGGTGTCGACGTCGTCGGCGCTCGGACTCGTCACGGTGCCGGGCGACGAGCCCGAGCCGCTCGGGGTCAAGCGCCTCTTCGGCTCGATCGGGCTGGTCGACCTCGACGTGCCGACGCCCGTCGTGGCGGCCGAGCTGGCGGGCCTGCGCATCTTCGCCGGCTACTCCGGCTGGGAGTCCGGCCAGCTCGAGAACGAGGTGCTGCGCGGCGACTGGTACGTCGTCGACGCAGAGGTGCGTGACGCGTTCACGCCCCGGCCGGACGGGCTGTGGCGCGAGGTGCTGCGGCGTCAGCGCGACACCCTCGCGTACGTCGCGAACTTCCCCGACGACCCGTCGATGAACTGACGTGGCCGTGACGGAGCCCGTGCGGCCCGAGACCGAGGACCATCCCGAGATGCCGAGGTCGACCAGGCGAGTTGCCTTCGTCGACAGCGGGCTCGGGCTCCTCGGGTATGCCGACGCGCTCCACGCGTTGCGCCCCGACCTCGGCCTCGTGCTGTCGCTCGACCCCGACAACATGCCGTACGGCCCGCGCACGCCCGAGGAGGTCCAGCGCCTGATCCTCGCGTCGGCGCGGGCCACCCTGCCGCACGAGCCCGACGCGATCGTCGTCGCGTGCAACACCGCCTCGGTGCACGGGCTCGGCGCCCTCCGGGCCGAGCTCGAGCCGGCCGTCCCCGTCATCGGCACGGTCCCGGCGATCCGGCCGGCGGCCGCTGCCGGCGGCCCCGTCGCCGTGTGGGCCACCGCGGCCACGACGTCGAGCGACTATCTCCGCGGACTCGTCGACGCCTTCGCCGCCGACGTCGAGACGTATGCGGTCGCGGCGCTCGGTCTCGCGGAGGCCATCGAGTCCGGCGACCCCCTGGCCGTCGACGAGTGCATCGCGTATGCCGCGTCCCAGACCCCCGCGGGCGTGCGCTCGCTCGTGCTCGGCTGCACGCACTACGGCCTCGTCGCCGACCGGATCGTCGCGGCCCTCGGCCAGGGCGTGACCATCCACGACTCACCGGTCGCCGTCGCGCGTCAGACGTTGCGCCGCATCGGTCTCGAGCCGGCGGCCGACGCGACCGAGGCGGGTGTCGAGGCGGTGCTCCTCAGCGGCCGACCCGGCGCGCTGCCGGCGTCGTGGGGGGCCTACCCGGCGGGGGAGCGGCTCCTTCGGGGTGCGGCAGGGCGGCATACACTCTCGTCATGAGCACGATGCCTCCCGACCCGTTCGAGCCCGAGCCGCTGCGGGGCACCAGCACGGCCACGATCGAGCGCGAGGAGGTCCGCGAGGAGCTCCAGGAGCCGGGCGACCACGAGCGCTTCTCGCACTACGTGCGCAAGGAGAAGATCCTCGAGAGCGCACTGTCGGGCGAGCCCGTCGTGGCCCTCTGCGGCAAGATCTGGGTCCCGGGCCGTGACCCGCAGAAGTTCCCGGTGTGCCCGGTGTGCAAGGAGATCTACGAAGGACTGCGAGACCCCCAGGACGGCGGCGACGGCGACCAGGGCGGCGGCGGACAGTCCTGACCGGCTCGTCCGGAGGTGCCTGACCTCGGGCTTTCCTTACGGGTTCTTTACTCGCCCCGGCGGCGCCACTGACTGTCGCGTACCTACAGTCGCTGGGATCGACGCCCGATCGGGCGTCGGGCCGGACGAGAAAGGTCACCTCATGAAGCTTCGCTCCCTGATGCTCGCGGCACCGCTCGCGCTCGCCGCGGCATCTCTCGTCGCGCCGGCGCACGCCGCGCCCGTGATCGACGGCCACGGCAGCGCCGCGTGCCTCGACCCCGAGACCGTCGGCGCGGTCGGAGCCCGTGGCAGCCACGGCACGGCGAAGGACCCGCACGAGCTGTCCGACGCCCAGGTGCGCGCCAACGAGGCGGCCCTCACGAAGGCCCTCGCGGCCAAGGGGCTGACCCGCGACTCGTCGGGCAAGGTCGTCCAGCAGGGGCAGAAGGGCAATCCCGGCACGGGCATGTTCGCGGCGACGAACGTGAAGGTCTACTGGCACACGATCACCAACGGCACCCAGGGCTCCGTGAGCGCCAGCGCGATCAACAGTCAGATCAGCGTCCTCAACAGCGCCTACTCCGGCACTGGTCTCAGCTTCACCCTCGCCGGCTCCGACTCGACGAGCAACGCGTCCTGGTACACCGTGACGCCGGGCTCCACGGCCGAGCGCAACATGAAGAGCGCTCTGCGCAAGGGCACGATGGCCGACCTCAACCTCTACTCGGCCAACATCGGCCAGGGCCTGCTCGGCTGGGCGACCTTCCCCAGGAGCAGCTACGACGTCATGGACGGCGTCGTCGTCCTCACGGCCTCACTGCCCGGCGGCAGCGCCACCAACTACAACAAGGGCGACACCGCCACCCACGAGGTGGGGCACTGGGTCGGGCTCTACCACACCTTCCAGGGCGGCTGTAAGGGCAACGGCGACTACGTGGCCGACACGCCCGCCGAGGCCAGTCCCGCCTACCAGTGCCCGACCGGCCGCGACACGTGCACGAGCCCCGGTCTCGACCCGATCAAGAACTTCATGGACTACACGTACGACGCCTGCATGAACACCTTCACGACCGGCCAGGTCTCGCGCATGCAGGCGCAGTGGACGGCCTACCGCGCCGGCAGCTGACCGCCCCCGCCCTGGGCGCGCTCGGACGCGAAAGCGACTGAGCGGCATACCATCCAGACCGAGGCCCCGCCCGCAAGGTGGGGCCTCGGCATGTCGTCCCCGGGGATTCGTTACGGTGGCCTCTCTATGAGTTCAGGGGCCGCCTTCCACCTCCCACCCGCCTTTCCCGAGCGGGCTGCGTGGGGTACCGCCAGCAAGCTGCGCGCGTGGCAGCAGGAGGCGCTCGACCTCTACCTCGAGAAGGCGCCGCGCGACTTCCTCGCGGTCGCGACGCCGGGTGCCGGCAAGACGACGTACGCACTGCGCGTGGCCACCGAGCTGCTGAGCGCGGGCATCGTGCACCGGGTCACCGTCGTGGCCCCCACGGAGCACCTCAAGACCCAGTGGGCCGACGCCGCAGCCCGGGTCGGCATCAGCCTCGACCCCAGGTTCAGCAACAGCATCGGCCGGCACAGCGACGACTACCACGGGGTCGCCGTGACCTATGCGCAGGTCGCGTCCCGCCCGTCGCTGCACCGCGAGCTGACGACGTCGCGGTCGACCCTCGTCATCCTCGACGAGGTGCACCACGGTGGTGACGCGAAGAGCTGGGGCGACGGCATCCGCGAGGCGTTCGAGCCCGCGACCCGCCGGCTGTCGCTGACCGGCACGCCCTTCCGCTCCGACACCTCGCCGATCCCGTTCGTCACCTACGAGCTCGACGCCGAGGGCACGCTCGTCAGCTCGAGCGACTACACGTACGGTTACGCCGAGGCGCTGCGCGACGGCGTCGTGCGCCCCGTCCTCTTCATGGCCTACGGCGGCAGCATGCGCTGGCGCACCAAGGCCGGCGACGAGCTCGAGGCCCGCCTCGGCGAGCCCATGACGAAGGACTTCGTCGCGCACGCGTGGCGCACGGCCCTCGACCCCAAGGGCGAGTGGATCCCCGCCGTCCTCGCCGCCGCCGACCGCCGCCTCACCGAGGTTCGTCGTCACGTCGAGGACGCCGGTGGTCTCGTCATCGCCTCCAACCAGACCCAGGCGAGGGCGTATGCCGCCATCCTCCGCTCGCTGACCGGCGAGGCCCCGACGGTCGTCCTCTCCGACGACCTCGGCGCCAGCAAGCGCATCGAGGACTTCGGCGCGAGCGACGAACGCTGGATGGTGGCCGTCCGCATGGTGTCCGAGGGCGTCGACGTGCCGCGCCTCGCGGTCGGCGTCTACGCCACGTCGACCTCGACGCCGCTCTTCTTCGCCCAGGCCGTCGGCCGCTTCGTGCGTGCCCGCAGGCGCGGCGAGACCGCATCGGTGTTCCTGCCGTCGGTGCCGGTCGTCCTCGACCACGCGTCGCGCCTCGAGGAGCAGCGCGACCACGCGCTCGACCGCAAGCCCGACCCCGACGACATCGGCCAGATGTGGGCCGAGGAGCAGAGCCTGCTGGACGAGGCCAACCGCGCGGACAAGGCGAGCGGGGCCCTCGACGAGGGCGCCTTCGAGGCGCTGGAGTCCGACGCGCACTTCGACCACGTGCTCTTCGACAAGCAGCAGTGGGGCATGCACGCCCAGATCGGGTCGGAGGACGAGGAGGAGTACCTCGGCCTGCCCGGCCTGCTCGAGCCCGACCAGGTCTCGGCACTGCTCCGTGAGCGACAGAGCCGGCAGGTCAAGAAGGCGCCGCAGGGGGCCTCGGCCCCGATGCCGGTGGCCGCGCACCGGGCGCTCGCGGCGCAGCGCAAGGAGCTCAACAAGCTCGTCGCCACCTACGCCCGCCAGAAGGGGCTGCCCCACGCCAACGTCCACATGGACCTGCGCCGGGTGTGCGGCGGACCCGATCTCGCCGCCGCCTCGTCCGACCAGGTGTCCGAGCGCATCGACAAGATCCGGCTCTGGCTCGTCGGCCGACGCTGAGGGTTCACGAAACCGGCCACCGCTGTCGGCCGCTGGGTGGATGGTCTCCGGCTATGGTCGTGCCCTGCGCCTCGGGGGCGAGCCGCGCACCGTGCACCGGGACTGCTCCGATCGAGCACCTGACAGCGAAGGACGACATGAGCACCGACCACACCCCTGACCTCCTCGGACCCTCGACCACCCGTCGCCAGCTGCTGGCCCTCGCCGCCGTCGGTGGCGCCGGCCTGGCCGCCATGGGCTCGGCCGAGCCCGCCACCGCCGCTCCGGCAGCGCCCGGTCCGGGCACCGACGGCGAGGTCGTCCGACTGACCGTCCTCGGCACGACCGACCTGCACGGCAACGTCTACAACTGGGACTACTTCAAGAACGTCGAGTACACCGACGGCAAGGCCAACGACATCGGCGTCGCCAAGGCGTCGTCGATCATCAAGGCGATCCGTGCCGAGGTCGGCGCCGAGCGCACGCTGACGATCGACGCGGGCGACACGATCCAGGGCACACCGCTCGCGTACTACTACGCCAAGATCGACCCGATCACGGGCGGCTCGACCCACCCGATGGCGGCCGCGATGAACCAGGTCGGCTACGACGCCGCCGCGCTCGGCAACCACGAGTACAACTACGGCCTCGAGACCCTGCGCGCCTTCGAGAAGCAGCTCGACTTCCCGCTGCTCTCGGCCAACTCGGTCGACTGGAACACCGGCGCTCCCGTCTTCAAGCCGTGGGTCATCAAGACCGTCAAGCTGCCCGACACGAAGGCGATCAAGATCGGCATCCTCGGCCTCGTCACGCCCGGCGTCGCGATCTGGGACAAGGCCAACGTCGAGGGCAAGGTGAGGTTCCCCGGCATCATCGAGCAGGCGAAGGTCATGGTGCCCCGGCTGAAGGCCGCCGGCGCCGACGTCGTCATCGTCGCCTGCCACTCCGGCGACAACGGCAAGTCCTCGTGGGGCGACGCGCTGCCCTACGTCGAGAACGCCAGCGCGCTCCTCGCCGAGCAGGTCCCCGGCATCGACGCGGTCCTCGTGGGCCACGCCCACCTCGAGATCCCGCAGCGCTACGTCACCAACGCGCAGACCGGCAAGCAGGTGCTGCTGTCCGAGCCGTACTACTGGGGCATGCGTGTGACCCGGATGTCGATCGATGTGCAGAAGGTGCGCGGCCAGTGGCAGGTCGTCCACTCCGAGGCGACGCTCTACAACTCCAACGTCGCCCCCGAGGACCCGGCCGTCACGGGGGCCGTGGCCGCCGCGCACCAGAAGGTGCTCACCTACGTCAACGGCGTCATCGGCACGTGCACGCAGGCCATGTCGGCCGCGACCTCGCGCTACGAGGACACCGCCGCGATCGACTTCATCAACTACGTCCAGGCCGACGCGGTCAAGAAGGCGCTCGTCGGCACGCCCGAGGAATCGCTCCCGGTCCTGTCGATCGCCGCACCGTTCAACAAGCTCGCCGCGATCCCGGCGGGCAACGTGACGATCCGCGACGTCGCCGGTCTCTACATCTACGACAACACGCTCCTCGGCATCGTCCTCACCGGCGCGCAGGTCAAGGCGTACCTCGAGAAGAGCGCCGAGTACTTCAAGCCGTGCACGACGACCGGCCCGGTCGCGGCCGACACGATCACGAACGCCAACGCGACGCCCGACTACAACTACGACGTCATGGGCGGGCTCGACGCCGACCTCACGTACGACATCGACCTCGCCAAGGCGGTGGGCTCGCGCATCGTGGACCTCGCGTACGCCGGCAGCCCGGTCGCGTCGGACGCGCGCTTCGTCGTGGCGATCAACAACTACCGCCAGTCCGGCGGTGGCAACTTCCCGGGCGTCGTGACGGCCCCGGTCGTCTACAACCGGCAGATCGAGATCCGCCAGCTGCTCATCGACTGGGCCACCGCCAACAAGGTCATCGACCCGACGGCCTTCGCGAGCATCGACTGGAGGCTCGTCAGCAACGGCAGCCCGATCGCCGTCACGCCCTGACGGCTCCGGCGCCAGGACGTGCCTCTCGACCACGGTCGGGGGGCACGTCCCGTCTGTGCACCGGGGGCGCCCCGCCGCTGGGAGGGCAGCGGGACGGCCCCGCCCCGGCCGACCGGTTGGTGGGATGTCGGCAGAGAGAGGCGTACCCGCCGGGACAGGGGAGCACCGACGGGTACGCACCTCCATCCTCGCGGATCGAGGGCCACTTCGTGAACGGTTTCGACGCGATCGCGTCATGATCTGCGACCTCGACCCTCTACCAGGTGACGGGACACGACCCCTGTGCCGTCTGGGGGCCTCGGGTTGCTCGTGGAGGGGTGCCCGGGGCCCCGCCCGTCGGCCGCGTCAGCGCCGCGCCCGTCGCCGCGTCAGGCGCCGACGAGCACCTGGTAGCCCCACGCCGGCAGGGTGTACGGCTGGCCCTTCTCGAGCTCGAGCGTCTCGCCGGTGAAGGCGTCCCGCCAGGCGCCGACCTGGGGGCCGTCCCCGAGCGTCACGGTGCGGTCCTCGTCGCTGAAGTTGAAGGCGCCGAAGACCCGGTCGTCGCCGACCGCCCGCACGAAGCTCAGGACCGACGCCTCGGCGGAGTTCGGCACCCGGACCATGCGCCCTCCCGCGGCGCCGTTCCACAGGGCGGGGTGCGCCTTCTTCAGGGCGAAGAGCTGCCGGTAGAGCTCGCCCTGCTCGTCCTCGCGCCAGTCGATCTCGTCCTTGTCGAAGAAGACGAGACGCTTGTCGCTGCCTGCCTCCTGACCGTTGTAGACGAGCGGCATTCCCTCGCTGACGACGGACAGCACGATCGAGGGCAGGAGCGCCTCCCCGAACTGCTCGTACTCGGTGCCCTCCCACGCGTTCTTGTCGTGGTTGCTGACGAAGAGCATCCGGTAGGCGTCGCGCTGGTAGAAGCGGTCGTTCCACGCGTAGTAGACCTTGAGCGCCTCGACGTCGGCCTTGCCGTGCGCGATCTTGTGGAGCGTCTCGTTCCAGCTCCAGCCGTACGTCATGTCGAAGGCACGCACGTGCAGGTCGCGTGACTCCCACTCGGCGAGCATGAAGACCGGCTTGATCTCGTCGAGCTCGCGGCGCACGTTGTCCCAGAAGTCCACCGGAACGAATCCCGCCACGTCGCAACGGAACCCGTCGACGTCGACGTCGCGCACCCAGAACTTCATGGCGTCGGTCATGTAGCGGCGCAGCTCGGGGTTGTCGTAGTCGAGGTCGATGATGTCGTCCCAGTCCCACCACGGCGTCGGCCGGAAGTCACCCTTCCAGTCGCGCGCGTACCAGTCGGGGTGCTCCTCCACGAGGGGGTTGTCCCAGGCGGTGTGGTTGGCGACCCAGTCGAGGATGACGCGCAGGCCGAGGCCGTGGGCGGTGTCGACGAAGTGGCGCAGGTCCTCGAGCGTGCCGAACTCCGGGTTGACGCCGAGGTAGTCCTTGACGGCGTACGGGCTGCCGAGCACGCCCTTGCGGTTCTGGTCGCCGATCGGGTGGACCGGCATGAGCCACACGATGTCGATGCCCAGGTCACGGATCCGTGGCAGGTGCGCCTCTGCCGCCCGGAAGGTGCCCTCGGGCGTGAAGTGGCGCTGGTTGATCTGGTAGATCGTGGCGCTGCGGCTCCACTCGGGGTGGGTGAGCTCGACGTCGGGCCGGGGGGCGTACGGGTTGGCGGTCACGAGTGGCTCCTGCTCCGGGTTGGTGAGATGCGGTGTGCTGCGAGGGCCGTGCGGGGAACGTGCGGGGTCGTGCGAGGGTCGCACGTCAGGACGACTCGTCGAGCAGGTGCTCGACGAGCGGGACCGTGCGGTGGTCGAGGCGGGTGGCGAGCGAGATGACGGTCGAGGCCCGCGTGACGTGGGCGTCGTCGACGACGCGGTCGATGACCCGTTGCAGGTCGGCGTTGTCGCGCCCGACGATCCGGATGAGCACGTCACCCGAGCCGGTGATGGTGTGCGCCTCGAGCACCTCCGGGATCGCGGCGAGGTGCTCGACGACGGGGGAGTGCCCACCGCGGCCCTGGCGGATCTCGAGGGTGCAGAAGGCGGTCACGGGGTAGCCGAGCGCGGCCGGGTCGACGTCGGGGGCCATGGAGCGGAGGACGCCGGTGCGCTGGAGCCGGTCGAGCCGGGCCTGTACCGTGCCGCGCGCGACGCCGAGCCGGCGGGACGCGCCGAGCACCCCGACACCCGGCTCGGTGAGCAGCAGGAGCAGGATGCGGCAGTCGAGCGCGTCGACCGCAGCGCGCGCCGACGGATCGGCAGGAGAGGTCATGGACAGAGTGTCCAGCACCACACGGCATACGGGCAACACTTTGTGCATGCTGCCTAGCCGTGATGGGCCCTGTTGCACACCGAGGCGCGCTCGGTCACTCTCGCTCCATGACCGACACGATGCCCTCCGCGGCCGCCGACCTCACCGATCAGGAGCGCGAGGCCGACCTCGACCTCGAGCAGCTCAAGCAGCTCGTCGGTCTCGTCGAGTACGACGAGAACACCGACGTCTTCCCCGTCACCGGATGGGACGCG
Organism: Terrabacter sp. Soil810; assembly: GCF_001429645.1. NCBI lineage: Bacteria > Bacillati > Actinomycetota > Actinomycetes > Micrococcales > Intrasporangiaceae > Terrabacter > Terrabacter sp. Soil810. The sequence goes on from NZ_LMSW01000012.1 coordinate 129,973, forward strand.
ATCGTCTTCGTCGCGGGCAACGCGACCCAGAGCGCGCACTACTACCAGAGCGCCTGGGGCATGGAGCTCGTCGCCTACTCGGGGCCCGAGAACGGCAACCGCGACCACAAGGCCTTCGTCCTCAAGAGCGGCTCCATCCGCTTCGTCATCAAGGGTGCCGTCGACCCCGCCAGCCCGCTCGCCGACCACCACCGCCGTCACGGCGACGGTGTCGTCGACATCGCCCTCGAGGTGCCTGACGTCGACAAGTGCGTCGCCCAGGCCGTCAAGGCCGGCGCGACCGTCCTCGAGCAGCCCACGGACCACACCGACGAGCACGGCACGGTGCGCACGGCCGCCATCGCGACCTACGGCGAGACCCGCCACACCCTCGTGCAGCGCCAGGTGAGCGGCCAGACGTATTCCGGCCCGTACCTTCCCGGCTACGTCCCGACCGCGTCGTCGATCGTCCGGCGCGAGGGCCAGCCGAAGCGCCTCTTCCAGGCCCTGGACCACATCGTCGGCAACGTCGAGCTCGGGCACATGGACGAGTGGGTCGCCTTCTACAACCGCGTCATGGGCTTCGTGAACATGGCCGAGTTCATCGGCGACGACATCGCCACCGACTACTCGGCCCTGATGAGCAAGGTCGTCGCCAACGGCAACCACCGCGTGAAGTTCCCGCTCAACGAGCCGGCCATCGCCAAGAAGAAGAGCCAGATCGACGAGTACCTCGAGTTCTACCGCGGCGCCGGTGCCCAGCACCTCGCCGTCGCGACCAACGACATCCTCGCCTCGGTCGACGCCCTGCGCGCCAACGGGGTCGAGTTCCTCGACACCCCCGACAGCTACTACGAGGACGCCGAGCTGCGCGAGCGCATCGGCAACGTCCGCGTGCCCATCGAGGAGCTGCAGAAGCGCAAGATCCTCGTCGACCGCGACGAGGACGGCTACCTCCTCCAGATCTTCACCAAGCCGCTCGGCGACCGCCCGACGGTCTTCTTCGAGCTCATCGAGCGGCACGGCTCGCTCGGCTTCGGCAAGGGCAACTTCAAGGCGCTCTTCGAGGCCATCGAGCGCGAGCAGGACAAGCGCGGCAACCTCTGAGGTGACCCTCGGCCCCGGCCTCGTCCCCGCCGTCAGGCGGGAACGGGCCGGGGCCGAGGCGCGTGTGGCACCACTCGGGGCGGCGCCGGTCTGGGAACGCGGATCCCGTGGCACAGTTGGGGCATGAGCCAGCAGCCTTCCGGGTGGTACGACGACCCCAGCAACACCGACATGCTCCGCTACTGGGACGGCGTGTCGTGGACCAACCACACCGCTCCGAAGAAGTCGCCGACCATCGGTCAGAGCACCATCGGCCTGCCGCACCAGAGCCCGCAGGGTCAGCAGGGGCAGGTCCCCGACCGCACCGGCGCGCCGACGCCGACGACGCCGATGCCGCAGGGCAGCGGGTGGCAGACCCAGTCCCAGGCGCCGCAGCAGCAGGCCCCGCAGGGCTACTACCAGCAGGCGCCGGCCAACACGCAGTGGATGCACAACATCCGCACCACGGCTGACGGGGTGCCGCTGGCCCCCTGGGGCAAGCGCTTCGCGGCGTGGGTCATCGACGGTCTCATCCTCGCGGTCGTCGGCGGGATCATCGCGTGGGCCGCGACACCGCGCCTGTCGGAGCTGTTCTCCGAAATGATGACGGCGGCCCAGGCCGGCAACCAGGCGCGCCTCGTCGAGATCCAGAACGAGCTCACGGGACCGGCGGTGCAGTTCTCGCTCTTCCTGTGGCTCATGGCGACGGCATACTGCCTCGTCTTCTGGACCACGATCGCCCAGACGCCGGGCAAGATGGCGCTCGGCATCAGCGTCCGTCGGGCCGCCGAGCCGGGGCCGCTGCCGCTCGGCACCGCCGTGCTGCGACGTCTCGTCCCGCTGGCCGGGCAGTTCGTGCCGTTCCTCTCCCTGCTCGACGGGCTCTGGCCGCTGTGGGACGACAAGCGGCAGGCGCTGCACGACAAGGTCGCGAGCACGCAGGTGGTCGAGGGCAAGCAGCCGCGCAAGCAGGGCTGACCCGGGCTGGCCCGGGCTGGCCCGGTCCGGACGGACGCGGGGCGTCGGCTCGGCCGGCGGCGTAACTCCCTTGCGCCGCTGTCGGTGGTCGGCGCGACAATGGACGCTGTGCGCGGGCCGGCCCCGCACCCTCGGCGCCGACGCCGCCGACGCACCCTCGTCCGAACCGGAGTCATCGTGTCTGCTCCCAGCGCCACCACCCAGCCCAGCTACCCCGACAAGATCGACGGGCCGGTCCTCAAGATCGCCGGCGTGGTCGTGCTCGGTGCGATCATGTCGATCCTCGACATCACCGTCGTCAACATCGCGCTACCGACGTTCCAGGTCGTCTTCGCCGAGAGCCCTGAGAACCCCCTGCCGTACTCCACGGTCGCGTGGACGGTGACGGCCTACACTCTTGCGCTCGCGACGGTCATCCCGCTCACGGGCTGGGCCGCCGACCGCTTCGGTACGAAGCGGCTCTACGTCCTCGCCGTCGTGCTGTTCACGGCCGGTTCGGCCCTGTGTGCCACGGCCGGGTCGATCGAGTTCCTCATCGGCTTCCGGGTGCTCCAGGGCCTCGGCGGCGGGATGCTCATGCCGCTCGGCATGACGATCATGACCCGTGCCGCCGGACCGGCGCGGATGGGTCGCCTCATGGCGATCCTGGGCGTGCCGATGCTGCTTGGCCCGATCTTCGGTCCCATCCTCGGCGGCTGGCTCATCGAGGTCGCGAGCTGGCACTGGATCTTCCTCATCAACGTCCCGATCGGCATCGTGGCCGTGCTGTACGCCCTGTGGGCGCTGCCGTCCGACGCCCCCGAGCCCTCCGAGTCCTTCGACCTCGTCGGCATGCTGCTCATGTCGCCCGGGCTCGCCCTCTTCCTCTACGGCATCAGCTCGATCCCGGGTGAGGGGACCTTCATCTCGAAGAAGGTCCTCGTCCCGCTCTGCATCGGGCTGTCCATGCTCGTCGCCTTCGTCTTCTACAGCTTCCGGCCCCAGCACCCGCTGCTCGACCTGCGGCTCTTCCGCAACCGCCGCCTCAGCGTCGCGACGATCACGATGTTCCTCTTCGCGGCGGCCTTCTTCGGTGGCCTGCTCCTCGTGCCGACCTACCTGCAGCAGGTCCGCGGTCTCGACACCCTGCACGCCGCCTTCCTCATGGTCCCGCAGGGTGTCGGCGCGATGGTGACGATGCCGATCGCGGGTGCCCTGTCCGACCGCATCCCGGTGGGCCGCATCGTGCCGTTCGGGCTGCTGGCGATCACTGCCGGCATGTTCGCCCTGACACAGGTGGGCACCGACACGCCCTACTGGGGCTTCATGGTCCCGGTGCTCTTCGTCATGGGCCTGGGCATGGGCGGCACGATGATGCCGCTCATGACCTCCGCGCTCAAGACGCTGCAGAGCCACCAGGTGGCGCGCGGCTCGACGCTGCTCAACATCACCCAGCAGATCGCGAGCTCGGTCGGTGTCGCGGTCATCTCGGTGGTGTTCACCAACTACCTCAGCGCCTCGGCGCTGGCCGGGCCGGCCATCGCGGCCCTCCACGACCCGACCCTCGTCGACGACGTCGGCGGACCGGCCGCCGTCCAGCAGGGCCTGGCCGAGGCCGCCGACGCCTTCGGGGCCACCTTCCTCGTCGCCGCAGTCCTCCTGGCCCTGACGCTGATCCCGGCCTCGTTCCTGCCGCGCAAGCACGAGGAGTCGCACTTCCTCGACGACCAGCCCGAGGCGGCGCCGGTCATCATGCACTGAACCCGGGCACGCGACGGCGTCGGCCGTCGCGGCTTCCTCAGCGTGCGGGACGGATGGTGCCGGTGACCTCGCCGAGACCGATGCGCGCACCATCGGGGCCCGGGGCCCATGCCGTCATGGTGACGGTGTCGCCGTCCTCGAGGAAGCCGCGCGTCGAGCCGTCGGCGAGCGTCAGCGGTTCGGTGCCGTTCCAGGTCAGCTCGAGCAGGCTGCCGCGGGTGTCGCGGTCGGGGCCGCTGATCGTCCCCGAGCCGAAGAGGTCGCCGTCCCGGATCGAGGCGCCGTTGACGGTGAGGTGCGCGAGCATCTGGGCCGGCGACCAGTACATCCCGGCGTGCTCGGGGCGCGAGACGACCGTGCCGTTGAGGCTCACCTCCACGTGCACGTCGAGACCGAAAGCATCGCCGCGCAGGTACGGCAGCACCTCCGGATCCAACTGTCCCGGAAGGGGAACGCGGGCTGCACCAAGAGCGTCGAGCGGCGTGACCCAGGCCGAGACCGATGTGGCGAAGGACTTCCCGAGGAACGGGCCCAGGGGGACGTACTCCCAGGCCTGGAGGTCGCGGGCGCTCCAGTCGTTGAGGATGACGACGCCGAAGAGATGGTCGGGTGCCTCGTCGACCGAGACGCGTGACCCGAGCTCGGTGCCGCCGCCGACGACGTAGCCGAGCTCGGCCTCGATGTCGAGGCGGATGCTCGGGCCGAAGACGGGGACCGGGTCGTTCGGGCCCTTGCGCTGGCCCGTGGGCCGGACGACGTCGGTCCCCGACACGACGACGGTGCCCGAGCGTCCGTGGTAGCCGATGGGCAGGTGCTTCCAGTTGGGCGGGAGGGCGGCGTTGTCGGGTCGGAAGATCTGCCCCACGTTGCTCGCGTGGTCCTCGCTCGCATAGAAGTCGACGTAGTCGGCGACCTCGATCGGCAGGTGCAGGGCGACGTCGCGAAGGGCGTGGATGTGCGGTGAGACGCCGTCGCGGTGCACGTCGTCACGCAGGATCTCGATGAGCCACTCGCGAGCAGCGGTCCACGCCGGGCGACCGAGTGCCAGGAAGGCGTTGAGGCTCGGAGTCTGCCACGCGGTCGCGAGATCAGGTCCGTCACCGACGAGCCCGGCGTCGCGTCCGATCGCGGCCACGGCGCCGGCGTCGAGCACGAGGTCACCGATGCGCACGCCGACGCGCCGTACGGGGTCGTCGGCCGTGCTGAAGACGCCGTAGGGGAGGGTGCCGATGCCGAAGGGGTGGTCGGCGGGGACGTCGAGCCAGGTGCTCGGCTGGGTGGGCGTCACGGTCATGACTCCTTCACGTGGACGAGTCCGAGCGCGCGGAGCTCGGTCAGGGGGTCGAGCACGCCGCAGCAGCCGAAGGCGGTGAAGCTCTCGCGGACGCGCTCGGCGTCGTCGGTGGGCAGGCTCGAGAGCGCGGTGACGACCACCTCGGTGTCCTGGCGGGCCAGCTCCCCGGCCAGCTCGTGGGCCTCGGCGCCGTTCAGGGCTTCGTGCGTCGCGAGGAGCACGTTGAGCAGCCCGTGCATCGGCCCGCCGCCGTGGGTGCCGCGGACCGCGTGGTGCAGCCCGCCGGTCAGCTTGAACGGGAGGCCGTGCAGCACGACGGCGTCGAGGAAGCCACCGAGCGCCCGCTCGTCGGGCCAGGGCCAGGTCGGTGTCGCCCCGGTGCGGAACTTCGCCGTCACGTCGTGCTCCTCGTCGACGGCCGCCGCGATGTCGTCGAGCCCGCGAGCCTGCTCCTCGCCGAGGCCGAGCTCGACGACGACCGGGACCTCGGCGACGAGGAGCTGTCGCCAGTCCGGCGACCAGCCGAGCTCGGCCGCCGTGACGAGCACCTGGTCGTCGTCCCGCAGCGACGTGAGGGCGTCGACGAGAGGCTGCACGGGGCTGCCGGGACGCACGACGAGGCTGACCTCGAGCGGTTGCCCGGCCGTGCGGGGGTCTGCCGCCGCGAGGGTCGCGAGATCGCCCGCCGACGCTGCCGGCACGAGGAGCGGCCCGATGTGGGCGGCATACGGCCCGGTGCGTCGGTCGAGGTGCTCGCGGACGGCCACGTCCAGCGGCGCGAGTCCGGGCGGGAAGACCGCGGCGTCGTCGACGAGGCGGTCGAAGAGCGGCGCGAACGGCGTCCTTGACATGACCGGGAGCGTACTCCACTGTTGCAATAGCGATACACCAGCGTCCGTTCACCGGACGCGCTCGACGGAGAGGCTCTCGCCCATGGCGCACTACCAGGCGATCGGAAGCATTCCGCCCAAGCGGCACACCCAGCACCGCCGCCCCGGCCGTGGTGCGACGCCGGGCGAGCTCTACTACGAGGAGCTCATGGGTGAGGAGGGCTTCAGCTCCGACAGCTCGCTGCTCTACCACCGCAACATCCCCTCGACGACGATCGGGGCGGCCGTCTGGGAGGTGCCCGACCAGTCGACGACCCCGAACCACCCGCTGACACCGCGGCACCTCAAGCTCCACGACCTCTTCGACGCCAAGGCGATCCGCGGCACCGACGTCGTCACGGGGCGGCGGCTCGTCCTCGGCAACGGCGACGTGCGCATCTCGTATGCCGTCGCCGGCGCTCCCAGCCCGTGGTACCGCAACGGCATCGGCGACGAGTGCGTCTACGTCGAGCGTGGCCGCGCCCGCGTCGAGACCGTCTTCGGTGCCTTCGAGGTGGGCGAGGGCGACTACGTCGTCATCCCGAGGGCCACGACCCACCGCTGGATCCCGAAGCGGTCGACGAAGGACCCGCTCCGCGCCTACTGCATCGAGGCCAACAGCCACATCGCCCCGCCGAAGCGCTACCTCAGCAAGTACGGCCAGCTCCTCGAGCACGCCCCCTACTGCGAGCGCGACCTACGCCAGCCCGACGGCCCGCTCCTCGCCGAGGACGTCGGCGCGAGCCCCGACGAGCAGACCGAGGTCTACATCAAGCACCGGGGCAACGGCCCGGGCGGTGTCGTCGGGACGATCCACACGCTGCCGTTCCACCCGCTCGACGTCGTCGGCTGGGACGGGTGCCTCTACCCCTACGTCTTCAACGTGCGCGACTTCGAGCCGATCACCGGGCGCATCCACCAGCCGCCGCCGGTGCACCAGGTCTTCGAGGGCTGGAACTTCGTCATCTGCAACTTCGTGCCGCGCAAGGTCGACTACCACCCGCTCGCGATCCCCGTGCCCTACTACCACTCGAACGTCGACAGCGACGAGATCATGTTCTACGTCGACGGCGACTACGAGGCGCGCAAGGGCTCCGGCATCGGCAAGGGCTCGATCTCGGTGCACCCGGGCGGACACCCGCACGGCCCGCAGCCGGGTGCGACCGAGGGCTCGATCGGCGTCGAGAGCTTCGACGAGCTCGCCGTCATGGTCGACACGTTCCGTCCGCTCGAGCTGGGCGAGGGCGGCCTGGCGGTCGACGACGGGCTCTACGCGATGTCGTGGTCGAAGGGGGCCGGCCGGCCGACGCCACCCGGCGGCGCCCACTCCGAGGGCTGACCGCGTGCCCGGACCCGACGCCCCGCGGGGTGAGTCCTCGCAGACGCTCGACCGCGGGATCCGCGTGCTCGAGGCGCTGGCCGGAGGTGGTGAGTCGGCCGGTCTGACGATCACCGAGCTCGCGACACGGCTCGGCGTCGGCAGGCCCGTCGTCTACCGCCTCGTCACGACGCTCGAGGAGCACCACCTCGTCTCGCGCGCGGCCGACGGGCGCGTGCGGCTCGCGCTCGGCATCAGCCGGCTCGCCTCTGCGGTGACGCCCGTCGTGCGCAGCGAGGCGCGGCCCGTGCTGCGGGAGCTCGCCGACGCCGTGGGTGCCACGGCGCACCTGACGATCGCTGAGGGTGACGAGGCCCTGGCCCTCGTCGTCGTCGAGCCCTCGTGGACCGACGTCCACGTCGCCTACCGCTCCGGCGCGCGGCACGGCCTCCACCAGGGAGCGGCAGGACGGGCGATCCTCGCAGGGCGTGCGGGGGAGAGCGGCGTCGTCGGCACCGACGGCGAGCTCCAGGCCGGTGCGCACGGGCTGGCCCTCTCGCTCTCGACCCGCGCCGATCCTGCGCCCGGCGGCGTCGAGGCCTCGGTCGGCGTCGTCTCCCTCGAGCCGCTCGACGTGCGCACGGTGGGTCGGCGGCTCGAGCACGCGGCCAGGGCCCTGCGCGCCGTCCTCCGCTGACCCCTCCCCCCTCCCGGGTGGGGAGGGAGCGTGGGGTGGTGGGGCCGCGTGACGCTGGGGAGGAGGTCAGGCGCCGACCCTGGGGGCGCCGAGAAGGTGGATGCCGGCCTCCTCCATCTCGCCGAGCGCTGCATCGGTGGTCGCGCGCGCGACCCCGGCCGTGAGGTCGAGCAGGACGGTCGTCCCGAACCCCTCGCGCCGGGCGTCGAGAGCCGTCGCGCGCACGCAGTGGTCCGTCGCGATGCCGACGACGTCGACTTGGGCGATGTCACGCTCCTTGAGCCAGGTGGCGAGCGCCACGCCCTCGTCATCGGTGGAGCAGCCCTCGAACCCGCTGTAGGCGGCGGCGTGCTCGCCCTTGTGGAAGACCGCCTCGATGTCGTCGAGGGCCCCGACGAGGTGGGGGTGGAAGTCGGCGCCGTCGCTGTCGGCGACACAGTGGACCGGCCACGAGTCGACGAAGTCCGGCGAGCTCGAGAAGTGGTCACCCGGGTCGACGTGCCAGTCGGCCGTCGCGACGACGTGGTCGTAGTCGGCGACGTGGGCGTTGACGTGGTCGCCGATCATCCGGGCGACGTCGGCGCCGCCGGCGACGGCGAGGGACCCTCCCTCGCAGAAGTCGTTCTGGACGTCGACGATGATGAGCGCCCGTCCGCCCTCGACCTGCGTGGATCCGGCCATGGCTCAGTCCTTCTCGTAGATGGTGGGGATCACGGGCTCGCCCCGCGAGAGCTGCGCTGCGGCCCTGGGAAGCTCGGCACGCGACGCCGCATGCCGCTCACGTGCCTCGTGGATGTCCTGGTGGTCGACGACCTCGCCCGCGCGGACGAGGTCGATCATGAGTGGCCGGTCGTTGCCGTCGTCGAGCGGGCGCTCGCCGATGCCGATGACCTCGGCCTGCGCCACGCCGGACTCGTTGAGCCTGCGCATCGCCCACTTCCGTCCACCGACCGACGTCTTGTCCTTGCTCTTCTTGGCGACACCCTGCATCCGGCCCGACTCGTCCTCGCGCTGGACCAGCTTGTAGACCATGGACGCCGTCGGTGCGCCCGATCCGGTCACGAGCGCCGTGCCGACGCCGTAGCCGCTCACCGGGCCGGCCGCGAGCCCGGCGATGGCGTACTCGTCGAGGTCCGAGGTGACGATGATCCGGGTGTCGGTGTTGCCGGCGGCGTCGAGCTGGGCGCGCACCTCGGTCGCCTGGATGAGCAGGTCGCCGGAGTCGAGCCGGACCGCTCCGAGCTCGGGTCCGGCGATCTCCATGGCGAGGGCCACCGCTGTCCTGACGTCGTAGGTGTCGACGAGGAGGGTCGTACCCTTGCCGAGCGACTCGACCTGGGCGGTGAAGGCCTCCTTCTCGGAGTCGTAGAGGAGGGTGAACGCGTGGGCGGCGGTCCCCGTCGTCGGCACCCCGTAGCGGCGGCCCGCCTCGAGGTTGCTCGTCGCGTCGAACCCCGCGATGTACGCGGCCCGCGCGGCTGCGACGGCCGACGCCTCGTGCGTGCGGCGTGAGCCCATCTCGATGCAGGGCCTGCCGATGGCGGCGGTCGTCATCCGCGAGGCCGCGGAGGCGATCGCCGTGTCGTGGTTGAGGATCGACAGGACGAGCGTCTCGAGGATCACGCCCTCGGCGAACGTCGACTCGACGACGAGCACCGGGGACTGCGGGAAGTAGCACTCACCCTCGGCGTAGCCGCTGACGTCACCGGAGAAGCGGTAGCCCTCGAGCCAGTCGACAGTGGCCCGGTCCACGACCTTCTGGTCGGAGAGGAAGCGCAGCTCGTCCTCGCCGAAGCGGAACTGCTCGAGCGCCTCGAGCACGCGGCCCGTGCCGGCGATGACGCCGTACCGGCGCCCGTCGGGCAGCCGGCGGGCGAACGCCTCGAAGACGCAGCGCCGGTGCGCCTCGCCCGAGGCGAGGGCGGCCTGGAGCATCGTCAGCTCGTAGTGGTCGGTCAGCAGCGCCGTGCTCGCGGCGCCAGGGCTCGTCGGGCTCACGGCTCCAGCCTAGGTGTCACCGGCCCCCGGGGACCGTCTGCCCCACGGGCCCCGTGGACCTAGGGTGGCCCTGTGACCGCAGCCACGCTCTCCCTCGCTCCCGTCGAGCAGGAGGTGACCTCGACCGACGAGGTCGTCGCGCCCGACGTGCCCTGGGTGACGATCGTCTGGAACGACCCCGTCAACCTCATGACGTACGTGACATGGGTCTTCGAGACGTACTTCGGCTACGCCCGGCCCAAGGCCGAGAAGCTGATGATGGACGTCCACGTCAAGGGCCGCGCGGTCGTCTCCAACGGGCCGCGTGAGTCGATGGAGCGCGACGCGGAGGCCCTGCAGGGCTACGGCCTCTGGGCCACCTTCGAGAAGGACAGCTGATGGCCCGGGCGTTCCTGCGCGAGCAGGACTGCTACGTCGGCCTCCTCGAGTCCACCGAGCGCACCGTGCTCCACGGCCTCATGCAGCAGACCCGCCTGCTGCTCTCGCCCGAGATCGAGCCGACCGGGGACGCCTTCGACGACCTCGTGGCGTCGATGGGCGTGTCGCTGAGTGCCGCGGACCAGCGCGCCGACGACGCCGACGATGCGGAAGGCACTGCGGCAGAGGCGGACTCGGCATCGCTCGCGGACCGCGATCCGGCCCTGGACCGGCTCCTGCCGACCGCCCACCGCGGTGACGACCAGATCGCCGCCGAGTTCCGCCGCCTGACGGAGGAGGGCCTGCGCCAGCGCAAGAGCGGCAACCTCGACGTCGCGCTCGCCTGCATCGACGAGGCTGTCGGCAACCGCGTCGTGCTGGACGAGTCCCAGGCGCCGGCCTTTCTCATGGCACTCACCGACGTCCGTCTCCTGCTCGGCGAGCGGATGGGCATGCGCACGGAGGAGGACGCCGAGGCGCTGCACGCCGCGATGGACGACATCGACGACGACGACCCGCTCGGGTACGCCATGGCCTGGTACGACTTCCTCACCTGGCTGCAGGAGACCCTGACCCAGGCGCTCATGGGCACCGACCTGCGCGAGGTCGTGGCGGCATACGACGACGATCTCGACGACGATCTCGACGACGATCTCGACGACGATCTCGAGGACACCCCGGACGACGACGGTCCTCCACCCGGCGACAGGGTGTGACGCATCCGACGCCGCGTCGCCCGGCCGGCGTCGGCGCCTGCACCTAGGCTCGTCACGTGGACGTCACGATCGTCGGGTGCTCGGGATCCTTCGCCGGTCCACGCTCGCCCGCATCGTCCTACCTCGTCCGCGCGGAGCACGAGGGCCGCACGTGGAGCATCGTGCTCGACCTCGGCAACGGCGCGCTCGGTGCGCTCCAGCGACACATCAAGCCGTATGCCGTGGACGCGGTCCTGCTGAGCCACCTGCACGTCGACCACTGCATCGACATGTGCGGCCTCTACGTCATGATGCGCTACCTCCCCGGAGGCCCGGGTCGCGCGACGATGCCCGTCTGGGGACCGCAGGGCACCGGGGTGCACCTCGCCCGCGCCTACGGCGGCGGCGAGGACGAGGACGTCCTCGGCGTCTTCGACTTCCACGACCTGCGCCACCGCGAGCCCGTGACGGTCGGACCGTTCACCATCACCCCGGTCCGCGTCAACCACCCCGTCGAGGCCTACGGCTTCCGCGTCGAGGCCGACGGTCGCGTGCTCGCCTACACCGGTGACACCGACACCTGCGACCAGCTCGCCGAGCTCCTGACGGGCGCCGACCTGGCGCTCACCGACTCGGCCTTCGTCGAAGGGCGCGACACCGTGCCCCACATCCACCTCTCCGGCCGTCGCGCGGCCGAGGCGGCCGTCCGGGCCGGGGGGGTGCGGCGCCTCATGTTGACCCACATCCCGGCGTGGAACGACCCCGAGGTGTGTCGCCGGGAGGCCGCCGCGGTGTGGCCGGGCTGTGTCGAGCTCGCCGAGCCGGACGCCACCTACCGCCTCTGACGGCCCGCACGGCAGGTGGTCGGTCCGCGAACGCGGGTATGGACCGTGACGGTACGGTTCGCGCCCGGCAGTCGCCGGACCGCGGGCCGACGACCGGAACGACCGAACCAAGGAGGCACCGTTGCAGCAGCGAACCATCGGATCGAGGAAGGTCAGCGCGATCGGGCTCGGGGGCATGCCGATGTCGATCGAGGGCCGGCCCGACGAGGACCGTTCGATCCGGACCATCCACGCGGCGCTCGACGCCGGCGTGACGCTCATCGACACGGCCGACGCCTACCACCGCGACGCCGGCGAGGTGGGTCACAACGAGTCGCTCATCGCCAAGGCCCTGTCGTCGTGGTCGGGCCGGCCGTCGGACGTGCTCGTCGCGACCAAGGGTGGCCACCTGCGCCCCGGCGACGGCTCGTGGACCCAGGACGGCCGACCCGAGCACCTCAAGGAGGCGGCCAAGGCCTCGCTCCAGCGGCTCGGCGGTGACGCCATCGGGCTCTACCAGTTCCACCGCCCCGACCCCGACGTGCCCTACGCGGAGTCCGTCGGTGCCCTCGTCGACCTGCTCGACGAGGGCGTCATCGAGATGGCCGGCATCTCCAACGCCGACCCTGCCCAGATCCGCGAGGCGCGAGAGGTGCTCGGTGGCCGGCTCGTGTCGGTGCAGAACCAGTTCTCGCCGGCCTTCCGCAGCAGTCGGCCCGAGCTCGACCTGTGCGCGGAGCTCGGCATCGCCTTCCTGCCGTGGAGCCCGCTCGGCGGCATCAGCAGGGCGGGCGACCTGGGCAGCCGACACGACGCGTTCGCGGAGGTGGCGAAGCGCCACGACGTGAGCCCCCAGAGAGTGGCGCTCGCCTGGGAGCTCGCCCTCGCCCCGACCGTCGTGCCCATCCCGGGCGCCTCGCGTCCTGAGAGCATCGAGGACTCGGTGCAGGCCGCCGACCTCGAGCTGTCGGCCGACGAGGTCGAGCGGCTCTCGGCCGAGACCCTCGACTGACGAGCCCACCGCACGTCGCCGGGACGGGTCCTTACGGTTCTCGAACGAGCCGTCGGGGCCCGTCCCCGCACCCGCGGTTGGGGCCTAGCGTGGAGTCATGGCTAGCCTCGTGGGCATGACTGACCGACATGACGGCCGTGCCCCCGACGAGACCCGCGAGGTGCGGATCACCCGCAACTGGCTCGACCACGCAGAGGGCAGCGTCCTCGTCGAGTTCGGGCGCACCCGCGTGCTCTGCGCAGCGTCCTTCACCGAGGGCGTGCCACGCTGGCTCAAGGGCAAGGGCACCGGCTGGGTCACCGCCGAGTACGCCATGCTGCCCCGCGCCACCAACACCCGTTCCGACCGCGAGAGCGTCAAGGGCCGCATCGGCGGCCGCACCCACGAGATCAGCCGCCTCATCGGCCGCAGCCTGCGCGCCGTCATCGACACCAAGGCGCTCGGGGAGAACACCATCGTCCTCGACTGCGACGTGCTCCAGGCCGACGGCGGCACCCGCACCGCCGCGATCACCGGGGCGTTCGTCGCCCTGACCGACGCGATCGAGCACGCCCGCGCCCAGGGCCTCATCGGCACGAAGGCCCAGCCGCTGACCGGTTCGGTGGCCGCCGTCTCCGTCGGCATCGTCGGAGGCCGTGCGGTCCTCGACCTCGACTACCCCGAGGACTCGACGGCCGAGACCGACATGAACGTCGTCATGACCGGCGACGGCCGCTTCATCGAGGTCCAGGGCACCGCCGAGGGCGCGCCCTTCGACCGCGACCTGCTCGGCCAGCTGCTCGACCTCGCCACGAAGGGCTGCGCCGACCTCACCGACCGCCAGCAGGCCGCGCTGGCCGAGGGGGTCGCCTCGTGACGCAGGTCGTCCTTGCCACCCGCAACGCGCACAAGGTCGAGGAGCTGCGCGAGATCCTCGCCGACGTCAGCGCCGACCTGGGCCTCGAGATCGTGGGGCTCGACGGCTTCCCCGACGCGCCGGACGTCCTCGAGGACGGCGTGACCTTCGAGCAGAACGCCATCCTCAAGGCCGCGTCCGCGGCCCACATGACGGGCCTGCCCGCACTGGCCGACGACTCGGGCCTCGCCGTCGACGTGCTCGGTGGGTCACCGGGAATCTTCAGCGCCCGGTGGTCCGGCGGCGGCGGTGACCGCGCCAACCTCGAGCTGCTCCTCGCTCAGCTCGGCGACGTCCGCGACGAGCACCGCGCCGCGGCGTTCGTCTGCGCGGCCGCGCTCGTGCTGCCCGACGGACGCTCCGCGGCGGAGCTCGGTCGCTTCCCCGGCACCGTCGGCCGCGAGCCCCGAGGGACCAACGGCTTCGGCTACGACCCGATCTTCCTGCCATCCGACCAGCCGGACGGCAACGAACGCACACTGGCGGAGTACGACGCCGACGAGAAGAACCACGTCTCGCACCGGGCGCTCGCCTTCCGTGCACTCGTGCCACATCTGAAGGAGCACCTGAGGCCATGACCACGACCAGCCCGGCCACCCGTCCCGAGACCGCCCCACAGCAGCCGGCTCGTCCGCTCTGGTGGGGAGCCGTCGACGGGCTGGTGGCCGGGCTGCTCACGGTCGGGCTCGCGACGCTCGCCGCCGCGCTGCTCACGGCCGTCGGGGGGTCGTCGGGGCAACCCGCGCCGATCGCGGCGGTGAGCGGGGCGTTCATCGACCGGACCCCGCCGTGGCTCAAGGACTTCGCCATCTCGACCTTCGGCACCAACGACAAGCGGGCGCTGCTCGTCGGCACCGTCGTCGTCCTCGCCATCGCCTGCGCCGCCGTCGGGATGCTCGCCAGCCGTCATCTCGTCGCGGGACTCGTCGTCTTCGCCGTCGTGGGCGTCATCGGCGCGGCCGCCGTGCTGACCCGGCCCGGTGCGGGCCCCGCGGACGTCCTGCCGACGATCCTCGGCACTGCCGCCGGCATCTGGTACCTCAGCCGCGCCGCGGCCCCGTCGGCGAGCGCGGCCGGCGCTGCCGACCCCGGGCGACGCTGGCTCATCGGGGGAGCGGTCGGTGCCGTCACGGCGTTCGCCGGCAGCTACCTCGGCGGTGACTCCGCGGCGGCCACCGTGTCGCGCGACGCCCTCAAGAGCACGCCCGTCAAGGGCACCAAGCTCGCGATCCCCGCCGGCGCCGACCTCGAGGTGCCGGGCCTCACCCCCTACATCGTCCCGAACGCCGACTTCTACCGCATCGACACGGCGATCGTCGTGCCGCGGATCGACGCCAACGACTGGAAGCTCAAGGTCACCGGGATGGTCGACCGCGAGATCGAGATCGACTGGAAGACGTTGCAGGGCAAGGAGATGCAGGAGGCGCTCGTCACCCTGACGTGCGTCTCCAACGAGGTCGGTGGGGACCTCGTCGGCAACGCCGTGTGGACCGGATGGCCCGTGCGTGAGCTGCTCGCGATGGCAGGTCCCAAGGCGGGTGCCGACATGGTGCTGCAGACGAGCATCGACGGCTTCACGGCGTCGACCCCGCTCGGCGCGCTCACCGACGACCGCAACGCCCTGCTCGCCATCCGTATGAACGGCGAGCCGCTGCCGTTCGAGCACGGGTTCCCGGTGCGCGTCGTCGTGCCCGGCCTCTACGGCTTCGTCTCGGCCACCAAGTGGGTCACCGAGCTCAAGGTGACGACGTATGCCGCCGACGTGGCCTACTGGACGCCGCGTGGCTGGTCGGCGACCGGCCCGATCAAGACGGCCTCGCGCATCGACGTCCCCAAGGCGGGTGCCGTCGTCAAGGCCGGCACCGTTGCCGTCGCGGGGGTCGCGTGGGCGCAGCACACCGGCATCTCCAAGGTCGAGGTCCAGGTCGACCAGCAGCCCTGGACCGCGGCGCGCCTGGCCGTCGACGCGAGCATCGACACGTGGCGCCAGTGGGTCTACGAGTGGGAGGCGACGCCGGGCAGCCACGAGGTGCGCGTGCGCGCCTACGACGCCAAGGGGCAGGTGCAGTCGCCCTACGAGGCGCCGCCTGCTCCCGACGGCGCCACCGGCATCCACGTGGTCACCGTCAGGGTGGAGTGACGCCCGTCGGGCTCGTCGCCTCGTCGTCTCCGGAGCCGACGACGGCCTCGGCCTCGATCTCGACGAGCAGGTCGGGGTCGATGAGCGCGGTGACCTGGACCATGGTCGAGGCCGGTCGCACCTCCGCGAAGACCTCGCCGTGGGCCCGACCGACCGCCTCCCAGTCGCGGATGTCGGTGACGAACATCCGGGTGCGCACGACGTCCGCGGGCGAGGCGCCACAGGCCGTCAGGGCCTCGACGACGATCTCGAGAGCGACCCGGGCCTGCGTGTAGGCGTCACCGGGCGCGACGACCCGTCCGTCGCGGATCGCGGTGGTCCCGGCGACGTGGACGGAGTCACCGACCCGAACGGCTCGCGAGTAGCCGACGACACCCTCCCAGGCGCTGCCCGTGCCGATGTTCCGCCTCATGACCGCAGGCTAGTCCTGACCTGCGAGGGCGTGGACGTGCTCGTCAGCGACGCCGACGGCAGGAGGAACCAGTGCCGTGCCACGCAGACGACCCGAGCGTGCTCGACGGGGCCGTCGGTGCCCTCGAGCACCGCCCGCTCGGTCACCTCGGCGAGCGCGCCGCACTCGGGGCACGGCGTCGTGTCCAGCGCCGCGCCGGCGTTCGCGTTCGTGATGTCCATGGGTTCCCTCCTCGTCCGCGTGCCATGGGAGACGGAGGGCCGGACGGTGGCTCCTGATACGCGGTCGCGGCCAACTACAGTGGGGGCCGCACCCGCGAGCGGACGTGGTGGAACTGGTAGACACGCAGGATTTAGGTTCCTGTGCCCTAGGTGTGCGGGTTCGAGTCCCGCCGTCCGCACCAGCCGGACCCGGCTCGTGCCCGGAACGGGTACGAGCCCGGCAGACATGACGACGAAGGAGCAGATCGTGACCGCACGACTCGAGCCCGGCGAGCAGGCCCCGGCCTTCAGCCTCACCGACGACACCGGCCAGACCGTCAGCCTCGCGGACTTCGCCGGCCGCAAGGTCATCGTCTACTTCTACCCGGCGGCCATGACGCCGGGGTGCACCAAGCAGGCCTGCGACTTCAGCGAGTCGCTCGACTCGCTGAAGAAGGACGGCTACGAGGTCGTCGGCATCTCGAAGGACAAGCCGGCGACGCTCGCGAAGTTCCGGGAGCGAGACCACCTCACCATCCCGCTGCTCAGCGACGAGGACCTCGCGGTGCACACGGCATACGGCGCCTGGGGTGAGAAGAAGCTCTACGGCAAGACCGTCGAGGGGGTCATCCGGTCGACGTTCGTCGTCGACGAGGAGGGCAAGGTCGCCCACGCGTTCTACAACGTCAAGGCGACCGGACACGTGGCCAAGCTCCGTCGCGACCTCGGCATCGCCGACTAGAGTCGCATCGTCCCCCGAAAGGAAGCCAGATGAGCGAGACCGTACGCATCGAGCAGGACATCCAGGCCGCCCGCGCGCGCCTCGAGGGCACCGTCAACGAGCTGGCCTACCGCGCCCAGCCGCAGGTCATCGCCCAACGCCAGGTGCAGGGGCTCAGGCTGCGCCTCGCCGCCGCCACGCACACCGAGGACGGTGACCTGCGCATCGAGCGGATCGGTGCCGTCGTCGCGGCAGCGGTCGTCGTCGTGGTCGCCATCGGCCTGCTCCGCCGCCGGCGCTGAGCCGGTCCGCCGAACGCCTCACACCCGTGGCCAAGAAGGATGCCGCCGCCGCGGCGGCCCGACTGCCCGTCCGGATGCTGCACGACCGCGTCCTCGTCTCCCTCGAGAGCGAGGGGGAGCGGCGCTCCGGCGGTGGCATCCTCATCCCCGCCACGGCGTCGGTGGGCAAGCGGCTCGCCTGGGCCGAGGTCGTGGCGACGGGCGCCAACGTGCGGCAGGTCGAGCTGGGCGACCGCGTCCTCTTCGACCCGGAGGACCGCGGCGAGGTCGAGCTGCACGGCAAGGACTACGTCCTGCTGCGAGAGCGCGACATCCACGCCGTGGCCGCCCGGCGCGTCGACGACGGCCAGACCGGCCTCTACCTCTGAGGGGTCTCTCCTCGGGTCAGTCGGGACGCAGCCCGAGCTTGCGCAGCAGGCCCGGGCCCGGCCAGACGGGCTTGCTCGGCAGCGGCCACTTCTTCGGGTCCTTCCGGTTGAGCATCACGTACTTGTCGAAGCAGACCTGCTGCGCCACCGGCCCGTAGAGGTCGGCGGACTCGGTCATCCACGCCTTCTGGTGGGAGGCGCGGTAGTCGGCCGGCATCGAGTCCCACAGCGCCTTGTTGAAACGGCGGACCGAGGGGTTGCGCTTGCCCGGCCGGATGGCCTCGTCATCGACGCCGTCCACCACCATTGTGGTCAGACCCTCTCCACCGAGCCCGGGGATCATCGTGCCGGCGAAGTCCGCCGACCACCCGCGATAGGTGATGCCCCACGCCTTGGTGATCTCGTCGATGCCGACGTCGCCGACCTTGCCCTTGGCGGGCCAGTCGGTCGAGCGCACCCGACCTCCGCCGACGGACAGGGCGATGTGGCCGTGCTTGCCGCCAGCCCAGTAGACGGGGGCGCCGGCCGGGGCGTCGGTGCCGCCGCGTCGTCTCGCGGCCCGCGCCCACGCCGCGTTGGCGTCGGCGAGGCCGAACCGGTGCGGGGCTGCGATGCAGTTCCACACGAAGTTGCAGCACATGCCCACGGGCAGGTAGGTCGTGAAGGCCCGCGCCTTGCCGACGCTCGCGCCCGGTCCGCGGACCGTCACGCCACGGTCGCCCCCACCGGGGGGCGGGGGTTCGTCGGTCCACGGGAGGTCGGGTGTCACCTCGCGCTCGCCCTGGTCGCCTCGGTCCAGCTCGTCGTCCCAGCCGCTCATCGCATCTCCCCTCGGGCCGGCGACGCGGTCACCCGCGTCACGGGGTGGTACGTCCCATGGTCCAAGGGAGGCGCGGCGCTGTCAGCCTGATACGCGAATCCGGACGGGTGTGCCGTCCGGTTCGCCCAGGCGGCGCTCGGCGGGCAAGGCCACACCGCGCAGTGCCGGAACGGTGGAAGTGGACGGATCGCGACTCCCCCTTCGACGACAACCTCGGAGGTCCTGGCGAGAGGTGAGCGAGTCTCTACAACGCGCCGGCCGATGGCTCCGACCGGCGCACGCACCAATGAGGCCGGTGGCGACACGCCATACCTTCTCGGCTCGTCGTGGCCGCCGGGGGTGGATCGCCATCGGCGACCGTGCCGGCCAACACAAGTGACAGGAAATCCCTTTACGGGGCGCGCCCTGCTGGACACTGACAGGGTGCGACGGAATCCGCCGGGGCCACTCGTGGCGCTGGCTGCCATCAGTCTTGGTGTGGAGACGCAGCCCCACAAGTTGAGATCCCCGCTTCGAATGGTCGCCGCCGCACCTGCGTAAATGCCTGCTGCCCAAAGACCTCCGGAAGGCGACGGCGCGCTACGTTCGGAGAATGCTGGACAGCCAAAGCGGTCCCGACCCGGACGTGGTCGTCGTCATGGGAGTGTCCGGGAGCGGGAAGTCGACGGTCGCGAAAGGCCTGTCGACTGTCCTTGGGTGGGAGTTCGCCGAGGGTGACGCCTTTCACCCCGAGGCCAACGTCGCGAAGATGCGCAGCGGCACGCCGCTCACGGACGAGGACCGTTGGCCGTGGCTCGAGGCGATCGGGGCGTGGATCTCGCGCAAGGAGAGCCGCGGTGAGTCGGCGGTCGTGACGTGTTCGGCGTTGCGCCGTGTCTACCGCGACCTGCTCCGCGAAGGCAGACCGCACGTCCGGTTCCTGCACGTGACGGCTGAGTCCGATGTCATCCGCGACCGGATGGAGCACCGTCCGGGCCACTACATGCCACCGTCCCTGCTGCCCAGCCAGCTGGCCACGCTCGAGCCGCTCGGAGCCGACGAGCCCGGCGTGACCATCAGCAACGAGGGGAGCGCCGCTCAGGTCCTGGACCGGGCGCTTGCTGCCCTCGGCCACCGTAAGGAGCACGCCTGATGTCTCTGATCGCACTTCCCGCCGTCCTGTCCACGGCCGTTCCCGGCGGACTGCCGGCCGCCGATGCACCCCCGGTGTATGCCGGGAACGCGCAGCTGGTCGCGGCGTGCATCCTCGGCATCCTTGCCGTCGTCGTGCTCATCACGTGGGCCAAGGTCCACCCGTTCCTGTCACTGATGCTCGGCTCTGCGGTTCTCGGAGCGGTGGCCACGATGCCGCCCGGCGAAACGGTCAAGAGCTTTGTGGCCGGGTTCGGCACGACGGCCGGGGCAGTGGGCATCCTCATCGCGCTGGGGGCGATGATCGGCAAGCTGCTCGAGGACTCCGGCGGCGCCAACCGGATCGTCGGGACGATGGTCGGACGCGTCGGGCCAGGTCGCCTGCCGTGGGTGATGGCAGCCATCGCTGCCATTCTCGGGTTGCCGTTGTTCTTCGAGGTGGGCGTGGTGCTGCTCGTCCCGGTGGTCGTCCTCGTGGCCCAACGGACGGGGTTGTCGTTGATGAAGGTCGGCATCCCTGCGCTGGCAGGGCTCTCGGTCCTGCACGGGTTGGTGCCGCCGCACCCCGGCCCGCTGACCGCGATCGGTCTGCTCAGCGCGGACCTCGGGCGCACGCTGATCTTCGGCATCATCATCGCGATACCGACCGTGGTCGTGGCCGGCCCCCTGCTCGCGCGTTTCGTCGACCAGTGGGTGCCCAAGTCCGCGGATGACCTGGTGCTGTTGGGCTCGGCGTCCGGCGGCACGGCGACGGTGACCCGTCCGGCGGTGCCCGCCGGTGCTCGTGCCACGGACCGCGAGGACGCGGTCGGGGGGCCCCCCGGCGACGACGGCCGCGCTGAGTCGGTCGGCGCTCGGACCGCCGATACCGGTGAGAGTGCCGGGGCCGACCGCGGGCTGGGCTCCTTCGAGGAACCGTTGGCGCCCGGACGCAAGCGGGTCGGCTTCGCGACGGCCATCATCGGCATCACCCTGCCGGTTGTCCTGATGCTCGTCGACGCGATCACCAAGCTGCTCGTCACCGACGAGGAGGCGGGGGTCCGCACGACCATGGACTTCATCGGGACCCCCATCGTCGCCCTGCTCATCGCGGTGCTCTACTGCTACATCGCCCTGGGGCTCGGGTCGGGCCTGAACAAGAGCCAGGTCAGCGACTCGGTCGGGTCCGCGCTGCCGGCCATCGCGAGCATCATCCTCATCGTCGCCGCCGGTGGCGGGTTCAAGCAGACGCTGATCGACGCCGGGGTCGGCAACGTCATCAAGGACTGGGCAGAAGGCGTCAGCATCTCGGTGCTGCTGCTCGGATGGCTCGTCGCTGTGCTCATCCGACTGGGTACGGGGTCGGCCACGGTCGCCACCATCACCGCGGCCGGCATCGTCGCGCCGCTGGCGCCCACCCTCTCGGCCAACCACCTCGCGCTGCTCGTCCTTGCGATCGGCTGCGGCTCGCTGTTCTTCTCGCACGTCAACGACGCGGGGTTCTGGCTCGTCAAGGAGTACTTCGGTCTGACCGTGGGCGAGACGATCAAGTCGTGGTCCGTGATGGAGACCGTCATCTCGGTGTTCGGCTTTGCCCTCGTGATGGTGGCCAGCGTCATCGTCACCTGACGGAAGGATGTGCCGCCAGCCGGCGGATGCTCGTCCGGCGACCGAGTGACAGGCACGGTCCACCGCCGGCGAGAGACTGTGTCTCGGTCGCGCAGAAGCTTCGGCGGCTGCCTCATCGCGGCGGCCCAGTTCGGTTCTGGGCGGCGCGCGACCAGGAGCCAGAAGCAGACGCTCTGCTCCGATACTGACGGCATGAGTCCATCCGTGGTCAGTGTCCTCCTGATGGTCTTGGTCGTCGGGGCCGCCAGCCTGTGGGTGCTCGAGGATGCCCGGACCCGGATCGAGCGGGATCGACCCGTCGTCGCGACCTGGGCGGCCTCACGGTTGACCGGCCGGAAGTGTGGGCGGCCCTGTGCCTCTTGGCGCTGGTGCTGTTCTTGCCGCTCTACCTCGTGGCCCGAAGGTCCGAGTAGCCAGACGTGGCGCTGGTGTGCCCGGTTATCGGCGGGTCTGGTTGACATGTCAAGTGTTCGTGAGGCCAGTAGCACCTACCCCCGCGCGGCCCGATCGTCATGCGCGAGCTGGTGTCACACAGTTCCAGCTCGTACTCGATGGCTGTGCGTCGTACGACGAAGGCCTCTGACCGGCACGCCACAGTCCCTCGCCGCGGTGCAGGTCCGGGAGCTGGGCGCGTTCGGCGGTCGACAGACCGAGCTCGAGTGCGTGCTCGGCGGGTTCCGCGACCGCAGCAACGTTCGTCGCCCGCCGACCAGACCGGACGGGCGCGTCCATCGCTGACGATGGACGTCTACCTGGGCCGGGGCCACGGGGCGGAGCGGCAGCCGCGGCGCTCAAAGGGGCCACACGTCTGACCCTCCCGAGTAACAGCTGGGGGACAGCAGAAGAGCCCGGCCGCAACGGCCGGGCTCTTGACGTGCGTATCTGGTGCGCCGTCAGGGACTCGAACCCCGAACCCAGTCGGTTCGGCGCCCTTTGCGCTTCGCATCGCGTCGACGTCTCTCCACGCCTCTGACCTGAAGGTATGCCGTCCCAACGTTCTCAGTCTGTCTCGTGGCCACCGCTTGGTTCCCGTCCAAAACGTCGGCGCGGCCACCGGCCCAACCATGCATCCTGTTCCGCACTGCTGGATCGGCACTGGTAGCAGGCTCCTCGACCGCGGATTGATGGTCACCGCCCAGCTGTAACGCCCGAAGCGACGTCCACTCGCTGATCTGTGGTCCTTGGTTGAGAGTCGTGTGTGGTGCATCGACCAGGACGTCATGATGTGGCCGTCAGGCGACACCATCGGGCATAGAGCTGTCGTGGGATTGGGCCATGAAGAGGGGCATTCGAATGGCTGCGCAATTACCCGACGTTGAACGTCAGTGGGCGGCTCAGAAGCGCGACTTCGTTGCTGACCGACACGTCGAGCTAGCCGGCGAGCGGGACGCGGCCGGCGACATGAGAGACATGACCGCCAGCCTTGGGGGTCAACCTGTCGTGACCATCTGGAGGGTCGGGCACCCAGATCAGGATGCCCTTTCGACAGCCTGACGCAGGGCACGGCAACGACGGTTCCACCCGTTCGCGCGTCGCCCAGAACACGCCTGGGGCCGAACAGGCGGCGTCATGACGCACCGTGCGCAACGCATCGCTCCTACGAGCGGATCGCGGAAATGGGTGTGGTGTCGTTGAGGACGGACGAGAGAAGTCGAGTCGGCGGAGCCGATCCGCTCCGACGAGAGTCGCCGAGCCAGGTGCTTCAGTCGTCCTTCTTCAGGCTCGGGTACTTCTTCTCCACGGCCGCACGGACCTTCTTCTGTTCGGCGGCGGAGCCATGCTGTGCGACGCGCGCCAAGGCATTCCGCGCATGCTCAAGGTCGGGGATCGGGTACTTCTCCTGCTCCGGCAACGCGAAGGATGACTTCTTCAGGTTCTTACGGTTCTCGCCGCTACTCAGGTCTTTCGTCATGCAGATGACCCCTTTGCTCAGCAGGGACAGCGCGTGGATGCTGCTGCTTGTCACGTACCCAGACAGAGGTGAAGGCGACACCTTCGCGAACGAGGCCAAGGCTGAACGCCACGATCCCCGGGGCAGCGATGTCCGTCAGGTCGTCCTGCAAGGCTGAGTCGCCGTACTGGCCGAGTCCCTCGAGGGCTTGCCGCGTCTCCGGGATCGGTTCCATGCTCTTGAAGTACCCATCGGGCTCGCCTGCCCGAACCCCGAGGTGAACCCAGGGTGAGTCGGTGAGCGTCGTGGGAGGCGCCCATCGCGTGCGGAGTGGCCTGAGAGGACAGCCGGAGGGGACGGACCCGGGGGGCGTACAACATACCCGCTCCAGCAGATCCCAATCTTTTTGGCCGAATCGGCCTGAGTTGCAAAGGGTTTGGGTATTCCTTCAGTGCAACAACCGCGCGATGTGGAGGCTCGAGAAGCTGGCCGGTCCCGTCGTGCGGCCACCGAAGGGAAGAACCCATGACCGAACGACCGTATGACACGGCCACGCCCGTCGACGTCGCCGGAACCTCCACCTACGCCTCTGGTGCCGACCTCGGCACCAGCGGCGACCTGACGCCCCAGCACGCCGACGACAGCACGACCGCGGTCGTCGGCGACGGGGCGAAGTCCGTGGTCTCCGACACCGCCCAGAGCGGTCGTCACGTGGCCGAGACCGCTGCCGGCGGCGTCAAGGATGTCACGTCCGAGGTCACCACGCAGCTGCGCCAGCTCTTCGACCAGGTCCGCTCCGAGCTCGACGGCCAAGCGTCGTTCCAGGGTGAGCGCGCAGCCGGCGGACTCCGCTCGATCGCCGACGAGCTCAAGCAGATGGCGTCGAGCACCGACAAGCAGGGCATTGCCGGAGAGCTGGCGCAGCAGGCCTCCGACCGTGCTCACTCCGCCGCGGACTGGCTGTCCGACCGACAGCCCGGCGACATGGTCGACGAGCTGCGCTCGTTCGCCCGACGTCGTCCCGGCACCTTCCTCCTCGGCGCCGCAGTGCTGGGCGTGCTCGGCGGACGGATGACTCGCGGGCTGACCGGTGAGTCGGGCTCCGCAGGTGCCACGGGCTCAGGCTCGGCCACCGGCGGGGGCAACGGTCGCCCCGGATCCGGTACGCACGCGTCGGTTCCCACCCCCACCGCAGCGATGGGTACCCCGTCCGATGACGCCGCCCCGTATGCCGTCGGGATCCGCGACAGCGAGACCCACGCCGTCACGCCGTCAGTCGGCTCGA
The DNA here is from genome assembly GCF_001429645.1 of Terrabacter sp. Soil810. Classification (NCBI taxonomy): domain Bacteria; kingdom Bacillati; phylum Actinomycetota; class Actinomycetes; order Micrococcales; family Intrasporangiaceae; genus Terrabacter; species Terrabacter sp. Soil810. The sequence goes on from NZ_LMSW01000012.1 coordinate 154,653, forward strand.
CAGCGGCCGTCCAGGCCGACCTGGGCACCGAGGGCTATGGCGGGGTCCGCTGATGAGCACGTGGCCCGACGCGGCCCACGGGCCTGAGGCGACGGCATACGCCGAGGTGCCCCCAGTCGGCGAAGGAGCCCACGACAAGGCAGAGCGCGCGTCGCTCGGTGAGCTCGTCGGCGACATCAGCGCGGGCCTCTCGACCTTGCTGCGTCAGGAAGTCGAGCTCGCCAAGGCGGAGGCCCGCGAGTCGGCGACACGGGCCGGTAAGGCCGCCGGACAGTTCGGCGCCGCGGCGCTCGCCGCGTGGATGACGCTCCTGTTCCTCTCCCTCGCCGTATGGGAGTGGCTCTCCAGCGCCCTGGAGAGCCGAGGGTGGGCTGCCATCGTCGTCATGGCCGTCTGGGGGATCGTCGCCGCGGTCTTCGCGATGGTCGGCCGACGGACAACCAGACAGATCCAGGGAATGCCGCGCACGACGGAGACCGCCAAGCGGGTCCCCGATGCGCTGATGGGAAACGAGGAAGCGCGATGACCATGAACGACCCGACCGTGAACACATCGACCACCACGACGACGAACGACCCGGACGCGATCCGCGCGGACATCGAGCGGACCCGCGAGGGGCTGAGCCGTGACGTCAACGCCCTCGGCGAGTCGGTGAGCCCCAGCCACCTGGCGCACCGCCAGGCGGACAAGGTCAAGGACCATGCAGCATCGGTCCGCGACCGGGTCATGGGCACGGCGTCCGACGCCGGAGACAAGACCTCGCAGATCGCCCACGGGGCCGGTGACTCTGCCGCCCAGGCGAGCGACTCGCTCAAGCGCCGGGCGCGCGGAAACCCGCTGGCGGCTGGGATGATCGCGCTCGGGGCCGGATGGCTCCTCGGCTCGCTCCTGCCCGCGTCGGAGAAGGAGCGGGAACTCTCGCAGGACGTCAAGGACCGCGCGGCTCCCGTCATCGACGAGGTGCAGAACGTGGCCAAGACCGTGGCGAGCGAGTCCGCCGACCACCTGAAGGAGCCGGCCCAGGAGGCTGCGGAAGCGGTCAAGGAGTCCGCTCGTAGCGCGGCTGCCGACGTCAAGCAGGATGGTCAGCAGGCGGTCGATGAGGTGCGCGGCAGCGCGTCCGACGCCGCCGACACGGTCCGGTACCGGTCCCAGGACTGACTCGTAGGTGTGGAGCTCGAAGGGCCGGCGGGAGTGCTCGCCGGCCCTTCGGTCGTCCCCGGGCCACGACGCGAGGCGCGAGCCTGACTCAGGCGGATGCCCCCACCATCGCGAGCAGCCGTTCACCGAGGACCGCGAGCGTGCGGCGCTGAAGGCGGCTCACGGCCATGAGCGTGGGGTGGAGGACGTCGGCGACCTCTGCGTCAGCTCCTGTGTGAAGCGCAAGTGAGTCATCTGCTTCGCGAAAGGACGTGGCTCAGGCGCTCGACCGGCCGAAGACGCCGGTCGAGCTCATCGAGTCGAGCAGGATTCGACTAGAGCCGCTGCACGCAGCGGCGATGGCGCACCTCTGCCGCGTATCGAAGGCTGCCAAGAACGACATCGTGCTGCTCGCTTAGGAGGCGCAAGCGGGTTGACGCGGACGCCTTGGCCTGGATCACGTCGGAGTCCTTCCGAAAGACCAACGCTACGATCCTCGACGAGGCAGGTTTGAGGGCCCGCCAGGTCGCCGACCAGCTCGGCCATGCCCGGCCGTCTTTGACCATAGACGTCTACCTGGCCGAGGTGCCAAGGGCGGGGCGGCCGCCGCTGAACTGCAGGACGCCGTCGGTGCGGACAGGTCTGAGCAAAGTGGGGGGTTTCGTGGATAGCAGAAGAGCCCGGCCGCAAGGGCCGGGCTCTTGACCTGCATATCTGGTGCGCCGCCAGGGACTCGAACCCCGAACCCAGTGAGTTTCGGCGCCTCTTGCGCGTCCCATCGCGTCGACGCCTCTTCGCGCCTCTGACCTGCAGGGATGCGATCCCGACGTGCTCGCTCTGTCTCGTCGCCACCGCTTGGTTCCCGTCCAAAAGTGGCTGGTTTCGCGTCTCCCTAGCTAGGAGGTGTCCGGACACTTCCCGGACCTGTCGTACGACCGTATTCCTGTGCCCCAGCCGCCTCTGACTCTTCGAGGACCGCTCTAGTGTTCTGGGACGCAGGAGCACGGAAAATGACGATTGGTGTTCCATCCGGCGGGACGTTGCGTTGGTCTCGCAGGCGGAGCGTGACCGGCTGCTGGCTGCATTCTTGCGGTCGGGCGTAGTCTGAAGTTTTGTCACGGCACAGGCCTACCCCGGGGCGAACCCGTTGTTTGCCCGGACCTGGCCGCGCGTAAGGAGTCCGCTATGCGCCTCTTGCGACGCTGTCTGGTTTTCACCGCTGCACTCGGACTGGGTGCCCTGGGAGCCCTAGGGGCCTCAGCGGCGCAGCCCGCACCTACGGTCGACGCTCTCGTGAGCGTGGGGAGCCCCTCGTCGAACCATCCCCAGAACGCGTCCAACGAGCCGTCCTTGGCGGTCAGCGCGGCCCGGCCGGACGTGCTGGCCGCCGGCTCCAACGACCTGGTGGACATGCAGCCGTGCTCACGCCAGGCGTCCACCGACCATGCCGCGTGCTCGTTCCCGCTCGGCACGTTCAACCTGGGCGTCGGCCTGTCTGCGGTGCATTTCTCGTTCGACCGCGGCCACAGCTGGATTCAGCCGACGTACTCGGGGCTGACGGCGGCGGACTGCAGTCCGGTCCAGGAACCGTGCGTCCCGCACGTCGGGCCGATCCACACCGTTCCCAACTACTACGAGAACGGCTTGCGCTCGCGAAGCGACACCGGGGTGTCCTTCGGGCCGGCCCCAGGTGCTGACGGCTTCTCCTGGGCCAACGGCGACCGGCTCTACTTCTCCAGTCTCGCCACGAATCTCACCGACACCGTGATGCGCGATGGGAACTCCGGCCAGAACGGCTTCACCGCGGTCACCGTCTCACACATCGACAACGTGACTGCGGACCGGGTCGGGAACCAGGCCAACTGGTCGCGGCCGTACTTCGCCGCGCCCCAGGCGGCGTTCAGCTCGGGCTTGGACAAGGAGCAGATCTGGGCGGACAACGCCGAGTCCAGCCCGTTCTTCGGCAACGTGTACGTCTGCTACTCCGATTTCCACAGTCTGAGCGGAGGCAACTCCTTCCCGCTCAAGCCGATGGTCTCGACCTCCCGCGACGGCGGGGTGAGCTGGAAACAACACCAGGTTGCGCCTGCGGTCGCCAATGCCAAGCAGGGCGCGTACGACGGGTGCACGGTGCGGACCGACAGCCACGGTGTCGTGTATGCCTTCTTCACGCACTTCGGCGGCACCAGCCTGGCCGGCTTCCACGCGGTGATCACGTCCCTCGACGGCGGCCAGACCTGGCGTCAGCCGAAGGACGTGGTCGCGATCACCGATCCGTGCTTCCACACCGACCCGGTGACCGGTCGTTGCATCGTGGATGGCGTCGCGGGTGCACGCACCGACCTCGCCGCGATGCCGAGCGTGGACATTGCCAACGGGGCCCCGACGGGCGCGGATGCCACGAACGAGATCGTCGACTCCTGGGTCGACGGAGCGCTCGGCCCTGACCACGAGAAGGTCATGCTCGCGTACTCGACCAACGGCGCAGCCTCGTTCAGCCCGCCGACCGCGATCTCCCCCGCCGGAGACATCCCCACGTATGCCGCACCCGCCATCAGCCCGGACGGCACTCGGGTCTACGTGGTGTCCCAGGCGTTCACGCAGCCATTCCAGGCGACCACGGCCGATCCCCGGCCCGAGCACGGCGTGCTGCAGGCTGCCGCGATCGGAGCGGGCGGCGCCCCCGGCGCCTGGGTCACGGAGTACTCCGGCCCGCTCGGCGATGCACGCGGTACCTCGCAGGGCAGGATCCTCTACAACGAGTTCCTCGGCGACTACGTGTACGCCATCGCCACGCGCACCTATGGTGCCGGAGTCTGGACCGACACCCGCCGCGCCATGGACTGCCCTGCGCTCGACACCTGGCGCCAGCAGTCGTCGGACGCTGCACAGGTGACGCTTCCGGCACCGTGGCCCTTGGGCGACTGCCCGGCAAGTTTCGGCAACAACGACATCTTCAGCGCCACAACCGGATGAGGTGGCCGGCCCGTACTCGCGCACCGCAGCCGGGTGGACCACCAGCGTCGCTGGGCTGGAAGTCCATCAGGCCGCGCTCTCGGGTTACGGAACTCAACTCCGCCTTGCGCTCTGGGCCGACGAGCTGCGTAGTGCGCTTCGCGACGCCACAGTCACAGCGATCTAGGACTGGTGCGCTCATTGAGGGCCAGGTCCAGTGATGCGTGATGGCACCCCAGGCGGCCAGTCAAGACGTGTGGGGCGGGCTTGGGGGTTAGAAGATCACCAAGCCGTTCTGGCATCGCGGGAAAGGACGCTCGTTCGGTCCGTGCCGAGGTGCCAAGAGCGGGGCGGCCGCCGCGGCACTCGAAGCAGCCCTCACCTCCGACCCTCCCGAGTCAAAAGTGGCCGGTTTCGTGGACAGCAGAAGAGCCCGGCCGCAACGGCCGGGCTCTTGACCTGCATATCTGGTGCGCCGCCAGGGACTCGAACCCCGAACCCAGTGATTAAGAGTCACTTGCTCTGCCAATTGAGCTAGCGGCGCAACGAGGGGAAACGTTAGCAGCCGTCCCGGGCCGGGACAAAATCGGTCGGCGCCGGGCATCTCGCGGCCCGAGGTCGTGCGCCGGCCGGGCCCGGGCGTCCCCGTGCTGCGGGCGGATTCGCGCGCCTACGGGGTCGCGCTCGCCGTCGAGATGAGCGACAGCGCGAGGCCGACGACGATGACGCCGATGATGACGCCGACGGTGATCCGCTGGGCCTTCTTGTTCCCCATGAGCATGTCCCCCATTGTGCGGCATGCCGCGGAGGCGGCTTCAGGGCATCACCAGCGGCGTACGGTGGACATGAGACAGGGTCACCCCGTCAGGGTCGCCCTCGTCGGCAGCAAAGGACCCGACCCTTGCGCGGCGTCGGTCCTCCATGGCAGGAAGTGACGAGCGAGCCGCGGCCACCCCATCCCGTCACGCTCCCCGAGGAGCCACCGTGAACGCCCTGCCCCAGTCCTTGCTCCTCCCCGCTGCCGTCGACGGCGAGATGCCCGCGAACGGTCTCCCGAGTCGCCTGTCCCTGTCGGACCATCCGGGGGTGAACGCATCCGACGGCGTCTGGTGGCCCCGGTCGACCGACCTCCGCGTCGAAGTGCCGCTCCTCGACGTCGCTGTTCACGACCGGACCAACGCGCGCATCGCACGGTTCGGCTACGAGCGAACGGGGTGGGCGGAGGCGCCACGAAGGGTGGGCAGCCCGATCGGCATCACGCACCTCGGCTGGTTCGAGCACAGCCGCTTCCCCGACCACGTCCTGCTGTCGCTGAGCAACTACGGCAGGCTCGTGCTCACGGTCGTCCCACCGGACACCGAGGAAGAGACGGCACGCACCGCGCTGGCGACCGCCGGCGACTAGGGCCGTCGGGCGGCGCGCCCGTCGACGCCGGACGTCACCGGCCGTCAGACACGAGCATCGCCCTCACGGCGGCGCGGAGGTCCCCGCTGCCGTCGCCCGTGACGGCGGCACGCATCCGCTGGTAGCCGGCGCCGTCGCGCAGGATGTCCTCGATGCCTGCGAGCTCCCTCGTGCACGCGAGTCGCCGCGCCGTGGGCTGGAGCTGCTCGAGCAGGTCGTGGATGTCGTCGACGACGTGGACCTCCGTGTTGTCGGCGTCGCGGATGATGATGGCCTCGAGCCCGTAGCGGGCCGCGCGCCACTTGTTCTCCTGCACGTGCCACGGCGGCAGGGGGCGAGCGAGGACACCTTCGTCGAGCTCGTGCTCGAGGTGCGCGACGAGGCAGTGGATGAGCGCGGCGACGGCGGCCACGTCCTGCGGGCGTGAGAAGCCGTCACAGGCCCGGACCTCGATGGTGCCCAGGCGCAGCGACGGCCTGACGTCCCAGCGCAGCTCGCTCGCATCGGCGATGACCCCGGTGGTGAAGACGTCGTGGAGGTACGTGCGGTACTGCGCCCACGTCTCGAACTGGAAGGGCAGGCCCGCCGTGGGGAGCTGTTGAAACAGCATCGTGCGGTTGCTCGCGTAGCCGGTGTCGGCTCCGGAGCCGTAGGGCGACGATGCGGACAGGGCCGTGAGGTGCGGGTGATAGGTCAGCAGGGCGTTGACGAGCGGCCAGACCTTGGCGGCGGACCTGACCCCCACGTGGACGTGGACGCCGAAGATCACCATCTGTCGGCCCCACCACTGGGTGCGGTCGATGAGGGTCGCGTAACGCTGACCCTCGGTGACCTGCTGGTCCTCCCACCGGGCGAAGGGGTGCGCGCCACCGCCGTAGAGCAGGACGTCCAGCTCGGTGGCGGCCCGCTGCACGCGCCCGAGGCCGTCGGCGAGGTCCGCAGCCGCCTGCTCCGCATTCGCGCAGACGCCCGTGACGATCTCGACCGTGTTGCGCAGCAGCTCCTGCGTCACGGTCGAACGAGACTTCGTCTGCCGGGCATGACCGGTGTCCTCGGGCCCGTTGGCCAGGCCGAGCAGCTCGACGGCACGCGAGGTGAGGTCGAGGGTGGTCGGGTCGAGCAGCCCGAGCTCCCACTCGACGCCCAGGGTCTGACCTGCGGACGGCGAGAACCGCGCGTCCACGGCCCGCTGGCTCTGGTCGGTCATGGGTTACCTCGGGGGTCGTCGGGACGCGACCGCAGGGCAGCGCTGCGTGCTGCGGGCCGGTGTGAAACGGCTGTCCCGAGCCTAGCCGCGCCCGCCCCACGCCGACCAAGGACCGACACGGGCCCGCGGCCTCTTGCTCGCGCCGCGGGCGCACCAACACGGTGGTTGATGGTGGCTCGACGGCCCTGTCGAGGCCGCGATCGACGAGGCCCGGCTGACCATGCCAGCCTGACGCAGGGCTCGTCCGTCTCCCGTCCGGTTGACGGGTGGGGCCCCAGGCACCCCTCCATGAGCAGACCCGGGGCCCCGCGACGACGGCAGCTTGGGGGTCAACCCGTCGTCACCATGTAGACGCTCGAGGAGCCGGTTCATGACGCGCTTTCGGCGGCGTGGCGCCCGGACTGCGTCCAACCGGTGGGGCAAGGTCCGTGCCGCGCGCCCGTCGATGCCCCCTGTCTCGGCGGGCGCGCCCACGTCCCCGAGGACGGCGGGCCCTACCGTCCTTCGAGCGCATCCGTGGGTTCGTGGTCGGCGATGGCCGCGAGACGATCGCGGGCGTTGTGCTCCACGAGCAGCGGGACGAAGGTTCGGATCCCGCCCGTCAGCTCCGAGTGCGCCAGCCGGACAGCGGCTTCGACGACAGCGACGTCAAGCATCGGAAAGCGTTCAGCGAGGCGCGCCTCGACCGCGTGAATCTCGTGGGCTTCCATCCGGCGATCCATGGATACGGGGCTCCTCTTGCAACACGACATCTCAACGGAAGAGCAACACCTGATGAGACACCCGGAGAACACCGGATGACAAGGCCCAGTCGGTACGCACGGGCCCGCGCCCTGAATGTGTGACAAAAAGAGCCGCCCCGCACTCTCGTGCGGGGCGGCGTCTGGGGTGAGTGACGGGACTTGAACCCGCGGCCACCTGGACCACAACCAGGTGCTCTACCAGCTGAGCTACACCCACCATGCACAACACGAGCCGGGCCCGAAGGCTCGGCGCCGTGTCACGGCGTCGACAATGCTACAGGCTCTCGTGAGGTGCTGATGACCACCCCGCCCGGCGGCATACGCCATCGCCCGAAGGGCCACGAGCGAGTGCTCAGTGCTCGATGACGTGAGGTGAAGCGAGCGCCTTCGCGGTGGCGCTGTCGGGACCGGGCTGCGGCACGAAGACCGCCGCGCGGTAGTAGCGCAGCTCGGCGATCGACTCGCGGATGTCGGCGAGGGCGCGGTGGCCGCCGGACTTCTTCGGGGCGTTGAAGTAGACGCGGGGATACCACCGGCGCGAGAGCTCCTTGATGGAGCTGACGTCGATGATCCGGTAGTGGAGGTAGGACTCGAGCACCGGCATGTCGCGCGAGAGGAACCCGCGGTCGGTGGCCACGGTGTTGCCGCCGAGCGGCGCCTTGCGGGGCTCGGGGACGAAGGTGCGGACGTAGTCGAGCACGATGTGCTCGGCCTCCTTCAGGGTCACCCCCGAGTTGAGCTCGGTGATGAGGCCCGAGCTCGTGTGCATGTCGCGGACGAAGTCGTCCATCTGCTCGAGGGCCTCGTCCGGCGGCTTGACGACGACGTCGATGCCGTCGCCGAGCTGGTTGAGCTCGAAGTCCGTGACGAGAGCGGCCACCTCCACGAGGGCGTCGGACTTCAGGGACAGGCCCGTCATCTCGCAGTCGATCCAGATGATCCGGTCGGCGATGGCTCGGTGGTTGGTGTCGCTCACCGGTCCACCATAGAGGCTGAGGAGGACGACCCCGGGTGCACGGGCCCAGCGCTGCACTAGCCTGCCCTCATGACCTCAGGGGACGTGACGACACAGGGGGAGGGCGCGAGCCCGGGCGGTCCGGCGCAGCAATGGAGTCCGGTGCGCAACCCGACCCGGAGACCGATGCTGCGCACGGCCCTCACCATCGGCGTCGCGGCGTCCGCCTTCCTCGTCTGCCTGCTCATCCTGCTCGGCATCCTCGACGAGCGGCTCACGACCCAGACGCTCATCACGTCCGCGCTCATGGCGATCATCCCGCTGCTCGTCATCGTGCCGACCTTCCTGTGGCTCGACCGCTACGAGGCCGAGCCGGCGCGCTACATCGTCTTCGCGTTCCTCTGGGGTGCGCTCGTGGCGGTCGTGGGTGCCTTCTTCCTCAACACCTTCGGGCTCAAGCTGCTCGTCGAGGCGCGGTGGACCGACCCGCTCGAGACGGGCGCCGTCTACCTCGCGCCGATCACCGAGGAGACCCTCAAGGGCCTGGGCATCCTGCTCATCTACCTGCTCCGGCGCCGTGAGTTCGACGGCATCATCGACGGCATCGTCTACGGCGGGCTCATCGGTGCGGGCTTCGCGTTCAGCGAGAACATCCTCTACCTCGGACAGGCCTACAACGAGTACGGCGGCGAGGGCCTCACGTCGACGTTCCTCGTCCGTGGTCTCATGGGCCCGTTCGGGCACCCGCTCTTCACGGCCCTGACCGGCATCGGCATCGGCGTCGCCGTCACCGCCCGACGACCGGCGGTGCGCGTCGTCGCGATCCTCACCGGCTGGTTCTGCGCCATGCTGCTCCACGGGCTCTGGAACCTCACGGCGCTCGCCGGGATGGACGGCTTCTTCGCCGCCTACGTGACCTACCAGGTGCCGCTCTTCCTCGCCTTCGTCGGCTTCCTCTTCTGGCTCCGACGCCGGGAGGGCCGCCTCATGGGGCGCTACCTCTCGCCGTATGCCGACGCCGGCTGGCTCACGCACGCCGAGGTCACGATGCTCTCGAATCTGCAGCTGCGCCGGGCGGCGCGGGCCTGGGCGCGGCAGAACGGCGGGCGTCCTGCGAAGCAGTCGATGGACGCCTTCCAGGACAGCGCGAGCGACCTCGCCCTGTTGCGGTCGCGGCTCGTCCGCGGCACCGCCGAGGAGGGCGCGTCGGAGCGCGAGATGGTGCTCCTCGAGGCGATCACGGCGCACCGTCGCGACTTCGTCGGCTCGCCCGTGACCTGAGCGGGCGGGACGGCCCGGGGTGCCTATCATTGGACGGCGCCCGGATCGGGCGACCGGCCCCTGTAGCTCAGCGGATAGAGCAAGAGCCTTCTAATCTCTTGGTCGCAGGTTCGAGTCCTGCCGGGGGCACTCGATCGGCCGCGAACCCGGGCCGCGGCGGAGCAGGTCTCGGCCGCAAGGACTCGGCGCCGACCCGGCCCGAATCCGTGACGCCGCCGCCCCCGACTGCGATCATGAGACCGTCAGCCGGCACGCGATGGAGCGCACCCACCAACGGGTCGCTCTCGCGGCCTGACGGGAGGGATGACGCTCTCATGGCAGGTCGCACCACGGGAACGAGCCGGATCCCCATCCTCGGCTGGCTGCGGTCGTACGACCGCAGCTGGTTGCGTGGCGACCTGATCGCGGGGATCACCGTCCTCGCGCTCGTCGTCCCGAAGAACCTCGGGTACGCCGGCATCGCCGGCATCCCCGTGCAGAACGGCCTGTACGCGGCGGCAGCCGGTGCGATCCTCTACGCGATCTTCGGCACCAGCCGGCAGATCTCGGTGGGGCCGAGCTCGGGGCTGGCGGCGGTCGCCGCGAGTGCCGTCCTCGCCGCCGGCATTGCCGACGAGAAGGCGGTCGCGTCGTTCGTCGCCGGCATCACCCTCGCCTCGGGCGTGCTCTACCTGCTCGTCGCGGTGCTGAAGGTGGGCTGGATCGCGCAGTTCCTCTCCCGTGCGGTCGTCACCGGCTTCCTCTTCGGTGCAGCGGTCGACGTCGTCATCGGTGAGCTCCCGAAGCTGACCGGCACGAAGGTGTCCGGGAGCAACCCCCTCCAGGAGCTGTGGTCCTGGGTGACGACACTCGGGGACGTGCACGGCACGACCGTCGTGGTCGGGCTGGTCTCGCTCGCAGTCGTGTTCGGTCTGCGCGTCGTCGCCCCCAAGGTCCCGGGAGCCCTGGTGCTGGTGGTCGGCGGACTGCTCGCCTCGTGGCTGCTCGGCCTGGGCGATCGAGGCGTGGCGCTCGTCGGAGAGGTGCCGCGAGGGCTGCCCGCCTTCGTCGTGCCAGACATGGCACTGATGTGGGACCACGTCGGCGTCGGGGCCGTCGCCGCCTTCGCCCTCGTGCTGATCGGCTTCTCACAGACCGCTGGCGACGCCCGCGCCTTCGCCGCCAAGCACCGCTACCAGATCGACATCGACCAAGAGTCCGTGGCGCAGGGCTTCGCGAACGCCGGGTCCGGCCTCCTGCAGGGAATGCCCGTCTCGACCAGTCTCTCGGCGAGCTCGCTCAACGACCACTCCGGTGCCAGGTCGGGGCTCGCCTCGCTCACCACCGGGTTCAGCGTCCTGCTGACCCTGCTGCTCCTGGCACCGCTCTTCTCCGACCTGCCCAAGCCGGTGCTGGCCGCGATCATCATCGAGGCCGTCGTCATGGGGATGATGGACCTCCCGGAGATGAGGCGGCTCTTCCGCGTCAAACGGTTCGACTTCGGGGTGGCCGTCGCGGCCCTGCTCGGCGCGCTCGTCTTCGGCGTGCTGGCCGGGGTCATCATCGGCGTGGCGCTCTCGATCTTCTGGCTCATCAAGGTCTCCACGCGACCGCACATCCCGACGCTCGCGCGCGAGCCGGGCACGGACGTCTACCGTGACCTTGCGGACCACCCTGACGGCGAGGTGGTCCCCGGCATCGTGGTGATCCGGATGGACGGCGGGCTGTTCTTCGCGACGTCCGACGCCCTCGAGGACCGTGTCCGGGAGGTCATCCACGAGGACCCGGCGGTCAAGGCAATCGTCCTGGACTGCGGCGGCATCGACTACGTCGACTCCCAGGGGTCCGCCAAGATGGCCGACGTGCTCGACCTGGCCGAGGACTCCGGCGTCGTCCTGCGACTGGCCAGGCTCAAGGCGGCCGTACGCGCGACGCTCGAGCTCGACGGCGTCATGGAGCGCCTCGGCGCCGACCACGTCCACGGCAACGTCGCGCGGGCCGTCGAGGCCGAGCGCCGGGCAAGGGCCGCCAGCCCGGACGCGTGACGGGCACACACGCGGCGAGCCGCCCGCGCGCATGACGGCCGGCGGGCCGCGTGCCGGGCCGGACGACCGTGTCCGGTGGGCGGATGCGGGCACCGCGTGGCATCGTCAGGTCACGACTCGGGGTATGTCGTGGGGGCGCGCCGCCTTTCAGTTTGGTTGTGCCCACTGCGACACGGAAGGATACGGGCGTGGCAGGTGATTCAGGGGTGGGCAATGCCCGTCTCCTCGCGAGCGTTCAGGCACTTCGGTCTGCCGTCGCCGACGCCTCCCTGCCCCTCGACCTGCCCACCGCGCCGGCCGCACGGCTCGTGCGCAGTCGCCTGCTCGACCAGCTCGACGACTACGTCATCCCGCGGCTGACGTCGCTCGACGCCCCGCTGCTCGCCGTCGTCGGCGGCTCGACCGGTGCCGGCAAGTCGACTCTCGTCAACTCGGTCGTCGGGCGCGAGGTCACCCTGCCCGGTGTCCTGCGGCCGACCACCCGCTCGCCGGTGCTGATCCACCACCCCTCCGACGCGGCCTGGTTCTCCGGGCCGCGCATCCTGCCGACCCTGGCCCGCATCACCGGGCGCCACTCGTCGTCCGACGGCCCGGGCGCGGTGCGGCTGGTCTCGACGGACGAGGTCGCAGCCGGTCTGGCCCTGCTCGACGCCCCCGACATCGACAGCGTCGTCGAGGCCAACCGCGACCTCGCGACCCAGCTGCTCGCCGCCGCCGACCTCTGGGTCTTCGTCACGACGGCCGCCCGCTACGCGGACGCCGTCCCGTGGGAGCTGCTGCGCGAGGCCTCGGAGCGGGGCACCGCTGTCGCCGTCGTCCTCGACCGCGTGCCCACCGTGGCCGTCGACGACATCCGCACGCATTTCGCGTCGATGCTGCGCGAGCAGGGTCTCGACCAGGCACCGATCTTCACGGTCGTCGAGTCAGAGCTCGTCGACGGGCTGCTGCCCGCCGACCAGACCGAACGGCTGCGGGGTTGGCTCGCGGCGCTCGCCGGCGACGCCCAGGCTCGTGCCGACGTCGTCCGTCAGACCCTCCACGGTGCGCTTGTCTCCCTCGACACGCGCACCCAGGGGCTCATCGCGGCATCCGAGCAGCAGACCGCGGCCGGCCGCGCCCTCGTCGACGCTGCAGCAGCGGCCTACGCCGACGCGAAGACCCAGGTCCACGAGGGGATGCTCGACGGCACGCTGCTGCGCGGCGAGGTGCTGGCGCGCTGGCAGGAGTTCGTCGGCACCGGTGAGTTCTTCCGGCAGGTCGAGTCGACCGTGTCCCGGGTGCGCGACCGCTTCACCTCCTTCCTCAAGGGCGAACCGGCCCGCGCCGACCACCTCGGCGAGGCGCTCCAGTCCGGCGTCGAGTCGCTCGTCGTCAACCGGGCCGAGCTGGCTGCGAGCGCGATCGCGCGCGCCTGGCGCACGCTGCCCGGCGGCGACCAGCTGCTGACCGCCGACCCGGGCCTCGCGCGCTCGGGCACGGACGTCGACACCCGGACCCAGCGCCTCGTGCGCGACTGGCAGGGTGACATCCTCCAGATGGTCCGCGACGAGGGTCGCGACCGTCGCACGACCGCCCGGATCATGGCCTACGGCGTCAACGGCCTCGGGGTGGTCCTCATGCTCGTGACGTTCGCGAGCACGGCGGGCATCACCGGTGCCGAGGTGGGCATCGCCGGCGGCACTGCCGTCGTCGGCCAGAAGCTCCTCGAGGCCGTCTTCGGCGACCAGGCCGTCCGCGAGCTCGCACGCAAGGCCCGCGAGCAGCTGGGCGCTCGCGTCGACGAGCTGTATGCCGCCGAGCTCGCCCGCTACGAAGGAGCTGTCACGACGTTGCAGGTCGACACCGACCAGACCGAGCGCCTCACCGCGGCCGCCGCGGCCGTCGAGGACGCGCGATGAGCCCGATCAGGCCGGGTCGCGCCAAGGTGGCGACGGTCTCGGCGGCCGAGCTGGGCACCCGGACGACGGAGCTGTCGATGGCGCTCGTGTCGGGCGCCGACGAGCTCGACCCCTCGGGGGTCGAGGTCGCACGACGGGTCGTCGACAAGGCCGTCGAGCGCTCCGGCATCGCCGGGGACCACACGGTCGTGGCGCTCGCGGGAGCCACCGGCAGCGGCAAGTCCTCCCTCTTCAACGCCCTCGTCGGCGGCGACGTCGCCGCCATCGGCGCGCGGCGGCCGACGACGTCACGTCCGACGGCCGGCCTCTGGGGCGACGCCGACGCGTCCGAGCTGCTCGACTGGCTGGGGGTGGCCGCGCGTCACGTCGTCGACACGGCACCCGGCGCGGGGGAGGGGCCGGTCGACGACTCGCGCGCCGTCCAGGTCGTGGGTTCGCTCGACGGACTGGTGCTCCTCGACCTTCCGGACTTCGACTCCCGTGAGCTCGAGCACCGACGGGAGGCCGAGCGGGTGCTCGAGCTCGTCGACGTCTTCGTCTGGGTGACCGACCCGCAGAAGTACGCCGACGCGCGACTGCACGACGAGTTCGTCACCCTGATGTCGCACCACGACGCCGTCACGCTGGGAGTGCTCAACCAGTCCGACCGGCTCACGGCCGAGGGCGTCAAGACCCTGACGCAGGACCTCGCGAGGCTCCTCGTCGCCGACGGCGTCGCCGACGCGAAGGTCATCGCGACGTCCACGGTGACCGGTCAGGGCATCGCCGACCTCAGGCAGCGACTGGCGAATGCCGTTGCGGGACATGCGGCGTCGCGTCAGCGCCTCAAGGCGGACGTCGTCGGTGCCGCGACGAGGCTGCGTCCCGGCGTCGCCGACACCGAGGCCGACGTGGGCCGCGTGCCGCGCGAGGCGCTGGATGCGTCGTTGGCGCGCGCGGCGGGTGTCCCCATCGTCCTCGACGCGGTTGCGCGCGACTACCGCCGCGAGGCGTTCGCGCACACCGGCTGGCTCTTCGCCCGCTGGACCAAGGGTTTCGCGGCGGATCCGCTCCGCCGCCTCCGCCTCGACCGGACCGGCGGTCGACCTCCGATCCCGGTCGAGATCGACGGTGCCGACGTGCGCGCCGTGCTCGGTCGCTCGTCCATCCCGGCGCCCACCGTGTCGACCGCGTCGGCCGTCGACCTCGCCACGCGCAGCTTCGTGCGCGACGCGTCCGAGGGGCTGCCGGTGCGCTGGACCCAGGCCGTCGAGGACGCCGTCGTCGGCGGCGACGGGACGCTCAGCGACTCGCTCGACCGCGCCGTCATCGGCACGTCCCTGCGAGCGCGCCGTCCGGTCTGGTGGTTCGTCGTCAACATCCTCCAGTGGGTGCTGGGTCTCGTCGCCCTCGCGGGGCTCGTCTGGTATGCCGTGCTCTGGGTCTTCGCGCTGCTGCAGCTCCCGCGTCCCGAGACGCCCGCCGTCGGCATCCTGCCGCTGCCGCTCGTCATGCTCGTCGTCGGGGTGCTGCTCGGGATCGGGCTGGGCATCCTGTCGCGATGGTGGGCGCGCGTCGGTGCCCGGCACCGACGGACCGTCGTCGGCAAGCGGCTGACCGAGTCGGTCGCCGCGGTGGCCGACGAGCACATCCTCATCCCCGTCGACGAGGTCCTCCTGCGTCACCGCGAGACACGCGAGCACCTCGAGGCCGCTGCCGGCTGACGAGCCGGTGAAGACGCCGTCCACATCCCCTCGGGTGACGGCACCACTGTCCACAGTCGGCGCCGGACGTCTGTCGGCGCGGCTCGGCTGGTCCGAAGGTGGGTTCCAGGCGGCGCGAGGCCGCCCCTGGAAACCTCCGAGGAGCACCGATGAACGAGACCCGCATCACCGTGCACGGCAACGTCGTGAGCGAGCCCGTCGAGCGACAGGGACGCAACGGCAGCATCTTCACGACCTTCCGCATCGCCACGACGCCCTACCGCCGCACCGGCGACGGCCGCTTCGTCGACGGCGACACCAGCTTCTACAGCGTCATCGCGTTCAACGCGCTCGCCGCCAACGCCGCCTCGGCGCTGCGCAAGGGCCACCCTGTCATCGTGGAGGGCAACCTCGCGATCAAGCAGTACGTCGGCAACGACGGGCAGCCGCGGACCTCTCCCGAGATCGACGCCGACCACGTCGGCCACGACCTGTCGTGGGGTCGCGCCAGCTTCGAGCGCATCAGCCGCGCGGCGGCGCTCGGCCAGGACCGCACTGCGGACCCCGACGTCCAGGCGTCGGTGCGCGCGCTGACCGAGGGCGGTTCGGTTGACCCCGATGGGCGCCCGGCCCACGTCGACGCGGACGGGGTCGTCGACGACGACTTCGACCTCGGAGGGCAGTCCGCGGCGGGTGGGCGTGACGACGGCGACGGGGTGCTCGCGACGGGTGACCCCGAGACCGACGACTACGAGGTCGTCGAGCAGCTCACGGCCTGAAAGGACCGGCGGTCCGCGAGCGCGGACACCGATTCGGTGCCGCGCTCGCTGACAGATAGCCTTCTGCGCATGGCCGAGTACATCTACACCATGACCCGTGCGCGCAAGGCACACAACGAGAAGGTCATCCTCGATGACGTCTCGATGTCCTTCTACCCCGGCGCGAAGATCGGCATGGTCGGCCCCAACGGCGCCGGCAAGTCGACGATCCTCAAGATCATGGCCGGACTCGACCAGCCGAGCAACGGCGAGGCGCGGCTGGCGCCCGGCGCGACCGTCGGCATCCTGCTCCAGGAGCCCCCGCTCAACGAGGACAAGACCGTCCTGGGCAACGTCGAGGAGGGCGCCGGCGAGATCAAGGCGAAGCTCGACCGCTACAACGAGATCTCGGCCGAGATGGCCGATCCCGACGCCGACTACGACGCGCTGCTCACCGAGATGGGCAAGCTGCAGGAGGACATCGACCACGCCGACGCGTGGGACCTCGACAGCCAACTCGAGCAGGCCATGGACGCGCTGCGCTGCCCGCCGCCGGACTCGCCCGTCACCAACCTCTCCGGTGGTGAGCGTCGACGCGTCGCCCTGTGCAAGCTGCTCCTGCAGAAGCCCGACCTGCTGCTGCTCGACGAGCCCACCAACCACCTCGACGCCGAGTCGGTCCTCTGGCTCGAGCAGCACCTCGAGTCCTACCCCGGCGCCGTCATCGCGGTCACCCACGACCGCTACTTCCTCGACAACGTCGCGCAGTGGATCGCCGAGGTCGACCGCGGCCGTCTCTACCCCTACGAGGGCAACTACTCGACCTACCTCGAGAAGAAGTCCGAGCGCCTGACGATCCAGGGCAAGAAGGACGCCAAGCTGGCCAAGCGGCTCAAGACCGAGCTCGAGTGGGTCCGCAGCAACGCCAAGGGCCGTCAGGTCAAGAGCAAGGCTCGTCTCGCGCGCTACGAGGAGATGGCGGCCGAGGCCGAGCGCACCCGCAAGCTCGACTTCGAGGAGCTCCAGATCCCGCCGGGCCCGCGCCTGGGCTCGACGGTCATCGAGGTCAAGAACCTCAAGAAGGGGTTCGGCGAGCGCGTCCTCATCGACAACCTGTCGTTCTCGCTGCCCCGCAACGGCATCGTGGGCGTCATCGGCCCCAACGGTGTCGGCAAGTCGACGCTCTTCAAGACGATCGTCGGCTTCGAGGAGCCCGACGGCGGCGAGGTCAAGATCGGCGAGACGGTCAAGATCTCCTACGTCGACCAGGGCCGCGAGGGCCTCGACCCCAAGAAGAACCTCTGGGAGATCGTGTCCGACGGCCTCGACCACATGAAGGTCGGCAACGTCGAGATCCCGTCGCGGGCCTACGTCTCCCAGTTCGGCTTCAAGGGCCCCGACCAGCAGAAGCTGTCGGGCGTCCTCTCCGGTGGCGAGCGCAACCGACTCAACCTCGCCCTCACGCTCAAGCAGGGCGGCAACCTGCTGCTCCTCGACGAGCCGACCAACGACCTCGACGTCGAGACCCTGGGCTCGCTCGAGAACGCGCTCCTCGAGTTCTCCGGCTGCGCCGTCGTGATCACTCACGACCGGTGGTTCCTCGACCGGGTCGCGACGCACATCCTCGCCTACGAGGGCACCGAGGATAACCCCGCGAACTGGTACTGGTTCGAGGGCAACTTCGACTCCTACGAGGCCAACAAGGTCGAGCGGCTCGGCCCGGAGGCCGCGCGCCCGCACCGCGTCACGTACCGCAAGCTGACGCGCGACTGACCCGTCCTGAGGCCAGCGCCGACGGGAGGACCGGGAGGCACGGCATCCCGGTCCTCCTTCGTCAGATCCAGTTCTTGCGCCGGAAGACGCCGTAGAGGGTGACCGCCACGCCGGCGATGACGGCCGCGCTGAACAGCACGCCCCACGGACGCCCGAAGCCGGGGTAGGGCACGTTCTGGCCGAACCACCCGGTGACCGCCGTCGGGACGGCGATGATCGCGGCCCATCCGGTGAGCTTCTTCATCACGGTGTTGAGCCGGGCGTCCTGCAGCGAGAGGTTGGTCTCGAAGATCGTCGTCACCATGTCTCGCAGGGACTCCGTCCACTCGGCGGCGCGCAGGACGTGGTCGTAGAGGTCGTCGTAGAAGCCGTCGAGCTCGGTGTGCCGCTGGTCGAGCTCGCCGCGGTGCCGGAGCACGGCGTTGACGACGTCCCGCATCGGGAGCACGACCCGTCGCAGCTCGACGAGCTCCTTGCGCAGCCGGTAGGTGCGCACCTGCACGGCGTGCATTCGGCCCCGCTCGTCGAAGAGGAGGTCCTCGAGCTGCTCGATGGCGTCGTCGAGCTGCTGGATCGCCTCGAAGTGCCCGTCGACCACGGTGTCGAGCAGCCCGTGCACGAGCGCCCCCACGCCGAGCTGGAGCAGCTGGGGGTCGTCGTTCCACCGGTCGAGGACCTGCTGCATGTCGTAGTCGTCACGTCCACGGACGGTGATGATGCCGCCGGGGAGGACGAAGGCCGAGATCCGGGTCGTGCGCAGGCGGGACTCGCGTCCCGGGGCGTCGAGGTCCTCGACGGCTCCTGCCGTGTCGCCGCCGCCCTCCAGCCGGGTCGCGTAGACGGTGAGGAAGGTGTGCTTGGCGTGCCGGGTCGCCTTGGGTCGCTCACCGGCGGAGACCGCGTCCTCGACGGCGTGCGGGTCGAGCCCCAGCTCCTGAGCCAGGGCGCGGAGACCGGCATGGTCCGGCTCGCAGAGGTCGACCCAGATCAGAGAGCCCTCGCGTCCCAGGAGCTCGGACACGTCCTCGAGGGGGAAGCCCTCGTCGACGACCTTGCCGTGCTCCCACCGGCAGGAGGTGATGCGCCCGGCTCCCGTGTTGTCCACGCGCCCAGTCTCGCAGGCCCGTGGCCTGTGACCCGTCAGGCGATGAGCGGGGTGACCTCGCGGGTCGTCGGACGTTCGCCGAGTGCGAGCTGCCACGCGCTCGCGAGGCGGCGGCCGACCTCGTCGGCCTCGTCGGGCGCGACGCAGAAGGGGACCCGGACCCAGCGGGCGAAGCCGCCCTCGACCCCGAACTGACCACCCCGGGCCAGCCGCACCCCGGCCGTCTCGGCGACGCGGGCGAGCTCGTCGCCGCGGGCCTCGGGCAGCTCGCACCAGAGGTTGAGCCCGCCGGTCGGCACCTCGAACCTCCAGTCGGGCACGTGCCGCCGAAGGGCTGCGACGAGGGCGTCGCGTCGGGACCGCGCCTCCCGACGTCGCTCGCCCAGGAGCGCCTCTCCCTGGTGGAGCAGGTCGGTGACGACGAGCTGCTCGAGGATCGCCGTGCCGAGGTCGAGGCTGTGCCGGGCCTCGATGACGGCCTCGGCTCCACCCTCGGGAGCCCGCACCCAGCCGACCCGCAGTCCGCCCCACCACGTCTTGCCGGCGCTGCCGAGGGTGTGGGTCTGCCGGGACGAGGCGGCGAACGGCGCCGGCCGCCGCACTCCCGCGTTCTCGTCGAGGCCGAGCTCGACGAACGTCTCGTCGACGACGGGGACGACGTTCGCACGCGACAGCACCGCACCCAGGGCGTGTCGGGTCGCGGTGTCCATGACGAGCCCGGTCGGGTTCTGGTGGTCGGGGATGAGGTATGCCGCCCGGGCGCCGCTCTGACGCAGGCCGACCTCGATCGCGTCGACGTCCCACCCCGAGGCCGTCAGCTGGGCGGCCACCGCGCGGTACGCCGAACGCCGCACTCCCACGATGGCGTTCGGGTAGGTGGGGCTCTCGACGAGGACACGGTCGCCGATCTCGAGCTGTGAGCGCAGGACGGCCGACAGGCCGCCGTGCGCGCCCGAGGTGATGACGACCTGTTCCGGTGAGGTCGACAGGCCTCGCGCTTCGAACCAGGCGGCGACGGCGGCCCTGGTCTCGGGGAGCCCGCGCGGGTCGTAGCCGGCGGTCGCGAGGAAGCGCGGGAGCTCGACGACGGCCCGCTCGTAGGCCGCGGTGACCCCGGCCGCGGCCGGCAGGGCGGCATACGTGAGGTCGATGACGTCGGGTGGGACGTCGGTGGGGATGAGGCCGGCCTGGGACAGGGCCAGCCCGGACGGCCCGGTCGGAAGGCAGACGACGCTGCCCGAGCCGCGGCGGGTCGCCACGAACCCCTCGTCGCGCAGGGCGTCGAGGGCGGTCCCCACGGTGGTCCGGCTCAGGCCGAGCTCGGTGGTGAGGGCGCGCTCGCTCGGCAGTCGGGTGCCCACGAGCAGCCGCCCGTCCGAGACGAGGCGGCGGATGCCGTCGGCAAGGCCCCGGTAGGCGGGTCGGGGGAGCGGATCGGACCCGATAAGCAGGGCCAGTGAGCGAGCCGAGATGGTGCGCATCGGTCCACTGTCCCACGATTGGCCCTTAAAAGGCAGTCCACCACCGCCCAGGATGGAGCACATGAGACGTCATGTCGCGCTCGCCAACCTCACCCCGCGCCAGCAGCTGCGCGCCGGCCGTCTGCCGCGCCGCCTGGTCCAGCTCCTCGGCGGGCTCGTGCTCTACGGCGTCTCCATGGCGATGATGATCCGCTCGACGCTGGGTCTCGACCCCTGGGACGTCTTCCATGCCGGCATCGCCACCCACGTGCCGTTGACGTTCGGTCAGGTGACGATCGTCGTCGGTGCCCTCGTGTTGCTGCTCTGGGTGCCGCTGCGGCAGTGGCCCGGACTCGGCACCGTGGCCAACGTCGTCGTCATCGGGCTGGCGGCCGACGCCGGGCTCGCGCTCATCGGATCTCCCGAGGCGTTGTGGGCGCGCGTGCTGCTGCTCGGCTCCGGCATCGTGCTCAACGGCATCGCAGGCGGCCTCTACATCGGCAGCCAGCTCGGCCCGGGGCCGCGTGACGGCCTCATGACGGGTTTCGCGCGGCGCTCGGGACTGTCGATCCGGCTCGTCCGCACGAGCATCGAGCTCGTCGTGCTGTTGGTGGGCTGGCTGCTCGGCGGCCCCGTCGGGCTCGGCACCGTGCTGTATGCCGTCTCCATCGGCCCGCTCGTCCAGTTCTTCCTGCCCCGCCTGACCGTCGACCTCGGCCTGGACGACCACGTCGAGGCGTCGCCGTCGGACGTCACCGAGGAGGGTGTCGCGGTCGTGACGCCGACCTCGGCGCTGGGATCGACGACGAGCTGACCGTCAGCCGCCGAGCTGCCACGAGCGGAGCACCCGGCAGGCGCCCGGCTCGTACCACGCGAGGTCGATCCGCTCGGCCCGGCACCGGGCCGGGACGTAGGGACCCACGTGCCGGCGGGTCGACTCCCCGCTGACGTCCTCGGACGCGGCGTCGAGCGTCAGGTGCGGGACGACGTCACCGAAGCGGCCGGCATACGGCGGGCACTGCGGGAAGGCCGCCCAGAGCGTCTCCGTGAGCGCGGCGAACGGGGCGGACGGCTCGGGGAGGAGGTGCACGATCCCGTTGGGGAACGTGTCGACGACATCGAGCGTGAAGTCGAACGGCCTGGTGGCGGCAGCGATCTCGGCGACGGCGTCGAGCACCGCGTCCGTGAGCGACGCCCCGTCGAGGAAGGGTGCGAGGGCCGTGACGTGGGCGTGGACGAAGTCCGGGTCGGACGAGACGTAGTCGATGTCGTAGTGCCGCGCACGGGCCACCACGAACGGTTCGAGGGCGGGCACCGGCACCTGGAGCACGGAGTGTCCGCTCGCGGGCGCCGCGCTCCCGTCCGAGCACGGTGGGGGCGTCAGTGCCCGGCTCCGACGAGGCGCAGGGCGAGGGCGGCGTTGGTCGAGCCGATCTCCCCGGGGGTCCGGCGGATCGTCGGGGAGTACCACCGGGCCACGTCGACGACGATCGAGAGCAGGGCGAGCGCGGTGTCGGCGCTGTCGTCGACCGAGAAGGTGCCGTCGGCGACGCCGCGGTCGAGGACGTCGCGCATGAGGGAGTCCATCTCCTTGCGCAGCCCGAGCACCTCGGCGTGGTGCTCGGGCGTCAGGTGGTGGTGCTCGTACTGCACGACGCGGGCCACCTGGTACTGCTCGACGTGCCACTCCGTGAAGCGCGACATGACGGTGACGAGCTGCTCGGCGGGGGTCGGCCCGTCGGCGATGGCCGAGCGCATCAGCCGCAGGGCCGACTCGTGACCGCTGCGGCTCAGGGCGAAGAGGAGCTCCTCCTTGGACCCGAAGTGGACGTAGACACCGGCCGGCGAGAGGCCCGCTCCGGAGGCGATGTCACGGGTCGTCGTGGCGTGGAAGCCCTTGTCGGCGAACGCGTGGGCCGCCGCCTGCAGCAGCCGCTCGACGGTCGAGGCGTCCGGGTCGGACGTCCGGGAGCCGGCGGACGGCGAGGTCGTGGTGGGCTGCGGCACGTTGACAGCATGCCGCAGGGGAGGGAAACTAAGCAAGCGCTTAGTTACCGACGGGTACCGGCGCGTCGCACCCGTGAGCACGCCCGATGGAGGACGCAATGCCCCGCAACATCTATGACGAGGACCACGAGGCGATGCGCGCGTCGGCGCGGGAGTTCGTCGCCCGCACGCTCGCGCCCCGCGCCGACGAGATGATCGAGGGCAAGTCGATCCCACGCGACATCTGGCTCGAGGCCGGCAAGCAGGGCTTCTTCGGCCTCGACATCCCCGAGGAGTTCGGCGGCGCCGGCGTCGACGACTACCGCTTCAATGCCGTCGTCGCCGAGGAGATGTCGCGCTTCAACGCCGCGACGAGCTCGTGCTTCGGCATCCACTCCGACGTGTGCCCGCCCTACATCGTCGACCTCGGCACCGAGGAGCAGAAGCAGCGCTGGCTGCCCGGCATGGCCAGTGGCCAGCTCATCTGTGCCATCGCGATGACCGAGCCCTCCGGTGGCTCCGACCTCGCCGCGCTCAAGACGACCGCCGTCCGTGACGGTGACACGTGGATCCTCAACGGCTCCAAGACCTTCATCACCAACGGCTACCAGGCCGACCTCGTCATCGTGGCGGCCCGCACCGACCCGTCCAAGGGCGCCAAGGGCATCACGCTGCTCATGGTCGAGCGTGGCATGGAGGGTTTCCAGAACGGTCGCAAGCTCGACAAGGTCGGCATGGACGAGTCCGACACGGCCGAGCTCTTCTTCGAGAACGTCCGCGTCCCCGACGAGAACCGCCTCGGCGAGGAGGGCATGGGCTTCATCGCGATGATGCAGCGCCTCCCGCAGGAGCGCGTCGGTGCGGCGGTCTCCAACGTCGCCCACGCCAAGGCGATCCTCGAGGAGACGATCCAGTACGCCAAGGACCGCAAGGCCTTCGGTCAGCCCATCGGTGCCTTCCAGCACAACAAGTTCCTCATGGCCGAGCTCGTGACGAAGATCGAGGTCGCCGAGGCCTACGTCGACGACTGCGTCGCCGCCCACGCGCAGGGCACGCTGTCCGCCGTCGACGCCGCCAAGGCGAAGTGGTGGAGCTCGCAGGTCCAGAACGACGTGCTCGACCACTGCGTCCAGCTCCACGGCGGCTACGGCTTCATGAACGAGTACCGCGTGGCCCGCGCCTGGCGCGACGCCCGCGTCACGAAGATCTGGGCCGGCTCCAACGAGATCATGAAGGAGCTCATCGGCCGGGACCTCGGCTTCTGATGGCGGCCGACGCACGCGGCGGGCGCCACGAGGGCGCCGTCGCGATCATCACGGGTGCCAGCCGCGGGATCGGGCTCGGCATCGCCGAGCGCCTCGTGGCCGAGGGGGCCAAAGTGGTCATCACGGCTCGCAGGCCCGAGGCGCTGGCGGAGGCCGTCGAGCAGCTCGGGGGGCCGGAGCACGCCGTCGGCATCGCGGGCAACGCTGCCGACGAGGCACACCAGGACGAGGTCATCGCTGCGGCGCGCGAGACGTTCGGCGGCCTGCACCTGCTCGTCAACAACACGGGCATCAACCCCGTCTACGGGCCGATGCTCGACACCGGTCTCGACATCGCGCGCAAGGTGCTCGACGTCAACGTCGTGGCTGCCTTCTCGTGGATCAAGAAGGCGGTCGCGGCGGGGCTCGGCGACGAGGCCCACCCCGGGTCGGTCGTCAACCTCGCCTCCGTCGCCGGCCAGGGCGCGAGCGGTGTCATCGGCTGGTACGGCGTGTCCAAGGCGGCCCTCATCCACCTGACGACGGAGCTCGGCTATGAGCTCGGTCCCGACGTGCGCGTCAACGCGGTCGCCCCGGCGGTCGTCAAGACGAAGTTCGCCGAGGCGCTCTACGAGGGCCGCGAGGAGAAGGTCGTCCGCGCGTACCCGATGAAGCGTCTCGGCCTGCCCGAGGACGTCGCGGGGGCCGTCAGCTTCCTGCTGAGCAGCGACGCGTCGTGGGTCACCGGCCAGACCCTGACCATCGACGGCGGCGTCACCCTGGGCGGCGCGCTCTAGGAGATCCGTTCTGCCGCAACGGGATCCGCGGATCTCGTATGCCGTCCGGCCCCGTGTGCGAGCACGGGGCCGGACGCATGTCGGGCCGGGGTTTGACACGAGTTAGGTGAGGCTTACTAAGGTAAGCCTCACCTAATGCCGTCTCGGGGGAGTGTCCGACAGAGGTGGCGTGGGACCCGTCCCCGACAGAGAGACCCGTCATCGTGTCGCGCCTTCGCACCGCCCTCCTCGCCGCCGTCGCCGCGGCCCTCGTCCTCACCGGTTGCACCACCGGACCGACCGGTGTCAGCGCCGGCCAGAGCCCCACCGGCACGCCAGCGGACGGTGCGGCCTCCACGGGAGCCGACCCGGCGGCATACCCCGTCACCCTCCGGGACGCGTTCGGGGAGGCCACCATCACGAAGGAGCCGACGCGCGTCGTGACGCTGGGCTGGTCCGACGCCGACCACGTCGCGGCTCTGGGCGTCGCGCCCGTGGGGGCCCCGAAGGTGACCTGGGGTGGCAACGCCAACCTCTCGACCGACTGGTTCGACGAGCAGCTCGCGACCTTCGGCGGCGCCCAGCCCACCCGCTTCGACGACGCCGACGGCAACCCCGTCGAGGAGATCGCCAGGCTGCAGCCCGACCTCATCCTCGCCACGAACTCCGGCATCACCAAGGACGAGTACGACAAGCTGAGCAGGCTGGCTCCCGTCGTCGCCTACCCGGAGGTCGCCTACGGGACGGCCTGGCAGGACTCGCTCGAGACCATCGGCAAGGCACTCGGGCGCTCGAAGCAGGCTGCCGCCGCAGAGGCGAGGACCGTCGCCACGCTCGACGCCGCCAAGGCGAGGTACCCGCAGCTCGCGGGCAAGACCTTCATCTACGGCTACGTCGCCCCGACCGACCTGTCGCAGATCGGCTTCTACACGCCGAGCGACCTGCGTCCGCAGATGCTCACCGAGCTCGGCATGAAGAACGCACCGTTCGTCGAGGAGAGGGCCAAGGGCTCCAAGGAGTTCTACCTGACCGTCAGCGCCGAGCAGGCCTCGACGCTGGACGCGGACGTCTTCCTCACCTACATCACGGAGGACCCCGAGGTGGGAGTCATGACGAAGGACCCGCTCGTCGGACAGGTGCCCGCGATCAAGGCCGGGGCCCTCGTCGCGACGAAGGACCAGAAGGTCGGCCTGACGATGAGCTCGCCGACGCCGCTGTCGATCCCGTACATGACCGAGCTCTTCGTGCCGCTCGTCGCGGCGGCGGCCGCCAAGGCCGACGCCTCCTGATGAGCTCCACGCAGACCGCCGACCGGGGGTGTCGGACGGCCTCGGCCGAGGCGACCCTCCTGGCGGTCGAGTCGATCCTCGTGGGCGGGGGCCGCGGGGCTCGGCACGGGGGAGCCGGGGGAGCCGGGGGTTCGCGCCACCGCACCCCCGCGCTCGCCGCCCTCCTGCCCGTGCTGCTGGTCGCGGCCGTCGTCGCGTCGATCGTGCTGGGTTCCAAGGCGATTCCGCTCGGCGACGTGCTGCAGGTGCTCACAGGGCACGGCGACACGGTCGCCGACCGCGGCATCGTCGAGGCCCGGGTCGCGCGCACGGTCGTGGGCGTCCTCGTCGGCGCGGCCCTCGCCGTCGCGGGCGCCGCGATGCAGGGGCTGACCCGCAACCCGCTCGCGGACCCCGGCCTGCTCGGCGTCAACGCCGGCGCCGCCCTGGCCGTCGTCGTCGCGATCGCGGTCTTCGGCGTCGGCTCGCTCAGCGGCTACGTCTGGTGGGCCATGGTGGGCGCGGGCGTCGCGGCCGTCCTCGTCCACGCGCTCGCGGGCCTCGGCGGAGGCGTGACGCCCCTGCGCCTCACGCTCGCCGGCGCCGCCGTCACGGCGGGGCTCGCCAGCTGGTCGTCCGGGCTGCTCGTCTCGAGCCGGCAGTCGTTCGACGCCTTCCGCTTCTGGCAGGTCGGCACGATCGGGGGGCGAGGTCTCGACCTCGTCGTCACCGTGCTGCCGTTCTTCGCCGTCGGTCTCGTCGTCGTGCTCCTCGCGGTCCGGCAGCTGAACGCCCTCGCCCTCGGCGACGACCTGGCGCGTGGTCTCGGCGAGAACGTCCTGCTCGCCCGGGCCACCGTCGCCCTGGGAGTCGCCGTGCTCTGTGGTGCGTCCACGGCACTCGCCGGGCCGATCGGCTTCCTCGGGCTCGTCGTGCCGCACGTCGCCCGTTTCGTCGTCGGCCCCGACCATCGGCGGATCATCCCGGTGTGCCTCGTCGCCGGGCCGACGCTTCTGCTCGCCGCCGACACCCTCGGACGGCTCGTCGCGCAGCCGAGCGAGGTCCAGGCCGGCATCATGACCGCCGTCCTCGGCGTGCCCTTCTTCGTCGTGCTCGTGCGCCGCGGACGGATGGCGAGCCTGTGACCGTCGACTGGCTCACGCGCACCGCCGCTCACGCCGATGCCCGCGCGGCGGCGGCGGGTCCGGCCGACCTCGCCCGCGTCGTACGAGCCCGCCGTCGTCCCGCGCGTCGGGTGCACCTCGCCATCGCGGCCCTCGCGGTCGCTGCGGTCGCCGCCGTCCTCGTGCGCGTGCTCCTCGGGGACTACGTCGTCGCGCTCGCCGACCTGCTGCCGATCCTCCGGGGCGAGACGCTGCCGGACGCTCCGGGCGCCTCCTTCATCGTCATGGAGGCCAAGCTGCCGCGGGCGCTCGTCGGGCTGCTCGCGGGGGCGGCCTTCGGGGCCGCGGGTGCCATGTTCCAGACGACCTTGCGCAACCCGCTCGCGAGCCCTGACATCATCGGCATCAGCCTCGGCGCCTCGGCGGCGGCCGTCGTCGCGCTCACCTTCCTCGACGCGCAGGGGATCTGGCTGCCGGCGGCAGCGCTCGTCGGTGCGCTGGCCGTGAGCCTGCTCATGTACGCCGTGGGCCGGGGGACCGCGCTCGCCGGCCAGCGCATGGTGCTCGTCGGCATCGGTGTCGCCGCGCTCCTGTCGAGCGTCATCCAGCTCGTCATGACGCGGACCTCGGTCCAGGACGCGCAGGCGGCCCTCGTGTGGCTCACCGGCAGCCTGGCTCGTGCCACGTGGCCGGTCATCGGGCTGCTCACGGTCTCCCTCCTCGTCCTCGCCCCGCTGCTCGCAGTCTGCTCCCGGTGGATGCGGCTCGCCGAGCTCGGTGACGACCTGTCGACGACGCTCGGGGCGCCCGCCGGCCGGGCACGTCTCGGGCTCGTCGTCGCCGTCGCGCTCGCGGCCGTCGCGACGAGCGCGACGGGACCGATCGCGTTCGTCGCGTTCCTCGCCGGACCCCTGGCCCGGCGGCTCTGCGGTGGCCGGGCCTCCCTGTGGGCGGCCGCCCTCGTCGGCGCCGTCGTCGTCGTGCTGGCCGACTTCGCCGGCGACTACCTCATCCCCGACGTCAACCTCCCCGTCGGCGTCGTGACCGGCGCCGTCGGTGCCCCACTCATGCTCGCGGTCATCATCACCGCGGGACGAGCCGGAAAGGCCTGACATGACCTCCGCGACCCTCCGCCCGGCCAGCGTGGCAGCGGCGCCCGCCCTCCGCGTACGCGGCCTGACCCTCTCCTACGACGGACGCCGCGTCGTCGACGGACTCGACCTCGACGTGCCGGCGGGTGAGGTCACGGTCGTCGTGGGCCCCAACGGCTGCGGCAAGTCGACCGTCCTGCGGGGCCTGGCCCGGCTGCTGCGGCCGAGCGCCGGCTCCGTGCGCCTCGGCGTCGACGGCAGCGACGACGACGTGTGGTCGCTGCGGCCCAAGGAGTTCGCCCGCCGCGTCGCGCTCCTGCCGCAGAGCCCACCGCTGCCCGAGGGCATCACCGTCGTCGACCTCGTCGGTCGGGGACGGCACCCCCACCACACCGTGATGAGGCGCTGGTCGGCCGCCGACGACGAGGCCGTCGTCCGGGCGATGCGCGCGACCGGCACGCTGGAGCTCGCCGAGCGCCACGTCGAGGAGCTCTCCGGCGGCCAGCGCCAACGCGTGTGGATCGCCCTCACCCTCGCCCAGGAGACCGGCGTCGTCCTCCTCGACGAGCCGACGACCTACCTCGACGTCGCCCACCAGATCGACGTGCTCGACCTCCTGCGTGACCTCAACCGCAGGCAGGGGACCACCGTCGTCATGGTGCTGCACGACCTCAACCTCGCGGCCCGGTACGCCGACCACGTCGTCGCCCTGCGCGACGGCCGGCTCGTCGGCAGCGGAGCTCCGGGTGACCTCGTCGACGAGGAGTTCGTGGCCCGGGTCTTCGGCCTCGGCAGCCGTGTCATCGTCGACCCCGTGACCGGCTCGCCGCTCGTCGTGCCCGCCTCCACCCACCAGCAGAGCGGACCCTCCTCGTGACCACGACCACCGTCAACCCGGTCCTGCTCCTCACCGCCGTCGTGCGCGGGGTCGAGCGGCTGAGCCCCTCGTTCGTCCGGATCAGGTTCGGCGGCAAGGGATTCGAGCACCTCGGGCCCGAGGGGCCGACGCTCGACCAGCGCGTCAAGCTCATCATCCCCTCACGCGGGCGGCCGGCTCCGAGCGCGTTTCGCGAGCCGGAGGGTTGGTATGCCGCGTGGCTCGCCCTGCCCGAGGCCGACCGCGGGCACCTGCGCACCTACACCGCCCGCGCGGTCGAGGGGGAGGGCGACGACCGCCAGCTCGTCGTCGACTTCGTGCTGCACGGCCACGGGGCGCACGACGCCGGCGCGGGCCCCGTCGGCCCCGTCGGCCCCGTCGGCCCGGTCGGCCCCGTCGGCCCCGTCGGGCCCGCGGGCACGTGGGCGATGGGTGCCTCGGTGGGCGACGAGATCGGGCTGCTCGCCCCTCGGAGAGGTCACGAGCGCGGCTTCGGCGGCATCGAGTTCGACCCGGGGGCCGCGCGGCGGCTCGTCCTCGTCGCCGATGAGACGGCGCTGCCCGCCCTGGCGTCCATCGTCGAGTCCCTGCCGTCCGGTACACGGGGCCTGGCCGTCGTCGAGGTGCCCGGCGCGACTGACTTCCTCGACGTCGGCTTCCCACACGGGATCGAGCGTCACTGGGTCGCGCGAGGCGACCGTCCCCGGGGCGAGCAGACCCTCGGTGTGCTCCGCCGGTGCCTCCGTCTCGACGCCGACAGCCGCGACGCCGCCGACCTCAGGTCCCCGGGGATGGCCGCCGACCTCGACGACGACGTCTGGGAGACGCCGGCCTTCAGCTCGTCCGGCGAGGACGTGGCCGCCCCGGATGCGGCCCGCGGCCCCGTCGGCTCCGACGACACGTACGCCTGGGTCGCGGGCGACTCCGACACGGTCAAGGCGTGCCGCCGCCTGCTCGTCGGCGAGGCCGGCATGGCCCGTCCGCAGGTCGCCTTCATGGGGTACTGGAAGCAGGGACGCGCGGGCTGAGCAGCGCCTTCTCCACCCTGCCCGCACGGCGCGTCGTCGCGCGGCGCGCCACGCGGCACACGGCCGGTTGCGCTCGACGGGCCTCGGCAGGGGAGAATGCGCTGTGCGGCCACCGTCGTCCGCAGGTCGCCACGCCGTGGCGCCGCGGCCCTGCCGCGACCGAACGACGGAAGAAGGTCCATGGAGATCTGGCCGGGCAAGCCCTACCCACTCGGAGCGACGTACGACGGCTCGGGGGTCAACTTCGCCGTCTTCTCCGAGGTCGCCGAGCGCATCGAGCTCTGCCTCCTCGACGACGACCTGAGCGAGACGCGGCTCGACCTGCCCGAGACGGACGGCTTCGTGTGGCACGGCTACGTGCCCTACGTGCAGCCCGGACAGCGCTACGGCTTCCGCGTCCACGGGCCCTACGACCCTGCCAGCGGTCACCGCTGCAACCCGAGCAAGTTCCTGCTCGACCCCTACGCCAAGGCCATCGAGGGGCAGGCCGAGAACGACCAGTCGCTCTACTCGTACACCTTCGGTGACGCCAAGGCCGCGACGACGAGGAAGATCAACACCGACGACAACGTGCGCCACACGATGCACTCGATCGTCATCAACCCGTTCTTCGACTGGGGCGACGACCGCCCGCCGCGCCACGAGTACCACGAGAGCATCATCTACGAGGCTCACGTCAAGGGCCTCACGATGCTGCACCCGGAGATCCCCGAGGAGATCCGCGGCACGTACGCCGGCATCTCGCACCCGGCGATGATCAAGCACCTGAGCGACCTGGGCATCACCGCCATCGAGCTCATGCCCGTGCACCAGTTCGTCCAGGACGCGCCGCTCGTCGACCGCGGCCTGTCGAACTACTGGGGCTACAACACCATCGGGTTTCTCGCCCCGCACAACGAGTACGCCGCCGGCGGGCAGCGCGGTCAGCAGGTGCTGGAGTTCAAGGCCATGGTGAAGGCGCTCCACGCCGCGGACATCGAGGTCATCCTCGACGTCGTCTACAACCACACGGCCGAGGGCAACCACATGGGCCCGACGCTGGCGTTCCGTGGGCTCGACAACAACAGCTACTACCGCCTCGTCAGCGACGACCTCAGCCACTACTACGACACGACCGGCACCGGCAACAGCCTCCTCATGCGCAGCCCCCACGTGCTGCAGCTCATCATGGACTCGCTGCGCTACTGGGTCACCGAGATGCACGTCGACGGTTTCCGTTTCGACCTCGCCGCGACCCTGGCCCGCCAGTTCCACGAGGTCGACAAGCTGTCGGCCTTCTTCGACCTCATCCAGCAGGACCCGGTCGTCAGCCAGGTCAAGCTCATCGCCGAGCCGTGGGACGTCGGCGAGGGCGGCTACCAGGTGGGCAACTTCCCGCCGCTGTGGACCGAGTGGAACGGCAAGTTCCGCGACACGGTGCGCGACTTCTGGCGCGGCGATGGCGGCGCGCTCGGCGAGTTCGCCTCGCGCTTCACGGGATCCAGCGACCTCTACGAGCACTCCGGCCGCAAGCCGATCGCCTCGATCAACTTCGTGACCGCCCATGACGGCTTCACGCTGCGCGACCTCGTCTCCTACAACGACAAGCACAACGAGGCCAACGGCGAGGGCAACAACGACGGCGAGAGCCACAACCGGTCGTGGAACTGCGGCGTCGAGGGTCCGACGAGCGACCCGGAGATCCGCGACCTGCGGCTGCGTCAGCAGCGCAACTTCCTCACCACCCTGCTCTTCTCGCAGGGCGTGCCGATGATGCTGCACGGCGACGAGCTCGGGCGCACACAGGGCGGCAACAACAACGGCTACTGCCAGGACAACGACATCTCCTGGATCCAGTGGGTCCTCGACGAGGACGACCAGAAGCTGCTCGTCTTCACCCAGTCCCTCGTGAAGCTGCGCCGCGAGCACCCGGTGTTCCGACGCCGGAGGTTCTTCGCCGGCAACGCCGACCACGGCGGCGAGAGCGAGCTCGGTGACATCGCCTGGTTCACGCCCGAGGCGCAGCACATGGACGAAGAAGCGTGGAGCAACGGTCTGGCCAAGTCGCTCATGGTCTTCCTCAACGGCTCCGCGATCCCCGAGCCCGACCCGCGAGGGCAGCAGATCCTCGACGACTCCTTCCTCGTGATGTTCAACGCGCACCACGAGCCGCTGACCTTCACGCTCCCCGACGAGGAGTACGGCGCGGAGTGGATCCCCGTGATCGACACGGCGCTGCACGAGGTCGAGGCGAACCACCTCGACGCGACGTGGCAGATCCAGGTCCAGCCCCGCAGCATCGTCGTGCTGAGGTGCCCCCGCGTGATCGTCTCGCCGATCATCCCCGGCGTCACCGAGGAGGCCACCGCGTGAGGTATGCCAGCGCAGCCGTCTCGACCCACCGGCTCCAGCTCGAGCCGGACTTCACCCTCGACGACGCGGTCGCGCAGGTGAAACACCTTGCGACACTGGGGATCACGCACGTCTACCTGTCGCCGATCCTGCAGGCCACGGTCGGCTCCAAGCACGGCTACGACGTCACCGACCACACGTCGGTGGCGGCAGGGCTCGGCGGCGGCGCCGGTTTCGCCCGGCTCGTCGAGGCAGCCCACGAGGCAGGGCTCGGCGTCGTCGTCGACGTCGTGCCCAACCACATGACGGTCCCGACGCCGCTCTCGCTCAACCGCCCACTGTGGTCGGTGCTCCGCGAGGGCCGGCAGTCGGCATACGCCACGTGGTTCGACGTCGACTGGGACGCCCAGGACGGTCGCATCCTCATGCCGGTGCTGGGGGCGCCGCTCGACGAGGTGCTCGCGTCGGGGGAGATCTCCGTCGGGGAGCACGAGGGCGAGCCGGTGGTGCAGTATTACGACCACGTCTTCCCGCTCGCTCCCGGTTCCGACGTGGCTGCGCCGCTGGGTGACGTGCTCGCCGCCCAGCACTACCGCCTCGCGTCGTGGACGGTCGGCGACTCCGAGCTCAACTACCGGCGCTTCTTCGACGTCACGTCCCTCATCGCGGTGCGCGTCGAGGAGCCCGAGGTCTTCGACGCGACGCACGCCCTGCTCGTCGACGGCATCCGGTCGGGCGCGATCGACGGCCTGCGCATCGACCATCCCGACGGCCTCGCCGACCCGGAGGGCTACCTCGAGCGGCTCGGCGACGCGACCCGGGACGTCTGGGTCGTCGTCGAGAAGATCCTCGAGGGCGACGAGCAGCTGCCGCACACGTGGCGGACGGCCGGGACGACCGGCTACGACGCACTGCTGCGCATCGGCGGGCTCTTCGTCGACCCTGCCGGGGCGGAGCCGCTCGACGACCTCTCGACCGAGCTGCTCGGCGAGCGCCAGGACCTCGAGGCGATCGTCACGGAGTCCAAGCGCTGGGTCGTGCAGGTCATGCTCGCCACCGAGGTGAGCCGTCTGATGCGCCTCGTGGCCCGGGCGCGCCCGGACCTCGACGAGGCCGCAGCGCGCGAGGTGCTCGAGGCGATGCTCGTCGGCATGGACCGCTACCGCGTCTACGTCCGGCCGGGACAACCCCGGCAGGGACTCCAGGCCGAGCCGCTCGAGCTGGCCGTCGTCGAGGGCGCCGGCGCTCGGTACGACTCGCTCGACCGCGCCTGCGTCGAGGGTCTCGTCGACCTCGCCCTGGGCGAGGGAGATGTTCGAGACGAGTCGGCGCGCGACGAGTTCGTCGTGCGGTTCCAGCAGACGTGCGGGCCGGCCATGGCCAAGGCGATCGAGGACACGGCGTACTACCGCTACGTGCGCCTCGTCGGGCTCAACGAGGTCGGCGGGGACCCGACGCGGGTCGGCCTGCCGACCGCCGACTTCCACCGGTTCGCCCAAAACCTGCTGGGGGAGTGGCCGCAGTCGATGACGACGCTCTCGACCCACGACACCAAGCGTGCCGAGGACGTGCGCGCGCGCCTCTACGTGCTGGCCGAGCGGCCGGATGCGTGGGCGGCGTGGGTGCGGACGGCCCGCGAGCTGGCGACACCGGTCCGTGCCGACGGGCTCGACGCGCTGACCGAGTACTTCCTCTGGCAGACCCTCGTCGGTGCCTGGCCGATCAGCGAGGAGCGGCTGCAGGCGTACGCGCTCAAGGCGATTCGCGAGTCCAAGCTCTTCACACGGTGGACCGACCCGGACGAGGCGTACGAGTCGGCCGTCGAGCGGTTCGTGTCGGGTGTCGTGACGACGCCCGGGATCGTCGCGCACGTCGAGACGTGGGTCGATGCGACCGGGCGCGAGACGCGCGCCAACGTGCTGGGTCAGAAGCTCGTGCAGCTGACGATGCCGGGCGTGCCCGACGTCTACCAGGGCACCGACCTCGTGGACCTGTCGCTCGTCGACCCCGACAACCGAAGGCTCGTCGACTACGAGGAGCGCCGCGACCGACTCGCCCGCCTCGACGGTGGAGCCGCCCCCGCGGACCTTGACGACGAGAAGCTGCTCGTCACGACGGCTGCCCTGCGCACCCGTCGCGAGTGGCCCGAGTGCTTCACCGGTGAGGACGCGACCTACGTCCCCGTCGCGACGACCTCCGGGCACGCCGTCGCCTTCGGGCGCGGCACGGGCGACGGGCTCGAGGTCGTCACCGTCGTCACGCGTCTTGCGGGTCGGCTCGCCGACGCCGGCGGCTTCGGTGACGCCACCCTCGACCTGCCGGCAGGGCGCTGGTCCGACGTCGTCTCGGCGCGCACCTTCGACGGTGGTTCCACGCGCCTCGGAGACCTCGTCGGCGACGAGGGCCTGCCCGTCGCGCTGCTCGTGCGGGTAGGGGACGAGTCATGACCTCCGACCCGCTCCGCGTGTGGGCGCCTTCCGCGTCCCGGGTCGACGTCGTCGTCGCCCGGGTCGACGGGTCGGGCGCCGAGCCGACGTCAGCGGCGCAACGGCACGCCATGACCGCCGCCGACGGGGGCTGGTGGTCCTGGGCCCGGCCGGACGACGTCACCCTCGACTACTCCTTCAGCCTCGACGGGGGAGATCTGCGGCCTGACCCGCGGAGCGCCTGGCTGCCGCACGGCGTCAACGCCGCGAGCCGCACCTTCGACGCGTCGGCCCATGCCTGGGCCGATCGGGACTGGCGCGGCACCCGCGACGGGCGCGGGGTGCTCGGCGGAGTCGTCTACGAGCTGCACATCGGCACGTTCACGCCGGAGGGCACCTTCGACGCGGCGATCGCCCACCTCGGGCACCTCGTCGAGCTGGGCGTCGACGTCGTCGAGGTCATGCCGGTCGCGGCCTTCGGCGGCACGCACGGCTGGGGCTACGACGGCGTCGCGCCGTATGCCGTCCAGCAGGCCTACGGCGGTCCCGCCGCCTTCCAGCGTTTCGTCGACGCGTGCCACGCGCGCGGTCTCGGGGTCTGCCTCGACGTCGTCTACAACCACCTCGGCCCCACGGGCAACTACCTCGCCGAGTTCGGGCCGTACTTCACCGACACCCACACGACGCCGTGGGGACCGGCCGTCAACCTCGACGCCGAGGGCAGCCACGAGGTGCGCCGCTGGGTCATCGACAACGCTCTGCGGTGGTTCTGCGACTTCCACGTCGATGCCCTCCGGCTCGACGCCGTCCACGAGCTGCGCGACGAGTCGGAGCGCCACGTCCTCGCCCAGCTGTCCGACGAGACCGCTTCTCTCGCAGAGCAGCTCGGGCGCCCCCTCGACCTCATCGCCGAGAGCGACCTCAACGACGCCGTCATGGTGACACCCACCGCTGAGGGTGGCCGGGGCATGACGGCCCAGTGGGACGATGACATCCACCACGCCCTCCACGTCGCGCTCACGGGGGAGACCCAGGGCTACTACGCCGACTTCGCCGGTGGCACCGAGGCGTGGCCCGAGGGCGGTCCCATCTCCGTGCTCGCCAAGACCCTCACCGACGCCTTCCTCCACGACGGCCGCGTGTCGACCTTCCGGGGTGAGGTCTGGGGAGCGCGGGTCGATCCCGAGGTCCGCTCGGGTCACGAGTTCCTCGCCTACCTCCAGACCCACGACCAGGTCGGCAACCGAGCCACCGGTGACCGCATCAGCGACCAGGTCTCGCCCGGGCAGCAGGCGATCGGGGCCGCGCTCTACCTGCTCTCGCCGTTCACGGCGATGGTCTTCATGGGGGAGGAGTGGCGCGCGAGCACGCCGTTCGCCTTCTTCACCTCGTTCGAGGACGAGTGGCTGGCCGACGCCGTGCGCAACGGTCGCCGCGGCGAGTTCGCCGCCCACGGGTGGGACGAGGCCGACGTGCCCGACCCGCAGGACCCCGCCACGCGGGCGCGCAGCGTCCTCGACTGGAGCGAGCCGAGCGCACCGGGGCACAACGAGATGCTGCACTTCTACCGCGAGCTCATCAAGGTCCGCCGCACGCAGCCCGATGTGGCCTCCGGTGACCTGCGCACCACGTCGGTGACGTTCGACGAGCACGCACGGTGGATCGTCCTGTCGCGTGGCTCCGTCCACGTCGTCGCCAACCTGGCCGGTCGCTCGGGCGTCGTCCCCTTCGCGGGCGAGGTCGAGCACGTCCTCGCGTCGTGGGGACGGTCGCCGATCGTCGACTCGCACGGCGTCAGCCTCGACGGCCACGACGTCGCCGTGCTGCGCACCACCCCCTGACCCCGCCCACTCGAGTGTTACCGACCGCTCACTCGAGTGTCCGGTCGGGCGGACGACAGGGTCGGGGCTGAGCCAGGGTGTCAGGACTCCTTGACGCGGACCATGCCCTCCTGGGCGGTCGTCGCGACGAGGGTGCCGTCCTGGCTGAAGATCTCGCCGATGGACAGGCCACGGCCGCTCACGGCGGACGGAGACTGCTGCGCGTAGAGCAGCCAGTCGTCGACCCGGACGTCGCGGTGGAACCACATCGAGTGGTCGAGGCTCGCGACGCGTAGGCGACGGTCGCTCCACACCAGGCCGTGCCGGCGCAGCACCGGCTCGAGGAGCGAGTAGTCGCTTGAGTAGGCGAGCACGGCCGCGTGGAGCAGCGGGTCGTCGGGCAGCCGCCCGACGGCGCGCATCCACACGTGGTTGGTCGCAACCTGCTCGGGACCGGCGTCGACGAACATGTTGCTCTCGACGGGCCGCAGCTCGATCGGACGGGACTCGGCGATGTGCCGGGCCCCGGGGT
Source organism: Terrabacter sp. Soil810 (assembly GCF_001429645.1). Taxonomy (NCBI): domain Bacteria; kingdom Bacillati; phylum Actinomycetota; class Actinomycetes; order Micrococcales; family Intrasporangiaceae; genus Terrabacter; species Terrabacter sp. Soil810. Next base: position 191,541 of record NZ_LMSW01000012.1, read on the forward strand.
GGTCGACGCCGCGGAAGGCCTCGGCGAGCGACGTCAGCCCGTCGGGTCCGGCCACCTGGGGCATGGGGTTCTGGTGGTCGAGCCCCCCGGCTCGCTCCTGGAAGGAGCAGACCATCGACATGATCGGTGCGCCCTTCTGCACGGCGTGCACGCGCCGGGTGGAGAAGGAGTTGCCGTCGCGCATCTCCTCGACCGCGAAGCGAATTGGCAGCGTGTCGTCGCCGGGTCGCATGAAGTAGCCGTGGAGCGAGTGGATGGGGCGGGGTCCGTCGCCGTCGTTGACGTCACGGACGGTGGTGCCGGCGGCCATCACGCACTGGGCGAGGACCTGGCCGCCGAAGACGCGTCCGTGGGGCATCTTCTGGCTGCGGCCCTCGAAGACGCGCGCGGACGTCGCACCGATCGACTCGGCGGCGTCCCGGCCGCGGACGTCGGTGACCGCGATCTGGGCGGTCCCGACGTCGCGGAGGGTCAGCACCTCGAGGAGGTCCTCCATGGGGGGCAGCGGGCGCGGCTCGGCGGGGGCGTCAGCAGTCACAGGACGACCCTAGTGGCCGCAGCGGAGCGACCGCTGCGGCCGGGGACGTGGGTCACGCCTCCAGGGCGAGCACCATCGGTAGGACGGCGGGGGCGCCGGCCTCGCGCAGCAGCCCCGCACAGACGGTGAGCGTCCACCGGGAGTCGCTGACGTCATCGACGAGCAGCACCGGACCCGGGATGCCGCTGAGTGCGGCCGCGAGCTCGGGTCCCATTGCCAACCGACCCCAGACGTTGGCGAGCCGGAAGGCGCTGTTGCCGCCGGACTCTCCGACGGGACCGCCCTCGACGAGGTCGAGAGCGCCGAGATACGGAAGGCGTCCCAGCTGGCCGAGGCCTGCCGCCAGCGAGCCGACGAGCTGCGGTCGTCGTCGCGACGGGATCGAGACGATGGCCGCCGGACGCTCCTGCCAGCCCCACCCGGCGAGCACGTCGACGCAGGCGCGGACGACCTCGGCGGGGACCTCCCGGTCCTCGCCGCGGAGCAGCTCGCGCAACCGCTGGCCCCACCCGAGGTCGCTGAGACGGGCGACGGCGCGGCCTTCCTGCATCGACACCGAGGGCGCGATCTTGCCCTTGAGCGGGACGCCGAGACGCTCCATGCCGGGAGGCCACTGCGCGCGGGACTCGAGCACCACACCCGGTCGTTCGAGGCGTGACCGGGCCGTGTTGACGGCGGCCTCGGGGATCGTCGTGTCGAACCACGGCTCGACACACCGGTCGCACCGGCCGCACGCCTCCGCGGAGTCGTCGTCGAGGGTCTCCTGCAGGAACGCCATGCGGCAGCGGTCGGTGCGTTCGTAGTCGACCATGAGCTGCTGCTCGCGCTCGCGCGCCTCGGTGACGCGGCCGTAGCGCTCGGCGTCGTAGGTCCACGGCTCGCCCGTGGCGGTCCAGCCGCCGGGCACGCGGTGGACGGCGCCGTCGACGTCGAGCACCTTGAGGAGCAGCTCGAGACGGGTGCGACGCACGTCGACGATGGACTCGAGCGCGACCGTCGACAGCGCCTTGGGTGACTCGGACAGGGCCCGCACGACGGCGTCTGCCTGGTCCTGCTTGGGCATGGACGCGGAGGCGAAGTAGCGCCAGATGTCCTTGTCCTCGGGGCCCGGCATGAGCAGGACGTCGGCACGCTCGGTGGCACGGCCCGCGCGACCGACCTGCTGGTAGTAGGCAACCGGTGACGACGGAGCACCGAGGTGCAGCACGAAGCCGAGGTCGGGCTTGTCGAAGCCCATGCCGAGCGCCGAGGTGGCGACGAGGGCCTTGACCTCGTTGTCGCGCAGTGCCTCCTCGAGGCGGATGCGTTCGCTGGGCTCGGTGCGCCCCGTGTAGGCAGCCACCTGGTGACCGGCCTCGCGCAGCGCCACCGCGACGTCCTCGGCGGCGGCGACCGTCAGGGCGTAGACGATGCCCGACCCTTGCAGGTCGCCGAGGTGGGCGATGAGCCAGGCAAGCCGTTGCTCGGGCGCCGCGAGCGGCAGCACCCCGAGGCGCAGCGACGCCCGGGCCAGCGGGCCGCGCAGGGTGAGCACGTCGCGGCCACCCGCGCCGAGCTGCTCGACGACGTCGGTGACGACGCGCGCGTTGGCGGTCGCGGTCGTCGCCAGGACGGGGGTGCGCTCGGGCAGCGTCGTGAGCAGGTCTCGGATCCGGCGGTAGTCAGGTCGGAAGTCGTGCCCCCAGTCGCTGATGCAGTGGGCCTCGTCGACGACGAGCAACCCGCAGGTCTCGGCGAGGGCGGGGAGCTGCTCGTCACGGAAGCGGGGGTTGTTCAGCCGCTCGGGGCTGACGAGCAGGACGTCCACCTCGCCGCGCGCGAGGGCGCCGGACACGGCGCCCCACTCGTCGGCGTTCGTCGAGTTGAGGGTGACGGCCTTGATCCCGGCACGCTCGGCCGCGGCGATCTGGTCGCGCATCAGGGCGAGGAGGGGGCTGACGATGACGGTGGGCCCGGCCCCCTCGGCCCGGCGCAGCGCGGTCGCGACGAAGTAGACGGCGGACTTGCCCCAACCGGTGCGCTGGACGACGAGCACGCGCCGCCGCCCGGCCACGAGCTCGTTGACCGCCTCGAGCTGGCCGTCGCGGAAGTCGACGTCGTCACGGCCGACGAGGCGGCGGAGCGCGGTCGTCGCCCGCTCGCGCAGGGCCGGGTCGACGTCGGCGACGAGCGGTGCGGTGGGAGCCGAGGTGGGGGGTGACGTCATGGCACCCAACCTACGTGCCGCCACCGACCGGGCCGACCGGCATACCCGGGCTGTGGACGACCCGCCGGTCCACGGAGGGGATGTGGACGAAGCGCCGACCCACCGGGCTGGAAGGATGGGGCCATGACGGAGACGAGCGAGCCGAGCGGCACCCCGCGCGAGGACCGACCGCCGGGGACCCCATACGCCGCGCAGGTGTCGTTGCGCTGGTCCGACATGGACGCGTACGCGCACATCAACAACGTCCAGTTCCTGCGCCTGCTCGAGGACGCACGCGTCATCGCCTTCCGCGACTGGTTCGACGGCGGTGGGGCGGGCGACAAGACGATGCTCGACGAGGGTGTGCTCGTGTCCCGACACGAGATCGAGTACCGCCGCCCGCTCGGTTTCCGGCACGCCCCGGTCGAGATCCAGATGTGGGTCTCCCGGGTGGGCGGGGCCGGCTTCGACGTGGCCTACATCGTCACCGACCCCGACGGAGTCGGGGACGGCGAGCGGCCCGTCTATGCCGTCGCCGAGACCGAGCTCGCGCTCTACGACTTCGCGAGCGAGTCGCCGCGGCGCATGCGCCCCGACGAGCGCGCGTCGGTGCAGGTGCATGTCGGCGGGCCGGCGCCGTTCCGGAGGCGACGCCGGTGACCGGCACGCCTCGGATCGACTTCGGCGACCCGCGGGGACTCGCCGACCTCGGCACCTACCTCGCGCGCGCGAGCCGCGCCAACCCCGACGGCGCCGTGCGGCTGCAGGTGCTGGGCAACCTCCTCGTCACCACGGTCGCCGTGATCGAGGGCACCGGACTGATGGGCGACGGCACCGTGCTGGGCATGCGCGTGGTCACCATCGCGCCGTCCGACGTCGTCGACACCACCGTGTCCTTCGCGTCGGTCAGCGACCGTCTCGCCCGCGACGGGGCAGGCGCCGTGCTCAGCGTCCCGCCGACGACCGTCCGTGCGCCGTGGAGCGGGCTGACGCCGCCTCGCGACGGGTGGGAGCCGGTCGGTCAGCTCGACGGTGAGGTCATCGACTCCATTGCGCGGCAAGGCATCTCGCAGGTCGCCGAAGGCACTCCCGAGAAGGCCGGTGGTCATGCGGTCGAGTCACTGAGGAGGCGCACGTGGGGTGCGATGAGCGACACCGTGCCCCCCATCGCCGCCGGTCTCGCGTTCGGCGCCCACGTGCTGGGCTTCACCACGGCCGGGGAGCCGGCGTCGATCGCGGCGCACGGCCGGTGGACGCGTCTCAGCACGTTGCGAGGTCACGTACTCGTCCGCTGACCTGATGGCGTATGCCGTCCGCCGCTCTGTGCGACCCGGCCCGCCCCGCGCGTGGCGCGTCGGTCGTCAGGTCCCCCGGTCCACTGGCCGCGCTCGACGAGGACGTCCTTGAGCACGTCGATACGGTCGCTGACGAGCCCGTCGACGCCGAGGTCGAGCAGCCGCCGCATCATGCCGGGGTCGTCGATGGTCCAGACGTGGACCTGCTTGCCGTAGCGGTGTGCCGTGTCGACGAGGCGCCGGGTGACCACGGGCACCGACCGTCCGCGCACCGGGATCGACGGCGGTACCTGGAAGACGTCCGCGGTTGTGCGGAAGATCGCCGTGAGCGCACCGGGCCCGAAGCGCGCCAACGCCGTGCCGACCTGTGCGGCTGCGGTCGCGACGGAGCCGTGCGAGAGACGCCGGAAGTGGGAGATGTTGCGCTGCGAGAACGAGCCGACACAGACCTGGTCGTACAGACCGCGCTCCTCGATGATCCGCCAGAGCGGCTCGGCCGTGCCCGGGGCCTTCAGGTCGATGTTGAGGTTGATGTCGGGCCAGGCGTCGAGGACGTCGGTGAGCAGCGGGACGTGTCCGCCGTCCCCGACCTCCGCGTGCGACACCTCCGACCAGGGAAGGTCGCGGATGCGTCCCCGGGCGTTGCTGACCCGGTCGAGCCGGGTGTCGTGGAAGGCGACGAGCAGGCCGTCGCGGGTGACGTGGACGTCGGTCTCGAGGTGCGTGTAGCCGAGGTCGACGGCGTTGCCGAAGGCGGTCATGGTGTTCTCGAGCCCGACGTTGGGTGCGTAGAGGGCCCCGCCCCGGTGGGCCAGCGCCACGGGTGTTCGTTCGAGGAAGGCCCGCGTCGTCACCATGTCGCTGAGGGTATCCGTCGGTTCTCTGCCGCACACGTGCCCGCCTGACTTCGAGTGGACACCCTTCAGGACATGCGGTCGCGTCCACCGTTGTCGCCGCGACGACGGGACTCGGCGGGTATGTCGCGAGTCGTCATGCGTCTGACGCTTCGGCGCGCCGGGCATAGGTCATGGATCTCTCGTCGAGGTAGGCCCGCCAGCGTCGTTGGATCGCGTCTGGGCCGGACCTTTGCCCTTCCGGTGCTGGGAGAAACGGAACGAAACCCTCGATCTCTTCTGGATAGCCGAACTCCGCGTAGATGGCCTCGAGGTCCGCCAGCGGGTCCTTTGACACCCCCCGTCGGTCGTAGGCCTGGGCGAGCACGAGGAAGAGCCAGACGAGGGACGGGTCCGGGTCGGCAGGCGCGGCCATGGTGTCGATCTGGCCGAGCAGGTCCGGGACTCGATCGAGCTCGTCAGAGAGAAGGAGCGCCAGTTCCCCGATGGCTGTGGCCTCCGAGTGGCCACGCCTGAAGGCGTCCTCGGCAAGCTCGACGACCGTTGCCTCGTCGAGATAGCCCAATCTGTACCCACGAGCGAGCTCGCTGGGTAGGAGGTGCACACGGCTGGTGATGAACTCGGCCGACATTCTGTTGGTGTCTTCGCTGCTCATGGCTTGATGGGCACCCCGGTGATCCTGCCGTCGCGGACGAACAGCTGATGTGTGATGCGGTCCTGCTCGAGGATCCACTCGAATCGACCCGCGACGCCGTTCACGCTACCCGGCATCTGCACGAGCGTGCGGCTGACCCCATCACCGCCGACGAGCATGAAGACCGTCGCCTTCTCGGCCACGTCTTCGACGACCCACGAGCCGGATCGGTGCAGCGGGTCACTCTTGAGTGCGGACCCACTCGGCTGCGCGCGACGAATCCGCTCTTCCGCTTCGGCGGGAGTTGATGGTCGCGCGAGGTGGGAGTCCTTCGCAGGGGTGACGTGCGCTCGGTTCGTAAGGACTGTGCGCGGCTTGAGGCGATCCATGGCGGACGCTGAGCCACGGCGGGCGTCGTCCTTGAACGCGGCGTCGGCCGCGGCCCGGATCTCGGCGTCCCGGGCGGCTCGTAACTGGGCGGCCGTCGGGAGCAGAGGAGCGCGCCGAGCCCCGAGCGCGATCGTGGGGAGCACGTCCGTGCACTTCCCGGTGATCGCCTCGATGCGCGCGGCCAGCCGTCCCCGGTGGAGGTCGTCGAGCTCGGTCTGGGACAGCTCCACGTCGGAGCGGACGAGCGCGATGAGGAGGTCGTCGGTGGGGGTGCGCATCGTCCCGCCGTCGACGTAGGTGTGCACGGTCGACGCCAGGCCGGTCACGCCGCCGCGACGGATCTCGGCGACGACGTGTCCGGCCTCGGCCAGGCCTCGCCACGCGGAGCGGTTCAGCTCGTCCTGGCGTCGGGCGACCGCCACGAGCGCTGCGGATGCCGACTGGTCGAGGAACCCCAGCCTCGCGACGTCGCGCCGGACATCGTCACCGGACGCAGCCGACCGCCGGGCCACGTCGAGCTCGCGGTCGACGAGCCGGTCGTACGCGGCGCCGGCGTCCTTGGCACGCAGCCCCGTCCCGGTGTCGACCGCCAAGGCGCCCACGACGCCTGTCAGCTCCTGACCGTCGAGCCACGGCTGCATCCCGTCCGAGGTGGGGCGGACGTAACCGACCGGCCGTGCTGCCGGGACCGACGTCGTGAGAGCGACGTCGACGTTCTCGCGCATGGCCGACACCCAGTCGGCGACGAGGTCCTCGACCGGCGACGTGGACGTCGTGTAGATCCGGGTCGTCGACGCCTCGAGCATCGCGTACGCGCTCGTGCGGGAGAGCTCGAGCATGACCCGCGCACGGATCTCCGCCGAACCCTGATCAGCACTCGTGGCGATGCTCCGCAGCAACGTCGCGAGATCCTCGTCGGTCGCCAGGCGGAGGTCGGGATTGCTCTCGATCCCATTGGCCTCGAACGTGACCCAGCGGCGCACGAGGTGCTCACCCAGGGTCAGACGGTCGCCTCGTGAGTTCGACAAGGCTCCGCCGGCGACCAGCGACCCGGGGAGCGGCTCGGCGAGCAGGGCTGCCTGCTCGGCGGGGTCGTCGCCGACGTGCTCGAGCAGCACGTGGACGGCGTCCCCGGTGCGCGGGGCGTCGTCGAACCACGACGCGAACAGGTCGTCGCCGTCGGGACGCAGGGTCGTCCCGTGCCGCAGGTCCGCGTCGGCGTCGCGGGTCTCGGCGATCTCGGACGTCGCGGCCGCAGCGGCGGCACGACGTGCGAACCGGGCCGGCAGCGGACGGTCGTCGCCGGCCGCCCCCGCGCCCGAGAGCAGCTGGCCCATCAGCCAGGCCCCGGTCGCCCGGCCTCCGCTGCCGGGGTCGACGCGCACCGTGTCGATGCCGGCGACGAGGTCGTCCGCGAGGAGTGCAGCGCCGGACGCCAGCCGGGCGCGGGTCCGTGGATCGGTGCCGATGGGGACGCTATGGCTCGTCGCCGTGATCAGGAGCGACCCGAGGGCGCTGAGGACCTCCCGCAGCGTGTCGACGTGTGTACCCGAGGCGCTCCGCGTCACCCCGGTGGCCAGGAGCAGCCGGGCGAGTCCGTCGGTTCCCATCTCCGACAGCAGCGCCTGCGCGTAGACCGGGTCGTCGGCGCGTGCGCGGACCCGGCTCGCGAGCTGCGCAGCGGTGCCGTCCGTCAGACGCGGCGACGCAGAGCCACCGTCCGCTACGAGCCGGCGCACGAGGAGGCTGTGCGCAAGGGCGGCGTCACGCGACACCCGTGTCGAGACGACCCCGTCGGCGAACCACAGGCCGCCGGTGACCGCCGAGCGCACACGCTCGCTGCTCGCCGCTGCCCCCGACGGGAAGGTCGCGTCGGTGGCGCCCGCCGCGAGCGCCGCGCATCGGCGACCCGTCGCCCGCAGGTCGTCGAGGACGCCGGCGTACGCCCGGCTCAGCCGAGCGCGTCCGACCGCCAGGTCGGAGCGGGCTCGCTCCGAGCCGAGCAGGCCGAGGGCTCCCGTCGGATCGGGGAGGGCGTCGAGGCGCAGGAGGGCGAGCGCGTGATCGGCGTCGAGCGCGTCCCACCGTCGCTGTAACGAGCGCACCTGCGCTACCGCGAGATCGAACGCGACGGCATACGTCACCAGCGAGCGTGAGGCGACGCAGAGGCCGTCGACGACGCGTCGCGCCCGGGCGCCGAGCTCGGCCGCCTCCGTGCCTGCCGCAACGGCGGCGTCCCCGGTCCAGACTGCTCCCAGCCGAGGGGCCAGGGTCCCGCGCACGGTGGTCGTGGACCGGGCCCGTGCAGCGGCCCGGTCGAGAGACCGGGCGGCCGCACGCAGGGCGGTGACGTCACCCGTCGGAAGGGGGAGCGCCACGTCCCCCGGCACCGTCGGCGACGCGTACCCCGCGTCGTGCAACCGGCTCACGGCACCGCCACATCGACCGGATCACCCTGGCCCAGCGGGGCGCTCGCGGCCACGCCCGCGAACCCCGCCGTGACGAACAGCTCGACGGCCCGTGCTTCCGCCGCCGACTCGTCGATGCGGTCACCGAGGGCACCGGCAGCGTCCGCAACGGCGTCGAGCGCGTGAGCGTGGACGACACGGAACCGCTCGAGCGCGACCCTCAGGCCGTCACCCTCGCACCCCACGGCTGCCATCGCACCTGCCGTGGCCGCGGCGACGACCGATGCGCACGCGCGCAGCTCCGCCGGCTCGTGCGCCAGCGCCAGCCGCTCACGGCTCATCCCGTGGGTGTCGATGGCGTAGCGCGTCATGGCCCGACGGTAGGCAAACCGGACACGACGCCTCGGGCGTCATCCACAGGCCTGGGTATGCCGTGAGGCCCCCGTCCAGCAGGACGGGGGCCTCACGTGCAGGCGGGTCGAGGACCCGCTCGTCAGGACATCAGGACCAGCGGGCCCAGACGGTGGTGTCGGTCGGGACGAGACCGTCCGCGAGCGGCCCGGAGGCCACGATGACCTCGGCGCCCTCGGGCAGCGCGACGGCGTCGGCGTCGAGGTTCGCGACGACGACGACCCGGTCACGCCGGGACGAGCCGTTGGTCAGCGCGACGACGTCGCCGGCATACCCCTCGACCCACGTGAGCGAGCCGGTCCCGAGGGACAGCTCGCGACGCGCGGCGAGGAGCGAGCGGTAGAGCTCGAGGGTCGAGCCCGCCACGCCCTCCTGACGGTCGACGGCGTAGTCGGCGTAGACGTCGGGCTGCGGCAGCCACGTGCTGGCGCTCGGGCCGAAGCCGAGCGACGGGCCCGTCGACGTCCACGGGATCGGGACGCGGCAGCCGTCGCGGCCGGTCTCGGCGCCGTGGGTGCGCGCGAAGGTCGGGTCCTGGCGGAACTCGGCCGGCATGTCGGTCGAGTCGGGCAGGCCGAGCTCCTCGCCCTGGTAGATGTACGCGCCGCCGGGCAGCGCGAGCATCAGCGCGGTCGCGGCCCGTGCCCGACGCAGACCGAGTGCGCGGTCGGGCTGCGGGTCGGTCGCCGAGATGCCGTTCATCCGCGGCGTGCCGGGCGAGAAGCCGAGGCGCGACGCGTGGCGCACGACGTCGTGGTTGGACAGCACCCACGTGGACGGCGCGCCCACCGAGTCGGCGGCGTGCAGCGACGAGGTGATGACGGTGCGCAGGTCCTCGGCCGTCCACGACGCCGTGAGGAAGTCGAAGTTGAACGCCTGGTGCATCTCGTCCGGGCGAACGTAGGCGACGGCGCGCTCCTGCGGCTCGACCCACGCCTCGGCGCAGAGGATGCGGTCGGGGGCGCCGTAGGACTCGAGGATCTGGCGCCAGGCGCGGTAGATCTCGTGGACGCCGTCCTGGTCCCACATCGGGCTGCGCTTCGTGTGGTCGATCCGCGGCGCCTCCTCGACGAGCGGGTGCTCGTGCAGGCCCTCGGGGCCGTGCTCGTGCTCGGAGTGCCCGAGCATCGTCGTGCGCTCCTCCTCGGTGTCGGGCAGGCCCTGCTCCTTGATGAGTCCGTGGGCGACGTCGACGCGGAAGCCGTCGACGCCACGGTCGAGCCAGAAGCGCAGGATCGACTCGAACTCGGCGCGCACCTCGGGGTGCTCCCAGTTGAAGTCGGGCTGCTTCGTGTCGAAGATGTGGAGATACCACTGGCCGGGCTTGCCGTCGGCCTCGGTGACCCGCGTCCACGCGGCTCCGCCGAAGACGGACTCCCAGTTGTTCGGGGGCAGCTCGCCGTGCTCGCCGCGGCCCTCGCGGAACATGTAGCGCTCGCGCTCGGCCGAGCCGGGACCGGCGGCGAGGGCGGCCTGGAACCACTCGTGCTCGTCGGACGAGTGGTTCGGCACCATGTCGACGATGACCTTGAGGTCGAGCTCGTGGGCGCGCGCGATCATCGCGTCGGCGTCGCGGAGCGAACCGAAGATGGGGTCGATGTCGCGGTAGTCGGCGACGTCGTAGCCCGCGTCGGCCTGCGGCGAGGTGTAGAAGGGTGAGAGCCAGATGGCGTCGACGCCGAGCGCGCGCAGGTGGGGCAGCCGCGACGTGATGCCGGGGAGGTCACCGATGCCGTCGCCGTCGCTGTCGGCCCACGAGCGCGGGTAGATCTGGTAGATCACCGCTTGGCGCCACCAGGCGCTGTCCGGGCGGTCCGCGGCATGCACCGGGGTCGGGTCCTCGCGGACCTCCGTGAGGTGCCCGGGGTGGTTCAGGGTCTGGGTTGCTGATCGCGTCACGGGCCACCATCGTTCCGCATCAGGCCGAAAACTCAAAGAAAGTTCTGCAACTTCTTGCAACGCGTCGCCAGCGCCTGGCCTGTCACGGCCCCTGTCACCGCCCCTTGGTAGGAACGGAGCATGAAGAGCGGCTTCGTCGTCCCGTACGCCACCGAGCGCGAGTTCGCCGCTCTGGCCCGCCTCGGCGAGGATCGCGGGTGGGACGCCGTGCTCGGCTGGGAGGCGCTCTACGGCGTCGACGCGTGGGTGCAGCTGGGCGCGGCAGCTATGGTCACCGAGCGCATCCGGCTCGGCACGCTGCTCACCCCCGCGTCACGCCACCGACCGTGGGACCTCGCCTCCCGCGTCGGGTCCGTCGACCGGATCAGCGGCGGCCGGGCGTTCCTGTCGGTGGGCCTCGGCGCCCTCCACCCCGGGTGGACGGCCTTCGAGGCCGACGAGGGCCGTGCCGTGCGTGCCCGCAAGCTCGACGAGAGCCTGGCGATCTTCGCCGGTCTGCTCGGCGACGCCGCGACCTTCACGTATGCCGGCGAGCACTACAGCGCCGGCCCCAACGACTTCATGCTCCCGCCGCCCACGCCGCAGCGCCCCCACCCCCCGGTCTGGGTCGTCGGCGCGCCGACTCCGGGTGGTGGACGCCAGCGCTCCCTCGAGCGGGCGGCCCGCTGGCAGGGCCTCATCCCCGCGATCCACCCACCCGACGGGCGGCCGAAGACCGTCGAGGCCTTCGCCGCCGTCGTCGAGCCGGTGCGCCGGCTCCGTGAGGAGGCGGGCTTGCCGTGGGAGGGCTACGACGTCGTCATCGAGGCCGACTCGTGGGGCTCGTTCACTGCGCTCGAGCCCGCCGAACCGGCGGCGTGGGAGCAGGCAGGGGCCACATGGTGGGTCGAGAGCTGGTGGGACCTCGAGCCGGGAGCCGATGGTCTGGCGGAGGTCCGTCGGCGCGTCGAGGCGGGCCCGCCCACGACCCGCTGAACCGCGTGGGGGTCCGGCGCCCGCCGGGTGGCGTATGCCGTGTGCCCGGCCACGGGGTCAGCGCTGGCTGGGTGCTCGCTGCGAGAGCAACGCGCGGTGCTCGTCGGTCAGCTCGGTGATCCGGCGCAGGTAGTCGGTCATGAACCGGAGCTGCTCGGTGCTCAGCTCGTCGAGCATCGGCTGCCCGGCACGGACGAGCGGACCGTAGGCCTCCCACGTCTGGGCCTGGCCGAGCTCGGTCATCTCTACGAGGACCGTGCGTCGGTCGGTCTCCGAGCGCGTCCTGCGCACGAGCCCGCGCTTGGCGAGGCGGTCGATGAGGGCCGTCGTCGCCGCCGGTCGCAGTCCGGTGGCGGTGCTGAGCTGGCCGGCCGACTTCGGCCCGTCGACGAGCCAGTCGAGGCAGCGCAGGTCGGCGGGCCCGAGCCCGAGCCGGCGTCCGACGGTGTCGTCGAAGGCCTGGACGGAGCGCTGGTACTGCTGCATCGCGTCGCCGAGCGCGTGGACCAGCGGCTCCCGGTCGGCGCGCCGGGAGGGTTGACGGGAGGCCGACATGAGGCTTACCTTTCGAATCTCGAAACATTCGAATCTCGTAAGGAAGGCTACCAAGATGAAGGCTCTCGTCGTGGGAGGCGGCGTCGCCGGTCCGGCCACAGCCCTCGCCCTGCACCAGGTGGGCATCGAGGCGACGGTCCTGGAGGCATGGCCGCGCTCGGACGGGGAGGCCGGCTCGTGGTTCACGCTCGCCCCCAACGGACTGCACGCGCTGGACCTGCTCGGGGCCCGACACCTCGCGGCCGGGATCGGCTTCCCGAGCGAGCGCAACGTCATGGCCGGTGCCACCGGTCGCGTCCTCGGCTCGATGAGCCTCGGTGTCCCGCTCGAGGACGGCACCGTCGCCGTGACCATGAAGCGCTCCCGCCTCGCGGCAGCCCTGCTGGGCGAGGCCGAACGGCGTGGGATCGAGGTGTGTCACGCGAGTCGCGTCACGGAGGTGGCCAGCAGCTCCGACGGGGTCACCGTGAACCTCGAGGACGGCTCGACGGTCGCGGGCGACCTGCTCGTCGGCGCAGACGGCGTCCGTTCGATGGTTCGGCAGGCCATCGACCCACACGCGGCTCCGGCCCGCTACGTCGGGCTGACGAACTTCGGCGGCATCACCGAGCGCACCCCGCTCGCCGCGACACTCCCCGCCCGCCAGTGGCACTTCGTCTTCGGGTCGCGCGCCTTCTTCGGGGCCCACCCGACCCCCGACGGCGACGTCGTGTGGTTCGTCAACGTGCCCGGGCCCGCGATCACCCGGGCCGAACGTGCGGCCCGAACCCCCGAGCAGTGGCAGGACCGGCTCGTCGAGCTGCTCGCCGACGACGCGGGACCGGCCGCCGACCTCGTGCGCACCGGGCGACTCGAGCTCTGGGCCGACAACACCCACGACCTGCCCCGGGTCGCGCGCTGGCACCGCGACCGCATGGTCATCGTCGGTGACGCGGCGCACGCGCCGTCGCCGAGCTCCGGGCAGGGGGCGTCCCTCGCCCTCGAGGACGCCGTGGTCCTGGCCACATGCCTGCGCGACGGGGGCACGGTCGAGGAGGCCCTGACGGCATACGACACCGCTCGGCGCGACCGTGTCGAGCGCATCGTCGCGGCGGGAGCACGGAGCAGCAGCTCGAAGATCCCGGGTCGCACCGGTCGCGCCGTCCGCGACGCGATGATGCGACTCGTCTTCCGCTTCGTCGTCACCGAGCGTTCGAGCGCATGGATCACCGGGCACCGGGTCCGCTGGGACCCGGAGGCGGCGCCGGCACTACCGTCGGGGTCATGACGACCTTTGTCACCGCAGCGTTCTGCCTCGTCCGGGACCGGCAGCTGCTGACCGTCCGCAAGGCCGGCTCGACCCGGTTCATGCTGCCGGGCGGGAAGATCGACCCGGGGGAGTCCGCTCGCGAGGCGGCCGTCCGAGAGGTCATGGAGGAGGTCGGCCTCGACGTCACCGGCGTCGGGGAGCCGCTGGGCCGGTTCCACGACGTGGCGGCCAACGAGCCGGACTCGTGGGTCGACGCGACGGTCTACGTCACGCACCTGCGTCCCGAGGACGCTCCGGCTCCGCTCGCCGAGATCGCCGAGCAGCGGTGGCTCGGTCTCGACGGGGATCTGCCCGCGGACCTCGCGCCCCTGCTGCGCAACCACGTCGTGCCCTCGCTGCGGGCCCACCTCGCCACAGCCTGAGGGGCGCCACCCGGGATCCGGGTGACGCCCCTCGACGCGGGAGCCGATCGTGTCGTCAGTGCGGCCCGCCGGGTCCGCCGTCCATGTCGATGACGCCGGCCTGGGCCGCCTTCTTGACCGCGTCGGCCTCGGCCTGCGTCAGCGTGCCGTCCTTGACGGCCTGGGCGAGGCGGTCGTCGAACGCCTTCTGCTCGTCGGCCTCGTGCGCAGCACGCAGGTCGGCGAAGGCCGCCTTGACCTTGGCCGCGTCGATGCCCAGCTCGCTCGCGAGCTTGGTCGCCAGCTCGTCCTGCATCGTCGCGGGGTCGGGCTTCGTCGCCGTGCCCTGGCCGCGAGCGGGGCTGGACTTGAGGTCCTGACGCACGGCCTTGAGTGCGTCCTCGAGCTTGGCCTGGCTGACGCCGAGCTTCGTCGCGAGCGCCGCGAGGTCCACGCCCTTGCCCATGCCGGGCCCCATGCCGCCGTGGCGGCCACCAGGGCCCCAGCCGCGGCCCGTGCCGGGCGCGGAGTCGGTCGTGCCCTTGTTGGGGTCGCCCTGGGTCGAGGTCGCCGTCGGGGTGGGAGTGGTCGTCGAGGTCGTGTCGTCGGCCCGAGCCACCTGCGTGACGCCGAGGCCGATCACGGCCACGGCCGCGCCCACCGCTGCGATGCTCGCCTTCTTGTTGATCGACACCATGCCGCATCCTCCGTCGTGTCGTCGGGCGCGCGCGTCCGACCGTGGAACCGCCTGCCTCCAGAGAACACCAGGCGCGAGGCCGCCGACCCGTGAATGCGCTGTGAGTTGCTGTGAGTCGTGGAGTCGGCGGGGCTGAGGTCAGAAGGTGCCGTCCGGCCCCGGCGCGTTGACGAGGGAGTATGCCGCCCGCGTGAGGTAGTCGCGCAGCCGGTCGTCGTTCTCGGGGGAGAGCTCGAGCGTGTCGACGGCGTTCATCATGTGCAGCAGCCAGCGGTCGCGCATGTCGGGCGTCACGGCATACGGCATGTGCCGCATCCGCAGCCGCGGGTGGCCGCGCTGCTCGGAGTAGGTCGTCGGCCCGCCCCAGTACTGCTCGAAGAACATCCGCAGGCGTTCCTGCGCCGGTCCGAGGTCCTCCTCGGGGTAGAGGGCGCGCAGCGGCTCGTCCTCGGCGACGCCGCGGTAGAACTCGCGCACGAGCTTGGCGAAGGTCTCGTGGCCGCCGAAGTCGTCGTAGTACGTCACGTGGGCCAGTCTCCCAGAGCGGTGGCCGTGGTCGCGGCCGGGCTCCGGCGGCGGTTGGTCACTGCGGGGCGGCCCCGCCGTAGGGCGGCATGACGGGCATGGGGCTGCGCACGCCGGCGCGGTCGAAGGCCGTCTTGACCCGCTCGCGCATCTCGCGCTGCACGCCGAACTGCTCGTTGGCGATCGTCTTGGCGATGATGCGGATCGTGATGACGCCCCCCGCGATCGACTCGACCCCGACGACGTTGGGCTCCTCCAGGAGGATGTCCTTGAAGTCGTCGTCGTCGTCCATGGTGCCGACGACGTCGCGGATCACCGTGATCGCCTTCTCGACGTCCTGGTCGTAGGCGATCGGGACGTCGACGATCGCCGTCGACCACCCCTGGGTCTTGTTGCCGATGCGCACGATCTCGCCGTTGCGGACGTACCACGTCATGCCACCCGCGTCGCGCAGCTGAGTGACGCGCAGCGACACGTTCTCGACCGTGCCGACGACCTCACCGGTGTCGATGACGTCACCCACGCCGTACTGGTCCTCGACGATCATGAAGACGCCCGACAGGAAGTCCTTGACGAGACTCTGGGCACCGAACGCCAGGGCCACGCCGCCGACGCTGGCCGAGGCGAGCATCGGCCCGAGCGGGATGCCGACGAGCGACATCACCGTGAGCGCGGTGATCCCGTAGACGATGAACGTCGTGATGCTCTTGAGCAGGGCTCCGACGGTCTCGGTGCGCTGCACGTGGCGGGCGTTGGCGACGCCCACCGCCTGCAGCGCCCGCCCGGCGCCGGGGATCCTCGCGAGGTGCTCTGCGCGCCGGGACGTCGCCGTCGCGACGACCCGGTCGATGAGCCGGTGCAGCACCCAGCGCGCGACGAGACCGAGGACGACGGTCGTCAGGATCAGCAACGGTGCACCGGCGAGCCAGTCGCCGACCCCGGCCCACGTCAGGGTCGACAGGTCGGGCATGGAAAGCGTCATGGCTGGGTCCTGGGCGGGTGGCGGGCTGGGTGTCGGGCTGGGTGTCGGGGTGGAGCTGAACGGGGTCAGGTTCGTGAAGGCGTCGATCACAGGAGTCTCAGTCAGGGGTCTCGGTCAGGGGGGCTCGGTCAGGTGTCGGTCAGGTCGGTCAGGCGGGTTCTCGGAGTCGGGCTCGGCGGAGCCCGGGTGCGGGGCGGCCCGTCCGGGCGGCCCCGCACCACGGGCTCAGCCGCGTCGGTCGCGCTCCTGCGCCACGAGGGCGCGCGCGATGGTGTCGCGGTTCTCGGCCACGGTGCGCACCAGACCCGGCGCTGCGTCGGGGTTGGCGGCGAGCCACGCGTCCGAGGCGTCCTTGAGCTGCTGGCTCGCGACCGAGAACGGGTAGAAGCCACCGACGACGCGCTCGCCGATGGCGACGCTCCGCTCGGCCCACGCGTCGACGAGCATCGCGTGGTACTTCTCGACGTACGGCTCGAGCAGCGACATGTCGCTGCTGCGGCGGAAGCCGGCACTGACCGCCTCGACCATCTGGTTGGACAGGTCGTTGCGCTCGACGGCCTTGGCCCAGGCGTCGGCCTTGGCCTCGGCGGTCGGGCGCGCGGCGAGGGCCTCGGCGGCCCGCTCCTTGCCCGTGGCGGTCGGGTCGCGGTCGAGCTCGGTCTCGATCTCGATCTCGTCGGCCGCGCCCAGTGCTGCGAGGGCCTTGAGGAAGGTCCACCGCAGCTCGGTGTCCGTCGTGAGACCCGGCAGCGACTCGGCACCCGTCAGCAGGGCGCGCAGCCTCACCTCGTCGGCCGGGTCGGACGTCGAGCCCGCCCACGCCTCGACGAGCTGGAACTGGGCGTCGCTGCCGGCCTCGGCGGTCTCGGCGAGCGAGCGCAGGGACGACGACAGGAGGGCCGACACCTCGGAGCGGTGCTCCGGAGCGGTGTAGAGACGGGCCGCCGTCGACATCTGGCCGAGCAGGACACGCAGCAGCGTCGAGTCCGTCTCGCCCGGCATCGACTCGAGGACGAAGCGCACGAAGTCACGCGCCGGCATCTCGCCGTCGCGCGTCATGTCCCACGTGGCGCCGAGCACGAGCGAGCGCGGCAGCGAGTCGGTGAAGCCCCGGGGGAGGGACAGGGCCGTCGCGAGCGAGCGCTCGTCGAGGCGGATCTTGCCGTAGGCGAGGTCGTCGTCGTTGAGCAGCAGCAGGTCGGGCTGCTCCTGGCCGACGAGCTCGGCCAGGTCGGTGCGCTCGCCGGTGATGTCGACCTCGTCGTAGCCGATGCGCTCGAGCACGTCGCCGTCGACGCCCGGCCGGACGGCATACCGCCCCACGCCGATGCGGTGCGGGCGGAGCGTCGGGTACTCCTCGGTCGCCGTCTGCGTGATCGCGAACGAGCTGTAGCGACCATCGGCGTCGACCTCGAAGACGGGGCGCAGCGTGTTGACGCCTGCCGTCTCGAGCCAGAGCTTGCTCCACTCGCTCAGCTCGCGGCCGGACGCCTTCTCGAGCTCGCCGAGCAGGTCGGCCAGGGTCGTGTTGCCCCAGGCGTGCTTGCGGAAGTACTCGCGCAGCGCGGCGACGAACGGCTCACGACCGACGTACGCGACGAGTTGCTTGAGCACCGACGCGCCCTTGGCGTACGTGATGCCGTCGAAGTTGACCTCGACGTCTTCGAGGTGGCGCATGTCGGCGGCGATCGGGTGCGTCGAGGAGAGCTGGTCCTGGGTGTAGGCCCAGGCCTTCTCCGACGTGCCGAAGGTCGTCCAGGCGCTCGTCCACTCGGTGGCCTCGGCCTGGCACGTCGTCGACGCCCACTCGGCGAACGACTCGTTGAGCCAGAGGTCGTCCCACCACTTCATCGTCACGAGGTTGCCGAACCACATGTGGGCCAGCTCGTGCAGGATCGTCAGGGCCCGGCGCTCGATCTTCGCCTCGGACACCTTGGACCGGAAGATGTAGACCTCGACGAAGGTCACCGCGCCGGCGTTCTCCATCGCGCCCATGTTGTACTCGGGCGTGAAGATCTGGTCGTACTTCTCGAACGGGTAGGCCTGGTCGAACTCCTCCTCGAAGAACGCAAAGCCCTTCTTGGTGCAGTCGAAGATGTTGTCGGCGTCGAGGTACTGCGTCAGCGACTTGCGGCAGAAGACACCGAGCGGCACGACACCCTTGCGGGTCTGCACCTCGTCACGGACCTCGTCGTAGGGGCCGGCGATGAGCGCCGTGATGTACGACGAGATGCGCTGCGTCGGCTCGAACGACCACGTCGCGCGCTCGACTCCGTCGGCCACGCCGGCGGCCTGAGGGGCGGGCGTCGGGGAGTTGCTGATGACCTTCCAGTGTGCGGGCGCCGTCACCGTGAAGCGGAAGGCCGCCTTGAGGTCGGGCTGCTCGAACACGGCATACATGCGCCGGGAGTCCGGGACCTCGAACTGCGTGTAGAGGTAGACCTCGTTGTCGACCGGGTCGACGAAGCGGTGCAGGCCTTCGCCGGTGTTGGTGTAGCGGCCGGTGGCGTCGACGGTCAGCTCGTTCTCGGCGGCCAGGCCCTCCAGCGCGATGCGCGAGTCCGCGAAGACCTCGGCGGGGTCGAGGTCGACGCCGTTGAGGGTGACCGTCTCGACCGAGTCGGCGATGAGGTCGATGAACGAGTCGGCGCCGGGCTCGGAGCAGGCGAACCTGACCGTGGTGACGGTGTGGAAGTTCTCCGGACCCGTCGTCAGGTCGAGACGGACGTCGTAGGAGTCGACGCGCAGGATGCTGGCGCGGCTCGCCGCCTCGTCGCGGGTCAGGTTCTTGCCGGGCACGGAGGGACCTCCTGGGAAGGGTGCTGGGGCACGACGCAGCGTCGGTCGGACGGCGTCGTCGCGGGCCATCCTCGCACGGAACCCGGGGCCGTCCACCACCGCAATCGGCGTGCAGGTGGCAGTGCCATGATGGGCCGCATGGCCGATGCGAAGGACAGCCCGAAGACGAGCCGTGACGCCGTCGAGATGTGGTTCGACCCGATCTGCCCGTGGGCGTGGATGACGTCGCGCTGGCTCATGGAGGTCGAGACGCTGCGGGACATCGAGGTGACCTGGTCGGTCATGAGCCTCGCCGTCCTCAACGAGCACCGGCACGACCTCGACGCCGCCTACCGGGCGCGCATGGACGAGGCGTGGGCCCCGGTGCGGGTCATCATCGCTGCCGCCGAGGCGCACGGCGACTCCGTCATCAAGCCGCTCTACGACGCCATGGGCACCCGCATCCACCTGCGGAAGATGAACGACTTCGACCAGGTGATCGGCGAGTCGCTCGAGGAGGTCGGCCTGCCCGCGGACCTCGCCAAGGAGGCGCACCACAAGAAGTACGACGCCGCCCTGCACCGCAGCCACAAGCGCGGCATCAGCCTCGTCGGCACCGACGTCGGCACGCCGATCATCGCCGTCGACGGCGTCGCCTTCTTCGGTCCCGTCGTGACGCCCGCCCCCAAGGGCGAGGACGCCGCCCGGCTCTGGGACGGTTGCGTGCTCGTGGCGAGCACGCCCGGGTTCTTCGAGCTCAAGCGCACCCGCACGCTCGGCCCCATCTTCAGCTGACACCCACCACCCCTGCGACGCACCCAAGGACGGACATGCGCATCCACATCGGCGGCGACCACGCGGCATACGAGCTCCACCAGTCCCTGATCACGCACCTGCGCGACGGCGGCCACGAGGTCGTCGACCACGGCCCCTTCGGCTACGACGCCCAGGACGACTACCCCGTCTTCGTGCTGCGAGCCGCCGAGGCCGTCGCGGCCGACCCGGGCTCGCTCGGTGTCGTGCTCGGCGGGTCGGGCAACGGGGAGCAGATCGCAGCCAACAAGGTCACCGGCATCCGGGCCGCGCTCGCGTACAACGTCGAGCTGGCGAGCCTCGCCCGCGAGCACAACAACGCGCAGGTCGTCTCCATCGGCGCCCGGTTCACGCCCGACGACGTCGCCAAGGAGATCGTCGACACCTTCGTGGCGACGAACTTCACCGATGAGGCGCGCCACAGCCGCCGTCTGGGTATGGTTTCCGCGTACGAGGACACGGGGGACTTGCCGGCTTTGCCGGACTCGGACGCGCGCTGACGTCGCGACGTCCGCCGTCCCCCTTCATCGCCGCAAGGGAGGCACGTGGCCCACAACGAGAGCTCGGTCTCTCGACGCCCGCGCTACGCTGCCGGACCGATTCGACGACTCCGACTCCTGGGCCCTTGGCTCAGCCGCGCGCCCTGGGCGGTCGTCACGGGCTTCCTCGCGCTCGGCATCCTCGCCTCGGCCGCGGTCTTCGTGTGGCCGACCGTGGTCCCGTGGGGCGTCTACGGCCTCATCGTCGTCGCTGCGGGACTGTTCCTCGAGCCGCGCTACCTCCTCGTCGTCTACATGGGGCTCATCCTCGCCATGGCGATCCTCGGGGCCTATCTCGGCCCCATCAAGTCGACGACGACGGGCGCGCAGATCGTCACCGTCGTCACGATGCTCCTCATGATCTGGCTCTCCCACGCGCGCGCCCAGGTCGGCGTCGTCGGCGTGAGTGGCGAGTCGATGCTCGTCGACATGCGCGACCGGCTCCGGGCCCAGGGCGAGCTGCCGCCCCTGCCGCCGCAGTGGGGAGCCGAGGTCGCCCTCGAGTCGGCCTACGGCGACAGCTTCGCCGGCGACTTCGTCGTCGCCAGCCGCTCCACCGACGGCCGCACTCTCGAGATCGCGCTCGTCGACGTCTCAGGAAAGGGCCGCGAAGCGGGCGCCAGGTCACTGCTGCTCTCCGGCGCCCTCGGTGGGCTGCTCGGCGAGATGAGCGAGGGCGGGTTCCTCGCCTCCGCCAACAACCACCTGCTGCGGCTGCGGTGGGCCGAGGGCTTCGCGACCGCCGTGCACGTGGCCGTCGACCTCGAGAGCGGCAACTTCACCATCGGGTACGCCGGTCACCCCGCCGCTGCGCAGTTCGCGGCCGGGTCAGGCCGGTGGCGGATGCTCGCCGGTGGCCGCGGGCCGCTGCTCGGCGTCATCGACCACGCCGAGTACCCCCGTGAGAACGGCACCCTCCGGCGCGGAGACGCGCTCGTGCTCTACAGCGACGGCGTCATCGAGGCACGCGACAAGGCCCTCGTCGACGGCATCGACCGCATGCTCGGGCGCGCCGAGTCGTTCATCCGCACCGGCTTCGAGGGTCTGGCCCAGCGGCTCTGCGACCAGGCCGCGGCCGGCCTCGGCGACGACCGTGCCGTCGTCACGATCTGGCGCACCTGACCCGACCGGGCACAGGTGACGGAACTCGGGTGCCCGCCGCCCTCACTACGATGCCTGCGTGAGCGAGCACCCCACCGAAGCGACCATGCCCGAGGCCGGCCCCGACCGGCGCAAGGAGCACGTCGTGCCCGACCTGCCACCGGGCGTCACCCCCGCCCGGGTGCGCACGTTCGTGCGCCGGGGGCGGCTGTCGTCCCTGACGAAGGAACGTGTCGAGCGCCTCGCGCCCGCCCGCTCCGTGCCCGACGGCCCCTTCGACGCCGCTGCAGCCTTCGGGCGCACGGCCCCCGTCGTCCTCGAGATCGGCTGCGGCCACGGCCACGCCGCCATCGCGTATGCCGCCGCGTTCCCCGAGTGCGACATCCTCGCCATGGACGTCCACACCCCCGGGCTCGCCCGGATGCTCGCCGACGCCGACGAGGCCGGCGTGCCGAACCTGCGCGTCGAGATCGGCGACGCCGTGCTCTTCCTCGAGGAGCGGGTCGCCGACGCCACGTTCGACGCCGTCCACCTCTTCTTCCCCGACCCGTGGCGCAAGCAGAAGCACACGAAGCGGCGCTTCGTCAGCCCGGCCAACCTCGACCTGCTCGCCCGCGTCCTCAAGCCCGGCGGCCACGTCCTCATCGCCACCGACCAGGACTTCTACGCCGAGCACGCCCTCGCCGAGGTCGCGGCGCACCCGGGGTTCGAGGCGCACCGCGTCGACCGGCCGCAGTGGCGTCCACGAAACGGCTTCGAGGCCAAGGGAATTGCGGCTGGGCGCACGATCAACGAGCTCCGGCTGGACCTGCTGCCCTAGCAGCACGCCGGGAGCGGCGGAGGCTGTGGAGTCTTCTCGGCACCTGGTGCCGGGTGATCTCCACGACATTCGGACCGCAGTGCATTCCTGCCCTCGGGTGACAGGACGCCGCCGTCGCGTCTCGCCGCTCGTCCCTCACGTCGATGCGCTCCGGCTCCCGGCATCCTGTCTCCCCGACGTAGCGAAACGGGACGTGGACTGCGACTTCGTCGCGTCCACGTCCCGTTTCGTGCAGTCGGGGTGACAGGATTTGAACCTGCGGCCCTTGCGTCCCAAACGCAATGCGCTACCAAGCTGCGCCACACCCCGTGGCGTCGGAATCGTAGCCGACAAGTGGCCGGCGAACCGACCGGTTCCCACGCCGCGCGGGCGGGTCGATTTCAGCGGACCGGGCGGGAACCAGTAGGCTGACGCCTCGGATCGCCGGCACGACCGGCGCCCCTGCGGGCGTAGCTCAATGGTAGAGCCTCAGTCTTCCAAACTGATCACGCGAGTTCGATTCTCGTCGCCCGCTCCAAAACCGCTTGGCGTCACGACGCCGCACTTCCTAGCGTGGGTCGCATGTTCCGCCCCGACCTGCAGGACGCCCTGCGTGACCGCGACGCCGTCCTCCGCTCGTTCCTCGCGCCCGACGGCACGCTGACGAGCATCCCGACCAAGATCCGCAAACGCCTCGTCGTGCTCGACCTGCTCTCGCAGGAGTTCGAGCCGGGGGAGCGCTACGACGAGACCGAGGTCAACAACCGGCTCCGCGCCTTCCACCCCGACGTCGCGGCCCTGCGCCGCTACCTCGTCGAGGAGGGCTTCCTCGACCGGGCCGACGGGCTCTACTGGCGCAGCGGCGGCACCGTCGGCTGACGACACCCGCCACGGGACGACACGATCGTCGCCCGTCGGGCCCACA
Source organism: Terrabacter sp. Soil810 (assembly GCF_001429645.1). Classification (NCBI taxonomy): domain Bacteria; kingdom Bacillati; phylum Actinomycetota; class Actinomycetes; order Micrococcales; family Intrasporangiaceae; genus Terrabacter; species Terrabacter sp. Soil810. Next base: position 214,494 of record NZ_LMSW01000012.1, read on the forward strand.
CGGCATACGCCGTCGGTGGTGCTCAGCGGAAGCCGAGCGCCTCGCTCAGCCAGCTCTCGGCGCCGTCGGCCTCCAGGCCCTCCTCGACGGCGGCGGCCGTGCGTGCCGACGGCCAGCCGTGGACCCAAAAGAGCGCGAGCCCGCCCGGGAGCGCGATGAGCAGCGTCAGCCAGGTGTGGGGCGTGAAGACGAAGGAGCAGGCGAACGCCACGAGCACCGGCGCCTCGGCCAGCGCGGTCCGCAGGGTCGTCGTCGACGTGAAGTAGCGCAGGCTCGTGGTCTCGGCGTTCTCCCGCGGCAGGCCGTGCGGGAGGGCGGGGACGGCATATCCGACGTAGCGGATGAGCGTGGCCGAGCCGACGAGCGTGGCGAGGACGATGCCAACGGCCCAGGCCGACGGGAGTGGCGCGGAGGGGTCCACGAGGATCCGCACGGCGCTCAGCATGAGGGCTCCCATGCCGACCGCGACCGACACCATCTGGATCGGGCGCAGGGCCGCGTTCTCTGGGGACGCGAACGGGCCGGGAGGGGTGCTCATGGCCCCCGAGCATAGGCGTGCGGCGCCCGCGGACGATCCGCGCATTTAGCCATCGGGCGCGTGCCCTATAGCATGGTGCGCTGGCCCGTCCGTTCACCGTCGACGACCACGTCGGCACCACCCCAATGGAGTACCCCGCAGTGAAGAGTGCGCTCGAGACCCTCAGCCCGACCCGGGTCAAGATGACCGTCGAGGTCCCGTTCGAGGAGCTCAAGCCGAGCCTCGACGCGGCCATCAAGCACATCGGTGAGCACATCCAGGTGCCCGGCTTCCGCAAGGGCAAGGTGCCGGCCCGCATCATCGAGCAGCGCGTCGGCCGCGCGGCCGTCCTCGAGGAGGCCGTCAACAACGCCCTCCCGACGTTCTACGGCCAGGCCCTCGAGGAGAACGAGGTCCGCCCGCTCGGCCAGCCCGAGATCACCGACCTCCAGGTCCCCGCGACCGACGGCGAGGACTTCGTCTTCACCGCCGAGGTCGACAAGCGCCCCGAGATCGAGCTGCCCGACTTCAGCGACATCGAGCTGACCGTCGACGAGGCCAAGGTCGAGGACGAGGCCGTCGAACAGCGCCTCACCGACCTCCGCGCCCGCTTCGGCACGCTCAAGGGCGTCGACCGCGCGGTCCAGGACGGCGACTTCGTCTCCATCGACCTGTCCGCCGAGATCGACGGAGACGAGATCGACTCCGTCACCGGCGTGTCCTACGAGGTCGGCAGCAAGAACATGCTCGAGGGCCTCGACGAGGCGCTCGTGGGCATGACGGCCGACGAGACCAAGAACTTCACCGCCCCCCTCGCCGGTGGCGACCAGGAGGGCCGGGACGCCAGCTGCACCGTGACCGTCACCGCGGTCAAGGAGCGCGAGCTGCCCGAGCTCGACGACGAGTTCGCCCAGCTGGCCTCCGAGTTCGACACGCTCGACGAGCTCAAGGCCGACCTCACGGCCAAGGCCGAGATCGACGCCAAGTTCGCCCAGGGTGTCGCCGCCCGCGACCAGCTCCTCGAGGCCATCCTCGACAAGGTCGAGGTGCCGATCCCCGAGAGCATCGTCGATGCCGAGGTGCACAGCCACCTCGAGGGCGAGGGTCGCCTCGAGGACGACGAGCACCGTGCCGAGGTCGGCGAGAGCACCCGCAAGGGCCTCAAGACCCAGCTCGTCCTCGACGCGATCGCCGAGAGGGAAGAGGTCCAGGTCGAGCAGCAGGAGCTCATCGAGTTCCTCGTCATGAGCTCGCAGCAGTACGGCATGGACCCCAACCAGTTCGCGCAGTCGCTCGACCAGGAGGGTCAGATCCCCGCCATGGTCGCCGAGGTCGCCCGGCGCAAGGCGCTCGCCACGGTCCTCGAGAAGGTCTCCGTCAAGGACACCGCCGGCAACGTCATCGACCTCAACGAGGCCGTCCCCGGCACCGAGGGCGACGAGGACGAGGTGGCGTCCGACGCCGACGACGCGCAGGCCGAGAAGGCCGACGCCTGACCGTCCCACACCGCTCGTAGGCCGCTGGGCCGGCTCCCGCACGGGAGCCGGCCCAGCGGCACGTCGGGGAGAGCCCCGGTTCCGGTCCCGGGCCACGGGGTACGACCAGCGGTGACCCACGAAGCGAACCGAGCGGCGAGGAGCCACCATGACCGCGCACGACGAGACGGACCAGAACCCCGAGACCACCGCCGACTCCCTGGCCGGGCAGCCGGGCGGCATGGCCCAGACGCCGTCGGCGATCGGCGGCAGCGACGAGGACGACCGAGCCGGTGGTGACCCTCTGGCCAGCACGACCGGTGACGCCGGGACCGGGCAGCCCGGCACCGACGTCGACGGTGGCGTCGACCAGTCCGACGCCGACCGCGGCAACCTCGACGGCAGCACCGCGGGCGAGGACGTGCGCGAGCGCTCGCTCGACGAGTCCAAGGACTCGAGCAGCTACACCGACTCGGGCGAGGCCGGGGCCGACAACGGCCTCAGCGAGTAGTCCGCGACCAGCCGGGCACCCACCCGCACGCGCACCTGGACCCCGCCGGACGGCTTACGACCGGCGGGGTCCGTGCGTGTGGTTGCGCCGCTCCGGCTCAGGTTTGTGCGCTCACGGCGAACACGACGCGGTTCGGGAAATCTGGCCGAGGGGTCGGGCGTTAGGGTCAGTGACGAGCCAGCCGGCGCCACATCCCGTGGCGAGAGGCTGGACCACTTCGACGATGGAGACACGGTGATTTCGGAGACCTCCGCCAACGGCAACGGCATGCCGGGTGGTCTGGACGACCACATCTACAACCGCCTGCTCAAGGAGCGGATCATCTTCCTCGGGTCCGACGTCCGCGACGACAACGCGAACGCCATCGCCGCGCAGCTGCTGCTGCTCTCGGCCGAGGACCCCGAGAAGGACATCTGGCTCTACATCAACAGCCCCGGCGGCTCGATCTCCGCCGGCATGGCCATCTTCGACACGATGAACTGGATCCCCAACGACGTCGCCACCGTCGCGATGGGCATGGCCGCCTCGATGGGCCAGTTCCTGCTCTCGGCCGGCACGAAGGGCAAGCGCTACGCCACGCCCCACGCCCGCGTCATGATGCACCAGCCCTCGGGCGGCATCGGCGGCACGGCCACCGACATCAAGATCCAGGCCGAGCAGATGCTCTACGTCAAGAAGCAGATGGCGCGGCTCATCGCCGAGCACACCGGCCAGACCATCGACCAGATCGAGAAGGACTCCGACCGCGACCGCTGGTTCAGCGCGGAGGAGGCCAAGGAGTACGGCTTCGTCGACCACGTCTTCAGCCGCTCCGACCAGGCGGTCGAGGGCAAGGGTGTCGGCCAGGCCGACGCCAAGGCCGAGAACTGACCGCGGTCTGACCAGGACTTGGAGACACACATGAACATCGAACCCACCAACCGCCTCGCGGTCGCCCAGCCCTCGAGCCGCTACATCCTGCCGCAGTTCGAGGAGCGCACCTCCTACGGCATGAAGCGGTCCGACCCCTACAACAAGCTCTTCGAGGACCGCATCATCTTCCTCGGCGTGCAGGTCGACGACGCGTCGGCCGACGACATCATCGCCCAGCTGCTCGTGCTGGAGTCGCTCGACCCCGACCGCGACATCCTCATGTACATCAACAGCCCGGGTGGCTCGTTCACGGCCATGACGGCGATCTACGACACGATGCAGTTCGTCCGTCCCGACATCCAGACGTTCGTCATCGGCCAGGCGGCCTCGGCCGCCGCGGTGCTCCTCGGCGCCGGTGCGCCGGGCAAGCGCTTCGCGCTGCCGAACGCCCGCATCCTCATCCACCAGCCGGCGCTCTCGGGCGGCGACTACGGCCAGGCGTCGGACATCGAGATCCAGGCCAACGAGGTGCTGCGCATGCGCACGTGGCTCGAGGACACCCTCGCGCACCACACGGGCCGCACGTCCGAGCAGGTCCGCAGCGACATCGAGCGCGACAAGATCCTGTCGTCCGAGGACGCCAAGACCTACGGTCTCATCGACGAGGTCCTCGCCTCGCGCAAGGCCTCGCTCGAGGACTGACCTCCCGCTCGTCACGAGCACGTATGCCGTGGGGCCGGGTTCCGCTGGGACCCGGCCCTCGGCGTACCTGCTTGGATGTCAGGTGAACCTGGTGTCGAGCATGGAGGTCCGGTCATGGCGAGTGCGGAGTTCGAGCAGGCGGTCGAGGCCGTCAAGGCCCTGACGACCGACCCCGGCAACGAGGTGAAGCTTCGGCTCTACGGGCTGTTCAAGCAGGCGACGGCCGGTGACGCGACCGGCTCGCGTCCGGGCTTCACCAACCCCGTCGGGCGTGCCAAGTACGACGCGTGGGCCAAGCTCTCGGGCACGGCTCCCGAGGCGGCCCAGGAGCAGTACGTCGCGATCGTCCGCGACCTCACCTCCGCCTGACGGCCGGACCACGTGGCGGCCGGCCGTGGGCCGTACGCTGCTGGCATGAGGACGTATGCCGACCTGCCCGGGAGCGCGGCCCCGGACCTCGGTGACGGGATGTCGCTGACGACGATGCTCGTCATCGCCCTCGTCGGGCTGCTCGTCGTCACGTTCGGCGGGCTCGCCCTCGCGGTGGGCCTCGGGTTCCTCACGACCCGCCGACGCGGCGGGGGCGGTGGCCGCGACGGGGGCACTGGGGTCGACGACGGTGACGGCAGCGACGGTGGGACACAGCCCGATTCGGCTGGAACTCCGTTCAAGTGACAGCGTCGTCGTTTGTCCGCCATCAGCGGACAAACGGCGTTGCGCGAGCGAGGGTGGCCCCCTCCGTCGTCTAATAGGAGTCGGCCCCTAGGTTGGGGCCTGCCGGGTGCACCCCAGCGTTCGGCGCCGACGAACCAGGAGCGAATCGGTGGCACGCATCGGAGAAGGCGGAGACCTCCTCAAGTGCTCTTTCTGCGGGAAGAGCCAGAAGCAGGTCAAGAAGCTCATCGCCGGTCCCGGTGTGTACATCTGCGACGAGTGCATCGACCTCTGCAACGAGATCATCGAGGAGGAGCTCGCCGAGAGCAGCGAGCTGGGCCTCGACCACCTGCCGAAGCCGCGCGAGATCTTCGACTTCCTCGAGAACTACGTCATCGGCCAGGACGTCGCCAAGAAGTCGCTCGCCGTCGCCGTCTACAACCACTACAAGCGCATCCAGGCCGGTGAGGGCGTCAAGCGCGACGACGACCACATCGACATCGCGAAGTCCAACATCCTGCTCATCGGCCCCACCGGCTCGGGCAAGACGTACCTCGCGCAGACGCTCGCCAAGATGCTCAACGTCCCCTTCGCCATCGCCGACGCGACGGCCCTGACCGAGGCCGGCTACGTCGGCGAGGACGTCGAGAACATCCTCCTCAAGCTCATCCAGGCCGCCGACTACGACGTCAAGAAGGCCGAGACGGGCATCATCTACATCGACGAGGTCGACAAGATCGCCCGCAAGAGCGAGAACCCGTCGATCACGCGCGACGTGTCCGGCGAGGGCGTGCAGCAGGCGCTGCTCAAGATCCTCGAGGGCACGACGGCATCCGTGCCTCCGCAGGGTGGCCGCAAGCACCCCCACCAGGAGTTCATCCAGATCGACACGACCAACGTGCTCTTCATCGTCGGCGGTGCGTTCGCCGGCCTCGAGAAGATCATCGAGTCGCGCTCGGGTCGCAAGGGCCTCGGCTTCGGCCAGCCGCTGCACAACCCGAAGGACCTCGGCGACAGCTTCCAGGACGTCATGCCCGAGGACCTGCTGAAGTTCGGCCTCATCCCCGAGTTCATCGGCCGCCTGCCCGTCCTGACGACGCTCGCGCCGCTCGACCAGCAGGCGCTCGTCAACATCCTCACGGTGCCGCGCAACGCGCTCGTCAAGCAGTACCAGAAGATGTTCGAGATCGACGGTGTCGACCTCGAGTTCACCGAGGACGCCATCGCCGCTGTCGCCGACCAGGCGCTGCTGCGCGGCACCGGGGCCCGCGGCCTGCGCGCGATCATGGAGGAGGTCCTCCTCCCCGTCATGTTCGACGTGCCGAGCGACGACGAGATCGCCAAGGTCGTCGTGACCCGCGAGGTCGTCCTCGACAACGTCAACCCGACGATCGTGCGCCGTGAGGCCGAGCCGCGGGCCAAGCGTCCCCGCAAGGAATCCGCCTGACCTTCTTGGTCGCCCGCGCGTCGTCCGCGTGAACGGAGGCTGACCCGTGGCCGCTCCCTTCCGGCTCGTGGCCGGTGACCACGCGCCCGTCCAGCAGACCAGCACGACGTGCGGCTCGGCGTCGTTGACCATCGCCCGCATGCTCGCCAACCCCGCCTTCGCGCAGTGGATCCGGGACGGCATACGCAAGGACGCCCGCGACGGGGACGTGCCCGACGCCGGCACCGAGGCGCAGCGCTTCGCCGCCTACGAGCAGGTCGTCGCGTCGCGCACCAACGCGCTCGTCGGCGCGGGCCGGCACCTGCAGCTGCCGTGGCCCCGTGCCCTCGGCACCCCGCCCTGGGGCGCCCTGAACGAGCTCGAGTACGGCGCCACCGACCCCCAGGCCGACTACGACGTCACGTGGTTCCGTCACCGCGGGCGGGTCGGCCTCGAGCACACGTATGCCGCCCTCCGCGCCCGGGTGCGGCCCGGCCGTCCCGCACTGCTCTACGTCGGCAACGCCTGGTCTCCGCGCCACGTCGTGCTCGTCATGCCGCCGACGGGGGAGCAGGAGCTCGACGTCTACGAGCCGTCGGTGGGGCGCGTCGTCGACCTGCCGCAGCACGCGTTCGTCGAGCGACGCCTGGCCGTCGCCGGCTGGGACGTCCCGTGGGCGGCCGTCTGGGCCGACCCCCACCCCTGACACGGCGAGAGGCCACCGTTCATGACGAACGGTGGCCTCTCGAGGTGCGGAGCCGGGGGAGCGCTCAGCCCATGTGCGCCGGGGCAGCGCCGTCGGTCGCGAGCTCCTGGTGGCGCACGTGCAGCGCGACCAGCGTGACGACGCCGGCGACCGCGATCATGATCGCCGCGACGAGGTAGGCCCGGCTCGCGCCATAGGTGAACGCCTCGTCGGCGATCATCTTCTGCGCTGCTGCGACCTGCTCCTGCGTCGGGGCCGGACCGCCCTGCGGCAGCTTCGCCGTCAGCTCGGCGACCTTGTCACCCATGTTGTTGACGAAGATCGTGCTCAGCGTCGCGAGGCCGAGCGTGCCACCGACCTGCTGCATGGTGTTGAGCACGGCCGAGGCGACCGAGGAGTCCTCGTGGGCGACGCCGTGGACGGCCGTGAGCGTGAGCGGGACGAAGATCAGGCCCAGGCCGAAGGCGAGGACGACGATCCACGGCAGCAGGTCCGCGGAGTACGTGCTCTGCGGCGTCAGGTGGGTGAAGCCCCACATGCCGAGCGCCGCGAAGCCAGCGCCGGCGCCGGCGATCCAGCGCGGGTCGACCTTGGCGATGAGGAACGACGCGATCTGGGCGGCGACCACGATGCCGACCGAGAAGGGCAGGAACGCGAGGCCCGTCTTGAGGGGCGAGTAGCCGAGGATCGTCTGGATGTAGATGCCGAGGAAGTAGAACATCGCGAACATGGCGGCGCCGACGATGAGCATCACGAAGTAGGACGTGCCGCGGGTGCGGTCGCCCGGGATGCGCATCGGCAGGAGCGGGTGGGCGACACGCGTCTCGATGACGACGAAGGCCACGAGCAGGACGACGCCGATGGCGAGGTAGGTCACCGTGGTGGCGTCGCTCCAGGAGGTGCTCGCCGCGTGGGTCAGGCCGTAGACGAGCGAGGAGAGGCCGGCGATCGAGGTGATGGCACCGGGGATGTCGAGCGAGCCCCGGCCGTCCTCGGACTCGGTGAGGATGCGCCGGGCGAGGATCGCGACGACGATGCCGATCGGCAGGTTGATGAAGAAGTTCCAGCGCCAGTCGATCTCGGTCAGCGCACCGCCGAGGATGAGGCCGATGGCGGCGCCGGCGCCGGACATGGCGGCGAAGACGCCCATGGCGCGGTTGCGCTCCTTGCCGGCCGGGAAGGTCGTCGTGATGAGCGCGAGCGCGTTGGGGGCGGCGAGAGCGCCACCGAGGCCCTGGACGGCGCGGGCGGCGAGCATCATCGCCTCGTTCTGGGCGATGCCGGCCACGAGCGAGGCGATGGTGAACAGCACGATGCCCCAGAAGAACAGACGGCGCCGGCCGTAGAGGTCGCCGAGGCGACCGCCGAGGAGCAGCACGCCACCGAAGGCGAGCGTGTAGATGGTGATGACCCACTGGAGGTTCGCCTGGCTGAAGCCGAGGTCGGCCTCGATGTGGGGGAGCGCGATGGTCACGATGGTGCCGTCGAGCACGATCATGAGCTGGGCGGCGCAGATGACGAAGAGCGCCAGGCCGAGGCGTTTCGGCGGGGTGTCGTGGGAGGTGAACTCGCCCTGGGGCTCGTCCACCTCCAAGGCCGTGTTCGAAGACATGGGTGTTCCTCTCGAAGACATGCAGGGGTGGTGGTGGGGTCGCCCCGACGCGGCCGGCTCAGCGAGGGCTGGGCGCGGGCGCGAGGGTGGCGGCGCAGGCCGGGAGGACGACGCTGTCCACGAACTCGGCGATGCGGTCCGGCCCGGGTCGACGTCCGGAGAGCAGTGCCTCGTGGATCGACAGGGACGGGAGGATCATCAGCAGGGTGTCGAGGTCGGCGTCGGCGCCGACCTCACCGCGCTCTCTGGCGTGCTCGAAGATGGTGCGGGTGGCCTCGATCTTCGGGGCCAGGAACCGCTCGTGGATGCCGCGGGCCAGCTCCGGCTCGCGGTGGATGACGGGGAGCAGGGCCCCCCACGTGCCGATGACGACCTCGTCGTCGAGGCCCCCGTCGGCGCAGGCCTGGGCGAGCAGGTCCCCGCGCAGGGTCCCGGTGTCGGGATCCTGCTCAGCCGGGCAGTCGATGAAGAGCCCGACGGCGTCGATGACGAGGTCCCGCTTGTGCGGCCAGCGCCGGTAGAGCGTCGCCTTGGACGCTCGCGCGGCCGTGGCGACGGCGTCGAACGTGAGCCGGTCGTAGCCGGACTCGCGCAGGACGTCGATCGCGGCCTCGAGGATCTCGACCTCGCGGTCACCTGCGACGCGCGGACGGCTCGCGTGTGCCGCGTCCGTCGTGCTCGCGCTGGTCGTGCTCATGCTCACCCCGGTCCCACCCCGATGAAACGAAACTGTTTCGTTTCATCAAAGCGTAGGTCGCCCCGACGCGAATCGCAAACGCGGTGTCGACCCTCGACCCCGGCCGGGTCGTCTCGCACATCGCGCCGGACGTCTCACACCCGCTCGGCGGGCGGGCTCGTGCGCACGAGCCA
>NZ_LMSW01000012.1:223824-364031 GCF_001429645.1 Terrabacter sp. Soil810
GACGAGTCCCAGCGAGCGCCCGGCGAGCAGCCCGGCGAGGACCGCGACGGGCACGGCGGCCCCGAACGCCAGGGCCGTGTGGCGCACCCAGCGCCGGGCGGTGTGCGCGGTGAACGAGCCGGCCGGGGGCGACGACGCGGAGAGCGCCGCCGCCGCGTGCCCGACGACGCACCCCGCGGCAGCCGGGAGCGACCACCAGGAGAAGTTCCCCGCCGGGGTCAGCGTGAACCAGCCGTAGAGCAGCAGGGTCCAGTAGGCGAGCGGTGCCGCCGAGCCGGCCCACGCGATGGTGACGAGCGGCAGCAGGACGAGCGCCCACCAGAGGGCGTCGAAGCCGCCGACGGCCAGGGAGAGGCTCGCGAGGTAGACGGCGACGCCGCCCACGGCGGCACCGGTCGCACCCAGCTGGCTCAGCGACCACTCCGGGCCGGCGCCGAACCGGACCGTCCGGCGCAGCCGCACGCGTCGGGCGACCCAGGAGGTCCCGTCGGACGTCAGAGGGCCGTCAGCTGGTCGGGGCACGGTCAGCGCCTCGCCATCCGGGGCGCCGACGCCCGACGGGCGATGTCGCGGAGCACCTGGTCGAGCGAGCCGGCCCCACGCCAGGGGACGACGGGGACGCCGCGCAGCCGCAGGTTGTGCACCTCGGCGTCGCGCGACAGCAACCGGATCCGCCACGCCAGGGCCTGGTAGACGCTCGACGGGTCGGCGACGAGGTGGTCGGGGAAGGTGTCGACGACGACCACGGTCATGCCGCGCGCCGCGAGGGTGTGGGCCAGGGTCACCATGGTCGGGTCGATGAGCGGTGACAGCACGAGGCACAGGGCGTTGGGGTCGACGCCACGGATCGCGTGCTCCCCGGTGTCGCGGCGCTCGGTGGCCGGCGAGATGGCCGCGAGGGTGTCGAGCACACGCCGCAGGTGGTTGGTGCCCGACCCGACACCGAGCGTCGGGACCTCGGCCGCTCCGACGGTGCGCAGGGTGAGCCGGTCGTTGCTCCGGAGGAAGTGCTCGCTGATCGCGCCGGCGGCCCGCACCGTGACGTCGAGGCTCGTCGGACGTCCGTCGATGCCCTCTCGCGGGCCGAGGTCGCTGAAGCAGTCGACGAGCAGGAAGACATGGGCGTCCTCGTCGGTGAAGGTCGACGTGACGTGCAGGGCCCCGGTGCGCATCGAGACGGGCCAGTGGATCCGCCGCAGGCGGTCGCCGGGGTGGAAGCGGCGGATCGTGTTGAACTCCGACCCGGAGCCGGGCCGGTTCGAGCGGTTCAGCCCGACGATGCCGCGGGGGTGCGGGGTCGGGGCGCTGGCGTCGAACGAGGCAGGCACGGGCAGGGTCGCGGAGTCGAGGTCGGGCAGGTCGACCGGGCCGGCGCGGAACGCTCCCCACGTGCTGACGAGCGCGACGCTGACCGTGCCGACCCGGCGGCGGCCCCAACGCGTCGATCGAAGTCCCAGCGTGGCAGCACCGTCGCTGAGCTCCGCGATCCCGCTCGACGGCTTGCGCTCGACCCATGGCGCCTGCGCCACCGTGACGATGCCGTGGACGTCGGGCAGCGCCGGCTCGGTCGTCACGTAGAGCCCGGTCACCGACCCCTCACGCAGCGTCGTGTCTCCGAGGCGCGCCGTGCCGGTCACCTCGGTGCGCGGGCGCACGAGGTGGCCCCACAGGGCGGCGACGACGAGCGGCGCGACGATGACGAGCAGGTCCGCGCGCCGGCCGACGACCGCGACGATCGCGCCCCCGGCCGCGAGCAGGATCGCCCGCTGGTGGGCAGCGGTCGGCTCCCACCCGCCGAGTCGACGGGTGGCGGTCCGGTGGGGGCGCCAGGGCTGCACGGCCGGTCAGCCGTCCGCCGAGGGGCTGGGGGCCAGGTGCTCGCGCGCCGACGGGGTGGGCACCGTGCGCAGCAGGCTCTCGACGATGCTGCGCCCGGAGGCGTTGCTCATCCACAGCTCGGGCTTGACCGTGATGCGGTGGGCGAGGACCGGCACGGCCACGGCCTTGACGTCCTCGGGGGTCACGTAGTCACGACCGTCGACGACGGCATACGCCCGGGCGCACAGGAGCAGACCGAGGGCGCCACGAGGGGAGGCGCCCATGAGCACGTCGCCGTGGACGCGGCTGGCCGCCGTCAGGGCGACGCAGTAGCGCCCGACCGACTCGTCGACGCCCGTCGCCTCGATGGCAGCCTGTATCGCGAGCAGCTGCTCGGCGTCGACGATGCCGCGCAGCTCCTGCTCCTCGCGCTGGCGCGCCATGCGGTTCGACAGGATCTCCCACTCCTCGTCGAGGGTCGGGTAGCCGAACGAGATCCGCATGAGGAAGCGGTCGAGCTGCGCCTCGGGGAGGGGGTAGGTGCCTTCGTACTCAACGGGATTCGCGGTCGCGAGGACGTGGAAGGGACGCGGCAGCTGGAACGTGCGGCCCTCGACGGTCACCTGCTTCTCCTGCATCGCCTCGAGGAGTGCGGCCTGCGTCTTCGGGGGCGTGCGGTTGATCTCGTCGGCGAGGAGCAGGCCCGCGAAGAGCGGCCCGGCGCGGAACTCGAACTCGCCCGCCCGCTGGTCGTAGATGAACGAGCCGGTGATGTCGCCGGGCAGCAGGTCCGGCGTGAACTGGGCCCGCTTGAAGTCGAGCCCGAGGGTCTGGGCGAAGCTGCGCGCCGCGAGCGTCTTGCCGAGTCCCGGGAAGTCCTCCATGAGGACGTGCCCGCCGGCGAGGATGCCGGAGAGGACGAGGCGCAGGGCCTCGCGCTTGCCGACGACCGCGCGGTCCACCTCGTCGAGGACGGCGCTGCTCAGCTGACTGACCCGGGTCAGGTTCATCTCGGTCATGCGTTACCACTGCTCGATTCGTCGGAGGATGGGGTCGAGGCGCTGGGGACGGTAGAGGTCGGGCGGCGGCAGCCCGACGAGCAGGTCCCACAGCTCCGGCGGGGTGACGCCCTGGGCCCACTTCGGCTCCTCCTCGGCGACGATGCCGTGCCTGGCGTAGAGCCGTTCGCGGATGAGCACCTGCAGCTGCAGGTGGAGGTCGTGCACGACGCTCTCGCGTCCTTCCCTGCGGGTGTTGGCCGCCTCGAGGCGGCCGGCGAGGTTGGTGACCCGGAAGTCGTTGCCGCGCGAGTGGCCACCGAGGTCGCCGTCGACGAGCGGCCACACCGTGAGGTGCTGCGGCGCGGTGTGGTCGATGAGGTGCCACACGAGCAGCGCCACGGCGAGGAGGATCGCGAGGAGCACCGGCACGTCGGGCGCGAGACCGAGCCCGGCCGTGAGCGCCGCCAGGGCCACCCAGGTGAGGAACAGGCCGATGAGGCGTCGCCGCCACGGGCGCAGGGCCACCGCGAGCACGCGGGTCCGGGACGGATCGCGCCGGACCGCGCCGCGGGGGAGAGGGCGTCGCGGCGCCGCCACTGCTGCTGCACGGTCGCGCGCCTCGCGCCGCGTCCGAGGAGGCGTGCCGTCCGGCTGGCTGCTCACGACGCCTCCTCCGGCGCGGACACCGACGCAACCCGCTCGGCGGCCTGGCGTCGGGCCACGTGCTCGAGGTCGGCGATGAGGACCCGGAGGTCGGTGATCGCCCGGTCGCGGTGGCTGTCGCCGAGGTCGTGCACGGAGAAGCGGGCCTCGCGGTAGAGGGCGGCGAGGTCGCCGAGCCGCGCCGAGTCGACGGGCCACACGCCGATGACGCGCTCGGTGTACTCCGTCGACGTCTCGGCGGGCAGGCGCGGCAGGCCGGTCGCGGCGGCCGACGTCTCGAGACCGAGCCACGCCGCGACGATGGCGTTGCGGGGCTCGCCGGTCTCGAGGTCCCGCAGCCGGTCCCGGGCCGCCTCGAGCAGCTCGGTCGGCACGAGCGGGATCGCGAAGTCCGGCTCCTCGTGCAGCTCGAGGTGCGGGCGTCGGCGCAGCAGCGACCGGATGAGCTGCGCGAGGACGACGAGGACCACGAGGGCGGCCAGGACGAGGACGATCTGGACGAGGGTGACGAGCACGGGTGAGGGGTCGAAGGGCAGGGCCGTGGCCGTCGACGAGGGCCGCGGCGTCGAGCTCGTCGGGGGGAGGGACGTGATGGTCGGCAGCGGCGTGAACGTCTGCGGGTCGACCGGGCGGGAGAGCAGCGGCACGGGTTGGCCCAGCGCGGCCACGACCAGAGCGGCCATGACGACGGCGCCACCCACGATGGTGACCTGAGCCCCCCGCCTCGACATGCGAGTGACCCTATGCCAGCGCGGTCGCCGACAGTCGTGGAGCAGGCCGATCGTTGCCGTCCCGATAGGTCCCGACGGCAACGACCGGGCGTACCCGCGGGGATCAGCCCAGGGCGGGCGGCTTCTCGACGGGGACGAGCTCGGCGTCACGCACCTCGACGACCTCGCCGTCGGCATACGCGAGCTCGCTGATGCGGCCGCTGGCCCGCAGGTCGGACTCGGCCGCCTGCACGTGGGCGACCGACGCGGCGGGGGCGACGAGCGTCATCGTGCGCACCTCGGCGCGCATGCCGACCTTGGCCTCGGACTTGACCTTGCGCACGCCGGCGAGGGCGGCGCCGACCGACGCGAGGAGCGCGGGCTCCCCACCGGACGGCAGCTCGTCGCGGGTGGGCCACGACTGGCGGTGCACCGAGCCCTCGCCGAACCACGACCACACCTCGGCCGTGGCGTAGGGGATGAACGGCGCGAGCAGGCGCAGCAGCGTCTCGAGCGCGAGGCGCAGCGCGGCACGGGCGCTCGCGGCCGCCTCGTCGCCCTGACCGCCGTAGGCGCGGTCCTTGACGAGCTCGAGGTAGTCGTCGCAGAACGTCCAGAAGAACGTCTCGGTGGCCTCGAGCGAGCGCGTGTAGTCCCAGCCCTCGAAGCCCTGCGTGGCCTTGTCGACCACGTCGGCGAGGGCCGCGAGCATCGACAGGTCGAGGGGGTGCGTGACGGCGGCACGCAGGTCGCCGTCGACGTCACCGAAGCCGAGGGCGAACTTGCTCGCGTTGAGCACCTTGATCGCGAGCCGGCGCCCGACCTTCATCTGGCCGGTGTCGTAGGCGGCGTCGGTGCCGAGGCGACCGGAGGCCGCCCAGTAGCGCACCGCGTCGGCGCCGTTGGCCTTGACGACGTCCTCGGGCGTCTCGGCGTTGCCCTTGGACTTGCTCATCTTCTTGCGGTCGGGGTCGAGGATCCAGCCGCTGATCGCGGCGTGCTTCCAGGGAGCCACGCCGTGCTCGAAGTACGAGCGCGTCACCGTGGCGAAGAGCCAGGTGCGGATGATGTCGTGCCCCTGCGGGCGCAGGTCGTAGGGGAAGATGCTCGCGAAGAGCGCCTCGTCCGAGCCGAGCCGGTCGCCCTCGGCAGCCCCCTCGCGCACCGGCCAGCCGGCGGCGATCTGCGGCGTCAGCGACGACGTGGCCCACGTGTCCATGATGTCGGGGTCGGCGACGAAGCCACCCGCCCGGCCGCGCTGCGACTCCTCGTAGCCCTCGGGGACGTCGATCTGTGGGTCGACCGGGAGCGTGGAGGCGGGCGGCGTCAGGGGCCGCTCGTGGTCGACCTCGCCCTCGGCGTCGACGGGGTACCAGACCGGGAAGGGCACGCCGAAGAAGCGCTGGCGCGAGATGAGCCAGTCGCCGTTGAGTCCCTCGACCCAGTTCTTGTAGCGCGAGCGCATGAAGGCGGGGTGGAAGTCGACCACGTCGCCCATGCCGACGAGCTTGGAGCGCAGCGCCTCCTCGCGGCCGCCGTTGCGGATGTACCACTGGCGCGAGGTGACGATCTCGAGGGGCTTGTCGCCCTTCTCGTAGAAGTTGGCCTTGCGCTGGGTCTTCTGCGGCTCGCCGTCGAGGTCACCGGACTCGCGCAGCGCGGCCACGACGGCCTCGCGCGCGCTGAAGGTCGTCTTCGTCGCGAGCGACTCGGCGTAGAGCGCCTCGCCGGGACCACCGGCGAGCCACTCGGGCGTCTCGGCCTGGAGGCGGCCGTTGCGGGTGATGAGGGAGCGGATCGGCAGCTGCAGCTCGCGCCACCACATGACGTCGGTGAGGTCGCCGAAGGTGCAGCACATGGCGATGCCGGCACCCTTGTCCATCTCGGCCGCGCGGTGCGCGAGCACCGGCACCTCGACGCCGAAGAGGGGCGAGGTGACCGTCGTGCCGAAGAGCGACTGGTAGCGCTCGTCGTCGGGGTGCGCGATGAGCGCGACGACGGACGGGATGAGCTCGGGGCGCGTCGTCTCGATGAAGATCGGCTCGCCGCCGTGCCCGTGGAAGGCGACCCGGTGGTAGGCGCCGGGGTAGTCGCGCGCCTCGAGCTCGGCCTGCGCCACGGCGGTCTGGAACGTCACGTCCCAGAGGCCGGGGGCCTCGCTCTGGTAGGCCTCGCCGCGCTCGAGGTTGTGCAGGAACGCCTGCTGCGCCACGGCGCGCGAGCGCTCGTCGATGGTGCGGTAGGAGATGTCCCAGTCGAGGCTGAAGCCGAGGCGACGGAAGAGCGACTCGAAGGTCACCTCGTCCTTGACGGTGAGGACGTCGCACAGCTCGATGAAGTTCTTGCGGCTGACCGGACGCTGGTCGGCGGCCTTGATCGCCTTGCCGTTCGCGTCGACGCCCTCCTCGAAGGGGGGCGTGAAGCCCTCCTCGTAGGGCAGGCTCGCGTCGCCGCGCACGCCGTAGTAGTTCTGCACGCGGCGCTCGGTCGGCAGGCCGTTGTCGTCCCAGCCGATGGGGTAGAAGACCTCGAGGCCCTGCATGCGCTTGTAGCGGGCCATGCAGTCGGTGTGCGTGTAGCTGAAGACGTGGCCGACGTGCAGGCTCCCGCTCGCCGTCGGGGGCGGGGTGTCGATGGCGAACACCTGGTCACGGGGCAGCGACAGGGCCTTCTCGCGGTCGAAGGCGTAGGTGCCCTCGTCGGCCCATACCTGCATCCACTTCTCCTCGAGGCCGTCGAGCGTGGGTCGCTCGGGGATCCGCGAGGTCGTGGTGGCAGGCGTGTCAGTCATGCGCCCAATCCTTCCATGCGCGCCGGGGTGCCCTCGACCGGCTTTCCTCCCGCGGCCGGTCAGTGGTCGTATGCCGTCCGGCCCGGGCCGCGGGCCGTGAGGGCCACGTCCGGCGTGGCGTGCGTCACTCCTGTGCTCGTGCTCGCGGTCAGGGCGTGTTCGTCGGCACGGCCCATCGGCCCATCGGCGTGCCGAAGCGTCGTGCCGCAGGGCAGAGTGTCCCCATGGAGCCCGTCTACTCGTCCGTCATCGGTTTCGCCCGCGGGGTGTTCGCGATGCAGGGGCTGAAGTTCACCGTCCTCGGCGACGACAACGTCCCGCGCGCCGGGGGAGCGGTGATGACGATCAACCACACCGGCTACATGGACTTCGCCTACGCCGGGCTCGCCGCCCGGAAGTCCGACCGGCTCGTGCGGTTCATGGCCAAGGACGGCGTCTTCTCGCACGCCGTCAGCGGCCCGCTCATGCGCGGCATGCACCACATCCCCGTCGACCGCACCGCGGGCGCGGCGTCGTACGCCGCAGCGGTCGACGCGCTCCGGGCCGGAGAGATCGTCGGCGTCTTCCCCGAGGCCACGATCTCGCGCTCGTTCGAGCTCAAGGAGTTCAAGACCGGTGCCGCGCGGATGGCCAAGGAGGCCGGCGTGCCGATCCTGCCGGTCGTCATCTGGGGCTCCCAGCGCGTGTGGACCAAGGGCCACCCCAAGCGGCTCGGCCGCACCAACGTGCCGATTCTCATCAACGTGGGTGAGCCGATCGCGGTGGCGCCCGACGCCGACCCCGAGGCCGTCACCCTGCAGTACAAGGCGGTCATGGCCGACCTGCTCGCGGTCGCCCGGGCCGCCTACGAACCCCTCACCGGACCCGACCTCAAGTTCCTGCCGGCGAGCATGGGCGGCACCGCGCCGACGCTGGCCGAGGCGACCCGCCTCGACGAGGCCGAGGCCGTGGAGCGGCGGCGCCGGGCCGACGAGCAGCGCGGCTTCCCCACCGACTGAGCACCGGACCGGACGGTTCGGGGGAGCGCCCCGCCGCCGGTAGCCTTCCGGGCATGGCTCGTCAGGCACGTCAGCGCGTCCCCGAGGGTCCGGCACCGGACCCCGCGGTCCAGAAGCTCCGGATCCGCTACACGAAGCGGGGGCGGCTGCGGTTCACCTCGAGCCGAGACTTCCAGCGCGCTCTCGAGCGGGCCCTGCGCCGCGCCGACGTGCCGATGGCCTTCTCGGCCGGCTTCCACCCGCACCCGAAGATCAGCTACGCCAACGCGGCGGCCACGGGCACGGGCAGCGAGGCGGAGTACTTCGAGATCTCGGTGACGCAGCGGGTCGAGCCCGAGTCGGTCCGGGTCGCGCTCGACGAGGCACTGCCCGAGGGGATCGACATCCTCCAGGTCGTCGAGGCCGCTCCCGGGGCGCTCGCCGACCGTCTCGAGGCGAGCGACTGGCTGCTCGAGTTCGCCGGGGTGCCGGTCGAGCGCCTCGACGCGGCCGTGACCGCCCTCCTGGAGCGCGACACGGCCGAGGTGACCCGCCTGACGAAGTCGGGTCCACGCACCTTCGACGTGCGTGGCGCGATCGTCGCCGCACGCGTGCTGACCCCCGCCGACGCGCTCGACGATACGGTCACGACTCACGTAGTGGGGACCGACTGTGCGATACTGCGCATGGTCGTACGGCACACCACACCTGCTGTACGCCCCGACGACATTCTGACCGCGCTGCGTGAGATCGCCGACCTGCAGCCTCCGCGCCCCCCACTGGTGACGCGACTGGCGCAGGGACCGCTCGACACCGCAAACGTGCGGGTGACCGACCCGCTGGAATGACCTGCCAGGTCATGACGACGAAATGGTTGCCGACCAGGACGCCGACGGCATTCGATCACGGGGCCGCGCCCAGCGCGAACCGTTTTCAGATGTAGCGAGACGACTTCCGTCCCGTCGCAGACGCGGCGCGACGACTGCAACCGCACTCGTGCGGTGTCGACGGCCCCGGCCGCGTGTGGGTCGCACCGCACCTGACGGGAGGCTGCCTGATGGCACCCAACGACACCACCAACGGCGACGACGCCACGCTGTTCCCCTCCGAGCAGGGCGGCCAGCAGGGCAACGAGACCTCGCAGGCCGACGCCACCCCGGCTGCTGAGGCTCCGGCACCGCGTCGCCGCGCCTCGCGCCGCACGACGAAGAAGGCCACGACGATCGTGCCGTCGGCCGAGATCCCGACCGAGGTCCCGACCGAGGCGCCGGCGAGCACGTCCGACGTCGCGGCACCCGAGGCCCTCGCCACAGGCGAGACCACGACCGGCGACGCCACGGACCCCGCCCCGGCCACCGAGGCCAAGCGCCCGGCCCGCAAGCGCGCCACGCGCAAGAAGGCGCAGCCCGCCGAGTCCACCGAGACCGTGACCGAGGCCCCCGAGACCGCGGCCGAGCCCGCCGAGCCCGCCGAGGCGCCTCAGGCCCGGAAGGCTCCGAGGGCCGCCCGGGCCACGAAGCGCGGGTCGCGCGCCAAGGCCGACCGGGCCAGTGCCGCCGTGGAGGAGCTCGTCGCCGGTGCGCTCACCGACACGGACACCGACACCGCTGCACCGGCAGCGTCCGAGACCGCCGCACCGGCCGACGCCTCGGTGATCGACCTCTCCGCCCTCATCGACGTCGAGGCCCTCGACGAGACCGAGGACACCGGCGAGGCTCAGGTGGCCGCCGACGGTGACGCCGACGACGCTCGCCCGGGCGTCGTCGTCCCCAGCTTCAGCGTGCTCTTCCAGGCGCCCGACGCCAGCCAGGCCGTGCCGACCCGCCGTCGCCGCGGGACCCCGCCGCCAGAGGCCGAGGAGCCGACGCCCGACGTCGAGGACGACGAGGCCCGCGTGGCCGCCGAGGACCAGACCGACGTGGACGAGCAGTCGGACGAGCAGCCCGACGAGGAGAGCAGCCCCCGTCGATCGCGCCGCCGCCGCGGGGGCAAGGGCCGTCGTGGCCGGGCCACCGACGACGACGACACTCAGGACCAGCCGGCCGACGCCGAGGACTCCCGCGAGTCGCGTGGCTCGGGTGACGCCCGCGGTGGGTCCGCCGAGGGTGCGGACGACGCCGGCGACGACACCGAGGTCGACTCCGAGGGCGACTCCGACGACGAGGGCGGCTCGAGCCGTCGTCGCCGTCGTCGCCGTCGTGCGGGCTCCGCCCCGGACTCCGGTGACGACACCCCCAACGTCTCGACCCGGGTGCGCCAGCCGCGCAGCCAGAGCGACGAGCCGGTGGCCGTCAAGGGTTCGACCCGCCTCGAGGCGAAGAAGCAGCGTCGTCGCGAGGGCCGCGAGGCCGGGCGACGCCGCACGATCATCACCGAGGCCGAGTTCCTCGCCCGCCGTGAGGCCGTCGACCGCGTCATGGTCGTGCGCAACAAGGAGGGGCGCACCCAGATGGGCGTGCTCGAGGACGGCGTCCTCGTCGAGCACTACATCGACCAGGCCACGAACGTGTCCATGGCCGGCAACATCTACCTCGGCCGCGTCCAGAACGTCCTGCCCTCGATGGAGGCCGCCTTCGTCGACATCGGCAAGGGGCGCAACGCCGTGCTCTACGCCGGCGAGGTCAACTGGGACGCCGCCGGCCTCGAGGCCAACCAGCCCAAGCGCATCGAGAACGCCCTCGGCTCCGGCCAGACGGTGCTCGTCCAGGTCACCAAGGACCCCATCGGCCACAAGGGCGCGCGTCTCACCTCGCAGATCTCGCTGCCGGGCCGCTACCTCGTCTACGTCCCCAACAGCTCGATGACCGGGATCAGCCGCAAGCTGCCCGACACCGAGCGCGCCCGCCTCAAGAAGATCCTGCGCGACGTCGTGCCGGACTCCGCCGGCGTCATCGTCCGCACCGCGGCCGAGGGCGCGAGCGAGGAGGAGCTGCGCGCCGACGTCGAGCGCCTGACGCGCACGTGGGAGGACATCCAGGCCAAGGCCGAGGCGGCGTCCATCCCCCGCGCGGGCAAGAGCAAGGGCAAGAAGAAGAACGGCGCGGTCGGCTCCGCGACCGGCGGCCAGGCGCCGATGCTCCTGCACGGCGAGCCGGACCTCACGGTCCGCGTCATCCGCGACGTCTTCAACGAGGACTTCAAGCAGCTCGTCGTCGCCGGCGACCAGGCGTGGAACGAGATCCACCCCTACATCTCCTCCGTCGCGCCCGACCTCGCCGACCGCGTCACGAAGTGGACGGCCGAGGAGGACCTCTTCACCCACCACCGCGTCGACGAGCAGCTCTCGAAGGCCATGGACCGCAAGGTCTGGCTGCCGAGCGGTGGCTCCCTCGTCATCGACCGCACCGAGGCGATGACCGTCGTCGACGTCAACACCGGCAAGTTCGTCGGCTCGGGTGGCAACCTCGAGGAGACCGTCACCAAGAACAACATCGAGGCGGCCGAGGAGATCGTGCGCCAGCTCCGGCTGCGCGACATCGGCGGCATCATCGTCATCGACTTCATCGACATGGTCCTCGAGAGCAACCGCGACCTCGTCGTGCGGCGCCTGCTCGAGTGCCTCGGTCGTGACCGCACCAAGCACCAGGTGGCCGAGGTCACCTCGCTCGGCCTGGTCCAGATGACCCGCAAGCGCGTCGGGTCGGGCCTCATCGAGGTCTTCTCCGAGACGTGCGACCACTGCAACGGCCGCGGCTTCATCATCCACACCGACCCCGTCGACAAGGGTGCCCACCAGCACGAGCAGAGCCAGGGCGAGAGCGGCGGCAGCGGCAGCAGCAACAGCCGCCGTCGCGGCCGCGGCCAGGGCACGAGCCAGGGCGGCACACAGGGCAACGGCAACGGTGGGCAGCAGTCCGGTCAGCAGGCCCAGCAGGCCCAGCAGGCCCAGCAGGCGTCGCCCGCCGAGTCCAAGGGCAACGGCCCCACCGCCGCGCAGATCGCGGCAGCGGCCCACGCGGCCGCGCTCAAGAGCGCGTCCGGTCAGCCCGTGGGCGAGGCGGCGGCCGAGGCGGTCGCGGAGGTCAGCGCCGCTCACGGCTTCCCCGAGGACGAGGGCCCGTGGTCGGGTGACGACGCCCACGACGTCGGTCCCGGCGACGAGCAGGCGACCCAGGGCGGCGCCCACGTCGAGCTGGAGTCCGACGTCACCGACGAGACCGGCAGCGGCCGAGGCGCTGGTGACGCAGGAACCGCCGAGGCGGCACCCACCCCGCCCGAGGTCAGCGCCGAGACCAGCGGCCCCGCCCCGGTCGAGGCGGCCGTCGAGATGCAGCCCGCCGCCCGTGGCCGGCGTCGTCGCGGCCGCGTCGTCGCTCCGGCGGGCCCGCCCCGGTCGGGCACCACCGGCGAGGCCTGACCTCGGTTTGGATCTGGGCCCTCCCAGCCGGTAATCTTTGTCCTTGGTGCGCCCACCGGGCCCGTGTTGACGGGCCGGTGCCGAAAGCGGCGATACCAACCCTTGATGAGAGAGTGAGTTTCACTGTGTACGCGATTGTTCGCGCTGGCGGTCGCCAGGAGAAGGTGTCGGTGGGCGATGTCCTGCTCGTCGACAAGGTGACGGGTCAGCCCGGCGATGCCATCGAGCTCACGCCGCTGCTCCTCGTGGACGGGACCACGGTCACGTCCGACGCCGACAAGCTGTCCAAGGTGTCGGTGAAGGCCGAGGTCGTCAAGGCCGCCAAGGGCCCCAAGATCGTCATCATGAAGTACAAGAACAAGACCGGCTACCGCAAGCGTCAGGGCCACCGTCAGCCGCTGACCCAGGTCAAGATCACCGCCATCAACGCGTGATCCACCCGGAACCCAGAGACTCACGAGAGAAGGACTGACATGGCACACAAGAAGGGTGCGTCCTCGACCCGCAACGGTCGCGACTCGAACGCACAGTTCCTCGGCGTCAAGCGTTTCGGTGGCCAGAAGGTCAACGCGGGCGAGATCCTCGTCCGTCAGCGCGGCACGCACTTCCACCCGGGCGAGGGTGTCGGTCGCGGTGGCGACGACACGCTGTTCGCCCTCGTCGCCGGAGCCGTGAAGTTCGGCTCCAAGCGCGGCCGCAAGACGGTCAACATCGAGCAGGTCGAGACCGCAGCTGCCGAGTGATCACAGCTGATCACCACTGAGTTTGTACCGGAAGGGCGGGCCCGCGTGGCCCGCCCTTCCGCCTTTCCCGGGCACCCGGCATTCCGGGATGAGGTGGCAGTCGCTCGCACGCTCGCGAGTGCCACCTCCCCGGCTCCAGCCACCTGTGTATGCCGTCCGCCCACCCTGATCTGGAAGAGTGACCCCCATGGCAGTGACCTTCGTCGACCGCGTCGTGCTGCACCTCAGCGCCGGCGCCGGCGGGCACGGCGTCGCCTCCGTCAAGCGCGAGAAGTTCAAGCCGCTCGGCGGGCCTGACGGCGGCAACGGCGGCCACGGCGGCTCCGTCATCCTGCGGGTCGACCCCCAGGCGACGACGCTGCTCGACTACCACCGCCACCCGCACCGCAAGGCGGTCAACGGGCTGCCCGGTGCCGGCGACGAGAAGAACGGCGCCGACGGCGACGACCTCGTCCTGGCGGTGCCCGAGGGCACGGTCGTCAAGGACGCCGACGGCCGGATCGTCATGGACCTCGTCGGCATGGGCACCGAGCACGTCATCGCGCGCGGAGGCCGCGGCGGCCTCGGCAACAAGGCGCTGTCGTCGGCCCGGCGCAAGGCCCCCGGCTTCGCGCTCCTCGGCGAGCCCGGCGAGGAGGTCGACGTCGTGCTCGAGCTCAAGACGCTCGCCGACGTCGCGCTCATCGGCTTCCCGAGCGCCGGCAAGTCCTCGCTCGTCTCGGTGCTGTCGGCGGCCAGGCCGAAGATCGCCGACTACCCCTTCACGACCCTCGTGCCCAACCTCGGCGTCGTCACCGCGGGCTCGGCCCGCTTCACGGTCGCCGACGTGCCCGGGCTCATCCCGGGCGCCCACGAGGGCAAGGGCCTCGGCCTCGAGTTCCTGCGTCACGTCGAGCGATGCTCGGTGCTCGTCCACGTCATCGACTGCGCGACCCTCGAGCCGGGCCGTGACCCGATGAGCGACCTCGACGTCATCGAGAACGAGCTGTCCCTCTACGTGCCCGACGCCGACCTCGGGGGCAAGCCGCTCTCCGAGCGCACCCGCATCGTCGTGCTCAACAAGGCCGACGTGCCTGAGGCGCGCGAGCTCGCCGAGATGGTCAAGCCCGACCTCGAGGCGCGCGGCATCGAGGTCTTCATCGTCTCCGCCGTGGCTCACCAGGGCCTGCGCGAGCTCAGCTTCGCGATGGCCCGGCACGTCGACGCCGCCCGCGCCGAGATCGAGGCCGAGGCCGCCGTCCCGAAGCGCGTCGTGCTGCGCCCCAAGTCGGTCGACGACAAGGGCTTCACGATCGTCAAGGAGAACGGCCCCGACGGGCCGATCTTCCGCGTGGCCGGCGAGCGCCCGTACCGCTGGGTGCGCCAGACCGACTTCTCCAACGACGAGGCGGTCGGCTACCTCGCCGACCGCCTCGGTCGCCTCGGTGTCGAGGAGGAGCTCTACAAGGTCGGCGCCGTCGCCGGCGACACGGTCGTCATCGGCACCGCCGAGGACGCGGTCGTCTTCGACTGGGAGCCGACCCTGCAGGCCGGCGCCGAGCTGCTCGGCTCGCGCGGGACCGACCTTCGCCTGGCGGAGTCCTCGCGACCGACGCGTGACGAGAAGCGCGAGGCGCAGAAGGACCGCTACGCGGCTCGCGCGGCCACGCAGGACGAGCTCGAGGCCGAGCGCCGTTCCGGGCTGTGGCACGTCGCCGCCGACGAGGACGACGACGACTGAGTCGTCCGCACCCCTCCTGCGGCAACACACCGAAGGCAACACACCGAAGGCAACACACCGAATAGGTCACAACGCAACGGAATCCGATCTCGGTGAGTTGCGACCTGCACGGTGTGTTGTGCCGGGGGCTGGGGTTGGTCCCGAGGTCCACGAGGACCGCGCCCCCCGCGAGGGGTGACCGCCTACAGTGTCGGCATGAGCTCGTGGGGCGCGCTGCTGCGTCGCGGTCACCTCGGCACCGAGGCCGACCGCGCGACGTACCGCACCCTGCACACGGCGCTGCTCGCGTCGCCGCCGCTGCGGATGGGCCTGACACCCGCGGCCGCCGAGCGCTCGCTCAGGCACCTGCGCTCGCTCCTCGGGGCGCCGGCCGTGGCGATGACAGACACGAGCGGCCTGCTCGCGTGGGAGGGCGGTCGCTCGCACCATGCCCACCAGCCCGCCGTCATCTCGGCCGGCACGCTCGGCCACGGACGCACGACCGTCGTCGACGGCGCGGACGTCGCGTGCGCCGAGCCCTCGTGCATCGTGCGCCAGGCCATCGTCGCCCCGCTCGACGTCGACGAGAAGGTCGTCGGGACGCTCCAGGTGTTCACCGGCCGCGCCTCAGCGGGACTCGTCCGCGCGACGAACGAGGTGGCGCGCTGGGTCTCCGGCCAGCTCGAGCTGGCCGAGCTGGACGCCTCACGCACGCGCCTCATGGAGGCCGAGGTGCGGGCCCTGCGTGCGCAGATCAGCCCGCACTTCATCTACAACTCGCTGACAGCCATCGCGTCGTTCACGCGCACCGACCCCGAGCGCGCCCGAGAGCTGCTCGTCGACCTCGCCGAGTTCACCCGCTACTCCTTCCGTCGGCACGGCGAGTTCACGACGCTCGCCGAGGAGCTGCGGTCCATCGAGGCCTACCTCGTCATCGAGAAGGCCCGCTTCGGCGACCGCCTCACGGTGACGGTCCGTGTCGCGCCCGAGGTGCTGCCCGTCGTCGTGCCCTTCCTGTGCCTCCAGCCCCTCGTCGAGAACGCCGTGCAGCACGGCATCGAGGGGCGCGAGGGCAGCGGGGAGATCAGCATCCTGGCCCAGGACGCCGACCACGAGTGCGTCGTGACGATCGAGGACAACGGTGTCGGCGAGGACCCCGAGCGGGTGCGCCGGGTGCTCGCCGGCGACCCGGGCAGCGACTCCGTGGGTCTGGCCAACGTCGACGAGCGCCTGCGCACCGCCTTCGGCGACGACTACGGCCTCGTCGTCGAGACCGCGCCGGGAGCCGGCACGAAGGTCGTCGTGCGGCTGCCGAAGTTCCGGCCGGGGGTGCACGTGTGACCGGCACACCGGGCACCGAGTCCGCGCCGCTCCTGCGTGTCCTGGCCGTCGACGACGAGGCGCCCGCCCTCGACGAGCTTACCTGGATGCTCGGACGGCACGAGTGCGTGCGGCAGGTCGTCCCGGCCGGTTCGGGGGAGGCGGCGCTGCGCGTGCTCCACGAGGAGCAGGTCGACGCGATCTTCATGGACGTGCAGATGCCGGGACTCAGCGGGCTCGACCTCGCACGCGTGCTCTCGCGCTTCTCGACCCAGCCACCCATCGTCTTCGTCACCGCCCACGAGCAGCACGCCGTCGACGCCTTCGAGCTCAACGTCGTCGACTACGTCCTCAAGCCGGTGCGTGACGAGCGGCTCGACCAGGCCGTGCGCCGTGTCGTCCGACAGATCCACGGGCGCGAGCCGGTCACGTCCTCGGCCGACGAGACCATCGTCGTCGAGCTCGCGGGGGTGAGCCGGCTCGTGCCGCGCTCCGACGTGCTCTACGTCGAGGCCCAGGGCGACTACGCCCGGCTCCACACGGCGAGCGAGAGCCACCTCGTGCGCGTCCCCCTGACGACCCTGGCCGACCAGTGGCGTGAGGCGGGGTTCGTGCGGATCCACCGGTCCTCGCTCGTCGCGCTCGGCCACATCACCGAGTGGCGCACCGAGGGTGGCCGGACGACGGTCGTCGTCGGAGGGCACGAGCTCGTCGTGAGCCGCCGCCACACCCGGGCGCTGCGCGACCTGCTCGTCCGACGTGCCCAGCCCCTCGGACGCGCCGGGTCATGACGCCGCCCACGCCCCCGACTCCACCGGCGAGCCCCGAGCCGGCTCGCTCCCGGGTGCGGGTCACGAGCCCCCGGACCTCCGCCGCGCGGACCCGGAACGTCTCGATCGCCTCCGAGATCGACGAGCAGACCCGGCTCGGCGAGGTCTACATCACCTCGCTCATGCGCAGCCAGCTGCGACTGGCGCTCGGCGTGCTCCTCGTGCTCGCATCGACGCTGGGGCTCCTGCCGCTGCTCTTCACGGCCGTGCCGGGCATCTCGGACGTCCACGTGCTCGGGGCGCCCCTGCCGTGGATGCTGCTCACGGTCGTCGCGTTCGCCGAGATCATCGGCCTCGGTTGGTTCTACGTGCGGCGGTCCGAGCGCAACGAGGACACCTTCAGCGACCTGCTCGACGGTCGATGAGCCGGGTGGGCCGCCGGTGAACAACTCCGCGAGCATCGTCGCCGTCATCCTCGTGTCGATCGCGTCGCTCGTCGTCGGCGCCTTCGGGCTGCGCCTCTCGCGGACCATGAGCGACTTCTACGTCGCCTCGCGCGGTGTCAGCCCGGTGCTCAACGCGTCGGCCATCAGCGGCGAGTACCTCTCTGCCGCATCGTTCCTCGGGGTCGCGGGACTCATCCTGGCTCGCGGTGTCGACATGCTGTGGCTGCCGATCGGCTGGACCGCGGGCTACCTCCTGCTGCTCGTCTTCGTCGCGGCGCCGCTGCGTCGGTCGGGGGCCTACACGCTGCCCGACTTCGCCCAGCTGCGCCTCGAGTCCGTCGTGGCCCGCCGCGTGTCGAGCCTGCTCGTCGTCGCGATCGGCCTGCTCTACCTCATCCCTCAGTTCCAGGGCGCGGGCCTGACGCTGCGCACCCTGACCGGTGCACCGTCCTGGGTGGGGCAGCTCGCCGTCGCGGTCGTCGTCTGCCTCAACGTGCTCCCCGGAGGCATGCGGAGCGTCACGCTCGTGCAGGCCTTCCACTACTGGCTCAAGCTGCTCGCCCTGCTGACGCCGCTCTTCCTCCTCCTCGGCGCCGTCGGCGATCGCACCGGCGACCCAGACGTCGGCGCGGTGTTCGTGCGGGACTGGGTCGAGCCGCTGCAGGGTGACCACGCGCTCTACCTGACCTACTCCCTCGTCCTGGCCACCTTCTTCGGGACCATGGGACTGCCCCACGTCGTGGTCCGCTTCTACACCAACCCCGACGGTCGGGCCGCGCGCCGGACGACGCTCTCGGTCCTCGTGCTGCTCTCCGCCTTCTACCTGCTGCCCGTCGTCTACGGCGTCATCGGGCGCTACGTCGCCTCCGACCTCGTCGCCGCCGGGCGGGCGGACTCGGTCGTTCTCGAGCTGCCGAGCCGGCTCTTCGACGGCCCGGTCGCCGAGGGACTCACCGCCGTGCTCGCGGCAGGTGCCTTCGCGGCGTTCCTGTCGACCTCGACCGGCCTCGTCGTGTCGGTCGCCGGGGTCGTCAGCCAGGACCTCGTGCGATGGGGCGCCGGTCACCGTCAGGGCATCCGCACCTTCCGCCTGACGACGGTCGCCGTCGTGGCCGGTGCGCTCCTGCTCACGGTCGTCTCGGCAGGCGTACCCGTGGCGCACGCGGTCGAGCTGACCTTCGCCGTCGCAGCCTCGACGTTCTGCCCGATGCTGCTCCTCGGGATCTGGTGGCGTGGGCTGACGTCGCGTGGGGCGATCGCCGGCATGGTCGTCGGCGGTGGGCTGTCGATGGGGGCCGTCGTCACGACGATCTTCGGCATCGCCGCGGGCGGCTGGTTCGGCGTCGTCCTGACGCAGCCGGCCGCCGTGAGCGTGCCGCTCGCGTTCGCGACGATGGTGCTCGTGTCGCTCGCCACCCGGTCGCGTGCCCCCGAGCACGTCGCGCAGACGATGGTCCGGCTGCACGCCCCCGAGCACATCGACCTCAACCGTGGCTCGTTCCACCCCGAGCGCTGGTACCGCCGCCCGCCGTCCGCGGAGGTCACGGCCGACGGGACGCAGCACCCGGCATACGACAGCGCGGGGGAGACCGCTCGTCGCCCCGGGACGACCGCTCGTCGCGGCTGATCCCACGTACGGCGAGCCGTCGGCGCCACTGGGCGATGCCGGCCTCGCTACGCCTGCCGGAGCGCCACGTGGGCTCCTACCTTGGCAGTCGCCGGCCATGTGCCGGCAGTGCGGAGCGACAGGGGCGTCGACTCACCCACGGGACCGTCCGGGGAGCGTCGGCGGCAGCAGGACCGCGCTGACCGCCAGGACCCCAGGCACGACCCAACCGCCCCGGAGGTGGCCCCAGTGAGCAAAGAGGCTCCAGAGCGCGTGGTGGACGATCCCAACGTCACCATGCAGAACTCACCCGAGTTCGCCCAGCTGCGCAGCAAGTTCCGCAAGTTCGTGTTCCCGCTGACCGCGCTGTTCCTCGCGTGGTACTTCCTCTTCGTCCTGCTGTCCGTCTTCGCGAAGGACTTCATGGGGACGCGGGTGCTCGGCAACATCACGTGGGGCCTGATCCTCGGCCTCCTCCAGTTCGTCTCCACCTTCACGATCACGATGGTCTACGCCCGCTGGGCCGACCGCGTCTTCGACCCCGAGGCCGAAGCCCTCGCCCAGAAGATGGGAGTGAAGCCGTGAGCGCGCTCCTCACCTCGGCCCCGTCCCTCGTCCCCGCGGCGACCACGGTCGGCAACCCGGCGATCAACATCGGCATCTTCGCGCTGTTCGTCGTCGTCACCCTCGCCATCGTCATCCGGGCGTCGCGCAACAACCGCAGCGCTGCCGAGTACTACGCCGGAGGCCGGGCGTTCACCGGCCGCCAGAACGGCATCGCCATCGCCGGTGACTACCTGTCGGCGGCCTCGTTCCTCGGCATCGCCGGCGCCATCGCCATCAACGGCTACGACGGCTTCCTCTACTCCATCGGCTTCCTCGTGGCCTGGCTCGTGGCACTGCTGCTCGTCGCCGAGCTACTGCGCAACGTCGGCAAGTACACGATGGCCGACGTGCTCAGCTTCCGGCTGCGCCAGCGTCCCGTCCGCATCGCCGCGGCCATCTCGACGCTCGTCGTGTCGTTCTTCTACCTGCTCGCCCAGATGGCGGGAGCCGGTGGCCTCGTGGCCCTCCTGCTCGGCATCGAAGGGGCGGTCGGTCAGCGGCTCGTCATCGTGGTCGTCGGCATCCTCATGATCTTCTACGTCATCTTCGGCGGCATGAAGGGCACGACCTGGGTGCAGATCATCAAGGCCGTGCTGCTCATCATCGGCGCGGCGATCATGACCTTCTGGGTCCTGGCCAAGTTCGGCCTCAGCCTGTCGAACCTGCTCGGCGAGGCGACGGCCACGTCGCAGGCGGCCGGGGGCAAGGACCTGCTCCAGCCGGGTCTGCAGTACAAGAACCCCGTCGACTTCATCTCCCTGTCGATGGCGCTCGTCCTCGGCACGGCCGGCCTGCCGCACGTCCTCATGCGCTTCTACACGGTGCCGACCTCACGCGAGGCCCGTCGCTCCGTCGTCTGGGCCATCTGGCTCATCGGCATCTTCTACATCTTCACCCTCATCCTCGGGTTCGGCGCAGCCGACCTCGTCGGTGCCGCTGCCATCAAGGCCGCGCCGGGCGGCGTCAACTCCGCGGCCCCGCTGCTCGCCTTCGAGCTCGGCGGCGAGATCCTGCTCGGCATCATCTCGGCGGTCGCCTTCGCGACGATCCTCGCGGTCGTCGCCGGTCTGACGATCACCGCGAGCGCCTCCCTCTCGCACGACATCTACAACACGGTCGTCAAGAAGGGGAAGGCGACGCCGGAGGAGGAGGTCAAGGTCGCCCGCATCGCGGCACTGGTCCTCGGCGCCATCGCCATCATCGGTGGCATCTTCGCCCTGGGCCAGAACATCGCGTTCCTCGTGGCGCTGGCCTTCGCCATCGCGGCGAGCGCCAACCTGCCGACGATCCTCTACTCGCTCTTCTGGAAGCGGTTCAACACCCGCGGCGCGCTGTGGAGCATCTACGGCGGCCTGATCAGTGCGATCACGCTGATCATCTTCAGCCCGGTGGTCTCGGGCAAGCCGGTCGACCCCGTCACGGGCAAGAGCCCGTCGATGCTCCAGGGAGTCGACTTCCACTGGTTCCCGCTCGACAACCCCGGCATCATCTCGATCCCGCTCGGCTTCGTGCTCGGCTACATCGGCACGGTCACGAGCCGCGAGTACAACGCCGCGAAGTACGCCGAGATGGAGGTGCGCTCGCTCACCGGTCACGGCGCCGAGGTGGCGACCCACCACTGAGGCACCCACGCCACGTGAGCTGACGTGGACGGCGAGTGGCCGCGCACCCCAGGGGTCTGCGCGGCCACCCGCACGTCCGGGCGCGGGCCGGCACCGTCGGTGGACGGGTGGTCGGAGGTATGCCGTCAGCCGCTCCCTCGCCGGGGGCTGCTGAACCGGCCGCCGGCGGACGAGGTGTCGTTCAGAGGACGACGAGGTCGTCGCGGTGGATGACCTCGCGCTCGTACTCCGGGCCGAGGTCCTGGGCCAGCTCTCTCGTCGAGCGGCCGAGCAGGCTCGGCAGCTCGGCGGAGCTGTAGTTGACGAGGCCACGGGCTATAGCGGTGCCGTCGGGGGAGCACACGTCGACGGGGTCGCCGTCGTGGAAGGTGCCCTCGACGGCCGTGATGCCGGCAGGGAGCAGCGACTTCTTGCGATGGACGAGCGCGGTGACGGCGCCGTCGTCGATGATGAGCCGACCCCGGGCCGTCGTCGCGTGCTCGAGCCACAGGCGTCGCGACCGGCCGCGGACCCCGATGGGGAGGAACACCGTGCCGACGTCCTCGCCGGCGAGCACCTGGACGACACGGTCCGCGGCCGTCACCGTGGTGACGACGCCGGCGGCGGTCGCGATGCGGGCCGCCTCGATCTTCGTCGTCATGCCGCCCGTCCCGACCTTCGAGCCGGTGCCGCCGATCTCGACGTCGACGAGGTCCTGGGGGCCCCGGACGACGGGGATCCGCTGCGCCCCGGGCCGGCTCGGCGGTCCGTCGTAGAGGGCGTCGACGTCGGAGAGGAGCACGAGGGCGTCGGCGTCGATGAGGTGGGCCACGAGGGCGGCGAGCCGGTCGTTGTCGCCGAACCGGATCTCGCTCGTGGCGACGGTGTCGTTCTCGTTGACGATGGGCAGCACGCCGAGGTCGAGCAGCCGCTCGAGGGTGCGGCGGGCGTTCGCGTAGTGCGTGCGCCGGGTGACGTCGTCGGCGGTGAGCAGCACCTGACCGACGGTGATGTCGTGCCCGGCGAACGCCTGGGTGTAGGCGGCGAGCAGGGCGCCCTGGCCGACCGAGGCCGCCGCCTGCTGGGTCGCGAGGTCGCGGGGGCGGGCGGCCAGCCCGAGCGGGTGGATGCCGGCCGCGATGGCGCCGGAGCTGACGAGGACGATCTGGGTGCCGTCGAGGTGCTTGCGCGCCAGGGCGTTGGCCAGCGCGACGAGGCGACCGCGGTCGATGCCGCCGTCGACGCCCGTCAGCGAGCTCGAGCCGACCTTGACGACGAGCCGTCGGGCGGTGCTGATGACGGAGTGGGGCGACACACGTCGAACTCTAGTGAGGGGCCACTGCGCCCGCAGAGCCGTCCGAGTCGCTGCCCCCGACCGGTCGTGGCGGTCGCACGGTCCAGCCCCCGGGAACCGTCGGCCGGGCGCGGGCAGGACGACCTACGCTGGAGGCATGTCCCAGACGATCGACCCCGCCGTCGTCGAGCACGTGACGGCCCTGGCCCAGCGCGCGCGCACCGCGTCGCGTCGGCTCGCCCTGATGTCGCGTGCCGAGAAGGACGCAGCCCTGCTGCTGCTCGCCGACGCCGTGGACGCAGCCGCGCCGGCGGTCATCGAGGCCAACGCCGACGACATCGAGCGCGGTCGCGCGAGCGGCATGAGCGAGAGCCTGCAGGACCGGCTCCGCCTCGACGCGGCACGGGTGGCGGCCGTCGCCCAGGCCCTGCGCGACGTCGCGGCTCTTCCCGACCCCGTCGGTGAGATCGTGCGCGGCTCGACCCTCGCCAACGGCCTGCAGATCCGGCAGGTGCGGGTGCCGATGGGTGTGATCGGGATGATCTACGAGGCGCGGCCCAACGTCACCGTCGACGCCGCGGGCCTCGCCCTCAAGTCCGGCAACGCCGTGCTCCTGCGCGGCGGGTCGGCGGCCGCGAGCAGCAACCACGCGCTCGTCGAGGCGATGCGTGGCTCCCTGGCCGCGCAGGGCCTCCCGGTGGACGCCATCACGCTGCTCGAGGAGGGTGGGCGCGACGCCGCCCGGGCCCTCATGACCGCCCGCGGCCACGTCGACCTCGTCATCCCGCGCGGTGGAGCCGACCTCATCCAGACCGTCGTCCGCGAGTCGACCGTCCCCGTCATCGAGACCGGCGTCGGGGTCTGCCACGTCTACGTCGACCGCGCCGCCGACCTCGACAAGGCCCAGGCCATCACCCTCAACGCCAAGACGCACCGGCCCAGCGTCTGCAACGCCGCCGAGTCGCTGCTCGTCCACCGCGACGTCGCCGCCGACTTCCTGCCCAAGGCGCTCACCGACCTCGCGGGCGCCGGTGTGCGACTGCACGTGGCTCCGGAGGTCACCGGGTACGCCGAGGCGGCCGGGGCGGCATACGACCTCGCGAGCGAGGCGGACTTCGGGACGGAGTGGCACGGACTCGAGATGAGCGTGGCCGTCGTCGACGACCTCGACGAGGCCATGGACCGGATCCGGCGCTTCGGCACCGGGCACACCGAGGCGATCGTCACCGAGGACCGAGCAGCAGCTCGTCGCTTCACCGCTGAGGTCGACGCGGCTGCCGTCATGGTCAACGCGAGTACCCGTTTCACCGACGGTGGCGAGTTCGGCTTCGGCGCCGAGATCGGCATCTCGACCCAGAAGCTGCACGCGCGCGGGCCGATGGCCCTGCCCGAGCTGACGACGACGAAGTGGATCGTCGAGGGCGACGGCCACACCCGCTGACGGGCGCTGACGCACCCGGGCACCCCGGGTGGCATGATGTCCGACCATGGAAGGCACCGAGGTCCGCAAGCTTGCTGAGCTGGAGGACGACCACTGGTGGTACCGCGAGCGGCGTCACCTCCTGGGCAAGGCCATCGCGGGTCTGGTGCCCGGCCGTGCCCTCGACATCGGCGCTGCGGGCGGAGGCAACACCCGTGTCCTGCGCGAGCACGGATGGGATGCCGTCGCGCTCGAGTACGGCTCGGACGGTGCCGAGGTCGCGCACGGACGCGGGCTCGCGACGCTGCGCGGCGACGCGACCCGGCTGCCCTTCGCCGACGGCTCGCTCGACCTCGTCATGGCCTTCGACCTGCTCGAGCACCTCGAGGACGACGACGCGGCGGTCGCCGAGGTGCATCGCGTGCTCAAGCCGACCGGCACCTACCTCGTGGCCGTGCCGGCCGACCCGAGGCTGTGGTCCGAGCACGACGAAGCCGTCGACCACGTGCGCCGCTACACCCGTGAGGGACTGCTCGAGCTGCTCGACCGTGGCGGCTTCGACGTGACCGACGTGCGCTCCTGGAACGTGCTCCTGCGGCCGGTCGTGGCGATGCGACGTCGGACGAGCTCGGGCTCGGACCTCGAGAACCTCCACCCGGTCGTCAACTTCGGGCTGCGCACGATCATCACGGCCGAGCGCTACCTGCCCGTGGGCGGCCTGCCCGGCGTCAGCCTGCTCGTGCGGGCTCAGCCACGCAGCTGACTGCTCTCCGGCCGGGCGTCGGCCACCGGGGCGCCATCGGCCGCGGGGCCCGGTGACGTCCCGTCGAGCCCGTCGAGCCCGTCCGGCCCGTCCGGTCCGTTCGGGACCCCAGCGGCCTCCGGCAGGTCGGTCTCCTCGGGCGTCGTGACGATGTTCGCCTCGCTCGGCTGGGCCGGCAGCGGCGTGTCGGTCGGGCCGTGCGTCCCGGTGTCGGTGGTCATGGAGTCGTAGGCGATGAAGTAGGTCGGGCGCCCCTGCATGTGGCCGTACATCCGGCCGATGTACTCGCCGAGGATGCCGACGCAGACGAGCTGCACGGCCCCGACGCCCGCGACGATCGCGACGGTCGAGGTCCAGCCCGCCACGGTGTGGCCCTGCGACCGGGAGATGAGCGTGTAGAGCACGAGGAGCACCGCGAGCACCGCGCCGCCGAACCCGGCGAACGTCGCGAGCCGCAGCGGCGCCGTCGAGAAGCCCGTCAGCGAGTCGAGCGAGAGCTTGATCATCTTGAGCAGCGGGTACTTCGAGTCGCCGGCGGCCCGCTCCTCGCGTTTGTACTCGACCGTGTCGGAGGGGAAGTTGAGGGCCGGCACGATGAACCGCAGGACGCGGTTGTGCTCGGGGAGGCTGTTGATGGCATCGACGGTGGCCCGTGACATGAGGCGGTAGTCGCCGGCGTCGGCGTGCGCCGAGGTCTGCGACATCAGGCCGATGAGCTTGTAGAACGCCTGCGCCGAGGCGCGCTTGAACCACGTGTCGGTGGAGCGGTCGCTGCGCACGCCGTAGACGACGTCGACGCCGTCGTCCTTCGCGGCCGCGAGCATCTGGGGGATGATCTCGGGCGGGTCCTGCAGGTCGGCGTCGATCGTGACGACGTAGTCGCCGAGGGCGCTGACGAGGCCGGCGGAGATCGCGGCCTGGTGGCCGGCGTTGGCGCGCAGGCGCACGACGCGCAGCTGCGTCCACTCGCGGTGGTAGCGCTGGAGCAGGGCGGCCGTCAGGTCCTTGCTGCCGTCGTCGACGGCGACGACCTCGTAGGTGGTGCCCATGCCGTCGAGGAGCGGTCGGAGCCGCTCCACGAGAAGGGGGAGCACCTCCTCCTCGTTGTACATCGGAATGACCACGGACAACTCGGGAACCATGGGTTCTAGGGTACGGCCGCCGATGGGCTGCGCCTGTCACCTCGCCGTGGCCGTGCTGTACCCGGCACGTCCGCCGCACCGCCGGTAGCGTGCCGTCGTGACCTCCGACGCCGACGACCACCCGCCCCGCCGAGGTATGCCGCCGGGTGGCCTCGCGCCGGGCACGCCGGTCGCGGGTCGCTTCACCAAGTGGGGCGGGGGCCGCCACTGGGAGTGGGACGGGCGCTACCTCGGGTCCGACGAGCACGGTCACTGGTGGTACGCGCCGGTCGGCACGCGGTGCGCCCGCCCCGGCGTCGAGTTCGTCGAGGCCAGCGGCTGGGTCTCGCTCGTGCCGCACGAAGGGGCGTATGCCGTGGGCTTCTACCCGGCCCACCGCGAGATCAGCATCTACGTCGACATGACGACCGAGCCGGTCTGGCAGCGGCGCGACACCGGCGACGGGGGCCCCGAATGGGAGGTCACGATGGTCGACCTCGACCTCGACGTCGTGCTGACCCGCGACGGACACCTCTACGTCGACGACGAGGACGAGTTCGCCGAGCACCGGGTGCAGCTCGGCTACCCGGCCGAGGTGGTCGCGCTCGCGGAGCGCTGGCGCGACCTCGTCCTCGCGGCCGTGGCCGGCGGCGACGAGCCGTTCGCGACCGTGGGCCACGCGTGGCTGCGGCGCGCCGAAGCGGAGGAGCCGGCGCCCGACGGCGCCGAGGGAGCCGTCGGGCGGTGACCCCGCTCGACGGCATACGCCATCGGGCGGGCACGCGCTGCGTCGGCCGGGACGTGCGGGCGCTAGGCTGGGCGCATGTCTGATCGTGTCCTCGCACTCGTCACCGAGGGGGAGGAAGCCGCACGCGAGCTTCCCATGCCGGTGATCGCCTACTTCTTCATCACCTTCGCGCTCTTCCTCGTGGCGCTCGGCATCACGTGGAGCTTCCGCAACACCGCCTACAAGGTGCAGCCGCGGCGGCGCGGCGAGGGCACGCACGGCAGCACGAGCGGATCCGACGGGGCCCACCACTGACCATGCGCCTCGGCGTCATGGGCGGGACGTTCGACCCGATCCACCACGGCCACCTCGTGGCGGCCAGTGAGGTCCAGTCGCGGTTCGACCTCGACGAGGTCGTCTTCGTCCCGACGGGCCAGCCGTGGCAGAAGGCGGACCGGCACGTCTCGCCGGCCGAGGACCGCTACCTCATGACCGTCATCGCGACGGCCTCCAACCCGCGCTTCACCGTCAGCAGGGTCGACATCGACCGGCCCGGGCCGACGTTCACGATCGACACGTTGCGCGACATCAGGACCGAGCGGCCAGACGACGAGCTGTTCTTCATCACCGGCGCCGACGCCCTGGCCGAGATCCTGTCCTGGAAGGACGCCGACCACCTCTTCGAGCTGGCGCACTTCATCGGCGTCACCCGCCCGGGCCACGAGCTGTCGGACAAGGGCCTGCCCGAGCACCGCGTCACGCTGCAGGAGGTGCCGGCCATGGCGATCAGCTCGACCGACTGCCGGGCGCGGGTCGCCGACGGCCAACCGGTCTGGTACCTCGTGCCCGACGGGGTCGTCCAGTACATCAACAAGTACCACCTGTATGCCGCCGACCTGGCGAGCGCAGGCACCGTGCCGACGCACCTGTCGCCGGCACCGCCCCGAGGAGATTCGTGACCGCAGCAGACCATTCCATCCAGCTCGCG
The DNA here is from genome assembly GCF_001429645.1 of Terrabacter sp. Soil810. Classification (NCBI taxonomy): domain Bacteria; kingdom Bacillati; phylum Actinomycetota; class Actinomycetes; order Micrococcales; family Intrasporangiaceae; genus Terrabacter; species Terrabacter sp. Soil810. The sequence continues at coordinate 251,246 of NZ_LMSW01000012.1, forward strand.
AAGGTGGCCGCCCTGGCCTCCGAGGAGAAGCTCGCCGAGAAGGTGGTGGCCATCGACGTGAGCGAGCAGATGCCGCTCACCGACGTGTTCGTCATCGCCTCGGCCCCGTCCGAGCGGCAGGTCGGTGCCATCGTCGACGAGGTCGAGGACCGGCTGCGGGAGCTGGGCAGCAAGCCCATCCGGCGCGAGGGTGAGCGCGAGGGTCGCTGGGTCCTCATCGACTTCGGCGACATCATCGTCCACGTCCAGCACGAGGAGGAGCGCGAGTACTACGCGCTCGAGCGCCTCTGGAAGGACTGCCCCGAGATCGACCTCGAGGCCGTGCAGGCCCCGGCCCGCCCGGGTGCCGACGCCGCGGACGCCGGCGACGAGGCCGTCGAGGTCGACGAGGCGTGACCGCCGCGGGGTCCGTGGCGCCCGTCGGGCCGCGCCGCATCGTCATCGTCCGGCACGCCGAGACCGTCGACAACGCCGCCCGGGTCTGGCAGGGACACAAGGACACCGAGCTGTCCGACCGTGGCCACGAGCAGGTCGAGGCCGCGGCCCCGCACCTCGCCGCCTACGCTCCGGCGCTCATCGTCTCGAGCGACCTCCGGCGCGCGGCCTCGACGGCCGACGCCATCTCGGGCCTCACCGGCATCGGGGTGCGCCTCGACCCGCGGCTGCGTGAGGTGCACGTGGGGGAGTGGCAGGGCCTGCACGCCGACGAGGTGCGCGAGCGCTACCCGGAGGTCATCGCGGCCCTCGACCGCGGCGAGGACACGCCGCGCGGGGTCACCGGGGAGACCCGGGCGCAGGTGGCCGAGCGCGCCGGCGCCGCCCTGCGCGACGTCGCGGGCGAGCTGGAGCCCGGCCAGACGGCCGTCGTCGTCGCGCACGGGGTCTCCGCGCGGGTCGCGACGAGCGCCCTCGTGGGGCTCGACCAGGACGTGTCGGACGCCGTGTTCCGTGGGCTCGACAACTGCCACTGGATCGAGCTCGTCGAGGCCGGCAAGAGCTTCTCCGAGGTGACCCGGTGGCGCATCAGCGGCTGGAACCTCGGGCCCTGGAACGTCTGACCCGAAAGGCCGCCCCCGATTTTGGCTCTCGGCCGGAGACCCGCTATGGTTACGCAGTCGCTTCGACGAGGTGACACCCGCACGGGGCTGTGGCGCAGCTGGTAGCGCACCTGCATGGCATGCAGGGGGTCAGGGGTTCGAGTCCCCTCAGCTCCACCCGACGAAGAAGGACCGGACACCGTGGTGTCTGGTCCTTCTTCGCGTCTGCCGACGGGTGTGGACTCCGTCGCTGCTCAGGCTCGCGGCCGGGACGTGACGACGAAGACGGAGTCGGTGCGCCAGTCGGCCACCGCGGCAGCCGCGACGCTCGGGCCGAGACGCCGGGTCCGGGTGCCCCCGAGCACCCGTTCGAGGTTGGATCGCAGGGCCGGTGGGTCGGCGCTCCTCGTCGTCCCGACCGAAGGGGCAGCGCTCACGTCGAGCTCCTCCTGCTCGAGCGAGCGCGGGTCGAACTCGAGGGTGCTCGTGACGACCATGAGCTGGTCGCGCAACGACACGGTCCCGGCCTCCCACAGCGCGTCGTCGACCTGGCCGACGAGGTCGACGCTCGTCGCCTCGCCGGGTCCCAGCGCGACCGAACCCGCAGGGAACGCGTCGGTGAAGATGCCGTAGGTCTCGGTGAGGTCGAGCAGGGCGGCCCAGAGGGGGGTGGACGAGGCGTTCTCGAGACGGACGGTGAACCGCGGAGGGTCCGTGCCGGCATACGCGATCGGGAGGGTGCCACCGGCGCCCACGGGGCCCGCGCCCGCGTCGACCTCGACCCGGACGGCACCGTCGGGCAGGCGGGTGGCGGGGTTGGTCAGGGCGGACAGGCGCAGCCAGCGCGCCACGCGCTCGAGGGCGAGGATGGTGCGCTCCTCGCGCCCCTCGCCCGCGACGACGGGCACGAGAGGGCGCGTGACTCCCGGGCGGGTGATGACGAAGCCGTCCGGGGTGGCCTCGACGAGGAGGTCCGCGTCGGCCGGTTCGTCACCCTCGACGAGGTCGACGAGCGTCTCGTCGGCGTTGTCGGCGGCCGTGCGCAGGGCGGCCGTGCCGGTGGCGTCGCCGACGACGCCCACGAGCAGCGGCTTGAGCGGGATGGACGTGACGACGGCGCGGTAGACGTACGCCTCGTCGAGCGGGGGGGTCAGGCGGACCAGGCTGCGGTCGGGCAGGACCTTCGTGACGAGCGCCGTCGCGAGCGGGGACCCCGACGTCTCGCCCGTCAAGGGGTAGACGGCCAGCTCGGTCGTGTCGTCACCGATGGGCTCGGGCACGCCGTGCACGGCGCCCGAGTCGATGGACCAGCCGTCCGGCAGCCGGCTCAGGGTGAGGGGGCGCGGGGTGGCCGGGATCGCGCCCCCGAGGAACGGCCGGTCGAGCTCGGTCGCATCCGCGGTCTCGACCTGCGGGTGCTGGTCGGCGACCCGGCTCGTCACGTCGGCCGTCACCATCCGCAGCACGTCCCGGTAGGTGGGCCGTCCGTCGCTGCCGGCCAGAGCGGCCTCGAGCGCCGCCGACAGGGCGCCGCGCTGGCGGCCCAGGACGGTGACCTCCTTCGCCTTCTCCGACGACCGGCACGCGGCGAGCAGGACGTGTCGCCCTGCCGGGGTCCAGCGTGCGCTGCGGGTGGTGCCGGTCGTCGTGCCCTCCAGCCCGACGAACGTCGACGCGGGTCGGGGGCGCAGGTCCGGAGGCGCGAGCCGCACCACCTCGTCGGCGTCACGCGTGCCGTCACCCGAGTGGCAGCAGTCGAGCACGACGAGTGTGTGGCAACCCGACGCCGAGATCGTGTCGAGCAGGCCCGCCAGCTCCTTGTCGGCGAGGTCCCAGCTGCCGGGGGATCGGCTGTCGACGCACACGAGGGTCTCGTTGCGGTGGTCCGGCTCGACCGACCAGAGCTCCTCGGGCGTGCTCTGCTGCGAGCCGTGCCCGCTGTAGTAGAAGAGCGCGACGTCCTGGGCGCCGGCCCGGCCGAGGTGCTCGGTGAGGTGGCTCGTCACGGCGGTCCGCGTGGCCTGGGCATCGGTGAGCACGACGAGGTCGAGCGCGTCCTCGCCGACGCGGCCACGGAGGACCTCGGCGAACTCCGTGACGTCGTTGACGCAGCCCGACAGCGGCGGGATCGGCGTCGGGTAGGCGTCGATCCCGACGAGGAGGGCGACGAGGCGTCCGGCCATGTCAGGAGGCCTCGTCGGCGAGGGTGATGGTCTGCCAGCCGTGCGGGAAGCCCTGCGTCTCCGCGGTGCGGGCGGCGTTCGTGCTCTTCATGGTGCGCAGTCTCCACGCGGCCGGGGAGCTCGTCGCATCGCTGAGGTTGACGTTCATCGAGAAGACCGTGCCGCGGGCGGGTGCCTTCTTCAGCTGCAGGGACGACCACGGCACCCGGGCCTCGAGGTCGTAACCGGTCAGGTTGTCGGCGCGTCCGACGGTGATCTCCGGGTGGCGCGTGCCCGTGGTGAAGGTGCCGCGCCCGGCCGGGTTGATCGAGGCGACGCCGGAGGTGGGGGCGTCGCGCGACAGCCCCACCATGACGTGGACGTCCTGCCCGCGCCGGGTCGTGGCCGCCGGGGCGAGGCTCCGCGCGTCCGGGCCGAACTCGAAGGAGAAGCCGTCCCCGTTGAACCAGGCTGCGGGGGTGGCGAGGTTGACGCTGCGCACGTCCGGGTCGACGACGTGCACCCGCAGGTAGAGCGCACTGCTGTCCCAGACGACCTGCCAGTCGCCCCCGAACTCGCGCTGCGGCGTACCCTGCTGGGCGATGACGTGGGGGATCGAGTGCGAGGGCACGCCGTCCCAGTCGGCGAAGTCCCCGTCGATGGCCGGAGTCGTCGTGGCGCAGCCTGCGACGAACGTCGTCGCCGCGCTGCTCGCGGCCGCGGGCGCCGGCCCGCAGGCGCTCGCGACGTCCGCCGTGGCCCCCTTGAACCACTTCGGCACCTGGGTCATGCCGAGCCAGAAGAGCCCGAAGAGGACGACGAGCCCGATGAGGCTGCGCACGAAGCCGTTGCCCTTGCGGCGCGGGTGCGGGTCGGGCGGCGGGGGCGGGGGAGTGCGGTCGCGCCGGGTGTCCGGCTCGGGCTCGGGGTGTGCTTCCTGTCGGGTCTCCAGCCGGGCCTCCGGCTGGGCCTCGGGCTGGGGGAGCGGCTGGGTGAGCGGCTGGGTGAGCGTCAGCTCGGGCCGTGACCTCGGCGTCGGGCCGTCGTCGCTGGGCGCCGCCTCCGGCCGCACGCGTTCGAGGAGCTGGGTGACGTCCTGGTAGTCGGGGTGCTCGGCCGCGATCTGCTCGAGCATCGGCAGCGCCGTCGCCGGCGCCCGGGCCAGCAGGGCGCCCTTCGCGGCGTCGTAGAGGGACTCGAGCCGGCTCTCGGGCCGCTCGGCCTCGGCGGTCGAGCTCGCGGTGAACGAGAACGGCTGGTCGGCGCCCGACCGCAGCAGCACCGCGGTGCCCCACTCCGAGGCCTCGTCGGAGACGGCCATCGCCTTGCGCACCTCGCAGATTGCGGCGTCGATGCCGAGCCCGCGGGTCAGGAAGTAGTAGAACTCGTGGCTGAAGACGAGCGCCGCCCGGTCGGAGATCTCCGTCTGCATGGCGACGACCGCGGGCAGCCCCTGGCGCACGAGGGCCTGCCCGACCCCCGAGAAGGCGTCGCGCCCTGACGTCCGCGCACCCTCGCACGCGTTGAGCACGGCGAGCTGCATCGTTCGGGCGTCGTGCAGCAGTGTCCCGAGCCGCTCGCCCGAGACCCGGTGCGCCGTGCCGTCGTCGCGCTCGAGGACGAGGACCCCCTCCTGCGCCTGCTGGTCGAAGCCGCCGTGGCCGATGAAGTGGAAGACGTGGAAGTCGTCGAGCAGGGCCCGTTGCAGCGCCGTGAGGGTCGCGTCCTCGAGGACCGTGACCGTGAGCCGGCCGCTCGCGACGAGGTCGCCGGTCGTCGCCGTGAGCAGCTGCCGCTCGCGGTCGACGGCGAGCTCTGGCATGTCGCTCGGGCTCGAGATCATGACGAGGACGCGCAGCGGCGCGTCGACGTGGACGACCGGGGGCCGCTCGAGCGAGTCGAGCAGCCGCACGATCGGGGTCTCCTGCGAGAGCGTGAGGAAGCGGCCGAGCCTCGAGTCGTAGAGGTACTCCCACGGAACCGGGTCGAGGTCGGGCACGGCGTCGAGCCGCAGCCGCAGCCGCAGGTCCTTGCCCTGGCCGGTGGCCGTGGTGAGGCTCTCGCGGAAGGCCCGTCCGACGTCGCCCGACAGCAGCGCGTCGCCGAGCCGGCGGCCGTACTCCTTGACGTCGACGACCCGCGCCTCGGCCGGCACGAGCCGCCTCGAGGACACGCGCGGCGGTCCCACGGCGATCATGAACTGGGCGAGGTCCGTCGCCGCGAAGGGGAGCGTAAAGGGAGCCGACGCCTCGCCCGCGGGCGAGGCGAGGACGTGAGCGGCATACCCCTGGCCCTCACGGGTGACTGCGACGTCGAAGTCGAGATAGTCACGGCTCATGGCGATCCTCTGTTCGCGGGAGCGCGCCTGCACTCGACAGTACGCCGGGGGCGTGCTCCTGATACGCCGTTTCGACCGGGACGCGCCGCTTCGGTAGAATCGTCGCTGAGCGCGCGAGCCGCGCTCGCGGACGAGGGAGCCGTACCCGCACTGCGACAAGACGGCCAGATCGGAACGCCGTGCACTGGCTCGTCCTCATCCTCTCCGGCGCGCTTGAGGCCGTCTGGGCCACCGCGCTCGCCGCGTCCGACGGTTTCCGCCGTCCGCGACCGACCCTCCTCTTCGGCGTCTCGCTCGTGCTGAGCATGGTCGGCCTCGCGTGGGCGATGACCGCCCTCCCCACCGGCACGGCGTATGCCGTGTGGGTCGGGATCGGCGCCGTCGGGACCGTCCTGCTCGCGGTCGCCCGTGGGCAGGAGCGCCTCGGCGCCGCCCGCGCCGCCCTGCTGCTCGTGCTCGTGACCTGCGTCGCCGGGCTCAAGGCGGTGGCGTGATGCCGTGGGTCGTCCTGCTCGCGAGCGCCGTGCTCGAAGCGGTGTGGGCCTCGGCCCTCGCCGCGTCCGAGGGGCTGTCGCGCCCCGTCCCCGCCGCGGTCTTCCTCGTCGCCGGCGCACTCAGCATGGTCGGGCTCGCCCACGCCGTGCGCACCATCCCCATCGGGACGGCGTATGCCGTGTGGACCGGTCTCGGGGCCGCGCTGACCGTGACGTGGGCCATGACGACCGGCGGCGAGGCGTTGTCCGTCGTCAAGGTCGTCCTGCTCACGGGGATCGTCGCTGCCGTCGTGGGCCTCAAGGTCGTCGGGCACGAGCCGGCGAGGACCTCCGTCGCGGACGACCCTCCCGCGGGCTGAGACGCGACGCACGGCTCGCCCGGACATGGGGCGTTTCGGGAGTCGATGTCGCCCCCACTCCCGGTTCGAGGCGGCATCGCCGCGAGCCGGGAGGCCGTGGGCGCTAGGGTCGCGGCCATGGGTACCTGGTGGCTCGAGGCCGTCGGCTGGATCGGATCGGCGATCCTCGTGTGGTCGCTGCTGCAGACGCAGCTGCGGCGGCTCCGGATCATCAACCTCGTCGGCTGCGTCGTCCTCATCGTCTACAACTCGCTCAACCACGTCTGGCCGATGGTCGGGCTCAACGTCGTGCTCGCCGGCATCAACGTCTACTACCTCGCGCAGATGTCCCGTGAGAAGCACGACGCGCGCGTCTACGAGGTGCTCGAGGTCGCCGCCGACGACACGTACCTCCGGCACGTGCTGCGCGTCCACGAGGGCGACATCCGCCGCTACAACCCGCAGTTCGTCCACGACCCGTTCGCCGGCGACCCGTCCTACCTCGTGCTCCGGGGCGACGAGGCCGTCGGCGTCGTCCTCATGCGCGACGCGGGCAAGGACACCGCCCAGCTGCTGCTCGACTGGGTGACCCCGCGCCACCGCGACGTGATGCCGGGCGAGTTCGTCTTCGGTCCGGAGGGGCCGTTCCGCCGGCGTGGGTTCCGACGGGTGCTGACGCCGCCCGGCATGGTGGAGCCCTACTACGAGAGCCTCGGCTTCCACCGCGACGGCGACGCCTACGTGCTGTGACCGCCCGCGGACCGCGGCTGCCACGGGTGCTGTCGTGACGTCCGGCACGCTTCCCGGTCGGCCGCCTGCGGTCGGCCTAGGCTGGAGTCAGGAGCCGCGCAGAGCTCCTGCGCGGCGGCCCGCGAAGGAGCGGTGACCACCATGACCGCGAACCAGCTTCCGGTCGAACCCCACCACGACGTGCCCGACCCGACGGTCGACCGCGCCGTCATCGAGGTGGATCTGCGCGGCAGAGCACTCGGCAGGCTCAAGAAGAAGGCCGACTTCCGCGTCCACCTGCTCATCTACGTGCTCGTCAACGGGATGCTCGTCCTGATCTGGGCCATGACGGGAGCGGGCTTCTTCTGGCCCGTCTTCCCCATCGCCGGCTGGGGCATCGGCGTCGTGGCCAACGCCGTGGATGCCTACGCGGTCGATGAGCCGACCGAGGATCAGATCGAGGACGAGATGGAGCGCCTGAGGCGACGGTGACGGCCGGCCGCGGCAGGGCCCCGGGTCAGGGACGCGGTGACACGGGCTGCGGCGCCGGTGCGGTCGGCGCGCCATCGCTCGGGGCCTGCCCGCCGGCCCGGGGAGCGAGGTCGGCGTGCGTGGGTTCGGCACAACCCGCCAGCGTGATGCAGCCGCCGAGCGTGGCGACGAAGGCCGCTGCCGCCAGCGGACCACGCCCGGGCACGACCTGGTCGCCGAGCAGGAGCGCCCCCACCAGGGCGGGGACGACCGTCTCGGTGGCGAAGGTCAGGGCCGCGACCGTCGTCACCCGGCCTCGGGCCAGGGCCAGGCCGTAGGCGACGGTGGCCAGGACGGCGTGCGCGACGAGGGCCCACGCGACGCCGTCCGTCGCGAGCTGCCAGAACGGTGACGGGATCTCGAGCAGTCGGGCGGCCACCCCGACCCCTCCGAAGCCCAGGCCGGCGGCGACACTGAGCACGACGGCGCCGCGGCGACGGTCATGGTCGATCGTCCCGACCACCAGCAGCAGCGCGACGGCCGCCGCTGCGGCGAGCAGCCACCAGGTCGCTCCCGGCCCTGGCCGCACCGCCGGTCCGGCCGCTGCGGTCAGGGCGATGCCGGTCAGTCCGGCGACGACGACCATGGGGGCGACGACCTCGGCCGTCCCGAGCCGGACCCCGAGCAGGACGACCGACAGGACCGCGGTGACAGCGACCGACGAGGCCACCGCTGACTCGACGAGGAAGAGCGGCAGCGTGCGCAACGCAGCCACGGACGCGAGGAAACCGAGCGCGTCGAGGGCGAGCCCCACGGCATACGGCCATCCCGTCCGCGCCCGGTCGCGCAGCGCGGTGCCGGGCGGCAGTGCCGCGACACGGCGTACGCCCACGGCCTGGAGCACGGTCGCTGCGCCGTAGGCGAGCGCCGCGAGCAGCGCACCGAGAAGTCCGAGCGTCACGCGGCCATGGTCGCAACCGCGGCTGGGAGGTGGCTGCGGGTCAGAGCACCCGCTGGCACTTGCTCATGAAGCGGTCCGGGTCGACGACCGCCCGGTGGAACTCACCCTTGGCGATCTCCTCGCCGTCGGAGTCCTTGACGGTCACGTGGCACACGAGGCGACGTCCGTCGTTGATCGGCTCGGCGCACAGGACCGTGATCTCGGAGCCGACCGCGCTGCCCTTGACGTGCTCGAGCTTGACCATCGTGCCGACCGTCGTGTGGTCGGTGTCGATGTTCGGCTTGCAGACCTGGAAGGCGGCGCTCTCGCACCACGTGATCAGACGCGGTGTCGCGAGGACCTCGAGGTCACCGCTGCCGACCTGCGCGGCCGTGTCATCGGCGGTGACGGTGTGCTTGAACTTGCGCATGGGCATTGGACGAGTCTGGCAGAGAACTGGGCGTACGCCGATTCGTCTCGACAGGTGGGTGGGCGCCTGCCGCGTGTCTGCACGGCCAACCTGAGCCGCGGCTGGGAATCTGGGCTCGTGACCACCCATCTGTGGGTTATCAGCGTGGCGCTCGGGGTGACGGCGCTCATCAACTGGGGCTCCGTCCTGCGCGGCGACCGCGTCGTCGAACGGATCACCAAGCCCCTCGTCGTGCTGCTCCTCATGGGGCTCGCCTGGTCGCTGTACTGGGAGGGCCGGGTGCCGGGCTCACCACCCCTGCTGCCCGTCCTCGTGGCGCTCGCCTTCTGCCTCGTCGGCGACGTCGCGCTGCTGCACGCCACCGAGACGCGCTTCCTCGTCGGGCTCGGCGCCTTCCTCGTCGGCCACGTCGCCTACGTCTGGGCGATCCTCGAGACCGCGGGGGTCGACGGCTTCCCGTGGCCGCTGCTCGTCGCCGTCCCCGCCCTGGTGCTGCTGTACGCGAGGGTCGGGCGGGACATCGTGCGTCACTCGGGGCCGCAGAAGGGGCCGGTGTTCGTCTACCAGCTGGTGCTGTTCGCCCTCGTGCTCACCGCCGCCTGGAAGGGCGACTGGCTGCTGCTGCTCGGGTGCGCGGTCTTCGCGGCCTCCGACACCGTGCTGGGGCACGACCGCTTCGTCCACGAGCGCCGCTGGGCTCCGCTCACGGTCATCGTGACCTACCACGTGGCCCAGACCCTCATCGTCGTCGCCCTCTTCCGCTGACAGCACCCTCCCCATTCCTCGAGTGGCCCGGCCGTCCCACCCGCCCCTCCCGACCCACCGCCGCCCCACCTACCCCGTCGAGTGGCCCCGCCGTCCCAGCGAAAAGACGAGGTATGCCGTCGAGTGGCCCCGTCGTCACACGATGTCCACACCCCCTGGCCGCCCTCCGGGGTTGGTCCACAGGCCATGGCAACCCTGTCCGCCCGCGAGGCCGGTGCGCGCAGGGTGTGATCGTGGTTGGACAGGTGCGAGGCGCGGGCTCAGTCGTGGACGAGGCAGCCGTGGCCGCGCGCGAGGCTCTCATCGCGGAGTGTCGCGCCACCCTCTCGGCCCTTCCCGCCGACAGCGCCTTCTCCCACGTGACCGCCGCTCGGCTCCTCGGCCTTCCGATGTCGTATGCGATGGAGGAGGACGCGCGGCTTCACGTCATGCGCCCGATCGCCAACAACCGAGTGAGACTCCCCGGGATCGCCGGGCATCGCGCCCTTCACGCTCGGCACGTCATCGACGTGGAGGGTGTCCCGGTGGTCGGTCTCGCCGACACCTGGGTCGATCTCGGTGAGATGGTCGGCCGGGGCAAGCCGGTCGGCCTCGACGAGCTTGTGGTGCTCGGGGACGCCTGCGCCACGCGGCTTGACTCCCGGACTCCGCTCATGCAGTCCTGTCTTCGCCGCAACCGTCCCCGTGGCAAGCGCACCTTGCTCGAGGCCTACGAGGAGATCCGAGTCGGTTCCGCCTCGCCGCGCGAGTCGCTGGCCCGGCTCGTCCTGACGCGAGGCGGTCTTCCGGAGCCGCGGTTGAACGAGCCCATCTATGCCTCATGGGATCGCACGGTGCTGCTCGGGGTCGGTGACCTCGTGTGGCGGGTGCCGGCCGTCGACGGGACGGTGGTCAAGGTCGTCGGTGAGTACCAAGGCGAGCTCTACCACTCCGACGAGGACCAGCGGACCGCGGACGGGCACCGACGAGGAGGGTTGGAGGCAGATGGGTGGGACGTGCAAGAGATCTGGAACGCGGATCTGAACGGCTCGCTCTCGCGCCGAGATACGTTGCAGCGGTTCGCCGACGCTCTGCACGTGCCGCACGAGGCGCTGCGGCCGGCGGACGTCGAGGCACGATTCTTCTCCAGGCACGCGATCGACGTCGCGATCCAGCGACAGATGCTGCGCTCCGCCCGCGCCTGACGTCCCGGGCCTGTGACGACGCGGCCACTCGACGGCGCATGGGTGGGTCGGATGTGGCGGGTGGGGCGGCGGGGCCACTCGAGGGGGTGGGCCTCGGGGGCTGCGCTAACCTTGGGCGCATGGCTGGCCTGCTGCTCCTTCCGCAGCCGCGTTGACGAAGGTCGGGACTCCCGACATCAACGCGGCTCCCCTCCTGTGCGAGGGGTTTTCTCTTGCCCAGACCCGAGCAGCGACGAAAGAGAAGACATGAGCGAGCAGAGCAACGACACCCCGTTCCGCTACACCGCGGCGATGGCGCAGCAGATCGAGACCTCCTGGCAGGACCGCTGGGAGGAGGAGGGCACGTTCAACGCGCCCAACCCCGCCGGGCCCTGGGCCGAGCCCGAGAAGGTCGCGGCGCGCGGCGAGAAGCTCATCGTCCTCGACATGTTCCCCTACCCCTCGGGCGTGGGCCTGCACGTCGGGCACCCCCTCGGCTACATCGCGACCGACGTCTACAGCCGCTTCCACCGGATGCTCGGCAAGAACGTCCTGCACGCCCTCGGCTACGACGCGTTCGGCCTGCCCGCGGAGCAGTACGCCGTTCAGACCGGGCAGCACCCTCGGAAGACCACCGAGGAGAACATGACGAACATGAAGCGCCAGCTGCGCCGACTCGGGCTGGGCTTCGACAACCGCCGCACCTTCGCGACGATCGACGACGAGTACTACCGCTGGACGCAGTGGATCTTCCTGCAGATCTGGGACGCGTGGTACGACGTCGACGCCGTGCGCGAGGACGGCGGCCGCGGGAAGGCCCGCCCCATCAGCGAGCTCGTCGAGGAGTTCGAGTCCGGCCGTCGCGCCGTCGTCGACGCCGAGGGCCGCGGCTGGGGCGACCTGTCCGCGACCGAGCGCGCGAGGGTCCTCGAGGGCCACCGCCTCGCCTACACCTCCGAGGCGCCCGTCAACTGGTGCCCCGGACTCGGCACGGTGCTCTCCAACGAGGAGGTCACCAACGAGGGTCGCTCCGAGCGGGGCAACTACCCCGTCTTCCGTCGCAACCTCAGCCAGTGGAAGATGCGGATCACGGCCTACGCGGACCGCCTGGCCGACGACCTCGACGGCGTCGACTGGCCCGAGAAGGTCAAGCTCATGCAGCGCAACTGGATCGGTCGGTCCAAGGGCGCCCGCGTCACCTTCCCCGTCGTCACCGGCACCGGTGAGGACGACGGCCTCGACGTCTTCACGACGCGCCCCGACACGATCTTCGGCGCGACCTTCATGGTCATCGCGCCCGAGCACCCGCTCGTCGACGCGCTCGTCCCGGCCGGTGCGTGGCCCGAGGGCACCAAGGACGTCTGGAAGGGGGCGGACGCCGACGCGACCGCGACCCCCAAGGAGGCCGTGACGGCATACCAGCTCGCGGCGTCGCGCAAGGGTGAGGTCGAGCGACAGACGGAGGGCAAGGACAAGACCGGTGTGTTCACCGGCTCGTGGGCCACGAATCCGTTGACGGGAGAACGCATCCCGGTCTTCATCGCCGACTACGTCCTGATGGGCTACGGCACGGGTGCCATCATGGCCGTGCCCGGCCAGGACACCCGCGACTGGGAGTTCGCCGAGAAGTTCGACATCCCGATCATCCGCACGGTCCAGCCCACGGAGGGCCACCCGGACGACGAGCCGTTCCTCGGCGACGGGGTCGCCATCAACTCCGCCAACGACCGCGTCTCGCTCGACGGCCTGCACGTCGCCGAGGCCAAGGCGCGCATCATCGAGCTCCTCGAGGCCGAGGGGCTCGGCGAGGGCACCATCAGCTACCGCATCCGCGACTGGCTCTTCAGCCGGCAGCGCTACTGGGGCGAGCCGTTCCCCATCATGTTCGACGAGGACGGGGTGGCGTATGCCGTCCCGGACGACGAGCTGCCCCTGACCCTCCCGGACGTGCCGGACTACAGCCCCAAGACGTTCGACCCGGACGACTCCCAGAGCAGCCCCGAGCCGCCGCTGTCCCGCGTGCCCGAGTGGGTCGAGGTGGAGCAGGACCTCGGCGACGGCCGCGGCCTGCGGAAGTTCCGCCGCGAGACGAACACCATGCCCAACTGGGCGGGCTCGTGCTGGTACTACCTGCGCTACCTCGACCCGGCCAACCACGACGCGTTCGTCGACCCGGCCAACGAGGCGTACTGGCTGGGCCGCCACGACACGCCGGTCGCGGGCGCCCCGGCGGGCACGCGCGACCCGGGCGGCGTCGACCTCTACGTCGGCGGCGTCGAGCACGCGGTGCTGCACCTGCTCTACGCCCGCTTCTGGCACAAGGCACTCTTCGACCTCGGCCACGTGCGCAGCGAGGAGCCGTTCCGGAAGTACTTCTCGCAGGGCTACATCCAGGCCTACGCCTTCACCGACAGCCGCGGTCAGTACGTCACGGCGTCGGAGGTCGAGGAGCACCCGGGCAGCCACGGCGCCGAGCCGACCTTCACGTGGCAGGGGCAACCCGTCAACCGGGAGTACGGCAAGATCGGCAAGTCGCTGAAGAACTCCGTGAGTCCCGACGAGATGTACGACGCGTACGGCGCCGACACCTTCCGCGTCTACGAGATGTCGATGGGCCCGCTCGAGCTCTCCAAGCCGTGGGAGATCCGTGCGGTCGTCGGCAGCCAGCGCTTCCTGCAGCGGCTGTGGCGCAACGTGATCGACGAGTCGACCGGTCAGGTGCGGGTCGTCGACGCGCCGCTCGAGCAGACGCTGACGACGCAGCTGCACCAGACGATCGCCGGCGTCCGGGACGACTTCGAGGCCCTGCGCTTCAACACGGCGATCGCCAAGCTCATCGAGCTCAACAACGCCGTGACGAAGCTCGACGCACCCCCGCGCGAGGTCGTCGAGGCGATGGTGCTCATGCTCGCCCCCGTCGCGCCGCACATCGCGGAGGAGATGTGGCAGCGGCTCGGTCACGAGGGAGGGGTGGCCTACGCCGCCTTCCCCCTCAGCGACCCCGCGAAGATCGTGGAGGAGCAGGTCACCTGCGTCATCCAGATCAAGGGCAAGGTGCGCGACCGCGTCGACGTCAGCCCCGACATCTCCGAGGACGACCTCCGCGAGCTGGTGCTCGGTCGTGACAAGGTGAGGGCGGCGACCGAGGGCGGCATCCGCACCGTCATCGTGAGGGCGCCGAAGCTCGTCAACGTCGTCCCGATGTGACCGGCTGCTGACCGACGACGGAAGGAGACGGACGTGACCACGAGGATCGTCACCGACTCGACGGCCTACCTCCCGGGAGAGGTCGTCGAGCGGCACGGGATCGAGGTCGTCCCGCTCCACGTCGTCGTCGGGGGCCGGGACCACGTCGAGGGCCAGGACATCTCGGCCGAGCAGGTCGCGGCCGCCCTGCGCGAGTACACGATCGTGACCACCTCGCGCCCCACCCCTCAGGTCTTCGCCGAGACCTACCAGCGCCTGGCCGACGAGGGCGCCACGGCGATCGTGTCGATCCACCTGTCGGCGCAGATGTCCGGCACCGTCGAGGCGGCCCGCCTGGCGGCGGCCGAGGCCCCGGTCCCGGTGGAGGTCGTCGACAGCGAGACCATCGGGATGGCCATGGGGTTCGCCGTCGTCACCGCCGCCGAGTCGGCCGCCGGCGGCGCCGACGTGCAGGCGGTGCTCGACGCCGTGCACTCGCGGCTCGGCCCCTCCGGCGTCCTCTTCTACGTCGACACCCTCGAGCACCTGCGGCGGGGCGGCCGCATCGGGGCGGCCTCGGCGCTGCTCGGGTCGGCGCTCGCCATCAAGCCCATCCTCGCCGTCCGAGGCGGTCGCATCGTGCCGGTCGAGAAGGTGCGCACGTCGGCGCGCGCCGTGGCCCGCATCGAGGCGATGGTCGTCGAGCAGGTCGAGAAGGGCGGTCATGTCGTCGACATCGCCGTGCACCACCTCGACGCGCCGGCGCGGGCGGAGCAGATCGCGGCCGAGCTGCGGTCCCTCGTCCCTGGCTCCCCGTGGGTCTTCGTCGTCGAGCTCGGGGCCGTCGTCGGTGCCCACGTCGGGCCCGGCACCGTCGCCATCGCGGTGTCACCGCACCCCTGCGAGCCGTTGCCCGAGACCACGGCGCCCGGCGAGGTCTCCGGGTCGTGATCGCCGGCACGCTGCTCGCCTGGGCAGGAGGGGTGGTCGCCGCCTTCCTCGTCGGCTCGCTCAACCCGGCCACCATGATCGCCCGCCTCCTCGGCAAGGACCTCGCCTCCTCCGGGTCGGGCAACCCCGGCGCGACGAACGCCGGCCGCGTGCTCGGACGCAAGTGGGGCGTCGTCGTCGGCGTCCTCGACGTCCTCAAGGGACTCGTCCCCACGGTCGTCGCTGGTCACCTCTTCGGGGCGCACGCGGCATACGCCGTCGGCATTGCCGCGGTGCTCGGTCACATCTGGTCGCCCTTCCTCAAGGGGCGCGGCGGCAAGGGGGTGGCTACGACGCTCGGCGCCATCCTCGGGGTGCACCCGTGGGTGGCCCTGGTCGTCGTCGTGGTCTTCGGCGTCGCCGTCGCCCTCACCCGGTGGGTCGCGGCCGGCTCGATCTTCGGCGCGCTCGCGATGCTCGTCATCGCGGTCCTCATCTGGACGGGTCACGCACCCGGCGATGTGTGGACCGGCTTGTGGCTCATGGCGATCGGGCTGCTCGTCCTCGCTCGACACAAGAACAACGTCATCGGCTGGTGGCGTCAGCGCCACCTCCCCTGAACGGCTTGCCCCATTTCGACCTCTGCGTCCCACGTGTCTCCGGGCAGTCTGCCGCGAACCGCGTACCGCGCCGACCCGACGGCGCTACGTTCGGAGGCGTCCACTCGGGGTCACCGTGACGACCCCGAGGGTCGTCGGGCTAGGAGCTGAGATGACCAGGATGATGCGTCATGCACGGCTGTGGGTGGCAGCAGGGATCGCAGGGACCCTGTTGGTCGGGGGACAGGCAGCAGCCGCTCCAGGGGGAAACGGATGGAACTCGGCCGGCGGGGACCGGCAGAACACGCGGTACGCCGCGAGCGAGACGAAGATCTCACCGGCGACGGTGGCCGGGCTCACCAAGAAGTGGGAGGTCACGACGGGCGGCGACGTCTCGGCCACGCCGGCTGTCGACGGCCAGCAGGTGTACGTCCCTGACTGGATGGGCAACCTCTACGCCGTCAACCGGACGACGGGCGCCATCGTGTGGCAGAAGAAGGTCTCCGACCTGACCGGGGTCCCGGGAGACCTGGCGCGCGCGACGCCCGCCTTCAGCGACACCGCGCTCGTGATCGGTGACCAGGGACCGTTCTTCGGTGGTGGCGGCTGGGTCGTCGCGGTCGACAAGGCCACCGGAAACCTTCTGTGGCGTACCCAGATCGAGACACATCCGGCTGCCGTCATCACGCAGTCGGCGACGATCTTCGACGGCGTCGTCTACGTCGGCACGTCCTCGCAGGAGGAGGCTCGAGCGGCGTTCGGCCTCCCGTGCTGCACGTTCCGCGGCAGTGTCGTGGCGCTGGACCTCGCGTCCGGGGCGGTCCTGTGGAAGACCTACATGACCCCGGGCACGAACTACCCCGGCAACGCGGTCTGGGGCAGCTCGCCTGCGGTCGACACCAAGCGCGGGTCGCTGTACGTCGCGACGGGCAACAACTACGACGCGCCTGCCGACGTCCTGCAGTGCATCACGGACCACCCGGGCGACCCGATCGGTCAGCAGGCGTGCCTCCCGGCTGACGACTACTTCGATGCGATCGTCTCGCTCGACCTGCGTACCGGTGCGGTGAAGTGGGCCACCAGGGCCATGCCGTTCGACACGTGGACGGTGGCCTGCATCTTCGGGCTGCCGAGCTGCCCATCGCCCGCGGGCCCGGACTTCGACTTCGGGCAGGCCCCGGCGCTCTACTCGGTCAAGGTCGAGGGCAAGACGCGTGACCTCCTCGGCGCCGGCCAGAAGAGCGGCACCTACTGGGCGCTCGACCCGAGCACGGGCGGCGTCGTGTGGAAGACCGAGACCGGTCCCGGCGGCACGGCGGGCGGGCTCCAGTGGGGCTCGGCGGTCGACGGCAAGCGCGTCTACACCGCCAACGCCAACAGCAACCTCGTGCCCTACCTGGGCTCGACTGACGGCATCTGGTCGGCCCTCGACGCGACGACCGGCAGGATCATCTGGCAGACCCGTCCGACGTACGGTGGCGGGACCTCCGGCCCGGCCACGACGGCGAACGGCGTCGTGTTCGGGTGCTCCCTCGACGCTCTGGGGCACATGTACGCCCTCAACGCGGCAACCGGCGCGGTCCTCTGGAGCTTCGCGAGCGGCGGCTCGTGCCTCTCCGGTGCGGCCATCTCGAACGGCACCGTCTACTGGGGCTCCGGCTACAGCAACTTCGGCTTCGGCACGCCGAACAACAAGCTGTACGCCTTCGGTCTCTGAGCGCGCAGGCTCGTCCCGCTGTGGTGCCCCCACCACGGCGGGCCGAGCCGCGCCGCAGACCGTTTCCGGGGCAGCCAGCGACTTCGGAGACGGCTCAGGAGTCCTCGGCCACGCCCGTGAGGGCGGCGAGGGCCGCTCGCGTCGTCTCGGCCCGAGGCTCGTCGAGCTCCTCGCGGATCGCGAGGCACGCCTCGAAGCACGCGACAGCCTCGTCGGTGCGCCCTGCGTCGACGAGGAACCGGCCCACGTGGTGCAGCGTGTAGTGCTCGAGGACCCGGTCGCCCGACGTGCGGGCGTGGTCGAGCGCCTCGCGGAAGTGCGCCTCGGCAGCGACGGGCTCGTCCGCGTAGTGCTCGGCGGTCGCGAGCACGAGGAGCGCCCAGCGCAGGGTCTCGCTCCGGCCGGTGTCCCTGGCGACGTCGACCGCCGGACGCGCAAGCGCGATGGCCTCCTGCTCCCGTCCTGCGACGGTGAGTGCCTCGGCGACGTCGACGGCCGCGTCGAGCACCGCTCCGCCGGCACCGTCGTCGGGCGGGGCCTCGACGGCGG
Source organism: Terrabacter sp. Soil810 (assembly GCF_001429645.1). Lineage (NCBI taxonomy): Bacteria > Bacillati > Actinomycetota > Actinomycetes > Micrococcales > Intrasporangiaceae > Terrabacter > Terrabacter sp. Soil810. Next base: position 269,094 of record NZ_LMSW01000012.1, read on the forward strand.
AGGCAAGCTCGGTGCGAGCGGCATCGAGGGCGGCATCGTTCTCTTCCGGCGTCCTCGTGAACCGTCCGAAGTGCGGCTCCCCGACGACGAACCTGGACCCACTCATGGCAACACGCTACCGACCGGGCGGGCCCCGTCCGCGGTCCGGCGCCGCGCGCAGCGGTGGGCGGTCAGCGTGCCCCGCCACACGGCATACGCACGCTGTGGTGAAGGCTCAGAAGACGATGGTGCGACGCCCCGAGAGGAAGACGCGGGACTCGGCGTGGTCGCGGACCGCGCGGGAGAGGACCCGTCGCTCGACGTCGCGCCCGATGGCGACGAGCCGCTCCGGCGACTCGGCGTGGGTGACGCGGACGACGTCCTGCTCGATGATCGGCCCCTCGTCGAGGTCGGCCGTGACGTAGTGCGCCGAGGCCCCGATGAGCTTGACACCACGGTCGTGCGCCTGGTGGTAGGGCTTGGCGCCCTTGAAGCCCGGCAGGAACGAGTGGTGGATGTTGATGGCCCGGCCCTCGAGGGCGCGGCACAGGTCGTCGCTGAGGATCTGCATGTAGCGGGCGAGGACGACGAGGCCGACATCCTCCCCCTCGACGAGACGGAGCAGCTCGGCCTCGGCGTCGGCCTTGGTGTCCTTCGTGACGGGGACGACCGTGAAGGGCAGGCCGTAGTACTCGACCAGCCCGCGGCAGTCCTCGTGGTTGCTGACGACCCCGACGATGTCGATGGGCAGGTCGCCGGACTTCCAGCGGTAGAGCAGGTCGAGGAGGCAGTGGTCGAACTTGCTGACGAGGATGACCGTGCGGCAGTGCTCGGCGTCGGGCCGGGCCGCGAGGTGGTGGTGCGCGATGGCGGGGCTCTCGCGGATCGCGGCCAGGACCTGCTCGACCTCGTGCGCCTCGGCGTCGAAGACGGTGCGCATGAAGAAGAGGTCGGTGTCCTCGTCGGAGTACTGCTGGTTCTCCACGATGTTCGCGTCGACGGCGAGCAGTGCCGCGGACACCGCGGCGACGATGCCGGGCCGGTCGTCGCAGGTGAGGGTCATGATGTGCCGAGCCATTGGAGCAGTCTGGACCAGCCGGGCGCGGCGGCGTGAATCGACGCGCGGGCCGTCTCGGGGCGTGGCCGTCCACACCCCCCTGCGGCGGGAGCGGGTTGTCCCCAGCGGGTGCTCGGGCACGGGCGGGTGGACGACCGGCTCCTAGCGTCGGGGTATGCCGTTCCGACCCGCCCAGAGACCGCCGGACCTCGAGCGTGTGGCCCGGGTCCTGGCGTCGGGGTCGAGCAGGTCGGTCGGCGGCGAGGACGCGGACCCGGCTCCTCGGCCGGCTGAGGGGGCCGGTGGCTGGGTGCCGCTCGCTCCCGGTGCGGGTTCTGCGGGTGGTCCGGTCGGGTCGGCCGTGCGCAGGCTGACGCAGCGGGCCACCGAGGACGACGAGGTGGCTCGCCTCGATGCCGACCTGCGCCGGGCCCGTCGGCCTGGCGTGCTCACGGTCCCGGACGAGCTGCGCAGCGGGCGGCGCGGCGTGAGCAGCGCGGCGGTCGTGTCGTTGCTGGCCCTCGTCGTGGCCGTCGGCTGTGTCTTCGTCCTGCGCGTGCTGTGGGCCGAACGGTCGGCGTCGGCGCCGGACGTCGCTCCCGGACCGTCGAGATCGGTCCAGCTCGTCGGCGGGACGGCGGCTGCGGCGGCGACGGTCCCGGGGCTGGGCGCGGGGACGGGCACGGGCGCGACGGCCGGCCCGGGGGCCTCCGGTTCGCCGGGGTCACCCGCCCCGACCGCCGGCGCCGAGCTGGTCGTGCACGTCGTCGGGCAGGTCGTGCGGCCGGGCCTCGTGCGGCTCCGGCCGGGGGCGCGCGTCGCCGATGCGATCAGCGCAGCCGGTGGCACGCGGGACGGTGCGGACGTCGCAGCCCTCAACCTCGCGCGGCTCGTCGTCGACGGCGAGCAGATCCGGGTGCCCAGGCCGGGGGAGTCGCCTGCCGCGGTCGGCGGAGGGGGGCCCGGCGGCCCGGGCACAGGGAGTAGCGGTGGAGGTTCTGGCTCGTCCGGTGGCTCGGGTGCCCCGGTCAGCCTCAACACGGCGGACGTCGCGGCCCTCGACACCCTGCCCGGTGTCGGCCCGGTGCTCGCGCAACGGATCATCGACTGGCGCACCGAGCACGGCCGCTTCACCTCGGTCGACGAGCTGGGGGAGGTGAGCGGCATCGGCGACAAGCTCATGGCGCAGCTGCGCCCGAAGGTGACGCTGTGACGCCCCGGGCACCTGCTCCGCCGACGGAGCGCGTGCAGGCGCCGCGCGGCCCGTCACTCGTCGTCCTGACCGGTCGGGAGACGGTGCGTCGGGTTCGTCCGCGCACGTCGCGCCGCCTCGACCTGCGTCTGCTCGTGCCCGTGGCAGTCGTCTGGCCCGTCGTCGCCTTCTGGGGGCTCGTCGGCCCCATCTGGCTCGTGGCCACGGTCGCGCTCACGGCGCTCGCGACGGGTGTCCTCTCGGCCGTGGTCGGAACGGCCGGGACCGGCGGGACGGCCGGTCGTCTGGCCCGGGACACGCGGGCGCGCCGGCCGAGCGTGCGCGCCCGAGGGCGCGCCGCAGCCCTTCGCGACCTCGCGGCGCTGTGTGCCGTGCTGGCCCTGCTCCTCGGCGCGGCGGTCGGCCACCGGGCGGTCAGGACCGCGGGCCCGGTCGGCGACCTCGCCACCGACCGCGCCGTGGTCACGGTCCGGGCCACGGTCGCGGGTGATCCCCGGGCGGTTCGCAACGGGTCCGGCGGAACCGCCGGGGGCCAGGACCGTGCGCGCGCTCCCTCCGTCAGCGTCGTGCGCCTCGACGTGACCCAGGTCGCGGGCCGGGGCCGGAGCTCGATGGTGACCGCTCCCGTGCTCGTCGTCGGTCGGGGAACGCAGTGGTCCACGCTGCGCTGGCACGACGAGGTCGAGGCCGTCCTCCGGCTCGGGCCGGCCGAGCCGGGTGACGACGTCGTCGCGGTCGCAACGCCGAAAGGAGCCGTGCGCGTCGTCGGGGGAGCGGGTGGGGTCTTCGCGGCCGCCGACGCCGTGCGCCAGCGCTTCCGTTCGGCCACCGACGCCCTCTGGCCCGACGCGCGCGGGCTGGTCCCGGCGCTCGTCGTCGGAGACACGTCGCAGACCCCGCCCGACCTCACCGCGGCCATGCTCGCGACGGGCCTCAGTCATCTCAGCGCCGTGTCCGGCAGCAACGTCACCTTCGTGCTCGCCGCGGTCGTCTGGCTCTGCGGGCTCGTCGGCGTCCGTCGGCGCTGGCGACCTCCGGTGGCGGCTCTGGGCCTGCTCGGCTTCGTCATCCTGGCGCGCCCCGAACCCAGCGTCGTGCGAGCAGCCGTCATGGGCCTCGTCGGGCTGCTCGCCCTGTCGACGTCGCGGCGCCGGGCCGGCATCCCGGCCCTGTCGGCGGCGATCGTCGTGCTGCTCGTGTGGGACCCGTGGCTCTCCCGCTCGTTCGGCTTCGCACTGTCGAGCATCGCGACCCTCGGCCTGCTGGTCCTCGCCCGGCCATGGGGTCGCACCATCTCGCGGAGGCTGCCCGACCGCCTCAAGCCGCTGGGACCCGTCCTCGCGATCCCGATCGCAGCCCAGGCCGTCTGTGCCCCCGTCGTCGTGCCCCTGCAGGGGAGCGTGTCGGTCGTCGCGGTGCTCGCCAACCTCCTCGCAGCACCCTTCGTCGCGCCGACGACCGTCGTCGGAGTCGGCGTCGCGCTCGTGTCGGTCGTCTGGGTCCAGGGTGCATCCTGGCTCGCCTGGGTGGCGGCCCTGCCCGCGCAGGCCATCGCAGCGGTGGCCCGCTGGTGCGCGGAGCTGCCCTTCGGGAGCATCGCCTGGGGTGACTCGGCCGAGGCGGCGGTCCTGCTCGCGGTCCTCACCGCCGCCGTGGTCGCCGCGGCGCCGTGGGCGTGGTTCCGCACGCGGCACCGACCGACGGTGGCCGTCGCCGTGGTCGTCCTCGCGGTGGGCTTCGCTGCGCCGACCACCCCGATCGCCTGGCCCCCACCGGGGTGGGCCGTCATCGTCTGCGACGTCGGGCAGGGCGACGGACTGGTGGTCGACAACGGCGGCGGCCACGTCGTCGTCATCGACACCGGGCCCGACCCGGAGCCGATGAGGGCGTGCCTCGACCGCATCGGCGTGACCGCCGTCGACCTCGTCGTGCTGACGCACTACCACGCCGACCACGTCGGCGGCCTGCCCGCCGTGCTCGAGCGGCCGGTCGCCGAGATCAGGGCCTCGCCCGTGCTCGACCCTCCCGCCGAGGCAGCCCGCGTGGCCCGGCTCGCGGCAGCCGGACGCATACCGCTGGGCGAGCTACGCGCGGGGGAGCGCTTCACCGTCGGCGCGGTCAGCGCCGACGTCTGGTGGCCCGCGCGGCGCATCGACGCGGGGTCGGTCCCCAACAACGGCTCGGTCGTGCTGACCATGCACGTGCACGGTCTGACCGTGCTGCTGGCGGGCGACATCGAGCGTGAGGCCGCGGCCCAGGTGCTGCACGAGTCGCAGCTCGACCCGCAGCGCTGGGGCCGCATCGACGTGCTCAAGGTGGCGCACCACGGGTCGAGCAACCGTGACGACCGCATCCTCGACCAGGTCGACGGACGCGTGGCGCTCATCAGCGTCGGGAAGGGCAACGACTACGGCCACCCGGCGCCGGCCACGATGAAGGCGCTGCAGGAGCGAGGGTTCGAGGTGCACCGCACCGACCTCGAGGGCGACGTCGCGGTCGTGACCGACGGGGACGAGGTCCAGGCGGTCTCCGGGTGACGCGCTCCCTCAGTCGCCCCGCTCTGAGGCGAGCTCGAAGTCCGCGAAGTCGAAGCCGGGTGACACGAGGCAGCTGACGAGCGCGTCGGCGCCACCCGGCGCGGTGCGCTGCCAGACGTGCGCGGGGACGACCGCCTGGGCCACCACTCCGGCCGAGGGGTCGGGACCCAGCACGACGGAGTCCACCTCGCCGTCCGACGGTGGCTGCGCCCCCGTCCCGCCGAGCTCGAGCACGACCGAGCCGGTGTGGGCGAGCCACGCCTCGTCGGACGCGACCCGGTGCCACGCCGAGGACTCGCCGGCGGGCAGGAGGAAGTGGATGAGAGTGGCGGTCGCGCGCAGACGACCGTCCGGCAGCGTCACGGTCGCGGGGGAGACCCACGTCTGGCGGAACCACCCGCCCTCGGGGTGTGGCTGCAGGTCGAGGACGTCGGCGAGGGGCGGGCGCATGCCGTCCATCATCCGCTCCTCGCGCCGGCCCTTCGCGCCGGCCCTTCGCGCCGGCCGCTCAGCCGCGCTGGGCCGAGGGGTCGGCCGGCTTCGGCGGCCACGGGAAGAACCCACTCGTGCGCCGCACGTAGTCGGCGTAGTCCGGACGGCGGTCGCCGATGTCCTTCTCGAGCAGCTTCTTTCCGGTGCCGCCGTAGAGGTTCCACACCATGACGGCCGGTGACAGGACCGTCAGCACGCCGGGCCAGGCGCTCGCCGCGACGAGGAAGAGCCCGGTCCAGACGCTCGCGTCGCCGAAGTAGTTCGGGTGCCGCGTGTAGCGCCACAGGCCGGTGTCGAGCACCGTGCCCCGGTTGGACGGGTCGTTGCGGAAGCGCGTCAGCTGCAGGTCGCCCACCGACTCGAAGAAGAAGCCGATCGCCCAGACGACGACGCCCAGCCACAGCACCCAGCCGATGCCACCCTCGACGAACATGGCGATCTGCACCGGCAGCGAGACGAACCACATGATGAGGCCCTGCGGCAGGTAGATGTGCACCAGCGCGTACGTGTTCGGGTTGCCGTCGGTGCGCTTCAGCATCGCCGCGTAGCGCGGGTCCTCACCCTTGCCGCGTGACCGGCTGAAGATGTGCGCCGCGAGACGCAGTCCCCACAGGGCCGTGAGCACGAGCGCGAGCCAGCGGCGTAGCGCGTCGCCTTGGCCGCCGCTCGTGGCGAAGGCCGTGAGGGCGATGGCCACGAAGCCCAGCCCCCAGGTCACGTCGATGACGGCTTGCTTGCCCACGCGCAGGGCCACGGCGAAGGTGATGCCGAGGACGACGACGACCGCGAGCGCGGTGAGCAGCAGCGTGCGCCCGAAGGCGCCGCCGTCGAAGCCGGCGGCATCGGCCGCCCGAGCCACGACGGGGGAGACGGTCGTCCAGACCGACGTCACGGTGGTCACCAGGCCCGGACGGGCGGCATACCGCTACGGCCGTCGGCGGTCGGCCTCACGGCGAGGATCTGGTCGACGCCCATCCGACCCTCCTCGAAGGCCAGCGCGCCGCCGACGAGGTAGAGGCGCCAGACGCGTCCGACCTCCTCACCGACCATGGCGACGACGCGGTCCCAGTTGGCCTCGAAGGTGTCGTACCAGGCGTGGACGGTCCGCACGTAGTGCTCGCGCAAGGCGTGGACGTCGCGCACCTCGAGACCGGCCTGCTCGATGAGGTCGACCGTCTCGCCGACGGGCCGCATGTGCATGTCCGGGGCGATGAAGGCCTCGATGAACGGGCCGCCGCCGGGTCGCGTCGTGCGCGACATCTGCTGGATCAGCGCACGCCCGCCCGGGCGCAGCAGCCGGTGGATCTGGCCGGTGAAGGTCGGGTAGTTCTTCTGCCCGACGTGCTCGCCCATCTCGATCGAGGAGATCGTGTCGAAGGGGCCGTCGGGCACCTCGCGGTAGTCCTGCAGGCGGATCTCGACCCGGTCCTGCAGCCCGCGCTGGCGGATCCGCTCGTCGATGAACGCCTTCTGCTCGCTCGAGATCGTCACGCCGACGACCCGCGCGCCGAACTTCTCGGCCGCGTGGAGCGAGAGCGAGCCCCAGCCGCAGCCGATGTCGAGGTGGCGTCCGCCGGGCTCGATGCCGAGCTTGCGGCAGACGAGGTCGAGCTTGTCGCGCTGCGAGTCCTCGACGGTGTAGCCGGGCTCGGTGCTCGTCCAGTACCCGCACGAGTAGGCCATGTGCGGGTCGAGGATGAGCGAGTAGAAGTCGTTGGAGAGGTTGTAGTGGTGCTCGATGGCACTGCGGTCGCGGGTCTTCGTGTGCAGGCGCCCGCGGAGGCGGNNCGTTCTTCGCGACGGCGGCCACGGTGCCGGCCGAGGGACGGCCGCCGGAGAGCGCGCGTGCCGTCGACCAGACGCGCCGGAAGCCGTCGAGCAGGTCGCCCTCGACGTCGAGCTCGCCGGTGACGTACGCCTGGGCGAGCCCGAGCTCGCCGGGGTGGCGCACGAGGCGGCGCAGGGCGGCGGGGTCGCGCAGGACGACGGTCGGGGCGTCGGCGCGTCCGGCGACGGTGCCGTCCCACGCCTTGAGGCGCACGGGCAGCTGCCCGCTGAAGAGGGGCTCGACGACGGCGGCCAGCCGGGCGGCGATGCCGTTCGGACGGGAGGACGCCGCGGAGGGGGCGGGAGCGTCGGGGCGGTCGTCGGTAACGGTCATCGGGGTGGCCTCTCGTTGGGGTCGACTCGAGATGATTCGGTGCCGGGCGCGCGGCGGATGGGGCGGCGCGGCGCACCGTCATGGAGATACCCGGATCGCGACCTCGCGTCCCGCGCCTGCCCCCACGAGCCGTCGGGCCACGAGCAGGGCAGAACCTGGAGCTCGGGGCGGACGGTCAGGGGGTCACCTGCACGGGGACGGCGCTGACCGTGGCGCCTCGTGTCGATGTCGCGGTCACCGTGCCCGACGCGTCGGGTCCGGCGGGTGAACCCTTGATGCGCACGGACCATGCGCCCGTGGTGTCGACGGCGGCCGACCCGATGAGGGTGTCGGCTGCCCCGAGGCGCGCGGTCACGAGATCCGGCGGCGGGCCGGTCGCCGTCCCGACGACGCGCCACTCGCGGGTCGAGGTGCGATAGGTCGCCTGCGTGACGACGACACGGTCCACGAGCTGGTGACCGTCACCTTCGCCGTGCTCGTGCCGTCCGGCCCAGTCGCGGTGACGGTGAAAGCCAGCGGCGAGGTCATTCTGTGCGGACGGAGCCGCGCCGCTCACCGTGCTCGGTGCTCCCACCGACAAGGTGAACGTGCCCGAGACGGCATCCGTGTCGCTCCTCCAGCCGGGCATGAGCCGAGGCAGGTGTCGCGACGGACAGGAGGACGACGCCGCCCAGCACCCAGCCGAGCAGCCTGCGGAGCAAGCTGGTTCGTCGCCGTCGCTGATGGCCGTGCCCCCGAGTCTCCGTCGGCCCTCTGACCGTCCGGGTGCGACGAGGATCGCACGACACGCCCACGTCCGCACCGAGTTTGGTGGCGATGGCGACCGCACCGGTCAGGAGGAGACCCCCACCGACCCGTCCCGTCTCGCGTCCCCGGCGGCCACCAGCCCGTCCGGACCCAGCACCGCTGCGCCCACCCCACCGAAGTACATGTGCGGACCTGGGAAGCGGTGCGACGGGAGTCCGCTCGCCTCGACCGCGGCCGCGATGTCGTCCGACGGCTCGTGCTCGACGCGTGGGGACCCATCGTCCATGAACCGCACGTGCAAGCGCGGGGCGTCGATCGAGTGCTGGAGGTCGTCGCCGCGAAGGAGTCCGCGTCCGAGCACCTGCATGAGCGCCGTCGTGATCCGGTCCGCACCGGGTGAGCCGACGGCGAGCGCGGTGCCCGAGGAGCTGCGGCCGGTGGTCGGGGCCATGTTCGAGGCGAGCCGCGTGCCGGGGGACACGGCGTGGATGCCGAGCCGGTTGAGCTCCGGCTCGCCCAGGGCGTTGTTGAGCAGGATGCCGGTGCCGGGGATCACCATGCCGGCGCCGTATCCGCACGACATCGTGATGGCACATGCGTTCCCGTGCTCGTCCACGGCGGAGACGTGAGCGGTGGACGCCGAGGTGGGAAGCCCCGCCAGCCCGTGTCGCTCCACCGCCTCGAGGAGGGCGTGGCCGTCGGCGTCGAGGTCGCGGGACCTGTCGTGGACGGAGAGGCGGTAGGCGAGGACCCGGCGCTGGATCTCGATGACCTCGGCCCACGTCCAGTCCTCGTGCCGCGCCAGCTGGCCGAGCATGGCCGCGAGCATCGGGCCGCCCACGGAGGGCGGCGGGTTGAGGGCGATGTGCCAGGAGCCGACGGTCCGCATCGTGGGTGCACGAACGACGGCCTCGTATGCCGTGAGGTCGGCCATCGTGATCAACCCACCGTTCGCGGCCATGTCCTCGACGAGAACGCGCCCGACGGCGCCGGTCGTGAAGAGCGACACCCCTTGTGCCGCAAGTAGGTCCAAGATGTCGGCGAGGTCGACGTTGAGGGAGGTCTCGCCGGGCTCGAGCGGTCCGCCGTCGGCTCCTGTCACGAGGGCGTGGGCCTCGGGGTCGTGGCCGAAGAGCGTGTCGCGGACGATACCGAGATAGAGAGCGGCGGCCGCGCCGACCCGGTATCCGTCGCGACAGGTCCGGGCCGACGGCTCCACGAGCCGCCGCCACGGCACCTTCCCGAAGCGGTCCCTGGCGGCTGAGAGTGCTTGCACGGCACCGGAGTTCGCGACCGCAGCGTGTCCCGCACCGATCGTCACCCCGCCGCCGTAGTCGGTGGGGACCTGCCGAACGCCGTGGCCGAAGGCCGACCGGTCCAGTCCCCGGCCGGGCATCTCGACGTTGCCGTCGATGACGACGGGGTCGTCGCCGGCGAGCCACACGTTGACGAAGGCGCCACCCATCAGGCTGACGACCCCGGGCTCGGTGCTCATGGCCGCCAGGGACGCGGCGATTGCCGCATCGACGGCGTTTCCGCCCTCGGCTGCCACCTCGAGCCCGGCCTGCAGAGCCGCCGGACCCGGAGCGGCGAGCGCCACACGGCTCATGAGGTCGCTCTGCCGCTCGAGTGGTACTCCGAGTTCGGCACGAGCCCCAGCGCCGTCGACACCCGGTTGGTGAGGTTGAACATCCCGACGACCTGGACGAGCTCGACCACCTGGTGGTCGTCGAGTCCCGCGGCTCGCAGTGGGCCGAGGTCGGCCTCGGTGACCTCGGCGGGATGGAGAGTCAGCTTCTCGGCGTAGGAGGCCATCGCGTACTCACGGTGGGGAAGCCCTGCCTGCCGCCAGTTCGAGGCGACGAGGTCGGCGGTCACGGGGTCTCCGGTGTGCTCACGGAGGGCTGCGCCGTGGCTCACCTCGCAGTACGTGCACCGGTTGACGCTGCTGACGACGACGGCCAGCAGCTCGCGGTCGGCGTTGCTCAGGTGCCCCTCCTTGTTGACGAGGAGGTTGAAGTAGCCCCACCACGCGAGGAACTGTTCGCCGTTGACCGCCTGGGCGCGAAAGACGTTGGGCACGAAGCCGACGGTCTCCTGTGCCTTGTCCCAGAGGCGGCTCACGCCCTCCGGGACGTCGTCGCGCTCGGGCACGGCCAGGTACGAGATGCGCTCACGGTCACCCATGAGGCCCACCGTATGCCGCGTGGGGGCCGAGCGCCCGTGGCGCGCCCTCACGCGGCGACCCAGCCGTCAGGCCTTGGCGCCGACGAGCTCGGCGGTGGAGGCCTTCGGGTCGGCGCCGGCGGCCTCGCACAGCGCGTCGAGGGCAGCGGCGACGGCGGGCACGCGCTGCAGGTCGGGGGTGGTCACGGCGAGGATCTGGCGGCGCGACGCGGGGGAGAGCGGCAGGGTGGCGACCTCGTCGTGCTTGGCGGCGTTGAGGATCAGGTCGGGCACGAGCGCGACGCCGAGACCCGCGGTGACGAGGCCGAGCTGGGCGACGTAGTCCTCGGTCTCGAAGGCGACGTTGGGCCGGAAGCCGGCGGTGTCGGCGAGCGACAGCAGGTGGCCGCGGCATCGGGGGCAGCCGGCGATCCACTCCTCGTCCGAGAAGTCGGCCAGCGACGCGGCCGGGTCGCCGGCGTGCGGGTGGGCGCCGGGGACGACGAGACGCACCTCGTCGTCCATGAGGCGGCGGGTCACGAGGAGCGACAGGTCCTCCTCGAGCTCGCCGAGGTCGCCGCCCTCGTAGGCGAAGGCCACGGCCACGTCGCAGTCGCCGTTGCGCAGGGCCGCGAGGGACTCCGGTGGCTCGGCCTCGGTGAAGGTGACGGTGATGTCGGGGTGACGGGCCTTGAGGATGGCGAGCGTGCGGGGCACGAGCGTGGCCGACGAGCTGGGGAAGGCCTGGAGGCGGACGCGCCCGGCGCGCAGGCCGGCGATCGCGGTGATCTCCTCCTCGGCGGCATCGAGCGCGGCGAGGACGCCGACGGCGTGGCGCGCCAGCACCTGACCGGCTTCGGTGAGGCGGACCTGGCGGCCGTAGCGCTCGACGAGGACGGTCCCGGTGCGCTGCTCGAGGCGCCGGACCATCTGCGAGATGGCCGGCTGGGTGAAGCCGAGTGCGTTGGCGGCGCTCGTGAAGCTTCCCTCGTCGGCAATGGCCTTCATGACCCGCAGGCCGGCAGCATCGATCATGTCCTGATCATAACCGAAGATTATGGAAGACGTGAGATTCTGTGCGCGCAGGCGCGGCTTCGCCCGCGCGGGGGGCCGTCGGCGCCTAGACCGACTCGAGGACGCTGACGTAGTTGGCCACGGCGAGCCCGCCCATGTTGTGCACGGCAGCCCGCCGCGCCCCCTCGAGCTGCATCGGCCCCGCCGTCCCCGAGAGCTGCATCGCCGCGAGCACGTGCTGGGACACCCCGGTCGCACCGACCGGGTGCCCCTTCGACTTGAGCCCACCCGAGAGGTTGACGGGCAGCCGGCCGTTTCGGGCCACCGTGCCGTCGTCGAGCAGCCGGGCGCCCTGACCGCGTGGCGCGAGGCCGATGGCCTCGTAGAGGACGAGCTCGGCGATGGTGAAGCAGTCGTGGAGCTCGACGAGGTCGAGGTCGAGGTCGTCGAGCGACGTGCCGGACATCTCCATGGCGCGCTGCCAGGCGGCCACGGTCCCGGCGAACGCGAGCGGGTCACGCTTGGACGCGGGCAGGAAGTCGTTGGCGTGGCCGAAGCCGGCGAGGCGCACCGGGTCGACACGCCCGCCGGTCGGGACCGTCGAGAGCACGAGGGCCGCCGCGCCGTCGGAGACGGGCGAGCAGTCGGTGCGGCGCAGCGGCTCGGCCACGACGGGGTTGCGGTCCGAGACGGTCCGGCAGAAGTCCTCGCCGAGGTCCTTGCGCAGCTGGGCGTACGGGTTGAGGACGCCGTTCTGGTGGTTCTTCGCGGCGATGGAGCCGAGCGCGTCGCCGACCGGGCCGTACCGCTTCTCGTAGTGCCGGGCGACGTCGGCGAAGAGCCCCGCGAACCCCGTCGTCGAGGCCCGACCGGCCAGCTCGTAGTCGGCGCCGAGGAGTGCGGCCCCCACGACCTCCGCCGAGGCGTGCGTCATCTTCTCGGCGCCGATGACGAGCACGGTCCGAGCCGTGCCGGCGAGCAGCGACTTCACGCCCTGGTGAACGGCGGCCGAGCCCGACGCGCACGCGTTCTCGACACGGGTCGCGGGGACGTGGGCGAGGTGGTCGCTGACCTGGAGCGCGAGCGACGATGCGAAGGCGAGCGGCCACATGCCGGAGTTGAACGTGCCGAGCACGACCTCGTCGACCTGGCCCGGCTCGATGCCGGCGCACCCCAGGGCCTCGCTGGCGGCGCGGACGACGAGGCTCTCGAGGGACTCGTCGTCGAGACGGCCGAAGCGGGTGTGCCCCCATCCCGTGAGGAGGACGTCGGTGCCGAAGGTGTCTCGCAGGCTCATGCGGCCACGCTAACGACGGCATCCACGCGGGGCGTGGGGTGAGCGGCCACACGAGGACGCTCGTGGTGTCGCCGCGGCACACGTGGTCGCCGGGACGGAAATGGTTGTCTGGCAGGCATGGTCGATGACGACGTGACGCGCTGGGTGCTGCCCCTCGCGCTCGAGGAGAAGGCCGCCGAGGTCGGGGACCGGGAGCTCGTGCGCGTCATCGGCGAGGGCTCGATGACGTATGCCGCCGCGGCCCGCGACGCACGCCGCGTGGCGTCCCGACTCGCGTCCGCCGGGGTGCGTCGCGGAGACGCCGTCGCGGTGCTGCTTCCCAGCGGGCTGGAGTTCCTCCGTGCGTGGCTGGGGCTCGGGCGCCTCGGCGCCGTCATCGTGCCCATCAACACCGCGCTCGAGGGTGCGTTCCTCGCGCACCAGCTGGTCGACTGCGAGGCCCGGTTCGTCGTGGCCGACGACGACGGCGCCCGTTCCGTCCGTGAGGCGCTGGGCCCGGACGCCGGGCTCACGTCCGTCGACCTCTCGGGCTGGCGGTCGGCGCCGGAGTGGGACGGACCGCTGCCCCGCGCCGCTGACACGGCGTGCCTCATGTACACCTCCGGCACCACCGGCCCGTCGAAGGGGGTCGTCATGCCGCACGCGCACTGCGTGCTCTTCGGCGTCGGCAGCATCGAGGGGCTGGGTCTGAGAGACGACGACCGCTACTACGTGACGATGCCGCTCTTCCACGCCAACGGGCTCTTCATGCAGCTCGGGGCCACGATCCTCGCCGGCGCCGGCGCGGTCCTGCGCCCGCGCTTCAGTGCGAGTGCGTGGGCGCGTGACGTCCGCGAGCACCGGTGCACGGTCTCCAACCTGCTCGGCTCGATGTCCGAGTTCGTCATGGCCCAGCCGCGGAGCGACGACGACCACGAGCTGGGTCTGCGCATCGTGTGCCCCGTCCCGAACCCGCCGGCGCACGAGGCGCAGTGGAGAGACCGGTTCGGTGTGCGCGAGGTCGTGTCGGCATACGGCATGACAGAGGTCAACATCCCGCTCTACGGGCGGGTGGGGCGGTCGCGGCCCGGCTCGGCCGGGCTCGTGCTCGACCGGTGGTTCGAGGTCGAGGTGCGCGACCCGGAGACGGACGTGCCCGTGCCGCGCGGGACGGTCGGCGAGATCATGGTCCGCCCACGGGTTCCGTTCGGCTTCATGACCGGCTACCACGGGCTGCCGGAGGCGACGGTCGAGGCCTGGCGCAGCTTCTGGTTCCACACCGGTGACTCAGGCGTCATGGACGGCGACGGGTGGGTGACGTTCGTCGACCGCACCAAGGACTGCATCCGTCGTCGCGGCGAGAACATCTCCTCGTTCGAGGTGGAGGCGGCCGTGGCCGCACTCGAGGGCGTCGCCGAGGTCGCCGCCTACGCGGTGCCGTCCGTGCCTGCCGGCACCGAGGACGAGGTCATGCTCGCGGTCGTCCCCGAGCCGGGAGCCGACCTCGACTGCGCAGAGCTCGTGCACCGCCTCGACGCCGTGCTGCCACGCTTTGCCCGACCCCGCTACATCGAGCTCGTCGAGGGGCTGCCGCGGACGCCCACGGCCAAGGTGCGCAAGGCCGAGCTCCGGCGCCGTGCGGTCACCCCTGCGACGTGGGACCGGGAGGCCCGGTCGACCGACGTAGGCTGACCGGGTGCAGCAGCCGAACGGCATACCCCCGCAGAGCACGCCGACATCCGCGGCCACGGTCACGGCGACGACCCGGCTGTCCACCTCGCGCACCCTGCCGCTGCAGACGCACGACCTCGGCACCTTCGACGACCTCGTCGACCTCGTCAGCGGAGGCGGCGTCGTCGTGCTCTCCGGTGCAGGCCTGTCGACCGAGTCGGGCATCCCCGACTACCGCGGGCCCGACGGGACACGTCGCGTCGAGCCGATGACGTACGGAGAGTTCGCCGGGTCGAGCGAGGCGCGACGGCGCTACTGGGCGCGCAGCTACATCGGCTGGCAGCGGTTCAACGCCGCAGAGCCCAACGACGGCCACCGCGTCGTCACGGACCTGCAGCGGGCGGGATACGTCGGGCCGATCATCACCCAGAACGTCGACGGGCTGCACCAGGCGTCGGGCGCGACGGACGTCGTCGAGCTGCACGGCTCGCTCGAGCGCGCCGTCTGCCTCACCTGTGGTGAGTACGCCACTCGAATCGGCTTGCACGAGAGGATGACCGAGGCCAACCCGGGCTTCCGGGAGCGCTTCGCGGAGGCTGCGAAGGCCGTCGGCTCGCAGTGGGGGGAGCAGGTGCGCCCCGACGGTGACATCGTGCTCGCCGACGCTCTCGTCGCGTCCTTCCACGCCCCGCGCTGCCTCGTCTGCGGCAACGACACGGTCAAGCCCGACGTCGTCTTCTTCGGCGAGTCGGTGCCGAAGTCCGTGGTGGAGCGGTGCTTCTCGCTCGTCGACGGGGCCGGTGCGGTCCTCGTGCTCGGCTCGTCGCTGTCGGTCATGAGCGGCTACCGCTTCGTCCGCCGCGCGCACCAGCGTGACGTGCCCGTCGCGATCGTCACGCGCTCGGCCACCCGCGGCGACGCAGAGGCCACCCTGCGCCTGCACGCGCCCCTCGGCCCGACCCTGACGGAGCTGCGTGATGCGCTCGGGCACTGAGCAGCCTTGGTATGCCACCCTGCCCGGGTCCGGGCCCGGCCCGTCCGTCCGCTGGACGTCCCCGGCGTTCGAGGCCGAGCTGCGCGACTGGGTCGGAGGGGTCCTGGGCGGGCTCGGCGTCGATCTCGTCTCGCTCGAGCCCGTGCACCAGCGCCCGTGGTCGACGGTCTGGCGCGCCGGGACCTCCGACGGTGCCACCTTCTGGGCCAAGCAGAACTGCGACCACCAGTCCTTCGAGGCGACGCTGCTGGTCGTGCTGGACCGCCTGGCACCGCACCGGGTCGTCCCGGTCGTCGCGGGCGACCTCGAGCGCGGACTGCACCTCGTGCCCGACCAGGGGCCGGTGCTGGCCCGGACGGTCGCCGACGACGACGTCGACGCCTGGTGCCGGGTCTCGGCCGAGGCCATGCACCTCCAGCGCGACCTCGTCGGCCACGAGCCCGACCTTGTCGGTGCGGGCCTCACGACGCTGCGCCCGGACGAGTCGGCGGCCTACGTGGAGGCGCGGGTCGAGTCCCTGACGGCCCTGCCCCAGGACGACCCGCGTCGGATGGCCGATGACGTCGCCCAGCGGCTACGCGACCTGCTGCCCGACGTGGCGGTCTGGGGTGAGGAGGTCGCCGCGCTCGGCCTCGCCGACACCCTCGTGCACAACGACCTCCACGCCAACAACGTCTTCGCCACGGTGGGTGGCATGCGCTTCTTCGACTTCGGCGACGCCGTGCTCGCCCACCCCCTGTCCGCGCTCTTCGTCCCGCTCAACGTGCTGCTCCACCGGTTCGAGGCAGCCCCCGACGACCCCCGGCTGAGACGGGTTGCCGACGCGGCGCTCGAGGTCTGGGGCGACGTCGTCCCCGTCACCTCGCTCCGGTCGGCCCTGCCGGCGGCGCTGCGGCTCGGTCGGCTCGGGCGTGCCGAGTCGTGGCTGCGGGTCACCGCGACGCTGACGCCGCCGGAGGCCGCTGAGTACGGCGACTCCGGCACGTGGTGGCTCGGTGCGCTCGGCGACGAACCGCCCCTGTCCTGAGGGCTACTCGGCCACCGAACGGGCCGATCGTGCCTCGGCACCCTCGGCGTCTCGCAGGTCCCACAGCTCCTTGGTCTGCACGCCCCAGTAGGTGGCGAAGAGCACGATGATGATGACCTCGGCGATGAGGATGAGGTGGTCGAAGCCGCTCACCGTGAGGGCCGCCAGCACGGTCACCGCGAGAGCGAGGGCCAACGCGACCGCGATGGCGATGTAGATGCGCTTGTAGGCGATCCCCCGCGCCGCGCCGCCGCCGGTCGCACCCTGGTGACGCTCCTCGGCGCGCAGCGCGCTGAAGACCATGACGGCGATGACCCCGGCCACCATGGTGCCCGCGGCGATGCCGTGGCTCAGCGCGATGAAGCGGTCGCGCAGCGCGAGGAAGAGGGTCAGCTCTGCGAGCAGCACGAGACCGCAGACCACCGAGACGACCACCGAGCGGACCGTGGGCCGCTCGGAGGGGTCGCGGGTCAGCGCGCCCCGCTTGAGCCAGGCGGCCACGACCGCCGCGACGACTGCGACGACGACGAGCGACCAGATGTTGTTGCGCACGGCCGCGGCGATCTCGGCCGGGCTCTGGGTGTACGCGTTCGGACCGCACCGGCCGTCAGGCACCGTCGGGACCATGGCGACGACGAAGGCCATGAAGCCCGAGAAGTTGAGCAGCACGTCCTCCTCGGGTGAGTGGCCCTTGTAGGCGATGAGGCTCGCGCCGAGCGCGCACAGCGAGCCGACGAAGACGGTCCTCGCGGGCGTGTAGTAGTAGGCGCTGATCGAGCCGAGCCAGCACGAGTGGTCGGTCTCCCACCACCACTGGTAGCCGACGGAGAGCAGCAGCATGAGGAGCAGCGCGATCATCGCTCCCCGGAGGTAACGGTAGGTGAAGACGACGTCTCGGGTACGGCCGGGTGCCATGGCGGTCTCCTTCGCAGGACTCACGGGTCAGAGTCTGTCGCCGCCCGGTCCGATACGCCTCCCGGACGACGTATGCCGCCGGCGCACACGGGCGCCGACGGCATACGTCGTCGGTGGCTGCGGGGAGGGGTCAGATGCGGCGCAGGACGGCCGTGACCTTGCCGAGGATCGTCGCGTGGTCGCCGTCGATGGGGGAGAAGTCGGCGTTGTGCGGCATGAGCCACACGTGACCGTCGGTGCGCTTGAACGTCTTGACCGTCGCCTCGTTGTCGAGCATGGCGGCCACCACGTCGCCGTTCTCGGCGTGCTGCTGCTGGCGCACGACGACCCAGTCGCCGTCGCAGATGGCGGCCTCGACCATCGAGTCACCGGTCACCTTGAGCAGGAAGAGGTCGCCTTCGCCGACGAGCTGCTTGGGCAGGGGGAAGACGTCCTCGACGACCTCCTCGGCGGTGATCGGCACACCGGCGGCGATCTGGCCGAGCACCGGGACGTAGGACGCTTCGGGCCGGGCGTCACCCGAGTCGGTCTCGGTGTCGTAGTGGTCGCCGCGCGGACGCGGTGTGGTGGCGTCGCCGCCGCGGTAGCCGAGCTCCTCGGCCTTGGCGTCGGGGGAGACGACCTCGAGGGCCCGCGGCCGGTTGGGGTCGCGGCGCAGGTAGCCCTTGGCGACGAGCGCGTTGAGCTGGTGCGAGACGCTCGACGGGCTGGCGAGCCCGACGGCGTCGCCGATCTCGCGCATGCTCGGCGGGTAGCCGCGACGGTCGACGGAGTTGCGGATGACCTCGAGCACCCGCCGCTGGCGGACGGTCAGACCGTCTCCGGTCTCGCGATCGGGAAGCTCGGTCACGCCCATGGTGTCCCCTTCGTCGGCTCGTCAGGCCGCTTCGTGACGCCGGGTGTGGGGCCAGTGTCAGTGGTGGCTGGTGAGGTCTGTGGTGTGAGGAAAGACTACGCAGTTCGAACACAGTTGCCAAACACCTGTTCGATGCGTGTCTCGACTTCATCGAACATACGTGCTACAACTCGTACAGACGTTCTATCGAACATGTGTTCGCCGGTTCAGGAGCAAGGGGAGGTCACCATGAGCGCCATCGTCCTCGAGGTCGTTCGTCAGCCGCACACCGAGGAGCCCGCGCGGTCGCAGGCGACCGGTCGGCCCCGCCTCGTCCTGGTCCCCACCGGCCCCGACGCAGCACGGGCGGCCCGGACGGCCCGCGCCACCCAACCGCCGATGCGGTTGACGCGGTTCGGTCGCCTCGTCGTGGCCCTCCTCGTCGCAGCGGTCGTGTCCGTCCTCGGCGTCGGCCTGGCCGGCCAGCTCGCGTCGGCCACGGGGGAGCCGCGCACCATCACGGTCCGCTCGGGACAGACGCTCTCGGGCATCGCGGCCCGCGAGCTGCCCGAGCTGACCACGTCCGAGGGCGTCGTCGAGCTGCAGATCGCCAACGGACTCAGCACCACCGCGATCCACTCCGGTCAACAGCTCGTCATCCCGGGTCGCTGACCCGAGCCCTCCCGGGGCCGGCCGATGACGTATGCCGTGTGCTCGGCTGCGCCCGGCCCGACCCCACCCGATCCGCCGCGTTGGCTCCACCTTCAGCGGCTGGCGGTAGCGGCGCTTCGACCCCGCCGTTCCTGCCCCGGACGCCGCACCCCTGAGGAGGGGGTGCGGCGTTCTGCTGTGCCGGTCGTCGTTGTGGGGCAAGGGCGCCCGGGTCGCGCCGCCTGCCCGCACCCCTGTGGATGATGCGCTCGCGGTCCCACGGGCCCGACCTAGCGTGGTGGCCCTCGGGAAGGGAGCACGGGATGCGCTACGACGTCGATACCGCCGCACTGCGCGATGACGCCACCTCGATCGCTGAGGTGTTGGAGCGGGTGCGGCGGCTCGGGATCGCTGAGGAGCTGCGGCCCCTGGGCGGGGCGATTCCCGGCGGCCGCGTCGCCGCGGGGCTGGCGCAGGTGGCAGCCGCCTGGGACGTCCGTCTGGCCGGGTCGCGCTGGGAGCTGCAGGAGCTGGGTCGCTGCCTCACCGCAGCGACCGACACCTACGACGCGGTCGAGCGGGCTGCGCTGCAGGTCGTCCCGTCGCCTACCGGTGGACCCCCATGAGCTCGGCGGGCTCCGGTGCGGGCGCACCCGGCATGTTCACGGTCGCCGACCTCCGGGCGTGCCGGCCGGAGTCGCTGCTCGCGGTGGGTCGCCGGCTCGAGGACCGCCGCCGCCGGGTCCTCGGCCTGGCCGAGCTCGTGCTGTGGCGTCGCTCGGCCGCTCCCCGGTGGTCCGGAGCCGCCTCCTCGGCCGCGGCCGACCGCTACGGGCTCGTCGTCGCCGGGCTCGGGCGGCTCGCGGGCAGTATCGCCGCGACCGCACACGCCGTCGGGCACGCCGCCGCACGTCTGCAGTCGGCGCTCGACCTCCTCGGCCGGGCCGACCGGCGGGCTGCCGACGAGGGGGCGTGGCTCGACGGCGAGGGTCACCTCTTCCTTCCCGTGCGGGCGTCCCTCGGTGACCCGGCTGGGGAGGCCCACCGCGCCCGGCTCGACGAGCTGCTGCGGGCCGAGGTGCACGCCTGCCTCAGACAGGCCCGGTGCGCAGCCTCCGAGACCGACGAGGAGCTGTGGCGGGCCCTGCTGTGTTCCGCCCGTGGCGCGACCGGGTCGATCGGGACCGGGGTGCAGACGCCGTCCCCGTCGGCGCCCCCGCCACCCCCGCCACCTCCGCCCGCGGCGGCCGGCGGTGTCGGTGCGCAGGTCTTCGCCTCGGCCGCCTGGTGGCGATCCCTCACGGACGAGGAGAGGCGTCGGGTCCTCCGCGAGCGTCCCGAGTGGGTGGGACCTCGTGACGGGGTGCCGGCGGCCGCACGCCACGAGGCGAACCTCGCCCTCCTCGCTCGTGCGGAGCGGGTCGCGTCGGCCCGGGCGCGCGAGGCCCAGCGCTCGGCGTCGCCGGGCAACGCCGCCCAGCGGACGCGCGCTGCCGAGCACCTCGCGGCCCTGCAGGCGGTGCGCGACGTCCTCGGGCGGGGCGACGGAGGTCCGCGACGCCTCCTGCTGGTCGACGCGACGGGCCTCGACGTCAAGGCGGTCGTGGCGGTCGGAGACGTCGACCGTGCCGATCACGTCGTGACCTTCGTCGGTGGGCTGTCGACCATGGTGGGCGCAGACCTGCGCCGCTACGACGACACGTTCGTGTGGATGCGGTCCGAGGCGAGGGCCCTCGCGCCCGGTGAGGACGTCGCGGTCGTGACGTGGATGGGCTACGACGCGCCACAGGTCCACGAGATCGTCAGCTCGGTGGACCGGAACGTCCTGAACGCCAAGCTGGCCCGTGACAATGCCGGCGCGCTGGCCGACTTCGTCACCGGCGTGGAGGCGGCGCGCGAGCGGCCCGCCCACCAGACGGTCTGGGCCCACTCCTACGGCGGGACGCTGGCGGGCTTCGCCTCCCTGCGCACGAGCGCCGTCGACGACGTCGCGGTCTTCGGCGCGCCAGGCCTGCCGTTCTCCGACGTGGCCCGCACGACACTCAAGCCCGGGTCCCTCAACGTCCTGGGAGCCGTGGGTGACGACGTCTTCGGCTACGGCTGGATGGTGCACGGCACGTCCCCGGCCGACGTCACCGGGGCGAGCAGGCTGTCGACCTTCGCCCTGAAGCAGTCCGGGACCGGGTGCAACCACTGGCTGCACCCGCGCTCCGACTTCGTCGACCGCGGCCGTACCTCGGCCGGCCACTCCGACTACCTCCGCGCCGGCACCGACAGCGCCCGCAACCTCGTCGCGATCGCGGCGGGGCGTCCTGACCTGCGGGTCTTCCAGGGCGCCGACGAACGCGCGTGCACCACGACCGGGCCGAGCCTGGGGACCGACCCGATGGGCTGGCCGAGGCTCGTCCCGTGAGCGCCGACATCGGCTGGTTCGGCTCCGGCCCGGACCCGCCCGGCCCTGACGTCGGCCGCGGGACGGCCGCCGCCCGGCGCGACCGTCTCGTGGCCTGGGCGTGCGGGTGGCTGACGTTGCTGCAGACGCTGCCCTACCTCGTGGTCGGCTGGATCACCGACGGCGGGAGCGCCGCCGGTGACGGGGCACTGTCCGCCCTGTCGCCCGCGTCGCTGCTCGGGGTCGTGGGGTTCGGGGTCGTGCTCGCGGTGGCGCTGTCCCGACCCGGTCTGCAACCGCCCGTCGAGGAGGGTGTGGCCGTGGGTGTCGCCGACACCGGCCACCTCCTGCCGACCCGCCCGCCGCGTGTCGCGTCGTCGGCTCGGTCGGGCCTGCGGAGGTTGCGCTGGGCGGCTCTCGCGTCGCTGGCGGAGGTCGGGGTCCTCGCGGGAGCGGTCCTGCTCGACAGTGCCGCTCGCTCGGGCGCGGTGGCCGTCGGCGACTCGCTCGACGACGGATCGGCGCTCGGGGCCTACGTCGCCATCGCGCTCCAGGTGCTCGTGACGGACCCGCGGGCGCCCATCGCCGTCGTCGTCGCGCTCGTCGCGCTCACCCTGGCGCGGCGTCCCGTCAGGCAGCGCCGTCGAGCCCGTCAGGGCCGCCGGCAGCTCGAACCACACGTCGGTCCCCGGGCCGTCCGCCGAGCGGATGCCGATCGAGCCGCCGTGGGCCTCGATGATGCGTTTGACGGTGGCCAGGCCGATGCAGCTGCCGTCGACGGACGTCTCGACCCGGTCGAAGAGGCCGAAGACCCGGTCGCGGTCGGCGACGGAGATGCCGATCCCGTGGTCCCGGACCTAGATGTGCCAACGGTCCCGGACAGGCACCGACGTGATCTCGATGCGGGGCGCGACCCCGGGACGGGCGTACTTCGCGGCGTTCGAGACGAGGTTGAGCAGCACCGAGTAGAGCTGCTGACCGTCGGCGGGCAGGGTCGGCAGCGGGCCCGCCGTGACGGTGGCCGGCCGGACGGTGAGCGTCGGTGCGAGGTCCTCGACACCGAGGCGAGGACGGCGCCCAGGTCGGTGTCGGTGCGGTGCAGCTCGGCGCCGACCCGGGCGTGGGCGAGGATCTGCTCGATCATCCCCGCCATCCGCGTCGCCGAGCGGAAGGCCGTGGCGACGAGACGTTCGGACCGCTCGTCGGCAGCGACGGCCGGCTGCTGCCCGAGCATCTCGGTGCTCGCCATGATCGCCGTCAAGGGGGTGCGCAGGTCGACGTTCACCTGGCCGGCGAAGACCGACAGCGCCTCGTTGGAGCGGTGGAGCTCGTCCCTCGTCTCGGTGAGAGCGGCGAGCGAGTCCTCCAGCTCGCGGGTCCGCAGG
The DNA here is from genome assembly GCF_001429645.1 of Terrabacter sp. Soil810. Lineage (NCBI taxonomy): Bacteria > Bacillati > Actinomycetota > Actinomycetes > Micrococcales > Intrasporangiaceae > Terrabacter > Terrabacter sp. Soil810. The sequence goes on from NZ_LMSW01000012.1 coordinate 291,606, forward strand.
CGCAGCTCGAGGACGTCGACGACACGCTCGGCGATGGCGACGAGGACCTCCTCCTGTGCCCCGTCGAGCTCGCGCGGCTCAGAGTCGAAGACGCAGAGGCGGCCGATGATGACACCCTCAGGGGTGGTCAGCGGCGCCGACGCGTAGAAGCGGACGGTGCCGAGGATGCCTGTCACGAAGGGGTTCTCGCGGAACCTGGCGTCGAGGCTCGCGTCGGGCACGACGACGCGGTCGGTGTGCTCGAGCACGGCCGCGCACATCGAGTCCTCGCGGGCACAGATCGAGGCGGCGAAGCCGGTGGTGGCGATCTGCTGCTGCTGCGTCGCGGTGATGAGGTTGATCGCCGCTCGGGGGACCGCACAGACCTGGGCGGCGATGTCGACCAGCGCCTGGAGCTCGCGTTCGGGCGCGTTGCCCAGGACGTCGTAGCCGGCCAACGCCTCCTCGCGTCGCTGGGCACGGTCGAGGACGTCTGGGGTTGATGTCCGGTTTGTCACGATAGGAAGACTCTGTCATGGGCCCGCCGAGGGCAAGGACCCGGCCCGAGATGTCACGTTGCGATGGTGGGTCCGCGAGTTATACAAGGGGTCTTGTGGAAGTTCCCGCCGACCCGCGAGGGTGGGCGACATGCCGCGACGCCCCGCCTCCGAACGCCACACCACCACCAGTCCCGCCTCCGACGAGCTCGGCAGCGAGACCGGCAACGCCCTGCTCGACGTCCTCACGGCCTTCCACCACCCGACCCGTCGCTGGCTGTGCGAGCTGCTGGCCGTCGAGGGTCCGGCCCCCGTCGGCCTGCTGGCGCGGCGAACGGGCCTCGCGGTCGGCTCGGTGAGCCACCACCTGGGGACGCTGCACCGCTACGGCTTCGTCGAGCCCGCGCCGGAGCTGGCCAGGGACACCCGCGAGAGCTGGTGGCGCAGCCGTCCCCGTCAGCTCTCGTGGGACGCCACCGACTACGACCAGGGGACCGTGGCGCGGCGGATCGCGTCGACCGCCGAGGCCGAGAACTTCCGCCACCACGTCCGGGCCGTCCAGCGGTGGCTCGCCGAGGGAGAGTCAGCACCCGCAGAGGTGCGCCACGCGTCGGTGGCGACCGACACCCTCGTCGCCGCCACCGTCGACCAGATGGGCGAGCTGAGCCGCAGGCTCACCGAGCTCGTCGTCGAGTGGAGCGAGGAGTGCCGTGCCGACGCCCGGACCCGCCCCGACGCAGCCCGCCTCCCGGTGCGGGTGTCGGCGCGCGTCTTCCCCAGTGGGCCGGTGAAGCCGTGAGCGCCCGCACCCGAGCCGCGACCAGCCTGCAGACGGGCGCGCGCCTTCCCGCGCTCCCGGCCGAGCCGACTCTCATCGGCGCCCCGCCGCCGCCGGTCGCCCGCGACCGGATGGTGCACACCTGGGTGGCCTCGATGGCGCTGTCGTGGTTCGGCGACGCCGTGTGGACGGTGGCGCTGGCCTGGACGGCCGTGCACACCCTGTCGCCCGCGATGGCCGGCGTGGTCCTGGGAGCCGAGACGCTGCCGCAGGCGGTCTTCGTCCTCCTCGGCGGGGTCATCGCCGACCGGTGGGACACGCGTCGCATCCTCGTCACCGGTCGCCTCGCCCAGGGGGCGGTCCTGCTCGCCGGAGCCGCTGCGTGGGCGGCCGGGGTCCGGGGCGCGCCGTTCCTCATCACGATGGGCGTCCTGCTCGGCACTGCCACCGGGCTCACCCTGCCGGCCGGGGCGACCCTGGGCCGCCAGCTGGTGCGACCCGCGGACCTCGCGACCGTGAGCGGCTGGAACCAGATCGGCGCCCGCGTCGCGCGCCTGCTGGGCGCTCCGGCCGGTGGCGTGGCGGTGGCCGTCGTGGGCCCCGCCGGGGCCATGCTCGCGAATGCCGTCACCTTCGTGGCGGTCGCCGCCGTCCTCGCGCTTGTGGTGCGTCCGCGCTACCTGATGCCCAGGATGCCCCACGCGTCCTGGACGGCGAGCCTGAGGGACGGGGCGGCATACCTGCGCGGTGACGAGTCGGCGCGCCTGCTCGTGCTGGGGCTGGCGGCCCTCAACGTCTTCGTCTCCCCGGTCATCGCCCTCGGGATCGCCCTGCGCGTCAGCGGCTCCGGTTGGGGCTCGGCCTGGCTCGGTGCCGCGGAGGCGGCCTTCGCGCTGGGTGCCATCGCCGGCAGCGTCGTGGGCATCCGCTGGAAGGTGGCCCGGCCGGCCCGGGCCGGCTTCGCCGTGCTCGTCGGGCAGGGGGTGTGCATCGTGGGGACCGGGGTCGGTTCGCGCGCCGTCCTGCTGGCGTCGATGCTCCTCATCGGCCTCGCGGCCGGGGCGGCCTCCGTCTGGCTCTCCGGCACCTACCAGCGCACCATCGCGCCGAGCCATCTCGGACGCGTCTCGTCCGTCTCCAGCTTGGGTGACATGGCGCTCGTGCCGCTCGCCATCCCGGCCTTCGGCGCGCTCGCGGCCGTCACGTCCGTGCTGACCGCCGCCGCTGTCTACGGCACGGCGATGTCGCTGCTCTGCCTGTGGTTCGCGACGCGTCCGGGCATCGCGCGACTGCGCTGACCGTCCGGGTCGCGGTGGCCGGCCGGTCTTCACCGAATGGCGCCCGGGCCCGCCCCGGAGGACTACCGTCGAAGGGCTGGCCCCTGTGGAGGGCCCGGGTGTGGGAGGCAAGCATGAGCCTGAAGGACTCTCTGTGCGCGGTCGAGCTCTTCTGTGAGCTGCCCGACGACCTCGTCGAAGAGGTGATCGCGCGCGGCTCCACGGTGGAGGTGGGCCCCGGAGTGCCGGTCGTCAAACAAGGCGACCGCGGCGCCGGCATGGTGATGCTGCTCAAGGGATCGGCCGACGTCGACGTCGACGGCCGCGCCGTGGGTTCGCTGTCGAAGGGCGACTACTTCGGTGAGATGTCGCTGATCGACGGGTCGGGGCGCACGGCCACCGTCACGAGCGGCCCAGACGGCCTCACCGCCTTCCGGCTCTCACCGGCCGCGTTCACCGACCTCATCGACCAGCACCCGCACACCGCCGTGCTGCTCCTCAAGGGGCTCGTCACCCGCGTGCGCCAGCTCGAGGAGCTGGTCAGCGAGGGCGCAGCAAGCTAGTCGGCCCAGACGCGTCACCGCACCGCCCGCGGTGGGGCCGCCGGAGCGCCCCGGAAGGCCCGGTGACCGCGGGCCCGGCCGGACGGCATACGCTCGTGGACCCGCAGATGGGGGAGTGGGCGGCACGGTCCACCCCTAGATGTTGGGATGGGGCTCGCGCGACACGCCGGGACTCCTGGGACTGGAGTGACGTTTGTGCAGGTCAGCGGCGCGACGCGCCGGGCCGGGATCACGTGCTTGCGATCGGGGTCACACCGTGCCTAGAGTTACCCCTACATCTAGTAGTTACACAGATGTAAGACGTCCACATGTAGTCCCCAGGCAAACGGGGGTTACACACAGGTCATCCCCATGTCGTCCCCAGACCCATCCCCAGCCCGACCGGTCCCACGAACACCGGGCGGGTCCCCGGAACGGGTGCGAGACGGCATACGGGATGGCTCGTCAACGTTGAACGACTGGGTCTCGGGGAAGGGAAGGTGACCAGACGTGCACTGTCCGTTCTGTCGCCACACCGACTCGCGGGTCATCGACTCGCGCACCACCGACGACGGCGCCTGCATCAGGCGTCGGCGCCAGTGCCCCGAGTGCAACCGCCGCTTCACGACGCTCGAGACCTCGAGCCTCAACGTCATCAAGCGGTCGGGGGCCTCCGAGCCGTTCAGCCGGGCCAAGGTCCTCTCGGGTGTGCGCAAGGCATGTCAGGGACGGCCCGTCAGCGAGGACGACCTGGCCCTCCTCGCCCAGAAGGTCGAGGAGGCGATCCGGTCGCAGGGAAACGCCGAGATCGAGGCGCACGAGGTCGGCATGGCCGTCCTCGAACCGCTCCGCGAGCTCGACGAGGTCGCGTACCTCAGGTTCGCCAGCGTCTACCAGGCGTGGGAGAGCCTCGAGGACTTCGAGGGAGCCATCGCGCTCCTTCGGGCCGAGCACGACGCGCTGGGGGAGGAGCCCACGGCTCCGTCCCGGCTCGGCGTCCAGCGGTAACCACCCTCCACAGCACGTCCGGAGCACCCGCACTGTCGGTGCCCCACGCAACACTTAAACCAGCAGCAGATTCGGTCAGGGAGGCCGCACGACATGACGGAGATCGGTAACCGCAGCTCACGCTCGAAGGCAGGCGCCAAGGGCGTCAAGATCGAGCGCATCTACACCACGCCCGGCGTGCACCCGTACGACGAGGTCACGTGGGAGAAGCGCGACGTCGTCCAGCAGAACTGGAAGACCGGCGAGACGATCTTCGAGCAGCGCGGGGTCGAGTTCCCCGACTTCTGGTCGGTCAACGCCAGCACCATCGTCACCACCAAGTACTTCCGCGGCGCCGTCGGCACGGCCGCCCGCGAAGTCTCGCTCAAGCAGCTCATCGACCGCGTCGTGCTGACCTACGTCGCCGCCGGCAAGAGCAACGGCTACTTCGCCGCGGCCGACGACGCCGAGATCTTCGAGCACGAGCTGACGCACGCCCTGCTGCACCAGGTCTTCTCGTTCAACTCGCCCGTGTGGTTCAACGTCGGCACCAAGAGCCCGCAGCAGGTGTCCGCCTGCTTCATCCTCGCCGTCGACGACTCGATGGACTCGATCCTCAACTGGTACAAGGAGGAGGGGAAGATCTTCCAGGGCGGCTCCGGCGCCGGCCTCAACCTCTCCCGCATCCGCTCCTCCAAGGAGCTGCTCTCCTCCGGTGGCACGGCCTCCGGCCCCGTCTCCTTCATGCGTGGCGCCGACGCGTCCGCCGGCACCATCAAGTCGGGCGGCGCGACGCGTCGTGCGGCCAAGATGGTCGTGCTCGACGTCGACCACCCCGACATCGAGGAGTTCGTCGAGACGAAGGCGCGCGAGGAGGACAAGATCCGCGCCCTGCGCGACGCCGGCTTCGACATGGACCTCGGCGGCAAGGACATCGTCTCGGTCCAGTACCAGAACGCCAACAACTCGGTCCGCGTCAACGACGAGTTCATGAAGGCCGTCGAGGACGGCACGGAGTTCGGCCTGCGCTCGCGCGGCGACGGCTCCGTCATCGACACCGTCGACGCCCGTGAGCTCTTCGGCAAGATCGCCAAGGCCGCGTGGGAGTGCGCCGACCCGGGCATCCAGTACGACGACACGATCAACGCCTGGCACACCAACCCCGAGACCGGCCGGATCACCGCGTCCAACCCGTGCTCGGAGTACATGTCGCTCGACAACTCATCGTGCAACCTCGCCTCGCTCAACCTGCTGAAGTTCCTGCGCGACGACGACACGTTCGACGCCGTCACCTTCCAGAAGGTCGTCGAGCTCGTCATCACGGCGATGGACATCTCGATCTGCTTCGCGGACTTCCCGACCGAGCCCATCGGCGAGACGACCCGCAACTACCGCCAGCTCGGCATCGGCTACGCCAACCTCGGCGCGCTGCTCATGGCGACCGGCCACGGCTACGACTCCGAGGGTGGCCGCGCGCTCGCCGCCTCGATCACCTCGCTGCTCACCGGCGCCGCCTACAAGCGTTCCGCCGAGATGGCCTCGGTCGTCGGCGCCTACGCCGGCTACGCCCGCAACGCGGACGCCCACAAGCGGGTCATGCGCAAGCACCAGGCCGCCAACGACAACATCAAGACGCTCGACGCGATGGACTCCGACGTCCACAAGCTCGCGACGAAGGCGTGGGACGACGTCGTCAAGCTCGGTGAGAAGCACGGCTACCGCAACGCCCAGGCGTCGGTGCTGGCTCCGACCGGCACGATCGGCTTCATGATGGACTGCGACACGACCGGCATCGAGCCGGACTTCTCGCTCGTGAAGTTCAAGAAGCTCGTCGGTGGCGGCTCGATGCAGATCGTCAACCTGACGATCCCGCGGGCGCTGCGCAAGATGGGCTACACCGGCGAGACCGTCGAGGCGATCGTCGAGTACATCGCCGACAAGGGTCACGTCATCGACGCCCCCGGCCTCAAGCCCGAGCACTACGAGGTCTTCGACACAGCGATGGGTGCGCGCTCGATCTCGGCCATGGGCCACGTGCGCATGATGGCCGCGACGCAGCCGTTCCTCTCCGGTGCCATCTCCAAGACGGTCAACCTGCCCGAGACGGCCACGGTCGAGGAGATCCAGGACGTCTACATGCAGGGCTGGAAGCTCGGCATCAAGGCGCTCGCGATCTACCGCGACAACTGCAAGGTCGGCCAGCCGCTGTCCGACGGTGGCTCGACGGCCAAGGACAACAAGGCTGCTGCCGACGCCGCTGCCGCCGAGGTCAAGGTCGAGAAGGTCATCGAGTACCGCCCGGTCCGTCGCCGCCTGCCCAAGCGCCGCACCTCCCAGACGACGTCGTTCGCCGTCGGTGGCGCCGAGGGCTACCTCACGGCCGGTACCTACGACGACCAGCAGCTCGGCGAGATCTTCCTCAAGTTCGGCAAGCAGGGCTCGACGCTGGCCGGCGTGATGGACGCCTTCTCGATCGCCGTGTCGATCGGTCTGCAGTACGGCGTGCCGCTCGAGACGTTCGTGGAGAAGTTCACGAACCTCCGCTTCGAGCCGGCCGGTCTCACGGACGACCCGGACGTGCGCATGGCGCAGTCGATCATGGACTACGTCTTCCGCCGCCTGGCGCTCGACTACCTCGACTTCGACACCCGCTCCTTCATGGGCATCCACACGGCGTCGGAGCGCGCCCGCCAGGTCGAGACCGGCTCCTACGAGGACATCGAGTCCGACGAGTCCGACGAGGACCTCGAGGACGAGCTCGAGTCGCTCCAGCAGTCGGCTCCGGTCTCGAAGAGGGCCGAGCACAAGGCCGAGGAAGCCCATGCCGAGTCCCCGGCCGCTGCCGCCGAGGTGAAGTCGGGTGCGGGCGCTGCCTCCGCTCGCGAGATCTCCAGCGACGTCCACAGCTCGGCCGAGCTGCTCGAGAAGTTCGGCGGCATCACGGCCGACGCACCGATCTGCATGACCTGCGGCACGAAGATGCGCCCCGCCGGCTCCTGCTACGTCTGCGAGGGCTGCGGAAGCACCAGCGGCTGCAGCTGACCGCCAACGGTCAGGAAATGTCACCAACGGCTTGAGCCGAGTGACATCCAGTTGGTCAGCAGTGTCACTGGTTTCATCACGATGACATTCCGGTAGTCCGAACGGCCCGGCTCCCAAAGGGGAGCCGGGCCGTTGCCGTGCATGCAGTGGTTGGTGGCACCAACCCCTCTGCGGGTGCCCGTCGCAGTCGACGAGATCAAGCAGCGCATCCTGGGACTCCTCGAGTCTCTTGACGTCGAGCCTGTGCGCGTCTGATGACTCCAGGACAGACAGCGAATGAGCAACCAGGTCGAAAACCCGACGTCCGCAACGTCATAGCCATCCGGGAGGCCGCCACCCAGTCCGATGCAGTGCACGCTGCCGGTGGGCTCTCCGCGTCCTACGGCACAGCGAAGCCACGCACCGGACCTGACGGTGCAGACGAACACTGGCGGGTGACGAGGATGGCCGCTGCCGTGGCCGTCACGATCAAGGCCAGCTCCCGCTGACGCGCTGGGCTGAGCAGATCGGCGCAGGCGGGTCGTGCGGCCGCCTCGGATCACGTGCGCGCCAGGCGGCGCTCGAGCTCGAGATGCCGGTTCTGGTGCAGTCCGGTGAGCACCTCGTGGCGGGGATGGTGACTCCGCATGCGGTGCACGTGAACCCGTCGCCGACATGTCCTGAAAGCCAGGAGGGCGGATGCAGTGACGGGCTGGACGAGTCGGGCTCCTCCTCCGGGAACGGGCGGTCCATGGCACCACGACGCCACCTGAGGGTGAATGCGTGCCCCGATGGATCACCTGGCCTGCATGTCCGTCTTGGGCGCTCGCCGGGTTCGCCGACGCGGACTACCGTTGCAGGAGCGAGTTATCCGTCCTTGGGGGTTCCCGCAAGCGCAGGAGTCACTCGCGAAGGGTCGCGGAGGACGCCATGGCGCGCCAAGAGAACTGGGCCACGCTGAGTGCGGGCCAACACCTCTCATCCGAGGACGGCGTGTGCCTCATGGAGCTGGTCTCGATCGCCGCCCACGAGCGATGGAGCGACCATCCGTGCTGCACCCACCCGTTGCTTGCTCACCTCGCCCGCCGCGCCAACGATGCCACGTCGGACCTCAAGCGGGCCGCGTTGGCAGGCCTCGTGCCGACTCTGGTCTGGGCCGATACGGACGACCCTCAGGCGTACGCCCGCATCGCCGCGGAATGCACACGCGTCGCCCTCGCACACAGACCCACCCTCGTGCTGCGCGGACTGCATGACGCCGCTGTTCGACGTAGCCGTCCCGGTGACTCCAGACGACACCTGCTGTACAGGCGGGGCGCGGCCTTCCGCAGTGTCGACCTCGCGGTCCTCGCGGTCCAGCAGTGCCCACAGGACGTCGCCGACGCAGCCCTCCGACGGATGCTGAGCAGCGCCGTGCACTGCCTCGGCGCTGCCGAACCCTCCCCCGTTGTGCAGTCAGGCATGACCTGGGGACGCGGCGCGGTCGTTGGTGATCGAACGCGCGAGAGGTGACGCCCGAGACGGGGGCTGCACACGCCTCTGCAGGCCGGCGCGTCGCGGGTCAGGGCCCGGATCGTCGCCCCCGCTCGAAGAGCGCGGCCCCCGCGCCGAGCGTCGCCGCACTGCCGTCGTCCTGGCTGCTGTTGGCATCGTCGACATGTCGTGCACGGCGAGCACCTCGACGAGCAACTGGCCTCGAGAAGCAGCCTCTCCGAGCTGCCAGGGCGAACACGCGCTAGGACAGTGGGTCCACTGTGGGCCAGCAATGAGGAGCTTCGCCCAGGGCCCCGACGACGCGCGAGTCAGCTGTCCCGGACGGTGAACGCCAGACGTTCACGCGCGGCACGCTCGACCAGGACAGGGACAAAGGCACGGACCGGGCCGTTCAGCTCTGCATGCGCCAATCGCACGGACGCCTCAACGACCCCCGGGTCCAACTCCGGAAAGCGAGCCTGCAGGCGCTCCTGCACTTCCGCGAGCGCCCGCATCTCTGCCGTGCCGTCCATTGGCCAATGATGCCGCAAACTCGCTCGCTGACCATGCACTCTGCTGGTTTGCGGCCGCGCGCGAACGCGGAGTCTCGGTGATTCTCCAGAGAGCACCGCACGGTCCCGGGCCAGTGGCCGGCTAGAGCTCGACGTGGGCGCCCATGACGATGGTGCGCTCGGGTGGCAGGTGGAAGACCTCCGTCCGGTTCGCGGCGTTGTGGTACATCCACGCATAGAGCCGCTTGCGCCACGTGCGCAGCCCACGGTGGCCCGTCGCCTGAACGGTCAGCACCGACAGGAAGTAGTGGGCCTGATCGAGGTCGACGTCGAGCTCAGGCGATGTGCCGACCGCCAGCACCAGTCCCTTGGGGATGTCCTGGCTGTCGGTGAAGCCCACGTGCACCTTGACGTGCACGAACCCGTCGGTGGCGTCGCCCAGGTCGTCGACCTCGACGCGGTCGACATGGCGGATGTGGGGCACGTTCTCGTTGACGATCTGCACGAGGATGACCCGTTCGTGGACCACCCGGTTGAAGTCGGCGTTGGCGCGTAGCGCGAGCGGCGTCGTCGTCGCGTTGGGGTGCGGGAAAACGGCCACCCCGGGAACGCGCCGGACGAGCTCAGGGTGGTCGTGAAGCACCTTGAGGAAGAGCCGGAGCGGGCCCTCCAGGTCTCGTTCCTCGGCATGCAGCGCATCGGCACCGCGCCTGAACGTCGTCATGATCGCGACGACAAGGGCCGCGATGACGAGCGGCAGCCAGCCGCCGTTGACGATCTTCGTGAGGTTGGCGCCGAGGAAGGTCAGCTCGAGGGTGACGACGAGCACGATGTACACGACGAGCTTCCACGTCTGGACCTGCCACACGTACCTCGCGAGCAGCAGGAAGAGCGCGCTCGTCAGCAGCAGGGTGCCCGTGACCGCCAGCCCGTATGCCGCCGCGAGCCGGCTCGAGCTGCGGAACGTCGCGGTCAGCACGAGCACCCCGACGAAGAGGATCCAGTTGATGACGGGCACGTAGATCTGGCCGCCCTCCTCCCGGGACGTGTGCCGCACCGCGAGCCGGGGCAGCATCCCCAGGCGCACGGCCTGGCGCGACACCGAGAAGGCGCCGGAGATGACTGCCTGCGAGGCGATGACGGTGGCCACCGTGGCGAGCAGCACGAGGGGCAGGGTCGCCCACGACGGGGCCAGCAGGAAGAAGGGGTTCGACACGGCGGACGGGTCAGCGAGGATCATCGCACCCTGCCCGAGGTAGTTGACGGCGAGCGCGGGGAAGACGACGAAGTACCAGGAGAGGCGGATCGAGCGGGCGCCGAAGTGACCCATGTCGGCATACAGCGCCTCGGCACCGGTGATGGTCAGCACCACCCCACCCATGGCGACGAACGCGATGAACGGGTGCTGGGCGACGAACATGAACGCGAACGTCGGCGAGATGGCTTGGAGGATCTCGGGGTTCGCGACGATGTGGGGGAGGCCGAGCACGAAGAGCACCGAGAACCAGAGCACCATCACCGGACCGAAGGCCTTGCCCACGACGCCCGTGCCCCAACGCTGGATGACGAACAGCCCGGACAGCACGACGAGGGCCATGGGCAGCACGAGGTCGGCAAGGGTGGGGTTGGCGACCTCGAGTCCCTCGATCGCCGACAGGACCGAGATGGCGGGCGTGATCACCGCGTCCCCGTAGAACAAGGCAGCGCCGAGCACGCCCATCGCCATCACCACTGCGAGCCGACGGGTGCCCTGCAGGTAACGGCGCAAGAGCGCCACGAGAGCGAGGATGCCACCCTCCCCGTCGTTGTCGGCCCGCATGGCGAGCGACACGTACTTCATCGACACGACGAGGGTGATCGACCACAGGACCATCGAGATCACGCCGAGCACATCACCTCGGGTGGCCCGCACCGTGTTGTGCTCGATGCTGAAGACCGTCTGCATCGCATAGAGCGGGCTCGTGCCGATGTCGCCGAAGACGATGCCCAGGGCGCCGAGCGCCAGCGGGAGCGTCCTGCCGCTGCGGTGATGGTGGGCGTGGGTGCCACCCGGGCGCACCGCATCCGGTCCGGCGGTTTCTGGTTGCCGCGCGGCCGGCGGTGTCGCTTCGCCCGCGGAAGTCACAACGTCATCGTGGCACGGGTGCCGGCGTCCGCGCGACGAGCTCATTCACATCCCGACACGGCCGACGGACCGGGCTGCACCTCGTGATGGACAACGAGGCCGCCCACAAAAGGCGAGGTCCGTGACCGGCTCGCGGCGAACCCGCGCATCCACATCCACTCCACCCGCGCCGCAGCGGCACGGCTGAACCTTGTCGAGCCCTGGTTCGGGATCATCGAACGCCAGGCCATCCACTGCGGGTCCTGATGCGAGCATCGTCCAGATCGAGCTCCCGCACACCAGTGACGTCATCGGTCAGCAGTTCCGCGCGTCGCCCAACACCTGGGCCATGCGGGCTGGGTTCGTGACGCCGAAGAGCAGGGGAACGGTGAAGCTCCGCTCTGCCAACCGCGGATCGTCCCGTCATCGGCATGCAGTTCCTCAGCGACGAAGCCCTTCGTCGCCGATCATGCCTCGGATCGTCTCTGTCCCGACCATGCCGGCCTGCGTGCTCATCGGCCTTCGGCTGGCCGAGCTCCTCGCCTCCTAATGTCATCGTGACCATCGATCGGACATCCTCTGACCGATGACAGCTGACCGCCAACGGTCAGGAAATGTCACGAACGGCTTGAGTGCGAGTGACGTCCAGTTGGTCAGCAACGTCACCAGATTCGTCAGGTGACGTTGGCTGAGCGGCAAGAGACGCCGGCCCGGCCCCTCTGCGGAGAGGCCGGGCCGGTGTCGTCGCATCGGAGGAATCGGAAACGGCGATGTCGGCAGTTGACGGGGTCGTCAGAGCCGCTGCTTGCGGAGCCGGAGGGCGTTGCTGATGACGCTGACGGAGGACAGGGCCATGGCGGCTGCCGCGATCATCGGGGAGAGCAGGATCCCGAAGGTCGGGTAGAGCACTCCGGCGGCGAGGGGGATGCCGGCGGCGTTGTAGATGAAGGCGAACACGAGGTTCTGGCGGATGTTCGACATCGTGGCCTTGGACAGCGCCCGGGAGCGGACGATGCCGGTGAGGTCGCCCTTGAGAAGGGTCACGCCTGCGCTCTCGATGGCGACGTCGGTGCCGGTGCTCATGGCGATGCCGACATCGGCGGCGGTCAGGGCAGGTGCGTCATTGACGCCGTCACCGGCCATGGCGACGACGCGCCCTTCGGCGCGCAGGGCCTTGACGACGTCGCTCTTGTGGTCGGGAAGGACCTCCGCCTCGACGCGGTCTATGCCGAGGCTGCGGGCGACGGCGTCCGCGGTGACCTGGTTGTCGCCGGTGAGCATGACGACGTCGATGCCGTCCGCGCGCAGCGCCTGCAGAGCGGCGGCGGTGGTGTCCTTGACCGGGTCGGCGATGGCGAGGACACCGGCGGCGCGACTGTCGAGCGCGACGTAGACGACGCTTGCTCCGTCGGCTCGTAACCGGTCGGCCTCGGCGTCCAGGCCGGCGGTGTCGACGTCGTGCTCGGCCAGGAAGCCCTGGCTGCCCACGAGAACCCGTCGACCGTCGGCCCTACCGGTGACGCCCTTGCCGACGGGCGCGTCGAAGTCTGCGACGTCAGGAACGTTGAGTCCGGCCTCGGTGGCGGCCCGGACGACTGCCAGCCCGAGAGGGTGCTCGCTGGCGCGTTCGACGCCCGCGGCGAACCGCAGGACCTCCTTCTCGTCCACGCCGTCGGCGGCCGTGACGTGGGTGACAGAGGGGCGGCCCTGCGTCAGGGTGCCGGTCTTGTCGACGACGAGGGTGTCGACCTTCTCCATCCGCTCCAGTGCCTCGGCGTTCTTGATGAGGACGCCGAGGGAGGCGCCGCGCCCGACCCCGACCATGATCGAGACCGGCGTGGCGAGCCCCAGAGCGCAGGGGCAGGCGATGATCAGGACGCTGACCGCGACCACGAGGGCGTGTGCCAGTTGCGGGTCGGGTCCGACGGTGGCCCAGACGGTGAACGCCACCAGGGCGGCGACGATCACGACGGGCACGAACACGGCCGAGACCTTGTCGGCGAGCCGCTGGATGGGGGCGCGGGAGCGTTGCGCGTCGGCGACCATCTGCACGATGCGGGCGAGCATCGTGTCCCGGCCGACCTTGTCGGCGCGCATGACGATCGACCCGGTCTGGTTCACGGTGCCGCCGATGACGGAGTCGCCCGCCTGCTTGGTGACGGGCATCGACTCGCCGGTCACCATGGACTCGTCGAGGGTCGAGCGACCGTCCTGGACGGCCCCGTCGACGGGGACGGACTCGCCGGGCCGGACGCGCAGGAAGTCGCCGACCTGGACCTGGTCGAGGGTGACGTCGGCTTCGGTGCCGTCCGGGCTGATGCGGTGTGCGGTCTTGGGGGTGAGGTCGAGGAGGGCGCGGATGGCGCCGGACGTGCTCTCTCGGGCGCGCAGCTCGAGGACCTGCCCGAGCAGGACGAGCGTGGTGATGACGGCGGCGGCCTCGAAGTAGACGTCGACCGTCCCGTCCATCCGGAAGGCCTCCGGGAAGACCTGCGGCACGACGGTGGCGACGACACTGAACAACCAGGCGACCCCGGTGCCCATCGCGATGAGGGTGAACATGTTGAGCTTCATCGTCCGGACGGAGGTCCATCCGCGCTCGAAGAACGGCCACCCGGCCCACAGCACGACCGGGGTCGCCAGGACGAGCTGCCCCCAGGTGGCCACGGAGGCGGGGATGGCGTCGTGCAGGGCGGGGACGAGGTCGCGACCCATGGACAGGACGAGCACGGGGATGGTGAGGGCGACCGCGACCTTGAACCGGCGGGTCATGTCGGCCAGCTCGGGGTTGGGGCCGCTGTCCGCGGTCACGGTGACCGGCTCGAGGGCCATGCCGCAGATGGGGCAGGTGCCGGGACCGGGCCGCCGGATCTCGGGGTGCATCGGGCACGTCCACTCCGCGACGTCCCCTGCGGCCACCGCTGCGCCAGAGGCGTGCTCATGGTGTGGATCGCCAGTGTGCGCGTTCCCTGCGTGGTCGTGACCTGCGTGGTCGTGAACGGTGCCCGCAGGTCCTTCCGGGCTGTTCCGGTACGCGTCCGGCTGCGTCTCGAACGTCGCGCGGCAGCCGGCGGAGCAGAAGTAGTAGTCGTGGCCGTCTCGCTTGAGGTGGTGCTCGCTGGTGGCGGGGTCGACGTCCATGCCACAGACGGGGTCCTGCACCAACGAGCCCGTCGGGGAGATCGAGTGTTCGCTGTGCGTGTCCATGCCTTCAGCATACCCCCATGGGGTATGTGCGCAAGGGGACCGGTGAGCTGCCACGCGCCCGTGGGTCGCGTCCCTGCCTGGACCGCCGGGGTATCGCGGTTGCGACACGAGCCAGACATGGGGAGTCTGCGACGGTCGAGTCTCCTACCGGGCGCGGAGGCCATGACGCCCCTGCCGGGCGTGGCGTCTCCGTAGTGACCTACCCGGGTGGGCTGTGGGTAGAGGATGGGCTCGTCGGGCAAACGATGCTCTGCGCGAGAGGACTGTCATGGCCATCCCGAGTCCTGGGTACTCGATCACCGTCCGGGTCGAGGTGCCGGCCGCCGCCAACGCGACCTCGGCCCTCACCACCGCCGTCTCGTCCACCGGGGGAGCACTCACGGCGCTCGACGTCGCAGAGAGCCGCACCGACCGGCTCGTCGTCGACGTCACGTGCGACACCAAGGACGAGGCCCACGGGCACCTCATCACCGAGGCGATCTCCGCGATCCCGGGCGCGGTCGTGCGCAAGGTCAGCGACCAGACGTTCCTGCTCCACCTCGGCGGCAAGATCGAGGTGAACCCCAAGGTGCCGCTCAAGCACCGCGACGACCTCTCGCGCGCCTACACGCCGGGTGTCGCCCGCATCTGCCAGGCCATCGTCGAGCATCCCGAGGACGCTCGCCGCCTGACGATCAAGCGCAACACCGTCGCTGTCGTGACCGACGGGTCGGCGGTGCTGGGCCTGGGCAACATCGGCCCGCTCGCAGCCCTTCCCGTCATGGAGGGCAAGGCCGCGCTCTTCAAGCAGTTCGGGGGAGTCGACGCCTGGCCGGTCTGCCTCGACACCCAGGACCCCGACGCGATCGTCGAGATCGTGCGCGCCATCGCCCCCGTCTATGGCGGCATCAACCTCGAGGACATCTCTGCTCCAAGGTGTTTCGAGATCGAGGCACGCCTTCGTGGCCTGCTCGACATCCCCGTCTTCCACGACGACCAGCACGGCACGGCGATCGTCGTCCTCGCGGCGCTCAAGAACGCCCTGAGGGTCGTCAACAAGTCCATCGACGACGTGCACATCGTCGTCTCCGGTGTGGGCGCGGCGGGCCACGCGATCATCCGCCTACTGCTCTCCCAGGGCGCCCGTGACATCGTCGCGTGCGGCCGCACGGGTGCAGTCCACAACGGCAACGAGGGCATGGAGCCCTTCCGCCAGTGGATCGCCGACCACACGAACACCGGTCACCAGAGCGGCACCCTCAAGGAGGTCCTCGTCGGTGCGGACGTCTTCATCGGAGTGTCGGCTCCGGACCTGCTGACGGGTGACGACATCGCGACCATGGCTCCCGACGCCATCGTCTTCGCCCTCGCCAACCCCGTGCCCGAGGTCGACCCGATCGCCGCGAGCGAGCACGCCGCCGTCGTCGCCACGGGCCGCTCGGACCACCCGAACCAGATCAACAACGTCCTCGTCTTCCCCGGCTTCTTCCGGGGACTCCTCGATGCGGGCGTCTCCGACATCACCGACGCGATGATGGTCGCCGCTGCCAGCGCCATCGCCGACTCGGTCGAGCCGGGCGAACTCAACGCGAGCTTCATCATCCCCAGCGTCTTCGACGCGAGCGTCGCGCCGGCCGTCGCTGCGGCCGTACGCGCTGCCGCCGGCCCCGCGGCCGAAGCCAGTTCCGCGTCGGGCGAGTCGACGGCGGGGTCCTAGAACGCCTGTGTCCTTGACGGACGCGCCTCCGAAGGGCCCGTCAGGTGAGGACTCGGAGACTTCGGAGAACGCCGTCGCGCCTGGGCTGTCGCACGACGACGAGGTCGGGACTCCGGTGCAGTCAGGCGGCGCGGCGGCGCTGCGAGCCGCTGCGGACGACGGAGCCCTCGGCGATGACGTCGTCGCTGTCGACGCGGACGCCGTCCCAGACGTGGGCGTTCGCGCCGACCTTGGCACGTGCGCCGATGCGCGCGTCGCGTCCGATGACGGCACCTGCCGCGACGTGCGCGGTCGTGCCGATGCTGGCGCCGGCGTGGACGACGGCGCCGCGGTCGATCCAGGCGCCCGTCGCGATGCGGGCTCCAGCGCCGACTGCCGCGCCGCGGTCGACGTAGGCGTTCTCGGCGACGTAGGCCGCCGGGTCGACGTGGGCGTGCGACTCGACGAAACCGCCACCGTTGTCGTGACGGGCGTAGCGCAGCACGGTTCCGTTGTCCTCTTCGAACTCCTCGTACTTCCTTCGCCTCACGGTGCACCCCCTCCGGGTCGGGCGTGGACACTTTGTCCACGCGTTCCTCATGGGCTTCAACGTTCACGTGAACGTGAAGATTCCGCTCCAACCGGCTGACCGGTCGTCGGTGACTGAGCAACGTTCGTACCCGCCGCGACAGTTCCGCGTGCACTCGTCGTGGACCGTCTCACCAGTCGACCGGGCGCCTCTGGCGGAGTCAGCGGGGCGGCATACGGTGGACGGATGAACTTCCGATACCTCGGCAACAGCGGACTCAAGATCTCCGAGATCACCTACGGCAACTGGCTGACCCACGGGTCGCAGGTCGAGAACGACGTCGCCACCCAGTGCGTCCAGGCCGCACTCGACGCCGGCATCAGCACCTTCGACACGGCCGACGTCTACGCCAACACCAAGGCCGAGAGCGTCCTCGGCGACGCCCTCAAGGGAGAGCGGCGCGAGAGCCTCGAGATCTTCACGAAGGTCTACTGGCCCACGGGCCCCGGCGGCAAGAACGACACCGGCCTCTCCCGCAAGCACATCCTGGAGTCGATCAACGGCTCGCTCGAGCGGCTCCAGACCGACTACGTCGACCTCTACCAGGCCCATCGCTACGACACCGAGACGCCGCTCGAGGAGACGATGCAGGCCTTCGCCGACGTCGTCCGTCAGGGCAAGGCGCTCTACATCGGCGTCAGCGAGTGGACCGCCGACCAGATCCGCGAGGGCGTCGCGCTCTCCAAGGAGCTCGGCTTCCAGCTCATCTCGAGCCAGCCGCAGTACTCGATGCTGTGGCGCGTCATCGAGGGCGAGGTCGTCCCGACGTGCGAGGAGCTCGGCGTGAGCCAGATCGTGTGGAGCCCCATCGCGCAGGGCGTGCTCACGGGCAAGTACCAGCCCGGCCAGCAGCCGCCCGAGGGCTCGCGTGCCGCTGACGAGAAGGGCGGCGCCGACATGATCAAGCGCTTCATGAACGACGACGTGCTGACCCGCGTGCAGAACCTCAAGCCGATCGCCGACGAGGCCGGCCTGACGATGGCGCAGCTCGCCGTGGCCTGGGTGCTCCAGAACCCGAACGTTGCCACTGCGCTCGTCGGCGCCTCGCGCCCGGAGCAGGTCGCCGAGAACGTCAAGGCGGCTGGCGTGACGCTCGAGCCCGAGCTCATGACGAAGATCGACGACGTCCTCGGCGACATCGTCGAGAGGGACCCGGGCAAGACCAAGGAGACGGCACCGCAGCAGCGCGTCGCCTGACACACGCGCCCTAAGGGGGCACGACCACCGAGGGCGTATGCCGGCCCGCCGTGTTCCGTGGGACGCGCCGGGCGGCATACGCCCTCGGTGGCACCCGGGCCGTTACCGTCGCGGAATGGTCAGGGTGGTGGGGGAGACGCCGCGCTTCGCGCACGAGTCTGAGCGGTTGGTCTGGGAGAGGCTGTGTCGGACCGCGGGTGACGACACGGTCCTGATCCCGAACGTGCGGCTCACCTCGGCACTGAAGGACCACGAGCTCGACGTCGTGGTCATCATGCCTCGGGTCGGCATCGTCGTCGTCGAGGTCAAGGGTGGCAGCGTCTCGGTCGACGAGCAGGGGCAGTGGTGGTCTGGTGGTGGCACCCGACGCAGCCGAGTACGGCCGGTCGACCAGTGCCGTGACGGCAAGTACGTCCTGCGCACGTTCGTCGAGGACGACCCCCGATGGAAGGGCAGGCACAGCCGGGTGCGCTGGGGGCACGCCATCGTGGTGCCCTTCACGGATGTCGCCGACGACTTCGCAACCCCCGACTGCCCTCGCTGGATGATCAGCGGACGTGGTGACCTCGCCGACCTCGCCGGGCGGCTGCACGACGTCTGCGAGCTGCAGGAGAACTCCCAACGCGTGCCCAACGCGGACGACGTCGAGCTCATCCTCGAGATCCTCACGGGACGCAGCTTCCCGGTTCACGACATCACGGGCGATGCCGACGAGCGCGAGGCTGCCGCTGACCGGCTCACCCAGGAGCAGGCCACCCTGCTGTCGGTGACGAGACTGATCAGGCGCATGGAGATCCGGGGCGGGGCCGGCAGCGGCAAGACGATCCTCGCCCTGACCCAGGCCAAGGACCTGACCCGCGGTCAGGGAGATCGCAAGGCGCAGCGCGTGGCGCTCGTCTGCTACTCGATCGGGCTCTCGCAGTACTTCAAGCGGCAGCTAGCCGGGGTGTCGCGGCACCACCGGCCGGCCTTTGTCGGGTCGTTCGAGGACCTCGCGAACGAGTGGGGCATTGACACGGCCTCGCACGACCGCAACGACGCCGCCTTCTGGGAGCGAGACCTCGCCGCCCGGATGACCGAGATCGCCGCGGCACTACCGGAGGGCAAGAAGTTCGACGCCGTGATCGTCGACGAGGCCCAGGACTTCGCCGACCACTGGTGGTACCCCCTCATGAAGGCGCTGCGCGACGAGGACGAGGGCGGTCTCTACGTCTACTCCGACGAGAACCAGCGGATCTTTGCGCGCTTCGGCCAGCCCCCGGTGCCGCTCGTCCCGCTCGTGCTCGACCACAACCTGCGCAACACCCAGCAGATCGCGCGCGCCTTCGGCCCGCTCGCGCCGATGCGGATGCACCTCCGTGGCGGCGCCGGCGCCGACGTCCGCTTCGTACCCTGCAGCCGGGACGAGGCGATCGGCAGCGCCGACGACCAGGTCGACCTGCTTCTCGAGGAGGGATGGCAGCCGCAGCACGTCGCTCTCCTGACGATGGGGTCGCGGCACCCGGCACAGGTCGAGCGTCAGGAGGCGGACGGTCACGTCGGCTACTGGCGGTCCTTCTGGGACAACGACGACGTCTTCTACGGTCACGTGCTGGGCTGCAAAGGGCTCGAGCGTCGCGCGGTCGTCCTCTGCGTCAACGCGAAGAACACCGACCGCGCCCGCGAGATGCTCTACGTCGGCATGTCGCGCGCCACCGATGAGCTCGTCGTCGTCGGGGACCCCGACTTCATCCGCGAGATCGCCGGCGACCAGGTCGCCCACCGCCTCGGGATCACCTGACCCCTGCGAGGTGGGCAGCGAGCTGGGGACAACTCTGACGCGATGCCGTGCGTCCGGATGACGATGGCGGGCATGACCTTCGAAGACCTGCCCCCTCGGGCCAGTGAGATCCCCCTGACCAACCGCCGCGTCGCGGCGGACGTCATCGACGTGATCATCGGCGACACCGACCGCGTCACCGGATGCGTCGCCCTGGTGATCTGTGACGCCGAGGATCGTGGCATCCAGCCGATCCTGCTTCACGACGTGCCCCCGGATGCCGACGCGAGCGGGTTGGGCCAGCTGCTCAGCATGCTGTTGCCGCTCGTCGCCGACAACGACGGCTCGGTCCTCATCGGTCGCGGCCGACCGCGTGGCACCCTGCCGGACGACGTCGACCGGGCCTGGCACCAGCTGGCGATCGACCGCTGTGCGACCCATGACGTCGATCTCCTCGGCTTCTACCTCGCGACGGGTGACGGAGTCTTCCGGCTTCCGGAGCCGCTCTCGGCCGCGTCCTGATCGGGCCGTCGCGCAATGCCGATCAGCACGGCGCGCTGAGCCGCACGCTCAGAAGGGCGGCGGTTCGGGATCGATCGAGTCCCGCGCGGCGAGCGGCTTCGTGGATGGCCGTGACGGAGGCGCGTTGCGCACGCCATCGAGCCAGTCCTTCGGATGCGTGTCGTAGAGGCGGCCGGCCTTGGTGCGCCAGCGAACCCGATCACCCTCACGGCGCACGGGCCAGTGCCCGTGGGTGTGGAGGTTGTGGTGTGGCCGGTGCTTGCTGGTGAGGTTGGTGACCTCGGTCGGACCGTGCGGCCACGGCGTGTCGTGGTCGAGGTCGCACCGGGCTGCCGGCACGGTGCATCCCGGAGCACGACACGTCCCGTCGACGGCCTCGACGTGGGCTCGCATCGCAGGAGTCGGCTGGTAGGCGCGCGTCTCGAGGTGCAGGGCGGCGCCGGTGTCGGCATCGACAGCCAGGCGTCGCCAGGCGGAGCCGTCGTTGAGCATGATCTGGCGGGCGTGCTCGGCCGTCACCCAGCCGCGGCCCGGGACCTCGCACGGGGCGTCGGTGAGACCGACCGCCGTCGTGAACGGCACCACGATGGTCACAACCGCTGCCGGCCGTCGACCGAGTCGGGTGAACCACTCACTGCCCGAACGGCATACGTCATCAACCGGCGCAGCCACGTCGGACGCCGAGCGCCCGATGTCGGTGCTCTCGGGCCAGCCGAACATCAGGGTGTCGGTGATGACGTCGGCGCGCAGCGAGTCGAGGTCGCGCGGGTCACCCTGCGCCCGGGCGGCGCGGGCCACGGCATCCGCGCGCTCCATGGCAGCGACGATCTTGTCCGCGTCGTTGACGACGGTGAGCACCCCGAGACCGTCGCGGTCGATGCGGGCGTGGGCACCACGCCGCCGCCGGGCCGCGCGCCGGCGCTCAGCGGCCTCGCGGTCGGCGGCCAGGCAGGCGCGCGTGAGTCGCTGGCGGAAGAGCGTGGGGGACGGTGGAGCATCGTCCTTGGACCGGAGCGCCGCCTCGACGATCCCCGGCCCGCACTCGGGCGGCAAGGCGGCGAGCTCGCTCTGGATCGTGCACGCGCGGTAGAGCGTGACCGCGCCCCTCTGCAGGCGACGGCGCAGGTCGGCCGCGCCCGGCGTGCCCGCGGTGGCCAGGTCGAGCCGAGCCCGCACCTCCTGGGTGCCGAGCCCCGTCGCCGTGGAGACCTCCATCGCCGTCAGCTCGTCGGCGTCGACCCAGCCGGGAGGTCGCGGTCGTCCGAGATCGGCGAAGCGCGCCAGCTCACTCGACTCGATGGTCGAGCGCAGCCGAGCCAGCGACTCCAGGCCGATGGCGTCGAGCACTGACTTGCAGCGCTCGACCGACTCGACCACCCTGAGCTCCGCGTCGGCCAGCGCCTCGAGGTCCGACCTCGCCTCGTCGGGCTGCGCCGGTGACAGGTCGTCCCCAACGGCCTCGAGCAGCTCGCTGACGAGCGCCGGCACGACATGGGCCAGCAGCGACTCGGCGACCTGCTTGCGCAGGGTCCTCTCGAGGAGCGACAGGTCTCGCTGCCGGAGCGGCATTCGACTCGATGCTCGCGACCGATAGAGGCCGGCCAGGTGGTCGAGGTCGACGACGGCATCAGCCTCGGGGGCGCGGTCAGGCCACGAGTGTGACCTCACTGCCAGTGCCCCGTCCATACTCCAGTAGAACAGGTGTTCGACTAAGTGTCAAGCCCCGAAACGCGGATTTCCTTTGTGCCACAGTGTAATTGCCTCATGCCGAGACCTGCAGGAGTCGGCTCGAGACGTCCTCACGCCACGGACCCGTCGGTCGGTCCGGGCCGCCCCTTGCGCTTCCGCGTCCCGGCGCAGGAGGGTGCGGGGATGGACGTCGACCTCGACCAGCTCTTCGCGCGCGCAGCCGCCGAGGGCGCCCGTCACCGCTCCTCCGTCGCCGACCGGCCGGTACAGCCCACGGCCGATCGTGCCGCCCTGGCGGCGGCCTTCGGCGGTCCGCTCCCGGTGCACCCCACGGACGCGGATCAGGTCGTCGACGATCTGGTCGCAGCCGCCGGCCCCGGAATCGTCGGCACCGTCGGTCCCCGCTTCTTCGGCTTCGTCATCGGCGGTGCGTCACCAGCGGCGACTGCCGCGGACCTGCTCGCCGCCGGCTGGGACCAGTGCGCCTACAACGAGGTCCTCTCGCCGGCCGCCGCAGCCGCCGAACGATCGGCCGGCGGCTGGGCCAAGCAGCTGTTGGGGCTTCCCGCGACCGCCTCGGTCGGGTTCGTCACCGGCGCGCAGGCGGCGAACACCGTCGGCCTCGCGATCGGGCGGCAGCGCGTGCTGGCTGACGTGGGTTGGGACGTCGCGCGCGACGGTCTCTTCGGGGCGCCGCACGTCGCCATCGTCGCGAGCGAGGAACGCCACGCCACGATCGACCGGGCGGCGCGCCTGCTCGGTTTCGGCACGCGCAGCATCGAGCCCGTCGCGGCGACCACGGAGGGCGCCATCGACGTCGACCGGCTTCACACCACCCTCGACGCGCTCGGGGACCGGCCCGTGATCGTCTGTCTCCAGGCGGGCAACGTCAACACCGGGGCGTGCGACGACCTCAGGACAGCGACGGCCGCCGCGCACGAGCACCGCGCATGGGTCCACGTCGACGGTGCCTTCGGGCTCTGGGCGGCGGCGAGCCCCCGGACCGCCCACCTCGTCGACGGTGTCGAGCTCGCCGACTCGTGGGGGACGGACGCCCACAAGTGGCTCAACGTCCCCTATGACTGCGGCCTCGCGTTCTGCGCCGACGCGACACTGCACGCTGCCACGATGTCGTACTCCGCGGCATACCTCACGGGGTCAGGAGTGGAATCCGACTATGTGCTTGGCGACCTGACTCCCGAATCGTCCCGGCGTGCACGGGGATTCGTGGTGTGGGCAGCGCTCCGCGAACTCGGCAGCCAGGGCGTCGCCGACCTCGTCGACCGCTCGTGCGCCCTGGCCCGGCGCATGGCCGAGCGCCTCGCCTCAGGCGGGGCGACGATCCACAACGACGTCGTCCTCAACCAGGTCCTCGTGAGCATCGGCGACCCGAGCAGCACCGACGCCATCGTCGACACCGTCCAGCGCGAGGGCACGTGCTGGGTCGGGGGCACGACGTGGCACGGACAGCGCCTCCTCCGCATCTCGGTGTCCAACGCGACGACCACCGAGCGCGACATCGACCTCTCCGCCGACGCGATCCTCCGAGCTGCCGCGTCGTCGTGAGCCGGGACTGCTGCGGTGCCCATGCGGTCTGCGCGGTCGGTGGACCTGTCTGCGCTGTCACAACTCGCTGCCGACGCGCCCCCGAAGCGGGACGATGGGAGTGGCCGGAGCATGCGGCCCCGACCGCCGTAGAAGGGGAGAGCGATGAGCGCCGCAGTCAGCTCGACGAACGAGTCGACGCACGAGTCGACCGACGAGACCATGGACCCCGGCATCGTCGTCGGCTACGACGGGTCTCCGGGCTCGCGACTGGCCCTCGACTGGGCCATCGAGACCGCCAAGCGTGACGACCGCCAGCTGACGCTGCTGCACTGCGTCGGCCTGACGATGACGCCGACCTTCCGCGCGTACGACCCCGGGGTCCAGGCCCACGCCTACGAGGAGATGTCCCGGGGTGTCCTCGCGGAGGCCGTCGACATCGCCGCAAAGACCTTGGACCGCAAGGACGTCCACCCCCTGAGCGTCATCGGCGGCGCGGCTGCCGAGCTCGTCGGCATCTCGTCCCAGGCCGATCTCGTCGTCACGGGGTCTCGGGGTCATGGCGCGGTCTCAGGGGGTCTGCTGGGCTCGACGTCGTATGCCGTCACCGCCCACGCGCACTGCCCCGCGGTCGTCGTGCGCGGTACCTCGGTGATCCACGCGGGCCCGTCCCACCCGGTCGTGGTCGCCTTCGACGACTCGAAGAACTCCCAGAAGGCGCTCGAGACCGCCGTCCAGATCGCCACGGCCGCGGAGGCGCCGCTCCACGTCGTGGCGGTCGACAACGTGGGTGGCCTCGAGGCCTGGCCCGAGACCGACACGATCCTCGGGCGCGAGGAGATGATCGACCAGATGCACCTCCACGTCGGCCAGGCGCTGCGTGACGTCGCCGAGGACGCACGGCGCGCCCACCCGGGGCTCGACGTCCAGACGAGCGTCCTCGGCGGCGGTGCCGGTGCGGCGATCGCCGCCTACGCCGTGGACGTCAGGGCCGGGCTCGTCGTCATGGGGTCCCGCGGTCACGGCGGCTTCACCGGGATGCTCCTCGGCTCGGTCAGCCACCGGGTCGTCCACGACTCGCCCTGTCCCGTCATGGTGATCCACTGACGCGACCGTTGACTCGACTCCACTGGTGGTCAAGGGAACTCACCTCTTCGGTCCCGGGTCGACCGGTGGCCAGATCGTGGTGGGCTACAACGGGTCACCCGCTGCCCAGCGGGCGCTCGTGTGGGCTGCGGCCATCTCGTCCGCCCTCGAGGACACCCTGAAGATCGTGCACGCCGTCGAGCTCGACCTCGTGCCGAGCCGACGGGGCTACGCCCTGCGTCCCCTGAGCCCGCCGCTCGAGATGGTGGCGGAGACGCTCGTCGGGGGCCCGTCGACGTGGCCCGGCCGCCCACTCGCCCGGTCCCGAGTGCGTGCCGTGCACGCCTTCGGCGGGCCGGCAGCAGGGCTGGTGGACGCGTCGATGTCAGCCGAGCTGGTGGTCCTCGGCACGCGCGGTCGCGGGCGGGCGCGCAGCGCGCTCATCGGCTCCGTCTCCTACGCCGTCGTCGCGCGCACGCGTACTGCCCCGTGGTCGTCCTGCACGACGTCGGCCGTCCGGCGCGCGGCGCGCATGACGACCTGCGCATTCCCGGGACGGATCGAGAGGTCGTCTGCGCGCTGCGCCATGGCGATGGCGAGGCGCATGCCGCTCGTGCAGGACGGATCGTGTCGGCCGCAGCGCGGATCGCGGACGCCTGCGCGGCCCCGCTGCGCCTCGTCACCGTCGGGGGTGGCGGCGTCAGCGACGTCGCTGCGCAGAGGCTTCCGTATGCCGTCGCGTCCCTCGCGTCCCGTCACCCCGGGCTCGTGGTCACTGTCGACAGGCTCGACGGCGATCCGGTTTCGACCCTCGCGGAGACCTCCAGCCGCTCGGGCCTGCTCGTCGTCGGCGCCCCACACAGAAGCGGCGTCACGGCCGTGCTGGCCGGAGACCCGTCGTACCGGCTCATCCACGACGCGACCTGCCCCGTCATGCTCGTGCCCTGACGTTCGGCAGTGCTCTGCTGGTCAGGTCAGGTGCTCCGCCGAGCGGCAAGGGCCTTGGCGAGCTCCTCGGCCAAGCGCGTCACCCTCTTCTCGGCCTCAGCCTCGACCGACCGGGCCTTGTCGTCGCTCGCCCCGTCGGGATAGCTGAACCGAAGCCAGATGATGAACGGCTGCGGCGCCCGGGCGCCGGTCTTCCAGCCGGGCAGTGTGGTGTTCTGGGGCAGCCATGCGGAGACCTCACCGGGCTGCTGGTCCGTTCGGGGCCCCGCCGTGCCGGATGCAGCGAAGCGCACCTCGACCATCCGGCCCATCTCAACCGTGATGTCCGCACTGTCCGACGAAGAACGAGGTTTGGACAACCACCACGTGCAGACGTCGTCACTGGCTGTGGGCTTCTCGATGGCGGCCTTGGCGCCGGTCAGCTTTCGGATGGTGGGGCCGGCCAGCGACAGGCAGGGCTTGGAAGGTCCTGGTGGCGGTGCAGTCCCGACCGACGCCGAGGGCGAGGCCCCTTTCCGAGCGTCAAGCAGAGCGGGTATGACGTGTGGACCGATCTGGCTGAAGGCCCACAGGGCCGCCACGGCGATGAGACCGGAGACCACCGAGCCCCGACGGCGTCCAGTGCGGCGGCGCGCGGGTCGGCGCGGCGGTCCAGAGCTCGAGGACGTCGCGACTGGCGACGCGGTGCGGGCAGGCGGCGTCCGTTCGGCGCCGAGGACGTCGACGACCGTGAGCACGTC
This sequence comes from Terrabacter sp. Soil810, assembly GCF_001429645.1. Lineage (NCBI taxonomy): Bacteria > Bacillati > Actinomycetota > Actinomycetes > Micrococcales > Intrasporangiaceae > Terrabacter > Terrabacter sp. Soil810. The sequence continues at coordinate 317,733 of NZ_LMSW01000012.1, forward strand.
ACGATCCGCGCCGGGAGACGTGTCGGCCGACGCCGGCGGATAGGTGTGAGCGACCCGTCGGGACAGGAGCTCCACGCCCTGACCGTCGGGCGCCGGGGGTTGATCCAGCAGCCAGCTGACGAGGTCGTCGGCGGGGATGATCTCGACCCCACGCACGCGCTGTCGCGGGAAGGATGCGGAGCGTCCACCCGCCAGGGCGATGACCGGGACGACAGGCAGACCGAGCGTCTTCTCCATCTCACCGGCGAAGCGCGCCACGTTGTCGAGCTCTCGTCCCTTGGGCGAGCTGCTGCTGGTGTGTTGCCAGAGGTTCCCGTCGTGGACGCTGGTGCCACCGGCCCAGTTCTTCGTGTCGACGAGGTAGACGCCCGATGGACCGATGACGACGTGGTCGAGGTTCGTGAGCGTGCGCCCTGGGCGCAGGAGTCTGTCGTGGTGGACGTGCCACCCGACCGGGAGGAGTCCCAGCACGCCGGCCACGCGCCTCTCGCCATCGGCGCCGGCAGCCCAGGCGCCGGCCTCGGCCTCCAGTGCGTCCGCCCGGGCACGCGCCTGCGCGGCCTCTGCCCTGAGTTTCTCGGCTCGTGACTGCGCCGACCCGCCTGCTGCCATACCGAGCCCCCTGTGCCCCTGTCGCCGGAGACTCTAGGCACGGGTCGGCCCGTCCCGGGTCCGAATCGGTGCAACTCGCAGAGGATTCGGGTCCCCGGGACCGGGCCACGCGGCATACGACCGCGTGAGGGCGAGCGCGAGAGGCGGCGTGTTCAGCCCGAGGGCGGGCGCTGAAAGCCGGGCCGGCCGGCAGTCCCGGCGGCGCGTTCGACCGAGCGACCCAACCGGCCGGCGGTCACGCCGAGGGCACTGGGGCCGCGGCCGCCGAGCGCCGGTGGCACGACGACGACGGGGCACCTCGAGGCGCGCACCAGCCGACTTCCGAGCCAGCGGGCGCCGACCTCGGTGGAGTGGCCGGCGTCGATGACGACGAGGTCGGCGTGGCGGCCCTCCTCCGCGAGCACGGCCCGCCGCTTGCCCGCGACGACCCGCGTCTCGACAAGGTGGTCGCGGCCGAGGACGTGGGCGACGTCCCCGGCCAGGCGCGACTGCTCCGCAGCCAGGGCGCTGTCGTCCGAGACGACCGACGGCACCCGGCCGCCGGTCGCCGTCTCGGGTGCGTGCGGGCGCCAGGCCCGCACCGCCACGACGCGGCCACCGCGCACCGCGGCCTGCTCGACCGCCCACCGAAGGGCCCCGGGGGAGCCGCTCGTCGGGCTCACCCCGACGACGATGGTGTGCTCGCGCCCAAGATCAGCGAGGTTCATGCCCTCGCCCCTGACTCCTCGGAGACCTTGCTCAGCGGGTCGGCGACGTCCTCGAGCGACTTCTGCTCCGCGTCGATCCCGATCGCGAGGGCCACGGCTCCGCCGATGATCATGATCACCCCGCCGGCGACGTAGCCCCAGGTGAGCGGGCCGCGGTCCGTGCCTTCGCCGATGAGCGCGCCGTAGAGCACGGGTGCGACGGCGCCGGCGCACTGGGCGACGACGAAGAAGTAGCTGATCGCCTGGCCGCGCACCTCGAGCGGGAAGATCTCGCTCACGGTGAGGTAGGCCGCCGACGCCCCGGCCGACGCGAAGAAGAACGAGACGCACCAGAAGATCGTGTGCGTCGTCGCCGTGAGGATCTCGGCGTGGAAGGCCCAGGCCGACACGAGCAGGACGAGACCAGCGATCGTGTAGGTGCTGAAGATCATCTTGCGACGCCCGATGGTGTCGAAGAGGTGACCCAGCAGCAGCGGGCCGAGCAGGTTGCCCGCCGCGAAGGGCAGGAAGAAGAGCGAGGTGTCGGCCTTGCTGATGCCGTAGAAGTTCGTCAGGACCAACGCATACGTGAAGAAGATCGCGTTGTAGAGGAAGGACTGCGTCACCATCATGGTCAGGCCGAGCACCGTGCGGCGACCGTAGCGCCGGACGAACACGTCCCACAGCACCTTGGGGCCCATGGACTCCTCGGGCTTGACGAGGATCGCCTTGCTGTCGTCGACCTCGGGGATCTCGCCGCCCTCACGGCGCACCCGCTCCTCGATCTCGTCGACCGTGCGATCGGCCTCGTCGGCACGACCGTGCGTCAGCAGCCAGCGCGGGCTCTCCGGGATGTGTCGGCGCAGCCAGATGATCGACAGGCCGAGGATCGGACCGATGAAGAACGCGAGCCGCCAGCCGACGTTCTCGGCGACGTTGTCGGGGTTGAGCAGGTAGAGGTTCGCGAGCGCCCCGAAGAACGCGCCGAACCAGTACGTCCCGTTGATCGCGATGTCGACGCGACCACGGAACCGGGACGGGATCAGCTCGTCGATGGCCGAGTTGATCGCGGTGTACTCACCACCGATGCCCATGCCGGCGATGAACCGGCAGACCCACAGGAACCACATGTTCGGCGAGAGGCCGGCGAGGCCCGACCCGATCAGGTAGATGACCAGGGTCATGATGAACAGCCTGCGGCGCCCGAGCCGGTCGGTCAGACGACCGAACGTCAGCGCCCCGACGACCTGGCCGACGAGGTAGACGGTGCCCGTCAGGCCCACCTGTGCGGCCGACATGCCGAGCGTCTTCTGGAAGCCCGACTCGGACACGATCTGGATCTCGAGCCCGTCGAGGATCCACGAGACCCCGAGTCCGAGAACGACCGACCAGTGGAACTTCGTCCACGGAAGCCGGTCCATGCGGGCGGGCACCAGACTCCTGACGGCACCGTCCGTGCGTTGTGCGACAGCCTCGCTCATCCCATCTCCTTCGATCCGAATCGCTGTGAACCGTCGGGTCAGGGCGCGCGGCGCCGCGTCCTGACCGCCGGAGTCCGTACCCCCTGTGCGTGCCCGACGAACGTGCTTCGTGACGGTTTGCCCCCTGCCGCAGCCGCGTGCGTATGCCGTCGGGTGGTCGCGGGCGGTCCGGCTGGGTACGTGGCCGGTGCGGGGCACGGCGAGCCCTGCCTCGACAGCGCAGGAGGACGACATGCCGGCCAGGAAGCGAACGAGTGGCGCCACGGACCTGCCCTCGACCCTCGAGCGGTCGCCCCGGAAGGCGCAGGAGACGTGGCTCGCCACGCACGCTGCCGCGGTCGAGCAGTACGGCGAGGGAGAGCGCGCGCACCGCACCGCGTTCGCGTCGCTCAAGCACTCCTTCGAGAAGGTGGGCGACCACTGGGAGGAGAAGGCCGAGAAGGGGCCGAGCGACCGCCAGGCCGAACGCCGGGGCGCCGACGCCAGAGCCCACCTGGATGACGGGGACTCGGCGGGAGGCGTCGACGCCAACGCCTCGAAGCAGCACCTCTACGACATCGCCCGGCGGCTCCGGGTGCCGGGCCGGTCCCGCATGAGCAAGGCCGAGCTCGTCGAGGCGATCCAGCGTGCCAACGACCGCGCCACGGCTGCTGCCCGGGGGCGGGACTGACGGACGAGTCCTCCACCCGCAAGGCAGAATTCGCTCGCCGGCGCCCGTAAGGCCCGAATCGGTCCCAGCATCCTCCGAGCGGACTGTCAGGATGCGGCGAAGGCCGTTGCCGAGGACTCGGCGGGCCCTAGCGTGGACAACTGGGCCGCCACAGGAGTCGGTCCGGAGCGGCGGGACGCACACGCCGCCGCCGCGGAGGAGAGAGCCATGTCCGTTTCACGAAGGGGTGGATCTCGGGGGACTGCAGTACTCGGGGCGGTCGCGGTCGTCGCGGCCGCAGCACTCGCAACCGGGGTGGCGTCGGCCGACGCCTCCACGACGGGCGCCAGCTCGACCTATCTGGTCGTGTACAAGGAGAAGACCTCCACGAGCGGCGCCGGGAGCGCCGTCGCCGCAGCGGGCGGTCAGGTCGTCGCGACCTACGCCCCCATCAGCGTCGTCGTCGCGCGGTCGGCCAGTCCCGACTTCGCCGCGAAGATGCGCAAGGTCAAGGGCGTCGAGGGCGCCGTGGCCACGACGAGGTTTGCCAGCGCGATCGACGGCGGAGCGGTCTCGGCCGACACCGCGGACACGTCGACGACGACGCAGACCGGGACGAACGGCAATGGTGTCGCCGGCCTGAACGATTCTCTGTCGGGCCTCCAGTGGGACATGACCCAGATCAAGGTCGGCGAGGCCCACGCGATCAGCACCGGTGACCCCTCGGTCCTCGTGGGGGACATCGACACCGGCCTCGACTACACGCACCCCGACCTCGCGCCGAACGTCGACTCGGGGGCCAGCGCGAACTGTGTCAGCGGACTGGCGGTCCCGGGCGCGGCAGCCGCGGCCGACGACAACGGCCACGGCACCCACACCGCCGGCACCATCGCGGCGGCCGCCAACGGCCTCGGCATCGTTGGCGTGGCGCCGAGCGTCAAGATCGCGGGTATCAAGGCCGGAAACGCCGACGGGTACTTCTTCCCCGAGGCCGTCGTCTGCGCCTTCATGTGGGCCGGGTCCCACGGTGTGGACGTCACGAACAACAGTTACTTCGCCGACCCGTGGCTCTTCAACTGCCGCAACGATGCAGATCAGCGCGCCATCTGGACCGCCGAACGTCGCGCGATCAAGTACGCCCAGAACAACGGCGTGCTCGTCGTCGCGGCCGAGGGCAACCAGGCCGACGACCTGTCGCACCCGACCCAGGATGCGACGAGCCCCGACGACACGACCCCGGTGCTCCGGGACATCAGCAATGCGTGTGCCGTCGTCCCGACCGAGGTGCCGGGCGTCGTCGGCGTCAGCGCCACGGGCAACAAGCAGATGAAGTCGTTCTACTCGTCCTACGGCATCTCGGCGGTCGACGTCGCGGCACCGGGCGGCGACTCCATCCTGCAGACGACGGCGGCCGCCCCCAACGGGCGCGTCCTGTCGACGTGGCCGGCGTCGCTCCTCACCACGACGTGCCTAGCGGCACGCCGCGTCGTCGACGCGAGCGGGGCGACCTACTGCTACCAGCAGGGCACGTCGATGGCGTCGCCGCACGCAGCAGGCGTGGCAGCGCTCATCGCCAGCGTCACCGGCAAGTCCGGCGGCGCCCTGTCTGCCGCGCTCCAGAATGCCGTCAACCCGATGCCGTGCCCGACGGACGTCTCGATGTACGCCTTCTTCCCGGCGCTCGACAACGGTGCGCCGCAGACCTGCGAGGGCACGCTGGCGCAGAACAGCTGGTTCGGGGCAGGTGAGATCGACGCGCTGAAGGCCGTCGGCTGACCCGCCACGTATGCCGTTCGGCCGGGTCGCGCGACCCGGCCGAACGGCATACGCCCTCCCTGGGCTGGTGCCTGTCTGTGTGGTCACAAAGCCCTCCACGGCCACACGCCGGGCGGGACGATGGAGGTGGCCGGAGCAGTGGCCCGGCCACGCGAACCGACAGAAGGGGTCACCATGAACGGCCAGGTGCGGACCACGTACGGGATCGTCGTCGCCTACGACGGTTCGGCATCATCACAGCTCGCGCTCGAGTGGGCCGCGGAGACGGCTCGCCAGCAGGGGAAGCACCTGACCCTGGTGCACAGCGTCAACCTCGCCTCGACGCCCGCGTTCCCCGCGATGGACCTGTCCGAGATCGAGCCATCGCTCGAGCACGCCGCCAAGGCGCTCGTCGACGAGGGCGCGACGCGGGCCGGTGCCACGCTCGACGCATCACAGATCACGACGCAGTACTGGCTCGGCAGCCCTGCCGCCCAGCTCGTCGAGATGTCCAGTGACGCGGATCTCGTCGTCGTCGGAAGCCGCGGCCGCGGGCGTCTGCTCGCCGGCCTGCTCGGCTCGACGTCGTATGCCGTCGCGGCCCACGCACACTGCCCCGTCGTCGTCTTCCGCGGCCCCGAGGGCAAGACCCCCGACGACGTCCCGTCACCGCCGAGGCCCGGCCGCGGCCATGACGTCGTCGTGGGCATCGACGACTCGGACGCCGCGATGCGCGCCGTCGACGCGGCGGTCGAGGTCGCCGCGCGGGAGAACGCCGTGCTCCACATCGTCCGCGTCGCCCACTCGCGCTCCATGGAGGCGTGGACGTATGCCGAGACCGCCAAGGGCGGCACGGAGGAGACCCACGCGATCCGCGACAACGCCGAGCAGTCGGTCCTGCGCGCGGCCGATCGCGTGCGGGCGCTGCACCCGAAGGTCATCGTGACGACCGAGGTGCTCTACGGCGACCCTGGTCAGTCGCTCGCCGACCTCGGTGCGACGGCTGGGATGATCGTCGTCGGCTCACGCGGGCACGGCGGCTTCGCGGGCATGCTGCTCGGGTCGGTCAGCCACCGCGCCATCCACGACGCGGCCTGCCCCGTCATGGTCGTGCGCTGAGGGTCAGCGCGCTGAGGTCAGGCGCCCGGGCCAGCGTCCGGGTCAGGCGTCCAGGGCCTGGGCGAACCGGCCCAGGGCGTCGTCCCAGCGCGACTTGTCGCCGGCGCCGTCCTCGGCGATACCCTGGCCCTCGTGGTAGAGGTCGACCCGCGTGCCGTCTCCGTCCGGCTTGAGCTGGAGGTCGACGATGCTGAGGGGGCCGTCCTCGTGCGGGTGCCACGACACGCGGACCTGCTCCATCGGGTGGTAGCTGCGCACGACGCCGTGGGGGCCGTCGGTGCTGTGCCACGACTCGCCCTTGTTGCCGAGCGTGACTCCCGGGCCGAGCAGGGCCTCGGTGCCGCGGGCGCTGATGAGGTGCTGCCACACCCGGTCTACGGGCGCCCCGACGGTCAGCGTCGAGTGCACGCCCGCGGGAGATCCCTCGAGCTCGGCATCCTCTGCGTTCTCGGGGATCGACTGCGTTGAACTGCTCATGGGCACCTCCGGGTCGTTCGGACCGGCCCCTGATGGGCCGGACCCACCACAGACAGTCGACCAAAGACTGGCCCGGATGACAATGGGTCTTGGGCACCTCTTCGGACCCTGTTGGGGCCTAGCCTCGGGACATGATCGACCACTACGGCATCAACTGCTCGGACCTCGACGCCAGCGCCCGCTTCTACGACGAGGTCCTCGGCGTCCTCGGCTACGGCCGGCAGATGGACGTCGGGGTGGCCATCGGCTACGGCACCGAGGGCCACCCCGACTTCTGGATCACTCGCTGGCAGGGCACCGAGCCCAACCGCGAGATGCACTGTGCGTTTCAGGCCGACAGCGTGGACGCCGTGCGGGCCTTCCACGCGAAGGCACTCGAGCTCGGCGCCGAGTCGCTCCACGAGCCGCGCCTGTGGCCGGAGTACCACCCTGGCTACTTCGGCGCCTTCGTGCGCGACCCCGACGGCAACAACGTCGAGGCGGTCTTCCACCGCGCCGCCCCCGACGCCTGACGGCTGACGGCTGGCGGTTGACGCCGACGCCTGGCGCTGGCGCCGCAGCTCAGCCGGTGAAGCCGGCCCGGCGCAGGGCGTCGGCCATGGCACTGTCGGCAGGTGCCTCGTCCCGGCGGGGGCGGTTGCCCTGGCCCGCGGGTCCTTGCCCACCGCGGCCCTGCCCACCGCGACCCTGGTTGCCACGCGGACCGCCGCGCTCCTTGGGGGCGCCGGGCGTCACCTCGTCGTCGAGGCGCAGCGTGAGCGCGATCCGCTTGCGGGGGCACGTCGACGTCGAGCACCTTGACCATGACGACGTCGCCCGACTTCACGACGTCGTGCGGGTCGCGGACGAAGCCCTTCGACAGCGCCGACACGTGGGCGAGGCCGTCCTGGTGGACGCCGATGTCGATGAAGGCGCCGAAGGCGGCGACGTTGGTCACGACACCCTCGAGCGTCATCCCCGGCTTGAGGTGCTTGATCTCCTCGACACCCTCCTTGAAGGTGGCCGTCTTGAAGGTCGGCCTCGGGTCGCGCCCGGGCTTGTCGAGCTCGCTCAGGATGTCGGTGACCGTCGGCAGGCCGAACGTGTCGTCCACGTAGTCGGCGGGCCGGATCGCCTGCAGCGCAGCGGTGTTGCCGATGAGTGACGTGAGCTGCTGCCCGGTCGACTCGAGCATCCGCCGCACGACGGGGTAGGCCTCGGGGTGCACGGCAGACGCGTCGAGCGGGTCGTCCCCGCCCGGGATCCGGAGGAAGCCGGCCGCCTGCTCGAACGCCTTGGGGCCGAGGCGCGGCACGTCCTTGAGCGCCGTCCGCGTACGGAACGGGCCCGTCGCGTCGCGGTGGGCGACGATGCTCTCGGCCAGGCCGGGCGTGATGCCCGAGACGCGCGTCAGGAGGGGAGCGGACGCCGTGTTGACGTCGACCCCGACGGCGTTGACGCAGTCCTCGACGACGGCACCGAGTGAGCGCGACAGCGCGGTCTGGCTGATGTCGTGCTGGTACTGCCCGACGCCGATCGACTTCGGGTCGATCTTGACGAGCTCCGCCAGCGGGTCCTGGAGGCGCCGGGCGATGGAGACGGCGCCGCGCAGCGACACGTCCATGCCGGGCAGCTCCTGCGACGCGAAGGCCGAGGCGGAGTAGACCGAGGCGCCCGCCTCCGAGACGACGGCCGATGTCAGCTTCAGCTCCGGGTGGGCCTTGATGAGGTCGGCGGCCAGACGGTCGGTCTCGCGCGAGGCGGTGCCGTTGCCGATGGCGATCAGGTCGACCGCGTGCTCCTTGGCGAGCCGCGCCAGCGTGGCGAGCGAGCGGTCCCACTGGTGCTGGGGGACGTGGGGGTAGATGACGTCGGTCGCGACGACGCGGCCCGTCCCGTCGACCACGGCGACCTTGACGCCCGTCCTGAAGCCCGGGTCGAGGCCCATCGTGGCGCGCGCGCCCGCAGGGGCCGCGAGCAGCAGGTCGCGCAGGTTGGCGGCGAACACGCGTACGGCCTCCTCCTCGGCGGCGCGACGCAGCTGCATCCGCGCGTCGATGCCGAGGTGGACGAGGATCTTCGTGCGCCAGGCCCACCGCACGGTGTCGGCGAGCCACTGGTCGGCCGGGCGCCCGTTGTTCTCGATGCCGAAGCGGTGCGCGATGGCGCGCTCGTATGCCGTCGGGCCGGGTTGCGCCTCGACGGTGGGGTCGTCGGGGCTGATCTCCAGGGAGAGCACGTCCTCCTTCTCGCCGCGGAAGAGCGCGAGGATGCGGTGGGACGGGAGCTTCGAGAGCGGCTCGGAGAAGTCGAAGTAGTCCGAGAACTTGGCGCCCTCCTCCTCCTCCTTGCCGGAACGGACGCGCGAGCCGAGCCGGCCCTGCCTCCAGATCCTCTCGCGGAGGTCGCCGATGAGGTCGGCGTCCTCGGCGAAGCGCTCGACGAGGATGGCGCGCGCGCCGTCGAGAGCGGCGGCGGCGTCGGCGACCTCGCGGTCGGCGTCGACGAACGCTGCCGCGGCAGCGGTCGGGTCGGTGTCGGGGGAGCCGAAGAGGAGGTCGGCGAGCGGTTCGAGGCCGGCCTCGCGGGCGATCTGCGCCTTGGTGCGGCGCTTCGGCTTGAACGGCAGGTAGATGTCCTCGAGCCGCGCCTTCGTCTCGGCGGCGAGGATCTGGGCGCGGAGCGCGTCGTCGAGCTTGCCCTGCTCCTCGACGGAGGCGAGCACCGCAGCGCGCCGCTCCTCGAGCTCGCGGAGGTAGCCGAGCCGCTCCTCGAGCGTGCGCAGCTGGGTGTCGTCGAGGCCGCCTGTGACCTCCTTGCGGTAGCGCGCCACGAAGGGGACGGTCGAGCCGCCGTCGAGCAGGCCGACGGCAGCAGTCACCTGTCCGTCGCGGACGCCGAGCTCCTCTGCGATGCGACGTTCGATGGACGGCACCTTCACCTGCACGTTCACGGGGGCTGTTCTCCTAGAGGTCGTCGACACACCGGGCCCCGCATTCTGCCGTGCTGGGTCCGGGCGTCGTCGGGCAGGGCCTGACGGCAGACGTCCGTCGTCAGGAGTGGATGGGCCACAGGGGGCGCATACGGTCAGGGCAGTGGTCCTCGAACCAGGCGAGGGCGGCCAGGACCGTCGAGTCGTCGAACCTCCGGCCCGAGACCTGGACGCCGATCCAGCGCCCGTCTGGCATGTGGCCGCAGTTTGTCGTGCCCGCTGGCTGGCCGGACATGTTGTAGGGCACCGTGAAGGCGATGTGCGGCATCGCCTCGTCGCCGTCACCCCACGGCATCGGCCACTCGGCCGGGAAGGCCGGCATCGGCGCGACGGGCGAGAGCACGAGGTCGACCGCACTCGTCGCGGCGACGGTGGCCTGCTGCATCGCCATGATGCTCGCGTAGTCGCGCAGCACGGCCATCCCGTCGACACCGCGAGCCCCCTCGGCCCAGCGTCGGACGAACGGCAGCACGCGGTCCCGTCCCGCCGGATCGAGGGACTCGAGCTCGGTGAGGGAGCGCATGCGCCAGAACTGGTCGAGGTCGGCGAGCCATGCGGGGCGCAGGAACGGCTCGAGGGTGACGATGGTCGCGCCGGCGCTCGCGAAGACGCTCGCGGCCTCTTCGACGGCACCGCGCACGGCAGGGTCGACGGCGAGGCCACAGCCGGCGTCGAGGTGCAGGCCGATGCGTCGGCCCGCCGGGTCGAAGGGCCGGGCACGCGGTTCGAGGAGCTCGGGCGGCAGGCTGGTCCAGTCGCGTGGGTCCGGGCGACTGATGACCGAGAGGAGCAGGGCCGCGTCAGCTGCAGTTCGGGTGATCGGGCCTGCGACCCTCCCGAGGTAGGGCGCGTCCAGCGGCACCCGTCCCGCGCTCGGCTTGAGCGTCGTCAGCCCGAGCCACGTCCCCGGCAACCGGATCGAGCCACCGATGTCGGTGCCGACGTGCAGCGGCCCGTAGCCCGCGGCCGCAGCGGCTCCGGCCCCAGAGCTCGAACCGCCTGTCGTCAGGGACTCGTCCCATGGCGAACGGGTGATGCCGTGGAGGCTGGACACCCCCGAGCTCAGCATGCCCCAGTCGGGCATCACGCTCGACCCGATCACGATCGCCCCGGCCTCCTCGAGGCGCTCGACCACGGGACTGCTCCGTTGCGGCACGATCGGGGTGACGCCTGCGCTTCCGGACGGTAAGGGTATGCCTGCACGCCCGAGGTTCTCCTTGACCGTCACAGGGACGCCGTCCACAGCACCCTGCGGTAGGCCGTGTCGGTGGCGACGCTCGCTGGCCGCCGCCTGCTCGAGGGCAACGGGGATGTCGTGGACGAACAGCGCGTTGAGGATGGGTTCTCGGGCCGCCACGACCTCGGCCACGTCGCGGACCACCTCGACGGGCGAGAGGGTGCCGGCGGCATACGCCGACATGAGCTCGACGGCGGTCAGGGAGGCGGGCCTGCGTTCCACGTGCTGCGCCTCTCTCTCCGTGCCCCGAGCGTGCACCCACGCTAACCATTGTGGACAACCTTCACCCACTGTCACCGGTCAACGGCACCCTCGTCCCATGCGCTTCGACGAGCTCCCGCGGGACTGGGCCCAACGACCGATCACCGACCCCGACGTCTTCGAGGGGGTGGTCGACCTCATCGTCTCCGAGCAGACACGGTCCGACGGGGCGACCTACCTGTTGCTCTGCCACCCCAACGGGCGACTGCTCCAGCCGATCTGCCTGCCGGACGAGCCGAGCCGGGTGGACGTCGGCCAGGTGCTCGAGGGGGTGCGCCTGCTGCTGACCGAGGTGGCGCGACACGACGTGCACGACGTCGTCATGGTGATCGCGCGGCCGGGTCGGGCCACGCCCACCCCGCGGGACCGCGACCTGCGGGCGGCCTTCGAGGGTGCTTGCCGCACCACAGGATTCACGCTCCACGCGGTCGCCATCGCGGCACCGGACGCCGTGGCCGTGCTGCCCGCGGAGGGCGACTGCGCCGCAGCCTGAGCCGGGCAGGGGAGCAGGACACGGCATGGGGAAGATGCCGTGGCGTTCCCTGTCTCTCCGGGGACCGGCGGGGTAGCGTCCAAGCCGTGGTCGCGACCACGCGACGCCTGACCCGTGGAGGACCGATGGCCCAGCAGGCCCACACCAGTGGGAAGACCGTGACGCGCTCGTACCGGACCGGCATCGGTGGTGCCTGGTGGGCGGCCCTGGTCGTCGTGACCGTGCTGCTCGGCTTCCTCGGTCGTAGCGACAGCGGCTTCTGGAGCGGCTTCCTGTGGAGCATCGTCGGCTTCGTCGTGGGGTCGCTCGTCGCCATCGCGGTGACCGGACGGCTCGTGCCGGCGCGCTCCGAGGACGAGGCGTTCGCCGACCTCGGCGGACCGGCCGGTTCGGGGGTCACGCGATGAAGTGGCTGCTGCTGGTGCTCGCATTCGTCCTCGGCGCGGTGGTCACGTGGTTCCTCACCGTCAGGCGGGCGAGCCGGACCCCCCCGGTGGAGGGACCGGTGGGCACGGACGCCGACGGAGGCGCCGCCGCGGACGTCGCTCCCGTGGTCGCACCCGGCGCGCCCGTGGTCGGAGCCGTCGGCGTCGTCGGGGCCGCCGATCTGGCCGCCGTGGTCGGCGATGGGCTGCTCCCCGCCGAGGCCGATGCCCCCTCCGAGGAGGTTCCGGGCGACGCAGGTCCGGAGGAGGAGGCGACCCGCTTCGGTGGGGCCCACACGGCCGTGTCCGAGGAACCGGGAGCCGCCGAGGCCTGGGATCGGGACGCGCAGGACGAGGACGCGCTCATGCCACGGACCTCGCCCGACGTGGTGCCCGTCGTGGACGCCACGCCGAACGGTGACCTGGCAGGAGTGGGCGAGCCGGACGCGGTGGCGGCCGTCGATGCCGTCCTGCCTCTGGACGGCGACGGTGGCGGCGACGACGAGGTCGACGCATCCCAGTCTCAGGGGGCCGAGATCACCGCGGCGCCTGCAGCTGGTCCCACGCAGGGCGAGCTCGCGTTCGACCAGCCGGGGGAGTCCGTCCCACCGGAGGACAAGCTCTGACCGGACTCGGATGGCTCCCGCCTGCCGCTGCGTGCACCCTCCGGGGCTCGGGCACCCAAACCTGCACACGCCCTTGAGCCGTCGCGTCGCCGACAGGGTCAGTGGTTGACGAGGACGCCCTTCGCCTCACGCACCGTCACCGTGGTCGACGGTTGTCTGACGGTCACCTTGTCGGGGATGTCAACCCACGCACCGCCGTTGATGCGGAACTGGGCACCGAATGTGACGTCGACGTAGGTGTCGTACCGCCCCGGCCTGGCATAGGCGTGGACGACGTCACCGTCCGGGTACACCCCACCCGTCGAGGTCCTCGGGCCGAAGGAACTGCCGTCGCCGAACCTGTAGATGAAGGACTCGAGGCGCGGGCGGATCTCCACGTTGAAGCCGAACATCGTGGCGGGGTCGATGGAGTCGATCTCCCCGGGTTCGAATCCTTTGCCCGCCCATTGCGCCGCGTAGAAAGTCTTGAGGCCGACGAGAGTCGTGTTGCCCTTGGGCTGCGTAGAAATCGACGCCTTGGCCCATGCTGTCCGGTGGAACGCCTCGACGATCATCTCGACAGTAGGCATCGGCGCTGCCCCGGGCACCATCTGGGGCAGGCAGGTCGAGCCGACGTTCACCCATCCATCAGGGTCGGGTGATCCGGACGGCGGGGGGAGAGGCGTTCCATCGGCCTCAACCCACATACGGAAGACGTCACTCAGCGGCCCCCTGCCTTCAGCAGGGGTGTTCGCGGCGCAGGCCGCTACGGCTGCTTGAAAGCAGAGGTCGGATGCACCGCTACCGCCTACCTCGCAACTGGCGACGGCCACACGGTACTTCCAGCGAGGCTCATCCGACGTCGACGCTTTCAAGAGTTCGGCCCGGAAATGCTTCAGGTCGGAGACAGAAAGTGTGGCGGAGGCGCCGCCGCTATTCACGGCTCCTCCGATGCCTCCTCCGGCCCAACCTGTGTGTGCCGTCAGGAGGGAGACAGCAAGCACTGCACTGCTCGTGAGCACGACTCTACGAGCGCTAGGACTGCGCCTCACGAGACCGGTCGCAAATCCGTCAGCTCCCACCCGGTCCTGGACCACGTCAGGTAGAAGACAAGGGGAATGATCTTCTCTGGATACGATTCTTTGACGCTTCCGGCCGAATCGATCACATGGCGCTTGTGTTGCTGGATCTGCGCCAAAACTCTCTGGGTGGCGGCGGTCAGGGAGAGTGCCTTGACATTGGAGATTGATCCGGGAACGCCGTCGTACTTCCACCCTTTCGCCTCGTACTCCCTCGCGTCCTTGATGACTGAGGCACAAGCTGCTGCCGCTGCTTCATCGCATAGAGGTGGAAGCAGCCTGGCGTCAGGTGTGGTCCAGGACAGGTTCCATTGCGCCATGTAGTGCCTTACAAAGGCTTCGGCTCCCTTGGCGGTGTGGGCCTTGGCGGCCTCCGGCAGACCTACGGGAAAGTCGGGGCCGGAGGTGGTGGGGCTGGGGGCGCTCGACGTCGTGGTCGTCGCGGGAGCTACCGAGCTCGTGGACGAGGAGCCGGACGCGGGAGTCGTCACTGCAGGACCGGGGTCGCTGCCCGTGCACGCACCCAGCGTCGCGAGCGCGACGGAGGTGGCGGCAAACGCAAGGAGCGTGCGGTGTCGGTGCGAGCGTGCGGCGGCGGTCATCGGCGTCCCCTGTCGATCGTCGATCATCGTGCGGTTGCGTCGGGTGAGGTGCGTTTCGCACCCTTCGTCCTCGACGGCAACCTACGACGATCGTGCCTCACCCGCACCCTGAGCCCCGTCCGTCATCCACAGGCACCCCGGCTGCACCGGGCCGCGGTGCTCGGGTGACAATGGTGGCGATTCGCTGCCGTCAGGGGCCGTTCGACGCTGCGATTTCGGGTCTCACTGGCGACACACCCACGAGTTCGGAGCATGGGCGACCGGCAGGTAACCTTTTCGCGGTCCTGTGCGCACCTCCACGCGTGCAGTAGCTATGCGCCCTAGAAGTGGGCGTGCAAGGGAGCCCCATGTCTCGCACTGACACCGTCGACGTCAAGCGTTGGCGCGCCAAGTACGCCCTCATCGAGCGCGCCGCCGAGGCGGACAAGGACGCCCAGGCCCTCTTCGCCGAGCTCGACTCCGAGCGTTCCGCCCGCAACGGCGAGCTGCGCGAGATCCTCGCCGACCTCGTGGCCTCGAGCGACCTCGTCGCCTTCAAGGAGGCGATGAACCAGTGGACCCGCAAGGACGGCCCCTACGTCGGCTTCGGGCCCATCGGGGGCCCGTGGCTCGCCTCGCTCGTGCGCCGGGCCGAGGAGGAGTACGCCGAGGTCGTCGGTCTGCTCAAGCTGACCCTGCAGACCCCGGCGTCCCCGCAGGACGCCGGCGACAAGCTCCAGGCCATGGAGGCCTTCCTCGCCCGCGGCGGCTCGCGCGGCCAGCGCGCCCCGGGACCGGGCCACACGGCATACGTCCTCTCGCTCTTCTGGTCCACGGACGACGGCGGCGAGTGGCCGCTCATGTGGGAGAACGCCCCGCACATGCTCCAGCGGCTCGGCTGGCTCGAGCGCGGCCTGAGCCACGCGGAGCGCTACGTCGCCTTCGCCGCCCTCTGCGCGGCCCTGCGCCCCGAGGACCCGAAGTACGCCGCCCGCATCCTCTGGTACCTCAAGGAGACCGAGGCGTTCGTCGGGATCGCCCCCAAGGTGCTCGACGTGTGCGTCGAGGCGGCCGAGATCGCGGCGGACTTCCGCCCGTCGACCGGCTACGCCAACGCGAAGCGCGAGGACCGCGCCGCCGACCTCGCCCGCCAGCTGCGCGGCGAGGCCGACCACATCAGCGACAGCCTCATCGAGCGGCTCTCCACCGAGACGGGCCTCTACCTCGAGGCCCCGACCCTCGCGCTGCAGCAGCACGCGGGGGAGGACGCCGCCTACCGCTCCGACCTGTATGCCGCGTGGATCCTCGTCGGTGGTGCCGGCGCGCCCGGCTTCCGCCTCTGGGTCACCCCGTCAGGCGTCGCGTTCGGCCTGCACGGCGGCTGGGAGGGCGAGAGCGACCAGCAGCACCGCGAGGTCGGCACCATCGTCCAGGAGCACCTGCCGCGCGGCCTGACCTTCCTGCGCGTCCACGAGGACGGCCGCACCGACCGGCTCGAGGCCGTCGGGCGCGAGTACCCCGGCGGCGAGGCCTTCGTCGGCCGCTGGTGGAAGGGCGACGAGGCTGTCGGACGGGCCGACTTCGCCGACGACATCATCTCGACGGCCCGCGCCCTGACGCCGCTGCTGCGCTTCATGACCTCGAGCCAGCGCGGCCCCCTCGACGACCCCAGCCTCGAGCTCGCCTCCATGGTCGACCTCGACAGCGAGGTCGAGATCTTCAAGAGCGAACGGCCCTACCCGAGCGAGCGCGACGCCTGGCACCAGGAGCAGCGGCGCGTCTTCGCCGCCTGCCTGTCGCGCGAGGGGCTCGAGGCCTTCGACCTGCCGACGTTCAAGCGCATCGTGTCGACGCGCGGCTACGGCGACATCGGCGCGCAGTCCGTCCTCATCAGCAGCATCAACGCGCTCGACGCGGCCGGCATCGACGAGCTGCGCGTCATGGTGCGCGACCTGCTCTGGGGTGACGGCCGTGACGAGGAGCGGATCAACCGGGTGCTCGGCTCCGACGACGTGCCGGTCCAGGGCTTCGGCGAGAGCGTCGTGCTCAAGCTCTTCGCCATCGCGCACCCCGAGCACTGGCTGCCCCTCTTCGCCCTGAGCGGGGACTCCGGCAAGATCGCGATGCTCGGGCGCCTCGGGGGCCCGGCGCGGTGGACCGAGGGCAAGTCCCGCGGTCGCACGCACGTCGAGACCAACGCCCTGCTCAAGCAGACGCTGGACCCGCTGCTGCCGGACGACCCGTGGGGGCAGGCGCAGCTCGCGTACTGGCTCATGCGCCGCTCCGACAAGGCGCTCATGCCCGACCACGACGCGCTCGGCGAGGCCGCGCAGGAGCTGCTCATCGAGGAGGACTTCCTCCGCGAGATCCAGGGGCTGCTCGAGGAGAAGAAGCAGGTCATCTTCTACGGGCCCCCCGGCACCGGCAAGACCTACCTCGCGCAGCGGTTCGCCCTGGCGCTGCAGCCCGACCCGGCCAAGCGCGACATCGTCCAGTTCCACCCGAGCAGCAGCTACGAGGACTTCTTCGAGGGCTTCCGGCCGCAGATCGACCACCAGGGCCAGATGGTCTACGAGCTGCGCAAGGGGCCACTGGCCCTTCTGGCCGAGGCGGCCGAGGCCGACCCGCTGACGCCGCACATCATGATCATCGACGAGATCAACCGGGCGAACCTGCCGCGCGTCTTCGGTGAGCTGCTCTTCCTGCTCGAGTACCGCTCGCACTCGGTCAAGACGAGCTACCGCCCCGACGAGGGCTTCGAGCTGCCGCCCAACCTCTACTTCATCGGCACGATGAACACCGCTGACCGCTCCATCGCGCTCGTCGACGCGGCCCTGCGCCGGCGCTTCGACTTCGTGCCGTTCATGCCGCACGACGGGCCGATGGAGGGCTTGCTACGCCGCTGGCTCGAGGCCCATGACGGCCCCGTGTGGGTGGCCGAGCTCGTCGACCGCGTCAACGAGGACCTGCGCCGGGCCCTGCGCGGCCCGCACCTGCAGATCGGCCACAGCTACTTCATGCGTCCCGGCCTCGACGGCGACGAGGCGACGCTGCGCCGCATCTGGGACTACAACGTCTACCCGTTCATCGAGGACCAGCTCTACGGGCGCGAGCACGAGCTGGCCCAGTTCCGCTGGGAGAACGTCCGAGCCCGCTACGGCCAGTTCGACCTGACCAGGCCGTGACACGACGATGACCATCGAGCTGGCCCCGATCCCCGAGCACGGACGCTCGGGGCCGGTCCGGCTGTCCCGAGAGACCCGGGCGGCTCTCGTCGCGGCGGCGGGGGAGCGTCTCGTCATCCACGCGACCGCCGACCCCGACGTCGTCACCATCGGCGCGACGAGCTGGGTCGGGGCGCTCGCCGTGCCGGGCCTCGTCGTGCGCGTCATGCCGAAGGTCTCGGTCACCAACTTCTTCGCGATGCTCGGGGCGGGCGTCTCGCCCGACGCGTTCGACCACGAGCACGTGACGTGGAGCGACACCGACGAGCTCATCGACGGCGTCGCCTACTTCGCCATCCGGCTCATCGACTCGGCGACGATGCGCGGCCTCGTGCACGGCTACGTCCCGCGCGAGGAGCGGATGCGGACGATCCGCGGCCGGCTGCTCGTCGAGGAGTTCGCGCGGCGGCCGTGGAGCGCGGCCGAGCCGCAGTGTCGGTTCGACGACTTCACCGCCGACATCGTCGAGAACCAGCTCTTCCGCTGCACGCTGCAGGCGATGCTCTCGTGGCCGCAGCTCGCGCCGCACATCCGCCGCGAGGCCCTGCGCGTCCTCGGCCGGTTCGACGGCGTCGCCGACACGACGGCGACGAAGCACGCCGCACCGCTGCCGATCACGCGCCTCAACGAGCACTACGAGGACGCGATGAGGCTGAGTCGCCTTGTCCTGCAAGCGATGTCGCTGAGTCACGAGGCCGGCGACCAGCAGGCCAACAGCCTCATGGTCGACATGGACGACCTCTTCCAGCGCTGGATCGCGCAGGAGCTGGACCTCCGCCTCGCCCCAGAGATGCGCATCGAGCGCGACGAGGACGTCTGGCTCGACGAGGGCCGCGCGGTCACGATGGCACCCGACCTCGTCGTGCGCCGCGGCAGCGAGGTGGTCCTCGTCGGCGACGCGAAGTACTCCATGGGCGCCGACGGCTACATGGCGTCGCGCGACTACCTCGAGCTGATCGCGTACACCACAGCCATGGGCCTGCCGACGGGTCTGCTCATCCACTGCAACAGCGACCGCGCGCCGGAGTCGGAGATCGTCATCCGCAACGCCGGCACGCGGATCCTCTGCCGTCCGATCCGTCTCGACGGGTCGTATGCCGCCGTGTGCCGTTCGCTCGACTCGCTGGCCGACCTGGTGCGCGAGCTCGCCGAGGCACCAGCGGAGTTCGAGGTCCCGACCCTCATCCGCTCACGCCGCTGACGCGTCGGACCCTGCCGCCTCTGGACGCGGAAACCGACGGCCCACAACGGTGTCCGCCAGATCACACCCGGATGAGGGATCCCTGTGACCCAACTACTACTACGCTGTGTAGTACCGACAGAGAAGCTGCCGGAACACACACCGAGTTCTGGAGTTGAGTTCCATGGGCACGATCCCACGCGACACGCACACCGAAGGTAGTGCGACGGTCACCGCGCACGACCCCACCAAGGGCGTCGTCACCTTCCAAGAGGAGGTGGTCCGCTCGGCCGTTGCCCGCAAGTTCCTCGCTGGTCTGCGCATCGTGCTCGGCTTCACCTTCCTCTGGCCCTTCATCGACAAGATGTTCGGCCTCGGCTACATGACCCCCACGGCCAGGGCGTGGATCCACGGCGGCACTCCCGCCCAAGGCTTCATGAAGAACGCCGAAGGCCCGTTCGCCGACTTCTTCAAGAACATCGCCGGCCCGTGGGCCGACTGGCTGTTCATGGGCGGCCTCCTCGGCATCGGTGTCGCCCTCCTCGCCGGCGCGGGCCTCAAGCTCGCCGCCTGGACCGGCGCTCTCCTCCTCGCGCTGATGTACCTCGCCGAGTTCCCCCTCGGCACCACCGGCGCCTACACGAACCCGATCATCGACAGTCACTGGATCGAGGCACTGGGCATCGCGGTTCTCGCCACGACGCTCGCCGGGGACACCTGGGGCCTTGGCAAGTGGTGGGGCCGCCACGTCGGTAACGGTCTCCTGCGGTGAGCCGGGTCGGTGGCCGCGTTCCCTGACACGGCCACCAGCACGGGCCCTCGGGCCCGGGCAGCAAGGCGGTCCTCCTCGGAGGGCCGCCTTCCTGCTGCGTGTCGTCAGTCGGGCGTGAAGGCGCAGAACTCGTTGCCGGCCGGGTCGACCATGACGGTCCACCCGAGGCCCTCGTCACCCTTCTCGCGCACCGACGTCGCCCCCGCCGCCACGAGGGCCGCGATGTCCTCGGTCGTGACGTCGAGGTGGATGCGGTTCTTCGCCGTCTTGTCCTCGGGCACGGGCTGGAAGACGATCGCCTCGAACGGCAGGCCCACGACCCCCTCGACGTGGCTCCAGCCCTCGTCGCGCACGGCCGTTCCCCCCAACGTCTCGGCCCACCAGCCGGCCACCCGGTGTGCGGCGCCCTCGTCGCCGGTGACGTCCCAGACGAGCTCGTAGACCGGGTCCGTCACGGGTTCGTCGCGGACGAACACGCAGAACTCCTGGCCGTCCGGGTCGAGCAGCACGGTCCAGCGGGGCTGCTCGTCGTGGACCACGGCCCCGGCGTCGAGCGCGGGGCCGAGCGAAGCCGCCCTGATGTCGAGGTGCAGACGGTTCTTGACGGTCTTGGGCTCGGGCACGCGGTTGACCCAGACCCTGACCTCGTCACCCACCCGCAGGCACGAGTCCCCGTCGTCGTGAGGGTGTGACTCCCAGCCGAGCAGCGGGCCCCAGAACGCCGAGAGGGCGTGAGGGTCGGTGGCGTCGATGCACAGGTCCTTGTACCTCACGAGCGGCATGGAGCGACCGTAGCCCCTGGTGCCGTCGCGTTGCCCGGCTTCGCCGACCACGAGCAGACGTATGCCGTCTGGCCGAGAGGCGGCCGGACGGCATACGTCGTCGGGATGGTGCGGGTGACCGCTCAGCCCACGCGGAGCGTCACCGTGGACGAGACGGACGGGTAGTAGCGCCCAGACCCGTTGTAGGTGGCCCGCACCGAGTGCGTCCCGCGCGAGAGGACGGGTGCGTGCAGCGTCGCCTTGCCCTTCGCGACGGTCGACGTGCCGAGGACCCGGGTGCCGTCACGGAAGGTGACGGTGCCCGTGGCGGTCGACGGCGAGAGCGTCGCGGTCAGCGTCGGGCGCCCGCCGTAGCGGAAGCTCGTGCTGCTCGACGTCAGGGACGTGGCCGAGGCCACGCCCTTGACGGTGACCGTGACCGTCGCCGACGTGCTGGCGACGGTGGTGGTGTCACCGGAGTAGCGCGCGACGAACGACTGCGTACCACGCGGGAGGCCGGTGACGGGCAGGACGGCCTTGCCGCCCGAGACCGCGACCGTGCGCAGCGCCTTGCCGTTCCAGTCGAACGTCACGGTGCCCGTGGCGGTCGACGGGGACACCGTCGCCGTCAGCACCGTGCGGCCGCCTTGCGTGAAGCTCGACGGGCCGGCCGTGAGCTTCGTCGCCGACGTCGTCCGCACCGTGACCACCTTGGCCCGGGAGCGGTCGGTGTTGAGGTGGTGCAGCAGGAGCAGACCCTGCGGCTTGTCGACCTTCACGGTCGCCTCGTCACGCCGGACCTCGAGCTTCTCGCCCGGGAGGTCGGTGCTGAGCAGCGTGCCGAAGTCGCCGTAGGCCGACAGGCCGGGGGAGGCGAGGCTGATGGTCATCGGCTTCGCGGCCGAACCGAGGGCGTCGACGGCGACGCCCTGGGCGAGCGAGCTGACCCAGTAGCGGACCTTCGGGGCAGCGCCCGTCACGAGGCCCTCGTCCTGGAGCACCTTGACCGACACCGGCATGACGAGGGAGTCGCTGTTGAAGAGGTTCGTGTCGAACGACCCGTCCACGCCGTTGACGAGCGACTGGTCGAGCACACCGCCGAAGCCGGGGCCCGGTCGCAGGTCGACGAGCTCGGCCACGAAGTAGTCGTAGTCGTCGGTCGTCGACAGCCGGGTGTTGTAGACCACGGCGTCGGCCGTGCCGTCGGCGCTCGTGTCGAGGAAGACGTCGAACTCCGTGGACGTGGCCGGGGTGCGCCACGCGCCCTGTGTGGTGATCCCGAACGTCAGCATCGACTGGTCGAGACGACCGAAGAGCGGCGCATCGGAGGCTGCCCCGACGTAGCGCAGGTCGGCCCCGCGGTCGTCCGCCGTCGCGTTGCAGTCGACGATTCGGGTGGCCGAGCAGTCCGCGCGGCGCGGGCTCGTGCCCTGCAGCTGGAACGTCGAGACCGTCGAGACGTACGACGTGGCGTCGCTGCCTTGGTCGATGCCGGTGCCGGTGAGCGGGAGCATCGAGGTGGCGACGCCGGCCGGGAGGCCGGACTGCCTCGTCACCGTCGTGCTCGCGGGCGACGACATCGTGGACGCCGCCCGCGGCGCCGACCAGACCGGCACGCGCAGCGCGCCACCCGCCGTGCCCTGGACGGGCTCGAGGACCATGCGGCCGCTCGCGTCGGCACGGTGGCTGCGCAGGATACCGATCTCGAGCGGGTCGGCCTCGGCCGTCGGGTCGGCGACGGGCCGCAGCGCAGACCGCGTGAAGGTCGCCGTGACCGTGACGTCGACGGACCCGTTCGCCGGGACGAGTACCTGCGACGGGCTGAACGCGTACGTCACTCCCGGCGTCGGGTGGGCAGCGTCGTAGGACAGCTCGTAGGCCGCCGACGTGACCGGGCGCTTGTTGACGATGCGCACGGTCTTCGTCAGCGTCTGCGTCGGGGCGGTCACCGCGACCGGACCGAACGAGACGCTGACGGCGCCCTTGTCGTCGGTGACGTACGCGAGCGTGCTCGTGCCGACCGCGGCGTCGGCCACGACGCGACCGGAGCCCACGCGCTCGGGACCGTAGACGTCGCCCGTGTGGTCGGGACCGACGAAGACGTCCTGGGTCGCCGTGTTCATGATCGAGGCCTTGACCTCCTCGACCGTCCACGTCGGGTGCGAGCCGCGCGCGAGCGCGGCCTCACCGGCCACGTGAGGCGACGCCATCGAGGTGCCGCTCTCGGCGACGCCCTCGTTGCCCGTGCCGACGGCCGCGGAGAACGTCGTGACACCGGGTGCGGCGACGTCGGGCTTGACGCCACCGGCCACTCCGACACCACGCGACGAGAACCCGGCGAGCTGGTCGACCGCCCTGGGGCTGCGGATGGTGACGGCGTTGCGGAGGTCGTTCGTCATCGTGACGCGGACCTCGTCGGAGGCGTCGAGCTGGGCCTTGACGGCCTGCGTCCCCTGGTTGACGGTGAGCATCGCAGGGATGTCGGTGTCGCCGGTGACCCCTGCCGAGAACGCGTTGACGTCACTGCCGTAGATGACGCCGACGGCGCCCGCGGCCTTGGCGAGACCAGCGCGGTCCTTGGAGCCGCACCGGCGGCCGGTGCCGTCGAGCCACATCTGCATGACGACCTTGCCGGTCACCTTCGCCTGGTCGGCGACGGAGTAGGGCGAGCAGCCGTCGGTGTTGTTGCCGGCGCTCGGGTCCTGCGACCAGTCGCCGACGGTCACGACGGGGACGTTCGTCACCCCGGGCTCGCCGGTCCAGTCGTAGGCGACCGACTTGAGGGCGGCGAAGACGTTGTCCTGGGTCCCGTCGACCGTGTCGGCGGGCTCGATGCCGGCGGGGGAGTCGACCTTCAGGCCGTCGACGACGTCGTTGCCGTCGTCGGACGCGGCGACTGCGAGCACGCGCGGAGCGTTGCCAGGGGAGCCGCCGACCTCGTAGACGTCACCGGAGTTTCCCATCGAGGCGACGACGACGGTGCCGAGGGCGGCGAGGTTGTCGGAGGCGACGGCGTCGGGGTCCTCGGGCGAGCCGTAGGAGCTGCCGAGCGACATGTTGACGACGTCGAGGTGGTCGGAGAGGTCGCCGTCACCGTTGGGGTCGGCCGCCCAGTCGAGTGCCTGCCCGACGACGTTGGTCGAGCCGTCGCAGCCGAAGACCTTGAGGGCGTAGAGGCTCGCCTCGGGGGCGACTCCGGGGCCGATGTCGAGGCTGGAGGGGTCGATGTCGGACGCGTAGCCGCCGCTCCACGTCGTGCCGTCGGACGCGACGCCGAGCCCCGCCGCCGTGCCCGCGACGTGCGAGCCGTGGCCGTTGCAGTCGAGCGGGTTGGGGTCGGGCTGCGGGTTCGGGTCGTAGGTGTCCGAGCCCGCGTCGGCGTTGTATGCGTCGCCGGCGAAGTCGTAGCCGCCGACGACCTTGACGGTCGGGGCGAACGCGTTGGAGGCGCCGGCAGCCTTGAACGCGTCGACCGTGCCCGGGCCGCCGAAGTCGGCGTGGGTGTAGTCGATGCCCGTGTCGATGATGCCGACGCGGACGCCCTTGCCGGTCTGCGACATCGCCTTCCACACCTTCGGCGCGCCGATGAGCGGCACCGACGAGGAGTTGGTCGGTGCCTTGGGCGTCAAGCGGTGGATCGCCTTGACGCCCGGGATCGCCGCGAGGGCCGAGAGCCTGGTGGCGTCCGTGCGCACCGCGATGCCGGCGTATGCCGCGTGGACCTTGTAGAGCGTGCGTGCCTTGGTGGCGGCGGCGCCGAAGCGCGACTCGATCCCCTTCTGTGCGGTCCTGACCGCAGAGGTCTGGGTGCGTGCCGCGCTCCTGGCGGCGGCGAGCCCGCGTCCGCGGGCCTGGCCGAAGGCCGTCGTCGCGGGTGCGGTGTCGAGCTCGATCATGACGTCGACGGGTCCGGTCGCCTTGCGCAGGCCGGCGTCGACCGTGTCGCCGGCGGCCACGCGCTGCGTGCCGAGGCCGAGCGAGCCGGCGCTCGTGAGGCCGTCGGGAACCGAGCGGTCGCTGCGGTGCCTGACGGACGGGTCAGGGCTCGCCGACACCGGCGCGGCCCCGAGGGTGGTGGCGGCCAGGGCCGCGATGGCACCTGCGCTCACCGAGCACATCACACCACGACGCGAGCGCCATGGTCCCCGAGTGTTGTCGGACAACAGATCCTCCTCGCGTGGCTCCATTCACACGCGATGCGTCAGCGCACCGCGTGCGCAGGGACGCTCGCCCCCGAACTTGCCTGCCACGCCGGGAGCAACCTATCCCCGTTCGGGTCGTTCGTGGGCGTTCGAGGCGATCTCGTGCCGCAGGTGTCGAGGGTGTCGGTGCCGGACGGCATACTCGGCGCCATGCAGCGCATCGACGGTCACCTCGTCCTGAGTCCCACGGACCTGACGAAGCACGTCGCCTGCGCGCACATCACGACGCTCGACCTGGAGGCGCTCGACTCGGGCAGCCGGACGGCGGGAGGTGCGAGCGGGGCCGACGACTCCCTCAACCTCGTCTTCGCCAAGGGGCTCGAGCACGAGCACGCCTACCTCGAGCGCCTCATCGCCGAGGGGCGCGTCGTCGAGGACATCGCGGCCCTCGGCGTGCGCGGCGTCGAGGCCGAGGCGGCGACGCTCGACGCGATGCGTCGGGGCGTCGACGTGATCTACCAGGCGACCTTCTTCGACGGCCACTGGGTGGGCCTGGCCGACTTCCTGCTGCGTGTCGACGAGCCGAGCGACCTCGGCCCGTGGCGCTACGACATCGCCGACACCAAGCTCGCGCGCCGGCTCAAGGTCCCCGCGCTGCTCCAGATGGCGACGTATGCCGCGCGCCTCGAGCTGCTCCAGGGCGTGCCCCCGCAGTGGCTGACCGTCGTCACGGGCGACGCGGAGTCGCACCCGTGGCGGCTGGTCGACGTGGCGCCCTATGCCCGACGTCGCCGCGCCGAGCTCCTCGACGCCATCGCCAACCCCCGCGAGACCGAGTCGGCGCGGGTGCAGCACTGCGGCCAGTGCCGGTGGAAGGAGCGGTGTGCCCAGGAGTGGCTCGACCGCGACGACCTCATCCAGGTCGCCGGCATGCGCGCCGACCACCGCGCCGCGCTCATCGACCTCGGCATCCCGACCCTCCGCTCGCTCGCCGAGTCCACCGAGGAGCGACTGGCCCCTGCCCTGTCGATCGCGAGCCGTCGCCGGCTGCTCCAGCAGGCGCGACTGCAGCTCGCCGAACGCGAGACCGGGCAGGCGCAGTACGAGCTCCTCGACCCCGAGCCGGCGCGTGGCCTGCAGATGCTGCCCGAGCCCGACGAGGGAGACGTCTACCTCGACTTCGAGGGCGACCCGTGGGCCGAGGGCGGCGCCGGGCGCGAGTACCTCGCGGGCATCTGGACCCGACAGGGCGAGTTCGTCGAGTTCTGGGCCCACGACTT
Organism: Terrabacter sp. Soil810; assembly: GCF_001429645.1. Lineage (NCBI taxonomy): Bacteria > Bacillati > Actinomycetota > Actinomycetes > Micrococcales > Intrasporangiaceae > Terrabacter > Terrabacter sp. Soil810. The sequence continues at coordinate 343,523 of NZ_LMSW01000012.1, forward strand.
CGCCGAGGAGGGCCGCCTGACCACCGACCTCGTCGACTGGCTGACCGAGCGGTGGCGGCGCTTCCCCGACCTCCACGTCTACCACTACGCGCCCTACGAGACCACGGCCCTCAAGCGGCTGGTCGGGCAGCACGCCACCCGCGAGGCGGAGCTCGACCAGCTGCTGCGCCACGAGGTCTTCGTCGACCTCTACGCCGTCGTGCGCCAGGGCGTCCGCATCAGCAAGGGCTCCTACTCCATCAAGAAGCTCGAGGAGTTCTACTGGGGCCACACGCGGTCCGCCGACGGTGCGGGTGTCGCCGACGGGCTGTCGTCCGTCGTCGAGTACGAACGCTGGCTCGCCGGTCGCGACGACGGCTCGGCGGACCAGGCGATCCTCGACGACATCCGTCGCTACAACGAGGAGGACGTCCGGTCCACCCTCGCGCTGCACGAGTGGCTCGAGGAGCGACGCGCCGAGCTCGCACGGTCGGGGCACACGCTGAGTCGGCCGGTGCCGGAGCAGCTGCGCGAGATCGGCGACGAGGAGCGCGCCGAGATCGCGCTGGCCGACCGGCTCGTCGCCGACGGCCACACGCTGCTGGCGGGGCTCGTGGGCTGGCACCGCAGGGAGAAGCGGCCCGAGTGGTGGGACTTCTTCCGTTACAAGGAGCTCGAGACCGCAGAGCTCGTCGAGGACGGCACCGCGATCGGTGACCTCGGAGAGCCTGAGGAGATGCGGATCGTCAAGCTCTCCAAGGTCTGGCGCTACCCGTTCCCGCCCCAGGACTGCAAGGTGTCGGTCGGCAAGTACGTCCCCGACGTCGACACGCACGCCCCGGTCGGCAAGGTCGTCGGCCTCGATGCGGTCGAGGGCTGGGTCGAGCTGTCGATGAAGAAGTCGCTCGACCCGCCGCGGCCGCGAGGGCTCGGCGGGCCCGGTCCGGTCATGGACCAGGCGCTCCGGGTGAGCATCGCCCGCACCGCCGAGCTGGCGCTGTCCGGAGGCGCCAACCTCGCGACGCGGCTCGTCGACCGAGTCGTCCCGGCTGCCGCCGTGCTGGCGCCGCGCCACGGCGAGACGCCGAAGGACGTCGTCGTCCGCGTCGGCCGTGCCCTGGCCGGTGAGGTGCTGGCCGTCCAGGGTCCGCCCGGCACCGGCAAGACGTACGCCGGGTCGGCCCTGATTCGTGAGCTGCTCGACGCCGGGCTGCGCGTCGGGGTCACCGCGCAGTCCCACGCCGTCGTGCTCAACCTCCTCGACGAGGTGGCTCGACCCGCCTGGCACAAGGACGGCACCAACGTCGAGGAGGGTGGCGAGCCCGACGACCCCAACGCCCTGATCCGCCACACCTCCGACAACGCCGCCATCGCGGCCGCTCTCGCGACCGGGGACGCCACGCTCGTCGGGGGCACGGCGTGGCTGTGGTCGCGCGACGACATGGTCGACGCGGTCGACGTGCTCGTCATCGACGAGGCCGGACAGTTCTCGCTCGCCAACGCGGTCGCCGTGGCACCGGCCGCCCGGTCACTCGTCCTGCTCGGCGACCCCCAGCAGCTGACGCAGCCGACCAAGGCGGTCCACCCCTACGGATCGGGTGTCTCGGCTCTCGACCACCTGCGCACCGATGACGACGGGCTCGTCCACGACGTCATCCCCGACGACCGCGGCGTCTTCCTCGACCGCACGCACCGGATGCACCCGAGCCTGACGGCGTTCGTGTCGCAGCTCGCCTACGAGGGTCGGCTCGAGTCGGCTCCGGGGCGTGAGCGGCTCCGCGTCGAGGCGCCGGGCGCCCTGTCGGGCGACGGGCTGTGCTGGGTGCCCGTCGAGCACGAGACCCCCTGCGAGCAGTCGAGCCGTCAGGAGGCCCGGGTCGTCCGTGCCCTCGTCGACGACCTGCTGCGCGGGAGATGGACCACGGCAGACGGCGACTCACGTCCGATCGGGCTCGCTGACGTCCTCGTCGTCGCGCCCTACAACGCACACGTCGCGACGCTCGCTGCCGAGCTGCCCGACGGTGCGAGGGTCGGCACGGTCGACAAGTTCCAGGGCCAGCAGGGTGCCGTCGTCATCTACTCCATGGCGAGCACCACGGCAGCGCTCGCCCCGCGGGGCGTCTCCTTCCTCTACGACCTCCACCGCCTCAACGTCGCGATCTCGCGTGCCAAGGCGATGGCCGTCATCGTCGGCAGCCCGCTGCTCACCGACGCCGAGGTCCACACGCCGGAGGAGCTGCGCGCGGTCAACGCGCTGTGCCGCTACGTCGACGAGGCCAAGACCGTCTGGTCCTGAGAGGTCAGGCTCTCGGGACCTCCGGCGTCAGGGACGTTGGGGGAGCGTGGCCAGGTCCTTCTCGACGACCTCGCGGTCCTCGGGGTCGTCCATCGTCGCGAGCACCTCCCGCGCCTCGGCCTCGAAACGATCGGCCGCCTCGAAGTCGCCGCCGAGACCTGCTGCCCTCGCGGACGCCTCGAGGGCAGCCGCCAGGTCCCAGGGCTCACCGGCGCCGCCCCGCGCGATCGTGACGTAGCGGGCCGCGTGGTACGCCGCGGCGTCGGGCTGCCCGAGCACGGCGTGCACCCGGGAGACGAGCCAGTGGCCACGGCCCATGTTCTCCGGCTGCACCCCGTCGTACCGACCCCAGTGGTACATCGACGCGTGGGCGCGGGCGAGCATCTCGTCGTCGTCCTCGGGTGAGCGGTCGGTCTGCTCGAGCAGGTCCCACGTCGCGTTGTAGAGATCCACGCCGAGGCGGCGGTGGTCGATCTCGCTCATGGCGGCACTGTAGACCGGCGCCGGGCCCGAGTCAGGCGCCGTGCGCGGCGACGTCCCACAGACGTCCCTCACCGCGGATGCCGGGCAGCGCGTCCCGGATCGAGCGCTCGGCCAGCTCGGGGGCGACGCCGAGGTCGACGGCATACCGCAGGGCGACCGCCGGCGTGCGCTGGACGCCCTGCCGGCAGTGCACGAGGACCCGCTTGCCCTCGGCACGGAACTGGCGCAGCGCCGACGAGGCGTCGTCGAGGACGAAGTCCAGGTGCGGGTTCGACTCCTCCTGCTCCTCGTCGTTGATCCAGAACTCGATGTGGTCGCGGGCCGTCATGCCGGTGGCCGGGATGTCCTCGAGGCCGAGGGCGCAGAGGGAGACGATCGCTTGCACGTCGAGCTCGCGCACCCGACCCAGGTCGCTGACGGTCCCGAGAACGATGTCGGGGTCGATCGGGTGCGGGATGCCCAGCGTCGGGATCTCCGGGTCACTCATCGACGTCACCGACGGCCACTCGCCGAACTGACGGCCACCCACCGACGTCGACACGGCGAGCTCGACGAGGTCGTGCGCGCGCAGGCCCGGCCACCCGTGCACCATGCGGCGCCACTGCGTGGGCACGGCCGAGGCGCCGTAGCGGGCGCCGAGCAGGGAGCCGGCGATGGCCGCCACCGTGTCGGTGTCGTGACCGGCGCGCACCGCGGCCTGGAGCCCTCGTTGCAGGTGCATCGCGGAGCCGTCGCCGCGGTCGGTCGTCGTGATGGCGGCCCACGCGTCCTGCAGCGCGGTCACCGTGAAGCCGTTGTTGCCGAACTGACCCGGCTCGGCGCCCGTCGCGGCCTCGATCCAGTCGCCCCAGCGCCCGACGTTCGCGGCGCTCACGAGGTCGAGGCCGGCCGCGAGGTCCAGACGGCCTTCGGTGACGGCGACCCGGATGGCCTCGGACCACAGCACCGCGGAGTCCCCGGCGAGCGGGTCGGCATGGGTGAGCAGGGCGATGGCCCGGGCGGCCTGTGCTGTCGCCTGGCGGTCGTCGAGCGCGGACAGCCCGACGATGGGTGTCCGCATGAGCGCCCCGTTGCCCGCGGTCAGCCCGGTGCGGGCGTGCAGCGCCTCGCTCGCCCGGGTGAGTCGCTCGTGCGAGGCGCCGGTGAGCTCCTTGGCCTCGGTGAGCACCGCGCGGGTCTGGACTCCGACGTCGGTGGCGCCGCCGTCGAGCCATGCCGTGAACGCGTCCGCCACGGCGTCGAGACCCTCGGCCGAGGTGAGGTCGACGCCCCGGGCGGCGATGCGGGCGACGCAGAGCGTCATCTGGGTGTCGTCGCTCCACTCGCCCGGCTCGTACGGCCCGAGGCCGCCGCCCTTCATGACGGCCTCGCCGACCGGGGGCGCCGCCATCTCGTAGGGCACACCGAGGGCGTCTCCGCAGGCCTCACCGAGGAGCACCCCGGCCGCGCGGTCGACGGCGATGGGGCGGATCGACACGACTGCTCCTCGAGGACGCGGGGGATTGCTTCGGGATGAAACTACCGTCCGGTCCGGCACGGCACGCGGCGTGGTCCGACCCTGGACGCCCGGCTCAGGAGCGGCGCGGCTGACGCCGTAGGCTTCTCGCGTGCTCCAACCCCTGACCGTCGTGCTGCTCGTCGCGAGCGGCCTGCTCGGCCTCCTGGCCACGCACCACCTGATCCGGGGCCGTCTCGTCGACGACCCGCTCATCATCGTCGGCGCCGCGATCGAGGTGGCGCTGGTCGTGCAGCTCGTCGTCGGGCTGGCCAAGGCGTCCGCGATCGCCGACGGTGCGGAGCGGGCCACGTTCATCGCGTACCTGTTCACGGTCCTGCTCGTCATCCCGGCCACGATCGTCATCGCGGTCAAGGAGAAGACCCAGTGGGCCATGGCCGTCGTGCTGGGCGGCGCACTCGTCGTGGCGATCCTCGTCGCCCGGCTGCAACAGGTCTGGAGCCTCAATGTCTGAGCAGTCGCCCACCCCTTCAGGGACCACCGGCGAGCCGGCGGTCGAGCGACCCCACACAGGTCATGGATTCGGCCGCGTGCTCGTCGCCGTCTACGGTCTCCTCGCGCTCGCCGCGACGGGTCGGTCGATCCTGCAGATCACCGAGTACTTCGACCGGGCACCCGTCCCGTTCCTGCTGTCGGCGCTCGCCGCGCTCATCTACCTCGTCGCGACCATCGGCCTGGCCCGCGGCGACCGTGCGTCCGTGCGCCTCGCGACCATCGCCCTCACGGTCGAGCTCGTGGGCGTGCTCGTGGTCGGGACCTGGAGCGTCGTGCGGCCGGAGGCCTTCCCCGAGAAGACCGTCTGGTCACACTTCGGCGCGGGCTACGGCTACGTCCCTCTCGTGCTCCCGCTCGTCGGCCTCTGGTGGATCCGCCGCACGGCCCGGGCCACCGCCGCCTCCGATGCCGAGGTGGCGCGGTCAGCGGACTGACGCGCCGCCGATAGGGTTGCCGCCATGACCGAGCAGACCCCTGCCCCTGCGCCGACCCCGCAGGCGACACCCGTCGCCGGCCCCCTGACGGTCCGCGAGATCAGTGGCGACGAGGCCGTCGAGACCCTCCTCGAGCTCGGCGGCAGCTTCCTGCAGACCCCCGCGTGGGGACGCGCCAAGGCGGGCTGGCGGCGCACGCACCTCGGCTGGTTCGACGCCTCTGGGGCGCGCGTCGGCGCGGGGCTCGTCCTCTCTCGCACCATCCCGCGCCTCTCCCGGTCCTACGCCTACCTGCCCGAGGGGCCGGGGCTGCCGTGGGACGTCGTGGCGACCGACCCGGCGGCCTGGCTCGACCCGCTCGTCGCGTGGGCCAAGGCCAACAAGGCGTTCGCGCTCCGGCTCGGCTACCCGGTCGTCTCCCGCATCTGGGACCGCGAGCCGGTCAAGAAGCAGGTCGTCGACAACGGCCTGCTCAGCTTCACGAGCCTGCCCACGGCGGTCGACAACCCGGCGGCACGCAGCCTGGAGGCGTGGCTGGACCGCAACCACTGGCTCCCGCTGGGCGCCGACGGCGTCGCGGTGGGCCAGCCCCGCCTGCTCTGCATCGTCGACCTGCGGGGTCGCTCCGACGCGGAGCTGCTCAAGGGCATGAACCAGCAGTGGCGTCGCAACGTCAAGAAGGCCGAGAAGGCGGGCGTGCAGGTGCGCGCGGTCGGGCCCGAGGGGCTCGACACCTTCCACGCGCTCTACGTCGAGTCGGCCGACCGCGACAACTTCCTGCCCCGCCCCAAGGCGTACTTCGACGTCATGGCGCGCTCGTTCGCGTCCGACGGTGCGGACGCGCCGGTGTCGGCGCGGTTCTACGAGGCCCACATCGACGGCGACGTGCTCGCCTCGGCCCTGATGATCCGCTTCGGGCGCACCTTCTCCTACCTCTACGGCGGCTCCACCGAGCGCAACCGCGACGCCCGCGCCTCCAACGCCCTGCAGTGGCAGGCGATGCGTGACGCCGCCGCAGCAGGCTGCGAGGCCTACGACTTCCGCGGCTTCAACACCTCGCTCGGGGCCACGAGCCCCCTGACCGGCCTGCTGCTCTTCAAGCTCGGCGCCGGCGCCGACGTCGTCGAGATGGTGGGGGAGCGCGAGCTCGTCATCAGCAGGTTCTGGCACCTCGCCTTCGAGAAGGCCATGGCGGCTCGGATCGCGATCAACAAGCGCCGCAAGGCCGCCCGCGCCTCGGCTGAGGCCGCCGACATCTGACCCCACCGCCTGCCGGCTGCGCCAGCCGTGGACTCAGCGGCGCTGGATGTCGAAGTAGGGACTGATGTAGCACGTGGCGTAGCGCTGGCCCTGCTGCGCGACCACGACGATGCCGTCGACGAGGACGCGGCACGACACGGCGCCCCGGACCGCCGACCCGGTCGGGTCGCTGATGCGGACCCGGAGGTTGTAGTAGTCGTTGCTCGTGGCCGCGGGGTCGACCGGCTCCTCGAACGCCAGGGGCGCGGCCTGGGCGGGGTAGTCGTAGCGCTGGTGCCTCGCGTCCGAGAGGGAGACCTCGATCCGGGCGCCGTTCTCGGCATACGCCTCGAAGCGGATGGTCCTGGCGTCGGTCGGCACCGGCGTGACGGGAACAGCAGGGATGCTGACGACCTTCGGGGGTGACGTCAGGACGGACCGGGTCGGCGTCGGACCGGCCGTCGTCCCCGGAACCGGCCGCGTCGGGCCGGCGCCCGGCGCCGAGGGCGGGATGGTCGGGACCGGAACGGGGAACGAGCGGGTGACGGCAGGGCGGTTGCGGGTCACGCTGACGGCCGGTCGGGCGATCGGGTCGAGGTCGTCGACGAGGCTCGATGCCGCCCAGAAGCCGACCGGGATGAACACCCCGACCATGATCGCGACGACGTGCCACGCCTGCAGCCGTCCGCCGAGCGAGCGTCCCGCCGCGCCGGGCAGGGTGACGGTGCGCAGCCGTTCCGTCAGGGGCGGCGCAGTGGGAGCATCCGGGGCGGGCGGCGGCGGTGCTGGTGCTCGGCCGCCGGCCTTCTGCGGCACCCAGCTCGACGCTGCAGACCGCTCCAGGCCGAACGTCGTGTCGTATGCCGTCACGCCCTCGGGTGCCGATGTGTCGGGAGGGAGGTCGGCCGGGTCCGCAGGGCTCTCGAGACCGACAGGCCCCTCGTCCGCCTGACGAGTCGGCTCGTCGGCGTCGCCCGTCGTGTCGCACGTCGGGTCGCTTCGGTACGGCGGAGTCTCAGACACGGGTCCCCTCGTCTCGTGCGGGCGGCTGCCAATCTAGTGGGGGGTGCGCGTTCAGCGGGTCACATGGCCGGACGGCACGTGGCCACGGTGTCCGACGTGTTGACGGCGACGAGGCGATCGTCGGCGTAGACCCTGCACTGCACGGAGCCCGAGCCCGAGCCCACGAGGACGGAGACAGACAGGTCGGGCGGGCGTTCGTCGAGGTGGATCTCGAAGGCCTGCGGGGGCGGGCCGTACCGCGAGTCCACGCTGAACCCTCCCACCCTCGTGTCGACCTGAGCCTCGAGCGGGTCCCCGACGAGCTCTGCGGTCACGATCTCGACACGAAGCACACGGGTGTCCGCCGGGACGGGGGCGATCCGCGGCTTGCCGGCCAGGACGGGCGCGAAGCTCGTCGAGTCGGTGATCTCCTGGACCCAGACGCCAGACACGCCGTCCCCGGGAGCGGGGTTGCCGACTCCGGCGCCCTCGGGGCCGGTGTCCGTGGCGCAGTCGAACGATCCGGGCCCGGCATCCACCGAGTAGGAGCAGTCCTCGGCCGTGAAGTCCTCCGAGCCGTTGTTCGAGATCCCGAGCAGCAGGGGCGGGATGAGGAAGAACGCGGCCCAGCCCGGCAGGCGTCGGCGAGGCGGCCGCCGGACCGGCGGGGTCGTGAGCACTGGCGGCACGGGGGCCTGCCACGAGGCCGCCGGGGGTTGCTGCGGTCCCGGATCGGATGACCGCGACGCCCATGCCTCGGGAGGGAGAGTCTCGCCCGACCTCACCGGCTCGGGGGTGGGCGCGTCGTCGGGGAAGGAGACATGGCGGTCGCGCTGGGGGTCCGGCAGAGCCGGACGCGCGCCGTGGGGGTCGTTCACCGGTGCCTCGCTTCGACGGGTGGGACCACGGTAGGTCCTCGACTGTCCGCGTCGTCGCACCTCAGACCGTCCGTGTCGCTGCCGCGTTCCGCGCGCCGGTGGACCATCTGCCATCCAGCCACCGGGCATCCGGGCGAGGCGGGGCTCAGTCGGCTCCGGGCCTCCAGCCACCCACGCGGATCTCGGTGCCGTCGACGACGTCCACGGGCGAGGTCGGGTCGAGGGGGACCGTCGCAGGGGACGACCCATCGGTCACGACGATCGTCATCGAGGCGGTCTGCTCGACACCCGCGGCGGCCAGGTCGCCTCGCCATCCGAGGTCGACGTGGGCCGTGGCACCCGGGTCGAGCGGGACCGTGCGGGCGTCGGCCGACTCGGAGTCGTGCAGTCGCCCCCGCGGGTTGCGGAAGACCGTCCCGGACGACCCTCGGGCAGTGACGACCGCGTACCCCGTGAGGACGCAGGGGACCCGGCTGTGGTTGATGACCCTCACGCGCATCTGGCGGTAGCCGAGGGCCGGGTCCACGGGGCTCGCCGACACGTCGAGCTGGCTGGGCTGGCAGGGGCCGTCGGGGAAGAGTGGTGCTGCCGGGTCTGCTGGACCTGTGGGCGAGGTGGGGCCGCTGCCCGGTGGCGGCAGCACGAGCGGGGGCTCCGTGGGCAGCGTGGGACGCGCCTTGCTGGTCGAGCCGGCAGCCGCGGGCGCGTCCGTCGGGTCGGGTTCATCGGGCGGCGGGCTCGCGCAGCCACCCACCATGACCGCGAGGCCCAGGCCCGCCGCGGCCACGACCGCTGCCCCTGTCCGTCTCACGCTCCCACGCTAGGCGACCGGGGCGCTCGTCCGCCCGGTCCCACGACACCCGCACGAACCCGTCACCGGGGGCATCACGAGGCGGCGCGCGATATCCGTTCGGAGCCGGCCGCGGGTCGCGCCTATCCTGTCGACCATGTCCGACGAGCCCGCGAACGCACCCGCGCGCTCGCGGCCACCCCGTCGCCGGGGTCGCCGACGACCGGTCTCCGGTGAGCCGGCGCCCTCGTCGGGCGCGGGCCCGCAAGGACCTGCCGAACGACCCGACCGACCCGACCGACCCGAGCGACCCGATCGGGCCGATCGGGCCGATCGTCCGGACCGGCGTGACCACGGCCGCGCCCGGCAACCGCGCCGCCCGGGCGGGCAGCCGCCGACGCCGGAACAACGCGAGGCCCGCCGCGCCGCGCGAGCCGCCACCGTCCCTCCCATCACGTATCCCGAGCACCTGCCGGTCGTCGACCGCCGCGACGACATCTCCGCAGCGATCCGTGACCACCAGGTCGTCGTCATCGCCGGTGAGACCGGGTCGGGCAAGACGACGCAGATCCCGAAGATCTGCCTCGAGCTCGGCCGGGGTCTCGACGGCGTCATCGGCCACACCCAGCCGCGTCGCATCGCCGCCCGAGCGGTCGCCGAGCGGCTCTCCGAGGAGCTGGCCGTCGAGCTCGGCACGGCCGTGGGCTACCAGGTGCGGTTCACCGACCAGAGCAGCCGCGACACGCTCGTCAAGGTCATGACCGACGGCATCCTGCTCGCCGAGATGCAGCGCGACCGCGAGCTGCGTCGCTACGACACGATCATCATCGACGAGGCGCACGAGCGAAGCCTCAACATCGACTTCATCCTCGGCTACCTCAGGCAGCTGTTGCCACGGCGGCCGGACCTCAAGGTCGTCATCACCTCGGCGACGATCGACCCGCAGCGCTTCGCCGAGCACTTCGCCGACCCGACGACGGGTGAGCCCGCGCCGATCATCGAGGTCTCGGGACGCACCTTCCCCGTCGAGGTCCGCTACCGCCCGCTCGTCGACCCCGACCGCCCCGAGGCGGAGGAGCGCGACATGGTGACGGGTGTCTGCGAGGCGGTCGAGGAGCTGTGGACCGAGCGCCACTCCGGCAACAGCAGCGACATCCTCGTCTTCTTCTCCGGGGAGCGCGAGATCCGCGACGCGGCCGATGCCCTGAACGGGATGAAGCTGCCCGTCACCGAGGTCGTCCCGCTCTACGGCCGGCTCTCCGCGGCGGAGCAGCACCGGGTCTTCTCGTCGCACACCGGTCGGCGGATCATCCTGGCCACCAACGTCGCCGAGACCTCGCTCACCGTCCCGGGCATCCGCTACGTCATCGACACCGGCACGGCGCGCATCAGCCGCTACAGCCAGCGCACCAAGGTCCAGCGCCTGCCGATCGAGCCGATCAGCCAGGCGTCCGCGAACCAGCGCTCCGGTCGCTGCGGCCGTGTCTCCGACGGCATCGCGATCCGGCTCTACGCCGAGGACGACTTCGACCGGCGCCCCGAGTTCACCGACCCCGAGATCCTGCGCACCAACCTCGCGTCAGTCATCCTCCAGATGACGAGCCTGGGACTCGGCGACATCGCCCGCTTCCCCTTCGTCGACCCACCCGACAGCCGCCAGATCACCGACGGCGTCCGCCTCCTGGAGGAGCTGCAGGCCTTCTCGCCCGAGGACCACGAGCCCGCCCCGGCGCGGGGGAGGCCGCGTCCGGGACGTCGGCTCACGGCATACGGCCGCACCATCGCGACGTTGCCGATCGACCCGCGCCACGCGCGCATGGTCATCGAGGCCGACAAGCGAGGGGTGCTCCGCGAGGTGCTCGTCATCGTCGCCGCCCTGTCGATCCAGGACCCGCGCGAGCGACCACAGGACAAGCAGGAGCTGGCCAACGCCTCGCACAAGCGCTTCGCCGACGAGACGAGCGACTTCGTCACGTGGCTCAACCTGTGGGCCTACCTCAAGGAGCAGCAGCGCGAGCTGAGCAGCAGCGCCTTCCGCCGGCTGTGCAAGGCCGAGTTCCTCCACTACCTGCGCATCCGGGAGTGGCAGGACCTCCACAGCCAGGTGAAGCAGGCCGCCAAGCAGGCGGGGCTCGACGTCAGCCGGGGCAGCGGCCCCGTCGCGCAGGGCGAGCTCGACGTGGACGCCATCCACCAGTCGCTGCTCGCCGGCCTGCTCTCGCACGTCGGCGTGCGCGACGAGCAGAAGCGGGAGTATGCCGGTGCGCGGGGCACGCGCTTCGGCATCAGTCCCGGGTCGGCGCTCTTCCGCAAGCAGCCGCAGTTCGTCATGGCCGAGGAGCTCGTCGAGACGAGCCGCCTCTGGGCACGCGTCAACGCCCGCATCGACCCCGTCTGGGCCGAGCAGCTCGGCGACCACCTCGTCAAACGGCAGTACTCCGAGCCGCGCTGGTCGGGCAAGCGGGGCTCGGCCGTCGCGACCGAGCGGGTCACGCTCTACGGCGTGCCGCTCGTCGTCGGGCGCGTCGTGGGCCTCGGTCGCATCGACCCCGAGCTCGCGCGCGACCTCTTCGTCCGGCACGCCCTCGTCGAGGGCGACTGGCACACCGAGCACGCGTTCCTGCGCGAGAACGCCGCGCTCGTCGAGCGGCTCGGCGAGCTCGAGGCCCGCACCCGACGACGCGACATCGTCGTCGACGACAGCACGCTCATCGCCTTCTACGACAAGCGGATTCCTGCCGACATCGTGTCCGGGCGGCACTTCGACACGTGGTGGAAGAAGGTGCGGCGCCAGACGCCGGACCTGCTGACCTTCACCGAGGAGCTGCTGCTGCGCGAGAGCGCCGGCAGCATCGCCGACGAGGACCACCCGACGACGTGGACGCAGGGCGAGAACGTCCTGCCGGTGACCTACCAGTTCGAGCCCGGTTCGGCGCAGGACGGTGTCACCGTCCACATCCCCGTCGAGCGCCTCAACCAGGTGACTCCCGGGGGCTTCGACTGGCAGGTGCCCGGCTTCCGCGAGGAGCTCGTCACCGCGCTGATCCGCAGCCTGCCCAAGGGGATCCGCCGCAACCTCGTCCCAGCGCCCGACCACGCCCGCGCCGTGCTACCCGAGCTCGACCCGACGTCCGGGCCACTCCTCGAGGTACTCGCGACCGTGCTCCGGCGGCGGGCCGGCGTCGCCGTGACGCCCGCGGACTTCGAGGTCGAACGCGTCCCGCCGCACCTGCAGGTCACCTTCAGCGTCGACGGCGCGGACGGTCGACCCGTCGCCACCGGCAAGGATCTCGAGGCGGTGCGTGACACGGCGGCACCCCAGCTGCGCCGGCAGGTCAGCCGCGCCGGATCGTCCGTCGAGCGCACGGGGCTGACGTCCTTCCCCGACGAGGGCGTGGCCGAGTCGTTCGAGAGCACCCAGGGCGTGCACGGCTTCCCGGCCCTCGTCGACACCGGGGCGGGCGTCGACCTGCGGGTGCTCCCGACCCGCGCCGAGGCCGACGCCGAGCACCGTCTCGGCGTGCGTCGGCTGCTCCTGCTCGGCATCTCGCCGCCGTGGAAGCAGATCCTCGCCCGCCTGACCAACACCCAGAAGCTCGCCCTCGGCCACAACCCGCACGGCAGCGTCCCGGCGCTGCTCGACGACTGTCTGGCCGCGGCTGTCGACGCGATCCGCGACGACGCCGTCAGCGACCGCGCCGGAGGTGACGACCACGCCGTGCGCACGCGCGAGGACTTCGAGTGGGCGCTGTCGGCCGTGCGCACCCACACGACGGCCAAGGTCGTGCAGGTCGTCGGCCTCGTCGAGCCGATCCTCGCCAAGCACCTGGCCCTGACCAACCGACTCGCCGAGCTGGACCGGTCGAGCAGCCCCGCCATCCGACCGATGCTCGCCGACGTGCGCGCCCAGCTGCGTGAGCTCGTGAGGCCCGGCTTCGTCGCCGACACCGGCCTGCGTCGGCTGCCCGACCTCGACCGCTACCTCCGCGCCATCGCCCACCGGCTCGACAAGGCGCCCGCCAACCTGGCCCGGGACACGCAGGCGCTCGAGCAGGTCGACCTCGTCGAGGGCCGCTACGCCGACCTGCTCGACTCGCTGCGGCCGGCCCAGCGCGGGGCCGCCGACGTCGTCGATGTCGGCTGGATGATCGAGGAGCTGCGGGTCTCGCTCTTCGCGCAGACGGTCGGGACGGCATACAGCGTCTCGCCGCAGCGCATCCTCAAGGCGATCGCCAAGGTGGGCGCCTGACCGCTCGGGACTCCCCGTCCCGCCGCCCGAGCGGAGGCCACGGGCGGGGAATCATGGGATGCGGCGAGGCGTTGCACGAAGGACCCCGTACGACGAAAGGCCAGACCCGTGCAGGACCCGACCGAGCTCTTCCAGTTCGAGAGCGACACCTCACCGAGCCAGCTCCAGCAGCTGCAGGCGTCGGTGCTCGTGGTCGCCCTCGGCGGATTCATCGACGCCGGCCACACCCAGCGACTCATGGCCGACCACCTCCTCGAGACGCACGAGTCGCGCGTCATCGCCTCCTTCGACGTCGACCAGCTGCTCGACTACCGCGGCCGCCGTCCCGTCATGGTCTTCGACCGCGACCACTGGAGCAGCTACGACGACCCGAGCCTGCTGCTGCACCGTGTGGTCGACAAGGAGGGCGTGCCCTTCCTGCTCCTCGTCGGCCCCGAGCCCGACTACCAGTGGAACCGCATGGGCGAGGCCACCTCGATGCTCATCAAGGCCTTCGGCGTCGACCTCACCGTCAGCGTGCACGGCATCCCGATGGCCGTGCCGCACACCCGGCCGCTCGGCGTCACCGCCCACGGCACCAACCCGCGTCTCGTGACCGGCAACGACCCTGCCTTCGGTACGGTCCAGGTGCCGGCGAGCTTCTCGTCGCTGCTCGAGCTCCGGCTCGGCGAGGCGGGGCTCGACGCCATCGGCTTCGCGGTCCACGTGCCGCACTACCTCGGCCAGAGCGAGTTCGCCGACGCCGCCGTGCTCGGCCTTGAGCGGGTGCGCGCCGCCACGGGCCTCGACCTGGACCTGCGTGAGCTCGCCGCCACCGCCGGTCTGAACCGCGCCGAGATCACCCGCCAGATGGAGGACAGCGACGAGATCACCGCCGTCGTCCGGGCTCTGGAGCAGCAGTACGACACGTTCCTCGAGGGGCGTCAGCAGCGCAACCTGCTCGCCACCGACCTGTCCGACCTCCCGACGGCCGACGAGATCGGTGCGGAGTTCGAGGCGTTCCTCAGGGACGTCACCGACGAGGACCAGTAACCCCACACCGTCGAGAGGCCACGTCTGGCCGCCTGACAGAAGTCGAAAGGCCATCCTTTGCCGGGTCCCGCTCGCAAAGGGGGCCTTTCGACGTGTCGGGCGCGGCCACAGGTGGCCTCTCGACGGGGAGACCGGGGACGATCAGGCCTTGGCCTCGCTCCAGCGGCGGACGATCGAGGTGTCGGCGACGAACCGCACCTCGTCGGTGCCGGCCCACGTGCGGGCCGCGCTCGTCAGCGTGCCCTCGACGGCGGCCGCGGCGGCCTCCGCCTCGCGCTCGGGGACGTGGACGAGCAGCTCGTCGTGCAGGCACAGCACGATCTGGCCGCCGAGCGGGCGCACCGCGTGGCGCACCGTCGCGGCCCACGCCTTGAAGAGCTCGGCCGCCGACCCCTGGATGATCGCGTTGCGCGCGTAGCGACCCCGGGCGCCGTCGGCGCCCGAGGCCGAGAACTCGGCGCTCCCGGAGGGCTCCGGAGCACCGGGCTCGAGGGCGGGCACCGGCACACCGCCGAAGCGGATGAGCCGGCCACCCCACGTGCGCACCGGACGCCGGGCGACACCGTCGGCGTACGCCCGGTCGAGCAGCTCCATGGCCACGGGGTAGGCGCGCTCGAGGTCCTTGAGGGCCTCGCCCGCCGCTCCGGAGCGCTGGCCGTACATGGCCGCGAGGACGGCGACCTTGGCCCGGGGGCGGTCGGCGCCGAGCTTGCCTGCGACAGGGGCGTAGAGGTCGTCGGCGCGGGTGGCCTCGGCGAACGCCCGGTCTGCGCTGACCACGGCGAGCACGCGCGGCTCGATCTGGCCGAGGTCGGCGCGGACGAAGACGTGGCCCGGTGCCGCGCAGATCGCGGGTCGCAGCGGAGCGGGGAGGTTGTGGAGGCCGTTCTGCGCGGTCATGCGTCCCGCCGCACCGTCACAGGCGGTCCAGCCGCCGCGAAGCCGGTCGTCGGCGCCGACGTGGTCGTCGAGCCAGCGGTAGCCGTATGTCGTCGCGATCCGCTCGTCCTTGCGCCACCGCAGCAGGGCGTCGACGAGGGGGTGCGTGTGCCGGTAGGGCTCGAGCACCCAGGCACGGGTGTTGGGCACGTCGACGCCGACCGAGAGCAGCAGTTCGCGCACCTGCCCGGGGTTGCGCAGGTCGGTGCGCTCCCGGCCGGTGGCGTGGCGAAGCACCACGGCGTCGCGCTCGGCCCGGATGCGGGCCGCGTCGGCGTCGTCCCGGGGCCGCACGCCGGCCGAGGCCGCGATGAGGTCCTCGGCGGCCGGGCGGTCGACCGGCAGCCCGTCGCGCTCGAGCTCGAGGCAGAGCACCGCCGCCGCGGACTCGGACCAGACGGTGCGCTCGAGCCGGCCCACGTGCTCACCGCCGATGCGACCGAGCGCCTCGCGCTGCGCAGACCGGCAGTCGAGGGCCAGCACCGCCAGCTCGCGCAGTCGCGCGTCGTCGGTGGCCCACGCGAGGGCGTCCGCACGGAGGTGGCCGGCGGTCGTCAGCAGGGACGCGTCCTCGCCGGCGACGACGTCGAAGAGGTCGCCGTCGAACCCGCTGAGCCGGGGGGAGCGGGGGGCCGGCACCTCGGCCTCGTCCAGCCCGAGGCACCCGGCGACCACGTGACCCGGTGTGGCCCACCAGCCGCCGTGGACGATGCGGTGCGCCTCCGCCAGGTCCCAGGTGCGTGCCACGTCGACTCCGGCCGCGACGACGCCGCGCAGGGTGGAGGTGGCCGACCACACGACCCAGCGGGGACCGAGCCGGGTCGTCATGTCCACGAACCGCCGCACCACGTCGCCGAGCGGCCAGGCCTCGTCGACACCCGGCCCCACGGCATACGCACCCCGAGGACCCACGACGAGGGCGACCAGCTGTGGACCGGATTGCTTGTCAGTCAAGGGAGCCCGCGATCCGCTCGACCGCCTCGCGGAGGATCTCGGGGGACGTGGCGTAGTTGAGCCGGGCGTGCCCCGCGCCCCCGGAGCCGAAGAGCGGCCCGGGGGAGAGCGCGACCCGCGCTCGGCGCAGCACCTCGCCCGCAGGGTCGTCGCCGAGGCCCAGCCCCGAGAGGTCGACCCATGCGAGGTAGGTGGCCTCGGGCACGGCGAGCCGGGCACCGGGCAGGAGCTCGGCCACGAGCTCGGTGAGCAGGCTGCGGTTCGCGTCGAGCTCGGTGACGAGCCGGTGCACCCACTCGCGCCCGTCGCGGTAGGCGGCCGTCTGGGCGATGACGCCCAGGTGGCTCGCGCCGAACGTGACGTAGGGGTGCAGCCGGAGCACGTCGTCGAGGGCCCCTTCGCCGGGCACGATGATCGCCGCCTTGAGCCCCGCGAGGTTCCACGCCTTGGAGGCCGACGTGACGGTGATGCCGCGCTCCGTTCCCGCGACGGTGAGGTAGGGCGTAAACGTGCTCGACGGGAGCACGAGCGGGCCGTGGATCTCGTCGGAGACCACCCTGACGCCGTGCTCGTCGGCGACCCGCGCGAGCGCCTCCAGCTCGGCCGGCGTGTGCACCGTGCCCGTCGGGTTGTGCGGGTTGGAGAGCAGGTACGCCGCGCGCGCGCCGTCGGCGGTCACCCGGGCGAAGACCTCGGCGAGACGGTCGAGGTCGAGCCGGTGGTCCGGGCCCAGCGGCGCCTCGACCACCTGTCGTCCGCACGCCTCGACGACCTCGTAGAAGGCGTTGTAGACCGGCGGGCTGACGACCACCGGGCCCCCCGCGTCGGTGAAGAGCCCGAGCAGGTGCGTCACCCCGGTCAGCACGTCGGCCACGCGGGTCGTCGTGCGGGGGTCGAACCCCCACGCCCACTCGTCCTCGGCGAACGCCGCGACCTCGGCGGCATACTCCTCCGTCAGGGCGTAGCCCGTGTCGCCCCGGGCCACGGCGGCGCTCACGGCGTCGACGACGGCCGGGCACGGCGCACAGTCCATCTCCGCGATCCACATCGGGATGACCTCGGGGCCGTAGCGTCCCCACTTCACCGACGTGCGGTCGCGCCGGAGGTCGGCCAGTGGCACGCCGAAGATCGTCGCGCTGCTCCCGCGCCTCTCACCCATGGGAGCGACCCTACGAGAGCCGACCGACGCCGTCTCCTGCGGTCCCGGGCCGGCTCGACTGGGTACGAGGATGCCACGAGCGACCCGGGCGGCATACGGTGTCGTCGGCGGCGCAGCGAGGGTCGCTGCACAGGGACGACGGACAGAGGATGGAGACCGGTGGGCATCATGAGCTGGGACAGGGACGAGACCGTCGAGGCATCGGACGCGACCGCGGTGCAGCTGCGCACGGCGAAGGACGCCGGCGCGCTCGAGCGAGCCGCGCTGCCGGCCGAGGGCGGGCTCTCGGGGGCCGCGACCCGGCTGGTCGAGCGGCTGCTCGATGTCGGTATCGACGGGAAGGGGCCGTTCGACCCGGCTCACGAGATCGCCGCCAACGCGCTCAAGCACGCCCGCGGCGACGCCGACGAGGCGCTGCGGATCATCGCGCGCGACCACCGGCAGCTCGGCGCCGTCGGCGGCTTCGTCACCGGCCTGGGCGGCTTCTTCCTGATGCCGCTCTCGCTGCCCGCCAACGTGCTCGAGTTCTACCTGCTGGCCACGCGCATGACCGCGGCCACGGCCAAGGTGCGCGGCTACGACATCGACCAGCCCGAGATCCGCTCCGCGATCCTGCTGACCCTCGCCGGTGCCGACAGCGAGGACATCCTGAAGAAGGCTGGCCTGCATGCTGCCGGCGGCAAGCTGTCGGCCGTCGCCTTCGACCGCCTGCCCGCCCCGGCCCTCATGGTCCTCAACAAGGCCGTCGGCTTCCGCCTCCTCGGACGCATCGGGCAGGGCACCTTCGCCAGGCTCGGCCGCCTGGTCCCCTTCGTGGGTGGCCTCGTCGGCGCGGCGGTCGACGTCTACATGCTGAACCGCATCGGCAAGCAGGCGGCCAAGGAGTTCCCTCCGGTCGCGACCTTCGGTCGCTGAGACGACCGGCTGGGCGGGCCTGACCGTGGAGAGCACGCAGATCACCGTTGCGCATCGCCGTCCGGGCCGGGGAATCGCAGGGGACACCCGTTCGTTGGGCCGGGCATGAGGACCGCGTCCCGGATCAAGATGGCCACGACCGTCGCCTCCGTCGTGCGCGCCTCGACGCGCGCCGGGGGGCCGAGCATCCCCGAGCGCGTGCAGGCGGTGCCGCGTCTCGTGCGCGCCACGGTCGAGGGGACGTATGCGGGCACGACCCTGAAGCGGCTCGGGCTCGTCGCGGGTGCGGTCGTCTACGTCGCCTCGCCCGTCGACCTCCTGCCCGAGGCGGTCCTGCCCGTCATCGGCGCGGCCGACGACGCCGTCGTCATCTCGTGGGCGGTCAAGGCCTTCTTCGAGGAGACCGAGCGCTTCATCGCCTGGGAGGTCGGTCAGGGACGGCACCGGCCGCGCGCACGTCACGGGACCTCGTCCTGGGCTCCTGCGGGCGGTTCGCACTCGGACGCTTCACGGGCCACCGTGCCCGGTGTGCCGCTGGATGGCCCGGTGGGCGTCCCGACCACCGGGTGGTCCGCAGGCGACCAGGACGGGCTCCGCCGGGACCGCGACACCACGGGAGCGGCGGCCCCCGGCCGCATCGCCAGTCGCCTCACGCGAGTCACGGGTGCCTCCCGCCGCGAGCCCGGTGTCGGTGCCTCGGAAGGGGCGAGCACCGGGGCAGACCGGGTCACGGGTTCGGGTCGTGGCGAGCGCGTGCGCCTTCCCGAGGGGATGCGCCAGGCGGCGGCGGACTACGTCCTCGAGTCGGTCCGCAAGCGCCTCGAGCGCTGAGCCTCCCCGCCGACGGGCGGGCGCGGCGTCTGCCATCCACACCCCTTGCGGCTGCGGCACCTCGGTCCACAGGGACGCGGCCGGGACTGTCCCGGGCGGAGCCCGGTGGACAGGCTCGGGGCATGCCGAAGATCTCACTGTCCGGGCCGGCCGAGCTGCTGACCGTCATCCCCTTCCACCTCGGCTTCCAGCCGGTGCGGAGCGTCGTCGTGGTGTGCTTCCACGGCCGACGGCTCGGGCTCGTGGCCCGGCTCGACCTCGTCGACGAGGGCCTGGCCACGGAGGCAGCCGCCCAGACGCTGCCGACCCTGCTGCAGGGATCGCCGTCGTCCGTGGCTCTCGTCGGTTTCGAGGTCGAGCCGGACGAGTCCCTGCCCCTGCTCGAGGCGCTCGGCGCCGGAGTGGAGTCCGACCGTGTGGTCGTCCGCGAGCGGCTCGTCGTGCGCGACGGACGGTGGCGCTCCGTCGGGTGCGGCTGCTGCCCCGACGAGGGTTGGCTGCTTCCCGAGCAGGCTGACGTGCCCGCGGTGGCGAGCTACGTCGCGCTGGGGCACGCCGTGCTGCCTGACCGGGACGAGCTGGCGCGGCTCGTCGAGCCGCTCGCCTCGTCGGAGCCACGACACGACCTCGCGGTCGCCGCCATCGACGACTGGCAGCGTCGCTACGCAGCCGCCGGCGGGACGATCACCGAGGACGCCGACCCGCCCGGACGACGGAGACCGTCGCGGCGTCCACTGCGCCCGACGGAGGTGCGTCTTGGCGTCCTCGACGGCACCGACCCGACGGCTCGACAGTTCCTCGTCAACGACTCCCTCGTCGCCTGGGGTGGAGTCCTGCGGGGCGAGATCGAGGGCTACGGCATCGAGCACTGGCTGCCGTCCCTCGTCGGTCCGCTGCGTGACCGCGAGGTGCGCGAGGCCCTCGTGGGCTGGCTGTGCCCGGGCACCCTGCCGGCCGACCGCCTGCCCGACGACGTCGCCGTGCTGCTCGAGCTGCTGCTGGGCCCGGACCTCCGAGTCCCCCCGGCGGCGGGCGAGCTCCCCGAGGGCAGCACGGCGAGGTCCCAACCGCGGGATGGCGGCGCTCCGGGACGCTGGAGGGGGACAGAGGTCGGCGCCCGGCTGTCCGACCCCGACCTCGACGCGGTCCGCTCGCTGCAGGAGCTGTTGTCCCACGAGGACGCAGACCCGTGGGGCCCGCTTGCCGGGGACGCCGACGGCGAGCGAACGGCCGACTGGTTCGACGTACGCCGCGCCCTGGACGAGCTCGACGAGGTGGACGAGCTCGACGAGGTGGACGAGCTGGACGAGCTGGACGA
>NZ_LMSW01000012.1:364074-364148 GCF_001429645.1 Terrabacter sp. Soil810
GCTGGACGAGCTGGACGGGGACGGGCTGGACAAGGAGGACGAGGACGGGCTGGACGGGGAGGGCCTGGACGAGC
>NZ_LMSW01000012.1:364193-444945 GCF_001429645.1 Terrabacter sp. Soil810
GGGCGGCATTGCTCGAGCGCGCCGAGCCGGTGGACGACGACGACCTCGGTGCGCGCCGGGACGAACCCGACTGGGACGGCTGGGAGGAGGCCGCGGCACCCCGGCTGCTCCTGTCGCGCCTCGAGCAGGTCTGTCGCCTCACCCCGGCCGCCCATGCCGCGCCCCTGCTCTCGATCGTGGCCCACCTCGCCTGGTGGTGCGGTGACGGGGCACGTGCCGGTGTCGCCGTCGACCACGCGCTCGGGCTCGAGCCGGACCACTCCCTGAGCCGGGCCGTCCGCGACGCTCTCGACCACGGCGTCCGTCCCAGCAGGTGCGCCTGACCACGGGCCATGAGGCCTCGGCGCCGGTGGGTCGGAGTCCATGTCGTGGACCGGCCGATCTCGGCCCGGGGAGGCCTCGCGTATGGTTGGAGCAGGTCATGAGTACCAGCGACAAGCCCCGGCTCGCTGGTCGGCAACCCTCCTTCGCGGTGGGGTGCCCCGGGTGAAGACCTGGCCGCACCCGTCCCGGTGCGTGCAAGCGCGAGGACCGAGGAGTACCCCGATGACCGTCACCCACCGGAAGCAGAGCACGCGCCGGCCGCGGTTCGCGACCGCTGGCACCGGCCAGACAGGCGGCGCCGCAGCGACGCCGGACCATGCCGCGACGAGCCGTGTCGACGACCACACGACATGCGAGCCCCGTCGGCCCGACGGCGCCTGGCGCGACGGGGACCCCGTCGGTCGGCGGCAGTTCGCCGACATCGGCGAGGTCGAGCTCGAGCGCGGGGGCGTGCTGCCCGACGTCCGCATCGCCTACGAGACGTGGGGCCGGCTCAACGACGCGGGCGACAACGTCATCCTCGTCGAGCACGCCTTGACGGGCGACAGCCACGTCATCGGTGAGGCCGGCGACGGACACGCCTCGCCCGGGTGGTGGAACGCCCTCGTCGGTGCGGGTGGCCCGGTCGACCCCGAGCAGTGGTTCGTCATCGCGTCCAACGTCCTCGGGGGCTGTCAGGGAAGCACCGGCCCCGCGAGCAAGGCGCCCGACGGCCTGCCGTGGGGGAGCCGCTTTCCCTACGTCACCGTGCGCGACCAGGTCGCCGTCGAGCGCCGGCTCCTCGACGGGCTGGGCATCCGCCGCCTCGCCGCCGTCGTCGGGGGGTCGATGGGTGGGATGCGGGCGGTCGAGTGGGCGGTGACCTACCCCGACGACGTCGACCGCTGCATCGTGCTCGCCTCGACGGCGTACGCGACGGCTGACCAGATCGCCTGGTGCCAGCCGCAGCTGCTCGCGATCCGCAACGACCCCGACTTCGCCGGCGGGGACTACTACGACGGCCACGCGCGTCCCGACACGGGCCTCGGCCTGGCCCGCCGCATCGCGCACATCACCTACCGCACCGAGACCGAGCTGGGCGAGCGGTTCGGACGCCAGGCCCAGCTCGGCGAGGACCCACTGCGCGCGGGCGACCGCGGCCGCTTCGCCGTCGAGTCCTACCTCGACCATCACGCCGGCAAGCTGGCGCGTCGATTCGACGCGAACTCCTACGTCGTGCTGACCGAGGCGATGAACTCCCACGACGTCGGCCGCGACCGGGGTGGGCTCGAGGTCGCCCTCGAGCTCGTGCGCGCCGACTGCACGATCGTCTCGGTGGACACCGACCGTCTCTACCCACCCCGGCTGTCGGACGAGCTGCACGCCGCTCTGCCGGGTTCACGTCGCGCGCACATCACCTCCGAGTTCGGGCACGACGGCTTCCTCATCGAGGAGGACCAGGTGGGTCGCATCGTCCGGGACGCGCTCGAGCGTCGCCGCGGCTGAACCCGTCTGCGGCCCGGGCGGGTTCGCCGGTGTGTGCCGTCATCGCATGCCTTGGTCGTGCGCCCCGACGGTGACTCGGCGAGACTTCGCGCGGGACGCGCCGGACGCCTCGTTATCGGGTACGGTGCGAGCACTGGTTGTTTCCGTCCCAAGGAGGTCCGGGAAAGTGGCCATCGTCGTTGGTTATGTCGCCACCAAGGAAGGTCGCGCGGCGCTCAAGCGAGCCGCCGAGGAGTGCGTCCTGCGTGGCTCGAAGCTCGTCGTCATCAGCTCCCACCGGGGTGGCAAGGACTTCGACGCGAACGAGGCCAGCCAGTTCGAGAGCGAGCTCAGCCGCGTGCAGACGCTCCTCGAGGAGAAGGGGCTGGAGCACGAGGTGCGCCAGCTCGTCCGGGGCAACGACCCCGCCGAGGACCTCATCTCCGTCGCGGAGGAGGAGAAGGCCGACTTCATCGTCATCGGCCTGCGTCGTCGCAGCCCGGTCGGCAAGCTCATCCTGGGGTCCAACGCCCAGCGCATCCTGCTCGACGCGAGCTGTCCTGTGCTCGCGGTCAAGGGCGACTGACCGCCGTCGGCACGCTCCGGATGGGGTGCGGACCGTGACCTGCGCCTCGTCCGGCACGCGAGTTTGACGTGCGTTCGCTCGAAGGGCGTACGCCGTTTTATAATGTCCGAGTACCGGATCGCACGAGGCGCACCGAGAGATCGAAACAGGGATCGACTCCGACAGGCCAAGCTCTTCCGGCACCAACCCCCATTCTCGTTCGTTGTGATGATGCATGCCCGGATTCGGGTCGGTCATCTGACGAGACCTGTGACGAAAGGCGACTGCATCCGTGCCTAAGGCAACAACCGCTGGAGCTCCCAAGACCCTGCCGAAGGTGTTCCAGCACGAGGCGATCATGCAGCTCCTGGTCAAGGGCAGCACCAGCGGCACCATCACCGGAACGGAGATCGCGCGCGCCCAGGTCGATGCAGGACTCGACCTGAAGCAGATGAAGCCGGTCCTCACGACCCTCGAGGCCCACGACATCGAGATCGTCGTCGACGCGCCGCACTCCAGCACGACGAAGAAGACCCGTACAGGGACCAAGGGAGGCACTGTGGCCACCGCACGCAGCACCACGGCCGCGGCGACGAAGTCCGCGACGCGGACCACGACCGCGACGACGAAGACCGCCGCCAAGAAGACGACGGCCAAGGCAGCCCCGGCCCGAGCCGCCGCTGCCACCGATGACGAGCCCGCCACCGCCCCGAAGGCTGCTGCCGCGCGCACGGCCAAGAAGGCCGCGACCAACGCCGGTGTCGCCAAGGCCGCGGCCAAGCCCGTCGCCAAGAAGGCGGCCACCCGCAAGACGGCGGCCAAGAAGGCCGCGACGTCCGCCGACGGCACCGTCGCCGCCGATGGTGACGCCGACGACGCCGAGCCCGACGACGCCCCGGCCGCCGAGCTCGAGGAGGTCGTCGTCGAGGCCGTCGTCGAGGCCGTCGACGTGGACGACGACGCCGAGGACGGCGACGAGGCCACGCCGGCCGCCGCGGCCAAGCCCGAGGAGACCGAGGAGTCCGGCTTCGTCATCCGTGACGACGACGAGGACGACGCGCCCGCACAGCAGGTCGTCACCGCCGGCGCCACGGCCGACCCGGTCAAGGACTACCTCAAGCAGATCGGCAAGGTCGCCCTCCTCAACGCCGAGCAGGAGGTCGAGCTCGCCAAGCGCATCGAGGCCGGCCTGTTCGCCGAGGAGAAGCTCAACTCCGGCGACAAGATCGACATGAAGCTCAAGCGCGAGCTGTGGTGGATCGCCCAGGACGGCAAGAAGGCCAAGAACCACCTGCTCGAGGCCAACCTGCGACTCGTCGTCTCGCTCGCCAAGCGCTACACCGGTCGCGGCATGCTCTTCCTCGACCTCATCCAGGAGGGCAACCTCGGCCTCATCCGTGCGGTCGAGAAGTTCGACTACACCAAGGGCTACAAGTTCTCGACGTACGCGACGTGGTGGATCCGCCAGGCCATCACCCGCGCGATGGCCGACCAGGCGCGCACCATCCGCATCCCGGTCCACATGGTCGAGGTCATCAACAAGCTGGCCCGCGTGCAGCGCCAGATGCTCCAGGACCTGGGCCGCGAGCCCACCCCGGAGGAGCTCGCCAAGGAGCTCGACATGACCCCCGAGAAGGTCGTCGAGGTCCAGAAGTACGGCCGCGAGCCGATCTCCCTGCACACGCCGCTCGGTGAGGACGGTGACAGCGAGTTCGGCGACCTCATCGAGGACTCCGAGGCCGTCGTCCCGGCCGACGCCGTGAGCTTCACGCTCCTGCAGGAGCAGCTGCACTCGGTCCTCGACACGCTCTCGGAGCGCGAGGCGGGCGTCGTCTCGATGCGTTTCGGACTGACCGACGGCCAGCCGAAGACGCTCGACGAGATCGGCAAGGTCTACGGGGTGACGCGTGAGCGCATCCGCCAGATCGAGTCCAAGACGATGAGCAAGCTGCGTCACCCCAGCCGCAGCCAGGTGCTGCGCGACTACCTGGACTGACGGTTCGGCTCGCTCCACCGCGTGTGCGCAGGTCAGGTGCCCATTGGGCGCCTGACCTGCGGCATGTCCGGTAGCGGCCTCGACCCGTGCGGTGTCGGCCCGCAAGGACGGTGATGCCTCGCCATGTGGTCGAACAGGTGTTCGAGGATGCGCCACACTGGAGCCATGGCTGGCGGATCGGGACGGGGGCACGAGCACCCCATCCCGCCCACACCGCCCAGCCGCCGGCACTGCTGGGTCCGCGGCGGCCCCGACGCCCCCGGCCCACACCCGGGCATCGTGATCGAGTGGCAGCAGCGGGACGGGGTCTGGTTCGCTCTGGTCGCGTACCTCATCGAGACCGACCGCGTCCTGGTGCAGCAGTGGCTCTCGGCCGAGCTGCTCACGCGGATCGGGTGACGAGCGAAGGCCTCGAAGGACCACTGCGATTCAACGGCCAGCTCGGTCTTCATCGGTCATCCGAGCCGGGCGTTCGGGTCCTTCGCGGACGCGGCCATGTCCGTCCTCCGGCGCGCCTGCTAGCCGCCGACAACTCCGAGCACGCCGTCGAACCTCCCAAGGTAGGGCCACATGTAACGCGTACGGCCCGGCGGTTCTCTGGCGCGGGGCGGCTCGGGCGCGGTTTCATGGGGTGCGGGGTTCGACACAGCGACTGCGGAGGGCGACATGAGCACTGAAGGTCGATCATGAGCAAGCCGAACGTGGTGCCGGGGCGCCCCTCCCACGTCTCCGTCGACGCGGGCCGCCTCTGGACGGGTGGCCTCGCCACCGCGGTGGTGGCCGCCCTGACCTCCTGGGTTGGTGTCCTTCTTGCTCAGGGCGTG
Source organism: Terrabacter sp. Soil810 (assembly GCF_001429645.1). Classification (NCBI taxonomy): domain Bacteria; kingdom Bacillati; phylum Actinomycetota; class Actinomycetes; order Micrococcales; family Intrasporangiaceae; genus Terrabacter; species Terrabacter sp. Soil810. The sequence goes on from NZ_LMSW01000012.1 coordinate 369,367, forward strand.
CTGGACGTCAGCCTGGCGAAGACGGCCGTCGTCCTGCACGTCAGCGACTCGCTCGGCCTCAACTACGCCGTGACCGCCTTCCTGGCCGCGGTCGCCGCGACAGGTGTCGCCCATCTCCTGTCGGTGACGACGCCCAGGCCTCGTTCCTTCTTCTCCTGGATCGTCGGGCTGACGACGGTGGCTGCCATGATTCTCCCGTTCACCCGTGACGGCTCGACTGCGAGCAGGGTCGCCGTCAGCATCATCAACCTCGTCGTCGGACTGTGCATCGGCTCGTTGCTCACGGCGGTGCTCTCGCGCACGGTCGTCGATGCGGAGCGTTCCTGGCAACGGCGCTGACGGCTCGGGAGGGCCCCACGACAGACCGTCGTGGGCTCCTTCGCGTATGCCGTGGGGGTGGAGTCCCGGGAGTGTGTGCCGTTCGCCGGGTCAGCGGCGCCGCGGGAGCAGGCGGTCGGGCAGCGACCGCCAGAACGAGACGGCGGCCCCGGGCCAGAAGAAGGACCGCGCCCGGGTCTGCCAGGCTCGGGTGTGCCCCACCTGGCGGCGGATCGAGCGGATGTCGTGGTGCAGCCGGAAGGCCTCCTGCGGCGTCGTGCGCTCCGGCCGGTCGTAGCGCGACTTCTCGAGCGTGGCCGTGACCCGCCGCATGGCGGTGGCGTTCTCCTCGTCCAGGTGCCCGGCGGAGACGTAGCGCTCCCGCAGCTGGCGCAGGGTCGCGCCCTCGGGCGCACTGAGCCCCAGGTCGCCGAAGTGCGAGGTGAGGTCGTCCCACTCGGCCTCGATGAGGTCCTGCTGGGTCACCGCGGCGCGCCGTCGACGCAGCCGGAGGAGCCAGGCCGTGATCGGCATGGCGAAGGCCGCGAGCAGACCGAGGACGAGCGCAGTCGCGAGGACGACGTTGCGCACGCTGAACACGTGCCCGAGGGAGTCGAGGAAGGACTCCTGGGGCCGCACGGGCGCGGCCGTGGCCGTCGTGCTCGTGCTGCTGGCCGAGGCCCCGCCGCTCGCGGTGTTGGTGTCGCTCACCTCGCGGCCACCACCCGTCGAGCCGGAGTCCGCACCGAGGACGGCATACGGCGGCGGCGTGCCCGAGCGGGCACCCGGGGTCGGCTCGAAGCGGAGCCAGCCGTAGCCCTGGAAGTAGAGCTCGGGCCAGGCGTGGGCGTCGCTCGCCCGGACGATGTAGCGCTCGCCCGAGAGCTGACCGGGCAGGAAGCCGATCGCCATGCGCGCCGGGATGCCTTGTGCGCGCGCCAGCATGATCATCGCCGTTGCAAACTGCACGCAGTAGCCGCGTCGGGCCTCGTAGAAGTTCTGGATCGGCTCGAGGAGGCGTCCCTGGCTGTCGCGAAGCGACTCGCCGAGGTCGAGCGAGTAGGTGTAGCGGCTCGGGTCGCGCAGGTGGTTCTGGATCGCGATCGCCTTGTCGAGCGGGTTGTCCTTGCCCTTGGTGACCTCGGCGGACCACTGCTCGATCAGGTCGCGCGAGCGGTCGGGGATGGTGAGGTCGTCGTCGGTGATGTCAGGGGAGTCCGGGGCGCCGGACTCGCGCAGCTCCGGCGGCGACGGTGCGATGTCGGCGTACGTCACCGTGTAGTTGCTCACCGCGCGGTCGACGCGGACGTCGCGCGTCACGGGGTCGACGCTCCACTGCGTGCCCGCCGCGTTCAGAGCGATGACGGGGTACGGAGCGGCGATGCGCGGTGCGGCGAGGGTGTTGTCCGTCACGGTGATGTCGTACTTGCGCATCTTGTTCGGCGGCGGGAGCGGCGCGGGGTTGTCGGGTCGCTCGCCGGTGGCCCCGGCGACGCTCCACTGCCCGCGCGAGTAGTACGACGTGGCGAGCACGCGCAGGGGAGCGCGGGTGAAGGCGGTGGTGGTGTAGGTCAGGACGGGAGACTGGTCCTGGTTGTTGAGGCTGCGCGAGAGGTCGAGCGTGTCGTTGAACCCGACGGAGCCCTCGCCGCCGCCACCGCCCGACCGGCCGAGCCCCTCGGTGAGGTAGCGCGGGGGGAAGTGTGGGATGACGGCCGGCACGAGGAGCGCGACGACGACGCCGACGGCGCCGAGCTTGAGCGCCCCCGCGGTGAACGAGCGCAGGGCCTCGCGGTCGTGCGCGGCCTCGTCGATCTGGCTCTGGTCCGCCGCGTTGGCGGTGCCCCAGCGGCCGAACTGGGCGCGAGCGGTCGTGTGCAGCATGACGAGCCACAGCACGACGGGCACGACGAAGTAGCGCAGCGCGAGCGCGGCGTCACCATTGGCCGCCGTGATGAGGTAGGCCGTCAGCAGGGGGAGCCCGGCGGCTGCCGGGCTGCGCCACGTCGCCGCCATGGCGTCGACCGCGATCGCGACGAGCGCGACGGCGACGACGAGGCAGAAGGTGATGCCGTCGTTGAGGGGAGCGGGCGCCGAGTAGCGGTTGATCGTCTCGAGGGCCTGCAGCCCGAGGGAGTTGGCGGCTTCGAGCGTGGCGGGTGTCGGCACCAGCAGGGTGAACGTCTCGCCGGTGTAGCGGGCGAGGATGACGTAGGTGGTGACGAGCACCTGGAGGAGCACGACGAGACCGCGGGAGCGGGTGAGCCCCCTCCCGACGAGTCCGAGACCCGCGACGAGGAAGACGATGAAGACCGCCTGCGGCAGCCAGGTCGTCTCGACGAAGAGGCTCGTGATCGGGTAGACCGCGGCCACGGTCGCGAGCGCGGCGAGGAGGGTGATCCTCCAGCGACGGCGGGTCATCGACTGCCTCCCACGGTGGCGGCCGTGAGCACGGCCCAGGCGTGCGCGACGTCCTCGTCGCGGTGGACGGAGACGGCTCGCCAGCCGGCGAGGCGCAGCGAGTCGACGTGTGGCCCGGCCTCGTCGGCGTCGGTCGTGCCGAAGCTGCGTGCGTCGAGGACGAGCGCCAGCCCGGTCGTGCCAGGCTGGCGCAGGCTCGCCACCCGGGACGTGACGTCACGTCCCGACGGACCGACGATGGCGACGAGGAAGCCACCGGCTGCGGCCAGCGCCTGGCCGGCGCGGAGGATCTCGTCCTCGCCCGTGTCGTCGCGAGGTCTCGCCACGGCGAGCACGTCGAGCATCTCCTCGGGTGTCATCGTCTCGGCCGCGCGTGACGTCTCGACCGTCTCGGCGCAGACGAGGTGCACGGCATACCCGGAGTCGCAGAGGTGCACGGCGACCGACGCGGCCGCGGTGATCGCCCACTCGAACGAGCTGCTCACGCCCGTTCCTCCGTGGGCGGAGGGCCGCGGGTCGATGAGGACGACGGCTCGCCGCTGCGCGGGGCGGTCCTCCTGGCGCACCATGAGGTCGCCGGTGCGCGCGGTCGCGGGCCAGTGGATGCGACGCAGGTCGTCGCCGTCGCGGTACTCGCGGATGGTGACGTCGTCCTCGCCGTGCAGCGCGATGAGGTGGGCCTGCTCACCCTCGGAGCCGACGCCCGCACTGGGCTGGCGGTTCGACGACAGCGGGTGCACGGCCGGCAGCACGACGAGGTCGGCGGTGCCCTCGAGCACGGCGTTGCGGTTGGCCAGGCCGAACGGGTCCTGGACCTGGACCCCGAGGGGGCCGAGGTGGTGGCGTCCGCGCAGGTGGGAGCGCACGGCGTAGTCGATCGCCCGCACCCGTCCCGGCGGGATGCGCCCGACGACGAAGCGCGGCCGGTCGCCCAGGACGTAGTCGAGGCGCTCCTCCGCGAGGAAGATCGGCGTCGTGTTGGTCGAGACGTTCTCGAAGGACAGCGTCACGTGGGCGTCCTGCCCGACGCTGATGCGTTCGGGGTGGGTGTGCCGCTCGATGCGCATGCGCGTCTTGCGGGTGCGCACGAGGACGGCGGAGATGAGGGGGAGCGCGACGAGGAGCACCCCGAAGCGGGTGAGGTCGCGGAAGCCGAAGATGACCCCGGCGAGCACGAGGACGGTGCCGGAGCCCATGAAGGCCCGGCCCCTCGTCGTCAGGACGCTGCGCAGCGAGCTCATGGGCGCGTGCCCCGACTCAGCGGGCTGAGGGCGGCACCGGCACCTGGCGCAGCAGGTCGGTGACCACCTCGGCGGTGGTGCGCCGGGCGAGCTGGGTCTCGCTCGACGGCATGAGCCGGTGCGCGAGGACCGGCCCGGCCAGCACCTGCACGTCGTCGGGGATCACGTGGTCGCGACCCTCGAGGGCGGCGTACGCACGGGACGCGCGCAGCAGGTGGAGTGCGGCACGCGGGGACGCGCCGAGCCGCAGCGCGGTCGTGGCCCGGGAGCGGGTCACGAGGTCGACGATGTACTGGCGGATGGCGGGGCTCGCGTGGACCTGGCTGACGGCATGCACGACGCGGTTGATGGTGTCGGCGTCGGTGACCGGTGTCAGGGCGTCGAGCGGCGAGCTCGACCCGTGGCTCTCGAGCAGGTCGAGCTCCGCACTCGGTGCGGGGTAGCCCATCGAGATGCGGGCCATGAAGCGGTCGCGCTGGGCCTCCGGGAGCGGGTAGGTGCCCTCCATCTCGATGGGGTTCTGGGTGGCCATGACGATGAACGGGGCCTGCAGGGTGTAGGTGGTCCCGTCGACGGTGACCTGGCGCTCCTCCATCGACTCGAGCAGGGCGGACTGGGTCTTGGGGGAGGCGCGGTTGATCTCGTCGCCGACGACGACGTTGGCGAAGATGGCGCCCGGCCGGAACTCGAAGCGGCGCGCGTCCTGGTTGAAGATGCTGACACCCGTGACGTCGCTGGGCAGCAGGTCCGGGGTGAACTGGATGCGGCGCACCGTCGCGTCGATCGACCGGGCCAAGGTCTTGGCGAGCATCGTCTTGCCGACACCGGGGACGTCCTCGATGAGCAGGTGGCCGCCCGCGAAGAGCACCGTGATGGTGGTGCGGACGACCTCGGGCTTGCCCTCGATGACACTGGTCATGGCGCCCATGAGCCGCTCGGCCACGTCGTGGATCAGGCCGAGGTCGGCCGCACCCGTGGTGGGGGTCGCACCCGAGCCTGCGCCCGGGCCCGGTGATGCCGTGGTCCCGAGCCCCGTGTCCGTCGTCGTCACGCTGTCCTCCGTCGTCGTCCCCATGTCGTGGCGCAGCCCTGCTCGTGGCGGACTGCGCAACCCGTCAGGTGATCTTCTCCCATGGACCCTCGACACCGGTAGGGCTGCCCCGGTCGTGACCGGATGGAGACCTGGACGAAGGCACGTGGGGGGAGGCCACCCGAGAGCGTCCCTGGCACACCTCCACTTTCCTCCACCTCCAACGTCCCGCGCGGGCGTTCGGTTCGGTTCGGTGCCCCTCGGGCCCTCTCCGAGCCCGCCGCCGAGCACGACTCGTGAGCAGCTCGCGTATGCCGTCCCGCCGGGGTCGGCCGCCGCGTCGGGGCGAGCGCAGGGCTGGGTGGCGCGCAGCGTCTGATCTGCTCCACTTCACTCCACCCCTTCTGACCTGCGAAAACACCGGACTCGCCGGGCCCATAAGGGGCAAGGTTCGTTGACGGTGGAGCAAAGTGGAGTATCGTGGCGCTCCAAGGTAGGGAATGGGGACGCCTTCGGGTCGACAAAGGGGAGGTGGCGGACCATGTTTCTCGGGACGCACACGCCCCGGCTCGACGAGAAGGGTCGGCTCTTCCTGCCCGCGAAGTACCGCGAGCGGATGGCCGGCGGGCTCGTGGTGACGCGCGGCCAGGAACGCAGCCTGTTCATCTACCCGATGGACGAGTTCGTCAAGGTCGCCGACCAGATGCGCCAGGCCCCGACGACGAGCAAGGTCGCCCGCGACTACATGCGCGTCTTCCTCTCCGGCGCGTCCGACGAGATCCCCGACAAGCAGGGCCGGTTCACCATCCCGGCCAACCTGCGCCAGTACGCCGGCCTCGACCGCGAGGTCACGGTCATCGGCGCCGGCGCCCGCCTCGAGGTCTGGGACAGCACGGTCTGGAGCACCTACCTCGAGCAGACCGAGCAGAGCTTCGCCGACACGGCGGAGGAGGTGATCCCCGGGCTCTTCTGAGCTCCGGACGACCACCGCCGCCAACGCCCACCCGCCGACCGACCGACACCGCCGACCGACATCCCCGACCGATCAGCACCTGAGTGCCGGCCTCCAGCCGCTCCACTCCCGGGACGACTTCCCCCGTCCCGGGCGAGGCAGCGGATGGGGACCAGCCCCCAGGTCGACCGCACCGCAGACCAGCACACCGACCGGCAGCCGATCAGCTCCCTCCACCTGATCGCCGCCACCCGGCCGACCGGCCACCACCACCACCACAGCAGCAGACGAGGCGGACCTCTATCCACCGCCAGGTCACATGAGTCACACCAGCCCCGTGCACCACAGGCGCACCAGAACGGGCCCGCAGCACGAGCGTGAGAGGGACGCACCATGAGCGATCGAGGACAGGCGCAGGAGCGCCACGTCCCCGTCATGCGCGACCGGATCCTCGACCTGCTCGCGCCCGCCCTCGAGCGGCCCGGCGCGGTGCACGTCGACGGCACGCTCGGCATGGGCGGCCACGCCGAGGGCGTGCTCGAGCGCTTCCCGGAGTGCGTCGTCGTCGGGATCGACCGCGACCGGGAGGCCCTCGCGCTCGCCGGTGAGCGGCTCGCCCGCTTCGGTGACCGCTTCCGCCCGGTGCACGCCGTCTACGACGACATCAAGGACGTCGTGGCCGACCTCGACGTGTCGGCCGTCGACGGCATCCTCTTCGACCTGGGGGTCAGCTCGCTCCAGCTCGACGAGACGGACCGTGGGTTCGCCTACCGTGTCGACGCTCCCCTCGACATGCGGATGGACCAGTCCACGGGCCAGACCGCCGCCGACGTGCTCAACACCTACTCGGTCGAGGACCTCACCCGCATCCTGCGCGACTACGGCGAGGAGCGCTTCGCCCGGAAGATCGCCAAGGCCGTCGTGCAGGACCGCGCCATCGAGCCGTACACGTCGTCCGGTCGGCTCGTCGACATGCTGCGGCGCGTCATCCCGGCGGCCTCGCAGCGTCAGAGCGGTCACCCGGCCAAGCGCACCTTCCAGGCCCTGCGCATCGAGGTCAACGACGAGCTCGAGGTCTGGCGTCGAGCCATCGACGAGGCGATCGACGTCCTCGCAGTCGGTGGCCGGATCGCCGTCCTGTCCTACCACTCGCTGGAGGACCGGGCGACGAAGCGCGCGTTCGCCGCCGGCGCCACCTCCAGCACCCCCGCAGGTCTGCCGGTCGAGCTCCCCGAGCACGCGGCATACCTCTCCCTCGTCACGCGCGGCGCCGAGGTGCCGAGCGACGACGAGGTCACCACCAACCCACGGGCCGCCTCGGCCCGACTTCGCGTCGCGGAGCGCGTGCGCGACACCTCCACGCACACCTCAGCCAGCAGGACCAGGAAGGGACCCACCCGATGAGCCAGATGACCGCCACGGCCCGGCCGCTCCGCGCCCCGCGGCGCGGCCCCGCCCCCACGCCACTCCGGGTCATCCCGAGCAGCATCACGCGCACCGGAAACGGCACCTTCGCCACGATCTGCATCGCGCTGCTCACCGCCGGGCTCATCGCCCTGCTCCTGCTCAACACCGCGCTCGCCCAGGGCTCGCTCGCGCTCGGCGACCTCCAGCGGGAGTCGGCGCGACTCAGCGACACCGCCGGCAACCTCCAGGAGGACATCGACCGTGCCTCGGCGACCGGCGCCCTCGCCCGTAGCGCCGCCGAGCTCGGCATGGTGCGGATGAACACCCGCGGCTTCATCGACCTCTCCAAGGGCACGGTCACCGGGGAGCCCGAGCCGGCGACGAAGAACAACGCCTTCCCGATCGTCACGAGCCCGACGCCTCCCGCCGTGACGGCCAAGGTCAAGAAGGTGCTCTCGTCCGCGACGAAGGCCAGCAAGGCGGCCTCGGCCAAGCCGGCCCAGGCCGCCACGCCGACGACGCCCGGTGCCAAGCCCGAGACCCCCGGAGCACCCACACTGGGCACGACGCCCGGAGCGTCGACGGGCCGGGCCACGGGCGCGCCCGCGGCGAGCCAGGCGGGGCAGGCGGGGCAGGCCCAGCAGACGACGGTGAGGTGAACCCGTGACGCAGAACCGGTCGACCGATCCACGACGGACCGGCCGCGGCGCTGCGCCCGCAGGGGACCACCGCCGTACGTCGTCCGCCGCGGGCGCGACGCGCACGAGTCAAGGACGCACGAGCCAAGGACGCACGAGCCAAGGACGCACGAGCCAGGGACGCGCGGGCGCAGCTCGAGCGAGCCAGGGCGGCGCCACCCGACAGGGCACCCAGGCGCGCTCACCCGGCCCGAAGGCGGGCTCGAACGCCGGCGCGCGCGCGAGCACGTCGGCACGCGCCACCCCGGCAGGGCGGGCCCCCGCCCCCGCCCGGGCCCGCGGCGGCGCGCCGGCCGGCACCGCACGTGCGGGCGCGCGTACGGGCGCTCCGCGGTCCCAGGCGTCGCCGAGCCGCGGCCGCGGCCCGGCATCCCAGCGCGCGGCCGCAGCACGAGGGCCGCGAGGCCCCCGTGGTCCGCGCGGGCCCCGTCGCCCCCTCAAGATCTCGCGAGCCAACCCGCGCCGTCGCGCGCGCGTCATGTTCGTGGCCATCCTCTTCGTCTTCACGATCTTCGCGGGGCAGCTGCTCCGCATCCAGGCCTTCGACGCGTCGGCGACGCAGGAGGCCGCGCTGTTCAAGCGTTCGGTCAAGACGACGACCCCGGCCATGCGCGGCCAGATCCTCGACACCAACGGCCAGGTGCTCGCCGACTCGGTCGAGCGCTTCACCATCGCGGCCGACCCGAAGATCATCCCGGGCTACACCGTGGCGATCCACGGCGTGCGCCAGGAGGTCGGGGTCACGCGGGCCGCGGCCGACCTCGCACCGCTCCTCGACATGACACCGACCCAGCTGACGAAGCTGTTCACGCGCTCGAACACCCGGTACGTCGTGGTCAAGAAGGAGGTCAACCCGGCGATCTACCGCGAGATCCGGTCGCTCGGCATCCCCGGCATCACCGGTGAGCGCACGGCGCAGCGGATCTACCCGACGTCGATGGCCCTCGGCCAGCTCGTCGGCTTCGTGCGGCCCTCCGACCAGAGCGGCGCGGGCGGCATCGAGCAGATGCTCGACAAGACCCTCAAGGGCACCCCCGGCGTCAGCGTCGCCGAGCGGGCCCGCGACGGCTACATCATCCCCGGCTCCCAGCGCGTCGACACCCCGGTCGTCAACGGGCGCGACGTCAAGCTGACCATCGACGCCGACCTCCAGTGGTACGCCCAGAACGCCCTCGCCAAGCAGGTCACCGCCGTCGGCGCCCAGTCCGGCACCGCGGTGGTCATGGAGGTGGCCACCGGCAAGGTTCGGGCCGCCGCGAGCTACCCGACGTTCGACCCCAACGACCTCGGCGACGCGACCAAGTCCTCGCTCGGCAACTACGCCTTCAACGACGCCTTCGAGCCGGGCTCGACCGGCAAGCTGATGACGATGGCGGCAGCGCTCGAGCAGGGCGTCATCACCCCGGACACCGGCGTCATCGTCCCCCCGCGCCTGCCCCGAGCCGGCACGTCCTTCAAGGACAACGAGCCGCACGGCGTCGAGAACATGACGGCCACCGGCGTGCTAGCGAAGTCGTCCAACATGGGCACCATGCTCATCGGCGAGCGCGTGGCGCCGGCGATCATGGAGGCGTACTACCGCAAGTTCGGCGTCGGCTCCAAGACCCCCGTGGGCTTCCCGGGGGAGTCGGCAGGACTGCTCGCCGGCGCCAAGGACTGGGTCTCGACCCGCCGCTACACGGTCCTCTTCGGCCAGGGCTACGCCGTCACGGCGATCCAGCAGGCCGGCGTCTTCCAGACCATCGCCAACAAGGGCATCCGCGTGCCGCCGTCGCTCGTCGAGGGCACGGTCAACGACAGCGGGACCCTGATCCCGTCGCCGCCGACCACGCCGACCCGGGTCGTGACCGAGGACACCGCGGTCAAGCTGTCGCGGATGATGGAGGAGGTCACGGGCGAGAACGGCACCGCGAGCGCGGCCCGCATCAAGGGCTACCGCGTCGCCGGCAAGACGGGCACGGCCGACCGCTACGACGAGAAGCTGGGGCGCTACAACGGCTTCACGGCCTCGTTCATCGGGTTCGCCCCCGCCGAGGCGCCGAAGTACGTCGTCGCCGTCTTCATCCAGAAGCCGAGCGCCGGCATGTTCGGTGGCGCCCTCGCCGGGCCCGTCTTCAACCAGGTCATGTCCTACCTGCTCGAGCGCACCGGCGCACCGCCCAGCCCGAAGTCGACCCTCGACTACCACGTGTGGGCCGACCAGCCCCTGTCGTCCGACGACCCGGAGGTCATCAGCAATGCGCGGGCGAAGCGGGATGGCCTGTAAGTTGGGATGACGTGTCACCTTCCCCCCTTCGACCCGCTACGTCGGGTGTGCACCTCCGCGACCTGACGACCCGGATCCGGGCCGACGTGGGCTCCGCGGACGCCTCCGACCTCGTCGTGACCGGGGTCACCCTCGACAGCCGCGCCGTGCTCCCCGGGGACCTGTATGCGGCCCTCCCGGGGTTCAACGTGCACGGCGCGCGCTTCGTCGCCGACGCCGTGGCCGCCGGAGCCGTCGCCGTCCTGACCGACGCGGCCGGCCTCGCTGAGGTCGGAGCGCAGCCTGAGGTCACCGTGCCCGTCGTCGTCGCACAGGACCCTCGCGGCGTCCTCGGCGACGTCGCGGCGCAGGTCTACGGACACCCCTCCGACTCCCTGACGATGCTCGGCGTCACCGGGACCAACGGCAAGACGACCACGGCGTACCTCGTCGAGTCGGCGCTGCGGGCGCACGGGCAGCGCACCGGACTCATCGGCACGGTCGAGACGCGCATCGGGGACGAGCGCATCGAGTCGGTGCGCACGACGCCCGAGGCGACCGACCTGCACGCGCTGCTCGGGCTCATGCGCGACCGGGGCATCGACGCCTGCATCATGGAGGTGTCGAGCCACGCCCTCGAGCTGCACCGCGTCGACGGGGTCGTCTACGACGTGGCACTCTTCACGAACCTCTCGCAGGACCACCTCGACTTCCACGCCTCGATGGACGACTACTTCGGCGCCAAGGCCTCCCTGTTCACCCCGCAGCGCTCCCGCTCGGCGGTCGTCTGCGTCGACGACGCGTGGGGCCGGCGCCTCGCGGCCGAGGCGACCGTCCCGACGACGACCCTCGCCACCACGGCCGAGGGCAGCCCGGACGTCGACTGGGGTGTCGAGGAGGGTGACGGGGGCGCGTTCACCCTGCGGGAGCGGACGACGGACCGTGCCCTGGGACTCGTCTCGCACCTGCCCGGCCACTTCAACGTCGCCAACACCGCACTGGCCGCGCTCGCGCTGCTGCGCATCGGCCTCGCGCCGGCCGAGGTCGAGGCAGCCATGTCGGTGGCTCCCGACGTGCCGGGACGCATGGAGGTCGTCGCGCCCGGGGGCGCCGAGGGCCCGCGGTGCGTCGTCGACTTCGCGCACACACCCGACGCCGTCGACGCGGCCCTCGCCGCGCTGCGTGCCTCGACGCCGGGGCGGCTCATCGCCGTCCTCGGTGCCGGGGGCGACCGCGACCGCGGCAAGCGGCCGGCCATGGGTGCCGCCGCCGCCCGTCAGGCCGACGTCGTCGTCGTCACCGACGACAACCCGCGTTCCGAGGACCCGGCCGAGATCCGCTCGGCCGTCGTCGCCGGAGCCCGCGCGGAGGTCCGTGCCGGCTCGGCGCAGGCCACGGAGATCATCGACGGTGGCACGCGTTCGAGCGCCATCGCCGAGGCCATCGCCCTCGCGGTGGTCGGTACGGGGGAGGACCGCCCTGTCGACACCGTCGTGGTGCTCGGCAAGGGACACGAGAAGGGTCAGGAGATCCACGGAGTGAAGCATCCGTTCGACGACCGCGACGCCGTGCGCGCCGCCCTCGCAGCCGTCACCTCGTCGGGGGTGACATCGTGATCGCCTTGTCCCTCAGTGAGATTCGTGACCTCACGGGCGGCGCCGTCCACGGCACCGACTCCCCGGAGGCCGTCGTCGTCGACGGCCCGGTGACCACCGACTCCCGTGACTGCCTCCCGGGCAGCCTCTATGTCGCGCGCATCGGCGAGACCGCCGACGGGCACGACTACGTCGAGGCGGCCGCCGCGGCCGGGGCCGTCGCGGCCCTCACCTCGCGCCCGGTCGCAGGCGTGCCGTGCGTCGTCGTCGAGGACGTCCAGACCGCCTTCGGCCTCGTCGCCCGCGGCGTCGTCGACCGCGCCCCCGAGCTGCGGGTCGTGGGCATCACCGGCTCGTCGGGCAAGACCAGCGTCAAGGACCTGCTCGCGTCCGTGCTGTCGTCCGTCGCCGAGACCGTTGCCCCCGTCAACTCCCTCAACGGCGAGATCGGCGTGCCGCTGACGGTGTGCCGCGTCACCCCGACGACGCGATTCCTCGTGGCCGAGATGGGCGCCCGGGGGATCGGCCACATCGACTACCTCACGCGCATCGCGCCGCCGCAGGTCGCCATCGTGCTCAATGTCGGCACCGCCCACATCGGCGAGTTCGGCTCGCGCGAGAACATCGCCCGCGCCAAGGCCGAGCTGCCGCTGGCCGTCCCCGCCGAGGGTCTGTCGATCCTCAACGCCGACGACCCCGTCGTCGCCGCCATGGCGTCCGGTCTGGCGTCGCGCGTCCAGCTCGTCGGGCTCTCGCCCGAGGCCGACGTACGCGCCGAGGACGTCACCCTCGACGAGCGCGGCAGGGCGGCATACACCCTCGTGTGTCCGCAGGGCACGGCCCGGGTCTCGTTGCAGCAGAGCGGCGCCCACCACGTCGGCAACTCGCTCGCCGTCGCCGCCGCGGCCCTGGAGCTCGGGCTTTCGCTCGACCAGGTCGTCGCCGGGCTCGGCGCCGCGGAGGCGGTGAGCCGCTGGCGGATGGAGATCACCGACCGGGCCGACGGCGTGGTCGTCGTCAACGACGCCTACAACGCCAACCCCGACTCGATGCGTGCCGCACTCGACGCCGTCGCGGCCATGCACGTGGCGGGGGAGCGCTGGGCGGTCCTCGGCGGCATGCTCGAGCTGGGGCCCGACAGCGACGCCGAGCACGCGGCCGTCGGGTCGTATGCCGCGTCGCTCGCCTTCGACCACGTCGTGGCCGTCGGCGAGGGCGCCCGTCCGCTCGCCGAGGCCTTCGCGGGCTCCGAGTGGGTGCCCGACACCGCCGCCGCGCACGACCTGCTCGCCCCGCGGCTGCGCGCCGGCGACGTCGTCCTGCTCAAGTCGAGCCGGGACAGCGGTCTGCGCTGGCTCGGCGACCGCCTGGCGGCCGAAGGTGGCCCGGTCACCGCCACACCCGTCTCCACCACGTCCGGAGAGGCGGTCACGCGGTGAAGGGCGTCCTGCTCGCAGCATCGATCTCGCTGCTCATCTCGTTGTTCGGCACGCCGCTGTTCATCAAGTTCCTCGTCAAGCGCGGCTACGGCCAGTTCATCCGCGACGACGGGCCCACCTCGCACCACACGAAGCGCGGCACGCCCACCATGGGTGGCGCCGTCATCCTCGCGGCCATGCTCGGCGCCTACTTCCTGGCCCACCTGCTGACGCTCAACCCGCCGACGGCCAGTGGGCTGCTCGTGCTCTTCCTGGCCGCAGGGCTCGGCTTCGTCGGCTTCCTCGACGACTTCATCAAGATCAGCAAGCAGCGCAGCCTCGGCCTCCGCTCGAAGGAGAAGCTCCTGGGGCAGGCCCTCGTCGGCATCACCTTCGCCGGGCTCGCGCTGCAGTTCCCCAACGAGCAGTACCGCACGCCGGCGTCGCTGCTCGTGTCGTTCGTCCGTGACACCAACATCAGCCTCGCGCTGGGTGGCAGCACCGTCGTCGGGGTGATCCTCTTCGTCGTCTTCGCGAACGTCATGATCGCGGGGGCGTCCAACGGCGTGAACCTCACCGACGGCCTCGACGGCCTCGCGACCGGCGTCTCGACGATGGTCTTCGGCGCCTACGTCCTCATCAGCATCTGGACCTTCAACCAGAACTGCCAGACCAACCCGGGCATCAAGTGCTACGAGGTGCGCGACTCCCACGACCTCGCGCTCGTCGCCGCCGCAGGCATGGGCGCCTGCTTCGGGTTCCTCTGGTGGAACGCGACGCCCGCGAAGATCTTCATGGGCGACACCGGCTCGCTCGCCCTGGGCGGCGCGCTCGCCGGCCTCGCCATCACGACCCACACCGAGCTGCTCCTCATCATCCTCGGCGGCATGTTCGTCCTCGAGACGCTGTCGGTGGTCGCCCAGGTCGCCTCGTTCAAGACCACCGGTAAACGGGTGCTGAGGATGGCGCCGCTGCACCACCACTTCGAGATGGTCGGCTGGAACGAGGTGACGGTCGTGGTCCGCTTCTGGATCATCGCCGGACTCTTCGTCGCCTTCGGCCTCGGCGTCTTCTACGCAGAGTGGGTGGTGGGGTCCCAGTGAGCTTCGACCCGCTCTACGAGCCCCGCGAGGGACTGACCCACAGCGATGCCGACTGGTCGGGGATCAACGTCCTCGTCGTCGGGCTCGGCGTGTCCGGCTTCGCCGCCGCCGACGCGCTCGCCGACCGCGGCGCCCGCGTCACGGCCGTCTCCCGCGACGTGACCGAGGCGATCCGCGAGCGCGCGACGATCCTCGAGATCCTCGACGTCGACGTCCGCCTCGGCCCCGAGCACGTCGTCGAGCCGCCGCCCGGCACCGAGCTCGTCGTCACGTCGCCCGGGGTCCCCCCGCACGACCCGCTGATGCTCGCCGCGGCCACGGCCGGCATACCCGTGTGGGGAGAGGTCGAGCTCGCCTGGCGCATGCGCGCCCGGGAGGGCGCCGCACCGTGGCTCACCGTCACGGGCACCAACGGCAAGACGACGACCGTCAACATGCTCGCCTCGATCCTGCGCCACGCCGGCCTGCGCGCCACGTCGGCCGGCAACGTCGGCACGCCCCTGCTCGAGGCCGTGCTCCACCCGGAGCCGTACGACGTGCTGGCCGTCGAGCTGTCGAGCTTCCAGCTGCACTGGCAGCGGTCGGTGTCGGCCGTCGCGTCCGCCGTGCTCAACGTCGCGCCCGACCACATCGACTGGCACGGCAGCTACGCCGAGTACCTCCGCGCCAAGGGCAAGATCTACGAGAACACCCACCTCGCCTGCATCTACAACGTCGCCGACATCCAGACCGAGCAGCTCGTGATGGAGGCCAACGTCGTCGAGGGGTGCCGCGCCATCGGCTTCACGACGGGCATCCCGGCCCCCTCGATGGTCGGGGTCGTCGAGGACGTCCTCGCCGACCGCGCCTTCGTCGAGCAGCGCCAGCGCTCGGCCGCCGAGCTCTGCACGATCGCAGACCTGCAGGGCGACGCCCCCTCCATCGCACCGCACTACGTCGCCAACGCCCTCGCGGCCGCGGCGCTGGCTCGCGCGTACGGCGTCGGACCCATCGCGGTCCGCGACGGCCTGCGGGCCTTCCGCCCCGACCGGCACCGCATCGCCGAGCTGGCGACCGTCAAGGGCGTGCGCTTCGTCAACGACTCCAAGGCCACCAACCCCCACGCGGCGGCGGCGGCGATCCGGTCGTTCGACTCCGTCGTGTGGGTCGCGGGCGGCCTGCTCAAGGGCGCCGACGTCGACAGCCTCGTCGAGGAGATGGCCTCGCGGCTGCGCGGCGTCGTCCTCATCGGTGCCGACCGCGACCAGATCGCGCAGGCCCTTTCCCGACACGCGCAGGATGTCCCGGTCGTCGACGTGTCCGACACCGACACTGGGGTCATGGACCGTGTCGTCAGGGAGGCCGCGCGCCTCGCCCAGCCGGGCGACGTCGTGCTGCTCGCGCCTGCCGCCGCGTCGATGGACATGTTCACCAACTACGGAGCCCGCGGCGACGCCTTCGAGGAGGCGGTCCGGCGGCACCTCGAGGCACACGGGGGGCTGGAGTGAGCGCGACGACCGCCGACGAGAAGACGTCGGGCAAGGCCGCCGACCCGTCCTCGACGTCCCGTTCGCTGCCCGTCATCGGCAAGCTCGAGTCACCGCTGACGACCTACTACCTCATCCTCGGTGCGACCTCGACGCTCGTCGTCTTCGGCCTGATCATGGTCTTCTCGGCGTCCAGCGTCGAGGCGCTCCTCGCCGACGAGGCGTCCTACACCGTCTTCCTGCGTCAGCTGCTGTTCGCCGTGCTGGGCGCGGTCGCTGCCGGAGCCGCCAGCCGGCTCGACGTCCGGTGGTGGAAGCGGCTCGCCTTCCCGACGATCATCGTCTCGGTGCTGCTGCTCGCCGCCGTCATCCCGTTCGGCAAGAGCGTCAACGGCAACCGCAACTGGCTCGCGCTCGGCCCGGTCCAGTTCCAGCCGGCCGAGTTCGCCAAGGTCGGGCTCGTGCTCGTCGGAGCCGTGATCTTCGCCAACAAGTCCTCGCGGATGGCCAGCATGCTCCACGTCGTGCTGCCCTATCTCGTCCCGATCGCCACGGTCGTCATCGGCCTCATCCTCGCCGGCCACGACCTCGGCACGGCGATGGTCGTGCTCGTCATCGTCGCATCGGTGCTGCTCGTGGCCGGGGCCCCCAAGCGCGTCTTCGCCCTCGGCGGCGGCCTGGCCCTCGTCGGTGTCGCCCTGATGGTGACCGGCAGCAACAACCGCACGAGCCGCATCTCCAACTGGCTCGACCCGACGTGCCAGGCCGACCCCGACGGCTGGTGCGGCCAGTCGGTGCACGGCCTCTACGCCCTGGCCGACGGCGGCTGGTGGGGTGTCGGGCTCGGGGCCTCGAAGGAGAAGTGGGAGTGGCTCTCGGAGGCGCACAACGACTTCATCTTCGCGATCATCGGCGAGGAGCTCGGCCTGCCGGGCACGCTGATGATCCTGCTGCTCTTCGGCATCCTCGCCTGGGCCTGCTTCCGGCTCGTGAGCCGCACCCAGGACCGGTTCGTCCGCATCGCGGGCTTCGGCATCATGGCGTGGCTGCTCGGTCAGGCCATCATCAACATCGGCGCGGTCATCGGGCTCTTTCCCGTCATCGGTGTCCCGCTCCCGCTCGTGTCCGCCGGCGGGTCGTCGCTCGTGACGACCCTGCTCGCCCTCGGCATCCTGTTGTCCTTCGCGCGCAACGAGCCGGGCTGCAAGGCCCTGCTCGACGCCCGCCCGAGTCTCGTCCGTCGGTCGCTCGCGGTGCTCCCGTCCCGCGTCCGCTCCGTCCCGCAACGTCGCAGAAGCCGGTGATCCCACTGTCCTCGCCCACCTCCGTCCTGCTCGCCGGGGGAGGCAGCGCCGGCCACGTGTCGCCGCTGCTGGCCCTCGCGGACGCCCTGCGTCGCCGCCACCCGGAGATGCGGGTCACGGCGCTCGGCACCGAGGAGGGCCTCGAGGCGCGCCTCGTCCCGGCTCGCGGCTACGACCTGCGCTTCGTGCCCAAGGTGCCGCTGCCGCGTCGCCCGAGCGCCGACCTGCTCCGGCTCCCGGGCCGCCTCAAGGCGGCCGTCGACGCCGCGGGCGCAGCCATCGACGAGACCGGAGCCGAGGTCGTCGTCGGCTTCGGGGGCTACGTCAGCACCCCGGCCTACCTCGCCGCGCGGCGCCGCCACGTGCCGATCGTCGTCCACGAGCAGAACGCGCGGGCCGGTCTGGCCAACCGCCTCGGGGCCCGCTGGGCCAGCGCCGTGGCGACGACGTTCTCGGTCACGTCGCTGCCCCACGCGCAGCGCATCGGCATGCCGCTGCGCCGCGAGGTCGCGACCCTCGACCGTGCGGGCCTGCGCACGCAGGCCCTCGAGCACTTCGGCCTGCAGCCCCAGTGGCCCACCGTCCTCGTCACGGGGGGCTCGCTCGGCGCCCAGCGCCTCAACGACGCCTTCCGTGCGAGGGTCACAGAGCTGAGCCAGGGGGGCGTGCAGGTGCTGCACGTGACCGGACTGGGCAAGGAGTTCGTCCCCGAGCCCCCCGCCGAGGGGGCCCCGTACGTCGTCGTGCCGTACGCCGACCGCATGGAGCTGGCGTATGCCGCCGCCGACCTCGTGGTCGCGCGCTCCGGCGCCAACACGGTGTGCGAGCTGACGGCTGTCGGCCTGCCGGCCGTCTACGTCCCGCTGCCCGTCGGCAACGGTGAGCAGCGCGTCAACGCGGCCGACGTCGTGGCAGCCGGAGGCGGCCTGCTCGTCGACGACGCCGACCTCACCCCCGACTGGATCGACGCCGTGCTGCTCGGTCTCGCCACCGACGGCGACCGGGTGTCACGGATGGCTGCGGCGGCCCTGACGCTCGGCGAGCCCGCCGCCGACGAGAAGCTCGCAGACCTGGTCGACCGGGCCGCAGAAGGCAGGAACCGCACGTGACCCAGACCCCGCGCACCCCCTCCGTCGACGACCCGTTCGCCGCGGCGCGCTTCGACTTCCGGGCCCCCGTGCCCGACGCCGCAGACCTCGGTCGCGTGCACTTCCTCGCGATCGGCGGAGCCGGCATGTCGGGTGTCGCGCGCATCATGCTGGCGCGCGGCATCCGGGTCACCGGCAGCGACGCCAAGGACGTGCCCGTCCTCAAGGCCCTCGAGAGCGAGGGGGCCGGCGTGTGGGTCGGCTTCCACGCGGGGCACCAGGAGCGCGCCGACGCGATCGTCATGAGCTCCTCGATCCGCGACGACAACATCGAGCTCGTCGCCGCCCGTGAGCGGGGGGTGCCGGTGCTGCACCGCGCCCAGGGACTCGCGGCACTCATGCAGGGTCGCCGCCCGGTCGCCGTGGCCGGCGCGAACGGCAAGACGACGACGACCTCCATGCTCACGGTCGCGCTGCAGGGCTGCGGTCTCGACCCGTCGTTCGCGGTCGGTGGCGAGCTGGCCAAGCACGGCACCAACGCCCACGACGGGTCCGACGACGTCTTCGTCGTCGAGGCGGACGAGAGCGACGGCTCGTTCGTCGTCTACCGTCCCGAGGTCGCGATCGTCACCAACGTGCAGCCGGACCACCTCGACTTCTACTCGAACTTCACGGTTGTCCAGGCCGCCTACGACGCCTTCGTGGACACGATCCGGCCCGGTGGACTGCTCGTGACGTGCGCCGACGACGCCGGAGCCGTCGCGCTGGCCGAGCGGGCCAGGGCCACGGGCACGCGCGTCGTCACCTATGGCTTCGACCCCTCCTCCGACGTCGTCCTGGGCGACCACCAGCAGGACGGCGTCACCGCGTCGGTCACGCTGCTCGACGAGGGCACCGAGCGGCGCATGACCCTCGGCGTGCCCGGGCGCCACAACGCGCTCAACGCCGCGGCCGCGTACGCCGCCGCCGTCCACGGGCTCGGCCAGAACCCCGACCGCGTCCTCTCCGGGCTGGCGTCCTTCACGGGGACGCGCCGCCGCTTCGAGCCGAAGGGCGAGGCCCGGGGAGTGGTCGTCGTCGACGACTACGCCCACAACGCGGGCAAGGTCGCAGCCGTCGTCGAGACGGCCAAGTCCCTCGTCGGCGACACCGGCCGGCTCCTCGTCGTCTTCCAGCCCCACCTGTACAGCCGTACGCGTGACTTCGCGGCGGAGCTCGGGGCCGGGCTGTCGCCGGCCGACGTCGTGGTGCTCATGGACGTCTACGCCGCCCGCGAGGACCCCGTGCCCGGTGTGTCCGGGCGTCTCGTCGCCGATGCGGTCACGGCGGCCCGGCCCGAGGTCGAGGTCCACTACGTGCCCTCGTGGTCCGAGGTCGCCGGACGCGTCGCGAGGCTGGCCCGTCCCGGAGACCTCGTGCTCACCGTGGGAGCCGGCGACGTCACGATGATCGGCCCGGAGGTGCTGCGGATCCTCGAAGAAGGGGCGCCATGATGCTCGAGCACAGCACGGCCCGTCGCCGCGTCGCGGGCACGGGGCTCGCGTCGTCACGCACGCGCTTCGAGCGACGCGCCGCGGCTGCTCGCCGCCGCCCCCGCCTCGTCGCGGGCGTCCTCGTCGCCCTCCTGGTGCTGGCGGGGCTCGTCGCCTGGCTGGGGTGGTTCAGCAGCGTCCTCACGGCGTCGCGGGTCGAGGTCCGAGGGGTGAGCGCGTCCGTGTCCGCCCAGGTGCGCAGGTCCGCGGAGGTGCCGCTCGGTGGGCCCCTGATGCGCGTCGACACCGATGCGGTGGCCCAGCGCCTGCTCGCCGACAAGGCCTGGAGCGCCGTCTCGGTCGGCCGCAGCCTGCCGGACACCGTCGTCATCACGTTGACCCCCCGGATCGCCGTGCTCGCGGTCCGTAACCCTCGAGGTGAGGTCGACGTCGTGGATCGGGACGGTGTCACCTTCCGCACCGTCGGCACGGCCCCCGAGGGCGTGCCGCTCGTCAGCTCCGGGGCCGCGCAGGTGACGAAGGAGGGGGTCGACGCAGCGCTGGCGGCCCTCGGGTCGCTCGACCCCTCGTTGCGCGCCGACGTCTCCGGGGTGTCGGTGTCGACGGCCGACCAGGTCTCCTTCACCGTCAAGGCCAAGGGCGAGAAGCGCAAGACGGTCGTCTGGGGTGGCGCGGCCGACGGCGCGCGCAAGGCAGAGCTGGTGAAGATCCTTCTGCCGGAACCGGGTTCGACGATCGACGTCAGCGTCCCGTCGTCGCCCGTAACCCGCTGACGCCCACCGGTCCGAGCCGCCGTCCGGGTCGGGGACCCGGCCGCGTGGCCGCGCGGCGTCCGTGGGAGGGTGAGGCCCGGCGGTCGGGACCCCAGTGTCCGGTGGTGCTGGTGTGGCCCGTGGGGCGCCCCCTTCGGAATTGGGGCAATCCCCGCGACGACACGCCGCGACGTGGGTTGATCGACCCTGTGCCTCGTCATACCGTCAGGGCACTGGTTCGTGACCAAACTGTAACCTTTATGTCTACGTTTAAGGTTTGAGGGCTACACGCTCGGAACGAGCCGCACCACCCGCACCACGCACTGTCCGTCCCCAGACCACCAGCAGCACCGGCACCATCAGTCAGGAAGGCCCACTCTCGTGGCAGCAGCACCGCAGAACTACTTGGCCGTCATCAAGGTCGTCGGCATCGGCGGCGGCGGCGTCAATGCCATCAATCGCATGATCGAGGTCGGCCTCAAGGGTGTCGAGTTCATCGCCATCAACACCGATGCCCAGGCGCTGCTCATGAGCGACGCCGACGTCAAGCTCGACGTCGGCCGCGAGCTGACGCGCGGCCTCGGTGCCGGCGCCGACCCCGAGGTCGGCAAGAAGGCCGCCGAGGACCACGCCGAGGAGATCGAGGAGGTCCTCAAGGGGGCCGACATGGTCTTCGTCACCGCCGGTGAGGGCGGCGGCACGGGCACCGGCGGCGCTCCCGTCGTGGCCCGTATCGCCCGCGAGCTCGGTGCCCTGACGATAGGTGTCGTCACGCGCCCGTTCACCTTCGAGGGTCGCCGTCGCGCCAACCAGGCCGAGTCCGGCATCGGCAGCCTCCGCGAGGAGGTCGACACCCTGATCGTCATCCCCAACGACCGGCTGCTGTCGATCAGCGACCGCAACGTCTCGATGATGGACGCCTTCCGCTCGGCCGACCAGGTCCTGCTCTCCGGTGTCCAGGGCATCACCGACCTCATCACGACGCCCGGACTCATCAACCTCGACTTCGCCGACGTCAAGTCGGTCATGCAGGGTGCCGGCTCGGCACTCATGGGCATCGGCTCCGCGCGCGGCGAGGACCGGGCGGTCCAGGCCGCCGAGCTCGCCATCAGCAGCCCGCTGCTCGAGGCGTCCATCGACGGTGCCCACGGCGTGCTGCTCTCGGTCCAGGGCGGCTCCGACCTCGGACTCTTCGAGATCAACGAGGCCGCCCGCCTCGTCCAGGAGGCTGCGCACCCGGAGGCCAACATCATCTTCGGTGCGGTCATCGACGACGCCCTCGGCGACGAGGTCCGGGTCACGGTCATCGCTGCAGGCTTCGACAGCGGCGGCCCCAGCCAGCGGCACGACGACCGCGCCCTCGGGCAGGTCATGGGTCGCTCGCAGGCGGCCCAGCAGCGTCCGGCCACGCCGGCGCCGCAGCACTCCAACGGTGTGCCGCAGGCGGCGCCGCAGCAGTCGATCCCCCAGCAGGCGCCGGCCGCACCGGTGCACCAGTCACAGCCGGCCCAGCAGCTGCCCACCCAGCAGCCGGCCGCGCCGGCGCCGCAGCAGCCCCAGCACCACGTCCCGGCCCCCGCGGCCCAGCCGGTGCAGCAGCCGCCTCGGCAGGTGACGTTCGACGAGGGCGACGACCTCGACGTGCCCGACTTCCTCAAGTAGGACCGAGGGCCGGCTCCGAGCCGAGATCCGTACCGACGGGCGGGAGATGCGTTCAGCGTCTCCCGCCCGTCGGCGTGCTGACCCGCTCTTGCCGGAACGGGTGCCCCCCGACTCCCCGGGACCGGCGGGATAGGTTTGTCATCGTGTTCTACTGGCGCACCACCATCGCGAGCGACGGCGACTCGTGCGCCGTCGACCTCGGCTTCACGGGCCGGTCGGCGGGCCGGGGGAGCGGGCCGTATGCCGGCCTCAACCTCGGCGGTCACGTCGGCGACGACGCCGCCGACGTCGAGGGCAACCGCACGGCGCTCGCGCACGAGATCAACCTCCCTCGCGAGCGTCTCGTGCTCATGAACCAGGTGCACGGCTCCGACGTCGCGCAGGTCGACGGACCCTGGGGCGCCGAGCCGCCGGCCGTCGACGGGATCGTCACCCGCGCAACGGATCTCGCGCTCGCGGTGCTCGTCGCCGACTGCGTTCCCGTGCTGCTGCACGACGCTGCCGCAGGGGTCGTCGGGGCGGTCCACGCGGGTCGACCGGGGATGCTCGCCGGCATCGTCGGACGGGCCGTCGCAGCGATGCGAGACCTTGGCGCCTCGGCGGTCTCGGCCACCGTCGGGCCGTCCGTCTGCGGCCGGTGCTACGAGGTCCCGGCGGAGATGGCACACAGCGCTGCCGCGGTCTCCCCGGCAGCTGCGGCGCGGTCGTGGACCGGTACCGCCGCCATCGACGTGGCAGCCGGGGTCGTCGAGCAGCTCGCAGCGGCCGACGTTGCCGTGCAATGGGTTCCGGGGTGCACCCGGGAGAGCGGTGACCTCTACTCCTACCGTCGGGACGGCCGCACCGGCCGCTTTGCGGGTGTCGTCGCGCTGCGGCCGGCAGTCGCATGAGCCGTATGCCGTCGGGCGACGACCGGGCCCGCCGTGAACAGCTGGGCGAAGGTCTCGCGACCGTGCGCGAGCGCATCGAGCGCGGATGCGCCGAAGCCGGCCGCGATCCCGACGACATCACCCTCGTCGTCGTCACGAAGTTCTTCCCGGCGTCCGACGTCCTGCTGCTTCACGACCTCGGCGTCGGACACTTCGGCGAGAACCGCGACCAGGAGGCCGCAGAGAAGTTCCGTGAGGTCCGACACGTCCTCTCGGAGGGCGGCGCCCCGGCGCTGACCCTCCACTTCATCGGCCGGCTCCAGAGCAACAAGGCGGCGCACGTCGCGGGCTACGCCGACGTCATCCAGTCGGTCGACCGCACGAAGCTCGTGGGAGCTCTCGCGAAGGGCGCGCACACCTCCGACCGGACCGTCCAGGTGCTCCTCCAGGTGAGCCTCGACGGCGACACGTCGCGTGGCGGGGTCCTGCCCGGCGACGTCGACGCCCTCGCGGATGCCGTTGCGGCACAACAGCTCCTGGACCTGCGCGGCGTCATGGCCGTGGCCCCCCTGGGTGCCGACCCGGATGTGTCGTTCGCGCGTCTTCGGGACGTCGCGGACGGCATACGTGCTCGGCACCCGCGGGCCGACTGGGTCTCCGCGGGCATGAGCGGTGACCTCGAGGCCGGCCTGCGGCACGGTGCGACACACCTGCGTGTCGGCACGGCAATCCTCGGTTCACGCCCGTCACTTCTGTAACGTCGTCAACGATCACAATCCGACGTTTTGGGAGTTGGCCATGGCAGGGGCACTGCGCAAGACGATGGTGTACCTCGGACTGAGCGAGGAGGACCAGCGTCACGACCGTTACGACGACTACGACGCCTACGACGAGTCCGACCGCTACGACGACGAGACCGAGCACACCGCTGCCGTGACGCAGCTGCCCACGAAGCGACCGGTGGCCGCCGTCGTGCGCGACGTCGAGGTCGGGTCGCTCAACCGGATCACGACGATCCACCCGCGCACCTACAACGAGGCCAAGAACATCGGCGAGTGGTTCCGCGACCAGGTCCCCGTCATCATGAACCTCAGCGACATGGACGACGCCGACGCCAAGCGCCTCGTCGACTTCGCCGCCGGGCTCGTCTTCGGTCTGCACGGCACCATCGAGCGGGTCACCTCCAAGGTGTTCCTGCTCTCGCCCGCCCATGTCGAGATCTCCGCCGACGAGCCCGAGGCCCCGGCGGCCGCCACGCGCGGATTCTTCAACCAGAGCTGAGCCACCGACCCTCGGCCATGAGCGCAAACCGGGGTCGCAGGCGCAACGACCTGGGCCCCGGTTCACACTCCTGCCCCGACATCAGGGACACTGACCGACATGGACGCGTTCTGGACGATCTACGGGGTGGTGGTCTTCACCTTCTTCATCGCCCTCATCGGCCGCTTCGTCATCGACTGGGTGCAGGTGCTGGCCCGGTCCTGGCGACCCACCGGGGTCGTCCTGGTCCTGGCCGAGGCCGTCTACACCGTGACCGACCCGCCCCTGCGCGCCCTGCGCAAGGTCATCCCGTCACCGAGCCTCGGTGGCGTCCGACTCGACCTCAGCTTCCTCGTCCTGATGTTGCTGACCTCTCTCGCTCTCAACGTGCCGAGCTTCTTCTGACCGACCGGCCTTCACCCGTCCCGCAGCGCGGGTCAGGGGTCTCCACACGCCGATCGGTGAGCATGGCTTTGGTTCGTGACCGGAACGTTAGATACCGTTGACCCGAACCATTACGTCTGTATCGAGGTGACACATGGCGCTTACGCCTGAACAGGTGCTCAACAAGCACTTCCAGACCACGCAGTTCCGTCGTGGCTACGAGGAGCGGGACGTTGACGACTTCCTGGACGAGATCGTGGCGGAGATGCGTTCGCTCATCGAGCAGCGTGACGACTATCTGAAGCAGCTCAACGACTGCCGCGCGAGCAAGAACCAGTCGGCCGTCCGCGCCGACGGCGCGACGGCGGCCATGCCGGCCGTCGGACGCCCCGGTGACGACGCCAAGCTCGGCGGCCTCACCGCGAAGATCCAGGACGCGGAGCGCGCCTTCAAGGCCGCCACCGACCGTGCGGCCAAGGCCAAGGCCGACGCCGACAACGCCGAACGGGCCGCCAAGGAGCGCATCGACCGCGCCAAGGCCGAGGCCGAGCGAGCCGAGGCGGCCGCCAAGTCGGCCGTCGACTCCCAGGCCCTCAACGACGCCCAGGCCAAGCTCAACGGCCTCAACTCGCAGGTCGCCGACGCCGAGGGCAAGCTCGCCAAGGCGCAGGAGAACGCCCGCGCCGCCGATGAGCGTGCCGCCAAGGCGCAGTCCGATGCCGAGGCCGCGGCGGCCAACGCGGCACGCCTGCGCGAGGAGGCCGCCAAGGCCCCGCCGCCCGCCGCGGCTGCAGCAGCCGCTCCGGCCGCCGCCGGCAACGTCGACGCCGCAGGCGTCATCGCACTCGCGCAGCGCCTGCACGACGAGCACGTGGCCGCCGGCGAGACCCGCCGCAACGAGCTCATCTCGGAGGCCGAGAACCGCCACCGCGAGCTGCTCGCTGCGGCCCAGGCCCGCCACGACGACCTCATCAACACCGGGCAGAGCCGCCACGACCAGGCCACCCAGCAGGCCGAGCAGATCTCAGCCGCAGCCACGGCCCAGCGTGACCAGATGATCGCCGAGGCCACCTCGCAGCGCGACCAGATGATCGCCGAGGCCACGTCCAAGCGCGACGAGATGCTCACCGAGGCGCGCGAGCGTGCCACCGGGATGGTCGCGGAGGCCCAGCAGAAGAAGGCTGCTCTCCTCGAGGAGCTCGACAAGCAGAAGGGCCTGCTCGACCGCAAGATCGCCGAGCTGCGCGGCTTCGAGAAGAACTACCGCACCAACCTCAAGTCCTACATCGAGGGTCAGCTCCACGACCTCGACTCGAGCGTCCAGGAGCCGGCCCACGCCGGCGCCGGCGACGGCAACCAGGGCTGAGTCCCACCTCGAACAGACGCACGGCAGGCCGTCCGGGAACATCCCGGACGGCCTGTGGTGTATCCGAGGGGCGAACACTTCGCCCGCATAAGCGTTTCGCGTTTGTGCGCGACCCGTGCGGGGCTTATTGTCAGCCCCACTTGTCAGCGTCGACGGCGTGACCGACGGAGGGTCTGATGGCGGCGAAGAAGACGGCGGCGGCGACAGCCGCGGCCAAGCGGTCCACCGCGAGCAGGACGACGGGCGCAGCCACGAAGGCGGCGCCTGCGAGGAAGACTGTCACGAAGGCCGCGCCGGTGAGGAAGGCCGCGACGAAGGCCGCGGTCAAGACGACGGCGACGAAGGCTGCGCCGGCCACGAGGACGGCGACCAGGTCCGCGACCAAGGCCGCCCCGGTCAAGAAGACGGTGACGAAGGCCGCCGCCGCGAAGAAGGCCACGACCAAGGCCGCGCCGCCCGCGAGGACGGCGACGAAGGCGACCCCCGTCAAGAAGGCCGCCACCAAGTCCGCGACCAAAGCCACGAGCAAGGCCACGAGCAAGGCCGCGCCCGCCAAGAGGGCAGTGACGAAGACGGCTCCCGCGAAGAAGGCCGCGACCAAGGCCGCGCCGGCCACGAGGACGGCGACCAAGGCGACCCCCGTCAAGAAGACCGCGACCGCAGCCAAGGCCGCGACGGCCACGAAGACGGCGACCAAGGCGACCCCCGCGAAGAAGGCCGCTCCGGCGGCTCGCGGCACGACCCGGTCGACGGCGGCGAAGAAGCCGACCCCCACGACGTCCACCCGAGCAGGTGCCGCGAGCGCGAAGCCCGCCGCCAAGGCACCGGCTACCCGAACCAAGAAGGCACCAGTGACGACGAGCTCCACGGCAGGACCCCGCGCGGCGACCAAGAAGGCCGCGAGCAGCACCACGACCCGGACCAACGCGCGCAAGATCGCCGAGCGCCTCCGGGTCAAGGACGACGAGAGCCCGTGGAGCGAGGACGAGATCGGCGAGGTGCGCGGCGTCCTGCTCGAGGAGATCGACCAGCACCGCGTCGAGCTCAAGCTCGCCGAGGACGAGCTCGACGACCTGCTCCGCGCTTCGGGCGACGGGTCCGGCGACGACCAGGCGGACGCCGGGGCCAAGACGGCAGAGCGCGAGCACGAGATCTCCGTCGCGGCCAACGCCCGCGCGAGCCTGCGTCAGGCGGAGCACGCGCTCGAGCAGCTCGAGGCCGGCACGTACGGCATCTGCGAGAACTGCGGCAACCCGATCGGCAAGCTTCGACTTCAGGCCCGTCCTCGTGCGACCCTGTGCATGACATGCCAGGAGAAGCAAGACCGCCACTGACGCCCACGCACGCCACGTCGACCCCCCGCGCGGGGGTCGACGGCGTGTCCACCACTACATCGACCACATCGACCGAGACCGTGAGTTCGACGCCTGCCGACGAGACCCGACCGACAACTGACCGGCGCACCCGGATGTTCGTCGTCCTCGGGGCCGTCGCCGTCCTCGCCTACGTCAGTGACCAGCTGACGAAGGTGGTCGCGCTCGACGTGCTCGCCGACGGGGAGTCGCGTCCCTTCGTCGGAGAGTTCATCCGTTTCAAGCTCATCGGCAACCCCGGTGCGGCCCTGTCGCTCGGCGCGGGCAACACGTGGGTCATGACGGGCATCGCCCTCGCCGTGCTGATCGCGATCATCGTCGTCGCCCGCCAGCTCGGGTCATGGGCCTGGGCGATCGCGCTCGGGCTGCTGCTCGGCGCCGCGATCGGCAACCTCACGGACCGGTTCGTCCGCCCGCCCGGCGGCGGCCAGGGGCACGTCGTGGACTTCATCGACTACAACCGCTGGTTCATCGGCAACGTCGCCGACATCTGGATCGTCTCGGCCGCGGCGCTCGTCGTCATCCTGGCGCTGCTCGGGATCGGCGTCGACGGTCGCCGTGACCACGGCCGTCCCGCCACCCGCACCGTCGCGTCCGAGCCCAGCGCCGGCGACGGAGAGACCACGTCCGATAGCCCAGCGAACGGCGAGACCGACATGACGCAGCAGCCCGGCGGGTCGGCCGTGTCGACCGAGACGCCCGACCCGACCGAGACGCGCGAGAAACACGCCGTGCGGCGTCAGGGGGACGACCATGCCTGACGTGCGCACCGTGCTCGTGCCGGACGGCCTCGAGGGCGAACGCGTCGACGCGGGCGTCGCGCGGCTCTTCGGGGTGTCCCGCACCAAGGCCGCCGACCTCGCGGCAGACGGCGCCGTCGTGCTCGACGGCAAGGCCGTCGCGAAGTCCGAGCGGCTCTCGGCCGGCTCGATGCTCGAGGTGTCGCTGCCGCGTGCCGAGGAGGGCCCGAGCCTGAGGGTCGTCGCACAGCCCGTGCCGGGCATGTCGATCATCCACGACGACGACGACATCGTGGTCGTCGACAAGCCGGTGGGCGTCGCCGCGCACCCCAGCGTCGGCTGGAGCGGGCCCGACGTCGTGTCCGGGCTCGCCGCGGCGGGCTACCGCATCTCGACCTCCGGCGCCCCGGAGCGCCAGGGGATCGTCAGCCGGCTCGACGTCGGCACGTCCGGTCTCATGGTGGTCGCGAAGAGCGAGAACGCCTACTCGCGTCTCAAGCAGGCGTTCCGCAGCCGCACGGTCGACAAGACGTACCACGCCCTCGTCCAGGGCCTACCCGACCCGGTCGTCGGCACCGTCGACGCCCCGATCGGTCGCCACCCGGGCCACGACTACAAGTTCGCGGTGATGAAGAGCGGCAAGCCGTCGGTGACGCACTACGAGGTCCTCGAGGCGTTCCGCTACGCGAGCCTGCTCGACATCCATCTCGAGACCGGGCGCACCCACCAGATCCGCGTCCACTTCGCGGCGTTGCACCACCCGTGCTGCGGCGACCCGACCTACGGGGCGGACCCGAAGCTCGCGGCACGCCTCAAGCTGGATCGTCAGTGGCTGCACGCCGTGGGACTCGGCTTCGAGCACCCGGGCACGGGGGAGTACGTCCGCTTCGAGAGCCCCTATCCGGAGGACCTCCAGCGCGCACTCGACATCATCGCGACCTTGTGACCTTCACCCTCGACGCGAGGGTGAAGGTCACGGCGAGCCATTCCGTATGCCGCCTGGCGGCGTGGGGTCGGTGCTGAACCCGACCGGGGCGGTGCGTTCCGGGCCGAGCGGCCGCGTGTCAGTGGCGGTTCCGGCGCCGGAGTCTGCTCGTGGCCGCCGTCCGAGGGCGATCCCCAGCCCGAGGGCGACCACCGCGGCGACGGTCCTCGCCCACCACGGCACTCCACCCGGGGGCACGGCGTCACCGGTGCCGCGCGTCACCGGCGCCGCGACCGGGGCAGCTGCCGCAGGTCGTGCGACCGGCGGGGTCGTCGACGTCCTCGCCGGCTTCGCGTCGCCGTAGACGCCGAGGGAGGTCAGCGTCGCGAGGAGCAGCGCGGCGTCCTTGGGTCGGTGCAGCACGGCGGGCGCCTGGAAGAGGTCCTTGCCGTCGGCGAGGTTCATCGACGTCTCGACCCAGACGTCGTCGCCGTCGACGAGGACGGCGTCGACGCGCCACGGCGTGACGTCGTGGATCAGCCACGTCAGCCGGACCTGCGAGTCCATGAACGAGGCCGCGGGCATCGCGTCACCGGTGGGGGTGTTGTACGCGTCGAGGGCCTTCTCGAGGTTCGCGTAGGCCGTGCCTCCGGTCAGGGCGGCCGCGGCGCGAGACCCGCTGTAGTTGACGGCGAGGACCGAGGTCGGGCCTCCGGCGGAGGCCTGCGGGGCGACGGCGACGAGCAGGGCCGCGGCGACGGCTGCGGCGGCGGCGAGGGGGGCGAGTCTGCGCATGTTCTCCTCCGTGGGCGAGTGGGCCGGCGCACGGGCCGACGACACCTCAACACCGCTGCGGAAGTGGAGGTTCGCGGTCAGCCGGCGGACCGGGCCACGCGCAGCGCCTCGGTGAGGGTGTCCACACCCTCGAGGCGGTAGGTCACGTCGCCGGCCGGGGACGGGACGACCCAGACGAGGGTCGGCCCGGCGAGGCGCGGCGGCTCGGAGTGCGTGCCGCCGACCCGGTCCACCCACTCGACGAGGTGCGGCGACCCGAGCCACACCGCCTCGTGGTCGGCCACCGTGGTCGGCGTGACCGCCTCCCACACCGTCTTGAGGTAGCCCCACGACAACGAGCCGACGAACACGTCGAGACGCGTCGTGCCGGCGCCCGGCCCCCACACCAGCTCGGCGACGCGCCCGTCGTGCGTGACGGTGACGGACGTCGGCGGGCCGAGCGCCGTGGGCGCCCCGATGTCCGCGCCGACGAGGTGCTCTGCCTGCCCCAGCGTCACGGGCGTCGCCGGAGCACCACTGGTGCTCGTGCCGGTCGCCCGAGACGTCGTCGAGGGAGTCGGGGCCGGTGTGGGCACCTCCCGCACCACGATGCCGCCGATGCGGAGCAGCTCGACGACCGCGGCACGGACCGGCGGGACGAGAGCGAGCACGAGCACGACGACGGCGGCCGCTGCCCACCCGAGTCGGTGGGTCATGACGCGCGTCGGGCGTGGGGCGGCGGGGACCGGCGCCACGGCCTCACGCTGCGGCACGGGTGGCGGCTCGGCGTCCAGGCGGGCGAGCACGAGCGTCGCGAGATCCGCTCCGGGCGGCTCGGTCACAAGCGTGCGGCCGAGGGCGACGAGCTCGTCCTCGAGGTCGAGGTGGTCAGGCATCGGCCATCACCTCCCGGAGCGAGCCGAGGGCGCGATGGAGCCGGGACTTGACCGTGCCCGCCGGGATGTCGAGCGTCCCGGCGGTCTCGGCCTCCGACAGCTCGAGCAGGTAGCGGCAGGTCACTACGTCGCGCAGGTCGTCGGGCAGCCCCTCGACCGCGTCGATGAGCCCGTCGAGCCGGTCGCGCGAGACCGCGGCGTCCGCCGGGTCCGGGACGGCGTGCGTCACGGCCCTCTCCGCGGCCACCCGGAGCTCGCGCAGGGCGCGCCGTGACCGCCCGCGCTGCAGGTTGCGTGTCTCGTTGACGACGATCCGCAGCAGCCACGGACGGAAACCCGCGCCCTCGTGGAAGCGCGGCAGTGCCTGGTATGCCTTCACGAACGCCTCCTGCACGACGTCGTCGGCCTCGCTCCCGGCGCCGGAGAGCACCGCGAGCCGTTTGGCGATCGGGGCGTGGAGCGTGACGAGCACCGCGTACGCCGACGCGTCCCCCGCGCGTACGCGCGCCAGTGCTGCCGCCTCCTCGGACGTGTCGATCGCTGCCTCCGTCCCACCGACGACCATGCCTCGGCACCATCGTGCCGTCCCGACGCCCCCTCAACACCGCTCGCGCCGGATCGGTTCGCGCGGACCCCGCGACACCCGCACCGACACGCCGAGGAGTGTCCTCGCGGAGGCTTAGACTCGTCCACGATGTCGACCGAAGCCGCCCCGAGAAACGACCCGAACTTCGTGCACCTCCACGTGCACACGGAGTACTCCATGCTCGACGGGGCGGCGCGCATCGGCGACCTCTTCAGCGAGGCGGCGCGGATGGGCATGCCGGCCCTCGCGACGACCGACCACGGCTACGTGTTCGGCGCCTACGAGTTCTGGAAGAAGGCGCAGGGCACGGGCGTCAAGCCGATCATCGGCGTCGAGGCCTACATCACGCCGGGCACGCACCGCACCGACCGCACCAAGGTCAGCTGGGGCGACGGCGGCCGCGACGACATCTCGGGCAGCGGCGCCTACACCCACATGACGATGCTCGCCGAGAACAACCAGGGCATGCACAACCTGTTCCGGATGAGCTCCATCGCGAGCCTCGACCAGGTGTACACCAAGTGGCCGCGCATCGACCGCGACCTGCTCTCGACCTACGGCAAGGGCCTCATCGTCACGACGGGCTGCCCGTCGAGCGAGATCCAGACCAAGCTGCGCTTCGGGATGTACGACGAGGCGCGCGAGGTCGCCGGCGAGCTGCGCGACATCTTCGGCAACGACAACGTCTACGTCGAGCTCATGGACCATGGCCTCGACATCGAGCGCCGCACGCAGAAGGACCTCATCCGGCTCGCGCGCGACCTCAAGCTCCCGCTCGTGGCCACCAACGACCTGCACTACACCCGCGCCGAGGACGCCAAGGCCCACGCGGCGCTGCTCTGTGTCCAGTCCGGCTCGACCCTGATGGACCCCAACCGGTTCAAGTTCGACGCCGACGACTTCTACCTCAAGTCCGCCCAGGAGATGCGCCACCTGTGGCGCGAGCTGCCCGAGGCGTGCGACAACACCCTGCTCATCGCCGAGCGCTGCGAGGTGTCCTTCACCGAGGGCGAGGGGCGCTTCATGCCGCGCTTCCCGGTGCCCGAGGGCGAGGACGAGACGTCGTGGTTCATCAAGGAGGTCGAGACCGGCCTCTCGCGTCGCTTCCCCGAAGGGGTGCCCGACTACGCCCGCAAGCAGGCGGCCTTCGAGGAGGACGTCATCGTCTCCAAGGGCTACCCGGGCTACTTCCTCGTCGTCGCCGACTTCATCAACTGGGCCAAGCGCAACGGCATCCGCGTCGGCCCCGGCCGAGGCTCGGGTGCCGGCTCGATGTGCGCCTACGCCATGGGCATCACCGACCTCGACCCCATCCCGCACGGCCTCATCTTCGAGCGGTTCCTGAACCCCGAGCGAATGTCGATGCCCGACTTCGACGTCGACTTCGACGAGCGCCGGCGCGGTGAGGTGATCCGCTACGTCACCGAGAAGTACGGCGAGGAGCGCGTCGCCCAGATCGTCACCTACGGCACGATCAAGGCCAAGCAGGCCCTCAAGGACGCGAGCCGCGTCCTCGGCCACCCCTTCGCGATGGGCGAGAAGCTCACCAAGGCGATGCCGCCCGACGTCATGGGGAAGGGCATGCCGCTCGCCGACGTCTTCAAGCCCGACTCCAAGCGCTACAACGAGGCGGGCGACTTCCGCGTCGTCCACGACGAGGACCCGCAGGCGCAGGAGGTCGTCGCCACGGCGCTCGGCCTCGAGGGCCTGAAGCGCCAGTGGGGCGTGCACGCGGCCGGCGTCATCATGTCCAGCGAACCGCTCGTCGACGTCATCCCGATCATGCGCCGCCTGCAGGACGGCCAGATCATCACGCAGTTCGACTACCCCAGCTGCGAGTCGCTGGGCCTGGTCAAGATGGACTTCCTCGGCCTGCGCAACCTGACGATCCTCGACGACGCCATCGAGAACATCAAGCTCAACCGCGACGAGGACATCGACCTCGACGAGCTGTCCAAGACCCTCGACGACCGGGCCACCTACGACCTGCTCGGTCGCGGCGACACCCTCGGTGTCTTCCAGCTCGACGGCGGCGGCATGCGCTCGCTGCTGCGCCTCATGCAGCCCGACAACTTCGAGGACATCTCGGCCGCCCTCGCGCTCTACCGACCGGGCCCGATGGGCGTCAACGCCCACACGAACTTCGCGCTGCGCAAGAACGGCAAGCAGGAGGTCGTCCCGCTCGACCCCCAGCTCAAGGGCAAGCTCCAGCAGGAGATGATCGACGCCCTCGACCCGATCCTCGGGATGACCTACGGCCTGGTCATCTACCAGGAGCAGGTCATGGAGATCGCTCAGAAGCTCGCCGGCTACACACTCGGCAACGCCGACCTGCTCCGCCGCGCCATGGGCAAGAAGAAGAAGGAGGTCCTCGACGCCGAGTACGTCCCCTTCTCCGAGGGCATGAAGTCCCAGGGCTTCAACGAGGCCTCCATCGCGGCGCTGTGGGGCGTCCTCGTCCCCTTCTCGGACTACGCGTTCAACAAGGCGCACACGGCGGCATACGGCCTCGTGTCGTACTGGACGGGCTACCTCAAGGCCAACTACCCCGCCGAGTACATGGCGGCGCTACTGACGAGCGTGCGCGACGACAAGGACAAGTCGGCGCTCTACCTCAACGAGTGCCGGCACATGGGCATCAAGGTGCTGCCGCCCGACGTCAACGAGTCGATCGCCAACTTCGCCGCCGTCGGCACCGACATCCGCTTCGGCCTCGCGGCGATCCGCAACGTCGGGCTGCCCGTCGTGCAGGCCGTCATCAAGGCCCGCGAGGAGAAGGGCGCCTTCGCCTCGTTCAAGGACTTCCTCTCGAAGGTGCCGGCCGTCGTGTGCAACAAGCGCACCATCGAGTCGCTCATCAAGGGTGGCGCCTTCGACTCGCTCGGCGAGAGCCGCCGCGGCATGGTCGAGGTGCACGAGCGCTACATCGACGCCCTCGTCGAGGTGAAGAAGCAGGAGGCCATCGGCCAGGACAGCCTCTTCGGCAGCTTCGGTGACGACACCGGCGACGCTGGCAGCGCTGACGGGCCGGGCGCGTTCGACGGGCTGCCGCCGGTGCCGACGCTCGAGTGGGACAAGGCCAGCCTGCTCTCCTTCGAGCGCGAGATGCTCGGCCTCTACGTCAGCGACCACCCGCTCTTCGGCATCGAGCACATCCTCGCCACGCACGCCGACACCTCGATCGCCTCGCTCATGGGCGACGACCCCAAGGCCGACGGCACCCCGGTCACGGTGGCCGGCCTCATCACGAGCCTGCAGCTCAAGCGCACGAA
This sequence comes from Terrabacter sp. Soil810, assembly GCF_001429645.1. Classification (NCBI taxonomy): domain Bacteria; kingdom Bacillati; phylum Actinomycetota; class Actinomycetes; order Micrococcales; family Intrasporangiaceae; genus Terrabacter; species Terrabacter sp. Soil810. The sequence continues at coordinate 404,005 of NZ_LMSW01000012.1, forward strand.
GAAGGGTGACCTCTGGGCCATCGCGACCGTCGAGGACCTCGACGGCGCCATCGAGTGCCTCTTCTTCCCCTCGGCCTACATGACCTACTCGACGATGCTGGCCCAGGACACCGTCTGTGCCGTCAAGGGCCGCATCAGTGCCCGCGACGACTCGATCTCGATCTTCGCCCAGGAGCTGACGATCCCCGACATCAAGGAGGGCCCGCGCGGCCCGGTCGTGCTGACGCTCCCGCTCGGTCGGGCGACGCCGGCCGTGGCCGAGAGCCTCAAGCGCGTGCTGGGGGAGCACCCGGGGGCGACCGAGGTGCAGGTCAAGCTGACCCAGCCGGGGCGTTCGGTCCTGATGTCCCTCGACGACTCGCTCCGGGTCAACGCCACCTCCGCGCTCTTCGGAGACCTCAAGGCCCTGCTGGGTCCGGCCTGCCTCAGCTGATGCGCGAAGCCGACCGCCGGCGGCTGAGTCGGGCGCGGATGGCCGCGCTCGGCCTGACGCCCGCGCTCAGCAGCGACGGACCCGTGTCGGCGCTCGGGGTCGCCCGTGAGCTCGGCGCGTTGCAGGCCCAGGACTACGGGAGCGGGGTGTGGTCCCTCGGGGTGCGCTCGGGCCTCACGCTCGAGCAGGTCGAGCAGGCCGTGCGGGGCCGCGAGGTCGTGCGCACGTGGCCGATGCGCGGGACGATCCACTGGGTGCCGGCCGAGGACGCCCGCTGGATGTGCGAGCTGCTTGCGGCCCCCCGCAGCACGACCCTCGCCACGCGGTTCGCCCAGCTGGGCCTCACCGAGGCCGACGTCGAGCTGTCCGGCCGGCTCTTCGAGGAGCACCTGCGCGAGCCGATGAGCCGACCCGAGGTCGCGGCTCTGCTCGTCGAGCACGGCATCGACCCGACCGACCAGCGCAACTACCACCTCATCGGCCACCACTGCATGAGCGGCCTCATCTGCCAGGGCCCGGTCATCGGCAAGCAGCCGAGCTTCGTCCTCATCGACTCGTGGGTTCCTCACTCCCGCAGGCTTTCCCGCGAGGAGGGCCTCGCGACGGTTGCGGAGCGCTACGTCCGCAGCCACGGACCGGTGACGGAGAAGGACCTCGCCGGCTGGCTCCTCAAGCCGCTCGGGCTCACGAGGGAGGCGCTCGCCCTCGTCGGCGACCGGCTCGTGCGCGAGGACGTCGACGACCAGACCTGGCTGACGCACGCCGAGGCCCGGCCCGCCCCGGACGGTCCGGGCGGCGTGCACCTGCTGCCCCAGTGGGACGAGTTCCTGCTCGGCTACAAGTCGCGTGACGTGACCCTCCCACCCGAGCACTTCGTCAAGGTCGTGCCCGGCCGCAACATGGTCTTCAAGCCGACACTCGTCGTCGACGGCGAGGTCGCGGGCACGTGGCGTCGGGTCCAGAAGCGGTCGCACGTCCTCCTCGAGGTGCAGCCGTTCGTCCCGCTGTCCGCGAGCCGGTGGCGCGAGGTGGAGCGGGCCGCGAACGCCTACGGCACGTTCCTCGGCACCGACACCGAGGTCGTACGCGTCGGGCCGGCCGACGGGACCGCCTGAGGTGGCGCGTGGGTCGGTCCCGCCGTCGCCGCTGCCGCCACGCCACGGTGTCGACGCCCAGCGCTTCCGGATGCCGCAGGACGGGTCCTGGTCATCACTGCGTGACCATCTCGTCGAACGGCTCTCGCCGGGGCTGACGGCCGCCGAGGTGGACCGGATGCTGGCCGCAGGTGAGTTCGTCGACGCCTCCGGAGCGCCCGTGCCGGCGGACGCGCCGTTCGTGCCACAGTCGGCCGTCTGGGCCCACCGCGACCTGCCGCTGGAGGTCGCACACCCCGAGGAGGTCGTCGTGCTGCACCGCGACGAGCGGATCGTCGTCGTCGACAAGCCCCACGACATGGCGACGATGCCCCGTGGACGGCACGTCGTACAGAGCGCCCTCGCCCGCACCCGCGTCCTGACGGGCGAGCACCGCCTCACCCCGGCGCACCGCCTCGACCGGCCGACGGCAGGTGTCCTGATGTTCACGACCGAGCAGCGCTGGCGCGGCGCGTACCAACGCGTCTTCGCCGAGGGCCTCGCCCACAAGCAGTACCTCGCCGTCGCGCCGGTCCGGGACGGGCTCGAGCTGCCGCTCGTGCGGCGGACGCACCTCGTCAAGGAGCACGGCATCCACCAGGCGCACGAGGTCCCGGGAGCCGAGCCCAACGCCGAGACGCTCGTCGAGCTCCTCGACAGGTCGACCGGTGCCGGGCGGGCGGGGGAGGACCTCGGGCTCTACCTCCTGACGCCGCGCACCGGCCGCACCCACCAGCTGCGCTGCCAGCTCGACGGGCTGGGCATCCCCATCGTCGACGACCCGCTCTACCCGGTCGAGCGGGACGTGCCGGCGGGCGACTTCAGCGTGCCGCTGCAGCTGCTGGCGGCGGTCCTGGCCTTCGAGGACCCCGTCGACGGCACCCCGCGGCGCTTCGTCACCCGCCGCCGGCTGGGCCGGTGGCCAGGTCGCTGGCCGATCCTCTGAGGCCGTGCCCGGGTGTGACGACGCGATGTCATCGGGCGTTCAGCAACCCGTGGGCATCTCGCCGCGCGAGACCGGGGAGCGCGGTCTAGGGTGACCCGCAGACCGCGCGGAAGAGCCGGTCCCAGGGAGGAAATCCATGCGTCAATCTCGTCCTGCCCTGCGCCGGGTCGCCGCGGTCACCACCGCCGCGCTCGCCGCGGGCATCACCCCGTTCGTCATGGCCGCACCGGCCTCGGCGGCCCCGACGGAGCTGTTCATCAGCGAGTACGTCGAGGGCTCGAGCAACAACAAAGCGCTCGAGATCTACAACGGCACCGGCGCGACGGTCGATCTCGCGGCTGCCAAGTACAACGTCCAGGTCTTCGCCAACGGTGCCGCTACCACCACGAACACCATCGCTCTGAGCGGCAACCTTGCCTCGGGCGACGTCTTCGTCCTCGCCAACACCTCGGCGGGTTCGGGAATCACCGGGCAGGCCGACCTGCTGAGTGGGAGCGCCAACTGGAACGGCGACGACGCCGTCGTCCTGCGCAAGGACGGGGTCGTCGTCGACGCCTTCGGCCAGGTCGGCCTCCGCCCCGTCAACGAGTGGGGCACCGGCCTCACCTCGACCATGGACAACACCCTCCGACGCAAGTCGTCCGTCACGGCGGGCGACGCCAACGGCGCCGACGTGTTCGACCCCTCCGTCCAATGGGACGGGTTCGCCATCGACACCTTCGACGGTCTCGGCGCCCACACCGTCGACGGTGGTCCGGCGACCGATGTCGCTCCGGGCGTCACCGCCACGACCCCGACCGACGGTTCGTCGAACGTCGCCGTCGGCGCGAGCCCGACGGTCACCTTCTCCGAGCCGGTGAACGTCGCCGCCGGAGCCTTCACCGTCGCGTGCTCCCTCTCGGGCACCAAGATCCTCGCCGTCTCCGGCGGTCCGACGACCTTCACGCTCGACCCGTCGGCCGACTTCACCCTCGGCGACGCCTGCACCCTGACGGTCACGGCATCCGCCGTCACCGACCAGGACGCCATCGACCCGCCGGACTCACCGGCGAGCGACGTCGTCGTGCGCTTCTCGGTCCCGGCCGCCAACCCGTGCGAGGTGACCGCGACCCCGATCCCGGCCATCCAGGGCAGCGGCGACACCGCTGCGGTCACCGGCAGCGTCACGACCCGTGGCGTCGTCGTCGGCGACTACGAGGGCCCCTCACCGGCCCTGCGCGGCTTCTTCCTGCAGGACCCGTCCGGTGACGGCGACCCTGCGACGTCCGACGGCATCTTCGTGTTCGAGGGCAGCAACGCCAACTCCGTCAAGATCGGTGACCTCGTCACCGTGACGGGCAACGCGGGCGAGAACCAGGGTCAGACCCAGGTCAGCGCCGGCACGGTCACGGTCTGCGGCGCCGGCACGGTCGCCCCGACCGAGGTGCGTTTCCCCGTGGCCAGCGGCACCGCCCTCGAGCGCTACGAGGGCATGCTCGTCACGCTCCCGCAGGACATGTCGGTGACCGAGCACTTCCAGCTCGGCCGCTTCGGCCAGGTCACCCTCTCGCAGGGAGGCCGCCTCGAGCAGCCCACCAACGTCGTCGCCCCGGGAGACCCCGCCGCCGCGCTTCAGGCGTCGAACGACCTGCGCAAGATCATCCTCGACGACACGACGCAGGCCCAGAACGTCGACCCGATCGTGTTCGGTCGCGGCGGCCAGCCGCTCACCGCTGCCAACACGCTCCGCGGTGGCGACACCGTCACCGACCTGACCGGGGTGCTCAACTACACGTGGGGTGGCAACGCGGCCAGCGCCAACGCGTACCGCATCCGCCCGGTGAACCCGTCCGCGACGGTCGACTTCCAGCCGACCAACCCGCGTCCGACGAGCCCGCCCGCCGTCGGTGGCGACACCCGCGTCGTCGGGATGAACCTGCTCAACTTCTTCAACACGCTCGACACGTCCGGCAACAACTGCCGCGGTGGCCTCACCGGGGCGGTCATGGACTGCCGCGGCGCCAACACCGCCGCCGAGTTCGACCGCCAGTGGCACAAGACGCTGGCCGCCGTCTCGGGCACCCAGGCCGACGTCGTCGCCTTCATGGAGATGGAGAACGACGGCTACGGCCCGGACAGCGCCGAGCAGTTCCTCGTCGGCAAGCTCAACGAGCAGGACGGTGCCGGCACGTGGGCGTTCATCGACGCCGACGCCCGCACCGGGCAGGTCGACGCCCTCGGCAACGACGCCATCAAGGTCGGCATGCTCTACAAGCCGGCCGCGGTGACGCCGGTGGGGGCGACCGCCGCGCTCAACTCCGACGGCTTCGTCACCGGTGGCGACTCCGGCCCGCGCAACCGTCCGTCGCTCGCCCAGGCGTTCCGCGACAACACCAGCGGTGGCACCTTCGTCGCCGTGGCGAACCACCTGAAGAGCAAGGGCAGCGCGTGCGACAAACCCGACGCCGGCGACGGCCAGGGCAACTGCTCGAAGGTCCGCGTCGTCTCGGCAGACCTGCTCGCCTCGTGGCTGGCCGGCGACCCGACGGGCACCGGTGACCCCGACGTCCTCATCCTCGGCGACATGAACTCCTACGCCAAGGAGGACCCGATCACGACGCTCGAGAAGGCTGGCTTCACCAACCTCATCGAGCAGCGCAACGGGCGCGAGGCGTACTCCTACGCGTTCGACGGGCAGTGGGGCTACCTCGACCACGCGCTCGGCTCGGCGTCGATGAGCAGCCAGGTGACGGGAGTCGGCGACTGGCACGTCAACGCCGACGAGCCCTCGATCCTCGACTACAACACCGAGTTCAAGACGCCGGCGCAGGTCACGAGCCTCTACGCTCCCGACCAGTTCCGGATCTCGGACCACGACCCCGTCGTCGTCGGACTCGACCTGACGAACGCCGACCCGGTCGTCGGCACGGTCACCGGTCCGTCGGCTGCCGTCTCGGTCGGCGCCCCGGCGGGTGTGAGTGCGACGTTCACCGACGCGGACCCGCTCGACACCCACACGGCGACCGTCGCGTGGGGTGACGGGCAGTCCTCGGCCGGCACCGTGACCGGTGGCACCGTCAGTGGCAGCCACGTCTACACGGCCGCGGGCATCTACACCGTGACCGTCACCGTCACGGACCAGTGGGGCAACGCCGACAGCGGCACGACGACCGTCGTCGTCTACGACCGCGCGGCAGGCTTCGCCACGGGGGGCGGCACCATCGCGTCGCCCGTCGGGGCGCTGGCCTCCGACCCGTCGCACCGCGGCAAGGGCAGCCTGCAGCTGTCCGTGGCGTACCCGAGCGGGGCCACCGTCCCGACCGGCTCGTTCACGTACAGCCTCGCGGGCACGACGTTCGCCGTCGCCACCACGACGTTCGACTGGCTCGTCGTGACGGGCACCACGGCGACGTTCTCGGCACCCGTGACGGTGAACGGCCAGGCGGGCTACCGCGCGGTCGTCACCGTGACTGACCAGGGGAAGAACGACACGTTCCGCCTCGTCGTGACAGGTGCCGGCGGCTCCGTGACGTACGACTCCGGCACGCAGGCCGTCAAGGGTCAGGTCGTCGTCCACTGACGTCGCACTGACCGCGTTCCACGACGCGTTCGGCCCGGGATCGACCGATCCCGGGCCGAACGCGTCTCCGTCGGCCCGTCAGGGCGGCGCACCCGGATACGGTGACGCCATGAGGCGAGCACTGTTCGTACGGGTCAACCGGGTCGCGAACGTCGTCGTGCGGCGGCTCGGGCTGCGGCGCTTCCGAGGCGGCGACCTGCTGATGCTGACCACGACGGGTCGCCGGAGCGGGCAGCGGCGCAGGACGCCGCTCCTCCACCTCGCGCGCGACGGCGGCTGGCTGGTCGTCGCCTCCAACGGGGGTGCCGACTGGGAGCCGGGCTGGTGGCTCAACCTGCGGGCGGGGTCGCCCGCGACCGTCGAGGTCGGGGGGCGCTCGGTGCCCGTGCGCGGCGAGGAGGTCACGGGCCAGGAGCGTGAGCAGCTCTGGACCGAGCTCAACCACGCCGTCTTCGACTTCGACTCCTACCAGTCGAAGGTGAGCCGGCGTATCGCCGTCGTGCGGCTGACGCCGACCACCGGCTGACCGCTCCCTCGGTGCAGACACCGCCCGACGGTCCGCGGTGGGCCGCGACCTAGACTGCGCGGATGCAGCACCCCCCGACCGCCCGGCGCGACCCCGTCGCCCGCGAGCACCACGGCGACCGCTTCGACGACCCGTATGCGTGGATGGCCGACCGCGACTCGAACGAGCTGCGCGATCTCCTCGTAGCCGAGAACGCCCACGCCACCGAGCGCACCGAGCACCTGCGTCCGCTCGCCGACCAGGTCTTCGAGGAGTTCCGCTCCCGCATCGAGGAGACCGACCTGTCGGTCCCCGTGCGCCACGACCGCTGGTGGTACTACTCGCGGACGGTCGAGGGGGAGCAGTATGCCGTCGAGGCGCGGGTGCTCGTCGCCGACCACCCGCAGCGGCCCACGCTCGACGACGGCCGTCCCCCGGTCGGCGAGCAGGTGCTCCTCGACCAGAACGAGGAGGGGCGCGACCGTGAGTTCTTCGCCGTCGGGGTGAGCGAGGTGTCGCCGGCCGGCGACCTGCTGGCGTATGCCGTCGACGTCGTCGGCGACGAACGCTACGACGTGTGCGTGCGCCGGATCGAGGACGGCGTGGTGCTCGACGACGTCGTGCGCCGGACCGGTGGGTCCTTCGCGTGGTCGCTCGACGCCCGGCACTTCTTCTACACGCGGGTCGACGACGCGTGGCGGCCGCACCAGGTGTGGCGCCACGAGCTCGGCACGCCCGCAACGGACGACGTGCTCGTGCACGAGGAGACCGACGAGCGCTTCTTCGTCGGCGTGGGCACCTCGCGAGACGACCGTCTCGTCATCATCGCCATCGGGTCCAAGACGACGAGCGAGTTCCGCCTGCTCGACGCCGACGACGCCCTCGGCACGCCCCGCCTGGTGGCCGGGCGTCGTCAGGGCGTCGAGTACGACATCGAGCCGTTCGGCGACCAGCTGCTCGTGACGCACAACGCGAACCGGGTCAACTTCGAGCTCGCCACGGCCCCCGTCACGAGCACGTCGGCCGACGACTGGGTGCCGCTCGAGGTGACGACCGGCGACGAGTACGTCACGGGCGCCGAGGGGTTCGACGACTTCATCGCGGTGTCCCTGCGTCGTGAGGGCGGCACGGGCGTGCGCGTCGTGCTGCGCGACCCGGCCGCGCCCAACGGACTGGGCGAGGCGCACGACATCGTCGTCGGCGAGCCCATCGGAACCCTGCACGTCGGGGTCAACCCCGAGGCGTCGACCCCGACGCTGCAGGTGGTCCACGAGTCACTCGTCACGCCCCGCACGGTCGAGGACTACGACGTGCGCTCCCGCACCTTCACCCTGCTCAAGCAGCAGCACGTGCGCGGCGACGTCGACCTGGCTCAGTACCGCCAGCGGCGCGAGTGGGCCACCGCCCCCGACGGCACCCGCATCCCGATCTCCGTCGTGCACCGCCGCGACGTCCCGGCCGACGGCACGGCGCCCGGTCTGCTCAACGCGTACGGCGCCTACGGCATCTCGAGCGACCCGTGGTTCTCCGTGCTTCGGCTCTCGCTGCTCGACCGGGGCTGGGTCTTCGCCATCGCGCACGTGCGCGGAGGGTCGGAGATGGGGCGGTCGTGGTACGACGACGGCAAGCTCGAGGCAAAGCCCAACACGTTCACCGACTTCGTCGCGTGCGCCGACCACCTCGTCGCCACCGGGATCGTCGCGGCGGACCGCCTTGCCGCAGAGGGCGGCTCGGCGGGTGGCCTGCTCATGGGCGCCGTCGTCAACCTCGCACCCGACCGCTTCCGCTTCGTCCATGCGCAGGTGCCCTTCGTCGACGCCCTGACGACGGTGCTCGACCCCAGTCTGCCGCTCACCGTGGCCGAGTGGGAGGAGTGGGGCAACCCGCTCGAGGACCCGGCGGCATACGCCCTCATGAAGTCGTACGCCCCCTACGAGAACGTCCGCCCGACCCGCCACCCGAGCCTGCTCGTGACGGCAGGGCTCGACGACACACGCGTCTACGTCACCGAGCCGGCCAAGTGGGTCGCTGCCCTGCGCCACGCCGACCTCGAGGTCGACGACCCCGCGCAGATCCTCTTCCGCACCGAGATGGCGGCCGGCCACGGTGGTCGGTCGGGTCGCTACGACCTCTGGCGCGAATGGGCTTGGGAGACGGCCGTGCTCATCGACCAGACGTCGTGAGCACGGCCGCCGCCGAGGGAGTCAGGAAGGCTCAGGAGCCGTAGATCGCGGTGACCCACTCCGGGTGGTCGATGAACGGGTTCCGGTTGTGCTGCCACGTGTCGAAGATGACTTGGTTGCGGCGCTTCTCGAACGCGTCGGGCGGGTCCTGCAGGTTCCACTGCCTGAGCACCGACATCTTGCCGATGTGCGGGGCGGTGCCGTTGCCGACGAGGTTGTTCGGCTCGAGGTCGGCGAAGCCGTCACCGCCGTCCCAGCGCGCCGCCATGTAGAAGATCATCCGGGCCACGTCGCCCTTGACCGCGTTGCGCGGCTCGAAGGAGTCGCCGTCCCTCAGGCAGCCGGTGCACTGCGCCACCGCCGAGCCGCCGAGGTCGAAGTCGAGGTTGCCGCGCGTGGAGTTGACCGTGACGTCCTCCGGACGAAGGTGGTGCACGTCGGTGCCGGGGCCGCTGACCGTGCCGAAGTCGCCGTGGCTCTTGGCCCAGACGTGCTCGCGGTTCCACTGGTCGACGCCGCCGCCGTTGTCGGACTTGGCGATCGAGCGGCCCGAGTAGATCTCGACGACGTTGTTGGTGTTGCCCGGGTCCTGGTCGCTGTCCTTGAGCGCCGTCCAGACCTGGTCGTAGGTGAGCGTCGTGACACCGCTCGAGATGATGCGGTGCAGCTCGGTGTGCAGCGCCGGGCCGGTCCTGCCGATCGCGGACGCGTAGTAGGTCGAGTCGTAGGGGCTGGTCGTGCCGGTCGGGCTCGGGCTCGTGGTCGTGCTCGTCGGGCTGGTCGTGGTCGTCGACGAGCCGCTGAACGCGAAGGCGCTCGTCGACGTCATGCCCGGGTGCGAGAAGTACGCCGACAGGGCGCCGGTGACGTCGAGCTGGCGGCCCATGAGGGAGGGGTTGCTCTGCAGGCCCCACGAGGACCGGAAGGCCGAGGGGATCTGGACGTAGAGCATCCGGCTCGTCGACGTCTCGGACGCGGAGTCAGCGATCGCGAGCGCGTAGTCGCTGGGGAAGCTCGACCGCACGACGGTGCTCGTCGCGGTCGGCTGGCCCACGACGTAGCCGCGGACGGTGGCGCTCTGGCCGGTCTGCGAGCCGATGGCCTGCGACACCGTGAGGGGTGCCGCTGCGACGAGTGCCGGCGCGGCAGCGGCACGGGGGAGCGCAATCGTGGTGGCGGGCGAGCCGGCCGCGCTCGTGAGCGCGAGGCTGGGCGGGACGAGGGCGACGGCGATGCCGGTGACGACGGCTGCGATGCGACGCCGGGGGATGACGACGGGCACGGGTTCTCCTGTCGGGCGGGGGAGTCGGGTGGATGACGCACCCCCGGCCCGGTCGGGCGGCGGCCTCACGAGCGTGGCGGATCGGCCGTGAACGCCGGGTCAGTCGTTGGTCTGCCCTTCGTCAGACCCGGTCCAAGATTCGGCAGCCCGCACTGCGCCCGTACGGCGTCAGCGCCGCCTCGGCACCGCCTCGGCACCGCCTCGGCACCGCCTCGGCACCGCCTCGGCACCGCGTACGGGCGTCCTGGCATGCTCCGCACGCTGAGACCGTGGTCCTCGCCCCCGGCACCGCCTTCTAGACTGGTGAACCATGATGTCCTCCCTCGACCTGCGCGGACGCACGCTAGACGTGCGCTTCCTGCGCCGGGCCCTGCCCCGAGCCGAGTTCGACGTCACGGCCGCCCTCGAGCAGGTGCGGCCGATCTGCGAGGACGTCGAGCATCGGGGGGCCGCCGCGCTGCGCGACCTCGGCGAGCGGTTCGACGGGGTGCGGCCGACGCACCTGCGAGTGCCGCGGGCCGTCCTCCAGTCCGCCCTCGCTGCTCTCGACCCCGACCTGCGCGCCGCGCTCGAGGAGTCGATCCGACGCGCCCGCATCGTCCACGCCGACCAGCGCCGCACCGACACGACGACCCAGGTCGTCCCCGGTGGCACGGTGACCGAGCGGTGGGTCCCCGTCGACCGCGTGGGCCTCTACGTGCCCGGAGGCCTGGCGGTCTACCCGAGCAGCGTCATCATGAACGTCGTCCCCGCCCAGCTCGCCGGGGTCAGCTCGCTGGCGGTCGCGTCCCCGCCGCAGCGCGAGAACGTCGGCGAGTTCGCCGGCTACCCCAACCCCACGATCCTCGCGGCGTGCGCGCTGCTCGGTGTCGACGAGGTGTATGCCGTCGGCGGCGCCCAGGCGGTCGCGATGTTCGCGCACGGCTTCGTCGACGACGACCCCGAGTGGGCCGTGGTCGACGGCGTGCCGGTCGTGTGCGACCCCGTGTCGCTCGTCACCGGCCCGGGCAACATCTGGGTCGTCGCGGCCAAGCGGCTGCTCAAGGGCCTGATCGGCATCGACGCCGAGGCCGGGCCCACCGAGATCGCGATCCTCGCCGACGACTCGGCCGACCCCGACCACGTGGCGGCCGACCTCGTGAGCCAGGCCGAGCACGACCCGCTCGCGGCCTCGGTGCTCGTCACCGACAGCCAGGAGCTCGCCGAGAAGACCGTGCGGGCCCTGGCCCGGCGCGTCCCCGCCACGAAGCACTCGGAACGTGTCACCGAGGCGCTCGAGGGCACGCAGTCGCGCATCGTCCTCGTCGACGACGTCGACGCGGGTCTCGACGTCGTCAACGCGTATGCCGCCGAGCACCTCGAGATCCAGACCCGCGACGCTGCGGGAGTCGCCGCCCGCGTGCGCAACGCGGGTGCCGTCTTCGTCGGTCCGCACAGCCCGGTCAGCCTCGGTGACTACGCCGCCGGCTCCAACCACGTGCTGCCCACCGCCGGGTGCGCATGCCACTCGAGCGGCCTGTCGGTGCAGTCCTTCCTGCGCGGCATCCACGTCGTCGACTACGACGAGCCGGCCCTGCGCGGGGTCGCCCGCCACGTCGTGACGCTCGCCCAGGCCGAGGACCTCCCGGCCCACGGTGAGGCCGTGACGGCGCGCTTCGGCGACGAGGTGCCCCGGTGACCGAGGGCCCCACGGCTGCCGACGAGGTCCAGCGGCTCCTGCGGCCGGACCTGCGTGGCCGCACGCCCTACGGCGCCCCGCAGCTCGACGTGCCGGTGCGGCTCAACACCAACGAGAACTCCTACCCGGTGCCGCAGGTCGTCGTCGACGCCGTGGTCGCGGCGCTCGCCGACGACGTGGCGTCGCTCAACCGCTACCCCGACCGCGAGTTCACCGACCTGCGCAAGGCGCTGACGGCATACCTCGAGAAGCAGTCGGGGGTGTCGGTGACGCCTGAGCAGGTGTGGGCGGGCAACGGCTCCAACGAGGTGCTCTCGCACATCGTCCAGGCCTTCGGCGGCCACGGGCGCGTGGCGCTCGGGTTCACCCCGAGCTACTCGATGCACCCGATCATCAGCGAGACGCACGGCACCACGTGGGTCGACGGGCTCCGTTCTGCCGCAACGGATTCCGACGCCTTCGACCTGACCGCGGAGTCGGCAGCGCAGCAGGCGCGGGCGCACGACCCGTCCATCGTCTTCCTCTGCTCGCCCAACAACCCGACCGGCACGGCGCTGCCGTTCGAGGTCATCGGTGCCGTGCTCGAGGCGGCCCCGAACGCCATTGTCGTCGTCGACGAGGCCTACGCCGAGTTCGCCCGTCCCGGCACGCGGTCCGCGCTGACGCTGCTCGCCGAGCACCCCCGGCTCGTCGTGACGCGCACCATGAGCAAGGCGTTCGCCTTCGCGGGCGGTCGTCTCGGCTACCTCGTGGCGGCACCCGAGCTCGTCGACGCGCTCCGTCTCGTGCGCCTGCCCTACCACCTGAGCAGCCCGACGCAGACGATCGCCCGGATCGCCCTCGAGCACGCCGACATCATGCTCGGCACGGTCGAGGTCATCAAGCACCAGCGCGACCGCATCGTCGACCGCCTCTCCGAGCTCGGCGCGCGCCCCGTCGCCAGCGACAGCAACTTCGTCCTGTTCGGCGGCCTCCGCGACGAGAAGGCCACGTGGAACGCCCTGCTCGACGAGGGGGTCCTGGTCCGCGACATGGGCATCGCCCACCACCTGCGCGTCACGGCGGGCGACCCCCACGAGACGACCGCGTTCCTCGAGGCGATGACCCGTCTCGCCCCGGCCCACGTCCTCCCCAGCAGCGCCGACCGGCAGGAGCCGCCCGCATGAGCCCCACCAGCCGCACCGCGACGATCAGCCGTGCGACGTCCGAGTCGTCCGTCGAGCTCTGGCTCGACCTCGACGGCACCGGCACGTCCGACATCTCGACCGGCGTCCCGTTCTACGACCACATGCTCCACTCGCTGAGCAAGCACTCGCTCATCGACCTCACCGTCAAGGCCACCGGAGACGTCGACGTCGACGTGCACCACACGGTCGAGGACACCGCGATCGTCCTCGGCCAGGCCCTGCGCGAGGCCCTGGGCGACAAGGCCGGCATCTCCCGCTTCGGCGACGCCACGGTCCCGCTCGACGAGGCCCTGTGCCACGCCGTCGTCGACGTGGCCGGCCGTCCCTACGTCGTGCACGAGGGCGAGCCCGAGGGGCAGCAGTACGCCCTCATCGGCGGACACTTCACCGGCTCGATGACCCGCCACGTCCTCGAGTCCTTCGCCTACAACGCCGGACTGTGCCTGCACGTCCGCGTCCTCGCCGGTCGCGACCCCCACCACATCGTCGAGGCGCAGTTCAAGGCGGTCGCCCGGGCGCTTCGCGCCGCGATCGCGCCCGACCCCCGCGTCGTGGGCATCCCGAGCGCCAAGGGAGCGCTCTGACGATGGTGGTTCGTCGATGAGTGCCGAGGTCGTCGTCCTCGACTACGGCAGCGGCAACGTCCGGTCGGCCGTGCGCGCCCTCGAGCGCGTCGGCGCCACGGTCACCCTGACGTCCGACCCCGTCCGCGCCCTCGAGGCCGACGGCCTCTTCGTGCCGGGCGTCGGCAACTTCCACGCCTGCATCGCAGGTCTCGCGGCCGCGCACGGACCCCGCATCATCGGTCGACGGATCAGCGGGGGCCGGGCGGTCCTCGGCGTCTGCGTCGGCATGCAGGCGCTCTTCGACGGCTCGACCGAGCCGTCCGACCACCCCCTCGAGGGGCTCGCGGAGTGGCCCGGCACCGTCGAGCGCCTCCCGGCCGACGTCGTGCCGCACATGGGCTGGTCCGAGGTCGAGGTCGCCGAGGGCTCGCGCCTCTTCGCCGGCGTCGAGCACGAGCGCTTCTACTTCGTCCACTCCTATGCGGTGCAGCAGTGGACGCTCGAGGCCACTGGCGCCTTCGCCCGGGTCGCACCTGCGGTCACGTGGGCGCGTCACGGTGCGAAGTTCGTCGCGGCGGTCGAGAATGGGCCCCTGAGCGCGACCCAGTTCCACCCCGAGAAGTCCGGCGACGCCGGGCTGCACCTGCTCGAGAACTGGGTCCGCAACCTGTGACCGGGTTGCCGTCCGTCGACTGACCGGCGGGCGGGGCCTCGACGAGGAGTGGATCGTGGCGACGAGGAAGACGGCGAGCAGCTCCAGCAGTTCGAGCAGGAAGCGCACGACCAGGACGACCACGAGAGCGACGAAGAGCACGACCGGGCGGACCGTGGCGTCGACGCGCCGGTCCTCGTCCGGCGCGCTCTACCCGCGGCGCCGGAGCAGCCGCCCGGGCCTGCCGACGGCGGTGGGCACGGCACTCGGCACGCTCGTCGTGACGACCCTGCTCGACCTTTCGTGGCCGGCGCGCATCGTCCTCGTCGTCGTGGTCGTCGTCGCCGGGCTGGGATACGTCCTCTGGCGTCACCGGGCCGAGCTCGCCGCCGGGGGAGGCGTCGACACCACTCCGGACGGCCCGTCCGCTCCGGAGGTGGTTCCCGCGCCGGGCGGGGGCGAGCCGACCGCACCGGCCACCGCGCCGGCATCGGAGACGCCGGCTCCCACCGCCCCGCCCGCCACGCCGGGGCCGTGACACCGTTCAGCGCAAGCGGTCTCGGTCGACGACGCCCGGGTCGACGCCCCAGAGCCGTGCGACGTGAGAGGCGTCGGTGCCACAGCACCCTCCGACGACCGTGACACCCGGGAGCCGTCCGACCACCCGGTCGTGTCCCGCCGAGATCGTGTCGAGGTCGCCCGCGTCCAGGTCGTCGGCGTCGTCAAGCTCCGCATGGCTGCGCGTCGACGCGTTGTAGCGCAGCCCGAGCAGCCTGCTGCGCCAACCGCTCACGTCGAGGTCGGCGTCCAGCCCTGCGAGCACGTGCTGCGGGTGGGCACAGTTGACGAGGTAGTAGTCCGGCGCCGCCCGGTCGTCGACCTCGGAGATCGTCCCGGCGAGCGTCGTCCCGTCGGGGAGCCGCCCGTCCACCTCGACTGTGAACGAGATCGCCACGGGCAGCCCGCGCTCCCGGCATGACTGGACGACCCCGATCGCCTCGCCGGCGGTGGTGAGGGTGTAGGCCGTGACCACGTCCACGCCCGCCTCGGCGAACGTCGTCACCTGAGCGAGGTGGTAGTCGGCGGCCTCGGCCGGGCTCGGCGCGCCGGCACTGCGGTAGCCGTCGCCACGCGGGCCCACCGCCCCGACGACGACGACGTCGCGCATCCCGAGCTCGGCGGCATACCTGACACGCAGCGACGCCAGCAGGTCGACGGCGTCCGAGTTGGCACGGGCCAGGTCGGCCGTCGAGTGCCCGAGCCGCGCGCCCCAGTCCGGGTTGGCACGCCACGTGGGTGACTCGAGGAGCAGGCCTGCCCCGGCCCGGGCGGCGATGGAGGCGTAGGCGTCGTAGTAGCCCGTGAGCAGCGCGCGGCCGGCCGGGTCGCCGAGCAACGGGTAGGCGGCGAACTCCTCGAGCGCGACCCCGTGGTTGAAGATGAGGTCGGTCTCCAGGCCACCGTCCGTCACCATCGGCCGACCGGCCAGCTGTGGCAGGTGATCCATGTCGGCTCCCGTGCGTCGCGAGGTTCGGGTCCCTCCGGTGTACCAGACGCCACCACATGGCACGCGCAGAACGTGGGGAGGGCGACCGCGCCGTGGTGGGCCTGCGATCCACGGACCGACACGTCGGGAGCGGCGCCGCGGGCACACGGCATACTCGGTGGTCGCACGTCCGGGGTCCCGAGCCCCGGGCACACCTGACACCGACCACGACCCACCGACCACGACCGCGACGGTCGTGACCGACCCGAGGAGCCGACCCGATGACCGGCCAGCACCACGACGCCCAGCCCCACCTCGAGCTGCTCCCCGCCGTCGACATCGCGGGCGGCCGTGCCGTCCAGCTGGTCCAGGGCGTCGCCGGCACCGGCGGCGAGTTCGGCGAGCCGTGGGAGGCGGCCCTGCGCTGGCAGGAGCAGGGAGCCGAGTGGATCCACCTCGTCGACCTCGACGCCGCCTTCGGTCGCGGCACCAACCGCGACCTCATCGCCTCGATCGTCGGGCGACTCGACCTGCAGGTCGAGCTCTCGGGCGGCATCCGAGACACCGACTCGCTCGACGCGGCGCTCGCGACCGGCTGTCGCCGCGTCAACATCGGCACCGCGGCCCTGGAGGACCCGGAGTGGACGGCCTCGGTCATCGCCGCCCACGGTGACCGGGTCGCGATCGGCCTCGACGTGCGGGGCACGACGCTCGCGGCCCGCGGGTGGACCCGCGAGGGCGGTGACCTCTGGGAGACGCTCGCGCGCCTCGACGCCGAGGGCTGCGCGCGCTACGTCGTCACCGACGTCAACAAGGACGGCATGCTCCAGGGACCCAACGTCCAGCTGCTGCGAGACGTGTGCGCCCGCACCGACCGTCCGGTGATCGCGAGCGGAGGCGTCTCGACCCTCGGGGACATCGCGACGATCCGCGAGCTCGTCGGCGAGGGCGTCGAGGGGGCCATCGTCGGATCGGCCCTCTACCGTGGCGCGTTCACCCTGCCCGAGGCCCTTGGCGTCGCCGGGCACCCGGGCTCATGACCGGCGCGACCCCCGCCTCGGGACGTCACGACGAGCAGGGGAGACCGGCCGACTCCGCCGGCCAGGCCTGGGAGGGCAAGGCGATCCCCTCACACGGCTTCGCGGGGGACACGGGAGCGGCCGACGCCGAGCTCGTCGCGGCACTGGTCGCGGCGCACGACGTGCCGGGCGACGACGCGGAGACGGCTGTCATGGAACGCGTCGCGCCGGCACGCTGGCTCGTCCCGGTGGTCGCCGTGGCGTCCGAGGTGGACGAGTCCGGGCCACACGCCGTCGACACGCGCAGCGACATGGCCGCCGTCACCCTGACGTCCCCCGACGGGTCACGGGCGCTGCCGATGTTCACCTCCCTCGAGAGCCTCGCCGCGTGGGACCCGAGTGCCCGGCCCGTGCCGGTGCGCGCGGCCGCCGCGGCGCAGGCGGCGATCAGCGAGGAGTGCCACGTGCTGCTCGTCGACGTCGCCTCGTCCCACGCGACCGTCCTGCGGCCGAGCATGCTGTGGGCGCTCGCGCAGGAGCGGCCGTGGGAGCCGAGCCATCGCGACGCGCACGTGGCGGCGGCGGTGCGAGCGGCCGTCGAGGCCGAACCGCAGGTGTCGGGCCACCGGGTGGAGGCCGGTGAGCCGGCCGGAGCCGGCGTGCTGCGGGTCGTGCTGACCCTGGCGCCCGGCCTCGACGCCGACCTCGTCGGCGCGATCGCGACACGGATCGGGGAGCGGATCGCGACCGACGGCGAGACCCGTGCGAGGATCGATGCTCTGACCTTCGCGCTCGAAGCGGCGCGCTGAGCACATCACCCGTGGAGGTGCCGGACGTGGACACCACACCCCAGGCGACTCGGGAGCGCGACCCCGAGGTCCCTCCCGAGACGCGCGCTGCCGGGAAGCCGACGCCCGCCCGGCACAGCGGCCCCGGCGGCGGCCCGAGCGGGCCCCTCGGCTTCATCGTCGACCCCGCCCTCGACGCACAGCGCCGACGCGACCTTCGGCGGATGCGGCTCGTCGCCACCGGGCTCCTCGTGTTCGCTGCTGTCGTCTACGTCCTGACGCGGGGGCACGACGACGGCCTCCTCGGTTTCGTCAACGCCGGCGCCGAGGCCTCGATGGTCGGCGCCTGCGCCGACTGGTTCGCCGTCACCGCGATCTTCCGGCACCCGCTGGGCCTGCCCATCCCGCACACGGCACTCATCCCGCGCAAGAAGGAGATGATCGGGCGCAGCCTCGAGGAGTTCGTCAGCGAGAACTTCATGCGCGAGGACATCATCCGCGAGCGGGTGCTCGATGCGGAGCCCACGCGCCGTGCGGCCGAGTGGGCGCTCCACCCCGGTCACGCGAAGCGGCTCGTCGACGAGGTGGCCACGGTCACGGTCCACGCACTGCACCGCATCCCCGACGAGGACGTCCGCGCCGTCATCGAGCAGGCCCTGCTGCCGCGTCTCGCGCAGGAGCCGATCAGCTCGCTCGCCGGTGGGCTCCTCGACCAGGTGGTGCGCGACGAGGCGCACGTCGGCCTGGTCGACCTCGCGCTCGACGAGATCCGCATCTGGCTCGTGGACAACGAGGACGTCTTCGAGTCGCTCATCACGCAGCGCGCGCCGGCCTGGGTGCCCGACGCCATCAACGACATCGTGGCGCGCAAGGTCCACGTCGAGGCCCTCAAGTGGCTCGGCGACATCCGCAACGACCCCCGCCACGACGTGCGCCTCGCGCTCGACAAGCTGCTCATCGACCTCGCGGACGACCTGCAGCACGACCCCGTGACACAGGCCAAGGCGGAGCGCCTCAAGGAGCGGGTCCTGTCGCACCCGCAGGTGGCCGACACGGCGATGTCGCTGTGGGGCTCGTTCCGTGCCGTCGTCATCGCGGCGCTCGAGGACGAGGGCGGGCCCGTGCGCGTCCGCGCCGTCACGGAGGTGACGGCGCTCGCCGAGCGACTGCTCGCCGATGCCGCCCTGCGCGAGCGCATCGACGTCCGCATCTGCGACGCGACGATCTATGCGATCGACCGCTACGGCACGGAGCTGACCCGCATCATCAGCGACACCGTCGACCGCTGGGACGGCAAGGAGACCGCCGAGCGCGTCGAGCTGCAGGTGGGTCGGGACCTCCAGTTCATCCGGATCAACGGCACGCTCGTGGGTGGACTCATCGGCATGCTCATCCACGCCGTCTCGATCGTGCTGCCCTCCTGAGGCAGGCCGACGATCGCGACGTGACCGGGCTCAGGCGCCGGTGTCGAGACGTTCGGTGACCTGGCGCAGCGTGCGGTGGAGGTCGACCAGCTCCCGCCGCGAGAGGCCGCTTCGGACCGCGATCTGGTGGGGCACGTCGCCCAGGGCGCCGATGCGGTCGCGTCCGGCGGCGGTCGCTGACACGAGGACCCGCCGCTCGTCCTCGGGGTCGCGAGTGCGCGCCACGAGCCCGGCCGCCTCCATCCGCTTGAGCAGCGGGGAGAGCGTCCCCGAGTCGAGGCGCATGAGCTCGCCGAGCCGGCTGACCGTGAGCGGCCCGTGCTCGGCGACGCCCATGAGCGCGATGTACTGGGGGTAGGAGAGGCCGTGCTCGGAGAGCAGCTCGCGGTAGACGGCGTCGAAGGCCCGCACGGTCGTGTGCATGGCGTAGCAGATCTGCTGCTCGAGACTGAGCGGGCTCGAGGCGGCCGAGGTCGAACTGGACGGGCTCATGACCCAAGCGTACTATCAAATTGCGCACAATTTAATTGTTGGCAATACAAGGAGCCTCGATGACCACCACCACCCAGACCGCCCAGTACGTCGCCTCGGCCACCGCCTCAGGACGTGAGGGCCGCGCCGTCACCTCGGACGGTGGCCTCGACGTCATGCTCGCCGCCCCGCGCGAGCTCGGCGGCAGCGGGGAGGGCACCAACCCCGAGCAGCTCTTCGCGGCCGGGTATGCCGCGTGCTTCGCGAGCGCCCTCGGGATCGTCGCGCGCAAGCGTCGGGTCGAGGACTTCGACGTCGCCGTGACCGCGGACGTCAGCCTCTCGGGATCGTCGACCACCGGCTTCGGCCTCGGGGTCGTGCTCCACGTCGAGCTGCCCGAGGGCATCGACCCGCAGCTCGGCCGTGAGCTCGTCGACACCGCGCACCAGGTGTGCCCCTACTCCAACGCCACGCGCGGCAACGTCCCCGTCGAGATCCTCGTCGACTGAGTGTCGGCACGTCACGCGGTCCCCGCCGCACCCCCCGGAAACCCCTGCCCCCGAAGGAGACCCGATGACCACCACCCGTGAGGTCCAGCTCAAGAGCCGCCCCGTCGGCTGGCCCACCCACGACGACTTCGAGCTCGTCGAGAGCGCACCCGTCGACCTGGCCGACGGCCAGGTCCGCGTGCGCAACGAGGTCATGTCGGTCGACCCCTACATGCGGGGTCGCATGAGCGACGCCAAGTCGTATGCCGAGCCGTACGCGCTCGGCGAGGCCATGCACGGCGGCGCCGTGGGCGTGGTCACCGAGTCCAGGGCCGACGGTGTCGCCGTGGGCGACCACGTGCTGCACGGTCTGGGCTGGCGCGAGGAGGCCGTCGTCGACGCCTCCGGTGTCCGTGTCGTCGACACGTCGGTCGCCCCCGCGTCCGCCTACCTCGGCGTGCTCGGCATGACCGGCCTGACGGCATACGCCGGCCTGACCCGCGTCGCCGGGCTCAAGGAAGGTGACGTCGTGTTCGTGTCCGGCGCCGCCGGAGCCGTGGGCAGCGTCGTCGGCCAGGTGGCCAGGGCGCTCGGTGCGAGCCGCGTCATCGGCAGCGCGGGCTCCGACGAGAAGGTCCGCCACCTCATCGACGACCTGGGCTTCGACGCAGCGTTCAACTACAAGGACGGCCGAGTCTCCGACCTGCTGCGCGAGGCCGCCCCGGACGGCATCGACGTCTACTTCGACAACGTCGGTGGCGACCACCTCGAGGCCGCGATCGGGTCGCTGCGACTCGGCGGACGCATCGCGGTCTGCGGCGCCATCTCGGTCTACAACAACACCGAGCCCGCCCCCGGCCCGCGCAACCTCGCGCGCCTGATCCAGACGCGAGGCACCATCACGGGCTTCCTCGTCGGCGACCACTGGGACCTCGCGGGCGAGTATGCCCAGCGGGCGTCCGGCTGGATCGCGGACGGCACGCTGACCTCCCGCGAGACCTTCGCTGACGGGATCGACCACGCGGTCGACGCCTTCCTCGGCGTCCTACGAGGCGAGAACGTCGGCAAGATGGTCGTCCGCCTCTGAGCCCCCCGACGAGGGCGGGTGAGGACAGCACGAGGGGGCGGGCGCCACGGCGCCCGCCCCCTCGTCGTGGTCCCGGCGGTCAGCCCCCGAGCAGCTCCTTGGCCTTGTCGGCCGGCAGCAGGTCGTGGCGCAGCGGCTCGCGCACGAAGGACCCGGTGCCGTGCGACACGGACCGCAGGTCGATGGGGTAGCGCGACAGCTCGGACTGCGGCACCTCCGCGTGCACGACCGTCCAGCCGCCCTCGGGCCCCATCCCGTCGGCCGGCTCGGTGCCGAGCACCTGCCCCCGACGTCCGCGCAGGTCGGACATGACAGCACCGAGGTACTCGTCGGCGATGGTGATGTCGACGCGGTCGATCGGCTCGAGCAGCGCCATCGTCGAGGCGTTCGCGGCCTCCTTGAGGGCCAGCGCCGCCGCTGTCTGGAACGCGACGTCGGAGGAGTCGACCGAGTGCGACTTGCCGTCCGTGAGCGTGACGCGCACGTCGACGACCGGGTGGCCGGTGAGCAGTCCCTTCTCGAGCTGGAGCCGGGCACCCTTCTCGACGGACGGGATGAACTGGCGAGGCACCGAGCCGCCGACGACCTTGTCGACGAACTCGAAGCCCGACCCGCGGGGGAGTGGCTCGATCTCGATCGAGCACACGGCATACTGCCCGTGGCCGCCCGACTGCTTGACGTGTCGACCCTGCACCGAGCAGCGCCGGACGAACGTCTCGCGCAGCGAGGTGCGGTAGGGCTCCGCCGTCACGGTGACGCCGTAGCGCTCGGCGAGCTGGCCGATGAGGTCGTCGACGTGGGCCTGGCCCATGGTCCAGAGCACCACCTGGTCGGTCTCGTGGGAGTGCTCCATGCGCATCGTCACGTCCTCGGCGACGAGGCGCTGCAGGGCGCCGCCGAGCTTGTCGTCGTCGGACTTCGTCGCGGCCCGGATCGCGACCGGCAGCTGCGGCTCGGGCAGCAGCCAGGGCGCGACGACGGCGGGACGGTCGACCGAGGAGAGGGTGTCGGAGGTCTCGGCCCGGGTCAGCTTGGTCACGAGTACCAGGTCACCGGCGATGGCGGTGCCCCGGGGACGATGCGTCTCGACGAAGGGCGACGCGAGCGGCCCGACGCGCTCGTCGTCGTCGTGCGCCGGGTGCCCGGCGACCTCGTGCCCGACGAAGTCGCCGAGGTGTCCGGACACGTGCACGGTCTCGTCGACTCGGAGCGTCCCGGAGAAGACGCGCACGAGGGACAGGCGGCCGACGTAGGGGTCGGTCGTCGTGCGGACGACCTCGGCCACGAGCGGCTGGGACGGGTCGCACGCGACGCCATTGACGGACCCGCCGACGGGCGAGGCGATGGCCGGGAGCGGGTGCACGGTCGGGTCGGGGAACGCCTGCTCGACCATCGCGAGCAGCTCCTCGACCCCGGCGCCGGTGAGCGGGGACACCGGGACGATGGGGAAGAAGGTGCCCTGCGCGATCGCGGTGCGCAGGTCGCCGAGCAGCGACTCGGTGTCGATGGTCTCGCCCTCGAGGTAGCGGTCGAGCAGGGTCGCGTCCTCGGACTCCTCGATGACGGACTCGATGAGGGCGGAGCGGGCGTCCTCGTGCTCCTCGGACGTCTCGCCGGTGAGGAGGCCGACGACGCCGGTGACGGAGCCGTTCTCGACGACCGGCCAGTGCGTGGCCCGGGCGTCACCGAACGTGCGGCGACACGTCTCGACGGTCGCCCCGAAGTCGGCGCGCGGCTGGTCGAGGTGGGTCACGACGACGGCGCGTGGCATGCCGACCGCCGCGCACTCGCGCCAGAGCAGCGAGACGGGCCGGTCGATGTCGTCGGCGCCCGAGACGACGAAGACGGCGGCGTCGGCGGCCCGCAGGCCGGCACGGAGGTCGCCGACGAAGTCGGGGTAGCCGGGCGTGTCGAGGAGGTTGAGGGTGACCGGGCCGGAGTCGAAGGACGCGGCCGTGAGGGTCGTCGTGCGCACGTGGTCGCCGGTGCTGGTGCGCTGACCGGGGACGCGCGCTGCGACGAGCGCCTCGAAGAGTGCGGTCTTTCCGGCCCCGCCGGGTCCGACCAGCACGACGTTGCGGATGTCCTGCGGCGAGGCGGGGTTGGGGGCCGCAGGAAGATCTGATCTGCCGGGCGTCTTTGCCATGCCCCCACCCTTCACCTGTCTCCCAACGCTCACAAGACCCCGGGCGTATGCCGCCTGCCACGCCCCCGGTCGAGCCGGCAAACCCGCGTGCGCACCGTCGGTGGGGGATGACAGGCTGGCGCCATGGATCTGGGGGCCTACCGGCCGGTGCTGGCCAACCGGGACACGCGCACTGCGCTGCTGCTCGGCTTCCTCATCCGCGTCCCCATGTGGGCGGGCGGCGTGATCCTCACCCTCCACGTCGTGTCCACGCTCGGGCGCAGCTACGGCGCGGCCGGCCTGGTCACGGCGGCGTCGACCGTCGCCGTCGCCGTCTCGGGCCCGTGGCGCGGCCGGCTGCTCGACCGCATCGGCCTGCGCCGCACGGTCGGCCCCTCGCTCGTCGTGCAGGTCGTGTGCTGGTCGATCGCCCCCTGGGTGGGCTATGCACCGCTCATCGGGTTCGCGGCGCTCGCAGGGCTCTTCGTCGTCCCGACCTTCTCGATCCTGCGGCAGGTCATCATCCGCTCGGTGCCGAGCGAGCAGCGCCGCACGGCCCTCTCCCTCGACTCGTCGGCGACCGAGCTGTCGTTCATGGCCGGTCCCGCCATCGGCGTCTGGCTCGCGACGTCATGGGACACGGCCTGGGCCCTGCTCGTGTGCGAGCTCACCTCCGTCGCAGCGGGATTCGTGCTGTGGGTCGTCAACCCCAGGCTGACGTCGGACCCCGGCGAGGGTGACGCCGATGGAGAGTCGGCTGGCGATCCGGTCGCCGGCGACGAGCACGGTGAGGCCGCCCGGGCCGAGGCGATCGCGGCGCCGGCCGTCCCGGGCGACGCCGCACCCAGCCGTGCGATCCGCGGCTTCATCACCGTCCCCGTCGCGGCCGTCTACCTCGCCGCCGCCTGCTCGACGCTCGTCCTCAGCGGCACCGACGTGTCCATCGTCGCCGCCCTGCGGTCCTTCGAGGCCACCGGCTCGATCGGGTGGGTCCTCGCGCTCTGGGGTGCCGGGTCGCTCGTCGGCGGCATCGTCTACGGCGCCTGGCACCGCTCCTTCTCGGTGTTCTGGCTGCTCGGCGGCCTCGCGGCCACCACGGCCCC
Organism: Terrabacter sp. Soil810; assembly: GCF_001429645.1. Taxonomy (NCBI): domain Bacteria; kingdom Bacillati; phylum Actinomycetota; class Actinomycetes; order Micrococcales; family Intrasporangiaceae; genus Terrabacter; species Terrabacter sp. Soil810. Next base: position 428,120 of record NZ_LMSW01000012.1, read on the forward strand.
CGTCGCGCTCGCGGTCGGGGTGCCCAGCTTCGCCGTTCTCGTCACCGTCTCCGGCTTCCTCTGCGCCCCGACCATCACGGCCACGGTCGAGCAGCTGAGCCGTCACGTGCCCGAGCGGTTCCGCGGAGAGATGATGGGGTGGCACGGCTCGGCCATGACTGCGGGCTCGGCCGTCGGTGCCCCCGTGGCCGGGTTCGCGATCGACCAGGGTGGCTGGCAGTGGGGGTTCATCGTCGTGTCGGCCCTCGGGGTCCTCGTCGCCGCCGCCGGGCTCGTCGGCTCGCGCACGAGCCGGAGGGCGACCGCCCGGGCGGCCGCCACCGATTCGGAGCACGGCGTCGCGGCTGCTAGCATGGAGCACTGACCAGCCGTCACCCATGCTTCCGCTCCGGCGGAGGCGGTGACGACGTGCAAGAGAAGCTCGCTTCCACCCGCGTCGACCTCACGGTCGCCGGGTCAAGGTCTGCTCGACCGGGTGCCGTCCGCGGCGCACGCGTCGAGCCGTGTGACGCGACGGCGACCGTCCGGCATACGCGACCCTTGGGCTCCTCGTGCATACACGGGGAGCCCTTTTCTCGTTGTGGTCGCAGCAGGACAGGCACCACCCCGTCTGGTCACACCATTCATCGAACTTAGGAGCACCACATCAGCGAGCCTCGCATCAACGAGCGCATCCGGGTCCCGGAAGTGCGCTTGGTTGGCCCCAACGGCGAGCAGGTCGGCATCGTCCGCGTCGAGGACGCGCTGCGTCTGGCCGAGGAGGCGAACCTCGACCTCGTCGAGGTGGCCCCCATGGCCAAGCCGCCGGTCGCCAAGCTCATGGACTTCGGCAAGTTCAAGTACGAAGCCGCCATGAAGGCACGGGAAGCGCGCAAGAACCAGGTCAACACGGTCATCAAGGAGATCAAGCTCCGTCCGAAGATCGACCCGCACGACTACGGCACCAAGAAGGGCCACGTCGAGCGGTTCCTCAAGGCGGGTGACAAGGTCAAGGTGACGATCATGTTCCGCGGTCGCGAGCAGTCGCGACCCGAGCTCGGCCGCCGTCTGCTCGAGCGCCTCGCCGAGGACATCGCCGAGCTCGGCTTCGTCGAGTCGGCCCCGAAGCAGGACGGCCGCAACATGATCATGGTGATCGGCCCGACCAAGAAGAAGGCGGAGGCCAAGGCCGAGCAGCGTCGCTCCCGCGAGCAGCACGACCAGCGCCCTGCTGCCGAGCAGGCCGCGTCCGGCGAGCAGCCGGAGGCCCAGGCCCCGCAGACCGACGAGGCCACCGCCGCCGCCGAGTGATCGGCGGGCGGTGACCCGCCGGAGGCGAGAGCCCCCGGCACGACACACCACGTGCGTCCACTGACGCACGCAACACGAAGGAGATCGGCCCCCATGCCGAAGATGAAGACGCACAGCGGTGCGAAGAAGCGTTTCCGCCTCACGGGCACCGGCAAGGTCATGCGCGAGCAGGCCGGCGGTCGCCACCTGCTCGAGCACAAGTCGAGCAAGAAGATGCGTTCCATCGCGAACGACGTCGAGCTCGCCAAGCCGGACGCCAAGAAGGCCAAGAAGCTCCTCGGCAAGTGAGCCGGGACCCCCACCCATCAGCGATTCGCTGAGCAGCCGGGTCTCCGGTAAGCCAGCAGCAGCAAGCACTGCGTCAAGCAGAGAAGGAGTATTCACGTGGCACGCGTGAAGCGGGCGGTCAACGCCCAGAAGAAGCGTCGAGTCGTTCTCGAGCGCGCCAGCGGCTACCGCGGACAGCGGTCGCGCCTCTACCGCAAGGCCAAGGAGCAGGTGACCCACTCGCTGGGTTACGCCTACCGTGACCGTCGCGCCAAGAAGGGTGACTTCCGTCGCCTCTGGATCCAGCGCATCAACGCTGCGGCCCGCGCCAACGGCATGACCTACAACCGGTTCATGCAGGGCCTCAAGGCCGCCGGTGTCGAGGTCGACCGCAAGATCCTCGCGGACCTCGCCGTCAACGACGCGCCGGCCTTCGCCGCGCTCGTGGAGCTCTCCCGCGCCAACGTCCCGGCCGCTGTCAACGCAGCCGAGGCGAAGGTCGCCGGCGACGCCGCCTGAGCGACGTCGTCCGACGACACACACGCATCTCGAGCGCCGGGACGCCCCCGTGCTGACCAACCCCCGATCCGATCGGGTCAAGGCGGTACGGGCGCTGTCCCGGCGCTCGGTGCGTTCGCGCACGGGTGAGTTCCTCGCCGAGGGGCCCCAGGCGGTCCGCGAGGCGGTCGCGTTCCGGCCAGAGCTCGTCCGCGACGTCTACGTCACGCCCGAGGCTGCGGACCGTCATCCCGCCATCGTCGAGTCGGCCCGCGGCGCGCAGCTGTGGGTGCACGAGGTGACGCCCGAGGTCCTCGCCGCGATGTGTGACACGGAGTCCCCGCAGGGGATCGCTGCCGTGTGCCGGGTCCTCGACGTGCCGCTGCAGGACGTCCTCGCGGACCTTCCGCCCGACGCGCTCGTGTGTGTCCTGACGAACGTCCGCGACCCCGGGAACGCCGGCACGGTGATCCGGGGTGCCGACGCGGCCGGGGCTGACGCCGTCATCGTCAGCGACGCGAGCGTCGACGTCTACAACAGCAAGGTCGTCCGGTCGACCGTCGGCTCGCTCTGGCACCTGCCGGTGAGCCTCGGTGCATCCGTCCCCGAGATCCTCGAGGCGCTGCGCCAGCACGGGGTGAGGCTGCTGGCCGCCGACGGCGCGGGGACGACGCTGCTCCACGACGCCGACCTGACCGGTGCGCACGCGTGGGTCATGGGCAACGAGGCATGGGGTCTCCCGCAGGAGGTGCGCGACGCCTGTGACGACGTCGTCCGTGTGCCCATCCACGGTCATGCGGAGTCGCTCAACCTCGCCATGGCCGCGACGATCTGTCTCTACGCCTCCGCCGAGTCACGCCGCACGAGCCGCTGACCGAGCCCTCCTGCCGTGCCCGTGACTATCCTCGGGCCATGACCTCCGTCGACGGGCTCGGTGCGCAGCTGCCCGGATCGGCGTCCGCGATGGCACCGGTCGCCATGATGGGAGAGCTGCTCCCCGACGGGCTCGTCGTGGTCGGCGGCGACCAGCGCATCCGGTTCGCCAACGCCGAGGCGCTCCGCATCCTCGACTGCGACCACGACGACGTCGTCGGCCGCACGCTGCACGAGGGCCTGCCCTTCACCGACAAGTACGGCCGGGACTGGTGGGCGCACACGGACCCCTGGAACGGCCTGGCGACCCGCGCCGGCCACAAGGAGAAGCTCCTCGTCGCGCCGAAGGGCCAGGACGTCCTCGTCACCGCGCGCTACGTGCGGTCCGAGCCGGGCGGCCCCGTCGAGCGGGTCATGCTCGGGCTGCGTGACGCCGAGGCGCGGCAGCGTGCCGAGCGCGACCAGGCGACGGTCCTGTCGACCGTGGCGCACGAGCTGCGCGCCCCCCTCACGTCGGTGACCGGCTTCACGAGCAGCCTCCTGCGTCGCTGGGACCGCTTCACCGACGAGCAGAAGCGCCTCATGATCGAGACGATCGAGGCCGACGCGACCCGCCTCACGCGCCTGATCACCGAGCTGCTCGACATCTCGCGCCTCGACTCCGACAGCCTCAACCTGAGGCGGGGACCCGTCGACCTGCACGCGCTGCTCACGATGCACGTCGTGCGCTACGAGCTCGGGCGCTCGTCCGGAGTCGTCCAGCTCGGACTCGGTGAGGCCGCCCGCGCCGACGGGCTGCCGGAGATGTGGGCCGACACCGACCGGCTCGAGCAGATCTTCTTCAACCTCATCGAGAACGGCCTGCTGCACGGCGCCGGCAAGGTCACGGTGACCCTGGACCGTGGTGGCGCGCTCGGGGAGGCACCCGAGTCGGTGGTCGTCGAGGTCGACGACGAGGGGGACGGCATACCCCCGTCCGACCGCGAGAAGATCTTCGGTCGCTTCTGGCACGGCCCCTCCAACGCAAGCACCGGGCTCGGCCTCTACGTCGTCCGGGGCCTCGTCGAGGCCCACGGCGGCTCGGTCCTCGTGGGCGACAACGACTCAGGCGGCGCCCGCTTCGTCGTGACACTTCCGGCGGGCCTGCCCGACGTCGTCGGCAGCTGACCCTCCGCTGGGCGGATGGCCCGGCAAACCGGCTCGACGCCGCCCCTAGACTGGGCACCCGCACGAACAGCCACCCGTGAACCCGAGCGAGAGCAGCGAACGCACGCCGATGTCCGGACCCAACACGAACTACGACCCGGTCGAGGTCTCCGCGCTCGACCCGGCGAACGTCGACGCAGCGGTGCAGGACGCCATCTCCGCGATCACCGCGGCGTCGTCCCTCGACGACCTCAAGGCCGCGCGCATCGCGCACCAGGGGGAGAAGAGCCCGCTGGCCCTGGCCAACCGCGAGATCGGCGCGCTGCCGCCGAGCGCCAAGGCCGAGGCCGGCAAGCGCGTCGGCCAGGCCCGCGGCCGGGTCGGCCAGGCCCTCGCCGCCCGGCAGGCCGAGCTCGAGGCCGAGCGCGACGAGCGCATCCTCGTCGACGAGCGCGTCGACGTCACCGTCCCGGCCCTGCGTCGTGAGCCGGGCTCCCGCCACCCGATCGAGCTCGTCGCCCAGCGCCTCGTCGACGCCTTCGTCGGCATGGGCTGGGAGGTCGCCGAGGGGCCGGAGCTCGAGAGCGAGTGGCTCAACTTCGACGCCCTCAACCTCGGCCCCGACCACCCCGCCCGGCAGATGCAGGACACCTTCTTCCTCGACCCGGTCGACTCCGGACTCGTGCTGCGCACGCAGACGTCACCCGTCCAGATCCGGACCATGCTCGAGAAGGAGCCGCCGATCTACGTCGTGGCTCCAGGCAAGGTGTTCCGCACCGACGACCTCGACGCGACGCACACGCCCGTCTTCCACCAGATCGAGTGCCTCGCCATCGACAAGGACCTGACGATGGCCCACCTGCGCGGCGCGCTCGACGCGTTCGTGCGCATCATGTTCGGCGAGGAGACGCGCACCCGCGTCCGCGCGAACTACTTCCCGTTCACCGAGCCGAGCATGGAGACCGACTTCCTCTGCTTCGCCTGCCACGGCGAGGAGACCTGGGGCAGCGCCGAGCCGTGCCGCACGTGCGGCGGTTCGGGCTGGATCGAGCTCGGCGGCTCCGGCATGGTCAACCGCAAGGTGCTGCGCACGTGCGGGATCGACCCCGACGTCTACTCCGGCTTCGCGTTCGGGCTCGGGATCGAGCGGGCGCTCCAGCTGCGCCACGGGGTGCAGGGGATGCACGACATCGTCGAGGGCGACGTCCGCTTCTCGCAGCAGTTCGGGATGGGGGTCTGACATGCGTATGCCGCTCAGCTGGCTCGCCGAGTACACCGACCTCGCGCCCGGGGCCCGGGGTGCCGACGTGGCCGCCAGCCTCGTCCGCGTGGGTCTCGAGGAGGAGGACCTCCACGGTGGCGACATCACGGGTCCGCTCGTCGTCGGCCGCGTCCTGTCGTTCGAGCTCGAGCCGCAGAAGAATGGCAAGACGATCCGCTGGTGCACCGTCGATGTGGGCCGGAACGGCCAGATGCTGACCGAGGGCAAGCACCAGGAGATCGTCTGCGGTGCCCACAACTTCGAGGTCGGCGACCTCGTGGTCTGCGTGCTGCCCGGTGCCGTGCTGCCCGGGGGCTTCGAGATCGCCGCGCGCAAGACGTACGGCCACGTCTCCAACGGCATGATCTGCGCCGAGGACGAGATCGGCCTCGGTCATGACCACGAGGGCATCATCGTGCTCAGCCGTCTGCTCGGTGAGGAGAAGGCGGCGACCCTCCAGCCGGGCGACGACGCCATCGCGCTCCTCGGCCTCGGCGAGGAGACCGTCGAGACCAACGTGACCCCTGACCGGGGCTACTGCTTCTCGGTCCGCGGCCTGGCTCGCGAGTACTGGCACGCGCAGGGCAGCCCCGAGGGCGGCTACCGCGACCCGGCCGACGTGGCGACGCCTCGCCCCGGGGCCGGCGGCTACGCCGTGGAGCTCAAGGACCACTCGCCGATCGACGGCAACGAGGGGTGTGACCGCTACGTCGCCCGGATCGTGCGGGGCATCGACCCGACGCGGCTGTCGCCGGCGTGGATGGGCAAGCGCCTGACCCAGATGGGCATGCGTCCCATCTCGCTCGCCGTCGACGTGACCAACTACGTCATGCTCGCCGTCGGGCAGCCGCTCCACGCCTTCGACGTCGACACGCTCTCCGGCTCGATCGTCGTGCGCCGTGCCCGCGCCGGCGAGACGCTGACGACCCTCGACGACGTCGAGCGCACGCTGTCGCCGGAGGACCTGCTCATCACCGACGGCGGCGAGCAGGCGTTGGCGATCGCCGGGGTCATGGGTGGCGCCTCCTCGGAGGTGTCCGACACGACGACCGACGTGCTCATCGAGGCCGCCCACTTCGACCCCACGACCGTCGCCCGCTCGTCCCGGCGTCACCGCCTCATCACCGAGGCGTCCAAGCGCTTCGAGCGTGGCGTCGACCCCCGGGTGACCGCCGCAGCGGCGCAGCTCGCCGTCGACCTGCTCGTCGAGCACGGTGGGGGCACCGTCGACGACGCCGTCACCGACGTCGACCGCACGACGGACCGGACGGCATACCTCCTCGACGTCACGGAGCCCGCGCGCATCGTGGGCGTCGACTACCCGCGCGAGCGGGTCGTGGGCATCCTGCGCGACCTCGGCTGCGTCGTCGAGGAGTCCGGCGAGGGCACCGACGAGACCCACGTCCTCGTGACGCCTCCGTCGTGGCGACCCGACCTGGTCGACGCCCCCGACTACGCGGAGGAGGTCGCCCGGATCGACGGCTACAACAACATCCCGTCGATCACCCCGACGCCGAGCGACGGCCGTGGGCTGACCCATGGCCAGAAGGCCCGCCGGGTCGTCGCGGACGCGCTGGCCGGTGCCGGTCTCACGGAGGTCCTCAGCTACCCGTTCGTGTCCGAGGAGCTCGCCGACCAGCTGATGCTGGCGGCCGACGACGACCGCCGCCACGCCGTCCGGCTCGCCAACCCGCTGTCGGAGGAGCGGCCGCTCCTGCGCACGTCGATCCTCGCGAGCCTCGTGGACACGCTGCGGCGCAACGTCGCGCGCGGCCGCAAGGACGTCGCGATCTACGAGCTCGGTCTCGTCTTCCGTCCGGGCGGCGCCGTCGGCACCGCACCGGTCCCCGGCGTCGCCACCCGTCCCGACGCCGAGACGCTCGAAGAGCTGTATGCCGCCGTCCCCGCCCAGCCGCGTCGTGCGGGCATCCTCGCGACGGGGCAGGCGGAGCAGGCCGGGTGGTGGGGCCCCGGCCGCGCCGCCGACTGGAGCGACATGGTCGCCGCGGTGCAGACCGTCGCGGCCGCGCTCGCGGTGCCGGTGGTCGTCGCGAACGACCCCGGACACGCTCCGTGGCACCCCGGCCGCTGCGCACGCATCTCCCTCGCCGACGGCACGCTCGTGGGTCACGCGGGCGAGCTGCACCCCAAGGTGGTTGCGGCGCTCGACCTGCCCGCCCGCACCGTGGCCGCCGAGTTCGATGTCGACGTGCTCGTCGTGGCCAGCGCCGAGCCGGTCCAGGCCCGTCCGTTCTCGACGTTCCCGCCGGCGATGACCGACATCGCCCTGCTCGTGGCGTCCGACGTCGCGGCCGCCGACGTGGAGGCCGCCCTGCGCTCCGGCGCGGGGGACTGGCTCGAGTCGGTCGTCCTCTTCGACGTCTACGAGGGCGAGCGCATCGAGTCCGACCACCGGTCCCTCGCCTACCGCCTCACCTTCCGGGCGCCCGACCGGACCCTGACGACCGACGAGGTCAACGGCTTCCGCGACGCGGCGGTCGCGTCGGCGACGTCGGCGACGGGGGCCGTGCAGCGCTGAGACCCTGAATGCACGAATATGCATGAGCGTGTATAGTCATGCATCGTGATCAGGGCAGCAGTAGCGGGGGCGAGCGGCTACGCCGGCGGAGAGATCCTCCGGCTGCTGCTCGCCCATCCGCAGTTCGAGGTCGGCGCCGTCACGGCGGCCAGCAGTGCGGGTGAACGACTCGGGGGCGTCCACCCGCACCTGGTCCCCCTCGCGGACCGCGTGCTCGAGGCGACCAGCCTCGAGACGCTGTCCGGCCATGACGTCGTCTTCCTCGCGCTGCCGCACGGCCACTCGGGTGCCCTCGCCGCCCAGCTGCCCGACTCGGTCGTCGTGATCGACTGCGGGGCGGACTTCCGCCTCGAGTCCGAGACGGCCTGGACGAGCTTCTACGACACCGCGTATGCCGGGTCGTGGCCCTACGGGCTCCCCGAGCTCCCCGGGCCGGCGGGCACCGTGCAGCGCGACCGCCTCGCCGGCAAGAGCCGTATCGCCGTGCCGGGCTGCTATCCGACCGGCATCTCCCTCGCGCTGGCCCCGGGCTTCGCCGCGGGTCTGCTCGAGGCAGACGACGTCGTCGTCGTCGCGGCGTCCGGCACGTCCGGCGCGGGCAGGTCGCTCAAGCCGCACCTGCTCGGCAGCGAGGTCATGGGCTCCATGTCGCCCTACGGGGTCGGCGGCGTGCACCGACACACCCCGGAGATCGAGCAGAACCTGTCCCGCGCGGCCGGCGAGTCCGTCACCGTCTCGTTCACCCCTACGCTCGCCCCGATGCCGCGCGGCATCCTCGCGACCTGCACGGCGCGCCTCCGGCCCGGCGTCGACCCTGCCGCCGTGCGAGCGGCCTGGGAGTCTGCCTACGCCGACGAGCCCTTCGTCCACCTCCTGCCGGAGGGCTCATGGCCCGCCACGGGCTCGGTCGTGGGCAGCAACCACGTCCAGCTGCAGGTGGCCGTCGACGAGCGGCTCGGTCGGGTCGTCGTCGTCTCGGCCATCGACAACCTCACCAAGGGCACCGCCGGCGCCGCCGTCCAGTGCGCCAACCTCGCCCTGGGTCTCGAGGAGACCCTCGGCCTCCCGATCGCAGGAGTCGCACCGTGAGTGGCACCCCGTCCGTCCGGCTTCCCGCGGGCTTCCGCGCCGCCGGCGTCACCGCCGGGCTCAAGGCGAGCGGCACACCCGACCTCGCGCTGGTCGTCAACGACGGTCCCGACCACCACGCCGCGGCCGTCTTCACGAGCAACCGCGTCGAGGCGGCGCCCGTCACGTGGTCGCGCCAGGTGGTCGTCGACGGGCGGGTCGACGCCGTCGTCCTCAACTCTGGGGGCGCCAACGCGTGCACCGGCGCCCAGGGCTTCCTCGACACCCATCGCACCGCCGAGCACGTCGCGACGACGCTCGGCATCTCGGCGGGTGACGTCGTCGTGTGCTCGACCGGGCTCATCGGCGAGCTGCTCCCGATGGACAAGGTCACGGCCGGCGTCGACGCCGCCGCCAGCGCCCTGTCGCCGGAGGGCCACGAGGCGGCCGCCGTCGCGATCAAGACGACCGACACCGTGCACAAGGTGTCCACCCACCTCGGCGCTGGCTGGTCGGTGTCCGGCATGGCCAAGGGCGCGGGGATGCTGGCGCCGGCGCTCGCGACGATGCTCGTCGTCGTCACGACCGACGCCGTCGTCGACCCCGACGAGCTCGACGCCGCCCTACGCGCCGCGACGGCCGTCTCGTTCGACCGCATCGACTCCGACGCCTGCATGTCGACCAACGACACCGTCGTCGTGCTCGCGTCGGGCGCGTCGGGCGTGGTCGTCGACGAGAGCGACCTCACCGACGGCCTGACCGCCGTCTGCTCCGACCTCGCCCGTCAGCTCATCGCCGACGCCGAGGGTGCGGCACACGACATCGCCATCGAGGTCGTCGGCGCGGCGAGCGTGGACGACGCGCTGGAGGTGGCGCGGTCGGTGGCGCGCAACAACCTCTTCAAGTGCGCCGTCTTCGGCAACGACCCCAACTGGGGACGCGTGCTCGCGGCCGTCGGCACGACGAAGGCCGTCTTCGACCCGGCGACGCTCGACGTGACGATGAACGGCGTCCAGGTGTGCCGGGCCGGTGGGGTCGGCGAGGACCGCACCCTCGTCGACCTCGCCCCGCGTGAGGTGCACGTCGTCGTCGACCTGCACGCAGGCCCGGAGGCCGCCACGATCTGGACCAACGACCTGACCCACGACTACGTCCACGAGAACTCGGCCTACAGCACATGAGCAGCGTCAGCACCCGTCCCGACCAGCCCGCCGACCTGCGTGGCCTCATCGACGCCGCCGCGATCCGGGTGGCCGCGGGCAAGGCCGCCACCCTCGTCGAGGCGCTGCCGTGGCTCGAGCGCTTCCGCGGCGCCCTCGTCGTCGTCAAGTACGGCGGCAACGCCATGGTCGACGACGAGCTCAAGGCCGCCTTCGCCGAGGACATCGCCTTCCTCCGGTACGCCGGCCTGCGCCCCGTCGTCGTCCACGGCGGGGGTCCGCAGATCAAGGCGATGCTCGAGAGGGTCGGGCTCGAGAGCGAGTTCAAGGGCGGTCTGCGCGTCACGACGCCCGAGGTCATGGACGTCGTGCGGATGGTCCTGACGGGCCAGGTCGGACGCGAGCTCGTCGGCCTGCTCAACCAGCACGGACCGATCGCCGTGGGACTCTCGGGCGAGGACGCCGCCCTGCTCGGCGCGCGCCGTCGCGGCACCGTCGTCGACGGCGAGGAGGTCGACCTCGGCCTCGTCGGTGACGTCGAGTCGGTCAACCCGTCGGCGATCATCGACATCCTCGACGCCGGTCGCGTGCCGGTCGTCTCCACCGTCGCACCCGACCTCGACGTCGACGGCCAGGTGCTCAACGTCAACGCCGACACAGCGGCCGCCGCGATCGCCGTGGCCCTCGGCGCCGAGAAGCTCGTCGTCCTCACCGACGTCGAGGGCATCTACGCCGACTGGCCCGACCGCGGCTCGCTGCTCTCGACCATCACCGTCAGCGCCGCGCGAGAGCTGCTCTCGCGCGTCGACCACGGGATGGTGCCCAAGCTCGAGGCCTGCATCCGCGCGGTCGAGGGGGGCGTGCCGCAGACGCACGTCGTCGACGGCCGGAAGCCGCACTCGATCCTGCTCGAGATCTTCACCGACGAGGGGATCGGCACCATGGTCCTGCCCGACATCACGGGTTCCGAGCCCACGAGGCCACGTGCGTCCGCGACACCTGACGCACCTGATGCATCCGATGCGCCCAGCACCGTCGGCACGACCGAGGAGGAGTCATGACCGCAGGGAGCGACCTGCTCGGCCGTTATGCCGGCTCGATGGTGCAGGTCTTCGGCACGCCCCAGCTCGTCCTCGCCTCGGGTGACGGCTGCTGGGTCACCGACGTCGACGGCAAGCGCTACCTCGACCTGCTCTCCGGCATCGCCGTCAACGCCCTCGGGCACGGGCACCCGGCGCTCGTGCAGGCCGTGACGAAGCAGGCCGAGTCGGCCATCCACGTGTCCAACTTCTTCACGTCCGAGCCGGCCATCGCCCTCGCCGAGCGCATCCTCGCCGTCGCCGACGCCCCCGAGGGGTCGGGCGTCTTCTTCGCCAACTCCGGCACCGAGGCAACCGAGGCCGCGATCAAGCTCTCCCGACGAACGGGTCGCACCCGGATCATCGCGCTCGAGGGGTCGTTCCACGGCCGGTCGACGGGGGCCCTCGCCCTGACCCACAAGGCGGCCTACCGCGAGCCGTTCGAGCCGCTCATCCCCGAGGTCGTCTTCGTCCCGCCCGGTGACGCCGAGGCGTTGACAGCGGCCGTCGACGACGCGACGGCGGCGGTCTTCCTCGAGCCGGTCCAGGGTGAGGCCGGCGTGCGCGAGCTGTCGGTCGACTACCTACGTCTCGCCCGCGAGCTGACGTCCGTCCACGGCGCCCTGCTCGTCGTCGACGAGATCCAGACCGGCATCGGTCGCACCGGCGACTGGTTCGCGCACCAGGCGTCGGGCATCGTCCCGGATGCCATGACGCTGGCCAAGGGCCTCGGCGGCGGCGTCCCGATCGGCGCGCTCGTCACGTTCGGCCCCGACGTCACCGCGCTCCTCACCACGGGCCAGCACGGCACGACCTTCGGCGGCAACCCGCTCGCATGCGCGGCGGGTCTCGCGGTCCTCGACACCATCGAGCGTGACCACCTGCTCGAGCACGTCCGGCGCGTCGCCGCGCTGCTCGACGACGTCCGGATCGAGGGCGTGGCGGGTACGCGCGGACGGGGCCTGCTCCGCGCGATCGAGCTGGACGGCATACCGTCGGCCGCCGTCATGGTGGCCGCCCGCGACGCGGGCTTCATCGTCAACGCGGTGACCCCGACCGCCCTGCGTCTGGCGCCCCCGCTCGTCATCTCCGAGGAGCAGCTGCAGGGCTTCCTCGACGCCCTTCCGTCGATCCTCGAGGCGGCCCGTGCTGCGGGGGAGGCGGCGCCGTGAGCCGCACCCACCGCCAGCGCCGCATCGTCGAGCTGCTCGGCGCGCACGAGGTGCACAGCCAGGGCGAGCTGTCCGACCTGCTCGTCGCCGAGGGCACCGAGGTGACCCAGGCGACCCTGTCACGCGACCTCGTCGAGCTCGGCGCCGTCAAGGTCCGTCGCGGCCGCTCGCTCGTGTATGCCGTCCCGGGGGAGGGCGGCGAGGTCGCCGCCGTCGGGTCCATCGGCGACGCCGCCTCGGCCCGCCTGCGACGCACGTGCGAAGAGCTGCTCGTATCGGCCGCGGCCGCCGTCAACCTCGTCGTGCTGCGCACCCCGCCGGGCGCGGCCAACTACCTCGCCTCGGCCATCGACCAGACCCGAGACCCCGAGGTGGTCGGCACCATCGCCGGAGACGACACGATCCTGCTCGTCACCGGGAGCGTCGAGCAGGCTGCCGCGGTGGCCGAACGCCTCCAGTCGCTCGCAGGCACGCGAGACTGAGCACCGCCCGGCGCCTCGTCGACGACCGACATCCACCAAGCCCGACCCCACGAGGAGACCACGCGATGACCGACCCCACCCGCACGAGCGCCACCGACGGCACGGAGGGCGCGCAGGGCACCCCGGCCGCCCGCGTGAGCCTGTGGGGCGGACGCTTCGCCGGCGGTCCCGACCAGGCGCTGGCGGCCCTGTCGAAGAGCACCCACTTCGACTGGCGCCTCGCCCCGCACGACATCGCGGGGTCGCGCGCCCACGCCCGCGTGCTCCACTCCGCGGGGCTGCTCTCCGACGAGCACCTGGCGCAGATGCTCTCGGGCCTGGACCGGCTCGAGGCCGACGTCCTCTCCGGCGCCTTCCTGCCCGCCGAGGACGACGAGGACGTCCACACCGCGCTCGAGCGCGGCCTCATCGAGCGCGTGGGCACCGACGTCGGCGGCCGACTGCGCGCCGGCCGGTCCCGCAACGACCAGGTGGCGACCCTCTTCCGCATGTACCTGCGCGAGCACGCGCGCGTCGTCGGAGGCCTCGTGCTCGACGTCGTCGACGCCCTCGTGGCGCAGGCCGACCGGCACCTCGGCGTCGCGATGCCCGGGCGCACGCACCTGCAGCACGCCCAGCCCGTGCTCCTGTCCCACCACCTGCTCGCCCACGCCTGGGCGCTGCTGCGCGACGTCGACCGGCTGCGCGACTGGGACGTCCGGGCCGATGCCTCGCCCTACGGCTCCGGCGCCCTCGCCGGCTCCTCCCTCGGACTCGACCCGGAGGCCGTGGCCCACGACCTCGGGTTCGCCCACGCGGTCGAGAACTCGATCGACGGCACTGCCTCACGCGACTTCGTGGCCGAGTTCTCGTTCGTGTCGGCCATGACGGCCGTCGACATCTCCCGGCTCGCCGAGGAGGTCGTCCTGTGGGCCACGAAGGAGTTCTCCTTCGTCACGCTGCACGACTCGTACTCGACCGGGTCGAGCATCATGCCGCAGAAGAAGAACCCGGACGTCGCCGAGCTCGCGCGCGGCAAGGCCGGTCGTCTCGTGGGAGACCTCGCGGGCCTGCTGACGACGCTCAAGGCGCTGCCGCTCGCCTACAACCGTGACCTGCAGGAGGACAAGGAGCCGGTCTTCGACGCGGTCGACACGCTCGAGGTCCTCCTGCCCGCCTTCTCGGGGATGGTCGACACCTTGACGTTCAACACCGAGCGGCTCGAGTCGCTCGCGCCGCAGGGTTTCGCGCTGGCCACCGACATCGCCGAGTGGCTCGTGCGGCAGGGGGTCCCGTTCCGCAAGGCCCACGAGGTCGCCGGCGCCTGCGTGCGCGAGTGCGAGCCGCGCGGTATCGAGCTGTGGGACCTCAGCGACGAGGACTTCGCCCGGATCAGCGAGCACCTGACGCCCGAGGTGCGCTCGGTGCTGTCCGTCGAGGGGTCGCTCGCGTCGCGCGACGCCCTCGGTGGCACCGCCCCGGTCCGCGTCACCGAGCAGCTCGCAGCGGCTCGCGACCGTCTCGCCGACGCGCGCGTGTGGGCGTCGGCCGGCGTCTGACCCTGCCGTTACGGTGTCGAGGGTGAGCCTCGACGACACCCGACTGCCTCGCGAGTTCTTCGCGCGACCGTCGGTGGAGGTGGCCCCCGACCTGCTCGGCCGGCACCTGGCGTTCGGTGGCGTCGTGCTGCGCCTGACCGAGCTCGAGGCGTATGCCGGTGAGCTCGACCCCGGGTCGCACGCCTACCGGGGCGAGACGCCGCGCACGCGGCCGATGTTCGGGCCTCCCGGGTTCACCTACGTGTACTTCACCTACGGCCACCACTGGTGCGTCAACCTCGTGGTGGGCGAGGAGGGGGCGGCCTCGGCGGTGCTCGTGCGGGCCGGTGAGGTGGTGGCCGGCCACGACCTCGTCCGGGCGCGACGGGGGCCGGTGCGTGAGCGCGACTGGGCGCGTGGACCGGGCCGGCTCGGCCAGGCGCTCGCGATGACCAAGGAGCACACCGGGCTCGACTTCTGCCGCCCGCCGGTGGGGGAGCCCATCGACCTCGTCGTCTCCGAGGGAGACCCGGTCCGTCGCGCCCGGGTCGGGGTCGGCCCACGCGTCGGCGTCAGTGGTCCCGGAGGCGACGGCACGGCATACCCCTGGCGCTTCTGGGTCGACGGTGACCCGAGCGTGTCCGCATACCGCGCCGGTGTCGTGCGGCGTCGAGCCTGACGCCCGGCATGCGGGACCGGGTGGTACTCGGTGGCCTGCGCGCGGCGGCATACGGCAGGCTGTGTGCGGGGTGGGCAGGGAGCCCACCGGGACGAGAGGACACCGATACCCGTGACGGACATCTTCGACGAGCTGCAGTGGCGCGGCCTGGTGGCACAGACCACCGACGAGGCGGCGCTGCGCGAAGCACTCGCTGAGGGACCCCTCACGCTGTATTGCGGGTTCGACCCGAGCGCGCCCTCGCTGCACTTCGGGAACTTCGTCCAGCTGTCCGTCATGCGGCGGATGCAGGCTGCGGGTCACCACGTCATCTGCCTCGTCGGCGGGTCGACCGGACTCATCGGTGACCCCAAGCCCGACGCGGAGCGCGTCCTGCAGGACAAGGACACCATCGCGGCAGCGGTGAGCCGCATCCAGCAGCTCGTCGGGCCACTGCTCGACTTCGAGGGCGAGAACGCGGCGGTGCTCGTCAACAACCTCGACTGGACGGCCCCGTTGAGCGCCCTCGACTTCCTGCGTGACGTCGGCCGGCACTTCCGCGTCAACCAGATGATCCGCAAGGAGGCGGTGGCGCGGCGGCTCGAGAGCGACCAGGGGATCTCCTACACCGAGTTCAGCTACCAGATGCTCCAGGCGCTCGACTACCTCGAGCTCTACCGGAGCCGCGGGTGCACGCTGCAGATCGGCGGCAGCGACCAGTGGGGCAACATCACGGCCGGCGTCGATCTCGTGCACCGCGTCGAGGGCCGGTCGGTGCACGCGCTCGCGACGCCGCTGCTCGTCGACTCGACGGGGCGCAAGTTCGGCAAGTCGGAGGGCAACGCCGTGTGGCTGAGCGCCGACATGACGAGCCCGTACGTCTTCTACCAGTACTTCCTCAACGTGGAGGACGCCTCGGTCATCAGCATGCTCAAGGCCCTGTCCGACCGGTCCCGTGAGGAGATCCACGAGCTGGAGCGGCAGGTGGCCGAGGAGCCGTTCCGCCGGGCCGCCCAGAAGGCGCTCGCTGCCGACGTCACCACCCTCGTGCACGGTCCCGACGCGACGGCCGCGGTCCAGGCCGCCTCCGAGGCGCTGTTCGGCAAGGGCGACCTCGCCGGTCTCGACGCCTCGACGTTGAGGGACGCCACGGCCGAGCTGCCGGGTGCACCGGTGTCGGTCGGGACGTCGGTCGTCGACGCACTCGTCGCGGTCGGGCTCGTCGACTCCCGCAACGGCGCGAGGCGGGCGATCGGCGACGGCGGTGCCTCGCTCAACAACGTCAAGCTGACCGACCCGGAGCAGGTGCTGGGGGAGGGCGACTTCCTGCACGGGACGGTCGCCGTCATCAAGCGGGGCCGCCGCAACCTGGCAGCGGCGCGACGCGCCTGAGCGGAGCGTGGATCGGGCTCGAATCGCGGCTCGGATCGGGCTGAGGACGGCCTTCCATGGGGCCTCGGAGGGGCGGATCCTGTTGGCAGACAACGAGATCCGCCCCTCCGGCGTCCTTCCAGCGTCATCCGGGAGGGTGGATTTGTGTTTCTCCGGAAGGCCGGGTTAATGTTCTCTTCGTCAGCCCGACAGGGAGGAACGGACACCACCGCAGAGCGAGCGATCGCGACGCGAAGTAGGCCGGTCCCGGGGCTGAGAGAAGGTCCGAAGCACTCGAGTCGATCGGGTAGGCTTCGGAAGGTCCGGAGCGGCTCTCGAGTCATCGAGACGCTGCGGATCCCGTCCGAAGCACTCTGGTTGGTCCGGTAGGCTTTGGGGGTGGTGCCGCTGATTCCAAGCGGGTTGGGCCTGGTCGTCCTGAAGG